>NZ_JBVIVI010000001.1:836022-1523816 GCF_055595765.1 Streptomyces sp. NPDC040405
CCACACCCCACCGGTTGTTTCTGACCCCCCCCCCCCCCCCCCCTCCTCCCCCCCCCCCCCCCCCCCCCCCCCCCCCCGCTCCGGACAAGCGGGGGCTACCAGGTGTAGAGCGCGTAATCCCCGTCCTTCGTGAACACACACTTGAAGCCCACGAGCTTCCCCTGCTGAGCCAGCTGGTTGCCGTAGGTCTGGCAGGCACCGATGGTGCTGAAATGCCTCGGCAAGGCGGAGGCGGCGGAGGCCGTCCCGGCGGCCCCCAGCGCGAGAACCGAAGTCGCGACCGCGGTGGCGGCGGCAGTGGCGAAGACGCGGCGCTTGTTCTTCAACATTTCTCCCGGTGAGAAGGACAACGTTCGCTGATACGGCGCTTCCGTGAAACCGCGGACGTCGCCGCCTCGTCATCGTAGGGGACCTTCACCGTGGCAACGGGTCGCTATTTCTATGGAATTCCCTATACCTTGAACCGGTCCGGGTGCGTCACAATTTGCCCGCGCCCGCCTGGGATCTGCGCGCCCATACGGGAATGCGCACCGGTTTCCGCGCCCTGGACATAGTTGTCGTAGAAGTGGCCGGTGCCGAATCGGAGGCCGGGAATCCGGGATTAGACATTCGCAAACCAATTGTGGTGGTACGTCACCTTGAGATGACCGGTGTCCTCGCTCGCGTTGTTGTCGCTGTGGCCGACCAGGCTGCCCCTTAAATGGTCGGCGAATTTGTTCCAGGAGACGGTGATTTTGTCCGAGCCGTGATCGATGTCGAGCAGACCGTCGTCATAGTCCTTGCCGTGGTCCCGGTCGGCGGAGAACGTGTTGTGGTCGACCCAGACCCGGGTGGACGCCTGGACGGTGATGCCGTCGGACGGCTTCCTCGGCTTGCTGATGGTGAGGTTGCGGACGACGACGTTGGTCACCTTCTTCAGCCGCAGACCGCCCCCGGTGAAGCCGGAGCCGGAACCGACGCCCAGGACGGTGGTGTTGGAGCCGATGTCCACCTGACCGGTGAGCGGGATCAGCCCGGAGACCCTGACCACCTTGGCCTGGTCGCCGGTGACCGCGGCGGTGAAGGCGGCCGGCGAGCTGACGGTGGTGGCGGTGGCATTGCCACCGCCGGTGGTGCCCGCGCCGAAGCCGATGGGGGTGGTCTCGGCGGCGGCCCCGCCCGCCGCGCGGGTGACGGCGTCCGCGTCCTGCGCCGAGAGCGCGGACAGGCCGCCGAGCGCGAGGGTCGCGGCCACGCCCGCGGCGACGGCCGCCAAGCGGCGCCGGTGGTGGCCGGTGGCGGTGGCGTCCGTCGTGAAGTGGTGGTCACCTGCGGAGTTCATGAAGGAGCCCTCTCAGTCGGAGGATCCCCACCCGCGGGGGCAATCGCTTGCGGGAGCGCGCGGCAAGCACACAGGCCACCGGGGCCGGTGGGGACCGTCGGGGGTGCGGCTCTGACGGCGGCGGAAGGCGCTGCCCGGGCACGGTGTGGTCAGGACCGCCCAGCAGACGACAGCCATCACAGAAGAAGCTAGTAAGCGCTTGTTGGAGATGTCAACACCACTGACCCATAAGGGAGTTGGCGATAACAAGAGTTGACGCGCGGAGACTTTGCCGAACTGACAGGCGCCCCACAGGTATCAGCCCTACTTTCCATGCCCATGACAGACTCATCTCCCGCCCCCATCGGGCGACGCAGAGTACTCATCGCCGGAAGCGCCGCCGCGGCGGCCGTCGGAATCGGCGCCGGGACCGCCGCCACCCGTCCCGGAGCGGCCACCAACGGCGAAACCGCCGCCACCGACCTGGCCCCGGCCGCCAACGCGATCTGCACGCTCACCAAGCAGCTGACCGAGGGCCCGTACTACCTCGACCACGCCCTGGTACGGGCCGATGTCACCGAGGACAAGCAGGGCGTCCCCCTGGAGCTGGTCCTCCCCGTCGTCGACAAGGACACCTGCGCACCGCTCAACAAGGCGCTCGTGGAGATCTGGTACTGCGACGCGCTCGGCGAGTACTCCGGCTTCGTGGGCAACAACGGCCACCAGGAGCCGGACAACGGGAAGTTCCTGCGCGGCGGCGTGCTCACCGGCACCGACGGCGTGGCCAAGCTGAAGGGAATCTACCCCGGCTGGTACCGCGGCCGCTGCATCCACATCCACATCAAGGTGCACACGGGCGTCACCCTCACCGCCGACGGCTCGTTCACCGGCGGCAACGAGATCCACACAGGTCAGCTCTTCTTCAGCGAGACGATCACCCAGGCGGTCGCCAAGCTGACCCCGTACTCCACCAACACCGTCCCCCGCACCCCGCTGTCCTCCGACGGCATCTACGGCAACGGCGGCACCGCCGCCGGGCTGATGGCCGTGACGGCGCTGGGCAGCACCCCGTCGGCCGGATATCGCGCCACCCTCACCCTGGGCATCGACGCGGACGCCTGACCACTGGCCTTCCGTCCCCGCTCGACCCCCGCCCGGCCCCGGCGGGGGCCGGGCGGGGTCACTTTTTCGCCAGGAAGTCCCGGAGAGGTCTTGACGGTGGCCGAAACCCTGCCTACGTTCTCCTGGACATCAGATGTCTGATGTCCACGGGAGCCGAGTCCCAGGGATCTGGCAAGGAGGTCGACAGCAATGCCGCTGTCCGACGACATCGCCGAGCGACTGCTGACCGCGATCATCGACGGTCACTACCCGCCCGGTACGGCCCTCCCCCCGGAGGGCGTACTGGCCGAGCAGCATGCCGCCAGCCGGCTCACGCTGCGCGAGGCGATCAAGGTCCTGCGCTCGCAGAACGTCGTCCGCATCCACCGCGGACGCGGTACGTACGTCAACAACCCCGACCAGTGGACCGCGCTGGAGCCGATGATCCGCGCGGCCGCCGCCGGGCCACGGGCGGGCGGGGCGATCTCCGAGAAGCTGATCGAGGCCCGGCAGATGATCGAGGTCGGCGCCGCGCAGCTGGCCGCGGCCCGGCGCACCGACGACGACCTCACCGAACTCGCCGAGCTGCTGGACGAGATGCGGGCGGCGGCCGACACCGGGGACACCGAGCAGTTCGTGACCGCCGACATCGCCTTCCACGACGTGGTGATGCGCGCCTCCGGCAACGCCTTCGTCCCGCTGCTCTTCGAGCCGTTCGGACGGCTGCTGATCGAGGGCCGTCGGCAGACGTCCGCCGTGCCCCAGATCCGTACGAACGCCATCGCCCACCACGAGACCGTCCTGGCGGCGCTGCGCGGCGGGGACCCGGACGAGGCCCGGCGGGCGATGGCCGACCACATGGCGCAGACGACGGACGACCTGCGCACGCACGTCATCGAGCCACGCGGCTGACCCCCCTTTTTCTCGTTCGCCGCCGCCCCGGCGGTGGCCCCGGCCTGCCCGGAAACCGCACGACCGCGCCCGTAGAGTCAGGAAAGTAGAGCCGCACATGCCCGACACCCCGCGCTTCCCCGAGGCGCACGAGCTGCCCCCGCCCCGCGAGGTCGATCCCGCCGAGGTGGCCGCCGCCGCTGTCGCCTCCGGCCGCCGCCTGGTCGTCCTGGACGACGACCCCACCGGCACCCAGACCGTCGCCGGAGTCCCCGTCCTCACCACGTGGACGGTCGACGACCTGCGGTGGGCGCTGCGCCAGGACAGCACGGCCTTCTTCGTGCTCACCAACACCCGCAGCCTCTCCCCCGACGCCGCCGCGGCCCGCAACCGCGAGGTCGTACGGGCCCTCGCGGAGGCGTCGGCGGCCGAGGGCGTGGGCTATGTGCTGGCCAGCCGCAGCGACTCCACGCTGCGCGGCCACTTCCCGCTGGAGACGGACGTCCTGGCCGAGGAGACGCCCGTGGACGGCGTCGTCCTCGTCCCCGCCTACATCGAGGCGGGACGGCTCACCGCCGACTCCGTGCACTGGATGCGGACGGCCGAGGGCATGCTTCCGGTCGGCCGGAGCGAGTTCGCGCGCGACGCGACGTTCGGGTACGTCAACTCCCGGCTGCCGGAGTGGGTCGAGGAGAAGACCGGCGGACGCGTACCCGCCGGGGACGTCCTGCGGATCACCCTGGAGGACCTGCGGCTGCGCGGACCGGGCCATGTCGCCCGGCTGCTGACCTCGCTGCGCGACGGCCGGACGGCGGTGGCGGACGCCCTCTGCGACGACGACCTGCGCGTCCTGGCCCTGGCGGGGGCGGCGGCGGAGTCGGAGGGCACGCGGCTGGTCTACCGGTGCGGCCCCTCGTTCGTACGGGCCCGGGCGGGCCAGGCCGCACGCGCCCCGCTGACCCCGGCCGAGCTGCGCCACCCCGGCGAGCGGGAGCCGTATGGGCTCATCGCCGTCGGGTCCCATGTCGGGCTCACCACCCGGCAGCTGGACCGGCTGCGCGAGCGCGGCGGAATCGCCGAATTCGAGCTGGACGTGCGCGCCCTGCTCGACGAGGGGTGCCGCGCGGAACACATCGCCGACGTGGCGGAGGCGTGTGCGCGGGCCCTCGCCACGAGTGAGGTCGTCGTCCGCACCAGCCGCGCCCTGGTGACCGGCGACGGCGCGGACGACTCGCTGGCCATCGCGCGCAGCGTGTCCGCCGCGCTGGTCGCCACCGTACGAGCCGTCACGGCGGCCCGGCGCCCCGCGTACGTCGTCGCCAAGGGCGGCATCACCTCCAGCGACATCGCGACCGAGGGCCTGGAGATCCGCCGGGCCTGGGCGCGCGGCACCCTGCTGCCCGGGATCGTCTCGCTGTGGGAGCCGGAGTCCGGCCCGAGCGTCGGCATCCCGTACGTCGTGTTCGCCGGGAACGTCGGCGACGACCACGCCCTCGCGGACGCCGTCGACCTGCTCAGGAGCGTCTGATGCTGCTCACCGGAACCGACGCGCTGACCGCCTCCGCCCGCGAGGGCCGGGCGATACCCGGGTTCGTCGCGTACAACCTCGAAACGGTGCAGGGCATCGTCGCGGCGGCGGAGGCATCGGGGCGGCCGGTGCTGCTCCAGGCCGGTTCGAGCGCCTTCAAGCACGCGGGGCGCGCGGCGCTGATGGCGCTCGCGATGGACGCGGCCCGCCGGTCGAGCGCGCCCATCGGCGTCCATCTGGACCACAGCCGGGACCTGGAGGAGATCGTCGCGTGCGTGGACGCGGGCTATACGTCGGTGATGATCGACGGCTCGCATCTGCCGTTCGCGCAGAACGTGGCGCTGACCCGGAGGGCCGTGGAGCACGCCCACGCGGCCGGGGTATGGGTCGAGGCCGAACTCGGCGCGCTGGCCGGTGACGAGGACGTGTCGACGGACGCGACGGCCCCCGGCGGCTCCATGACCGACCCGGAGCAGGCAGCCGAGTTCGTGGCCGCGACCGGCGTCGACGCCCTGGCCGTCGCGGTCGGCAACGTCCACGGCTTCACGGCGGACCCGGTCCGGCTGGACCTGCCCCGCCTGGAACGCATCCGGGACGCGGTACCCGTCCCCCTCGTCCTGCACGGCGCGAGCGGCCTGCCGGAGGCGGAGCTACTGGGCGCGGTGCGGCGCGGCGTCGCCAAGGTGAACGTCAACGCGGAACTGCGGCGGGCCTACCTGACGGCCGTGTCGTCGACCCTGCCGGACGCGGCAGACGGCGCGGACGCCGTCGCCACCTGGGCGGCGGGCCGAGCCGCGGTGGCGAACACGGCCCGCCGAATCGCCGACCGCCTGGCATCGGCGTAAGCGAATTGCCCACCGCCGGGGGCTTGTTCGCCACCCCGCGCCACCCGCCGCACAACAACACCCACACCCTCACCCTCACCCTCACAGGAACACGTATGCCTTCTCCCTCTCCCCAGACCGGCAACTCCCCCCGTATCGCCGTCATCGGCCTCGGGGCCATGGGGCTTCCCATGGCTCAGCATCTGGCCGCCGGTGGCTTCGCCGTGACCGTGTTCGACATCGCCGCCGGGCGGCGGGCCGCGGCCGTCGGTGTGGGGGCCGCCGAGGCGGTCACTCCGGCTGAGGCCGCGCGGGGGGCCGATGTGGTGCTTCTCGCCGTACGGGATCAGGCCCAGGTGGACAGCGCGCTGTTCGGCGAGGCCGGTGCGGCGGGGACGCTGCGGGCCGGGGCCGTGGTGGTGCTCACCAGCACCGTGGGGCCGGTCGCGGCGCGGGCGACGGCCGCCGCGCTCGCCGAGCGGGGCGTACGGCTCGTGGACGCCCCCGTCAGCGGCGGGCCGACGCGGGCCGGGAACGGCGATCTGCTGATCGTCGTCGGCGCCGAGCCCGACGCCCTCGCGACGGCACGCCCCGTGCTGGAGCGGCTCGCGTCCACGCTCACCGTCATCGGTGACAAGCCCGGCGACGGGCAGGCGCTCAAGGCCATCAACCAGCTCCTCGCGGGAGTGCACATCGCGGCGGCCGCCGAGGCCGTGGCCCTCGCGCGCGAACTCGGGCTCGACCCGCGGACGGTGATCGACAGCCTGAGCCAGGGCGCGGCGGGATCGTTCATGTTCGCCGACCGGGGGCCGCGCATGGCGCAGGTCTACGAGGACGCGGCGGACCCGGTCGAGGTGCGGTCGCGGCTGGACATCTTCGTGAAGGACATGGGCATCGTCACCGGGATCGCGAAGGACGCGCACGTCCCGGTGCCGCTCGCCTCGGCCGCCGAGCAGCTGTATCTGCTGGGCGAACGGGCCGGGCTCGCCGCGCGCGACGACTCGTCCATCGTGACCGTCCTCTCCCCGAACGTGCCGAAGGGAGCGGGACAATGAGCCACGGCGCGCTTCTCCTCGTCGCCGCGGCAGGCGTCGCCCTGCTGCTGGTGCTGATCATCAAGGCGAAGGTCCAGCCCTTCGTGGCGCTGCTCGTCGTGAGCATCGCGGTGGCGCTCACCGCGGGCGTCCCGGCCGCGGATCTCGTCACCACCATCGAAGAGGGCATGGGGTCGACGCTCGGCCACATCGCCACCATCATCGCCCTCGGCGCGATGGTCGGCCGGATCATCGAACTCTCCGGCGGTGCCGCCTCGTTGGCGCATTCGCTGATGGAGCGGTTCGGGGAGAAGCGGACCCCGCTCGCGCTCACGACGGCCGGTTTCCTGCTCGGCATCCCGGTCTTCTTCGAGGTCGGGCTGATCATCCTGATGCCGATCGTGTACGGGGTGGCCCGGGCGTCCCGTAAGCCGCTGCTCGTCTACGCCCTGCCGATGGGCGCGGCGATGCTCACGGTGCACGCCTTCCTGCCGCCCCACCCGGGCGCGGTCGCCGCCGCGACGACGATCGGGGCGGACCAGGGCTGGGTGCTGCTGTTCGGCATACCCGTGACGGCGGTCGTGATCGCGATCGGCTATCTGCTGGCCAAGCGCATGACGCGGCGTACGTACGCGATGACGGCCGATGTGCGGGAGAAGGTCCTCGAAAGCGGGGAGGACGAGAAGAGTGTCGAGACTCCGCCGTCCTTCGGCATGATCCTCACCCTCATCGTGACCCCCATCGTCCTCATACTCCTCGGCACCATCGCCACGAACACCCTCGCCGAGGGCTCCACCCTGCGCGCCGTCCTGACCGTGCTCGGCGCGCCCATGGTGGCCCTGCTCGTCGCGGCCGCGCTCAGCGCGTACTTCCTGGGCATACGCCGCGGGTGGTCGGGCGCCCGCGTCTCGGAGGTGATGGGCGCGGCGCTGCCGGGCGTGGCGATGGTCATCCTGGTGGCGGGCGCGGGCGGCGTGTTCGGCAAGGTACTGGTGAAGACCGGTATCGGCGATGCCGTGGCCGACGTCCTGGACCGCACCGGACTGCCCCTGCTGGCGCTGGCCTTCGCGATGACGGCCCTGCTGCGGGCGGTGCAGGGCTCCACGACGGTGGCCCTGGTGACGACGGCAGGTCTGATCAACCCGCTGCTGCAGCGCACGGACCTCTCCCCGCAGCAACTGGCCCTGGTGTGCCTGGCGATGGGCGCGGGCGGCCTGTCGCTGTCGCACATCAACGACGCGGGCTACTGGATGTTCACCAAGCTGGTCGGTCTGGAGGTCGGCGACGCCCTGCGCACCTGGACCGTCCTCACCACGGCGATGGGCGTGGTCGGCTTCCTGCTGACCGGCGCCCTGTGGCTGGTGGTCTAGACCCTCCTGGGCGACAGGCCGGTGGTGAAGGTGTCGACGGCCAGGGCCGTGCGGAGGCAGAGGGTCAGGGCGCGGGCCCTGGCGTGGGCGACGCCGTCCGGGGAGCGGTGGTCGGTGAGGTCGGTGAGGCCACCGCGCCGGGCGGAGTCGTCGAAGGACGCCCGCAAGGTGGCGGCCGGGACCGGGCCGCCACCGTCGAGGGCGTCGGCGAGGGCGGTCAGCCGGGTGTCGAAGAGGGCCGCGATCTCGGCGGCCTCCGGCACGGCGTCGGCCGTACGGCGCGGCTGCGCGGCGTACAGCTGCGACGCGCACCGGTTGAGGTCCGCGATCGACCGCTGGATGGACTCGATCTCGGTGGCGGTCCAGCGGGCGCGGTGGCCGCGCGGCTCGTGGCGGACCGCGGCGACCGCGGCCTCCAGCCGCTCGCGGGTGTGGCGGCTGCGGGAGCGCAGGGCGTCGATGTCCTCGTGCCGCACCACCCCCGGCTCGGTCAGCCCGCCGACCAGCACGTTCAGCAGCCTCCGTTGTACGTCCGTCCACGCGGCGACCAGTGAGGACAGCCGGTCGTGGTGATAGGTGGGCAGAACGACGAAGACCAGGAGCCCGATCATCGCGCCGAGGAGGGTGTCCGCGGGACGGCCCCAGGCGATGAGGTCGGGGGCCTTGCCCAGCCGGGTGATGAGGACGACGAGCCAGGCGGTGATGAAGAAGTTCAGCACCAACTGGCCGACGCGCAGGGTGAGGAAGACGCATACGGCGAGCACCACCGCGGCGACGACCAGCCGGTCCGGCGTCCACCAGGCGGGCAGCAGGGCGGCCCAGGCGGCGAGGCCGCCGAGGATCGAGCCGATGGGGCGGGCCCAGCCGCGGGCGAAGGTGTGTCCGTAGTCGGGGAACAGCACCAGCATGGTGGTGAGCGCCGCCCAGAAGCCGTGTCCGGGCAGGCCGTGGCCCCAGAAGTCGCCGAGGGCGCGGCCCGCCGCCTCACCGGCCGTGGTCCCGACGGCGACGCGGAGGGCGTGCGGGAACAGCGGGTCGCCGGGGCGCGCCGCGGCCCCCAGCCGCCGGAGCCCGGCGCGGGCGGGGTGTTCGGCGGGGAAGAGGGCCAGGACCGAGCCGTCAGGGTCCTCCCGGTCGGCCCAGAGGCCGACGAGGCGCCCGGCCTCGTCCAGTGACGGCAGCAGCTCCTCGGCCATCGGGCCGCGCCAGGTCCCCAGGGTCCGTACGGCGTCCGGTGCGAGGGGCTCCCGGCGGGAGGTGCGCAGGGCGCGCGCCACGGAGTCCAGCGCTTCGGCGATCTCCGCGCGGGGCGCCTTCGGGGTGTCGGACGCGAGCAGCAGGGCGCGCCGGATGCGTTCGGCCTCGACGAGCAGTCCGTAGAGCGGTGCCGCGCCGGGGCGGGTGAAGCGCGGCAGCAGATCGAGCGCCCTGCGGGCGGCGGTGAACGGCGCCGGGGCCGGGTAGCCGCCGGGCTCGGCGCGTGCGTACGCCGCCAGCGAGCCGTAGAGCGCGGCCAGCGCCTTGCGCTGCGCGGGGTGGCGCCGCCCGTACGGGGGCAGCAGCTGGGCGGCGAAGGTCAGGGCCGCGCCCGCCGCCATCCAGCGCACCATCACCAGCCCCGCCTCGACCGTGGCGGCGAGGTCGGCGGTGATCAGGCATCCGATGACGACGAGGCACGCGCGGATGCCGGGCGCCACGCCCAGCGCCCGCCACAGCCCGGCCAGGTACGAGAGGGCCGCGAGGGCGATCAGGAAGTACCACCCGGCCTGGTGCAGCCAGACACCGGCGAGGGCGGCGAGCGAGAAGCCCGCGCCGAACGCGAACGCGTTCACCGCCCGGTGCCGGACCGGCGCCAGCAGGGTGCCGATGCCGCAGATGAAGGTGCCCACCGACATCATGACCCAGGCCAGCGGATCGCCGGTCAGCCCGCCGAGCACCGTCGCGGCGACGACCGCCAGGGCCGCCCGCACGATCGCGCCGGGCTCCGAGGACACGCGTTCCATGGTCAGCGCCGCCCGGAAGCTGCGGCCGACCGCCGATGGCCACCCGCGTATCTCGCCCTGTACCTCGTCCTGTGTCTCGTGCACCGTACTCATATAGGTGCACTATACAAATTATTTGCGGCCTACCCCAAACGGATCACGTTCCAGGACATCGGCTCCAGCGTGGCGGTCAGGACGCCGTCCGCGAGCGCCGTGCCCTCGCCCGCGTGCGGGGTGACGCGCTCGGGCTCGGCGAGGGTGTTCCGGGCCTCCGGGTCGGCGTCGGCGAGCACGCTGTGCTCGACCACCCGGGCAGGCGCCATCCCGTGCAGCGCCACCTCCAGCGGGAGCGGCCGGTGCTGGTCGCGGTTGACGGCGAAGACGGTGACCGCGCCGGTCTCCTCGTCCCGTACGGCCGTGGCGTGCAGCAGCGGCACCTCGCCGTACTGCGCCGTCTCGTGCGCGGGGCCGTCGGGCGCGACCTGGAGCACCCGGCCGCGCCCGTACGCCGACGCCTGGGCGAAGGGGAAGAAGGTGGTCTGGCGCCAGGCCGGGCCGCCCGGTTCGGCCAGGATCGGGGCGATGACGTTGACGAGCTGGGCGAGGCAGGCGACCGTCACGCGGTCGGCGTGGCGCAGCAGCGCGATGAGGAGCGAGCCGAAGACGACGGCGTCGGTGACGGAGTAGTTGTCCTCCAGCAGCCGCGGCGTCTCCTCCCAGTCAGGCGGCTCGGCGTTCGCGAAGCGGCTCTGGTACCAGACGTTCCACTCGTCGAAGGAGAGGTTGATCTTCTTCTTCGACTTCAGCCGGGCGCCCACGTGGTCGCAGGTCGCGACCACGTTCTCGATGAAGGACTCCATGTCGACGGCGGAGGCGAGGAAGGAGTCGCGGTCGCCGTCGTGCTCCTCGTAGTAGGCGTGCAGGGAGATGTAGTCGACCAGGTCGTAGGAGTGCTGGAGGACCGTGGCCTCCCAGGCGGCGAAGGTCGCCATGGACTGGTTGGAGCTGCCGCAGGCCACGAGCTCGACGTCCGGGTCGATCTGCCGCATGGCGCGGGCGGTCTCGGCGGCCAGCCGCCCGTACTCCTCCGCGGTCTTGTGGCCGGTCTGCCAGGGGCCGTCCATCTCATTGCCCAGACACCACAGCCGGATCCCGTACGGGTCCTTGTCGCCGTGCCCGACGCGGCGGTCGGACAGGGCGGTGCCGGAGGGGTGGTTGGCGTATTCCTGCAGCTCCAGGGCCTCGGCGACGCCGCGCGTGCCGAGGTTGAGCGCCATCATGGGCTCGCCGCCGACCTTGCGGACGAAGTCGACGTACTCGGAGATCCCGAAGCGGTTGGTCTCGGTCGAGCGCCACGCGAGGTCGAGGCGGCGGGGGCGCTCCTCGGCGGGGCCGGTGCCGTCCTCCCACTTGTAGCCGGAGACGAAGTTGCCGCCGGGGTAGCGGAGGGCGGTGACGCCGAGTTCACGGATGAGGGCGAGGACATCGGTGCGCAGCCCGGCGTCGTCGGCGGCGGGGTGGCCGGGCTCGTAGATCCCGGTGTAGACGCAGCGGCCGAGGTGTTCGACGAACGAGCCGAAGAGACGGGGGTCGACATCGCCCACGGCGAAGGCGGGGTCGAGGGTGAACCGGGCGGGGGCGGTCGGCTGCATGGCGGCGCCTCTCTGCTGCTCTGTTCGATATGCCATTCTGTTCGAAATATCGGAGTGAGATCGCATATACGAACGAGACGGTAAGAGCTGGCCGCGCGCGCGTCAACGGCTCCACCCCGGGCCACATGCGCCCACGGTGGCACCCACCCCGCGCCGGAAGGCCGGGGCGCGCCGCGACACGGCGGCGGGCGCACGCCCCGGAGCCGGGGGCCCGGGGGTGCCCCCCGGTTCGGGAAGGGGCGGGGTGGGGAAAGCCTCGCGGGCCGCGCCTCAGTACGCGGTCGGCCAGCCGCCACTCCAGCTCAGCAGGTTGACGCCGAGCTTGGCGGTGCCGTTGTCCTGGCCGTCGTAGTAGTGGTAGACGAGCAGGTCACCGTCGCTGTCGCTCATGATCGACTGGCCGCCGGGGCCGATGTAGCGGCCGTGGGACTCCAGGACCGGGGAGCCGCCATTGCTCATCATGTTCACCCCGTTCTTGTCGTAGTACGGCCCGGTGGGCTTGGTGGCGCGGCCGACCTTGATCTTGTACGTGGAGCTGGCGCCCGCGCAGCAGGTGTCGTACGACGCGAACAGGTAGTAGTAGCCGTCGCGCTTGACGACGGACGGCCCCTCGACCGCCTTGGTGCCGGTGGGCCGGGAGGCGATGCCGTAGACGGTCTTGTCGCCCGAGTACTGCTTTCCGGTGGCGGGGTCGAGGCGGATCATCTTCAGCCCCGACCACCACGAGCCGAACGACAGCCACCACTTCCCGTCGTCGTCCACGAAGAGGTTGGGGTCGATGGCATTGTAATTACTGCTGCCGGTGGTGGCGTGGACGATGCCGTAGTCGGTCCAGGTGCCCGCCTTGCCGCTGGGCGAACTGGCGAAGCCGATGGCGGAGTTACTGGAGCCGAAGGACGAGACGGCGTAGTACATCAGGTACTTGCCGCCGTGGTACGAGACGTCCGGCGCCCAGGGGTCGTTGCCGGAGGAGTACGTCTTCCACCAGGACGGCGGGGAGTTGAAGGCGTTCCCGGAGCGGCTGAAGGCGATCCGGTCGGTGGAGGTGCGGGCCTCCAGACCGCCGTGGGTGGAGTAGAGCAGATAGGTGCCGTCGGCGGCGCGGAGCATCGTCGGGTCGTGGACGGCGATGTCGCCCGTCACCCGGCCCGGGTTCGGATAGGCGGAGGCGCTGGTCGGGAGCAGGGCGAGCAGGAGCGCGGCGGGCAGGGCGAGCCATCTGGTGCCGTGACGCGTGGTCATGCGGCGGCTCTCCTCTCGTGTGGAGTTGGCTGTGCTCTCTCTTGACCGGTGTGGGGGCCACCTCTAGCGTGCGGCCGACGTTACGGAAACGTTCCGGAAGTTTTCGGAGCCTGGGAAGGGAAGTTTTCGTGATCAAGACGGTTCGTACCGCTCTCGTCGGCGCTCTCGCCGCCGCCCTGATCCCTCTGGCCATGCCGTCCGCCGCCGCTGAGCAACCTTCCACCCCCGGCGCGGATTTCGGAAGACCTCTCCAGCCGATCGATGGCTTCGGCTTCTCGGAAGCCTTCCAGCGCGCCGATCTGATGCGGGGCGCGGGCGGGCTCACCCCCGAGCACCGGCGGGAGGTGCTGGATCTGCTGCTCAACCGGCGCACCGGCGCGGGACTCAGCATCCTGCGGCTCGGCATCGGCTCGTCCTCGGACGAGGTGTACGACCACATGAAGTCCATCCAGCCCACCGACCCGGGCGGCCCGGACGCCCCGCCGCGCTACCAGTGGGACGGCAAGGACGGCGGCCAGGTGTGGCTGGCGAAAGAGGCGAAGCGGTACGGCGTCCAGCGCTTCTACGCCGACGCCTGGAGCGCGCCCGGCTATATGAAGACCAACGGGACGGACGCCAACGGCGGCAACCTCAAGCCGGAATGGCGGCGCGCCTACGCCGACTACCTCGTGCAATACGCGAAGTTCTACCGCCAGGAGGGCATCCGGATCACCGACCTCGGCTTCACCAACGAGCCGGATCTCGCCACGTCCTACGCCTCCATGCGGTTCACGCCGAAGGAGGCGGCCGAGACCGTGAAGGCGGTCGGCCCGGCGGTCCGGCGCGCCGGGATCAACCTGGTGTGCTGCGACGCGGCCGGCTGGGACCAGCAGGCCGAGTTCAGCGCGGCGATCGAGGCGGACCCGGAGGCGTCGCGGTACGTGGGCGTGCACACGGGACACCCGTACGTCACGCCCTCGGACCAGCCACTGCCGACGACCCGGCGCACCTGGATGTCCGAGTGGAGCCCCAACGGCACGACGTGGAACGAGGCGTGGGACGACGGCAGCGGTTATGACGGGCTCGCCGTCGCCGAGGCGATCCACACCACGCTCGCGGACGCGCGGGCGAGTGCGTACGTGTACTGGTTCGGCGCCTCGGTGGGGGCGACGCGGGGGCTCATCCAGCTCGACGGCGCGGACTACCACGTCTCGAAGCGGCTGTGGGCGCTCGCCGCGTACAGCCGCTTCGTACGGCCGGGCGCGGTGCGGGTGGCGGCGTCCGCCGGGGCCGCCGCGGCGGACGGCGTGAAGGTGACGGCCTTCCGGAACCGGGACGGGGGGCGGGTGCTGGAGATCCTGAACACGGGCCGGGAGGCGGTCCGTACGGACTTCGCGGTGAGCGGCGGACGCGGCGCCGGTTCGGTCTACCGGACCGACGAGACGCACTCGCTGAGCCGGGTCGGCCGGGCGGTGGTGCGGGGCGGCACGCTGGATGTGGACCTTCCGCCGCGCGCCCTGACGACGGTGGTCCTGCCGTAACGGCGGCGGTGCCCCGGCCGCGGGCGGCCGGGGCACCTCAGGGACCTCTCCGCTCAGTCGTCGAGCGCGACGATCATCTTGCCGATGTTCTCGCCGCGGAGCATGCCGAGGAAGGCGTCCGCCGCGTTGTCCACGCCCTTCACGACGGTCTCGCGGTAGCGCAGCTCGCCGTTGCGCACCCAGGCGCCGACCTCCTCGAAGAACTGCGGCTTGAGGTGGTTGTGGTCGTTGACCAGCATGCCCTGCATGCGCAGCCGCTTGCCGATGAACAGGCCCATGTTGCGCGGGGCGGCGGGCGGCTCGGTCTCGTTGTACAGCGAGATCATGCCGCAGGTGGCGATGCGGCCGTGCACCTTGAGGCTGCTCAGGGCGGCCTCCAGGTGGTCGCCGCCGACGTTGTCGAAGTAGACGTCGATGCCGTCGGGGGCGGCCTCCTTCAGCTGCTCGGCGACCGGGCCGTTCTTGTAGTTGAACGCCGCGTCGAAGCCGTACTCGTCGAGCAGCAGCCGCACCTTCTCGTCCGAGCCCGCGCTGCCGATGACCCGCGAGGCGCCCTTGAGCTTGGCGATCTGGCCGACCTCACTGCCGACCGCGCCCGCCGCGCCGGAGACGAACACCGCGTCGCCCTCCTTGAACGACGCGACCTCCAGCAGCCCCGCGTAGGCGGTGAGGCCGGTCATCCCGAGCACCCCGAGGTACGAGGTGAGCGGGGCGACCTCCGGGTCCACCTTCACCGCGCGCTTGCCGTCCATCACCGCGTACTCGCGCCAGCCGGCGAAGGTCAGTACGTGGTCGCCGACCGCGATGTCGTCCGCGTTCGAGGCGATCACCTTGCCGACCGCGCCGCCCTCCATCGGCTGGTCCAGCTGGAACGGCGGCACGTACGACTTCACGTCGTTCATCCGCCCGCGCATGTACGGGTCCACCGACATGTACAGGTTGCGGACCAGCACCTGGCCCGGGCCCGGCTCGGCCACCGGGACCTCGCGCAGCGCGAAGTCCTCCGGCTTCGGCCAGCCCTCGGGGCGGGCGACGAGGTGCCATTCACGGCCGGTGGCGGGGATCGCGGACATGGGGGGTGCCTCCTCCTGATTACTTCACTACCTGAAACAATCATGTGCCTCGATATTTCATGTTGTCAAGTAAACGGGTAGCCTGAGCGGCATGACGTCCCCCATCGACCCGCTGACCCTCGAGGTCGTCGAGCTGATCGGCACCATCGTGGCCCGCTATCACGAGGAGTACGAGGAAGCCGCCGCCAAGCATGCCCTCACCGGCGCCCAGGCACGCGTCCTGGGCCTGCTCTCCCGGGGGCCGACGCCGATGCGGCGGATAGCGCAGCAGCTCAAGTGCGAGCCGTCGAACGTCACCGGGATCGTGGACCGCCTCGAATCCCGCGGCCTCGCCGAGCGCCGCCTCGACCCCGCCGACCGCCGCGTCAAGCTCGCCGCCGCCACGGAGACGGGCCGCGAGACCGCCGAGCGGCTGCGCGGCTCGCTGGACTTCGCGCGCGAGCCGCTGGCCGGGCTCTCGACGGAGGAGCGGACGGTGCTGCGGGACCTACTGCAACGGATGCTGGGCGCATAGCCGCGGCCCCCGTTCCGGGGCTACGCCCCCGAACCCCCGCCCGGGCGGAGTCTTCGGTTTCCGGGTGCTGAAAGCGTGCTGAAACCGCGCTGAATCCGCCTCGCCGCAAGCTGTGCGGCATGACGACGACATCGACCGCCCTCGCCATCGCGGCCAAGGGGCTGCACAAGGCTTACGACGAGAAGAAGGTCCTCGACGGCATCGACCTGGCCGTCCCCGAGGGAACGGTCTTCTCCCTCCTGGGCCCGAACGGCGCGGGCAAGACCACCGCCGTCAAGATCCTCTCCACTCTCGTCACCGCCGACGCCGGTGACCTGCACGTCGGCGGCCACGACCTCGCCGCCGACCCGCAAGCGGTCCGCGCCGCCATCGGGGTCACCGGGCAGTTCTCCGCCGTCGACGGCCTGATCACCGGCGAGGAGAACATGCTCCTCATGGCGGACCTGCACCACCTGTCCAAGCGCGAGGGCCGCCGGGCCGCCGCCGAACTCCTGGAGCGCTTCGACCTGGTCGAGGCCGCCAAGAAGCCCGCCGCCACCTACTCCGGCGGCATGAAGCGCCGCCTCGACATCGCCATGACCCTGGTCGGCGACCCACGCATCATCTTCCTCGACGAGCCCACCACCGGACTCGACCCACGCTCCCGCCACAACATGTGGCAGATCATCCGCGAGCTGGTCACCGGCGGCGTCACCGTCTTCCTCACCACCCAGTACCTGGAAGAAGCCGACCAACTCGCCGACCGCATCGCCGTGCTCAACGACGGCAAGATCGCCGCCCACGGCACCGCAGAGGAGCTCAAGCGGCTCATCCCCGGCGGCCACATCCGGCTCCGCTTCACCGACCCGGCCGCGTACCAGAGCGCCGCCTCCGCCCTGGGCGAGGCCACCCGGGACGACGAAGCCCTCGCCCTGCAGATCCCCAGCGACGGCAGCCAGCGCGAGCTCCGCTCCCTTCTCGACTGGCTGGACTCCGCCGGAATCGAGGCCGACGAACTGACCGTGCACACCCCCGACCTCGACGACGTCTTCTTCGCCCTCACCGGCGACACCAACGTCCCCCACCAGCCCAAGGAGACCGTCCGATGAGCACTCTCCCCCTCGCCGTCCGCGACTCCGCCACCATGCTGCGGCGCAACCTTCTGCACGCCCGCCGCTACCCGTCCCTCACCCTGAACATCCTCCTGACGCCGATCGTCCTGCTGCTGCTCTTCGTCTACGTCTTCGGCGACGTGATGAGCGCGGGCATCGGGGGCGGCGGCGCCGACCGCTCCGCGTACATCGCCTACCTCGTCCCGGGCATCCTGGTGATGACCATCGGCGCCACCCCGGCGGGGACCGCGGTATCCGTCTCCATGGATATGACGGAGGGCATCATCGCCCGCTTCCGCACGATGGCGATCCACCGCGGCTCCGTGCTCATCGGGCACGTCATCGGCAGCGTGCTGCAGGCGGTCATCAGCGTGGTGCTCGTCGGCGCCGTCGCCGTGGCCATCGGCTTCCGGTCCACGGACGCCACGCTCCTGGAGTGGCTGGCGGCGTTCGGGCTGCTCGTGCTCTTCGCCACGGCGCTCACCTGGATGGCCGTCGGGATGGGCATGGCCAGCCCGAACGCCGAGGCCGCCAGCAACAACGCGATGCCGCTGATCATGCTCCCGTTCATCTCCAGCGCCTTCGTGCCCGTCGACGCCATGCCGGACTGGTTCCGGCCGATCGCCGAGTACCAGCCGTTCACCCCCGCCATCGAGACCCTGCGCGGACTGCTGCTCGGCAGCGAGATCGGCAACAACGGGTGGATCACGATCGGCTGGTCCCTGGGTCTGACCGTGCTCGGCTACTTCTGGTCGAAGTCGCTGTTCAAGCGCGACCCGAAATGAGCGCGCGGGCGGCCTCCCGCAACGCGTCCCGCCCGAGGGCGGCGTACTCCGACACCGCGTCGGCGTACGCCGCCCCATCGGCGTCCTCGGCCGCCCGCCGGGCGCGGTCCGCCGACATCGTCGGCTGGAACTCGCGCAGCACCCGCAGCCGTTCGGCCAGCGCGATCATCCGTACGCCACGGGCGTCACCGGACGCGTCGCCGGACCCGTCGCCGGACGCGATCCCCGCCATGCCGAGCGCGTGCAGCACTGTCCCGAGAACAGGCAGCTCCATGGGTGGGCAGGACGGGCCGGACAGCAGCGTCCGCAGCCGTTCGGCCTGCTCCGCGACCAGCTCCGGACGACCGGCGTGGGCGTGCGCCGTCACCGCCACCGAGTGGATCTGCAGCGCCCACTGGTCGACCCAGGGGTCGCCGCCGTACGGCGAACCGGCCTCGAACATCCGCTCCACGGCGCCGCGCCACAGGCCGAGCCCAGCCTCGTCAAGCCCCCGGGCGAGCGCGATCTCGGCGCGCACGCCGAGGTCAGGGCTGTAGAAGACGTCCTGCTGCCGAGCGCTGTCACCCTCCGCCTGCGACAGCCAGTACTCGGCCTCGTCGGGATCGCCGCGCTGCAGACAGGCGAGGGCCAGGCCCCAGCGGATGCCGATGTAGTCGTGCTCGCCGCCGAGCCGCCGCAGCGTCTCCAGCGCGGTCCTGAGGTACCCGTACGCGGCCTCGCCCTCCCCCAGCTTCAAGCACAGCTCGCTCAGCCGGGAGTGGGCCATGACCCGCAGGGAAGAGTTGTCGGTCGCCGCCAGCGCGGCGATCATCCGCCGGGCCGAAGCGAGCGCGCCGTCGAAGTCGTGCTCGTACTCCCAGACGTACGTGGCGACGCACTCGGCGATGCCGACGACCAGCGGGCGCTCGCTGCCGCAGAGATTCCGCAGCACGTCGTAGCGGGGAGGCAGCATCTCGGGCACCGCGCTCAGCACCACCGAGGTGGCGCGCAGCAGCGTGTCCGGCGCGGCCGGGGGCAGCCGCCGGAGGGTGACGAGGTGGCGTACGACGTGCGGGCCGAAGTTCATGAAAAGGCCCGCCGTGCACAACACCGCCGCGGTGCGGGCGACTTCGACGTACGCGGGCTCGGGGTAGTAGTGCGACAGTGGCGGGCCGGTGTCCGCGGCGAGGGTGGCGAGGCGGGGGTAGTCGGAGTCGGTGGACCACAGGGCGGCGAGGACGGCGGTGAGGGCGGCGGTGGTGGGGCCGTCCGCACGGGCCAGGGCGTACCGCAGGGCCTGCACGAGGTTGTCCTGCTCGGGTCTGATCCGCTCCCCGGCCGCCAGGGGTTCCGGGCCGAAGAGCCAGTCGTGGTGCACGACCCCGAAGTCCCGCGCCCAGGCGAGGAACCGGCCGATGGCCGCCTCTTCCTCGCCCGCCTCCGCGCGCCGGGCCGCGCTGAACTCCCGTACGGTCTCCAGCGTCCGGAACCGAACGCCGACCGGGGTGTCGGCGACGGTCAGCAGCGACTGACCGGCCAACTGCTCCAGCAGGGACAGCGCGTCCTCCCCCAGCACCTGTTCGGCCGCCTCGCCGGAGAAGCCGCCGGGGAAGACGGACAGCGTGCGCAGCGCCGCCCTGGCGTCCTCCGCGAGCAGGTTCCAGCTCCACTCCACGACCGCGTGCAGCGTGCGGTGGCGCTCCGGTGTGTCGCGCGCGCCGCCGCGCAGCAGCGCGAACCGGTCGCCGAGGCGGCGGGCGATCTCCGGCACCGACAGCACCCGCACCCGCGCCGCGGCCAGCTCCACGGCCAGCGGCAGCCCGTCGAGGTGGCGGCACAGCCCGGCCACCGTGTCCGGCGGCAGCGCCACGCCGGGCCTGGCGGCCCGGGCCCGCTGCGTGAACAGCTCGACCGAGGTGTCGAGACCCAGCTCCGGCAGCGCGTACACCGCCTCCGAGGTGAGGCCCAGCGGGGCCCGGCTGGTGGCGAGCACCCGCAGGTCCTTCGAGGCCGAGACGAGGGCCCGTACGAGGTCGGCGGCGCCCCGGATGACCTGCTCGCAGTTGTCCAGCACCAGCAGCGCGGGCCCGGAGCCGAGCACACCGAGGACGCCGGACACCGGGTCGGCCGCGGCATGGCCGCTCAGGGCGCCGTGCCGCCGCTCCCCCGCACCGAGCGCGGAGGCCACTTCGGCGGCCACGTCCTCGTCGGCGGTGACACCCGCGAGCGGCACGCAATACACCACCCGCTGCTCGTTCCCGAAGCTCTTGGCTTCGCTCGAGCAGGGGAGACCCCATTGGCGGCTGACGGCGTGCGCGAGCCGGGTCTTGCCGAGGCCACCGGGCCCGACGACGGTGACGGCACGGGAGGCGCGCAGCAACCGCTCCACGGCCGCGATGTCCTCATCCCGGCCCAGCAGCGGGTTCGGCTCGTGCGGCACACCGTGCCGGACCACCGGCGCCTCGCCACCGCGCAGCAGCTCCCGCTGTACGGCCCGGAGCCCGGCGCCCGGATCGGTGCCCAGCGTCTCGCGCAGCTCACGGCGGTACGCCTCGTACCGGGTCAGCGCGGCGGACGGGCCCGCCGTCGCCGCCTCACAGCGCAGCAGCTCGGCGAGCACCTCCTCGTCGCGCGGACGCTCCGCGGCGGCCGCGGCCAGCGGCCCGGCCGCCTCCGCGTGCCGCCCCAGCCGGGCGAGCGCCAGCGCCCGCGCCCGTACGAGCGCGCCACGGACGGGCGCGCGCTCGGCGCGCAACGCGGCCACGGGGTCATCCGCGTCACCGCCCCCGTCAGGGGCCCCCTCCCACAGCGCGAGCCCGGCCTCGGCCGCCGCCAGCGACCCCGCGTGGTCCCCGGCCCTGGCCCGCTCCGCGCTCGCGGTGGCGTGCAGCAGCAGAGCGGAGGTGTCGACCTGAGCCTCGGCGAGGGTGAGCCGGTATCCGGTCGGCGTGCCGACGATGACGTCGGCCCCCAGCCGCGCCCGCGCCCTGGACACGAGCACCTGCACCGCCTTGCCCGGCCGCTCCGGCAATGCGTCCGGCCACAGCCCTGCCACCAGCCGTTCGATGCCACAGCCCGCCCGCACATCGCCCGCGAGCAACGCGAGGAGGGCGCGAACCCGGGGCGCGGTGACCTCCTGCCCGCGATAGGCGACACGCGGCAGCAGAGTCAGATCGGTGGTCACCCGTGCAGCGTAAGGCGCCGCGCGGCTGGGCCGCCTGGTCGCGGGCGCCCCGGTCAGGCGCACCACCACAGGAAGCGGGTGCAGCTCGGCGACGGGCTGGGGGGTGCGGGCGCTGAGGGGGGTGGGGGCGCGTGCGTGGAAGCCGGGGCGCCGCCGGACGCGGGGGCCCCGGGGGCGTCCGAGGACGACGGGCCGGTCTGATCGGCGGGCGCGTCGTCGGCGCGGGTGGGGTCGTCGGACTCGGGGTCGTGGGTGGGCCCCTCGGCCGGGGCGGTCGTGTGCCCATCGCCGCCCCGGCCGCTCGGAGCGGCCGTGGGCTCCGTACGGTCCGAGACCGGGCGGCGCTCCGGGGACTCCGGGGATTCGGGCGACGGCTTCGGGGCCGGGGTGCGCCAGTAGCCCTCGGTGGCCAGCTCCGCCACGAAGACCGCCGCCAGGACAGGCCCCAGCACCGCAGCCATGATCAGCACCCGGCGGCCACGCCCCCGGCGGGCGCGGCGGCCGCGGCGGCGGGGCTTTCGGCGGGACGTGTGCGCGTCGTTCATTTCGCCGGGAAGGCTATGTGACCTGCACAGAGCGCGGGGGACACCGGGTGTGAGGATCTTGTGCGGAGAGCCGTCGGGTCCGGCGGTGTACGGCCCGGCTCAGCCGGACCACCGCCGGGCCCGGCGGTGGCCGGGCCCGCTCAGCCCGCGAACGCAGGCTGCGCCAGCCCCCGCCCCGCATCCCCGATGACCAGCACGGAACCCGCCAGCGGCGGGGCGGCGGCGCCGAGGCCGACGCGGGCCGAGGAGACGTACAGATCGCTGAGACCGGCCCCGCCGAAGGCGCATGCGGTGGGGCGGGGGAAGGGCAGCGGGATCACCCGATCGAGTGTGCCGTCCGGGGTGTAGCGGCGGATCGCGGCGCCGTCCCAGAGGGCGACCCAGACGCAGCCGTCGGCGTCCACGCACAGCCCGTCCGGGAAGCCCGCGCCGTCCTCGATCACGGCGAGGGGGCGGCGGCCGGTGACGCCCTCCCCCGCCACGTCGAAGACGTCGATGCGGCGGGTCGGGGAGTCGACGTAGTACATGAGGCGGCCGTCCGGGCTCCAGCCGGTGCCGTTGCTGACCGCCACGTCCGGCAGGATCTCCGCCACGGAGCCGTCGGAGCCGATACGGGAGAGGGTGCCGCCGCCCGCCGTCTCGTCGTAGGCCATCGTGCCCGCCCACAGCGCACCGTCCGGGGCGACAGCGGCGTCGTTGCCGCGGCGGCCGGGGACGGGGTCCCGGACCAGCCAGCGGAAACCCTCGGAGCCACCGTCGTACAGCCCGATGCCGTCGCGCAGGTTGACCACAAGACCGCCACCTACCCGCGGCTTCGCCGCGCCGACGTGCTGCTCGGTGGCCAGGGTGGTGTTCCGGCCGGTGGCCGGGTCGTGGGTGTGGACGCGGGCGGAGAGGATGTCCACCCAGATCAGCTGCCCGGCCGTCGCGTCCCAGGTCGGGCCCTCGCCCAGTTCGGCGGTCGCCCGGACCGCCACGTCCCATCCCCGCCCGCTCATACCCCGCGTCCCCTCCGGTGTCCCAGGCGGACGGACAGCTCGCCCGCGCCCTTGGCCGCCAGTTCCTCCAGCTCCGTCTGGCGCTCTTCGCTCCAGCGGATCGTCGGCACCGAGATGGACAGCGCCGCCACCACCTTGCCCGCCGAGTCCCGCACCGGTGCGGCCACGCAGCTCACATCGGGGTTGGACTCCTGCCGCTCGACCGCGATGCCGCGCTCGCGCACATCGGCCAGGTGGCGGTGCAGCTCGGCCGGGGACGTGATGCTGTTGTCCGTCATGGCGGTCAGCGGCCGGTCCTCGGGGAACCGGGCGGTCAGCTCGTCCTCCGGGAGGGAGGCGAGCAGCATCTTGCCGACCGAGGTGCAGTGCGCGGGCAGCTTGCGGCCCGCGGCGGAGACCATGCGCACGGCATGGGTGGAGTCGACCTTGGCGATGTAGATGACGTCCGTGCCCTCCAGAATGGCGACATGGACGGTCTCGTCACAGGTCTCGGCCACGCTCCGGGCCACCTGTCGGCCCTCGGCGGCCAGGTCGAGCTGTTCCGCGTACCGGCTGCCGAGCTGGTACGGGCGCACACCGAGCCGGTAGCGGCCGGGCTGGTCGGGCACGTGGACGAGATAGGAACGGGCGGCCAGAGTGGTCACCAGCTCGTGCACGGTGGTCCGGGGCAGCCCGAGACGGCGGGTGATCTCGGGGGCGGAGAGTGTGCCGTCGCCGTCGAGAAACAGCTCGAGAATGTCCAGAGCCCGGGTCACCGCGGGCACGAGGCGTCCCATGTGGTTCGCCCACCCCTTCTGGTCCAGATGGCAAGTGTTCGAGATCCCGGCCGGTGGCCGGTATCGCGAACATAGGTTACGCGGAGGCCACTTCTCACGGCAATGGCCGCGCAAAGACCCTGAAGGCCACTGACAAGACTGCCAGGAGTGGCGCACGCGATGGCGCCCGGCGTGGCGTCCGGGGTGGCCGCCCGGAGTGGCACCGGCACAGTGGCTACGGCGTGGACGGCAGCAGGTCGCCGCGGAGCCGCTGCGCCCGCAGCACCAGCTCCAGCTCGAAGCGGCGGTCCGGGTCGTCCATCTCGTCGCCCCACAGCTCCCTGATCTGCCGGAGCCGGTAGCGCACGGTCTGCGGATGCACCCCCAGCCGGTCCGCGATCTCCGGCGCCCCGCCCCGCGTCTCCAGCCACGCCAGCAGCGTCTCGGCGAGGCGGCGCCCCTGGGCGGGGCCGCACCCGGCGAGCGGGGCGAGACGGCGCCGCGCCAGGGCGTCGATCAGCTCCTCGGGGGGCAGCAGCACCAGCGCCTCGGTGTGCTCGGTGCAGTGCAGCACCTCCCCGGCGGGCAGCAGGCCCCGCTCCATCAGCCGGACCGCGGCCGCCGCCCAGCGCAGCGACTTGGCGGCGTCGGCGAGCGGTACGGGCGGGCCGACCGCGCCCGACCACCCGGCGGTGGCCCGCCGCAGCAGCTCGGGGCGGCCCGCCTCCTCGGGGTCGGGGAGCACCATGCGCGGCTGTTCGCACTCCATGTCGAGGAGGACATCCCGGCCCACGGCGGGGGCCAGCGCCTCGCGCGCGGGGCGCAGCAGTACGGCGACGGCGACCCGCTCGGGCAGCGGCCAGCCGATGCGGGCGGCCCGCTCGGCGAGGGCGTCGGCGTCCTCGGGGCTCTTGCGGGGGCGTTCGGTGAGGAGCAGGTCGAGCAGCCTGCGCTGGAGCCGCAGCCGCTCCCCCGCCTGGCGCGCCGCGGCCTCGGCGTAGCCGCGCATGGACTCGGCGACCAGCCCGTCCAGATACTCGAAGCCGGACTCGGCGAGTTCGTACATGGCGGGCGCGGGGATCTCGACCTGCTGGCCCAGCTCGGCGAGGCGGCGCCAGGCGAGCCGTACGCCGAGCCGGTACATGGCCTGGAGCGAGTCGAGGCTGCGGCCGTGCTGCACCTGGCCGCGGCCGAACTCCTGGAACACCTCGGGGTGTGCGCGGGGGCCGCCGGAGCCGTCGGATACGTACTGGACGAAGTGTTCGAGGGCGCGCCGGATGCCCACCAGCGCCACCGGCTCGCCGCTCTCGTCCGGGACGATGACCAGGTTCGGGTACTCGCGGCGGATCTCGCGGAAGATGTCCTCGGCGAGCACCGGCACCTCGTCCAGGGCGAGCCGGGCGAAGTGGCGCACCCGCGACCGGGGCACCTCCTTCCAGGCCGAACGTAACGGCGACGCCATCCCCGGGTGCCTAGCGGGTGTCGGAGGAGGTCGGGAAGGTGACGAGGGGGACGTTCGGCTGTTCGGGCGTGACGCCCAGCAGGGCGACGATGCCGAGCGCGGCGCCGACCGCGAGGGCGGCGGACAGGACGCAGGTCACGGCGGCGGCAAGCAGTCTGGGCATGGCGCGGTGAGCCCCTTCCATATGGCGTGCGCACCGGCCCGGTCCGGCAACTCCCCAGCATGGAAGGAGGATTGACACTCCGTCAACCCTGCGCTTACGGTCCCGGCCTTAAGACTCGCCGGTAATATCCGGCCGCATCGAGACGGAGTGCCTGCCATGCGCCGCTCGGTATCATCCACTTCATCCGCTTTCTGGCCACTGTCGCTGATCCCGCTCGGGCTCGGCGTCTTCCTCCTGGTCCTCGCGCCCCTGCTGGCCTGGTACGTCGAACCGCGCGCCAAACGCACACCGATCGACACCGACGTGACCACGGTGTTCACCGGCCCGGGCAGCTACTTCGACACCGACAAGGTCAAGGAGCGACGGGACCAGCGGCTGACCATCACCCGCCGGGTGCTGGGCGACGTCCACGACAGCGACCGCACGGGGCGCGCTGTCTGGGACGTGTCGACGACGGTCGACACCCCGCGGACCCTGCCGCTGCGGGATCCCCGCCGGGCCTTCCAGTGGAAGACCGAGCGCTGGGTCACCGACCGCCGCACCAACGCGCCGGTGCACTGCTGCGGCGAGTCGCCCGGACCGTTCCAGGGGGACGCCTACCTGAAGTTCCCGTTCGACGTGAAGAAGCAGACGTACCGCTGGTGGGACAGCACGCTGGGCGACACCGTCCTGCTCCGCTTCGCCGGTACCACGAAGATCCAGGGGTACGAGGGCTACCGCTTCACCGGCACCGTGCGGCCCACCCGCACCGGCACCCGCCAGGTGCCCGGGCGGCTGGTCGCGCGGGCCAAGCAGGGCCAGGTGCAGGCCGAGGAGTGGTACGCCAACACCGGCATCGAGCTGGTGGCCGACCGCCGCACCGGCCGGATCATCTTCGCCGGGATCTCGCCCAAGGTCACCCTGCGCGCCCCCGGCGGCAACCGGGACCGGGTGACGCTGCTGCGCGGCAAGGGGCTGGCGTTCACCGAGGCCACCCAGCGCGGCCAGGTGAAGCTGGCCAGGGACGACAACCGCAGGCTGAGGCTGGTCGGCGAGACGGCGCCCGTGGCCGCGGGGATCGCCGGGGCGGTGCTGGCCGTGGGGGGAGCGGTGCTGGTGGCGCGGGGGAGGCGGGCACGCGTGAGTGATACTGCGCGAGGTGATGAAGCGTCAGCGGCCGAGGGCGGGGAATTTGTCACGCCGGTGAGTAGCCGGGGCGAACGAGGAAGCGAAAACTGACCACCCCACGAGCATCACCCCATCGCACACCCCCGGTTCGGCACGTCTCTCCCCCTCGCAGTCTTCCTACGAAGTCTCCGCACCCTGAGACGAGTTGGAGCACCCCGCCATGCCCCAGCACGTTCGACCGTCCCCCGCCGCCGCTCTCGATGCCATGCCGGAAGCGCCACTGCCGCACCGGATCGTCTTCCTCGCCCGCCGCGACCTCGGCAATCCGGCGGCCGGTGGCTCCGAGCTGCTGGTGGACCGGATCGCCGAGGGGCTGACCGCCCACGGCCACCAGGTCACCGTGGTGTGCGGCGGCCCCGCCGACGCCCGCGGCTACCAGGTGGTGTCCGCGGGCGGCCACGGGCGCACCCTCGGCGAGCTGGGCCACTTCCTGCGCACCCCGCACACCCTCGCCCACCGGGTCGGCCACTGCGATCTGCTGGTCGAAGTGTGCAACGGACTGCCCTACCTGGCCCCGCTGTGGCACCGCGGACCCACCCTCTGCCTGGTCAACCACGTCCACACCGATCTGTGGAAACTGCGCTTCCGGGGCCCGGCCGCCCGGCTCGGCAGGCGCCTCGAACACTGGGCGCTCGCCGACACCCACCGCGGCAACCTCATGGTGGCCGTCTCCGACTCCACCGCCGCCGCGCTGCGCTCCCTCGGCGTCGACCGGACCCGGATCCGGGTGGTGCACAACGGCGTCGAGGAACCCGGCCCGCTGCTGCCCACCTCCCGCGAGCCGCTGTTCCTCGCGATGGGACGGCTGGTCGAGTACAAGCGCGTCGACCTGCTGCTGCGGCTGTGGGAGCGGGTGCGGCCGGTCACCGGCGGGCGGCTCGTCATCGTCGGCGACGGCCCCGAACGGGCCCGGCTGGAGGCGATGGCCGGTCCCGGGGTCACGTTCACCGGCCATGTCACCGAGGAGGAGAAACACCGGCTGCTGTGCCAGGCGTGGCTGCTGCTGCACCCCTCCCTGATCGAGGGCTGGGGTCTGGTGGTGATGGAGGCGGCCACCCGCGGCACGCCCACGCTCGGCTTCGACATCCCCGGGCTGCGCGACTCCGTCGACGACGGGGTGACGGGTGTGCTGGCGCGCGGCGAGAGCTCGTTCGCCGCCGCCTGGTGCGCGCTCGCGCTCGGCCCGGAGCGGCGCGAGGCGCTGGGCCGGGCGGCGCGGCTGCGCGCGGAGCGGTTCCGGTGGAGCGCGACAGTACGGGGCTTCCGGGCCGTCGCCGCCGAGGCGTATCTGTCGGCGCCACCGCCCCTCCCCATCGGCTCGCCGTCGCTCAGACCCAGGCGGTGAGCGGCTGTGCGGGACCCCTCGATCCGACGCTCCGTCGCCCTCTTCCGCGCCTTCCTGCGGGAGCAGACCGACCCCGAGCACTGCTACCGGCTCCTCGCCCGGGACGCCGCACGCCAAGTGGCGCGGTACGCCGGGCCGCTGCGCGGACAGGTGGTGGTCGACGTGGGCGGCGGCAGCGGCCACTTCACCGAGGAGTTCCGCCGCCACGGCGCCCAGGCCCATCTCTTCGAGCCGGACACCGCTGAGCTGGCCGCCCGGGGGCAACCACCCGCCGGGGCCGTCCTCGCCGACGGGTATCTGCTGCCGCTCGCGGACGGCGTGGCGGACGTCGCGTTCTCCTCCAATGTGCTGGAGCACGTGGCCGATCCGTACACCTTCCTCAGCGAGCTGGCGCGGGTCACCCGCCCCGGCGGGCTGATCTACGTCTCGTACACCAACTGGCTCTCCCCCTGGGGCGGCCACGAGTGGGCGCCCTGGCACTATCTGGGCGCCGAGCGGGCCCGCGCCCGCTACCGGCGCCGCACCGGCCGGACCGCCAAGCACACGCTCGGCGAAAACCTCTTCCCCCTCCACATCGGCCCCGTCCTGCGCCACGTCCGCGGCCGCGCGGACGTGTCCGTGGTCTCGGCGCGCTCCCGCTACTGGCCGTTCCTCACCGAGGCGGTCGTGCGCGTGCCGGGGCTGCGGGAGGTCGCGACGTGGAACCTTCTCCTGATCCTTAGGCGGTCGCCATGACCCAGGTCGTCCCGTCCCCGCCCCAGGTGCGCACCCCGGCCGCCCCGCCGCCGCCCGCCCCCGGTGAACGGCCGCGCGGGCGGCGCTGGCTGGCCGGGTTCTGGGCCGCCGTCTTCGTCGCGTTCCTCGCGTCCTCGCCCGGCCGGATGACCTTCGACACCAAACTGCCGGTCGCCCTCGACCCGTTCGGGTTCCTCGCCGACCTCGGCTCGCTGTGGCACGACCGGGCGGGCTTCGGCGGGATCGCGGACCAGTACGTCGGCTACGCGTTTCCGATGCTGCCGTACTACGCCCTCACCCATCTCCTGCACATCCCGGTGTGGTTCGCCGAGCGGCTGTGGATGTCCCTCATCGTCACGGTGGCGTTCTGGGGTGCGCTGCGGCTCGCGGAGCGGCTGCGGATCGGCGCGCCTTCGGCCCGGCTGCTGGGCGCGGCCGGGTACGCGCTGTGGCCGGTGTTCACCATCGTCGTCGGCTCCACGTCCGCGGCCGCGCTGCCCGGCGCGCTGCTGCCGTGGGTCGTGCTGCCGCTCACCAACCCGGCCAGCCGCCCCCGTATCGCCGCCGCCCGCTCCGCGCTGCTCGTCCCCTGCATGGGCGGCGTCAACGCCGCCTCCACGCTCGCCTCGCTGCTGCCGGTCGCGCTGTATCTGCTCAGCCGCCCCGCCGGGCGGCGGCAGCGGGCGATGCTGGCGTGGTGGATCCCGGGGGTGCTGCTGGCCACGCTGTGGTGGGTCGTACCGCTGCTGCTGCTCGGGGTGTACGGCGAGAACTTCCTGCCGTACATCGAGCAGGCCGACACCACCACCGCCACGACGGCCGCCACCGAGACGCTGCGCGGCGCGGGCAACTGGGTGGCGTATCTGCACTTCGGCGAGGCGTGGCTGCCCGGCGGCTGGACCGTGGCCGCGTCCGTCGTGGCCGTCCTCGGCTCGGGGCTCGCCGCCGCGCTGGGCCTGGCCGGGCTGGCGCGGCGCGATCTGCCCGAGCGGCGGTGGCTGCTGCTCGTCGTGCTCTCCGTCGCGCTGATCACCCTCGCCGGGTACGGGGGCACGCTGGGCGGGCCGTTCCACGAGGCGGTGCAGGGCTGGCTGGACGGGTGGCTGCGGCCGTTCCGCAACGTCTACAAGTTCCAGACCGGGCTGGCCCTGTCACTGGCCCTGGGCCTGACCCACGTGGTGACCATCGCGGCCACCGGGACGGCCGGGGCTTCCGCGACCACCGGGACGGCCGGAGCCACCGGACCCGCTGGGACTGCCCGATCCGCCGGGGCCGCCCGGCTGCGCCGTTTTCCCGGGCGTCGTTTCCTCCCCGGGGTGCTGGCCCTGGCGCTTCTCCCGGGCCTCGCCTGGCCGTATCTCAACGGAACGGTCCTCCAGCCGGGCAGCTTCTCCGCGCTGCCCTCCCACTGGGAGAAGACCGCCGACTGGCTCGACGCACACGCCCCCGGAAGCCGCGCCCTCGTCGTGCCCGCCACCGCGCACGGCCTCTACACCTGGGGCAGCCCCATCGACCAGCCGCTCGACGTGCTCGCGAAATCCCGCTGGGCGCAACGCGACTTCGTCCCCTTCGGCACCGCCGGATCGCGGCGGGCCATGGACGCGGTCGAGCAGGCGCTGATGAGCGGCGGCGAGGTGCCGGGGCTGCGGGACTTCCTCGCCCGGGCCGGGCTGTACGAGGTCGTCGTACGCAACGACCTCGACCCGGACCAGCTCGGCTACGTACCGCCGCAGACCGTCGCCCGCACCCTGGAGTCCTCCGGCTACCGCAAGGTCGCCGGGTTCGGGCCGCTCATGACCGGCGGCCGGATCGCCGCCAACACCCCGGTGCAGGTGCAGGGGCTGTTCCCGCGCCGTCAGGCCGTCGAGATCTACCGGCCGGAGGGCGTGGCGCGGCCGGGCGCGGTGGCGGCCAAGCCGGTGTCCGCCACGGCCGCCGTCAGCGGTGGCCCCGAATCGCTGCTCCAGCTCTCCGCCGACCCCTCGATGGCCGACCGCCCCACCGTCCTCACCGGCGACCGCCACCCCGGCACCACAACCCCCGCCCTCCAGGCGGTCGGTGACGGCATGCGGCGCGCCGACACCCGCTTCGGGCTCGTCAACTCCAACACCTCGTACACGTACACCGCCGACGAACGGAATCCGTCCGGCAGCCTCACCGACCCCGGCGACGCGCCGCGCCAGATCCTGCCGAAGACGGGCACCCGGCACCAGACGACCGCCACGCTGCGCGGAGCGCTCTCGGTGACCGCCTCCAGCAGCGGCAACTGGCTTTTCCAGCTGCCGCAGTACGACCCCGTCGGCGCCTTCGACGGCAACCCGGACACGGCGTGGACCGAGGGCAGCGCGGGCAAACCGGTGGGGCAGTGGCTGCGTATCGAGTTCGCGCAAGAGCTGCGCCTGCCGGACTCACTCCAGCTGACCCCGCTGCCCGGCGACGGCCTGCGCGCCGCGCCCACCTCCGTACGTATCGAGACCGACAACGGATCGGCGGACAGCCCGCTCCAGCCGCACGGCACCCCGCAGTCCGTCAAGGTTCCGTCCGGCCCGGCGAAGTGGCTGAAGATCACGATCACCGGCTCGCAGACGCCCAAGCCGGGCCTGTCGGGGGCCGGGTTCTCCGAGGTGTCCGTGCCGGGTGTGCAGGTCACCCGGCTGCTCTCGCTTCCGGCGGACGCCGAGCGGAGTGACGCCGAGGCCGAGGTGGTCTCGCTGCACCGGTCCGCCGACCCGGGCGGCCTCTCCCCCGCGTCGGCGGAGGTCGGGCTGCACCGCCAGTTCCGCAGCGGGAGCGGCGGTACGTACGCCCTCGCGGGCCAGGCCCTCGCCGTCCCCGGTGGCGCGCTCGACACCCTGCTCGCCCGGGTGGCGCCCGGTCAGCGGCCCCGCGTCGAGATCAGCGCCGACTCCACCAGCCGCACCGGCACCGCGCTCGGCGCCCGCAACCTCATCGACGGCGATATCACCACGGCGTGGATCGCGGGCGACTCCCCCGTCCTGCATCTGCGCTGGCCGGGAAAGAAACGCATCAGCGAAATCGTCCTCGCGGCGGCGGGCGGGCTCTCCACCCGCCCCGAGGAAGTGCTCATCAACTCCCCCGACGGCGCCGCCACCGCCGGAGTCGACGCCAACGGCTGGGCCCGCTTCCCCGCCATCACCACCGACCGGCTCGACATCACCATCAGCAAGACCGCGCCGCTGACCCTCCACAACCCGGTGGCCGGGCAGGAGTTGCAGCTCCCGGTGGGGCTGAGCGAGCTGTACCTCCCCGAGCTGGGCAGCATGCTGCGCACGACCCCGCCCTCGGCGAAGGCCCGTTTCTCGCTGCCCTGCGGCCAGGGCCCGGCGCTGGCCGTGGACGGCACGCTGCACGCCACGAAGGCGTCGGGGCGGATACGGGATCTGACGGAGCGCCGTCCGGTGAAGGTCGAGCTGTGCGGTGACGAGGCCAAGGGCGGCAAGCTGCGGCTGGACGCGGGCCGCCACACGGTCGAGGCGGGCGACGCGGGCCCGCTGGCCCTGACCGATGTGACGCTGACCCGGGGCAAGCCCGCCGCCGCCGCGGTGGAGACCCGTACGGTCCAGGCCAAGGACTGGTCGGGCGACCGCAGAACGGTCAAGGTCGCCCCGGGCCAGGCCGTCTACCTCCAGACGTACGAGAACCACAACGACGGCTGGAAGGCCACGCTCAACGGCCGCGACCTCACCCCGCTGCGCGTCGACGGCTGGCAGCAGGGCTTCCTCGTCCCGGCGGGCGAGGGCGGCACGGTCACGCTCACGTACGAACCGGCGACGACGTACCACGCGGGCCTCATCGGCGGCGCGGCCGCGCTCCTGATCCTGGCCGGTCTGGCGTTCGCCCGCCGCCGCGACCCCGAGCCCCCGGCCCCTTGGGCGCCCGCGGCACCTGGCTGGGTGCTCGGCACGGTGGCCGTCACGGCGGTCATGGTCGCCGTGGCGGGCTGGCTGGCCCTGGCCGTCCCCGCCCTGGCCCTCCTCGCCTGGTACCGCCCCCGCTGGCTCGCCCCCACGGCCCTGACGGCGATGGCGGCCGCGGCGGTGGTGGCGGCCACGGGCGCGGGCGAACCGGCGGCGGCGGGCGAGGGCGCGTTCAGCGGGGCGGCGCAGGTGCTGGCCGTCGTGGCCCTGACGGCGGCGGTGGTGACGGTGCCCCTACGCGGTGGCGGGCGCGGGGAGGGCGTACCGGCGTACGACGCCCCGACCGCGCCACCGCCACCGCCACCGGGCCCCGGCGCGCCCGCCCGCCGCGCGGCGGACGACGATGCCCCGACCCTCATCGCCCCGCCCCTCGAACACCCGCCCGCGAGCGACGGGCGGGGCGCACGGGACCGGGAGAAGGACGGTGGCCGATGAGCGCGCTCGACCATGGCACCGGCAACGACGCCACCCCGCGGCGAATCCCCTTCCCCACCGTCGACGAGATCTCCCGGCACACCGTGCGGACCGACGAGCCCGAGACCGTGCACATCGAGGTGCATCTGCCGGGGCGGCCCGAGCCCGACCGGCTGCGGGACGCCTTCCGGGAGGCGTTGCGGCGGCATCCGCGGATCCTGGTGCGGGAGGCGCCCGGGCGCTGGTGGCGGCGGCGGTACGAGTGGGAGGTGACCGACGGGCCGGACATCGATCCGGTGTCCTTCCCCCCGTGCGCCGCCGACGCCCTCACCCGGGCCCGGGAACGGGCGCTGGCGGCGTGTCCGCCGCTGACGGCCTCGCCGCCGGTGCGGCTGGAGGTGGTGACCGAGCCGGACCGTACCGGCTGTGTGCTGGTCCTCACCGTCAACCACACCGCCCTCGACGGGCCGTCCTGCATGCGGGTGCTGGCCACCGCCGCCACCCTGTACGACGGTGGCGCCACCCCGGACCCGCCACCCGCAACGCGGCCACCACGCACGGTGGCCGCCACCGCACCCGACCGGTCCGGCACACGCGGGCTCGCCCGCCCCGTACGGATCGCCAAGGACACCCACACGCCCCGCATCGGCAACGCCATGCTGCTCACCGAGCTGCCCGTACCGCCCCGAGCACCCGGCGGCCCCACCGTCAACGACCAACTCCTCGTCGCCACCTGCCTGATGGCCGCCCGCTGGAACGCGTTGCACGGCCGCGCGCCCGCGCCCGTACGGATCACCATGCCCGTGGACGACCGGCCGCGCGGCGCGTCCGCCATGGCCATCGGCAACGGCACCCGGCTCGTGGAAGTCGGCTTCGGCCCCGAGGAGCGGGCGGAAACACGCCTGCTGACCCGGGAGACGCCCGACCCGGCCGCCGTGGCGCGGCTGCTGCATCGCACCGCGGCCCGCACCCTGGCGCTGAAGGCCGCGCCGGGGGCGCAGTTGGGGATGGCGGGGACACTGCTCACGGTGCCCGCCGTGCCCGTCGGGCTGCGGGCGGCGGTGACGCGCGGGCTGCGGCGCGCGGCCGGGCCGTGGACGTCCACGACGCTGCTGAGCAACATCGGCCGGATCCCGTACGCACTCCGCTTCGGCGAGGCGGGCGTGGCCACCGCCGTCTGGTTCTCGGCCCCGGCCCGCATGCCGCGCGGACTGACGGTGACGACGGCCTCGACCGGCGGACGGCTGCATGTGACGCTGCGCTGGTCACGGGCGCTGCTGGACGACGCGGCGGGGGCGGGACTCGCGGGCCTCTTCCGACGGGCGCTGGCCGCCACCGCGCGAGCACACGCGGAAGACACCGCATGAGCCCGGCGCTCCGGGACTTCTACGAGAACCCGGCCGTACCCGTGGCGTCCGGGCCGGACCGCAGCCGCCGCCAGGCGCGGATGCTGGCACACGCGCTCGCCACGGGCGGAAACGCACCCGCCACCGTCCTCGACATCGGCTGCGGCGACGGCACCGCGGCCGCCACCGCCCTCCCCCTCCTCCGCGGCCACCGCCTCATCGGCGTCGACTGGTCGCAGGACGCGCTGCGCCGCGCCGCGCGCCGCCTGCCCACCGTCGTACGGGGCGAACTCGACCACGGCGGGCTGCCGTTCGCCGACGGGAGCGCCGACGCGTGCGTGTTCAGCGAGGTGGTCGAGCACCTCGTCGACCCGGACGCGGCGCTGGACGAAATACGCCGCGTGCTGCGCCCCGGCGGCCATCTGCTGCTGTCCACGCCCAACCTGGCGGCCTGGTACAACCGCGGGCTGCTGCTGGCCGGGGTGCAGCCGGTGTTCTCGGAGGTCAGCCTGCGCGGCATCCACGGGCGCCCCGGCCGCGAGGTCGTCGGCCATCTTCGGCTGTACACGGCGCGGGCGCTGCGCGGCTTCCTCACCGCGTCCGGTTTCGAAGTGGTACGGCTCGCGGGGGCGCCGTTCCATGGCGTTCCGCGCGGCTTGCGGCCCCTGGACCGGGCCGTGTGCCGGGTGCCGTCGCTGGCGTCGATCCTGCTGGTGCACGCGAGGCGGACGGAGGGCGGCGCATGGGGTGGGGCGTGATGGCGGCGCTGCTCGCGAACGTGGCGTACAGCACCGGTTTCGTACTGGAGAAGCGCGCCCTGTCGGCCCTGCCGCCACTCAGCACCACCCGCCCGGCGCGGCTGCTGCGGCTGCTGCTGGGGAGCCCGCTGTGGCTGGCCGGTTCGGCGGCGCTCGCGGCGGGGTTCGCGGCGCAACTGGTGGTGTACCGCACGTTGCCGATCGCGGCCGCGCAGGGCCTGTTCGTGTCCGGCCTGGTGCTGCTCCTGCTGCTGTCCTCCCGAGTGCTGGGCGAGCGGACCAGTGGCCGCGAACGGGCCGGGATCGGGCTGATCCTGTGCGCCCTGGTGATGGTGGTGGCATCGCTACGGGGCAACAGCGACGTCAGCCGCACCGCCCCCACCGGAACCCTGCTCGCCATCTGCGTCCCGTCCCTGGTGGCGGGGGTGTGGCTGTACGGAGCCACCGAGCGCCGCGCCCGCCACTCCGGCCGTCGGCCGCCGACCGGCGTGGAGTACGGGGTGGCCGTCGGACTGCTGTACGGGGTCAGCTCGCTCGCCATCAAGGGCGTGTCCGGGCTGCTGACGACGGACGGCCTCGGCACCCTGGCGCTCACGCTGCTGCGCGGCCCGTATCCGTATCTGCTGCTGTTCACCGGCGCGGCGGGCCTGGTGCTGTCGCAGACCGCGCTGCAACGCTGCCGCGCGTCGCTCATCGTGCCGGTGTGCACGACGGTGACCTGCGTGTTCACGGTGGTGTGCGGGACGGTCGCGTTCGGCGAGCCACTGCCGCACGAGCCGTGGCGGCTCGCCCTACGGCTCGGCGGGACGGCGCTGGCGGTGTGCGTGCTGCTGACCCTCCCCCGCCACGACGCCGACCGCCCTGATCCAGGCCGCCCTGATCCGGCCCACCCTGATCCGGCCCGCGAAGGAAGTGGACGATGACCCCCGACGACCCGGTCCTGAGGATCCTGGCCTGCCCGCTCGACAAGGGCCCGCTGACCCTGCTGCTGCCCGAGGACGTCCTGTACAACCCGCGGCTGCGCCGCCGCTACCCGATCGTGGACGGCGTGCCGCAACTGCTGCCGTCGTCCGGGGAACGTGTCCCGGACGAGGAACACGAACGGCTGGCGCAACGCCTCGGGCCCTGAGCCCGCCCCGGCCGTACGCCACGATGGAAACCATGGACTCCGCACCCGGCCTGTCACCCGACGCGTTCCCCGCCCCCTTCCCCTTCGTCCTCGTGCTGCTGCGCCGCATGGCCGACTACCAGCCGGGCCTGGTCGAGGACGCGCTCCGCGAACTGGGCCACGGGCGGGCCGTGATGCGCGAGGCCAACCGCCGCTGGCAGGCGATGCAGCGCTCGCCGCGGCGGCGCCCCGCCGTCGCCCGCTACCGCTCGGTGCTGGGCCCGCCCGAGACCACCGCGCGGCGCCGCATCGGCGATCTGACGTGTGACGCGCTGAGCTGGCCGGTCCCGCTGTGGCCGGATCTGCGGTTCGAGGTGCTGACCGCGCCGGGCGGGGCCGTGTGGAACGAGTGGCTGGTACGCGCCCCCGGCGCCCCCGCGCCCGACCTGCGCACGGCCGCCGACCTCGCCCCTTGGTCCTGCACGCTGGACGACGTGGCGCGCGCCTTCCCGCCCGCACGCCCGATGGAGGGCTCGGCGCCGACCCGCTCCCGGCTGACCTTCGACGCCCCGGCCACCGAAACAGGTGAACTCCGCCACTATGTGGCGGAGTTCACCTGGGGACTGCTGCAGCGGGTGGAGGACGTCAGGCCAGCTTCGCCGTCAGCGTGATCTCCGTGCCGGTGAGCGCCTGGCTCACCGGGCAGTTCTTCTTGGCGTCCTCGGCGGCCGCCGTGAACCCGGCCTCGTCCAGCCCCTCGACCGTGCCCTCCACCGTGAGGTGAATGCCGGTGATGCCGGTGCCCGGCTGGAAGGTGACGTCGGCCTGGGTGGTGAGCTGCGTGGGCGGGTTACCGGCCTGGGTCAGACCGTGCGACAGCGCCATGGAGAAGCAGCTGGAATGGGCGGCGGCGATCAGCTCCTCGGGGCTGGTCTTGCCGTTCGCCTGCTCGGCACGCGACGGCCAGGAGACCGGCTGCTCGCCGATCCCGGACGAGTCGAACGTGACCGTCCCCTGGCCCTCGGCCAGATTGCCCTGCCAGACGGTGTGCGCGGTACGCGTCGTAGCCATGCTCGCTGTTCCCTGCTTCCTGTACGGGTACGGGGTTACGGAACTTACGGGACCTGCCGCTCCGAGCCTACGTTCCACGCCACGAGGGCCGGACGCCCGTGCTCGGTTCCCAGTCGACTGACGGTCGCGGTGTCCAGCCGGAACAGCGCCCCCGCGGACGGTGGCAGGCCGAGGCGGCGGGCGGTGAGCACCCGCAGCACATGCCCGTGCGCCACCAGGACGACGTCCCCGCCGTCCGCGCGCAGCTCCGGCTCGATGCTGGCCAGCACCCGGTCGACCCGCGCCCCGACCTGCCCGGGCGACTCCCCGGGGTGCTCGGCGTCCCCCGGGGCGCCCCCGTCGCTCCACAGATCCCAGCCGGGCCGCGTCTGGTGGATCTCGGCCGAGGTGATCCCCTCGTACCCCCCGTAGCCCCACTCCCGCAGGTCGGCCTCGGTGCGTACGCCCTCCCCCAGCCCGGCCAGCCGCGCGGTCTGCACGGCCCGCCCGAGCGGGCTCACCAGCGTCAGCCCGACCTTCCGCCCCGCCAGCAGCGGCCGCAGCGCCCGGGCCTGCTCCTCACCGCGCGCCGTCAGCGGCAGATCGGTCCAGCTGGTGTGCTTTCCGGCCCGGCTCCACTCGGTCTCGCCGTGCCGGATCAGCACCAGCTCAGCCACCGTCCGCGGCCTTCGATTCCCCGGCGGGCGTGGCGACGGAGGCCCGGACCGCGTCCATGTCGAGATCCCGCGCCTGGCCGATGACGTCCTCCAGCCCCTGCTCGGGCAGCGCACCGGGCTGGGCGAAGACGGCGATGTTGTCGCGCACGATCATCAGCGTGGGGATCGACTGGATGTCGAACGCGGCGGCCAGCTCGGGCTGCGCCTCGGTGTCGACCTTCGCGAAGATCAGGTCGGAGTGCCGCTCCGCGGCCTTCTCGTACACCGGTGCGAACATCCGGCAGGGGCCGCACCAGGAGGCCCAGAAGTCGATCAGAACGAAGTCGCTGCCGGAGACGATCTCGTCGAAGTTGTCCTTGGTGAGTTCCACAGTGCTCGTGCCCATGCGTCCGGAAACCCCGATCCCGCCCCCGATATTCCTGCCCACCCCCCTTCCGCAGGTCAGCCCTCCCTTCCCCACCCGCTCCGATCTTGATTCTGCCCTCGTCCTGGCCTGGATACGTGTGGTGGTCCAAGGCGGCGCCGAGGGGGATCACTACTCTGCACGAGTGCTTTCCTACGACGAGTTGACTTCACCTGAGCGTGAGCTGTGGGACGCGTTCCCCGAGGGGCGGCGGGTGGACCTGCGTACGGGGACGCCGGAGGAGGACCGGGTCGCCGACGGCGGACGGTGGGGACCCGAACGGACGGTGCGGGCGGCGGTGGTCGCCGCGTTGTTGCTGGGTGCGAACACCGGGCAACCGGGTGTGGTGGCATGTCTGCGGCTCACCGGGGCACGGATCTCCGGACATCTGGACCTGGCCGGCGCACAGATCACCCATGCCCTCTGGCTGGAAGCATGCTGGTTCGAGGAGGCGGTGAATCTCCTCGGCGCGTCGACGCAGACCCTCGTGTTCACGGGCAGCCGAATACCCGGCGTCGAGGCCGATTCGGCCCGCATCGAGGGCAACCTCTCCTTGCGGCACTCCGTGGTGGAGAGCGGCGCCCCCACCCCCTTCAACCTTGTGAGCACCGCCCTGTCGCTCACCGACGCCCGGGTGAACGGCGGATTGCTCCTCAACGGGGCCGAGTTGATCGCACCGGACGGGTGGGCCCTGTCGGCCGGTGGCCTGGCCATGGAAGGGGGCGTCTTCTGCCGAAACGGGTTCGTCGCCTACGGGGAAGTCCGGCTGGTGGGAGCGAAGTTACCCGGCACTCTGGTCATGCAGGGCGCCCGGCTGGAAGGACCCGGTCCACGCGGCGTGGCCCTCGCCCTCGACAACGCCGTGGCCTCGTCGCTCAAGTTCTCCGAGGGATTCACCGCGAACGGCACGGTGCGGCTGCGAGGCACCCAGGTCAGGGACAACGTGACCTTCCGCGGAGCCGTCCTGAACGGCCCGCCCGCCGACGACGGAAGCACCCCGGCCCTGATCGCCATGCACCTGCAAACCGTCGACCTCGATCTCACCCTCGCCCGACCCCCGTCCGGCACCCTCGACCTGCGGGGCGCCCAGGTGTCGTACCTCTACGAGAACGAGCACAGCTGGCCGGAGAGGGTGGAGCTGGACGGCTTCGTCTACGGATCCATCAAGACGGCGGACGCGAACGACGAGCGCCACGAGGCCGTGGGTGACCGGGAGTCCGTGGCCCGACGCGTGGCATGGATACGCAGCAGCCCGGGCTACAACCCACAACCGTACGAGCAGTTGGCGGCCTGGTACCGCAAGGCCGGGCACGACGATGACGCCCGGCGCGTCCTCCTCGCCAAGCAACGCCACCGGCGCCGCGCCCTGCCCCCAGCAACCCGCGCATGGGGTCATCTCCTCGACGTGACCGTCGGCTACGGCTACCGCCCCTGGCTGGCCGGCGTCTGGCTCCTCGCGCTGGTCCTGCTGGGCACGCTGTCCTTCGGCACCGACTCCCCCACCCCGGCCAAACGAGGCGAAGGCGCCCCGTTCCAGCCCCTCGTCTACACACTCGACCTCTTGATCCCCATCGGGGGCCTGGGCCAGCGCACCGCCTGGTACTGGCCGAACGACACCCTCCAGTGGCTGGCCTACCTGCTGATCGCCTTCGGCTGGGTGCTGACGACCGCCGTCATCGCGGGTGTCACCCGCGCCCTCCAGAAGAACTAGCGGTCGACAGCTGAGCGCAGACGTCGCCAGCGCATGGGGAAGGGGCGGGTGGGGACACATCCCGCCACCGCCGACCCGCCCCGGCCGCGAAATCGCTTGTCCCGCAACCCGCCCCACACTGATCGTTGTCCCACACGCCCACCCGCCCCTGGAGGACCCACCGTCATGCCCACCGAAAGACCCGTCCCGCCCCTCATCGCGGGGGAACGCGAGACGCTGCGGGGCTTCCTCGACTTCCACCGCGCCACGCTCGCCATGAAGTGCGACGGCCTCTCCGACGAGGAGTTGCGCCAGCGGTCGATGCCGCCCTCGACGCTGTCGCTGCTCGGCCTCGTACGGCACATGGCCGAGGTGGAGCGCACCTGGTTCCGCATCGTCGTGAACCGCGAGGACGTGCCGCTCGTCTGGTCCGATCAGCGCGATTACCAGGTGGCGTACGACGCGACGGCGGCCACCCGCACGGAGGCGTTCGACGCCTGGCAGCGCGAGGTGGAACACGCGCGCCGGATCGAGCGGGAGGCGAAGTCGCTGGATGTCGTCGTGCACAGCGCGCGGTGGGACAAGGACATGTCGCTGCGGCTGGTCATGACGCACGTACTGCTGGAGTACGCCCGGCACAACGGCCACGCCGACTTCCTCCGCGAGGGCGTCGACGGAACGGTGGGAGCCTGAGACGACCGCACAGAACCCCGCCGGCCCGACCGCCCTCCCTGGCCCGCTTCGCCGAGGCCCGCGGCGCGGCGCGTGAGGAGGAGGTGGCGGTGGACCTCACCGAAACCGAAGCCGCGGAGATCCGCGCCGAAGCGGAAGCCACCACACGAACCAGCACCGCGCACGGCTACCTTCCGCCCGCGGAGTTCAACGAAGCGGTGACGGCACGGCGCAGTGCCCCGAGGATGTAGCGCCGACTCCCCAGCGGCAGCAGCCGGTGGCGAACCGGGAGTCCTCACTGTTCTCGCGGCGACGCTTCCCGCTCCGCCGCCGCGCTGTCCCCGGCGGTGAGACTGCCGAGCAGGGACAGCGCGTGTGCGGAGGGGCTGCCCGGGGCGGCCTGGTAGACGACCAGTTGCTGACCGGGGGCGCCGTTCACGGACAGCGACTCGTAATCCAGCGTCAGCTCGCCGACCACCGGATGCCGGAAACGCTTGGTCTCGTGCGCCTTCCGGCGGATGTCATGGCGGGCCCACAGCCGCCGGAACTCCTCGCTGCACAACGACAGTTCGCCGACCACCTCGATCAGCTGGGGGTCGTCGTAGTCGGTGCCGACGGCCGCCCGGAGCCCGGCGACGCTGCTGACGGCCACCCGCTCCCACTCCGGGTAGAACTCCTTCGCGTCCGGATCGAGAAACACCAGCCGCATCAGATCCCCGCTGTAGGCGTGTCCATCGAACAGGGCCCGGCCCAGGACGTTGTGGGCGAGCACGGTCAGACAGCGCCCCAGCACCACGGCCGGGGTCCGGTGCCAGCCCTCCATCATCTCCACCAGCACCGGACTGACCCGCTCGACCCGTACGTTCTTCCGGCGCCGCGCGGGAACGGGACGCGCCAGCTGGTGCAGATGCCCCGCCGCGTCCTCCTCCAGCCCCAGCACCCGGGCCAGCGCGTCGACCACCTGCGCCGACGGATACCGCTCCCGGCCCTGCTCCAGCCGTACGTAGTAGTCGGTGCTCACCCCGGCGAGCATCGCCACCTCTTCCCGCCGCAGCCCGGCCACCCGGCGCCGCACACCGGGCGGCAGTCCCAGATCCTCGGGTCGCAGCAGCGCACGGCGGGCCCGCAGAAACTGCCCGAGCAGGTTCTCGCTGTCCATGTCTTCGACGCTACGCCGCCGCTACGCCGCCGGGGAGGCCGAAAGGTGGCAGGAATACTCCCAGGATCAGGCCACCCGGGTGGATCGCAGCCTGGAGCCATCCGGAACCCCCGGAAACCCTGGGCCTCATGACCAATCACGACACGTACCCCCTGTCCGGGCGGATCGCAGTGATCACCGGCGCCACCAGCGGAATCGGCGCGGCAACCGCCCGCCACCTGGCGGCCGACGGGGCCCACGTCGCCCTCCTGGGCCGCCGCGAAGACCGCCTGAAGGCCCTGGCCGACGAGCTGCGCGGGTTCGCCCCCGGCACGGTCCTCCCCCTGGCCGTGGACCTGACCGCCCCCGAGGCCCTCACGACCGCCGCGGACACCATCCGCGCCACACTGGGCCGCGTCGACCTCGTCGTGGCCAACGCGGGCGTGATGCTCGGCGCCCCCTTCGAGACCGCGGCCACGGACGAATGGGACCGCATGCTCGACACCAACCTGCGCGCCCTCCTGCACACCGACCGCGCCTTCACCGACGACCTCATCGCCACCGCCGCCGAAGGCCACCCCGCGGACCTCGTCCACGTGGGCTCCGTGGCCGGACACAGCCTCTACCCCAACTGGTCCGTCTACTCGGCCACCAAGGCCGCCGTAGCCCACCTGACCCGCAACCTCCGCGCCGAACTGGGCCCGCGCAACGTACGCGTGAAGAACGTGGAACCCGGCGTCACCCTCACCGAACTGGGCGAGGACATGCGCGATACGCAGATGCGGGCAACCCTGGCGGGGATGCGCACCACCCTCCGCCCCCTCACCGCCGAGGACATCGCGGCGGCGATCGCCTTCGCGGTGGCGACCCCGCCACACGTGAACATCGCCGACCTGGTGGTGGTCCCCACCCAACAGGGCTGACCGCTGGCCACCACCATCGGACATAGCCTTCCGGGGTGAGCGATCTCTACGAATTGCAGCTGTCCCTGGACCTCCCCGGCTCCCTGCCCGCCTCCGACCTCGCCCTGATCCGCCGACACCTGGGCGAGGGCGGAGACCAGGCGCCGGACACGTCCGACCCCCTGGCGGAGTACCCCGTCCTCTCCGCCAGGGGCCCGGCCCACCGCATCGGCGGATCCCTGACCGGCGAGCTGCTCCCCAGCCCGCGCGGCTGGGCGCTGACCGTACGCCAGGAGGTGCACCCGGACGAGTTCGACGCCCTGCGGACCCTCCTCACCTGGCTGGCCACCAGGACGACGACCGTCGGCACCATCGGCTATCTCCGCTTCCAGGAATCCGACGTCCCCGACGTCCTGATCGCTGCCCCGGACGGCATCCACCGCCTGCCCCTCCACCTCGGCTCACCCGCCCGGCACCTGCTGCCGGACGGCGAGGAGTAGCGCACACAGCCAGGAGGCACGCCACCGGGATCACGACCGTGAGCCCTCACCACCGGGATCACACCCGGGAGCCCGCACCACCGGGATCACACCCGGGAGCGCTCACCACAGCTCAACCCGATGAGCCCCCACGACCCCACCGATACGCCCCACCACCTCCTCGGCAGCCATCACCCCCACCTGCCGCCCACCCCGCAACCGCAGCGCCACGTGCCCCTCGGCGGCCTCCTTCGCCCCGATCACCACCTGATACGGCACGAGCCGAGCGCCCCGCACCCGAGCCCCCAGCGACCCGCGCTCCGGCCCGTCGACCCGAGCCCGAAGCCCCCGTTCCACACACCTCTCCACCAACGCATCGGCATGCCGCACCTCCCCCTCCGAAACCGGCAGAACCACCACCTGCACGGGTGCGAGCCACCCCGGAAACGCGCCCCCGTGCACCTCCAGGAGCTGGGCGACGGCCCGCTCGACACTGCCGATGATGCTGCGATGGACCATCACCGGCCGGTGCTTCGCACCGTCGGCCCCGATGTAATGCAGACCGAACCGCTCCGGCTGATGGAAATCCACCTGGACAGTCGACAAAGTCGACTCCCGCCCAGCCCCATCCGCAACCTGCACATCGATCTTGGGCCCGTAAAACGCGGCCTCCCCCTCCCCCACCTCGTAGTCCACCCCAGACCGTGCCAGCACCTCCCTCAGCACCGAAACCGACCGCTCCCAACCCCCAACTCCCTCGACATACTTCCCACCCGCCCCCGGCAGCGAGAGCCGATACCGGACCGCCCGGATCCCCATCGCCTCATACGCCCGCCGAATCATCCCCAACGCGCCCTCCACCTCCTCCGCGACCTGCTCAAGAGCACAGAAGATGTGCGCGTCATTGAGCTGGATCGCCCGCACCCGGGTCAACCCACCGAGCACCCCCGACAACTCGGCCCGGTACATTCCGCCCAACTCCGCCATCCTCAGCGGCAGTTCGCGATAACTATGCGCGCGAGACCGGTAGATCACCGCATGGTGAGGACACAGACTCGGCCGCAGCACGACCTCCTCCCCGCCCACATCCATCGGTGGAAACATGTCCTCGCTGTAATGCGACCAGTGCCCCGACACCTCGTACAGCTCCCGCTTGCCGAGCACCGGCGAATACACATGCCGATACCCCGCCCGCCGCTCCTCCCCGCGGATGTACTCCTCCAGCGCCTCCCGAACAGCCGCCCCATCCGGCAACCAATACGGCAGCCCCGCCCCGATCAGCGGATCGGTCCCGAACAGCCCCAACTCGCGCCCGAGCTTGCGATGGTCATGCATGGTGTTCCCCTCACGTCTGCCGAGACGAGCACCACCACAAGCAGAAGCCCCGGGGCACTCGCCCCGGGGCTTCGGATCAAGACATCGATCAGCGCGCCGGGACTCTCTCCGGCGTCGTCGTCATACCAGCGCGCTTCATGCCCCGAACCTACCAACCCCCACCCTCCCCCGCCGCCCCTTTTCCACCCACCCGCAACACCACACCGACGCACCGTCGAGGCGGGCACCGCGACTTCCTTCCGTGTGGCTAGTTCTGCGGTACCGGTGATCCGGCCGGGGCGAGCCGCGCGGCGCTGCGGTAGGTGGCGATGCCCAGGGCCAGCAGCCAGTAGCTGAGGATCGCGCCCATCAGGGCGGTGGTTCCCCAGCCGTTCGCCGCGTAGAAGTTCGCGGGGGTGTTGCCGAAGAACAGGGACGGCACGAAGGCCAGGTTGATCCCGGCCAGGACGTAGGCCGACCGGCCGGTCCACCGCGGGAGCAGGCTGGTGCGGGAGATGACGTAGCCCACCGAGGTCAGGAAGAACGCCAGCATGAGGCGGGAGATCGAGCCGTAGAGGATGTACGTGCCGCTGACGGCGATGGTCGGATCGATCGAGTGGTCGACGGCGATGACCTCACCGGCTTCCAGGCCGCTGGAGACCAGCGTGATCGTCGCGTAGACCAGCCCCGTGGTGAAGGCCATCGAACCGGCCCACTCGTACGCGGGGCTCACGCGCTTGACCAGTTCCCGGAAGGCCGTCACGAACACGATCAGGAACGCGAGCGCGACGATCCCGATCAGCAGCCTGGCCAGGACGTTCGAGTCCGGCGGCGGACCCGAGTAGATGAAGTACAGGGGCACTTCGATGATGAAGGCGGCCGCGGCGGAGATGCCCGCGATGCCGGTCAGGCGTCTGGCAAAGGTCTCGTTCATGAGTGCCCCCGGTTGTCTTCCTCGTCGGTTCGACTGCTGACGAGATAAATCCTGCCAACCGCGGCGCTCGCCGTCGGTGGGCCTGAACACCGGATACGGGGTGGTCCTACCGACACCCCGTGGTCCCCACGTACGCGGGGGCATCGGCGTCAGCCGGGGCTGGAGCGGCCGTGGCGCCAGTAGCCGTAGAACGCCACGTCCGGCTTCGGGACGCCGCGGTCGCGTACCAGGTGGCGGCGCAGGCCGGTGGCCAGGGTGGACTCTCCGGCGACCCAGGTGTAGAAGCGGCCCGGTGGTGGCAGGGGGAGGACCTTGGCGGCTTCCAGGGCGAGTCTGCCGGGCAGGGTGGCCGCGTCGTCGCGGGGCAGCCAGTGGATGCGGGCGGCTTCGGGGGCGGTGATGTCCGGGCGGATGTCCGCGGTGGTGGGGACCTCCAGGACGACGTCCGCGACCAGTGCCGCGGGAGCGTGTTCGAGGATGGCCAGGATCGCCGGGACGGCGCTCTCGTCTCCGACGAGGAGGTGGCGTTCGGCGTGGGCGGGCGGCAGGTAGGACACACCCATGTCGAAGATGCCCGCCGGGTCTCCGGGCCGGGCGCGGCGGGCCCAGGCGGAGGCCGGGGCGTCGCCGTGCAGGGCGAACTCGATGTCCACTTCGCCGAGTTGGGGCCGTACCTGGCGGATGGTGTAGTTGCGTACCCACGGCCTGCGTGATTTCGGCAGGAGGAGCACTTCCGCCATCCACGCCTCGTTGGAGAGGGTCGGCATCCTCAGCCGGTCCTGTCCTTCGCGGGGGAAGAACAGCCGTACGGTCTGGTCGAAGCCCATGGGCTTCAGGTGTTCCAGCTCCGCACCGGCGAGCGTGATGGTCGCGAAGTTGGGGGTCGTCCTCGTGTTTTCGCGCACCTCCAGCGTGATCATTCGCCGCGTTTCGGGGGTGCGTATTTTCGGCAGCATGGCGTGGTCGGTTCCGTCCGGAGTCAGAGGTCCACTACGAGTTGGGGGGACCGGGCGCGGGACACGCAGGCGTACATGCGGCCCGCGGGGGCGCCTATGTCGTCGCGGTGTTCGGGTTCGCCGCCGACGACGCCGACTTCGCAGCTGCCGCAGACGCCTTCGCGGCATCCGGACGGCACCGGGTATCCGGCGTGGGTCAGGGCGTCCAGCAGGGATTCGTCCGGTGGCACCTGGACCGTACGCCCGGACCGGGCGCACACCGCCTCGAAGGGCGTGTTGGGCGCGAACGTCCTGGTCAGCGGCTGGAATCGCTCTACGTGAAGCCGTTCGGCGGGGAACGTGGCCTCCGCCGCGGCGAGCATCGGCGCGGGGCCGCAGCAGTAGACCAGGGCATCGGGGGCGAGGGCGGACCGCAGAGCGGTGAGGTCCGGCCTGCCCTGCCGGCGGGTGGCGACGATCCGTACCCGATCCCCGTACAGGGCGCGCAGTTCGCCGGCGAACGGCATGGTGGCGGGCGACTGGCCCACGTACACGAGGGACGCCGGGACACCGGCCCGGGCCGCCGCCCGCAGCATCGGCAGGATGGGGGTGATGCCGATGCCACCGGCGAGGAAGAGGTACTCCGGCGCGGGGACGAGCGGGAAGTGGTTCCGCGGCAGCGACACGTCGAGGGTGCGGCCCCGGCGCAGGAACCGGTGGAGGTACTCCGAGCCGCCCCGGCTGAGGGGATCGTGCCGTACGGCGACCCGGTAGGTGTCCCGGTCCGCCGGGTCCCCGCACAGCGAGTACTGCCGGGTCAGCCAGATGGGCAACGTCAGGTCGATGTGGGCTCCCGGCTCCCAGGGCGCCAGCGGGCCGGTGGCGCCGCGCAGGACGAGGGAGACGACGCCCTCGGCGACCTGCTCGATGTGGTCGACGGTGGTGTGTTGCGTCTGCTGCATCGCTGATTCACCTTGTGGCCTTGTGGCGTGGACAGTTGACGCTGAGTCAGTAGAGCTTCCGGTAGCCGTCTTCGAGGGCGCGTTCGAGGATCTCCGGGTCGACCCCGGACCCCATCTGGGCGGCGACGATCTCGCCGACCGACGGCATCTCGTCGGCGAGGGCCTGGCTCGCGGGGTCCCACATCCGGGACCGGATGAGCGCGCGGCCGCAGTGGAAGTAGGCTTCCGTGACCTCTACGACAATGGCCAGCTCCGGCGTCTTGGCCTCGGTCCGCATCCGGGCGAGGACATCGGGCTCGTCGGTCGGATAGCCGCGGCCGTTGACCCGCAGCGTCTCTCGCAGCCCGGGGATGAAGAAGAGCAGCCCGACGCCGTCGTTCTCGGCGAGATTGCGGAACGAGTCGGCGATCTTGTTACCGGGCCGGTCGGGAATCGCGAGGGTGTGGTCGTCGAGGACCTTCACGAACCCCGGGTAGTCGCCACGGGGTGAGCAGTCGGCGCGCCCCGCGGCGTCCGCCGTGGCGAGTGTCAGGAAAGGCGAATGGGCGATGAAGTGGCGGAAGTAGTCGTCGATGCGGTCGCGGATCTTGGACTCGACCATGGCTTCGGGGTTCCCGAGCCGGGCGCGGACCTCGGCCGGTGACACCCGCCGGGGGCGGGCAGGGGCATACGTCACGAAGACTCCTTCCAGGATGCCGCCGGTGGCGGTCGTACACCGCTCAACCGCAGGTCATGGCATCATTGTGAGCAATCATTCAGGTTCTGCGCCACTCGCTTTTCGCGGGGTCGCCCAGGAGGTGTCATGACGTCAGGCCACCGTGGCCTTCGGCCACGTAAACAGCCACGCCAGGCCCGGGCCGAGCTCACCCGGCAGCGCATCCTCACGGCCGCTGCTCACGTTTTCGCCGAGTACGGCTACGCCGCCGGGACCACCAACCGCATCGCCGAACACGCCCGGATCTCGATCGGCTCGCTGTATCAGTACTATCCGAACAAAGATGCGATCCTGGCCGAGCTGGTGACCCGGCACCTCGACGCCGGAGCGGCCGCCACCAAGAGCCGCCAGGACGCGGAGCAGCCCGAATCCATCGAAGAGATCCTCCGCGGTTTCGTCCGCACCGTGATCGAGAACCACCGGGACGACCCGCAGCTGCTCCGCGTCATGGTCGAGCAGGGCCCCCGGTCGCCCGAGCTGCTCGAAAAGATCACCGAGTTCGAGCGCGAACGGATCGCGTACACAAGGGAGTTGCTCGAAAGCCACCCCGAGGTCCGGGTCGCCGACACGGACGTCGCCACCCGGCTCGTCGTGGCCACGGTGGAGCTGACCGTCCACGTACTCATCGCCGCGCCCGACCCCGTCGACGCCATCCGCCTCGAAAACGAACTCGTCGCGATGCTCACCCGCTACCTCACCCTCGGGTAGAGCGCGGCGCCGTCCACGTTCGGCCGCCAGAAGGGACCGGCGACGACCGATGAGTTTTCCCACGCCCCGCGGTCATAGATCCCGTGTGGTGCGCCATACGGTCACGTTTCACCAGTGGGAAGGAGTGCCATGAGGATCGTCGCCATCAACCACGTCACCCTCGACGGCGTCATGCAAGGGCCCGGCCGCGCCGACGAGGACACCCGCGACGGGTTCACTCACGGCGGCTGGGCCGCCGAACGGGGCGGGGACGACGCCATCGGGCGCGCGTGGGGCCAGCAGCTGGCCGCCAGCAGCGGGTACCTCCTGGGCCGCCGCACCTACGAGGACGTGCTGGGCCACTGGAACACCCAGGACAGCCCGTTCCGCGACGCCCTCAACAACGCCCCCAAGTACGTCGCGTCCCACACCCTCACCGAGCCCCTTCCATGGCCGAATTCCACACTGCTCAGCGGCGACGTCCCCGCAGCGGTCGCCGAGCTCAAAAAGGCCCCGGGCAACGCCCTGCACATCATGGGCAGCGGCGCGCTGATCCAGTCCCTCGCCCCGCACGGCCTCATCGACGAATACCTGCTCTGCGTCCACCCGCTCACCCTCGGCACCGGACGCCGCCTGTTCCCCGAGGGCTTCGGCCCCACCACGTTCGACGTCGCCGACATGACCTCCACCGCCACCGGCGTCGTCATCGCCACCTATCGGCCCCGCCCTCGGCCTTCCTGACCTCACCCCGCCACCCCCGGGGGCCTGGGATAGTGAGCCCATGACCGACGCCCATGAGCGGATGATGCAGGCCAATCAGGCGAACTGGGACGCCCGGACCCCCGTCCACCTCGCCAGCCGGTTCTACGGGGTCGAAGGGGCGAACGGGGCCGACGGGGCCGACGGGACCGACGGGACCGATGAGGTGCCCGACCCGTCCCGCTGGTTCGCCCCCTGGGAGTGGGACGACCTCGGCGAGCTGGCCGACCGCGACGTACTGCACCTGCAGTGCCACCTCGGTACGGAGACGATCGCCTTCGCGCAGCGCGGGGCGCGGGCTGTCGGCCTCGACTTCTCCGCGGCGTCCGTGGCGGCGGCGACCGGCATCGCGGCGCGCGCGGGCTTCGATGATGTGGCGTATGTGCGGGCCAATGTGTACGACGCCGTGGCGGCCCTCGGCGGGCGACGGTTCGACGTCGTCTACACCGGCAAGGGCGCCCTGTGCTACCTCCCCGACCTGGACCGCTGGGCCGGTGTCGTCGCCGAGCTGCTGCGCCCCGGCGGCCGCCTGTACCTCGTGGAGTTCCATCCGCTCCTCAACGCGCTGGGCCCGAAGCCCGCCCCCGGAGAGGGCCCCGAACTCCTGCTCCGGCACGACTACCTGGGCGGCAGCGGCCCCGTGCACCGCGATGGGACCCACACCTACACGGACGGCCCGGCCGTCGAGGGCGCCACCGACAGCTACGAGTGGGTGCACGGGCTGGACGAGGTCGTCAACGCCCTGGTCGGAGCGGGTCTGAGCGTCCGACGGCTGCGCGAGTCACCGGAACTGCCCTGGCCTCGCTGGCCCCACATGACGCGCGCCGCGTCCGGCTGGTGGCAGCTGCCCGAGCCGCGGATCCCACTGTTGTACGGGCTGCTGGCGTCCCGTTGAACAGCATGCAGAGCATGAACAGCGTGAACACCTTGAACGGCCCACTGACAAAAGGCATCAAGAGGAGACCGCATGCCACCCGCCGCTTCCCCGCGTCTGTCCGTCGTCATCGATACGGACCCCGGGGTGGATGACGCCTGGGCCCTCTTGTTCCTGGCCGCCCAGCCGGACGTCGAGATCGTCGCCATCGGCGCCGCGCACGGCAACGTGCCCACTGCCACGGCGGCGGCCAACGCGTTACGCGTACTCGACGTCGTCGGCCTGGACCACATACCGGTTGCCGTCGGGCAGCCAGCCCCTCTTCAGCAGCCTCTGCGGACATCCGAGTTCGTCCACGGGGTGGACGGCCTCGGCGGCAACGCCGGTCCCGCGTCACCGCGCCCCACCAGCCCGGAATCAGCAACGGAACAGCTCGTACGGCTGGCCAGGCAGCGGCCGGGCGAGCTGACGCTGCTCGCGCTGGCCCCGCTGACCAACATCGCCCTCGCCCTCCGCATGGAACCGAACCTCCCCCGCCTCCTGCGCCGCGTGGTGCTCATGGGCGGCGCTTTCCGCGTCCCGGGCAACGTCACCGCCTGGGCCGAGGCGAACTCCGTCCACGATCCGGAGGCAGCGGAAGAGGTGCTGCGCGCGGGGTTCGACCTGGTCATGGTGCCGCTGGACATGACCGACCACGCGTGGGCCGACGACATCTGGCTGAAGCGGATCGCGGACGCGGCCACCCCGGCGGCCCGTTTCGCCTCAGCCGTGCTCGACACCTACGTCGCCCTCTACAGCAACGCCCGCGGCACCGTCGGCTGCGTTCTGCACGATCCGCTCGCCGCGGCCATCATGGTGGACGAGTCCTTGGCCACGTACGAGGAGCGCCAGGTCATGGTCGAGCTGGCGGGGCACACGCGTGGCGCCACACTGCTGGACGAACGGAAGTTCAGCATCAGCCACGGCGGCATCCCCGACCAGCGCCCTCCCGTGCGGATAGCGGCCACCGTGGACGCCGCCACCGCCATGGACCGCATCCACCGCGCGCTCACCACCTGATTTCGATCGTCATCTGGCCCCTTTCACGAACATGACGGCGAAGGCACCCAGGAGGGCGAAGCCCGCGGCGCTGAGGTAGAGAACCGCGTAGTTCGAGCCGCCTCCGATGGCGAGGAACGCGGGCGCGATGGCGGGCGCGACGCTCTGCGGGAGGGCGTTGGCGATGTTGAACAGCCCCATGCCCTTGGCGGCTTCGGTCTCGCTGTCGGGCAGTACGGAGACGACCAGCGCGTAGTCGACGCCCACGTAGACGCCCTGCCCCAGGCTGGCGACGGCGATGCCCGCGATGAAGCCGGTCAGCGTGGAGGAGAGCGCAATGACGCCCATACCGGCGCCGAACAGCAGGGACGCCACCACGATGAAGATCTTGCGGCGCTGAAGCCGGTCGGACAGCCAGCCGCTGACGTTGCTGCCGAGGACGACGCCGATGGCGAGGACGAGCATGGCCCAGCTCAGGATCGAGGCGGCCTGGTCCGAGGTGTACCCGAGGTGGTCCATCAGGAAGTACGTCTTGTAGGTGAGCAGCAGGGCCTTGCCCGTCCACACGAGGAAGCGGCTGACGAACGCCCAGGCGAAGTCGCGGTGGCGCAGGGGGTTGATCCACAGGCTGCGTGGAATGTCGAGCCATGTCCGGGGAGGCACTTCGCCCTTTGTCCGGGGGACTTCCTTCAGGTAGAGGGCGAAGACCACGACCAGGACCAGTCCGATGGCCGCGGGGAGAATGAACATCCCCAGGCCCTGGGTGCCCGTGGTGGCGATCAGGAAGGTGCCGCTGACGGTGGCTACCTGGTTGGTCATTCCCATCAGGCCGGAAACGGTGCCGCGGCGTTCCTCCGGCACGCGGTCGGGGAGGATGGCGATGAGGGCGGCCATGGCGGCGTTCATCGCGATCTGGGTCAGGCACCAGCCGACGAGGACGACGGGGATGCTGGGCGCCGTACCGATGATGAAGAGGGACGCGCCGCCCACGAGGGTGCCGATGACGACGAACGGCCGCCGCCGTCCCCACCGGGAGGTACAGCGGTCGCTGAAGTGCCCGAAGACCGGGTTGGCGACCATCGCGAATATCGCTCCGACGCCCGCCACCAGGGCCAGCGACGACGTCTTGCCCTCGGGGTCGAGGTCGGCGATGCGCAGGGACAGCGTGACCGAGGCCGGGGTGAGCAGGGCGGTCCAGACGCCGATGATGGCGAGGATGTAGAGGGCGGTGAAGACGCCGCCGACACGCTGGCCGGTCAGCCGGGCGGATCGTTCCGGGCTGGTTTCGGTGGCGGCGGCCGCGACAGGGGCGGCGTGGGGTGCGGGTGCGGACACGGGTGACTCCTTGGACGAGCATGAGCGAACGGGCCGGGGCGTCCCCGACGCAGAGGCGGGGCGTCCCCGACGCCGAGGGGCGGCAGGTTTCAGACGTGGTGGGGCGGCTGCCCGTCCAGGAGGGCCACGGCGTCACGTACGAGCCGGTCCTCGGCCTGTGCCGCCTCGGCGGTGAGTGCGGCGACGGCGTCCTGGTGCTCCTTGAGGTCACCGGCCGCGTCGCTCGCCAGCTCCGCACGCCGTGCCGGGCTGGTGCCACCGGCGCTGTGGCGGCCGTCGACGAAGGACTGCACGTCGAGGAGTTGACGCAGCTGGTCCGGGGTGTAGTCGCGCAGGGGGCCGTCGGCGAGGTCGGGGCGGATCGCTCCCTCACTCACTCCGGCCGCCTCATGGGCGGTGACGAAACGGGCCACCGCCTCATGGGCGTCGCGGAAACTCAGGCCGTGGACGCGGACAAGATCGTCCGCCAGGGCGCTGGCCGTCGACCAGTGCCGTTCCGCGGACCGGCGCAACCGCTCGGTGTCGACCTCCAGCGTGGCCACCGCCTGGGCCAGCAAGGCGATGGCGCCCGCCGTCTCACGGCAGTACCCGGGCATGCGGTTGTGCACGTATCCCTGGTCGGCATCGGTGGACGTCGCGAAGTGCAGCACACCCAGCTGGCTGGCCGTCCAGCCCGCCGCGTCCCCGGCGAGGCCCCGGATCCGCTCCAGCACGATCGGGTTGCGCTTCTGCGGCATCATGCTCGACGTGCCGCACAGGGAGGGATGCAGCCGTACCAGGGCGACTTCGGAGGACGACCAGTAGAACAGGTCGGACGCGCACCGGCTGACACCGGACAGGGTCAGGCCCAGCACGGCGGCGAGCTCGGCCCCGGCGTCCAGCGCGGACAGCCCCGCGTCCCGCGCGTTGCGGACCGGCCGGGCGAATCCGAGGTAGGCGGCGGTGGCCTCGCGGTCGATGGGCCAGTCCGTCCCGCTGTGAGCGGCACCGCCCAGCGGGCACTCGTTAAGCCGCTCGTACAGCTGCGCCATCCGCGCGAGGTTCCGGGACACCGTCCAGTAGTGGGCGTTGAAGTAGTGCCCCAGGGTCGTGGGCTGGGCGTGCTGGAGATGTGTGTAGCCGGGGGCGATCACCGCGTCGTACGCGGCGCCCGCGTCCAGCAGGACCTGCCCGAGCCGCAGCAGCTCCCCCATGACGTGCAGCAGCGCGCCACGGTCGGCCATGCGCACACCGGTGGCCTTCTGGTCGATGCGGCTGCGGGCACGCTGGATGTCCAGCCCCGACGGGCCGCACTCCTCCTCCAGATGCCGTTCCAGTTGCAGCGTGATCGTGCCGACCGCCGCGTCACCGGCCAGCACCTTCTCGGCGTCCCCGTCGAGCAGCCGCAGCAGCGCCGCCACCAGCGGCCGACCCTGCTCGGGGGCGAAGACGCGCTGCTGGGTGAGCATCAGGGCGTGCGCCAGGTCGATCTTGACGAAATGGTCCGCGGCGGCGACTTCGTCGTCCAGTTCGACGGCGTTGACGTGGTCGACGAGGGCCGCCGCCGGACTCGCGCCCAGTCGGCCGTCGGTGAGCAGGGGCTTCATGGGCTTCATGGCCTTCATGGCAACTCTCCGCATGATCGTTCGGACTGCAGCATGTAAACGTCAACATGGCTATGTAAACGTCAACACGGCCCTCAGTGTTAGGCTCGCCCCGGAGCATGTCAACGGTTACATCGCGGTGAAACCACTCGGCGACACCCAGTGGTCACCACGGGAGGGGCACACGATGCCGGGCAGGGCAGAGCAGCGGGTCACTCTCCGTGACGTGGCGAAGGCGGCAGGCGTGAGCACCGCGACCGTCACCCGGACACTGCAGAACTCCCCCCGCGTCGAGCCCGCGACCCGCCGGCGCGTCATGGAACAGGTCGAGCTCCTGGGCTATTCGCCCAACCCCATCGCCCGCGACCTGCGTTACGGCCGCCGCGAGGCGGCCGTCGGACTGGTCACCGCCGGGTTCACCAACCTCTTCCAGGCCGGAGTCGCCTCCGGCGCCGAACGGGAACTCCGCCACGCGGGACTGCAGCTGATCATCGGCTCCACCGACGACACCCCCGCACGGGAACCCGAACTCGCCCGGGCCATGATCGACCGCCGCGTCAGCGCCCTGCTGATGATGCCCGACGGCGACCACCGCGACTTCCTCTCCCCCGAGCACACCCACGGCACCGCCGTCGTCCTGGTCGGCCGCCCCGCCACCGGCCTGACCGCCGACGTCGTCATGACCGACGACGACCACGCCGTCCAGCAGGCCACCCAGCACCTCATCGGCCTCGGACACCACCGCATCGCCGCACTCACCGGACGCCTGGGCTCCTTCCGCGCCGCGCAGCGCCTGCGCGGCTACCGGAGCGCCCTCTCCGAATCCGGGGTCCGGGAGGAACCGGAGCTGGTCGTCGGCGATCTGACGACCCCTCAACAGGCCCGCGACGCGGTCGTGCGCCTGCTGGAGCTGCCGTCACCCCCGACGGCCGTCCTCGCGCTCAACCTCGGCATCAGTACGGGCGTCCTCATCGAACGGCTCGCGGGACGCCACGCGTTCGCCTTCATCGGACTCGACGAAACCGACGTCTCCAAGGGGCTCGGCGTCTCGGCCGTCGTCCGCGACCCGCAGGAAGTCGGCCGTCAGGCGGCGCGCCTGGCCATCGACAGAATCGCCACCCCCGACCGCCCGCCCCGCACCGTCACCGTCCCCAGCACCTTCGTCCGCCGAGGCACCGGCGAAATGGGGCCTTGAGGGTCTGTCCCTGCTGCGGACGCCCACCACGGGGAGCCGACTGCCCTCCGGCCGCGCAGGCCGGAGGACAGGTCACCAGACGTCCGTAGGAAAACCTAGAACAGGCGGTTCAGGCGGAGCGACAGGTAGCAGCCTCCGGCGCGGCCGTCGGTGTCATCGCTGATCGTCACGGGGTGGCCCTCATAGGCCGTGTCGTAGGTGTCCTTCGGGCGGTAGTTCTTGCACTGTCCTGAGGCATCGGCGCCGCCGTCGCCGTAGAACTGCACATCGAGGCCGATGTCCGAGCGACCGGAGAGGGCGAAGGTGAGGTTGCACCAGCCCGCCCGGCCGTCGGTGTCCACCCGGATGAGGTCGCCGAAGGTCTTGAACGGCTTGATCGGGATCGTTTTCGTGCCCCCGTTCTCACACTGGGAATCATCGCTGCCAGGCTCCGCTTCCCACGTGTAGGTGGCGTTCAGGCCCGCGAGGGAGTTCGACGGATCGTAGATGCCGAAGGCCAGCTGACAGCCGCCCGCGCGGTTGTCGGTGTCCAGGCGGATGGCTGTGGTCCAGTCGGGCGCGGTGACCCACCGCTCCGGCGGATTCGTCGGCCCGTCGCACTGGCCGTTCCCGTCGGGGTAGAACCGAACGCCCAGTTCGGGCGCGGCGCTGGCCGACGACGACGCCGCGTCGGCCGAGGTGGCCGACATGCCGGTCACCATCAGCAGGCCGACCGCCAGCGCGGACGCCATGCGGGCCGGTCTACTGCCCAGCTTCAGTTTTCTCACGTGTGTCTCCCAGAATGTCTTCGCTTGATCCGGAAAGGGTGCCGAACCGTTCCATGAGCGTGATTGGCCATCAGTGAGCGCCAATTGGTGCGATGGAGCAGAGAAGAACAAAGGGAACCGACGTAGATCAGTCGGGGAAGGCGGAATGGAGCCCTCCAACCGAGGCGCAGCGCCGACAGCGCGCGGCGACGACGGGAGAATTATCCAGGGCACATCAGGACACGCAGCAGGTCAATTTCGGCCAGGTAAGGGAGACTCCGAGCGCCACCCCTGGACGGCGCCAGCCTCGACTGGACCCGGACTCGGCCGACACACCTCGCCCCCGTCCCGTCCAGCCCCGTCCAGCAGATGAGCCGGGGCGCCCCGCGGCCCCAGGCAGACGCCGTGCTCGCGGCAGGGCGAAGAGACGTCGCCCCCTACCCTCTCCTGAGCTGGCCCTTCGGCGGCAACGCGCCACTTCCTGCCTGACCTGGGGCGCGGGAACTCGCGTGGACAAGCCTCCGGGTGCGCGACCCGTTCGATCGCGCCGTGCGGCCGATGCGCTTCCCGGGCCCCGGTCGGCAGAGCGGATCAGCGCAGTCCGGCGAAGAGATCGTTCTCGGGTACGGCGGCGCCGGTGGCGTCCTGGACACGTACGTAGGTCTCCATGCCCATCAACTCGCCGAACCTCTCCTTGCCCATCTTGAGGAAGAAGATGTTCTCGCCCTGACTGGCGTGCGCGGCCAGCGCGTCGAACTTCTGGCCGCTGAAGGCGGTGGTGTCCACCCACGTGGTGATCTCATCGTCGGGGAGGCCCATCTCGGCCATCGCGGCGGTCTCGGCAGGGTCCGGCTCCGGCATGTCCTCGTGGAACTCGCGCATGATCTCGCCGAACCGCTGCATCCCCGAGCGGGGCATCGTGGTCCAGTACACCTTCGGTGTCAGCTCGGTCATCTCCAGCGCCGCCATCGTGATGCGGTGGGCCTGGATGTGGTCGGGGTGGCCGTAGAAGCCGTTCTCGTCGTAGGTGACGACCACATCGGGCTGGTAGTGCCGCATGAGTTCCGCGAGCCGGGCGGCGCCTTTCTCCACGGGGGTCTGCCAGAAGGATTCGGGGGCGTCGTTGCCCGGCCAGCCGATCATTCCGGAGTCGGCGTAGTCGAGCATCTCCAGATCGCTGATCTTCAGCACGTCACAGCTCGCCTTGAGTTCGTCACGGCGCATCAAGGCGACGGCCGCCGGATCGTGCCCGGGATCGCCCGGCTTGACACCCCCCGGTCCGTCACCGCAACCGCCGTCGGTACAGGTCACCAGAACCGTGCGGATGCCCTCCGCCGCGTACCTCGCGAGGACCCCTCCGGTGCTGGTGGCCTCGTCGTCGGGGTGGGCGTGTACGGCCATGAGCGTCAAGGGCCGGTCAGTCATGAAACAGTCCTCCTGCAGAAGTACGTTTTCCTAAGAACTCGGATCCTGACGGGCCGGACGACCCTGTGGTCTCCGTGTTCCCCGCCGTGCGGCGCCGGTCCATCGGTCGATGCAACCGTGCCGCCGGGACGGCTGTTCCCGCGCGGCCGCTCGACCTTCCGGACATCGACGTTTCCATGCGGACGAGGCACAGGCGCGACCTATTGTCCTGTCGCAGCAGCAGTGCGCGCCACCTGCGCGGCCTCGGGTCCGCGGGCTCAGGCGAGGGCGGCTACCAGCAGGGCGAAGGCGGCGGTGATGACGGCGACGCGGACGTAGTGGAAGCGGTCCCAGCGGTTCATCTGCTGCTTCCAGTCGGCGGGCCGGTTGTCAGGGGTCCACGTCTTGCCCCGGTTGTTGATCGGGACGAGCAGCAGGAGCGACATGATCACGCTGAGGATCAGCAGCCCGCCGGCGGTGACGACGAGGCCGGTGCCGTGGTGGTGCCATCTGGCGATGGCCCAGACCGCGACGAGGACGAGCGAGGTGATGTACCAGACCGGCATCACGGCGCCGAGCATCCGGCCCCCGTGGGCGCGGCCGAGTTGGTCACTGTCCTCCGGGAGTGCGTTGAGGATCGGGTTGATGACGAAGGCGACGGAGAACTCCACCCCCACCATCAGGCCGACGATCACTGTGGTGACGACCTCGAGTGCGTTGAGCATGGTACCCCTCCTGAAATCTAGCGTCACTAGATGATGAGGCGACGCTAGCATTGCCGCCGATCGCCTGTCTAGCGATGCTAGGATCGAGTCATGTCGGTACAGGAACGCAAGGAGCGTGAACGGGCGGTCCGCGAACGTCTCATCGTGGCGACGGCCCGCGAACTCGCCGAGCAGCAGGGCTGGGACGCGGTCACCACCCGTCGGCTCGCCGAGCGCATCGAATACAGCCAGCCCGTCCTCTACAGCCACTTCCGCGGCAAGCGCGAGATCATCGGCGCCGTCGCCCTCGACGGCGCCACCGAGCTGGCCGCGGCCGTACGGGGCGCGACCTCCGCCGCGGACGACCCGCGCGGCCGGGTCACCGCCCTCGCCCGCACCTACCTCGACTTCGCCGTACGCAACCCGGCGGTCTACGACGCCATGTTCCAGCTCGACGGCGGCCTGGCGTTCGCGCAGGAGGACACCCCGGAGCCACTGAAGGACGCCTTCGCCGCCCTGCTGGAGAGCCTCGGCGAAGTTGCCGGGGACGGCGTCCACCCAGGGCTGTTCACCGAGGTGTTCTGGGCAGCCCTGCACGGCCTGGCGACCCTGGCCCGGGCGGGGCGGCTTCTCCCGGGGGAGGCCGAGTACCGGGTGGAGCTGCTGGTGGACCGACTCGCCGTGCTCTGACGCACCGCCCGGGCGGACGGGCAGCCGGAGCCTTCCGGCCCGGCTGCCGACCCACGGCATCGCTTCTGGTCACCCGTGCCCACGACCGGGTCGACCTGACGAGTGAGCGCGCTGAGCAGTTGTCCTGTCGAAACGCATCGCCGTAGTCGTCGGCGAGCGCACCCGCGGCGGCCCACATCCGCGCAAGGGCTGGACCGTGCACCCACACCTGGAAGCCACCGTCCCAGTTGGCCGCCCGTCACCCCCGTCTCCGGCACGAACTGGGAGGGCACCGGTGCGCAGCCGGACATCCCTTGCGCCGCTACCGCCTCCCTCGCTCATCGCCCGGGCAGTGCCTGTTGGTGGTCACTCGCCGGAAAACACGTGCGTGGCGCGTCGATAGGGCCGGGAGACCGCAGCCAGCCGGTGCGGGGTCCACAGGTCATCCCGCTCATTCAGGCTCATTTCGCCTGAACGGCGCAGCAGCCAGGTGACCTCGAACTGGAAGTGCAGCACCGCATCGCCGTCGACCCGGTCCAGTAGGCGGGACGCCAGCCTGATCATTTCGTCCTGCTGGCCGGAGTGCTCACTTGATCTGGCGAGTTCGAACATTACGGATACGTTCGGACTGAACCCGAGATCGGTGAGCACAGGGTGCCGCGGATCTGATCTCTCTTCACCCACGCGAAGCCACAACCCAGTCGTGGTCACCGCACCTTCGCCGACTAGCAGTTCGGGGGTGACTGACGCGTCGAACAGGTCGAGAGACCGGGCTACGTCCCACATCCGCCAGGCGACCTGCAACACGGCTTTCTCCGTCGCCGCCATGTCGAGACTGTAGGAAATTGACATGCGGATTACCCTTCTCGCAGGTTCCAGGGAAAGAGGCGCAATATGTTGCCTTCCTCGTTCTGACGGCTCAGCGAGACAGGACCGGTCAGCGCCGGCGCACCGAGCGGCGACGCCGCGGTCACCCGGCGTCGGGAGGATCGGGGCACCCGCTGCGCCGAGAGCGGCCGGGTGGCGCGGAGGAAGCGCCACCGGCTCAGTCGCCGCGAAGCCCCGTGCCCGTTCCGGTGAGGACGCGGAGTTCGGTATCCGTGTAGTCCGCCCCGCCCGGCTGGCCCCGGTCGGAGACCGAACCGGCCCAGGCGAGCAGGAACCCCATGGGAATCGAGATGAGGCCGGGGTTCCGCAAGGGGAACACCGCGAAGTCCCAATCGGGCCATAGGGCAGTCGGGTTGCCCGAGACCGCCGGGGACAGCGCGGTCAACAGCACGGCGACGAGCAGACCGCCGTAGGTGCTCCAGACCGCTCCCCTGGTCGTGAAACGCCTCCACCACAGGTTGAGCAGAAGGGCGGGCAGGATCGCGGAGGCCGCGATGGCGAAGGCAAGGCTGACCAGGAAGGCGATGTTGAGATGCTGGGCGACCATCGACAAGGCGATCGCCGCCACACCGATCAGCCCGACGCCCAGCCGGGCGACGAGGAGCTCGCTCTTCTCTGACGCCTTGCCCCGCATGATCGTCGCACCGTAGACATCGTGAGCCAGGGACGCCGCCGCGGTGAGCGTGAGAGCGGCGACAACGCCCGCGATCGTGAGGAACGCGACGCAGGAGACCACCGTGAGCAGGAAGGACCCGCCCAGGCGCTCGGCGAGCAGGAGCACGGCCCGATTCCCGGAGGCGGCATCCTCTTCGATGGTCTTCGAGCCGATCAGCGCCGCAGAGCCCAGGCCCGTGATCACCTCGAACAGGGTGAAGACGATGACCAGGCAGGCCGCCCACGCGGCCGACTTACGGGCTCTGCGTCCGCTGGAGACCGTTCCGATACGCATCAGGACGTGCGGCAGAGCGGCCGCTCCGAGCACGAACGCGAGTTGCAGGCTCACCGAGTCGATCTTGCTGGTGTGGTCGTGGAAGCGGATGCCGGGTTCCAGGAAGGGGTCACCGAGGCCACTGTGCAGGACGGCGGCATCCAGCAGGCGCGCCGGGCTCCAGCCCAAGTCCGACAGCACCGCCAGCACGACGAACAGACCTGTGGCGAGGAGAAGCACGGCCTTGATGCTCTGTACCAGGGTCGCGGCGCGCATACCGCCGATGACGACGTAAAGGACCATCAGAAGACCGAGAGCTGCCACAACGGCCCGCTGGGCAGCGGCTCCGTCGATGCCCAGGACGCTCACAGCGAGCGCTCCGGCACCGACGAGCTGGGCGGTCAGATACAGCAAGCAGACGACCACACTCGCGATGCCCGCCGCCAGGTGCGCGGGGCGGGCGCGCAACCGCAGGGCGAGGGAGTCGCCGATGGTGAACCGTGCGGTGCTGTGGAACGGCTCAGCGACCAGCAGTACCAGTACGGACCAGGCGACCATCGGCCCCATCACATAGGCGATCCCGTCGTAGCCGGTGAGCGCGATCAGACCGGGATTGCCCAGCATCCCTGCCGCGGACATGTAGCTGCCGAAGATGGCCAGCCCGTTGACAAGCGACGGCAACCGTCGCTGGCCGAGGTAGAACCCGCTCAGTTCGTTCTTTTCGTAGGTGATCGACCCGATCGACAGGAACAGCGTAAGGACGACACAGAGGCCGAAGACAGCGAGAACGGGGAAGGCTCCGCCGGAATCCGGGAGCGCGAGGACAGAGTTCACCGGCGGCTCTCCAGGTGCGGCAAGGAAGCACGGTGACGCTCGACCACGGGCTCCACACAGCGCCTCGCATACCGTACGTACCACAGGACTGCTCCGCCGGTGAACGCCAGTTGGGCCAGGACCAGGGTGAGCCCGATGTTCAGCGGTCCCGCCCAGGTGATCGCCATGACACCGGGGGCCTCGTTGGCCAGGATGACACCGGCCATCTGGGCGCCCACGACCGCGGCGGCGATCTGGGCCGGGCGGCGCCGTACGGCACGCAGATCGCGCAGTGCGCGGGTCGGCCCGGAGCCGGGGAGGGACTCCGGGGAAGCAGCGGTGCCGGACCGGCCGTCGTCCAGGGCCAGGTGCCGGGCCATGCGAAGGGCCCAATCTCTGCGACTCGTACGGACCTCGCGTTCGTCGGGGGTACTGGCCCCCTGCACGGACTGCCGGTACAGCTCCGAGAGTGCGGCCGGCTTGTCGATGGTCGCTTGGACGCGGGAGAGGGCGTTCCACAACTCGGCTACGGAGTATTGGTGTTCGTGGTCGAGGGAACTGATATAGAGCGCGGCGGCCGCGGGAGGGTCTTGGCCAGGTAGGAGATCGCGGGAATACATAGTCGTCCTCGACAGGATGGTGTGTGGATGTGGAGAGCACCTCGTACGAGGGTTTGTGGCCCTACGCATCTCCCGGGCACGCGGGTGGGAGCCGATGTCAGTGACGAAGACACTCGGCAAGGAATGAGAGCGAATGAACGGATTGCGCCTGCTCTCCAGAACCATGCACGCGATTCGCCGGGCCGAGCCGTTCCAGGCCCTTGCGGTCACCTCGCTTCACTGGCGCTAACCGTGCCGCAGAGACATTGGGCCGACAACGGTGTGAACCGTAACGATCGAAGGTACTTGCGTGCTTTACGTGCCTTGCATTCATGGCGTGGGCAAACCGTTCCCGGCCGCTCGCGTGGTCGGCTCGCTTCGAACTGAGCACTGGATCGGGTGAGTCGGCCCGTGGGTAGGCACGAAGGCATCTCGGCAGCGTTGGCCCTCCTGGTCGGTCAGTGTGCGCCCACGGACAGCCTCGGCCACCGCGCCTCGAACGATCGGATCGAACATCGCCGACACACCCAACCGCCACAACCTCGCCCCGGCGAACCCTGACCACCGCGACCCGCGACCTCGACGGCCTGCCTGCACTAGCCGACCGGCTCAAGGGCGTCGGTCTCCACCGACCAGCAGTCGACCGCCCGGGGACCTCGACACCGCCCCCGCCGCCGACCGGCCGATCACCACCGGCGGAGCAGGAGAAGCCTGTCGCCACCTGATCGCCGACCGCCTCGACATCACCGGCGACCGCTGGGGCCGTACCAGCACCGAAGCCGCCTTCCAACTCCGCACCGCCATCGCAAAACGGCGACTCCGCCACTGCCCCGACAGCCCGAACCCCTCTCCTTGGCCAGTGCCTCAGCGCCGTTTCGGCTCCAGAACACGCACGTCGCCGCCTCTGGCTCTGAGCCAACTTTCGAGTTCATTGCCCGCCAATGTCCGAACGACATCGCCCTGTACCACTTCCATCGGCCCGAAGATCGAACCGGCCATGTCGCGGAAGACCGTTGAGTCATCGACCCGAGCCTTGAAGGCGTTCTCTTTGAATACGGCGCCGGTGAGGTCGGCCCCGCAAAGGTTCACGTCGAGGAGCGAGGAGTTGACGAACCGCGCGCCGTGCCACCGCGAACCGGCGGCATCGACCTCGAAGAGTGACGTGGTGACGAGATCCGCTCCGTCAAGGGTCGTGTCGCGCAGCACGGCCCAGTCCAGAGCGACCCGCGCGAAGGAGGCACGCGTCAGGTTCGCCCGCGTGAGGTCGGCGTCCTGCAGGTCCGAGCGGTAGAACTCCGCTTCGGTGAAGTTCACGTCGGCCAAGGTGGCTTCGGTGAACCATGCGTTGGAGAACTCGCCACCGGAGAGGTCCGCGCCGGTCGCGTCCAACTCGATCAAGTTGAGGTCGCCACCCTCACCCGCGAGCCACTCCCTGAGGCGTTGCGCCGCCACGGGGTCCTGAGGGAATTTTCCTGGCGTCCATTCTTTACGGGTATCAGATGACATCATCACCCCAGCCCCTTTCCGTCACGCCGACTTGAGCCGCCGCGGCCACCGGCCCGCGAAACGGAACGGCAACTATTCACAGGCGGTCCCTGAGATCGGACCCGCGTCCGTCGATGACATCGGGCATTTCGACGCCGTGGCCTTCAGCACGTCCGAAGCAGGTTGCGTCGCCCGGCGAACGCCGTCGCCCCGAGAAGCGCATCGAGTTCCCCGAGAGCCACAGCGAGCCTGGGCGCGTTGCGCTTGTAGCTTTCCGGGTGCGGAAACCCCCTGAAGCCGAAGTGGCCCCAGATGTCATGGAAACCGCTCACACCAACGATAGTGACGGCGCCTTCGGGGGCAGTGTTGTCGTCCATCCACGAATGGATCGCCTCGACCGTCATCGCACGGTAGGGGATGTGGAATTTGAGCGGCACGAGTTCTGTGATCGGCCGATCGCAGCTCAAGCATCGATCTCGCCGACCCAGCCGAACTGCAGAAGTTCTTTGGGAAGATACTCAGAATCGACCTCGATCGGGAAATCGTTGTCGTAGGCCATGCATGCAATGGCAAGAGGGGCGAGGGCTACCAAGCCGTCGCTGTTCAGAGATCGAGCCTCGTCGCCGGTCCAGTACTGCCTGTGCCAGGTGAGGAATTCGACCATCGAGGCATTGAATTTCTCGACCTCCCCGCGGTTGTAGAGTTGGAAAAGCTCAAGCGGCGGATAAAGGATCTTCAGCAACGTCTCTTCGTCAGCGATCCGGGCGGCCCGGGGGCTGGCGCCATCAATCGCCTCGACCAGTGTGTTCCACATGTCGTCTGCTCGGCGGGACCAATAGCTCTGCAGTGCCTCCACCCAGCTGTATACGTACTCGTCGAACACGGCGCCGGACTCACGGAGGAACGACGTCGGCACCTGCATGAGCCGGTCGAGGCGCTCGTCGTCACGGCAGATCGTCGCCAGGTAGACCGCGGTGAGCCAGGACCCGGCATGCGTGTAAGAGGTCGGCCCGGTCGCCGGAAGATGCTTCACTTCCCCGGCGATCCCGATGCGACAGGGCACAGGGCCTTCCGCCGCCACAGCCGAATCAAACAGCGCGGAGCCAACCTGCATAGCTGTGACCCACGCCTCCCACGTCTCCAACTTCGCTGCCTGAGGATCGGCCGCACAGCACGACAGCGCCACGGTCAAGGTGGAGTCGAGAGCCCGGGACCGGGACATCTCCGATTGCTCAAGACGTCCGATGATATGGCTGGTGCTCTTCATGAGCGCGGCCATGTCCTCCTGGGTTGCCTGGGCTGGGAAGTCATGGCGGGGAACGCTCGTGACCACTGCTTCTCTCCTCTAGTAGACCTTGAAATGCTCCAGCACAGCACCATCGTAAGAGCCCCCGCTCTCCTTCCCCTTGACCAGGACGTACTGCAGCTTCCCGTCCTCGAGTGCGGCGAAGAGGGATTCCGCGAGTTCCCTGTCCCTTCCGCCTCGCTTCCACATCTCGTGGAAGATCGTCTCGAGGTACGGCCTGGTACCTTGCTTGACCATCATGTTCGCAGCAGGCCCGGCACCAAGACGGGGTGGATTGAGATTCGCCTTCGGCCCCTTCTGCTCAACGACGAGATAATGGCCGTCATCGCCAAGCTCATAAAGATCGTCGAGCATGTTGGCGCCATTAGGTGTCTTCGGAAGTGAGATCCATACGGGGTTCTTATCCTTGAAAAGCTCCGGGATGGCGTGGCGCCTGGACGCCTGCTCTCCAAGCTTCTCGGAGTGCTCACTGTTGTTAGGCACGTCACCGAGCTGATCATGATACGCATCCCGCGCGGTATCGAGAGCAGCCTGATTCTCGGCCGACGGACTATCCTTGAATTCCCTTTCCGCGTTGGTGAGATCCACGCTCACCCTGCTGTTCTTCGCTGCCTCATCAAGCTTCGGAAGGTGCGCGGTATCGGCGGAGTCCGGCTTGAGCGGGGTCCGGCCATGCCTGACTTCAGATGGTCCGTGCGGCAGGTCGTACTTGGCTACCCAGCCGCCGCCGGGACGTTTCTTCAGGATGGGTAGCTCAACGCCGTCCACCTGTTTGCTCTTGCTCCAACGATGCCCGTCGTCCCGATAGTGCTCGTTGAACCACACATCGTCGTTGTTGGCCAACCACACGTGCTTTTCTTGGAGCTTCTTCCGCTCGGCCGCGGTCAGCTCTCGCTCTCCGACGCCGCCGTGATCGCTTGTCCCGGTGCCCTCATCCGCCTGATGTACGGGCGCGTCCGCGTCATCGCCCGCGCGCCCTGCGTCACCGGCGTCGTCCACGCCGTGAGCTGCGTCGTCGCCCTCGCGGGCCACGTCGTCCATGCCCTCGGCCCCAGGAGTCTCCGGGTGACCGGAGCCAGGGTTGTCGGTTGACGGGCCGTGGTGTCCGCCTGTGCTGTGCCCGTCGCCGTGGCCGCTGGAGGGGCCATCGCCGTGACCGCCGGAGGGGCCGTCACCGTGACCTCCGGTCGACGGGCCGTTGTGCCCGCCTGCACCGGAGCCGCCACTGTGCCCGCCGGTGGAAGGCTCGTGGCGGGCGGAGGAGCCGTCGCCGGTGTGTGCGTGGGCGCGTGGTGGGTGGTGGTCCGCGCCGCCCCCGACCGTGGCCTTCTCGCGCTCGGGTGCCCTTTCGTGTGCGGGGTGGTCCTCGGGCAGGGACTGCTGCGGGTGGTCGCCTTCCTTCCTGGCGTCCTTGATGTCGTGGATGATCTCGCCGTTTTCCGCGTGGCGGATGTTTCCGTCGTTGTCCAGGACCGTCGGAGGCTGGCCCTCCTGGTCCGGCATGCGTACGCCCGACTCGCGCGGGTGGGCCAGATCGTCCGCGGCGTCCACGGTGCGGTCCAGGTGAGGAGCATCGCCCCAGTGAGGGAGGCCTTTGACCGCCGCCAGCACCTCGGAGGCTTTCGGAAGCGCGGCGCGAGCGGCCCGGGTGCCGGCAGTGACGGAATCGACGACCTTGGTGACCTTCGTGACCTCGGCCAGGTGGGTGCCCTTGGCGGCCTTTCCGAGCTTGCCGAGAATGCCGAAGGGCGTGACGTTGTAGAGGACCTGGCCTCCCGCACGCACCGGGTCCTTGTCCCACTCATCCCACGCAACGAAGCCCTTGAGGGACTCACGGAACGCCTTCTTCTGCTCGTTGTCCCCGTTGCCCCCGCCGATGGTCTTGGACATCGCCCACTCATACGGCCAGGCCGTGTACTGACCCAGGCCGCTGAAAGTGTCCCCCAGCGCCCCCCATGCCTCGGAGGCCTTGTCGCCTCCGTGCCAGCCGACCAGGGTGGCCAGCCCGTCGATGTCGCCGCCGAAACCGTCGATACCGAACCCCTTGGCCGCACTGGCACCCCAGTAGTCGAGCTCCCAGGGGCGGTGGGTCTCCTTCTCCGGGGTGCCCCAGGGCAGATCCTTCGCCTTGTCCAGATCACCGGCCCGGTACCCGTACGCACCCCGTTTACCGGACCCGTCGTCGACGGTGTAGTGGGTGGAGCCGAAGAAACGGTCGCCGATCTTGTTCGCCGCGCGGCGTTCGGCCGCCTGGAATGCCGCCACCGCGACATTCACCTGGTGCAGCAGGCCGGAGTGCTCGGCGATCTTCTCCTCGTCATCCTTCCAGTGCTCATCGTCCTTGACCTTCTCCACGAAGGCCGCGGCCTGGTGCTTGAGCCGCCGCAACTTGTTCTTGACAGGGCGGACTTCATCGACGTAGGCCGACAACGCTGCCGCGATCTTCTCCAAGTCGTCCGCGATGACATCGGACATGTCGCGCACGGGTGCGGTGGTGTCGAAGAGCTGCTGGGCCTCGGGAGCGTGGTAGACACCCGACAAGCTCTGGAACTTGGAGTGCACATCCGAGCCAGTGATACGGAACTTCCCCGCCTGCTTCTTCAGCGCGGAGGCATCCTTCTCCAACTGCTCCAAGTCACCCTTGAACTGAGGGATGGCATGAGGATCGATCACTTGGCGCCCTTCTTCCCCGGGCCATCAAGATCGATGGAGGGCGCCTTGAGTGCCTCCCCCTGCGCGTTGGCCGCCATATCCAACGCCCCCTTGTTGTACTCCTCCGTCGCGTCCACCGCACCCTGCAACGACTTGTCCGCACGGGCCACGATGAAGGCGATATCCGACTGCTGCGCCGAGGCGTACTGCCCCAGCGTCATACCCACCAGACCGACCTCAGGCGTCTGACTCTCGCCCCCGAAATCCAACGTCCCCGCCGCCTTCATCGCACTCTCCAGATGAGAGCTGATGGACTTCAGCTCCCCCTCGAAATGCCCAGCGGTACGTCCAGCCTCCCCAACGATGCGGCCCACACCCGCCACGTCGATGTCCCACTTCGCCACGATTCCCCCCGATTCCCCTCCGGAGCACGCCGCGTCGAACGTGCTCTGCTTCGTGCCCCTGATGTCTGCGGTAAACGGCCCTTCTAGCTATGCGTCCCGGCCGCGCAAGTGCTCCAGGAGCGAACGCAACCTCGCCCAGTTGGACGGGGAATCGGCCTCCCCCAAGCAGTAGTACCTGCCCGGTCGGCGTCGCGCTCCGATGGCCCGCGGCGGCTGCGGAACCGGCACCTTCTCCACACCGGCACCAGCCCTTCGGGCTTCCTCCGCGCCAAGCGCGAGGGCGAGCGGGATGGGCGGCGTCTCGAAACTCGCCGGAGCATTCACATCCCGCCGCCCGGTCCGCACATGGAACAAAGCCGAACGGAGACCGTGATGAGAGGCCAGATCATCGGCAAGACCGGCAAGCGCGTCAAACGGCGGCTCCTCACCCATGCCGTAACCGACCCCGAGGTTGATGTCCTCTTCCACACCGTCCGCGGTGCGCAGGATATTCAGGGCCGCGACGGCCGGACGATCGGGAGCGCCGACGACCACCAGTCTGGTCGGCCGCGGAGCGCGGTCCCGCGCGAAGTCGGTGAGGTTACGCCGGGACCACGGCAGACCGACCGGCTCAGCCGTACCCCACGCGACCGGAGCGGCCCCCGCCAGGTGCTGCCAGCAGGCCTCCAGCGCTCCGCCCAGCAGCAGGTGTTCGTCAGCCCGGTGGCAGGTACGGATGGACAGCAGCAGCTGACGCTCATCCGGGTTGGGCACCGGGGCGAAAGCCGCCGCCGTGCCGGTTCCACCGGTCTCGCGGGAACTGTCCGGGACGGGGACGAAGGAATCGCCCTGCCAGCCCAGCACCGCCCCGGTCAGACCGTCGTAATAGTCCCCGGACTCCTCCCGCACCACCCAGCGCCCCTCAACCTCGGCCAGTGCGAGGCGGGCGGGGAGCGTCAGCAGCGTATGAGGCGGGGTGACGATCTGTACCCGACGGTCCTCCGCCGCAGCGGAAAGCAGGGCATTGCCCAGCCACGAGGACAGCCCGAGAACCGGACGGTCCTGAAAAAGGACGGCCGCGGCGTCGGTCAGGACATCCACCGCGGGCTGTTCAGGATGAGGCGAAGGAGGAACCTGAGCACCGCGGGTGTCGACGACACCGATGCCCTCCTCCGCGGCCTCCCGCGGCCACAGCACACCACCCACCATGGCCACCAGACGCCCGGCCACCACCGACGCAAGCCGCCGCGCCTGGTCCGTGGCAGCCGTCGCACGCACTTCCGTCCACCACACCGACTCACCCAGCTCATCCGCCCGCACCCCGAGTAGACGCTGCGCTTCGTGCGGCACGGCAAGCAGCATCGGGGACTCGATGGAGACCAGCGGCCGCCCATCGTCATCGGTCAACTGCACTACAGCCCCCTCGCCAAGGGTCCGCAACCGCAGGTCAGGTCCTCCCGACAGCAGAGCGGCCGCGACGGTCCGCGGATCCGGCGGCTGCTTGGTGAGGGCAATGACGTCCTTGGTCATGATGCGGCCCCGCGGCTGCCGCGGCTCACGGCGCTGTGCCCAGCGGCCAGCTCACCACGAGGTGTACGGGCTGCCCTGAGCAGCGCGGCCGAACCGATGCCGCCCGCGTCGAACTTCATGCGCCCGCCCCCTGGTTACGAAACCGCACCGCATGCACTGACGTCATCCCCCGGAGCGGTGCTTCCCCCGGAGCCCCACACCCACCATAGATCACGACGCGTTACCCCCATTCGGGTCCCAACGTCTGCGCGGTGAGTCAGTCGCGAGCTGGCCAGTTGCACACGGCCCGGGCAACGCTGCTCCAATGCCTCCTGACCACCTGGACCGTCACCGGCCCCACTTGCCGTCGCGCCGCACCATGACAGCGTGGGCTCAGCCACGGTCTTCCAGCCCGTGCCGGAAGGCAGTTACCCACCTTGCCCAGAGTCCCTGAATCTGGCGGGCCCCCGGGAGAGGAGCGCCCTCGGTGGGGAGCCCGGGTGACATACCTTCCAGCGCCCAGAGGCTCGCGCTCCGCCGGACGCTACTCGGTGCGCAGTGCCGTGGCTGTACGGGCCTTGGCGGCCCAGCCGGCCGGGACGAGCGCGCCCAGCATCGCGATCACGACCCCGCCCAGCCCCAGCAGGAGCAGCTGAGCAGGCCCGTACACATCGAGGACCGACGACGGCATACGGGTGCCTACGGCACGCCCCATCACCGGCATGACGACGCGGTGCAGCGCGTACCCCGTCGGCACGCCGATCAGCCCTCCGATCACTCCGATCGCGGTCACCGAGGCGAGCACGAGGCTCATGGTCTGCCGCGGCGTCATGCCGATCGCCTTGCAGACGCCCAGGTCGTGGATGCGTTCCCGGGTGTCCAGGACTACGGAGTTGAGTACGCCGAGACCGGCCACGGAGACCAGCATGAGGGTGAGCAGCACCGCCATCGCGTCCATGATGAGGATGATGCCCTTCTGCTCCGAGGGGGCGTTGGTCGCGGCGTCGCCGCCCAGCGGCCGTACGACCGCGGCGAGCTTCCGGGCGTACTCGTCGGCGGGGACACCGGGCTTGACCTCCACGAGGAAGGTACTGGGCTCGGCCGACCGGAAGTTGGCCATGTCCGCGTGGATCTCCAGCTCGTTGCCCGAGGTGTCGAAGGACTCGCCCACGATCCGCAGGTTCGCGGTCTCCTTCTCGTACGTCACCCGCACCGTGTCACCGATCTTGGTGCTCGTCCTTTCCAGGAAGCGTGTGGGCGCCACGACCTGCCCCTTACCGGTGATCCAGTGTCCGGAGAGCATCTCGTAGCTGCCGGAGCGCGAATCGCCTTCGTAGAGGCTGATCCGTACCGAGCCGGAGATTCCGGCCACGGCGACCTCGGTCCGGGCCTTGCCGTAGTACGGCCCCGTCCCCGCCTGCGATGTGATGGCAGACCGCACCTTCGCCGGGTCGGCAGCCCTGGGTTCGGACGTGCTTGCCACGCCGCCGCCCACGGGAGACGGGCTTGCCACGCTGCCCCCTGCAGGAGGAGGCGGAGGGGGAGCGACGTTGTTGAGCTTGGTGGTCGTGGCCGTGACCGCGGCACGGCTGTCGGTGTCCTGCGAGGCGCCGACCTCGCCCAGAGACGCGGTCAGCCCCACCGCGAAGGTCGCGGCGACCGTACCGAACGCGACCGCGAGCAGCATCGCGAGGGTACGGACCGGATGCGTGAAGGGGGTGGCGAGACCGTAGGTCACCGGCCGCGGCAGCGGCAGCAGCCCGATCGCCCGGTGCGCCCACTGGCCGCGCCCCGTGCGCGGCGACCGGCCGACCGCGATGGCCTCGACCGTACGCAGTCTTCCGGCCCGCAGTGCGGGAATCAGCGCCGCGAGCCCCACGACGACCAGGGCGGCGGTCGGCACCGTGACGTCCACCCACCAGGCCACCGAAAGCGACATGCTGCCGTACATCTCCTGGGTGTCCGCCAGCAGCGGCACTGCCAGGAGGTTTCCCAGGACGACCCCCGCGGCGATGCCGGCGCCGGCCGGAATGAGCGCCTGGGCAACGTAGGCGCGTACGACCTCGCGTGGAGTGAAGCCGATGGCCTTGAGAATGCCGATTCTGCGCAGGCTGGTGCCGACCGCACCACTGATCACACTGCTGACGGTGATCACCGACATCAGGATGCCGAGCACACCGAAAGCCATCACGAACGGGACGGTCGCCGCCGCACCCTGATCAGCGGCGAGCTTGGTGTCCAGCCAGGACTGGGTGCCCAGCAGCGCCCCGGGCCCCACGGAGGCGGCGAGCTTCTTCCGGTCGGCGAGGATCTGACCCTTCGTGCTCGCGGAGTCGAAGCGGTAGAGCATCTGACTCGTGACCGGGCGGCCCTCCGACGCCAGCGCGTCGACCTGCGCGGGGGTCGCCCAGGCGTCGGCGGTCTTGCTGGCCGACACGACGAAGCCGACGATCGAAAGAGTCTGGGCGTTCGTGGTGTCCGAAGCCTTCAGGGTGGAGCCGAGCTCGATGGCGGGCCCCTCGAACGACGCGGCGAGCACGATCTCGCCCGGCTTCCGCGGCCACCGGCCGGACTTCAGATCCACGCGGTCCACATCGCCGTCCGCACCGGACCGCCCGACCAGGGTCAGCGTCGGCATGCGGAAACCCGCCTGATCCACCGGGCGGAACGCCGTGGACGGGTACGGCCCCGCGCTCGCGGTGACGTCGGCCAGCTTCCCGGTCCCTGCCAGCTGCGCCGCGCTCGCCTTGGCCGGATCGAACTGTGCCGTGAGGTGCGCACCCCGCTGCTTCCCGAACGCGTGGTCGAAGGGCGCGGCCGCGGCGACCATCAGCGAGCCAGCGACCACGGCCGAGGCCACGGCCATCATCGTGGCCACGGCGATCACCACGGTCTGTACCCGCCGTCGGCCCACCCCGGAGCGTACGACCCGGCCCAGCGCGCCGGTACCGAACAGGCTCATCGGACGGCCTGCGACGCGTACGTGTCGAGGGCGACATGACCGTCGACCAGGTGGATCGTGCGGCTCGCGCACGCCTCCGCCAGCGTCAGGTCATGCGTCACCAGCACGATGGTCTGTCCGCCGCGGTGCAGATCCATCAGCAGATCGCGGACGTCGTGGCCTGAGGCGGTGTCGAGCGCGCCGGTGGGCTCGTCGGCGAGCAGCAGCGCGGGCCGGTTGACCAACGCCCGGGCGACCGCGACCCGCTGGCGTTCGCCTCCGGACAGTCGGCCCGGATAGGCACGGGCATGTTTCTGGATGCCCAGCATCTCCATCAGCTCACCCGCACGGGCCGCGGCCTTGCGCCGGCTGGTCCCGGTCAGCTGGGCCGGGAGCTGGATGTTGTCGGTGACGGTGAGGTCGTCGAGAAGATTGAAGAACTGGAAGGCCATGCCGATGTGCTCGCGACGGAACCTGGCAAGGACGTGCTCGCTCAACTGGTCGATCCGTCGTCCGGCCACGATCACGGCGCCATCGGTCGGCCTGTCCAAACCGGCGACAAGGTTCAGCAGCGTGGACTTGCCGCTGCCGGAAGGGCCCGTCACGGCAAGGGCCTCACCCTGGGCGACGCTGAGCGTGAGCGGTCCGAGCGCCTGCGCGTCGGCGCTGTCGTAGCGCTTCGCCACACCCTCCAGTTCGATCACTTGACGCATACGAGTGTCCGTCCTTCACAGTCGCGAGAGGCACATGCCGTTGTCGGCCCCGTGAACCTAGAGGCGCCCGCGTACGGGGCGCGTCGGCCGCGGAACCAACATCAGCCCCTTCCTCCGGAGGATTCGGCCGCGGAGTCATACCTGAGAAGGAGGTCTCCGGGACAACGCCCTGATCGGACAGGCGGACGCGGGCCGGGCGGAGAGCGCAGCACAATGCACGGATGGAGACGGCAGACCGGCGCAGCTGGCATCAGCAGCTCATCGACGCGTTACGCCCGGAAGCGAAGGCAGCTCCGCTGTCCCGGCGAGCGGTGCGCGCCGATGTGGTGCTGGCGGTCGTCCTGACCGTCATCGCCCTGTTCGTGGCGGTGCGCTATCCCGGCGACGGTCCGGTGGACATCGCCCCGAAGGCCGACGCCGGGGCCGGGGTCCCGGCTCCGCCCCCGCCGCCCGATCCTGGTCAGACGCCCGCGGCGGACGAGCCCCCCTCCGTACCCTGGGCCCTGGTCGTCCTGTCGACGCTGCCGCTGGCAGCCCGGCGCCGGTATCCGCTGAGCCAGTTCGTGGCAGTGCTGGGCGCGGCACTGGCCATCGGCAGCTCCGCCTCCTGGATCACCGTCCTGGCCTGCGTCATCGGCGCCTACAGCGCCGTCGTACACAGCCGTTACCGGATAGCGGCGATTGCCGTCCTGGTGATCGCCGCCGCGTTGTCCGGTCTCGCTTTCCGCAACGCGGACCCCCTGCTCCCGGGATGGTCCAGCCCGGGATTCGTGCTGCTGGTGGCCGGGATGCTGGCCAGCCTCGTCCGCTTCCTGCAGCTGCGGCTGGCGTCCAGCCGGGACCGGGTCACAGAACTGCAGGAGGCTCAGGAGGAGGCCACGCGCCGGGCCGTCGAGGAGGAGCGTGCCCGCATTGCCGCCGAACTGCACGACGTTGTGACCCACAATGTGAGCGTGATGGTGATCCAGGCGGGCGCGGCCCGCAAGGTGATGGATGTGGTGCCCGAGCAGTCGAAGGAGGCGCTGCTCGCCGTCGAGGCGGGCGGTCGGGCCGCCATGGCCGAACTGCGTCACGTAATGGGCCTGTTGGCCGCCCCGGACCACGAGAAGGCTGACAGCCTGGAGCCCCAGCCCGGGCTCGCGCGGCTCGACGCGCTGGTCGCACGGGTGCGCGCCGCCGGGACGCCCGTGAGCGTCGGGGTGTCACTGCCGCCGGATCCGCTGCCGCCGGGGGTGGACCTCACCGCGTATCGCGTCGTACAGGAGGCACTGACCAACACGATCAAACATGCGCGTGGCGCGGACGCGTCCGTCACCATCGGTTACACCGACGACTGTCTGGAGATCGAGGTCACGGACACCGGCGGCGCCAAGAATTCCCCGCCGGTGGAGAGCAACGGCCGTGGCCACATGGGGCTGCGCGAGCGGTTGGCCGTCTACAAGGGCGAGCTGACGGCCGGGCCGACAAACGACGGCGGTTACCAGGTCAGGGCCCGTATCCCATGGAGCAGCGTATGAACATGGACCAGCCACCGCTGCGCGTCGTCATCGCCGACGACCAAGCCCTCGTACGCACGGGTTTCAAGATGATCCTGGCCGCGGACGGCATCGAGGTGACGGCCGAGGCGGCCGACGGGGCCGAGGCTGTCGCAGCGGTCCGCCGTACGCGGCCTGACGTCGTCCTCATGGACATCCGGATGCCGGAGATGGACGGCATCGAGGCCACCAGGCGCATCGTCGGCGATGCCGGCCCGAACGGACCGCGGGTCATCATCCTCACCACATACGACCTCGACCACTACGTCTACGCCGCGCTCACGGCCGGCGCCAGCGGCTTCCTGCTCAAGGACGTCACCCCCGAACATCTGGTCTCCGCCTTACGCCTGGTGCGGTCCGGAGACGCCCTCCTCGCACCCACGATCACTCGTCGGCTGATCGAGCGCTTCGCACACCGCGACGAACCGCAAACCGTCGCCCCGCACCGCGATCTGTCCGACCTGACCCCGCGCGAGCTCGAGGTGCTCCGCCTGCTCGCGACGGGCCTCAGCAATGCCGAACTCGCCTCCCGGCTGTTCCTCAGCCAGACCACGGTCAAGAGCCACATCGGCCGCATCCTGTCCAAGCTGGACCTGCGCGACCGCGTCCAGGCCGTCGTCTTCGCCTACGAGACGGGGCTGATCGCCCCGGGCGGGGCTGCCTGAAGCGCGTCGCAGAAGGGTTCGGACTGGGCATGGAGCGAACTCGCCTCGAACCACGTCTACGGCGCCAATGGAGGGTATGGCTGGTAGGAACGTTGCCCGGGGTCAGCGGTACCCGGGCCTCTCTCCAAGCAGGTGCATGCTCTGCGGAAGGCGGGGTAGGCACGGCCACATCAGCTCGAATTCGGGGGTTCGGCCGAGTCCCGCACGTGGGCCGACCACTGGAAGAACGTAGTGCCGACCATGGGGAGAACGTAGTGTCGACGGCCACCGGATCGGAGGCCTCTGCCGACCGTATGGCATACCTGGAGCAGGCGGAGTCGGATACGGGAGACAGGCCGCACGCCCTGTGGCGTGGGCGGTTCCATGTGTCCGACGGATCTCTGGGGACCCCTGCCGACCGGGTGGCCTCATGAGGACGGCCGGAGACCTCATGGCACCTCAGCACCCCGCGCACCGTGACGGCGACCGGCCGGGCTGGTTCACGCGCCTGGCGGAACACGCTTCGAACTTCACCAGCTCCCCCGGCTTCTTCGGTGTGTGCCTCGTTCTGGTCGCCGGCGCGATCACCGCGCACATACTGAAGCTGCCCACGCCGTGGCTGCTGATGGTGGGCGAGGCGATGTCCGCTGTGTCGCTGCTGCTTCTGGCACTGCTGAAGAACTCCGAACGGCGTGCAGAACACGCCATCCAGCGCAAGCTCGACGCCATAGCCGCCGCTCTGCTGGAGAACCAGCGGCAAGAACCAGGAGCGGCGAGCGAGGAACTCCGCCAGGCCATCAGCATGGAGAAGCAGAGCTGACCACGGACGGCTCGCGGTGATCGGGCGGTGAGCTACGGCCGGTAGCGGATCTCCAACATCACGCAGCCTCCGGTTGTCCGGCCTACGTGCCCCTGGCTGTTCCGGTACGCCGGGAGGCCGACCTTGTTCGACACAGCCTGCCCCGGTCCCGCGCTCGCTGATCCGGCGTGACAAAAGACCCTAGCCTTGGTCCGGCCGATGGCGAGAGAGTGCGCACACCTCGGAGAGGACGAAAGCAACGATGCGGGCACGGATGGCACTACACGCCACCGACTGGGCCGGGGCGGGACACGCCTACGGCGACGGCGCGGACACCCTCAAGTGGCTTCGCGATGCCTGTGGCGAGGACTCGGACCGCGCCGAGCGGGCCGTTGGCGTCCTCCACAACTGCCTGGTCCACCAGGGAAGCGTCTACGCGGGGTCGGCCAAGGCGTACCCCATTCTCGTGGACCTCCTGCTCGACCCCGCGGCACCTGGCCGGGCAACCCTCGCCGACCTGCTGCTCGGCATCACCATCGGCGTCGCGGAGACCGAATCCGTGCACCACGAGATCCGTGCTGCCCACGCGCGGGCGACTCCCCGCCTGCTCCCCCTCCTCGCCGACCCGGTCCGTGAAGTGCGGCACCGCGTCGCCTACGTGACCGGATTGCGCACCGGGCACGAGGAGCTTGCGATACGCGCGCTTGGCGAGTGCGCCCTCACCGAACCAGACCCGCTCATCGCAGCGGTCATGGTCGGTGGCGTCGCCCGGCACAACGTCGCCAACCGCGCCGCGTGGCTCTCCGACGCTCTGGCGTCCCGTCACACGCCCGCTGTGCGCGCCGCCGCGGCGTGGGGCATCGCCCAGGCCGGACTGCCGTGGACCACCGAGGTGACCACCGCCGTCGCCGAGGCGTGGGAGCACGGTGACGTGCTCAATGGCGATGTCATCGAAGGCGAACAGTGGCGCTGGTCGGACAGCCCGCTGGCAGAGACGCTCATCGCCATGGCTGACCCGGTCCGTGCGGCGGAGATCTGCCTACGGTTGACCCAGTCGGAAGACGAGGACACAGCGGAGTGCGGTGCCGTCGCCGCCGTGGGCCTATTGGAGAAACACCCGCACGCGTATGCGGCGTTCGCCCCCGTGATCGCCGCCGCCCGCGCCCACCGGGACATCCATATCCGCTCTTACGCCGATGACCTCGACGCCCTCACATCAGCGGACGAGGGGGATCGCACGGTGCGCTAGAGGCATGGACTCTCGATCAGGTGACCGCCGTGGCTGATGGGGCCACTGCGTTTGGTGGGTTTGACGGATTCACCCTTTCGTGGATGCCACGGAGGGAGCCATCAGTCCGGTGGCGGTGGCGGGTGGCGGGTGGAACGCACGGCGCCCGCCCTGCGAGCGTCGCAGGGCGGGCGTCGTGTAGGTGCGAGATCAGGCGGGGGTGATGTTCTCCGCCTGGGGGCCCTTCTGGCCCTGGGTGACGTCGAAGTTCACCTTCTGGCCTTCCTGGAGCTCACGGAAACCGGAGCTGGCGATGTTGGAGTAGTGAGCGAAGACGTCGGGGCCACCGCCGTCCTGCTCGATGAAGCCGAAGCCCTTTTCCGAGTTGAACCACTTGACGGTTCCGCTGGCCATTTCGCCCTCCAAGGGGACTAGAAGTCGGCTCCCGCACCGTGCGGGAGCCGGAGGTGATCGCCTTGGTCCTCAGCGACTTTGCACAGCAGAGTCGCCCGCGCACACGCTCACGGGCGACCGGTACTTCGGAACCATGACAGCTGATCCTGAGGTTACACCGCCGGTTCCACCCTCATCGCGGCAACGCTCAGACGAGCAAGGACCTCGTTCGGGCCTCTGGGCCGACCTCCGGGCGACCCTGCCCAACCGGCACGCCCGAGAGTACCTGGCGCTACGGCTCGCACCCGTCGCCGCACACGTAGTGCCTGCTCTCGCGTGCCGCCCCGCCGAAGCGGGCCTCCATCTTGGTGCGCAGCGGTCCGGTGAACGCCTGGCCGGAGGTGTCCAGGACGTCATGCACGGCGGAGCGCTGCACCGCCGCGGCCCCGGAGACCGCAGGGCGCCCGGCGGGGCAGCGTGCCGGTGCCTTCAGGCAGCGGAACGTGCCCCGGCGCCTGCGACACGGGCCGGGCGCCCGCCATAGCGTCATGCGGTGAGCCTTTGGACCTCTCTGGAACCTGCCTCGACCACCGTGGACCCCGGCGGCTCGGCCACCGTGCGGCTGCGGCTGCGCAACACCGGCGATGTCGTCGACGAATACCGCTTCGTACCCGTCGGCGACCTGTCCCCATGGACGACCGTCGAGCCGCAGACACTCCGGCTGTACCCGGGAACGACCGGCACCGTGGAGCTGACCTTCGCCCCACCGCGCACCCCGGACGCCGCCGCCGGGCCGAACGCGTACGGGGTGCAGATCATCCCCACCGAACACCCGCAGGCCACCACCGTCCCCGAAGGCAACGTCACCGTCACGCCGTTCAGCGAGGTACGGGCCGAACTCGTGCCGCAGACCGTCAAGGGCCGGTTCCGGGGACGCCCCAAACTCGCCGTGGACAACCTCGGCAACGTCAAACTCACCGCCTCCATCAGCGGCAGCGACAACGGCGACCAGATCTCCTACGACATCCACCCCGCCAACGTCCAGATCGAACCCGGCCGGGCCGCCTTCATCAAAACCACCCTCAAGCCCCGCCAGACCATCTGGGCCGGAGCCAAAGAGTCCCGGCCCTTCACCCTGTCCGTACAGCGCTCCGGCGCCGAACCGCTGCCGGTGCAGGGCACCTACGAACAGCCCGGGCTGATGCCGCGCTGGCTGGGCGTGCTCTTCAGCATGCTCGTCGCGCTCACCATCGCCTTCGTCATGATCTGGATCTCGTACAAACCGCCGGTCGGCACCCGCGCCCAGGACCGGACCGAGCAGGCCGCCGCCACCTCCGTGCCGACCCCGGAGCCCTCGGCCTCCAAGCCCCCGGCCGCGTCGAGCCAGGCGCCCGAGCCGACGCAGCAGCCCGGCGGTGACGACGCGGGCGGTGGAGGTGGCGGCGGCGGGGACGCCAAGCCCACGCAGGCACCGGTCGACCCGTTCGCCCGCGTCCTGCTCCGGAACGGGACCACGCAGAAGTGCGCCGCCCCCGTCGAGGAGCAGGGCAAGGTGGACGGGGAGACCGCCCAATACCCCTGCGACGGCGCCCAGGAACGGCAGTTGTGGAACCTGGAGACCGTGTTCGAGGGAAAGGGCCCGAACAACGCCGACCTCGTCCAGATCCGCAACACCATGGACGGCTACTGCATGGACCTGCCGGACCAGGGCGCGGCCGCCATCAGGACAGGGGTGAAGGAGGCGGCCTGCACCCGCAAGATGGACGACAACCAGCTGTGGTGGGTGGAGAAGCGGCCGAACACCAACGGCCTCCACTGGATCCACAACTACGCCAGCAACCAGCTCTGCCTGAACGTCGCGGGCTACGCCGACAAGGGCGAGGACAGGGCAGACGGCACGAGAATCACCATCTTCGGCTGCCAGGACGACAACGACCTGGAGTGGTTCATCGTCAAACCCGACAGCCAGCAGTAGTCAACGCCGCCGACTCCGCGGCCGCTGAACGCCGCGCCTCTAAGCCTCTGGAGCATCGGACAAGGCTTCGCCGATCATGCGAGTGGCGAAGTCGCGGTCGTCAGTGAGCCGGTTGATGTGCTCCGCGAGCAGCAAGGCCGTGGCTTCCAGAGGATTCATCTCGTCCTCGGTCCAGTCACCGAACTGCTTGCGCCACAGGTTGGGGCTCAGGCCGGTACCGGCCGCGACGACCAGGCCGGTCATGGTGGGGATGACCTCGGGACAGATGCTCTTGGTCATCATGCGCATCGAGGCCACCAAGCTGGGCACGACGTACTCGATGACGTCCTTGTCGTGGTCCTCGTGGGCCATCCGCAGCCACTGCATGAACATGTAGATGAGCGTGCACGCACCGTCCAGCAACTCCTTGGCCTCGGTGGGGCCGAGTGACGCGGCGAATTGCTCGCTCAGCTGCTGCTGTTCGGGGTCGGTCTCGGCCTTGCCGTCGTAGATGGCTTTGAGCCGAGAGTCAATCACCATGAGCGCGGCACCCACATCGCCGACGGGAGCGTACTGGGGGTCACAGGGCGATGACACAGGATTACTCCTCGGGGTGCGTGGACAACACGACGCGTCCAGTCCGACGGTAGCCCGAAAATGCGGCCACGGTCTGACAAATCGCATGCGGGAACTCCGTCGGCTACTGGAACGGATCACGACACCACACCAGCGGGACCTTCACCGACGTCGATCCGGGTACCACCGATGGCTGTACCGCCGCGATCAGGGCGGTCGTGCATCTGCCGAAATGCCCACCTGAGCCGCGTGCTCACCCAACCGACGTCCACACCGGTTGCGGCGTGCCTCACTCTTCTGGCGGTACCCGGGACGCGCTGCGTCTGCCTCCTCACCGGCTCGTGGAGTCCCAGCGAAACGCAGTGAGCGGACTGGAGCGACGAACAGTCCGCTGCGGATCACGCGGCGAAGCGTCGCCCGCCCGCCCGCAGGAGACCTCGTACTACATCGCCTACTGCCCCGCCGACACGCGCGAGTTGGGCCTCAACCCCAGCCTGATGGGCGGATGGTGGGCAGGTCGTCTTGGAGCCCGGGGGTGGCCGCCGCGCCGACGCCGCATCCGCTGTCAGGGGGTGCGGGGCTTCCCCTGGGCGTACAGCCACTTGTTGAACAGCGGACCGAGGTTCTTCCCGGACTCCCGCTCCGCGAGGCGCCGGAACTGGGCGGTGGTGCCGTGTCCATGGCGGTGTTGCACGGCCCAGGTGCGCAGGACGCGGAAGAAGACACGGTCGCCGACGGCGGTGCGCAGGGCGTGCAGGGCCATGGCGCCGCGGTCGTAGACGGGGCGGCCGAAGATCTTGGCGCCGCTGCCGGGGTTGCCGGGCGGGAACTCCCATAGGGGATCGCCCGCGGGAGTGGCGTACAGATCGTCGAAGGTCTGCTGGGCGCTGCCGTCGCCGTGCTGCTCGTCGTAGAGCCACTCGGCGTAACTGGCGAAGCCCTCGTTGAGCCAGATGTCCTTCCAGGAGGTGAGGGAGACGGAGTCGCCGAACCACTGGTGGGCGCTCTCATGGACCAGGGTGCCCAGGCCGGGGGCGCTGCCGTAGACGGGCCGGGTCTGGGTCTCCAGGGCGTAGCCGACGTTGGGCGCGTGGTCGACGATGGAGCCGGCGGCGCGGTACGGGTACGGCCCGAACAGCTTGCTCTCCCACTCCAGCACGGACGGCAGCTTCTTCAGCACGGGTGCGGAGGCGGTGGCCTCGCGCGGGTCGACGGCGTCGTAGACCCTGATGCCGCTACGGGTCGTGTACTGCTTGACCTTGAACTTCCCGACGGTCGCGGTGGCGAGGTAGGCGGCCATGGGTTCCTTCTGCCGCCAGCGGAAGGTGGTCTTCCCCTTGCGGGTGCTCCGGCCGAGCAGGACGCCGTTGGAGACGGCGGTGCGGCCCTTGGGGACGGTGATCGTGATGTCGTACGACGACTTGTCGAGCGGGTGGTTGTTGGCCGGGAACCAGGTCATGGCGCCCTGGGGCTCACCGGCGACGAACGCGCCGTCGTCGGTGGGGATCCAGCCGTCGGGAGAGCCGTCGGGGTCGGTGACCGGGGCGGGCTTGCCCCGGTAGGTGACGGTGACGCGGAACCTCTGCCCCTTGTGCAGGGCGCGCCGGGGTGTGACGACGAGTTCCTGACCGCTGCGCTTGTACGCCGCCCTGGCCCGGTCGACGGTCAGACCGGTGATCCTCAGACCCTTGAAGTCGAGGTCGAAGCGGGTCAGGCGCTGGGCGGCGCGGGCGGTGAGAACCGCCTTGCCGGTGAGATGACGGCTCGTCGGGTCGTAACCGAGCGTCAGTCCGTAGTGCGCGACGTGGTAGCCGCCGTTCCCGGCGCGCGGGAAGTAGGGATCGCCGACGCCGGGGGCGCCCGCCCCTCCGACAGCGGTGGCGGGCCCGGCCGCCGCGAGCAGGGCCGCCACGGCGACCGGCACGGTGGCGGCGACGGCTCCGCGGCCGAAGACGGCGGTGGGTATGCGGGGTTGGGTCACGTGCGCGCTCCTTGGGGGGTGGCGTGTGAACAAAGGAGCCTCAGATTAGGCAACCGCGCCCTCTGAATTCCGCCGAACCGTCTCTACCGATCGGGAGGCCCTCCATGCTGCTGCGGATCCGGCGAAGGTAACCGCCGTCGGCGTCTCCCACATCTGGTGGGACGGGATTCAGCCCTGGCTGGCCTCAGCCTCGACCGAACACGTTCGTCTCGAACTGGGCGCGGACGTTGTGCTCGGTGAGCTCCTCAACGGCCCCGAACACGCTGAAGCCCGCGTTGTTGACGACGACGTCCAGGCGCCCGAAGTGCTCGTGGGCCTGGATCACGGCCTCGGCTACGGCGGCCTTGTCCGTGAAGTCCAGCGGCAGCGGCAGTATCGCGTCGCCATGGGCGGCGACCAGGTCGGCCAGGGAATCGGGGGTGCGGGCGGTGGCCGCGACCTTGTCACCGCGGGAGAGCGCCGCCTCGGCGAACCGGCGGCCGAAGCCGCGGGAGGAACCGGTGATGAACCAGACCGTGCTCATGAAAGCACTCCTCGAAGATGGCATGGAGTCGAGACAAGGGTCTCTAACCCTTCATGGAACTGAGTACCACATAGGGTCTGTGTACACTTGCGGCATGGTCGAGACGCCCAGGACCGCACCCGCCCGCGGCACCGCGCAGCCCTCGCTGCGCGAGCGGACGCGAGCCGCGATGCGCGCCGAGGTCAGCGAGGTCGCGTTCCGGCTCTTCGCCGAGCAGGGCTACGACAACACGACGGTCGACCAGATCGCCGCCGAGGCTGGTCTGTCGCGCACCACCTTCTTCCGGTACTTCGGCACCAAGGAGGAGGTCGTCCTGGAGAAGTTCGGAGAGCTCGGCCACGAGGTCGCCATGGCTCTCGCGGCCCGCCCCGCTGACGAGCGGCCCTGGGATTCGCTGCGGCGCGCCTTCGACGTCGTCGCACAGCCCCAGGCCGACGGGCCGGAGCGGTCCCTGAGCTTGATGCGGCTGCTCAGCGACGCCTGCACCCTGATGACTCGCCAGTGGGAGAAGACCCAGGGCTGGCAGAGCATCCTGGTGCCCGAGGTCTCCCGTCGGCTCGGCGGCGACTCGGAATCCGCCGACGATCCCCGCGCCCAGGCACTCGTGGCCTCAGCGATCGCCTGCCTGGAAGCCGCTGCCGACGCCTGGACGGCCGGCGAAGGCACGACCCCGCTCGCTGCGCTCCTGGACCGAGCGATGGGCACGCTGAGCGAACTGAGTGAGGAGAGCCCGACCAGGCGATAGACACGCCGCGCCCCGATTCCTGGCGCAGCGCGGACACCTGCCCGGCGGCCCGCAACCAGCATCGAGGCGGTTACGGGCGTCCGGCCGGGCGAGGGGCAGGCAGCGGTAAACGGTCTGCCGGAGGGTGCACTGATCAGCGGCAGCGGTGCGCAGCGGCCGTGGATGACTCAGAGCGTGGATGACCCCGAGGCCGCTTCGGCCAGGACGGTGTCGGGGCCAGTGATGAAGGCGTTCCGGAAAGCGTCCAGGGCGGCGTCGGAGTCGTCGCGGGCCCAGCCTTCGAGGGCGATGACGCCGGTGTAGCCGAGGTCGCGCAGGGCGCGGGCGATGGCGGGGTAGTGGATTTCGCCGGTTCCCGGTTCGCAGCGGCCGGGGACGTCGGCGACCTGGATCTCGCCGACGTAGGGCAGGGCCTCACGGCAGAGTTCGATCAGGTTTCCCTCGCCGATCTGGGCGTGGTAGAGGTCCAGATTCATCCGCAGGTAGGGGCTGTTCACGGCGCGGACGAGGGCGAGGGTGTCGGCGGCGCGGGCGAAGGGGGTGCCCGGGTGGTCGACGGCGAGGTTGAGGTTTTCGAGGGTGAAGACGCGGCCCGCGGCTTCACCCAGGTCCGCGATGCGGCGCAGGGTGTCGGCGGCGGTGAGCCACATCGCGGGGGTGGTCCGGTGAACGGGGCGTACGGGGAGGCCGTGCGGGTCCAGGCCGGTGCCGTGCAGGTTCAGGCGCGGGCAGTCCAGCCGCGCAGCCGCGTCCAGGGACGTACGGGCCGAGGTGAGCAGGGCGTCGATGCCGTCGGGGTCGGTGAGGTCGCCGGTCAGGTAGCCGGTCATGGAGGAGAAGGTGGCGCCGGTCGTGGCCAGGGCGTCGAGGTCCTTGGCGGACCAGTCCCAGATCTCGACCTGGAAGCCGCGCTCGGCGATGCGGGTCACGCGCTCGGTGAACGGGCGATCCAGGTAGAGCATCTCGGCGCTGGCGGCGAGGGTGAACGGGCCAATGGTGTCGTGGGAGAAGGTCACTTGGTCACCTCGGCGATGGCGGCGGGGGCCTCGGTCTCGACGCTGCGGATGGCGGCCAGCGCGATGGACAGCGCCCGGCGGGCATCGGTGCCGGTCACGGGCGCGGGGTTCTGGTGGCGGATGGCGTCGGCGAAGGCGGTGAGTTCGGCGGTGTAGGCCGCGCGCAGCAGCACGGTGTCGAGCCGGGCGGTGTCGACGTGGCGGCCCTGGGCGCTGTAGAAGGTCATGTCGGTGCCGCGGCCGTCGCCAGCGGTCACCATGCCCTCCGAGCCGAAGACCTCGGCGCGTACGTCGTACCCGTACAACGCGGAGAAGGACGCCTCGGCAGTGGCGATGGCGCCGTTGTCGAACCGGATCGTCACCACGGCGGTGTCCAAGTGGCCTCCGGCCTTGGCGCCGGGACTGACCAGGGCGTCGGCGGTGGCGTGCACGCTGACCGGGGTGGCGCCGGGGTTGAGCCAGCACAGGGTGTCGAAGTCGTGGATGAGGGTTTCCAGGAAGATCGTCCACTGCGGTATGCGGGCCGGGTCCGCGGTGAACGGGCCCGGGTCACGGGTAAGCGAGCGCAGCAGTTGCGGCGTCCCGACCTTGCCCTCGTCGATCAGGGCGCGGGCGGCGGCGAAGCCCGGGGCGAACCGCCGGTTGAAGCCGACCTGGAGGGTGACGCCCACCTGTTCCGCGGCGGCGACGGCGCGGTCGGCGTCCTCCAGCGTCACCGCCATCGGCTTCTCCACGAAGATGTGGTTGCCCGCGGCGGCCGCGGCTACGACCAGGTCGGTATGGGCGCGGGCGGGCGCCGTGATGAGCACGCCGTCGATGTCGTCCCGGCCGAGGATCTCTTGCACATCGGTCGTGGCCGTGGGGACGTCCAGCTCGGCGGCGAGACGTTCGGCGGCGCCGGGGGCAGGGTCGCAGACCGCGGCCAGCGCGACGCCGGGGATGTGGCGGGCGACGATCTCTGCGTGGTTCGCCCCGATGCGGCCCGCGCCGATCGTGGCCAGCCGCAGCGGGTCCGGGGCGGGCCGGGTACGGCCGGGGGCGGTGTCGGTGACGACCATGTCTCTGCTCCCACATCTACTAGCACGTTCTAGTTAGGAGGAACGTAGAGGGCTCATAGCAGTTGGTCAAGGGCTCGACACCTTCGGCGACAGGGCGCCCGACAGGCGGGCCGGAGACGGATATGGGCAGGTGAGGCAGGGTTCCCCAGCGCGGTAGGGAGGGTGAGCCCGGCGACGTACACGACGGAGCCGCCCAGCCATCCCATCCCGCCACCGGAACACGGTTGCACGGCACTCACCCTCGACCGCCTCGTCGCCCCCGAGCCTAGCCTTTATTGCAGGTCAGCAGCCGAAAGAGGGGCGCCCACTCTGCAGTTGACGAATCGGGCCCCCACGGGTCCGGCCCCGCGCGGAGGGCGGCTGCCTCCGCATTCGCATCGAGATGGTTCATGCGAATGTCTTGACATGATTAGAACGTGCTAGTTCCCTGATCGGCATCTCTTCTTGCCGCCGGGGCGGGCGTTCGCCGAGAGGAGCACGTCATGCCGAGCGCCCCGAGCCCAGGCCACACCACCGACACCGCACAGGCCGCGTCGCCGCCACCGCCCGTCGGGAAAAGGCGGTCGACGACGGTCATCGCCGCCGTCGCGACGCTGGGCGGTCTGACCTTCGGCTACGACACCGGCGTCATCGCCGGCGCCTTGCCCTTCATGACCAAGCCGGGCCACGACGGGGGGCTCGGCCTGACCCCCGTGACGGAAGGTCTCGTCACGGCGTCCCTGCTGATCGGCGCCGCGGCGGGGGCCGCCTTGGGCGGGCGCCTCGCCGACCGTTACGGGCGCCGCCACAACATCCTCGCCCTGGCCTTCGTCTTCATCATCGGCGCGCTGGGGACCGCCCTCGCCCCGAACATCGAGGTCATGGTGGCGGCCCGGGTCATCCTCGGTATCGCGGTCGGCGCGGCTTCCACCACCGTCCCGGTCTACCTCGCCGAGATCGCCCCTGCCCAGGCCCGGGGCCGCCTGGTCGCCCTCGACCAGCTCATGATCGTCACCGGTCAGCTCGTCGCGTACAGCTCCAACGCCGCCCTGGCCGCCGCCTGGGGCGGGGAGCAGACCTGGCGCTGGATGCTGGCCCTGGCCACCATTCCGTCCACCCTGCTCTACCTCGGCATGCTGTTCATGCCGGAAACCCCTCGCTGGTACGCCTCCAAGGAACGCTTCGCCGACGCCCGCCGCACCCTGCTCCGCATCCGTGAAGCGGACACGGTGGACGCCGAACTGGCCCAGGTGAAAGAGACCATCGACCAGGAGAAGCACGCCTCCCGTACCGGCAGCGGCTGGTCCGAACTGGCCGTGCCGTGGGTGCGCCGGGTGTTCCTGATTGGGCTCGGCCTCGCCGTCATCCAGCAGGTCACCGGCATCAACACGATCATGTACTTCGCCCCGACCATCCTCCAGCAGACCGGTCTCGGCTCCCAGGCCGCGCTCACCGCCACCATCGCCAACGGCGTTGTGGCCGTCGCCGCTTCCACCGCCAGCCTCTACCTCATCGGCAAGGTCGGACGCCGACCGCTCCTGGTCACCGGACAGCTCGGCATCGTCGCCTCACTCATCGCCATCGGCGTGGCCTTCTCTCTCCACACGGAGCCCGGCACCGACGCCGCCACCTTGCGCAGCTATCTGATCCTGGCCTTCATGCTGACGTTCCTGGTCTTCCAGCAGGCAGCGGTCTCCCCGGTCACCTGGGTGATGCTCTCCGAAATCTTCCCCCTCGCCATCCGCGGACTCGGGATGGGCACGGCCGTCCTGGTGCTCTGGCTCGTCAACGCCGTGGTCACGTTCACCTTCCCCATCCTCCTGGCCGCTGTCGGCGGCACCATCACCTTCCTGGTCTTCGCCGCCATCAACATCCTCGCCGCGGCGACGGCCGCCAAGATCGTCCCCGAGACCCGCAACCGCTCCCTGGAACAGATCGAGGCCCACTTCCGCGACCGCCCGACCCCAGTGTCAGCCGACTGAGTACCCCTGAGAAAGCTGATCGCAGCGGCGACCGTGCCCGAGCCGCCCCTTGGACGTGGACACACGGCCTCTTCGTCAGGCCGGCGGTGTCGGCAGCGGGCTCCGCTGAACGTGGTCGCGCGCCGGTTCGCCGTGGTAGGCCGCGAGAAGTGGGGTGGGCAGCGGCCCCTTGATCCGTGCCCCGCCCTCGTACTCCTCCCACGCGTGGGCCAGGATTCCCACGCTCCGGGACAGGACGAACAGGCCCCTGCCCAGCTCGGCGGGGAAGCCCAGTTCGGCATAGACGATCGCGGTGGCGCCGTCGATGTTCATGGGAACCGGCTTCGTACGCCCACGGGACAGCGCTTCCTCCAGCGCCAGACCCGCCGCCAGAGCCCGCCCGGGGACCTCGCCCGCGTCGACAGCCTCACGCACCAGCGCCAGCAGTGGGTCCCGGCGGGGATCACGGGGATGGAAACGGTGTCCGAACCCCGGGACATACGCCGCACGGGCGCGGAACCCGGCGACGACCTCGTCCGCGGACTCCCCCTCGACGATCCGGGCCAGCACCTCCATGCACTGCTGGCCCGCCCCCCCATAGGTGTCGCCGAGCAGCCCGGTGCCTGTCGCCACCGCGCTGTTGAGACCGACTCCGCAGGTCGCGGCCATCCGGGCCGCGGCGATGGACGGCGCCTGCGGGCCGTGATCGACGGCGGCGACGAGTGCCGCCTCGAGGAGCCGCCCCTGCACCGGGGTCGGCAGCTCGCCGCGCAGCATCAGCCAGATCTGCTCCACGAAGCCGAACGGGCACCCCCTGCACAACCAACCGGAGCTGACGGGTCGACAGCAACAAGCGGTGGAACATTACAAGACGGAGATCAGGAAAGCCGTCAGGAAGCTCGGCAGGCGAAATCAGGCGGAGCAGGAAGAAGAAGAGCGGCGCAAGGCCGCCAAGAACCAACCCTGCAAGAAGGGGTGAAGCGATGACATTGCACACCGACGTGGCCGAGTTGCTCGCGGGGGCCGGCATCCTCGACGTGGACGTCGACGATGCCGTCGCGGACGAGCACGTCCGATCGTCCGCCTACCAACGCGTCGTCTCGGTGACCGCTTCCTCGCGGAGCCGCGACCGGGACCGCGCGATCGTGGCCACGATCCTGCGCGACCCCATCGACATTGTGTCCAAGACGGCGGTGGTCGCCCTCGTGGACAGGATCGCGATGAAGGTGACCGGTCCCACCGAGTTCCGGCAGTGGTCGACCGAACTACTGCCAGAGATCGACCAGCTCAAGACGGAGGCGTACCGCGAGTTCATCCATCGCCGCATCCACGACTGGCTGTTCTACCTGTCCATCGAGAACGGTCACGTGCCGACACCAGCCGAGTTGGCGAAGATCACGGACTGGATGCAGCGCGTCCTCGCCAAAGATTCGACGTCGCTGGCGGTACTCGCCCTGCTCGCCGAGTCAGGCAACACCAAGAAGACACGAAACATCGCGAAGAACCGAGCCGGAAGCCGCGAGCTGAGAACGAAATGAGTCGGTAGTGGCAATTGGCAGGCGCGCCGACTGCCTCAGGCACCGCTCGGTGGTCTGAACCGATTCCCACTTGACGCTCCGGCTGTCCTCAGTCTGAATCGTCGGCCTGCCGAGCGGGGCCGTCACACGTACCGGCTCGGCGATCGTGATCTCATAGCGTCTCTGTGCGTCAAGCGGCCTGAGCGAGGTGGTTTCCGTTGATCGCGTTTCATGATCCGATAGACCACGTTGGACAGGCGTCGTTTCGGGGCGCGTCGGGCCTCCGCCGATGCTTGTTCTGCCGTCGCGAGCCACCGGATCCCGGCCAGTGTCTCCCCTCGTCGCAGCGGCCACGATGTCACCTCTGCTAAGAGTACGCAGAGCCCACCCAGGCCACGCCCCTTCCACCCAGGGCTTCACGCAAGCAGGAATGGTCCACGACTGCAGTGTTCCGGTGGGTGATCGAACAGGCGGTGTTACGCCTGTCCGGCTACTGCGGGCCGGCCGGTCCCGGCCGAGCCGCCGCCCTCGATGCGGTGGGAACTGCTTTCCCCGCCCCTACGAGTCAGCCGACGCAGCCGAGTTGCCCGCCCTGTGGCCGCGTGGCCATCGTCGACCGCCTCAGCTTCAACGCCACCATCATCGACACCGGCACCGACTCCTACTGCCTCGCCAGAACCCGAGCCGAGGGGCCCGCCAAGGCTGGCTGACACGTCACGGTCTTCTCCTGCTCAGCCTGCTCGTTGAGCGTGCTCAGCTGTCCTTGTCTTCCGTGGGCCCATCACGAGGTCGCCCTTGACCTCAGCGGGGCGGGCGCTGATGGACACCATGCCTCGAATGACGCCCCGCCCTGTGGGTCGACGGGCGATCTTCGGGAGCGCATGGGTCTGGCCGACTGCAGCCGCCGGGTGAGACTGCGGTCGATCACCTGGAGCCGAAGCGAGTCGTAGAGCGACAGGTAGATCGCCTCGTGCGAAATCGCGGCCGTGGGAGCATCAACCACGACCCCCACCCGGATGTCGCCCCAAAACCCCAGGTCAGAAGGGGGGGCGGAGGCCCGGCCGGGCCACACAGGCGCGTGTTTCGCCTCACCGATCTGAGGCAATTGCCTCACGCAATCCGCCTCTCCAACGCGTTTGCGCAGGTCAGATCGATTTTCTTGGTGGGGCGGGTGGGACTCGAACCCACGGCCGACGGATTATGAGTCCGCTGCTCTAACCGGCTGAGCTACCGCCCCGTAACGGCGCGTCGTGCACATCTGTGCGCGCCGTCTGCCGCAGCATAGCCGCTCATACGATCTGTTGCTCCGGGGGGCCGATGTTGGGCGCCCGCATGCCGTGGATCAGGCCTGGATCAGGGATGAGCACGGCGTGAACAGGGGATGAGGGCATGAAAAAGGACCCCGGCGGGGGTCCTCTTCCGTGCTGCTCCCCCGACTGGACTCGAACCAGTAACCCTCCGGTTAACAGCCGAATGCTCTGCCAATTGAGCTACAGGGGATCGCGCTCCCCCGACTGGACTCGAACCAGTAACCTGCCGGTTAACAGCCGGCTGCTCTGCCAATTGAGCTACAGGGGATTGCTCCGTGTGCCTCGACCGCGCCCCCGTCCGGGCTTGCCGGTGGGCGTGCGCTCGCTGCGACACATACATTAGCGCAAGCAGGGGGGTGCTCCGCCAATCGGTATCCCCGCGGGTGTCCGGCGGATGATCCGCGGGTGATCGGTGGGTGATCTGCGGTGGCTGCGGGTAGACGTGCGGAACGACTCCGGGGTCCGACCGGGTAGGACAACCAGAAGGGCAGGTCGATGCGCTACCGGCTGACGTTCATGACCGGGCTGGCTGTGGGATACGTATTCGGCACGCGGGCCGGACGGGAGCGGTACGAGCAGCTGCGCGCGTGCGCGCAGCGGTTCGCGCAGAACCCGGCGGTCCGTAACACCGCCGAGTCGGCCGCGCTGGGTGGCCGGGAGGCGGCTACGAAGGCGCTCGGCAAGGTGCGGCCGCTGCGGGACAAGATCGCGCAGCGGGAGTCGCGCTCCGCGGCGAAGGAGGACGACTGGGGCACCAGCAACACCTAACCGCCGCGGTGGCATGATCTGGTCCATGGGGATAGTCGCCGGGTTGGACAGTTCGTCCGAGAGCACACGGATAGTCGTCTGCGATACGGATACGGGTGCCGTACTCAAGCAGGGGTACGCGCCGCACCCGGCGCCGTCCTCCGGCGGATCGCCCCATGACATGGACCCGCAGGCGTGGCTGCTCTCCCTCGGGGAGGCCGCCGAGGGCGGGCTGCTGGAGGGGGTGCAGGCCATCGGCGTCTCGGCGCAGCAGCACGGGCTGCTGGCGCTGGACGGGAGCGGGGCGCTGGTGCGCCCCGCGCAGATGGGCAACGACCGGCGGGTGCAGTCCGCGGCCGCCGATCTGATCGAGACGCTGGGCGGGCGGGCGGCGTGGGCCCAGGCCGTGGGCGCGGTGCCGACCGCCGCCCAGTCGGTGGCGAAGCTGCGCTGGATGGCGCGGTCGGAGCCGGACGCCGCGCGTCAGGTGGCCGAGGTGCTGCAGCCGCACGACTGGCTGGTGTGGCAGCTGCTCGGGCGGCCGATGCGGCGTACGACGGACCGCGGTACGGCCTCCGGCACCGGCTACTGGTCGGCGGCGACCGGCGCCTGGCGGTCGGATCTGGTCGAGCTGGCGCTCGGCCATCAGGTGCGGCTGCCGGAGGTCATCGGACCGGCCCAGCCCGCCGGGCAGACGCCGGAGGGGCTGCTGATATCGGCCGGTACGGGCGAGACCATGGCCGCGGCCTTCGGGCTGGGCGTGGGGGTCGGCGACGCGGTGATCTCGCTGGGGGCCTCGGGTTCGGTCTTCTCCATCCACCACGAGGCGCTGGCCGACCACACCGGCACGATCCTGTCGTACGCCGACGCCACCGGGATGCATCTGCCCGTCGTGCACACGCTCAACGCGGTGCGGGCGCTGCGCGGTACGGCGGAGCTGCTGGGCACGGACCTGGAGGGGCTGTCGGCGCTCGCGCTGAAGTCCACCCCTGGGTCGTACGGGATGGTGATGCTGCCCTATCTGGAGGGCGAGCGGACCCCGTACCTGCCGCACACCGCCGGGACGCTGACCGGGCTGCGGCGCGAGTCCATGAAGGCGGAGCATCTGGCGCGGGCCGCGTTCGAGGGCATGCTGTGCGGGCTCGCCGACGCGCTCGACATCCTGCGGGGGCGCGGGGTCGGGGTGCGGCGGGTGTTCCTGCTGGGACCGGCGGCCGATCTTCAGGCGGTACGGGCCATCGCGCCCGCGCTGCTGGGCGCGCAGATCGTGGTGCCGCAGCCCGCCGACTACGCCGCGCTGGGCGCCGCCCGGCAGGCCGCGTGGGCGCTGGGCGCCGCGCAGGGGACGCTGTCCCCGCACGAGCCGCCGCGCTGGCCCGCGGCCGCCAGCCAGGTGTTCGAGCCGGGCGACGACCTGGCGGTGGGGCAGGCGGTGCGGCAGCAGTACGTGGCGGTACGGGAGCAGACGCATCCGGGGGCGTTCGAGGGGCAGCCGTAGCTAGTCGAGGTAGCCGCGGAGCTGGTCGGCGAAGGCGTGGTCGCGGAGCTTGTTGAGGGTCTTGGACTCGATCTGGCGGATGCGTTCCCGGGTCACCCCGAAGATCCGGCCGATCTCCTCCAGCGTGCGGGGGCGGCCGTCGGCCAGCCCGTACCGCAGCTGGACGACCTTGCGCTCGCGCTCGCCGAGCGTCGACAGCACGGCCTCCAGATGCTCGCGGAGCAGCAGGAACGCGGCGGACTCGACCGGTGAGGCGGCGTCGCCGTCCTCGATGAGGTCGCCGAGCGCGACATCGTCCTCCTCGCCGACCGGCGCGTGCAGCGACACCGGTTCCTGGGCGAGGCGCAGCACTTCGCTCACCCGCTCCGGGGTGAGGTCGAGCTGCACCGCGACCTCCTCGGGCGTGGGTTCGTAGCCGCGCTCCTGGAGCATCCGGCGCTGCACCCGGACGACCCGGTTGATCAGCTCGACGACATGGACCGGGACCCGGATGGTGCGGGCCTGGTCGGCGAGGGCGCGGGACATGGCCTGGCGGATCCACCAGGTCGCGTACGTCGAGAACTTGTACCCCCGGGCGTAGTCGAACTTCTCGACCGCTCGGATCAGGCCAAGATTGCCCTCCTGGACGAGGTCGAGCATCGTCAGGCCGCGGCCCACGTAGCGCTTGGCGACGGAGACGACGAGGCGCAGGTTGGCCTCGATCAGCCGGCGCTTGGCCATCCTGCCCAGGACCACCAATCGGTCCAGGTCGAGGGCGAGTTGGCTGTCGAGGTCGGGGGCGGAGGCGAGCTTCTCCTCGGCGAACAGGCCCGCCTCGACCCGGCGGGCGAGCTCGACCTCCTCGGCGGCGGAGAGGAGCGGGATCCGGCCGATTTCGCGCAGATATTGGCGGAAGAGGTCGGAGGAGGGGCCGGTGGTCTCGGGGCGTGCGGGGCGCTCGGCGGGGCCGCCGCTGTCCCCCTCGGAGTCCTGTTCGAGGTCTGGTTCGGGGGCCTGTTCGGGGTCTGGTTCAGGGGCTGTGGCGTCTGGTTCGGGGGCCGTGGGGTCTGGTTCGGGGGCCTGTTCGGGGTCTGGTTCAGGGGCTGTGGCGTCTGGTTCGGGGGCCGTGGGGTCTGGTTCGGGGGTCTGCTCGGCGCGTGAGGCAGGGGTCGGGGCCGCGTCCGGGTCCGGGGGCTGGGTTTCGGCGGCGCCCGGGGTGCCCGGGGGCCCCATGGCCGACGGGGCCGGGGACTGCGGCGGCGCCACGGCGGCCGCGTCGGAGAGGGTCTGGGTCTGCACGGGGGCGACCTCCAGGGTGATCGCTGCTGAGGCGGCAGAACGATCGGGTACGGATGCGCCGGCCACGCCGCCGTCCGTCCCGTACATCATGAGCGGATGTGCGGGGGATCCCGGCCTACCCGGCCAACACCGCCGCGCTCCGAGGACTCAGGCACCACAACCCAGTGTGGAGTACGACACACGCCCGCCACGAGGGGCGTGCGGGCACTTTTTGCGCAGCGGCCGGTGACCGGGCGATTACGCGACGTCCGCGACGCCCGGCCACCGCCCTGCCGCAACCCGCCTTCAGCCCGGCCGCAGCCCGGCTAGAGCGCCGCGGCGCCCTGGGTCTGGAGGGACTGGGCGTACTGCTGGAGGACCCACAGCTCGTTCTGTACGGCGGCCAGATGGGCCGGGTCGGCGCGCTGGCCCAGGCGCTGAAGGGTGCCCTGGACCTCCCTGATGCGGTGGTTGACGGCGGCCTGGCGGACCCTCACCAGCTGCTCGCCCGCGTACGCCTCGTCCGCCTCGCGGCGGGTGTGGAGGGGCTCCACGGCCAGCTCGGTGACCATGGCGCGGACCGTGTCGTCGGGGGCGACCTCGCGGACGCGGCGCAGATAGTCGGCGTCGGCGCCCTCGGCGCCGCCCGCGTCCTCGACGGCGCGGCGCACGGCGGCGTACGGGGCGGCGGTGAACTCGTCCTCGCCGTAGGCGTCGAAGGCCGGAGAGACCAGTTCGGGGCGCTGGAGGGCCAGCTTCAGCAGCTCGCGCTCGACCCGGTGGGCCGGGCTGCGGAGGTTCAGCGCGGGGCCACGGGGGCCCGCCGCGGCCGCCGGACCCTGCCCCTGGGCCTGGCCTGGGCCGCCTGGCCCGCCGGGGCCACCGGACCGGTGCTGCGGGCGGCCGCGCTGGTCGGGGCGCTGGTCGCCGCCCCGGCCGCGGTCCCGCGCCCACCGGGCGAGCTGGCTGACGCGCTGGACGACGAACTGGGTGTCGAGGATGCCCAGCAGCCCCGCGAGATGGACGGCCGACTCGTGCTGGATGGAGCTGTTCTTGATGCCCGCGACTACCGGTGCGGCCTCGTCCAGGGCGGCGGCGCGGCCCACCGCCGTGTCGAGGTTGTGGCGGGCGACGATCTGCCGGATGGCGAACTCGAAGAGCTGGGTGCGGCTCTCGACCAGCTCCTTGACCGCGACATCGCCGTGCGCGAGCCGCAGCTCGCAGGGGTCCATACCGCCCGGGGTGATCGCGATATAGGTCTCCGCGGCGAACTTCTGGTCGTCCTCGAAGGCGCGCAGAGCGGCCTTCTGGCCCGCCGCGTCGCCGTCGAAGGTGAAGACGACCTCGGCGCCGGAGTTGTCCATCAGCAGCCGCCGAAGGATCTTGATGTGGTCGCCGCCGAAGGAGGTGCCGCAGGTGGCGATGGCGCTGGTGACCCCGGCAAGATGGCAGGCCATGACGTCCGTATATCCCTCGACGACCACGGCGCGGCTCGTCTTGGCGATGTCCTTCTTGGCGAGGTCGATCCCGTACAGGACGTGGGACTTCTTGTAGAGCGGGGTTTCGGGGGTGTTCAGGTACTTCGGGCCGTTGTCGTCGTCGCGCAGCTTGCGGGCGCCGAAGCCGACGACCTCGCCGGTGATGTCGCGGATGGGCCACATGAGGCGGCCGCGGAAGCGGTCGATGGGATTGCGGCGGCTCTCCTGGGCGAGGCCGGAGAGAAGGAGTTCCTGGTCGGTGAAGCCGCGGCCGCGCAGGTAGCGGACGAGGTGGTCCCAGCCCGCCGGGCTGTAGCCGACGCCGAAGTGCTGGGCGGCGGCCTGGTCGAAGCCGCGCTCGGCGAGGAACTTGCGGCCGATCTCCGCCTCGGGGCTGTCCAGCTGTTCGACGTAGAACTGCGCCGCCGCCCGGTGCGCCTCGACCAGGCGGGTGCGCTCGCCCTGCTGGCGGCCGGGGGTGGCGCTGCCCTGCTCGTACCGCAGGGTGATCCCGGCTTGGGAGGCGAGCCGCTCGATCGTCTCGGCGAAGGAGAGGTGGTCGATCTTCATGACGAAGTCGACGGTGTCGCCGCCCTCCTGGCAGCCGAAGCAGTAATACAGCCCCTTGCTGGGGCTGATCTGGAAGGACGGTGACTTTTCGTCGTGAAAGGGGCAGAGCCCCTTGAGATTGCCACCGCCCGCGTTCCGCAGCTGGAGATATTCGGATACGACGGCGTCGATCGGGACCGCGTCCCGCACCGCCTTTACGTCGTCATCGTTGATCCGTCCTGCCACGCGTGAATTCTACGGCCGGGGTCCGACACGGATGTCCGTCACATGTCCGTCCCGGGTCGGGCCCCGGCGCAGCCCCGCGTGCGGGCGCTACGGCAGCAGGGAGCCGAGCGGGACGGACGGGTCGGCGAGGGCGCCCGGATCGGGCTGGGCGCCGGTGCGGATGAGCTGCTGGATGGGCCCGGTGACGTCCCACACGTTCACGTTCATGCCCGCCAGCAGCCTGCCGTCGCTCAGCCAGAAGGCGACGAACTGCCGCTTGCCGACGTCGCCGCGGATCAGGACCTGGTCGTACGAGCCGGGCGGCGCGTAGCCGGAGTACTCCAGCCCGACGTCGTACTGATCGGAGAAGAAGTACGGCACCCGGTCGTACGAGACGTCCTGGCCGAGCATGGCGCGGGCCGCGGCCGGGCCGCCGTTCAGCGCGTTCGCCCAGTGCTCGACGCGCAGCCGGGCGCCGGGCGGGAGGGCGGTGCGCACCGGGGTGCCGTCGAGGAAGGCGAGCGGGGCGGAGGCGGCGTCGCCCGCCGCGAAGATGTCCGGGTCGCTGGTGCGCAGCGCGGCGTCGACCGCGATGCCGCCGCCCGACGCCCGGTCCACCACGTCCAGCCCGGCGGCCTCCGCGAGCGCGGTGCGCGGGGCGGCGCCGATGGCGGCCAGCACGCTGTGGCAGGGGTGCTCCTCGCCGTCGTCGGTGAGGGCGGCGAGCACCATGCCGTCCTGGCCGGTGATCTCGGTGAGCGTGGCGCCGAAGTGGAAGCGGACGCCGTGCTCGCTGTGGAGATCGGCGAAGAGGGCGCCCAGTTCGGGGCCGAGGACGGAGTGGAGCGGGGTCGACTCGGGCTCGACGATCGTCACCTCGGCGCCGTAACCGCGGGCGGCGGCCGCGACCTCCAGGCCGATCCAGCCCGCGCCCGCGATGACCAGCTGCCCGTTGTCCCGGCCGAGAGTCGTGAGGACGCCCTTCAGCCGCTCGGCGTGGGCGAGGCGGCGCAGGTGGTGGACGCCGGCCAGGCCGGTGCCCGGGATGTCGAGTCGGCGCGGCTCGGCGCCGGTGGCCAGCAGCAGCCGGTCGTAGTGGATCCGGGTGCCGTCGCCGAGGGTCACGGCCTTGGCGGCTCGGTCCAGGTGGGTCGCGGGCTGGCCGAGGTGGAGCTCGATGTCGGCCTGCGCGTACCAGGCGGGTTCGTGGACGAAGACGCTGTCGCGCTCCTGGCTGCCGGTGAGGAAGCCCTTGGACAGCGGCGGACGCTCATAGGGGTGGTCGCGCTCGTCACAGATCAGGATCACCCGGCCGGTGAACCCCTCCGAACGAAGGGCTTCCGCGGCTTTCGCCCCGGCCAGCCCCCCTCCGACGATGACGAACGTCTGGTGTGCGTCGACCACTTGTTTCCTCCTCGCTGCCGGGCGGTGCCTCTGCGTTTGCTTTTACCCCGGTCGCGTCGACCAGTCGCATCAGCCGGAGCTTTGGCCATGGGGAGCCTCGTGGGAGCCTCCCGCACCTAGCGGGACGGGGGAAGGGGGCCGCGCGGAGTGGCGGGAACGGGTCGCGGGGGGGGTCATACGTGGCGGGCGGAGCGCGGCGCCGTGAGGCGGGCATGGAGGGAGCGGGCCGAGGCGTCCGTCAAGGCGGCGATCTGGTCCACGATCGCGCGCAGCCGCCCCGTCTCGTCGCCCGCCGCGTCGGCCGCGTCGAACAGGGCGCGGAACTGCGGGTCGAGCCCGTCGGGCGCGCGGGCGATCAGCGCCTCGCCCAGCTCGGCGATGACGACGCGCTGGTCGGCGCGGACCAGCTCCTGGTCGGCGCGCTGGATGACGTAACGGTCCGCGACCGCCTTCAGCACCGCGCACTCCAGCCGGGCCGGGCGCGGCACCACCAGCTCGGCGCGGTAGCGGGTGAACCGGCCCGTACCGTACGCCGCCCGGGTGGCGGCCTCCGCGGCGAGGCAGAACCGGCCGATCAGCTGGCTCGTGGCGTCCTTGAGGCGGGCTTGGGCGACGGACGTGCCGTCGTAGCCGTGCGGCCACCACTCCTGGTCGAGCAGCCGGTCCAGCGCCTCGGCCAGCTCCTCCGTCTCCGCGCCCGGCGCGTAGCGGGCGGCGGCGACCGCGAACACCTCGCGCCGCTCGGGCTCGGCGAGCAGGCTGTTCGGGTCGAGATGGCCCGCGTGCAGGCCGTCCTCGACGTCGTGCACCGAATACGCCACGTCGTCCGCCCAGTCCATGACCTGGGCCTCGAACGGGGTGCGCTGGTCGGGCGCGCCGCGCCGGAACCAGGCGAAGACCGGGAGATCGTCCTCGTACACCCCGAACTTCGGCGAGCCGGGGTCGCTGGGGTGACCGCCGCGCGGCCAGGGGTATTTGGTGGCCGCGTCCAGGGCCGCCCGAGTGAGGTTGAGGCCGACGCTGACCGGCTCACCGGTCTCCGCGTCGGGGACGAACCGCTTCGGTTCGAGCCGGGCCAGCAGGCGCAGCGACTGGGCGTTCCCCTCGAAGCCGCCGCAGTCGCGGGCCACCTCGTTGAGAGCCTGTTCGCCGTTGTGGCCGAAGGGCGGGTGGCCTAGGTCATGGGCGAGGCAGGCCATCTCCACCAGGTCCGGATCGCAGCCGAGGGCGGCCCCCAGCTCACGGCCCACCTGGGCGCACTCGAGGGAGTGGGTCAGGCGCGTACGGGGTGTGGCGTCCCAGGCCGGGGTGCGGGCGGCGGGGCCGAGATCGGCGGCCGGTGCAGCGGGGACGACCTGTGTCTTTCCGGCCAGTCGGCGCAGCGCGGCGGAGTGCAGCACCCGGGCCCGGTCCCGCTGGAACGCCGTCCGGCCCGGCCGCTTGTCGGGCTCCTGGACCCAGCGCTCCAGGTCCGCCGCGTCATAGCCGGGGGTCGTGGGTGTGGCGGTGCGGTCCGCGGTGCGGTCCGCGGTGCGGGCTCGGTCTGCGGTGCGATCTGTCGTACGACCTGCTCTGCGGCTCATACACCGACAGTAACCGCCCGGTAGGACAGTGGAGCAGCGGCGAGGGCCTGTTCGTAGCGGTGGAGCACCAGCCGGGCGACGGCCGGGTGCGCGCCGAGCGGGGCCGCCGCGACGCCGGGAGCGGCGTCCGCGCACTGGGTCGCGAAGCGGCCGGGGGCGGTGAAGTACGAGGCCACGGCGATGTCGTGGTGGTGGCGGTGGTGTGGGGTGAGGGTGCGTACAGCGTCGGCCACGGTGGGTGCGGTGGCGGAAGCGTAGGCCGGGACGACCGGTATGCCGCCGAGCCGGGCGCTGAGCAGGTTGGCGGTCGCGGTGGTGTCGACGGCCGCGTCGGGGTCGCGGGAACCGGCGGCGGCGAGGACGACGGCGCGGGGGTGGTGCGGGGTTCGGTGGTGCGCGCCTCGGTGCCGCCGGGCGGCCTCCTTCAGGCGGGCGTGCAGTGCCTCGGCGAGCAGCGGGTGGGGGCCGAGGGGTGCGGCGACGCGCGTGGTGAGGTGGGCCGCCTGCGCGGCTGCCGCCGGAAGGTCCTCCTTGACGTGGTAGCCGCGGCCGAGCAGCAGCGGTACGAGGACGGCTTCGCCGCGGAGTGCCGCGAGGGTGTCGGTGAGCAGCGGTCGGTTCAGCTCGATGTGCCCGAGCCGTACGGGCACGTCGGGCCGCAGGGCCCTGACCGCGTTCACGAGCGCCGTCACGGTGCGCAGCGCCGCCGGGTCCCGGCTGCCGTGCGCCACGGCGACCAGCGTCGGGGGACGCGCGCCGGTGGGGAGGCTGGCGGGGAGGGGGCGGAGCAACGCTGTCATGACGTGACTGTGGCAGGGGCGTATTGCGCCGCCGTTGCGCGGCTGTGACGGGTGATTGCGCCGACTTCACGGTGGGGGGTGGGGCGGGCTGAGGTGGGTGCGGGTTGTTGGTGGGTGTCAGGTGCGGGTGGTTGGTGGGGGCGCGGTCGCTGGGGTGGTGGGTGCCAGGTGCGGGTGGTCGGTGGGGGCGCGGTCGCTGGGGTGGTGGGTGCCAGGTGCGGGTGGTCGGTGGGGGCGCGGTCGCTGGGGTGGTGGGTGCCAGGTGCGGCGCCTCCGGGGCAGGGCCCTGGACCGTATATTTACGGCGCCGCCGACGTAGAGCGTGACGTGAACGCGGGGCGATCGGCGCCACAAATACACGACAGCGTCCAGGACCCCACCCCTGCACCCCCGCCCCCTCCCGCCGAGCAGCGGCTCCCCACCGGTGCCCCCGGGCCCCGGTCCGTTCCGGCTCGCCCGGACGCCAGGTGCCGGGCGGGGGTGGGAGCGCCCCCGCCCCCTCGCGGCGTTCAGCGGCGCCCCGCCGGTGACCCCGGACCCGGTTCCGTTCCGGCCCGCCCGGACGCCAGGTGCCGGGCGGGGGTGGGCGCGCCCCGCCCCCTCGCGACGTCCAGCGGCACCCCGCCGGTGACCCCGGGCCCGGTTCCGTTCCGGCCCGCCCGGAGACCGGGTGCCGGGCGGGGGTGGGAGCGCCCCGCCCCCTCGCGGCGTCGGCCCGGCTCGCCCGGAGGCCGGCGCTGGGTGGGGGTGCGGTCTGTTCGGGTCAGTGGTGCCAGGCTTGGCCGTGGGTGTTGTGGATCATGCGCTGGAGGACCTTGAGGGTGGCGACGTAGTCCTCTTCGGGGATGCCGTCGTGGATGCGCTTCCGCATCACCAGCTGGTGGTCCGCCGCTCGGGCGTGGAGGGTGTGGCCCTCGGGGGTCAGGTGGAGGCGGTCGGCGGTGGTGGTCAGCAGGCCGCGGTCCAGGAGGGCGTCGATCTCGGGATCCAGGGCGGCGCCCACGTCCAGGTAGCCCTGGAGGACGGCCCGCACCTCGTCGCGGGTGCGGCCGTCCTCGCCGCCGTCGTGGACCTGGTTCAGCGTCCACCACTGGGGCTGGCTGAGGCCGAATTCCGACAGCCCTTCGCGGATGTAGGTGACGACGGACTTGGAGGCGGCCCAGCTCCAGTAGCCGATGGGCTGGCGGATCAGTTCGGTGTCGCTGTGTGAGTACTCCATGGCGACGAACGTAGAAGTTGAACCAAGGTTGAGGTCAAGACGCGTCGAGTTCCTTCAGGTACGCGGCACGTGTCTCCTCGTCCAGGAAGGAGGCCAGGAAGGAGTTGCGGGCCAGAGTGCGCAGCGTCGCCCGGTCGAGGCCGAGGGCGTCCCGTACGGCGGTGAAGTTGTCCTCCGCGTAGCCGCCGAAGTAGGAGGGGTCGTCGGAGTTGACGGTCACCAGCAGACCGGCGTCCAGCATCGCGGGGAGGGGGTGGTCGGCGAGGTGGTCGACGACGCGGAGGCGGACGTTGGAGAGGGGGCAGACGGTCAGCGGGACCTGGTCGGCGACCAGCCGGGCCACCAGGGTGTCGTCCTCCAGGCAGCGGACGCCGTGGTCGACGCGGTCGACGCCGAGGATGTCCAGCGCCTCCCAGACGTACGCGGGCGGCCCCTCCTCGCCCGCGTGCGCGACGCACTTCAGCCCGGCCTCCCGGGCCAGCGCGTACACCTCGCGGAACTTGGACGGCGGGTGGCCGACCTCGGCCGAGTCGAGGCCGACGGCGGTGATCCGGTCGAGGTAGGGGCGGGCGGATTCGAAGGTCGCCAGGGCCGATTCGGCGGTCTCGTCCCGCAGGAAGCACATGATCAGGCGGGTGGTGATGCCGTGGGTGCGCGGGGCTGCGTCGAGGGCGCGGGTGAGGCCGCGGATGACGGTGCCGATGTCGACACCGCGGGCGGTGTGCGCCTGCGGGTCGAAGAAGATCTCGGCGTGCCGGACGCCCTGCTCGCGGGCGCGGGCGAGGTAGGCGTTGGTGAGGTCGGCGAAGTCGTCCTCGGTGCGCAGGACCGCCATCAGCGCGTAGTAGAGGTTGAGGAAGTCCTGCAGGTCGGTGAAGGAGTACGCGGCGCGCAGCTCGTCCTGGGTGGCGTAGGGCAGCTCGATGCCGTTGCGCTCGGCGAGCGCGAAGGCGAGATCGGGCTCCAGGGTGCCCTCGATGTGGAGGTGGAGTTCGGCTTTGGGGAGCGGCGGCACGGCTGGGATCACCTGCTGGTTTCGCTGACGGGGAAGTCTCACAGACTAACGGGGCGGCGACCCGTGCCTGAGCGGTAGGCTCGCGTCGGGAGCGCACTCAGGGACACAGGAGGTCACCGTGAGCAGTCAGCCGACAGAGGCGAGCGGCCCGTTGATCCCCATGCCACCCCTGACCCCGGACGCACTTCGGGCCGCGGTCGCACAGATCGTGCCCAGTCGTCTTCCCGAGTTGAACGAGCACTTGGCGAACGCGGCGACAAGCGCTCAGCGCACCAGTAGCGTCGGCCCACTGCGGGCGTTCACGACGCACTGGGGAACCCTCGTCAACATCGAGCGCTGGCCGCGGCGCGCCGCCCGCTTCCACGCATGCGAGGAACTGGCAGCCGACCCCCGGGCCGACGCGGACGAGGCCCGCGCCGCAGCCAGCGAAGTCAGCCGCATCCTGCGGGTCGCGGGCGAGGAGATCGGTGCGTGAGCGACGTATGGAGGTGGGAGTACGACCCGGACGCGGAACATGTCGTCGGTGGCCTTCCGCCGCATGTCGTCACCGAGGTGGAACGGCTCGCCCATGAGCTGGCCGTTCTGGGCCGTGACGCCGCCGAAGTAGGCGCCGGGCACATGCTGCGCAACCTGGCCTTCCTCGATATGGGCCTGCTGTACTTCCTGCCTGTGCCCAGTCAACAGCTGATCGCGGTGGTCCGCGTCACCTGGGCCGGATGAGGCAACCGCTCCCGCCTCCGTGACGTCAGTGCTGGCGAGGGTCGCGGACGGAAGGAACGGCGGGGCATGCTCGGGGGACGGCGGATAGGCGCGGCGATGGGCGGCCTGAGGTTGCCGCGGACGCGGGGTGGGTGGCGGCGGGCGTTTCAGGTGGGCGTGCTCGTCAGCGTGCTGGCGCTGCTGCCCGCGACCTGGCTGTGGGTGAGCACCGACGGGCGGGTGCGGGCGGGGGCCGGGGACGTGCCGTCGGCGCCGGTCGCGGTGGTGTTCGGGGCCGGGCTGTGGGACGGGGAGCCGTCGCCGTATCTGGCGCACCGGCTGGACGCGGCCGTCGCGCTGTACCGGGACGGGAAGGTACGGGCGCTGCTGGTCACCGGGGACAACAGCCGCGACGACTACGACGAGCCGAACGCGATGCGTGCCTATCTGGTGAAGCGGGGCGTGCCGGACCGGCGCATCGTGAGCGATTACGCGGGCTTCGACACCTGGGACTCGTGCAGCCGGGCCCGGCGGGTATTCGGGGTGCACCGGGCGGTGCTGGTGAGCCAGGGGTTCCATATCCGCCGGGCGGTGGCGCTGTGCGGGGCGGCGGGGATCGACGCGTACGGGGTCGCGGTGGCCGAGCCGCACGACGCGACGTGGGGCTTCGGCGGGCTGCGGGAGACCGTGGCGGCGAGCAAGGCGGTGCTCGACGCCACGTTCCGGCCCGATCCGCACTTCCTGGGGCCCCGGGAGCGGGGTATCAGCGAGGCGTTGACGGTGGACAGGTAGTGGATAGCGGGTGACGGATACTGGATGACGGGTGACAGATAGTGGTATCTGTCAGTTGATCGTCGTTTCCGCCACCACCCACGCCAGATAGTCCTCGCTGCCCCGCGTGATCGGCGTCGCGATCACTTCCGGCGTCTCGTAGTCGTGCGCCTCGCGGAGGTGCGCCTCCAGCTCCTCGTAGCGCGCGGCCGTCGTCTTGAAGAGCACCTGCCACTCGGCGGCGGTCTCGATGGTGTCCTGCCATCGGTAGACGGAGGTCACCGGCTGGCTGATCTGCGCGCAGGCCGCCAGCCGGGCTTCCACGGCGCCGCGCGCCAGCGCCTCCGCCTTCTCGGGGGTGTCGGTGGTCGTCAGGACGGTCAGGTAGTCGGCCACGGTTGCCTCTCTCGATGTCGCGGGGTGTCGCGGGGTGCGGACTGGCGCGCATCACGCTAGCCGGTGACGATTGAGGGAACCCGGCGACCATCAGATCAGGCCGATCGAGGGGCACTCATGGATGACCTCACCGCGCTCGCGCGCCACCATCTGGACCAGGCGAAGGCCGATCCGCACGGGCGCAGCGCGCATCTGTTCCTGCATGACGGGCCGCTGCGGCAGAGCGTGATCGCGATGGTCTCCGGCTGCGAGCTGGACGAGCACAACGCTCCCCCTGCGGCCAGCCTGCACGTGCTGCACGGCCATGTGCGGCTGACCGGGAGCGGGGTGCGCACGGATCTCATCGCCGGGCAGGTGGAGCGCGTTCCGCATGAGCGGCACGGGATGCTCGCGCTGGAGGACTCGGTGGTGCTGCTGACCGCCGTGACCGCCACCGTGGGCTGCCCCACCCCCACCGAGGACGCGGCGACCGCCTGAGGGCCACCGCCCCGGTGCCGTACCGCGTCGGCACCGGAGCGGTGTTCGGGCCCCGGTGCGGTGCACGTCGCACCGGGGCCATCGTGCGAACGGCGTCAGCCGATGACCGGGGCCAGGTCGATCCGGTCGAGGTTGGGGGCGTACGCGCCCGGGTTGGCGAAGGTGACCGTGTTGGTGCCCTTGGCGAGGTCGACGGGGACGGCCAGGGTCCAGTAGTCGTCCCAGCCCCAGGTGTTCTTGAACATCACGCGCCGGGGCTTGCCCTGGCCGACCGTGATGTCCGCGCCGCGCGAGACGATGTCGGTGTTGTACGCGTGGCCGTTGTCGCGCCGCTCGTTGTTCGCGTAGCGGACCGCCATCAGGTACCGCCCCGCGGCCGGGGCCCGGACGGTGAGGGTGGCGGTGTTGGACACGCCATTGCCGAGCCAGCCGACGTAAGCGCCGCCCGAGGCGTGCGCGCCGGACTCGGGCTTCGCGGCGCCGGACAGGGTGCCGCTCTCCGCCTCGTATCCGCGCACGCCCGCCGTGTCGTCGCCCGCGCCCGTGACGTCCAGGGAGCGCAGCCGGACGGGCACCGCTCCGGCCGGGGCGGCGGTGACGCGGTTGTTTCCGGCGGTCAGGTAGAGCCGCCGGGAGGTGGTCGTGGCCGCCCCGTGCGCGGTGAGCTTCAGCGGGCCCCCAGTCGCGCGCGGGGTCACCGCGTAGTAGCCCTCGCGGGGGGCGTAGACGTCGAAGACCGCGCTGTCCCGGGCGCCGAGAACGAGGGAGCCGGTGCCGGTTCCGGTCGCCGAGGCATAGTCGTACGAGGGGCTGCCGGTGGTGTCGGCGAGCGTGGCCTCGTACGCGGTGGACGGCTTCATGGCGGCCGTGAGGTCGACGCGGTCGAGGGTCACCTCGGCGGTGTCATGGGCCAGGGCGATGACGTGGCGGCCCGCGGACAGGCGGACCGGGAGGGTCTTGAGGCCGCGGTAGGTCCAGTTCTCGGTGGAGGGGTAGGCGACGGTGCGGGCCGCGCCGCCGTCGACCGTGAGCCGCTGGGTGGCCGGGCCGCCGCTCTGGTTGCCGTAGAGGACGGAGAGGTCGTAGTCCCCGGTGCGGGGGACGTCCACGGTGAAGGCCACCTTGCTGGTGTCCTGGCTGAGAGAGCCGACGTCCTTGGTGCCGGAGGCGGCGTAGCCGTTGGCGTTGGCGACAGTGCCCTGGGTGTAGACCTTGCCCCCGGTGATCGCCGCGTCCTCCGCCTCGTACGCCGCGTGCCACGACACCTCCGCGGGCTGCGGGGTGCCGCTGCCCGCCGGGGTGAGCACGATCCGGTACGCGGACATACGGTCCATGCCGGTGAGCGGCACGGTCACCGAGCCGTCCGGGCGGACGGTCAGCTTCGTCCGGGCCAGGGTGCGGGGGGCGGCGTGCGCGCCCTCGTAGCCGGACCAGGCGGCCTCCGAGACGGCGGCGGTGACCTGGCGGCCGAAGACCTTCGGGTCGACGTGGCCGATCGTCACGTTCGCGTCGCCCGCCGCCCCGCCGACCAGCACCTGCGCCTGACGCTTGGCGGTGTCGTAGGAGGCCAGGCCCTGGAGGGTGTCGACGGTGTCGGGGGTGGGCGGGGTGACCTTGACGGTCCGGCCGGTCATGGTGGCGTACCAGCGGAAGAACCACCACGCGCCGTTGGGGATGTTGGCTTGGGCGACGCTGCCGGAGAGGTTGCCCGCGGCGTCCCAGTACGCCTGGTCGGCGTAGACCTTGTTGCGCTCGAACAGGGAGACCCACTGGACCAGTTGGCCGGGGACGGACAAATCGCGGCGGTTGGCGTACTCGTCGATGTTGATCGGACGCGGTGTGATCCCCGCGCGCTTCTCCAGGGCGCGGTAGTCGTCGTAGTGGCTCTGGAAGTCGCGCAGGGAGTCCGGCCCCAGCTCATGCCAGGTGGTGACCTCGGGCAGCACCTTCTCCCGCTTCGCCCAGGTCAGGAAGTCGCCCATCAGGCGGGAGTGGTACGAGGACTCGTTGGGGCCCGCGATACGGGCGTCCGGGTCGATGGCGCGGATGCGGTCGTGGACGGTCTTCCAGTCGCGGAAGAAGCGGTCGCGGTTCTTCTCGTACGTGGCCTGGTCGGCGACGCCGAGCTTGTACCAGATCTGGTCGGGCTCGTTGAACGGGACGTAGACGAAGTGCTCGCTGTTGGGGGCGTCGGCTATGTCGCGGACGACCTTGTCGACCTTGGTGAGGTAGTCGTCGATGCCCAGGTCCTCGTACGGCCACTTCGCGTAGATGTCCTGCATCATCACCAGGACGTCGCCGCCGCCGTTGCGGAGATACGGCTTGGAGACGGTGACGGCGTCGCCGTTCGGGTGCTGGGCGCCGCCCTCCGGCTTCTGGGTGACGGTGGTGAGCTTCAGCGGCGCGAGGGCGGCGTCGGTCGGCACGCCGTCGTCGCTCAGCCCGTACAGCGACCCGTTGGCGCCGTGCAGGACGGGGCCCTCGGGGGCGGCGAGGTCGACGGAGACGGACTGGGCGGCCTTCGTGGCCTTCGGGGCGGCCGCCGGGCTTTCGGCTTCGGCGGGGACGGCCGCCGTGAGGAGCGCGGCGGCGAGGGCGGTGGCGGTGGCGGCTGTGCGTATCCGGTGTCGGACGTATCTGCCGGATCTGCTGGACCTGCTCATGCGCGGGGAACCTCCGAGGGTGGGTTCGGCGGTGACGGATCCGGCGGTGGGCCGGAGCTTTCGCGGACGATCAGCAGCGGTACGGAGACGGGGCGCGGCGCGACCGGTTCGGCCTCCTCGACCAGGCCGTACAACCGGCCGAAGGCGGCCCGGCCCAGGCCCGTGAAGTCGAGCCGTACGGTCGTCAGGGAGGGCGTGAGGAACGCGGAGTGCGGGGCGTCGTCGAAACCGGCCACGCTCACCTCGTCCGGGATCGCCCGGCCCGCCTCGTGCAGCGCCCGGATCACCCCGAGCGCGAGGTCGTCGTTGCCGCACAGGATCGCGGTGACGGACGGGTCGCGGGCCAGCCGCCGCCCCGCCCCGTAGCCCCCGGCCGGATCCCAGCTCCCGGACAGCGGCCGCGGCTCCGGCGCCCCGGCCGCGCGCAGCGCGTCCCGCCAGCCCGCGGTGCGCTGGCCGGTGCGGCGGGTGCTGGAGGGGATGGCGACGTAGTGCACCGTCTCGTGGCCGAGGTCCAGCAGATGGCGGGTGGCGGTGCGGGCCGCCGCGCGGTCGTCCGTCCACACCCAGGGGCGGTGTTCGGCGGGCGGCCGGGTGGGGGTCTCGACCACGCCCACGACCGGGAGTTCGGCGGGTACGGCGGCCAGGGCCCGGACCCCGGCGGTGTCGTACGCCATCACGATCAGCCCGCCGCCGGTGTCGGCGGCCCGCCGCACCTCGGCCCGGACGTCGGCCACGGTGTCGGACTCCAGGACGCCGATGGCGACGGTGTAACCGGCGGCGCGGGCGGCCTCCTCGATGCCCTGGAGGGTGGCGGCGTAGCCGTAGTGCGTGGTGTTGGCGGTCAGCACGGTGACCGACCGGGTGCGCCCGCTGGCCAGGGCGAGCGCGGTGGCGCTGCGGCGGAAGCCGAGGGCCTGGATCGCGGCGAGGACGCGTTCGCGGGTGGCGGGTTTGACGCTCGGATGGTCGTTGATCACCCGGGAGACGGTCTGGTACGAGACGCCCGCGGCGGTGGCGACATCGCGGATGCCGGGCCGCTTGGGGCCTCTTGTGTGACCGGTCACATGCACGCCAGGATTGTGACCGGTCACACAGGGGCCGTCAAGGGACGCGGCAAGCGGCGGCAGACGACAAGGGGCGGGCGTGCGGAAGACGTTCACATGGGGCCATACGGCGCTCGCGGCCGTGTTCGCGACCGGGCCGGACGGGGTGGTGCGGCTGCTGCGGCTGGGCCCGCCGGGCAGCGCCCCGCCGCCAGCCGACGCCCCACCGCCAGCCGACACCCCCGCCTCGCCGACCGACGCCGCCCCGCCGCCCGTTGTGGAGGTGCTGGCGCTCGGCCACGGCAGCGACTGGTCGGGGCAGCGGGGCATCGAGACAGCACTCGGCGCGCGGCTGCGCTACCGCGGCCACCGCGCCGAGACGGACGACGACGGCGGGGGCGACGGAGGTGGCGGGGGCGGCGGAGGCAGCGGCTGGCACCGGCTGACCCTCGACCTCCACGACCCCGGCTCCGGACTCACCGCCGAGGTCCGCTTCTCCTCCCCCGACGGCCTGCCGGTGCTGCGCTCCGAGGTGCGGCTGACCAACGAGGGCACGGATCCGCTCGTCGTCCAGGCCGTCCCCAGCCTCGTCCTCGGCGGCCTCCCCTCCCCCGACGCGCTCGACGTGCACTGGGCGCACAACGAGTGGCTGGCCGAGTGCCGTTGGGCCGCCGTACCGCTGCGCGACCGGATCGTGGACGTGTCGCGGGACGCCCACGGCCACGACAGCCGCGCCGCCCTCGTCCTCAGCAGCGTCGGCAGCTGGCCCACCGACGGCCATCTGCCGATGGGCGCCCTGACCGAGCGCGCCACCGGCCGGGCCTGGCTCTGGCAGGTGGAGTCGCCGGTGGGGTGGCGGTGGGAGGCCGGGGAGCGGGCCCATGGGACGTACGTCGCGCTCGGCGGCCCGGCCGACGCCGAGCACCAGTGGCGTATGCGGCTCGAACCCGGCGCCTCGTTCACCACCGTCCCGGCCGCCCTCGCGCTCGCCGACCGGGGCGGTTTCGACGCGGCCATGGGCCATCTCACCGCGTACCGCCGGGCCGTCCGGCGTCCGCATCCCGACCACACCGCCCTGCCCGTCGTGTTCAACGACTACATGAACACCCTGATGGGCGACCCCACCACCGAGCGGCTGCTGCCCCTGATCGAGGCCGCCGCCCGGGCCGGAGCCGAGTACTTCTGCATCGACGCGGGCTGGTACGACGACACCGGCGCCTGGTGGGACGGCGTCGGCGCCTGGCAGCCCTCCACCCGCCGCTTCCCCGGCGGGTTTCAGCTCGTCCTCGACCGCATCCACGCTCTCGGTATGGTCCCGGGGCTGTGGCTGGAGCCCGAAGTCGTCGGTGTCCGCAGCCCCGTGGCCGCCGCCCTGCCGGACGACGCCTTCTTCCAGCGCGACGGCGTACGCCTCACCGAAAACGGCCGCCACCACCTCGACCTGCGCCACCCCGCCGCGCGCCGCCACCTCGACACCACCATCGACCGGCTCGTCGGCGACTGCGGCGTCGGCTACCTCAAGCTCGACTACAACATCAGCATCGCCCCGGGCACGGACTGGGATCCGGTGCGTGGCCACGCCGCCCCCGGCGCGGGCCTGCTCGCCCACGCCCGCGCCTATCAGCGCTGGCTGGCCGCCGTGCTCGACCGCCACCCCGCCCTCGTCATCGAGAACTGCGCCTCGGGCGGCCTGCGCATGGACGGCTCCTCGCTCGCCCTCGCCCAGCTCCAGTCCACCAGCGACCAGCAGGACCCGCTCCGCTACCCGCCCATCGCCGCCGCCGCGCCGACCGCGGTGCCGCCGGAGCAGGGCGCGGTGTGGGCGTACCCGCAGCCCGGCTTCACCGACGACGAGATCCGCTTCACGCTGGCCGGTGCGCTGCTGGGCCGCGTCCATCTCTCGGGCCACCTCGACCGGATGACACCGGCCCAACTGGACCTCGTACGCGATGCCCTCGCCGCGTACCGGCAGGTGCGCCCCGACCTGCCCTCGGCCGTCCCCTTCTGGCCGCTGGGGCTGCCGGGCTGGACGGACCCGTGGGTGGCGCTGGGGCTGCGCGCCGATGGCGACCGGACGTACGTGGCGGTCTGGCACCGGGGCGACGAGACGCCCGAACGGACCCTGCCACTCCCCCACTTGGCGGGCCGCACCCTCCGCATCGAACACCTCCACCCGGCCGCCACCTCGGCAGCGACCTGGGGCGCGGACCGCGCCGAACTCACCGTCTCACTGCCCCACACCCCCACGGCGCTCCTCCTCCGCCTGACCCCCACCGAGCCCGGGGAGGACCGCTAGGCCGCCGGGCGGCGTAGGGCGCGGAGGATCTCGGCGTCGCTCGCCGGGCGGGCGGTGTGGAGCATGCGTCGCAGCTCGTCGCGGTCGGCCGGGTCGCCCGTGCCGTACGCGGTCACCGTGATCCGCATCCCGTCGCGGTGCGCCGACAGGATGATCTCGACGGTCCCGCCTCCGAGGTGGCGGGTCGTCTCGGTGATGCCGTCGCCGTCCCGTTTAGTGTCGTGGCTCAGGCGGGTGACCATGAACGCCACGTCGGCGGCGCTCGGGACGTACGGGAGGTAGTGGACGCGGAAGCCGTGGGCCGTCAGGTTCCCGTTGCCCTCGTCCACGCGGTATCCGGCGGGCGAGTCGGGCAGCAGCAGCTCCTGGCGGGCCAGGGAGGTGCCGGACATCAGGCCCCGCATCTCCTTCTCCTGCTGGGACTTGTGCGTGACGGCCGTGCCGTACGCCACCACCCCGAGCACCGCCACACCCGAGACCAGACGGACCGTCACCCCGGCGATGAACAGCGCCGCCACCAGCGCGTACGGCACCCCGCACAGCGCGGCGCGCTGCGCGGGGCCGCCCACCTGCAGCGCGCCGGAGCGCCAGGCGCCGATCCCGGCCGCGAGTCCGACCGTGCCGCCGAGGAACACCGCCATGGCCCAGCCGAGCCGCCCACCGGCCGTACGGCACGGCCTCACCACATGGCCCACCGGGGCCACGCCGACCGCGAGCACGCTGACCATGGCGGCCGCGCCGATCGCGACCGCGGGCAGCCGGTCGACGTCGAGTCCGAGCCCGCGTCCGAAGCCGATGCGGTAGGCGCGCGGCACCACCAGTGCCCCGGCCGCCCACACCAGCCCCAGATACAGGGCGAGATGCGTCCAACGTTTCCCCGTGGCCTTCACGCCTCGATCATGTCAGGGCGCATACGCCGCACACCTGAGCACCCCTACCTACTTCAGTCGCTGCCGCCACCGCCACCGCCACCGCAGGAGTGGTGGCCGCCACCGCAGGAGTAGTGGCCACCGCCGAAGTCCACGGTCCCGTCGTTGTCCGAGTCGAGGGCCCCGCCCAGGTGGAGCAGACGGCGGGTGAGGCCGGGGCCCGACGGGCTCGCCTCGCTGACGTTACGGCGCAGCGCACCCGCCGGCAGGGCAGCGGGACCCTCGAAGACGTGCGCGGGGAACGCGCCGCTCCGCTCGGCCGACTCCAGATGCCACTTGCCCGCACGGGTGAGGCGCAGGCGCCTGGGGGTGAGCAGGTCGCAGGAGATCATGCGGCGTTCGATCTCCTCCACTTCGGGCCCGGCCTCGATGGTTTCCAGCAGGTGTCGCGTGCGCAGGGAGACGTATCGGCACAGCTCGGTCACCGTGTGCTCGAAGGGGTGGCTGTCAGGGTCACCGGCTCCATCCAGGGTGTGCACACGGGAACCGCGGATCCGCACGATGCCGCGCTCATGCAGGCTGACGAGGGCGACTTCCATCATGCGCCGCGGCCCGCCGGCCAGATAGGCGACGTCGTAGAGATCCAGCGTCCGCGGCACGGGATCGGCGGTGCGCCGGAAAATGAGCCTCATCGGAATGCCCCCTTCCACCCCAACTGCTTCCTTATCGTAAGTTTTGTTCAGGCAGCGAGGTGACGAACCGTGATCACGCCAGTTCAGAGGGAGATTTGAGGTTCACCGCCGTCTGCTCATTTGCCTAAAGTCATTAGGCAAATACATAATCGCTTATGCCCCAGCGACAGACTGAGATGACGACCACCCCCATCACCGCGGAGCTCCTGCGTGGCGCCCTCGACCTGGAGCGCACCGCGCACGGAGTGCTGCCGCACCGGCTGCCCGCCCGGGCCCGCGCGCAGTGCGCCGACGGGCAGTTGGCCATGGCGGAGGCCCAGCCGTCCGGCGTGCGGCTGGTGTTCCGTACCCGGGCGACGACCGTCGAACTGGACGCGCTCCGCACCAAGAACGCCTACCAGGGCGCCCCGCCCCGCCCCGACGGGGTGTACGACCTGCTGGTGGACGGCCGCCTGGCGGCGCGGTCCAGCGTGACCGGCGGCAACGTCCGGACGATGGACATGACCACCGGGGCGGTGGAAACCGCGCCGGGCCCGGCCGGCACCGTACGGTTCTCCGGGCTGCCCGACCGCATGAAGGACGTCGAGATCTGGCTGCCGTACAACGAGATCACCGAGCTGATCGCCCTGCGCACGGACGCCGCCGTCGAGACCGTGCCGGAAGGGGGCCGCAGGGTGTGGCTGCACCACGGCAGTTCGCTCAGCCATGGGTCCGACGCCGAGAGCCCCAGCACGACCTGGCCCGCGCTGGCCGCCTCGCGCGGCGGCGTGGAGCTGATCAACCTGGGCCTGGGCGGCGGCGCGCTGCTCGATCCGTTCACCGCCCGCGCGATGCGGGACACTCCGGCGGATCTGATCAGCGTCAAGATCGGCATCAATCTGGTCAACGCCGATCTGATGCGGCTGCGCGCGTTCGGCCCGGCGGTGCACGGCTTCCTCGACACCCTCCGCGAGGGGCACCCCACCGCGCCGCTGCTGGTCGTCTCCGCCGTCTACTGCCCCATCCACGAGGACACCCCCGGCCCGTGCGCCCCGGACTTCTCCCGCCTCAGCGAGGGGAGGCTCCAGTTCCGGGCCACGGGCGACCCCGCGGAGCGCGCCGCCGGGAAGCTCACGCTCGCCGTCATACGGGACGAACTGGCCCGCATCGTGGGGCAGCGGGCGGCCGACGACCCTCATCTGCACTACCTCGACGGTCGCGACCTCTACGGCGAGGCCGACTTCGCCGAGCTGCCGCTGCCCGACCAGCTGCACCCGGACGCGGCCACCCACCGCCGCATCGGCGAACGCTTCGCCGACGCGGCGTTCGGCGACAAGGGACCGTTCAGGGAGTAGTGACGCCCGTCGGAGACGGTGATCCGGTCGCGGGCGCGCTCGGGCGTGCGGGCGGGGGCGGTACGGGTGCTGGAACCGCTGGGGCGCCGAGCGTCAGTCCACCGTCACGGCGAACAGGCCGCGGCTCTCGCCACCGTCCGACAGCCGCCAGGTGGCGGTGACATGTCCCCGCGCCTCGGGCGCCTGCCGGGCCGGGTCGAGGACGCGTGTCACGTCGAAGGTCAGCTGCCCCACGGCGAGGCGGGTGCCGTCCGGCCCGTTGGTGACGGACGCGGCGCCGACCGCGTCCGGGACGTCGGCCGCCCGGACCGTGACGGAGGGATCGGGGGTGTCGGACTCGCTCTGCATCTGCGGCTCGGCGCGGCCCTGGAGGAGGGCGGCCAACTGGGCGACGAGGACCGGGTCATGGGTGCCGTCGTACACCCACCGCTGCCCCAGCACCCCGTGCTCCGAGGTGCCGATGAGGGCCTGTTCGGCGCCGTCGAGCGGCGCGCCGCGGTAGCTGAGCGGCAGGTGGTACCAGACGGGCCGCTCCCCGGAGTCGTCCCGGACCACCATGAACTCGATCCCCACCTCGCCCTGCGGGTCGTCGAGCCGGAAGCCCCCGACCCTGGAAAGCTCCGGCGCGCGGCCCGCGCCGACGTACCACGGCTGGTCCGGAAGCCAGGGCGCCAGCAGCTCCAGCTTGGTGGGGCTCATGGTGGTCTTGTGGATGAAAGCCATGCCTCGTGAACTTCCGCCGTCGGCAGGGGGTTCCCCGAAGCGCCCTCAGCCGGGGTCCGGCATCTCGATACCCTGCGGCGGCGGACATGGCCACGGCGGCCCGCCAGAAGGCGCGGTGGAGCAGGGCCAGCAGCACGGCGAAGGCGAGGCAGAGGATCACCCCGGCCGAGAGGGGGACCGCCTCCACGCCCACGGCCAGATAGGCGACCCAGGTGGTGCCGCGGTCAGGACAGCCACTGGTCGTAGCCCAGCTTGACCACCAGCGAGACCACGACCACCACCAGCACCCCGCGCACGAAGCCGCTCCCCCGCTTCAGGGCCATGCGCGCGCCCACCATGCCGCCCGCCAGGTTGAAGCAGGCCAGGAGCGCGGCCAGGCGCCACAGCACGGTGCCCTGGGAGCCGAAGGTGAGCAGGGCGCCCAGGTTGGTGCAGACGTTGACGACCTTGGCGGTGGCCGAGGAGGTGACCAGGTCCATGCCCAGCGTCGCGGCCAGCGCGATGACCAGGAAGGTGCCGGTGCCCGGGCCGATCAGGCCGTCGTAGAAGCCAATGCCGAGGCCCGCGCCCAGCACCGCGGCGAGGACGCGGTGGCGGGAGAGCGGGCCGGTCAGGGCGGGGCCGGTGCCGAAGGCGGGGCGGAGCAGGACGAACGCGAGGACCGCCAGCAGGACGACCATGATGAGGGGGCGCAGCACGGCGCCGTCGATGCCGGAGGCGAGGGACGCACCGGCGAGGGAGCCGATGGCGGCCGCGATGCCGATGCGTACGGCGATCCGGACGTCCACCGGGGCCTTGCGGGCGTACGTGACTGCGGCGCCCGTCGTACCGCAGATGGCGATCGCCTTGTTGGTGCCGAGGATGTACGTGGGCGGGAAGCCCGGCAGCCCGACCAGCAGGGCGGGGAGCAGCAGCAGTCCGCCGCCGCCCACCACGGCGTCGATCCAGCCCGCCGCCCCGGCGGCCAGACAGAGCAGGAGCAACGTCATCAGCGGTATGTCAGGCATGACCAGGAGCCTATGGGGCGGGTTCGGCCGGGCCCGGAGGCGGGCGCGCCTACCGCATGTTCGGGCCGCTGTGAAGGCGTGATCCGTCACGGGTGAGAGTTTGGCAACTACCAGACGCAACTGATCAGTTGATGAGTAGTATCTGCCCGGTTCATGGCCGTGTCCCGGATGGAGGTGTCAAAGGTGCTGTCGGGGACGGTGGCCGTCATCGTGGCCTTGTCCATCACTGTGGTGCTGGTGTTGTTCCTGGGGCTGCTGTGGGTCTCCAGACTGCGCAGATCCCTCACCGGGGTCCGGGCGGCGGCGGAGCGGGAACGGGCCGTCGCCGATCAGGAGCGCGCCACCGCCGAGCGGGAGCGGGCGCGTGCCGCCGAGCGCGCCGAGGAGATCGCCCGGCTGGCGGTCGTACGGGCCGAGCTGGACGAGGCGGCCCGCCGGGAGCGGATGCTGCGCGACTCCGTGCAGGCGTCGTTCGAATCCGTCGCCCGGAACATGCACGCCATGTCGACCGTCCAGCAGCAGGTGCTCGACGGTCTGGAGCAGCATGTGGCGGACGCCCGGCTGATGGCCGAGGTGATGAAGGCCGACCACGCCGCCGCCCAGATGACCCGCAAGGCGCAGACCCTGCTGGTGATGTGCGGGATCTGGCCCGCGCGGCGGGAGACCCGGCCGGTGACGCTCTTCGACTGCGTGCGCGGCGCCCAGTCGCGGATCGTGGAGTTCGGGCGGGTGGAGGTGCACGGCGGGCAGACGCTGTACGCGGTGGCACCGGCCGTCGAGGGGCTGATGCACGCGGTGGCCGAGCTGCTGGAGAACGCGACGGTGTTCTCCCCGTCCCGCACGCAGGTGGCCGTCTCCGTCCGGGAGGTGGCGGCGGGCGCGGTCATCGAGATCGACGACGCGGGGCTCGGGATGCCGCCGGATGTCCTGGAACAGGCCACCGGGCAGCTCCGCGAGGGGCTGGATCTGGCCCAGTTGGGAGCGGTCCCACGACTGGGGCTCGCCTGTGTGGGGCGCTGGTCGCGGGAGCTGGGCTTCGGCGTCGAACTGTCGACCGCCTCGGCGTACGGCGGGACCCGGGTCGTGGTCTTCGTACCGCACCGGCTGCTGACCGAGCCGCTGGACAGCGCCCCGGAGGCGGACGCCGAGCCGGTGGTCATCGAGCCGGGGCCGGTGACCGCGGAGCCTGCCGGCGGGGACCCGGCCACGGCCGGGGGCACCCCCGCTCCGGCGGCCGGCGGCCTCCCGCAGCGCCGCAGCCGGCGGCGTACGACCCCGCGCACGGCCGCCCCGAGCAGCGCCGACGTACGTGTCGACGTAGGTGTCGACGTAGGTGTCGACGCCCCGCCCATGGAGGGTGACACCGCGGCGGACGCCGATCCGTGGACGCCCGAAGCCGCCCGGGCCTCCATCGCGAGCGTGGTGTCCGGCACCCGCCGCGGGCGGGCCGAGGCCATGGACGCGGACACCGGGGCCACGGACACCGAGGGCGGAGGCCATGGCCGGGTACGCGTTCCTCATCACGACCGGAACCGGGACCGGAACCCGGACCGGAACCCGGAAGAGCACGAGGACCGAGAAGAGGACCGAGAAGGAGGCCGCTGATGGCCGGAACCATATCCAGGCTGCCCGACGTTGGATGGATGCTGCGTCCTTTGACCCAGATTCCGGGGGTGCGGCACGCCGTCGTCGTCTCGGAGGACGGTCTGCGCATGGGGCACGGCTCCGCCGAGGGACTGACGGGAGAGGTCCCCGAACTGGGCGTAGCCGAGGCCGAATCGCTGGCCGCGGCCTGCGCGGCGCTGACGGTGACCAGCCAGTCCACGGTGTCGCTGCTGTTCGGCGAGGAGGCGGGGGTGAGACAGCTGATGATCGAGTCGGACGGCGGATTCGTGCTGTTCACCTCGGCCGGGCAGGGCGCCTCGCTGGGGGTGGCCACCGGCACGGAGGCGGATGTCGGCCTGGTGGCCCAGCAGATGCAGGTGCTGGTGGCGAGAATCGGCGCCCATCTGAACAGCCTGCCGCGGGAGCAGATCAGCACACCATGACCGAGCCCGGGGAGGAACGGACCACGGCCGCGGTGCGCCCATACGTGATCACGCGGGGGCGCGCGGGTTCCTCAACGGATGCTCTGCCGCTGGAGACGCTGGTGAAGACCTCCGAGAGCGCGCTGCCGCCGACTCTCCAGCCCGAGTACCGGCGGATCGTCCGCTGCTGTCAGGGGCTGCTGTCGGTGGCGGAGGTCGCCGCTCACCTCGGCCAGCCACCGGCCGTGGTGCAGGTGCTGCTCGCCGATCTCATCGACTGGGGGCACATCGTGGCGCGCCCGCCCATCCGGGTGGCCGAGCGCGCCGATATGGACTTGCTGAGGAAGGTGCTCGATGGGCTTGAAAGCAAGCTCTGAGATCTCGATGCCCGACACGGGCCGCACGGACGGCGCGAACGGCGTGGACGACGACATGGATGACACCCACGGCATGAACGGCACGGACACCACGGACGACCTGGACGACGCGCCGGTCATGTACGTGCAGCCCAGCGTGTCCGGCGCGGCGAAGATCCTGGTCGTCGGGCCGATGGGGGTCGGCAAGACCACGCTGATCGGCACGGTCTCGGAGATCAAGCCACTGTCCACCGAGGCGACCATGAGCCAGGCGGGGGCCCGGCTGGACATACCGGTGCGGCCGACGAAGTCCACCACCACCGTGGCGCTGGACTTCGGGCGGATCACGCTGGGCGGCGAGTTGGTCCTGTACCTCTTCGGCACCCCCGGCCAGCAGCGTTTCCTCCCCGCGTGGAAGGACCTGGCGCGGGGCGCCCTGGGCGCGCTCGCGCTGGTCGACACCCGCGATCTGGAGGCGTCCTTCGACGCCATCGGCCATCTGGAGGACCTGGACGTTCCGTTCTCGGTGGCCGTCAACTCTTTTCCGGACAGCGCGCTGCACAACGAGGACGATCTGCGGTCGGCGCTCGATCTGCTCCCGCACACCCCGCTGGTCATCTGTGACGCGCGCGAGCACCGGTCGTCCGTCAAGGCGCTGATCTCGCTGGTGAGCCATCTCATCGAGACCGTCACGGAGGCGACATGACGGCGGCGCGCGCGGCGGGTACCGCGGTGGGCCCGGCGACGCGGCGGGTGCCGCTGCACGGGACGGCGCTGGACGGGCCGCTGACCGAGCTGTACGAACGGATGCGCCGCGACCACGGCAACGTGGTGCCGGTCGAGATCGCGCCCGGGGTCGAGGCGTGGCTCGTCATCGGCCACCGTGAGCTGCTCCATCTCACCCGCGACGAGCAGTACTTCTCGCACGATCCGCGCCGCTGGACACCGCTGCGCGACGGCCGGGTACCGGCCGATTCGCCGCTGATGCCGCTGGTGGGCTGGCGGCCCGCGCTGCTGTTCGCGGACGGCACGCAGCACCGCCGGATGCGCTCGGCGGTGGCCGACGCACTGGGCCGGGTGAACGGGCACGAGCTGATCCGTACGGTGCGGGCGACCGCCGAGCGGCTGGTCGCCGGGTTCGCCGATCAGCACCGGGCCGATCTGGTGACGCAGTACGCGCGCGTCCTGCCGTTGCAGGTGGTCACCGAGCTGCTGGGGCTGGACGAGGAGAGCGGGCCGCGGCTGGTCGAGACGCTCACCACGATCGTCGCCCCCACCGTGGCCGCCACCGGCGCCAACAAGCGGATGGGCCGCATCCTGCTGGACCTGATCGCCTGGAAGAAGCAGCGGCCGGGCGCGGATCTGACGTCCTGGCTGCTGGAGCACCCGGTCGGGCTGAGCGACGAGGAGGTGCTGCACAACCTGGTGGTGATCATCGTCGCGGGAAACAACACCACCGTGAACTGGATCGCCTCCACCACGCAGATCCTGCTCACCGACCCCGCGTTCCGCTCCTCGCTGGCCCATGGCCACCTCACCGTGGACGACGCGCTCGATCTGGTGCTGTGGCGCCAGCCGCCGACCCAGAACTTCCCCGGCCGCTACGCCACCCGCGATCTGCGCCTCGGCGGCCAGGACATCCGCGCCGGGGACATGCTGATCCTCGGGCTGGCCGGGGCGAACGCCGACCCGGAGGTGCTTCCGGAGGACGGCCGGCCGGTGGTCGGCAACCGCTCGCACCTGGCGTTCGGCGCGGGCCCGCACACCTGCCCGGCGCAGGATCCGGCCCGGCTGATCACCCGTACCGCCGTGGACACGCTCCGCCACCGGCTGCCCGATCTGGAGATCGCGGTGCCGGAGGAGCAGCTTCCGTGGATCACCTCGCCCTGGTCCAAGGGGCTGGCCGGGCTGCCCGTGCGATTCTCCGCACCGCAGCTCGCCGCCGACGCCCCGGCCCCCTCCCCGGCACCTCACGCGCCCGACTCGCCTCCAGGAGACCGCAGATGACCGACGGCCGCTGCCCCGTAGCGCACGACGACCCCGTACCGCACGACGGCGTACGGCACGACGGCGTACGAAACGACGCCCCCGCGCCGCACCGGCTGGAACCCGACGACCAGCACGCGGTCAACGCCGGGTTACGGGCGCGCGGGGCCGCGGTACCGGTCCTGCTGCCCGGTGACGTACCGGCGTACGCCGTCACCCGGCACGAGGAGCTGAAGGGCTTCCTCACCCACCCCGACGTGGCCAAGAACGCCTGCCACTTCGCCGCCCTGCGCGACGGCGAGATCCCGGCCGGCTGGCCGATGCTGACGTTCGCCACCGTGCCGGGCATGACCACCGCCGACGGCGACGACCACAAGCGGCTGCGGTCCCTGGTGACCCGCGCGTTCACCCCGCGCCGGATGGAGGCGCTGCGCCCGGTCGTGCGCGACCTGACCGGCTCGCTGCTGGACCGGCTGGCCGAGGCCGCCGCCGCGGACCCGGACGGAGTGGCGGATCTGCGCCGCCACTTCGCACTGCCGCTGCCGATGAGCGTGATCTCCCGGCTGCTGGGCGTCGACGAGGCGTACCAGGACCGGCTGCACGAGCTGTCCAACGAGATCGTCTCCACCGCCACCGCCCCCGAGCGGGTCCCGCAGGCCAACCGCGAGATGGTGGCGATTCTCGGCCAGGTGGCCGCGTCCCGGCTGAAGGACCCGGGAGACGACCTGACCAGCGCGCTCATCGCGACGCGGGCGGAGGACGGGGACCGGCTCGGCGAGGAGGAGCTGATCGGCACCCTGATGCTGACGATCATCGCCGGGCACGAGACCACGCTCAACCTGATCACCAATGCCGTGCGGGCGCTGTGCAACCACCGCGACCAGCTGGAGCTGGTCCGCTCCGGGGCCGCCACCTGGGACGACGTGGTCGAGGAGACGCTGCGGTACGACAGCCCGGTGAGCTACTTCCCGTTCCGCTACCCCACCCGGGACCTCCCCGTAGGCGACTCGGTGATCCCCAAGGGCGCGCCCGTGCTCGTCTCGTACACCGCCGCCGGGCGCGACGAGCGCGAGTACGGGCCGGACGCGGACCGCTTCGTCGTGACCCGGGCGGCGCGCCATCTGTCCTTCGGCCACGGCGCGCACTTCTGCCTGGGCGCCCCGCTGGCCCGGATGGAGGCCGTGATCGCCCTCGAAGCGCTCTTCACCCGCTTCCCCGGCCTCGACCTCGCCGTCCCGGACGATCAGCTCGTGCCGCACCGGAGCTTCGTCGGCAACAGCCCGCAGAAGCTGCCGATCACCCTTCGGTAGGGCTCCTCCGGGGCTCACAGCCACCCGCGCGGCACGCTGAGGGCAGCGTTGCGTCCGGGAAACGATGGTGATGCGGTCGGGAAACAGCGCTCCCGCACGCTTCCTGGCATGACGATGAGCGCACCGAAGACCAAGACTGCCGGCCCCACGATCGTGCTCGTCGGGCACGGCATGGTCGGCCAGCGCTTCCTGGAGGCGCTGGCCGACCGGGGCGTGACGACACGCGCCCGGGTCGTGGTGCTGTGCGAGGAGCCCCGGCCCGCGTACGACCGGGTGCAGCTGACCTCGTACTTCTCCGGCCGGACCGCGGACGATCTGTCCATGGTCGAAGACGGCTTCATGGAGCGGCACGGCATCGAGCTGCACCTCGGCGACCCGGCCGAGACCATCGACCGGGCGGCGCGCACAATCACCGCGCGCTCCGGGCTCACCGTCACGTACGACACGCTCGTGCTGGCCACCGGCTCGTACCCGTTCGTACCGCCCGTGCCCGGCAAGGACAGCGAGGGCTGCTTCGTCTACCGCACGGTCGAGGACCTCCTCGCCATCGAGGAGTACGCCAAGGACCGGGCGACCGGCACCGTGGTCGGCGGCGGGCTGCTCGGGCTGGAGGCGGCGGGCGCCCTGAAGGGGCTCGGGCTGACCACGCACATCGTGGAGTTCAACGCGCGGCTGATGGCGCTCCAGGTGGACGAGGGCGGCGGCAGCGCGCTGCGCCGCACCGTCGAGGACATGGGGCTGATCGTGCACACCGGCGTCGGCGGCAAGGAGATCACCGCCGATTCCAACGGCGCGGTGACCGCCATGGCGCTCTCGGACGGCTCGTCCATCGACACCGACCTGGTGATCTTCTCGGCCGGGGTGCGCCCCCGTGACCAGCTGGCCCGGGACTGCGGCCTCACCGTCGGCGAGCGCGGCGGCATCGCGGTCGACGAGCAGTGTCGCACCAGCGACCCGGCGGTGTACGCGATCGGCGAATGCGCGCTGGCCGCCGACGGGAAGGTGTACGGGCTGGTCGCGCCCGGGTACGAGATGGCGCAGACCGTCGCCGACGGCCTCGCCGCGCTCGACCGCGAGGGCTTCACCGGCGCCGACACCTCCACCAAGCTCAAGCTGCTCGGCGTGGACGTGGCGTCCTTCGGCGACGCCCACGGCACCGCCGACGGCTGTCTCGACGTCGTCTACTCCGACTCCCGCGCGGGCGTCTACAAGAAGCTGGTGGTCGGCGCCGGGGGCGAACTGCTCGGCGGGGTGCTGGTCGGCGACGCCGACTCGTACGGCATGCTGCGGCCGCTGACCGGTTCGGTGCCGCCCGTCGCGCCCGAGCAGCTGGTGCTGCCCGCGGGGCTCGGCGCACCCGCCGCGCTCGGGCCGTCCGCGCTGCCCGACGAGGCGGTCATCTGCAGCTGCCACAACGTCACCAAGGGCTCGATCCGTTCGGCGGTCACCGAGCACGAGTGCGCCACCGTGCCCGAGGTGAAGAAGTGCACCAAGGCGGGCACCGGCTGCGGCAGCTGCGTCAAGACGCTCACCACGCTCGTCAACGACGAGCTGGAGGCGAGCGGGATCAGCGTCGACAAGGGGCTGTGCGGCTGCTTCGGATACACCCGCGCCGAGCTGTACGAGATCGTCCGCACCCTGCGCATCACCACGTACGCGCAGCTGCTGGAGGGCCACGGCCGCGAGGAGGCGCGCGGCGGCGACGGCTGCGAGGTGTGCAAACCGGCCGTCGGCTCGATCATCGCCTCGCTCGCCCCGACGCTGGGCGCCAGCGGCTATGTGCTGGACGGCGAACAGGCCGCCCTCCAGGACACCAACGACCACTTCCTGGCCAACCTCCAGCGCAACGGGTCGTACTCGATCGTGCCCCGGATCCCCGGCGGCGAGATCACCCCCGAGAAGCTGATCGTGATCGGCGAGGTCGCCCGCGACTTCGGCCTCTACACGAAGATCACCGGCGGTCAGCGGATCGACCTGTTCGGCGCCCGGGTGGACCAGCTCCCGGTGATCTGGGCCAAGCTGGTGGACGCCGGGTTCGAATCGGGGCACGCGTACGGCAAGGCGCTGCGCACCGTGAAGTCCTGCGTGGGCCAGACCTGGTGCCGCTACGGCGTCCAGGACTCGGTGCGCATGGCCATCGACCTGGAGCTGCGCTACCGCGGCCTGCGCTCCCCGCACAAGCTGAAGTCGGCCGTCTCCGGCTGCGCCCGCGAATGCGCGGAGGCGCGCGGCAAGGACTTCGGCATCATCGCCACGGTGGGCGGCTGGAACCTGTACGTCGGCGGCAACGGCGGCGCCGAGCCGCGCCACGCCGATCTGCTCGCCCAGGACCTGAACGACGAGGAGCTGGTCCGGCTCATCGACCGCTTCCTGATGTTCTACATCCGCACCGCCGACCGGCTGGAGCGCACCTCGGCCTGGCTGGAGCGGATCGAGGGCGGTCTCGACCACGTACGGGACGTGGTGGTCCACGACTCGCTGGGGCTGTGCGCCGAGCTGGAGGCGCTGATGGCCGACCACGTGGCGGGCTACCGCGACGAATGGGCCGAGACCATCAACGACCCCGAGCGGCTGCGGCGCTTCGTCTCCTTCGTCAACGCGCCCGAATCGCCCGACCCGACGGTCGCCTTCGTCCCCGAGCGCGACCAGGTCAAGCCGGACCTGACGCTGCTGTCCGGCCCCAACATCCCCGTCCGTACCGCACGCACTCTCGAAGGGACTTCGAGCCGATGACCATGGCGCCCGAGCGGATCGACCTCCGCGTAGAACTCCTCGTCGACCAGCGGTGGTTCGCGATCTGCGACCTCACCGACCTCATCCCGGGCCGCGGAGTGGCCGCCCTGCTGCCGGACGGCACGCAGGTGGCGGTCTTCCTGGACCGCGCGGGCTGCCCGTACGCGATCGACAACCGCGACCCGTTCACCGGGGCGTACGTCCTCTCCCGCGGGCTGCTGGGCTCGGCGGACGGACGGCCGTTCGTGGCCTCGCCGCTGCTCAAGCAGCGTTTCGACCTGGAGACCGGGCGGTGCCTGGACGATGAGACGGTCACCGTCCAGACCTACGCCACGCGTACCGGTGAGGCGGCCTCAGCGCAGGTCGCGTGAGACGACGATCCCGCACTGGACGGGATCGCTCGCGCAACCGGCCATCCCCGCGGCCAGCACGCCCTTCGTCCCGGGGACGCCGGTGATGCCGACCACCGTGGACATCTCGCTGTGCCCGGTGACGTCGGCGGGCAGCTCCTCGGTCGCCCACGCCGTACCCGTCCAGCGGGACAGCACGGTGTGGGGGCTGCCCGGCCGCCACCCGGCGATCCACGGCCGCCCGGCGCCGTCCGCGCCCGCGGCGTTCGCCTCCTCGACGGGGAGCGCGGGCAGCGACTGCCAGCGGCCGCCGGTCCAGCGGACGGCCATGGTCGCCGCGGGCGCGTCCTCGTTGGTCTTGCCGACCAGGTAGACCGAGTCGCGGCCGGTGGCCACGGCGTGTGCGGCCGTCCAGCCGGTCGGGGACTCGGCGGGGGTGGGCACCTCGCGGACCGTCCAGGCGCGGCCGTCCCAGTGGTAGAGCAGCGGCTTCGCCATCCGGCCGGTGACGGCGTCGGCGGTGAGCCAGACATCGTCCGGGCCGGTGCCGGTGATGTCCGTGGGACGCACCTCCCCGCCACCGGGTGCGGCGGGAAGGGACACCCGCTGCCACCCGGAGCCGGTCCAGCGCTCCAGATAGGAGACATCGGCGCCGGTCTCCGGATTCCAGTCGAAACCGGTCAGCCACGCGGACTTCGCACCGAAGGCGGCGAGGCCGGAGACGAAGCTCAGCGAGCCCTCGGGGGCGGCGGGGTGGCCGGACTCACGCCACTTCCTCCCGTCCCAGTGCTGCAGTACGACGGAGGTGTTGTCGCCGAGGGTGCCCGCCGCCCAGGCGTCGTCCGGCGCGGAAGCGGCGACCAGTTGCAGCCACGCGGGCCTGCCTCCAGTGGCGGCCGCGGGCACGTCCTTCCACGTGGTGCCGTTCCAGTGCCTGATCAGGGGCGTGTCCCCGGCGTCGCCGTCCGTCTTCCGGCCCACCGTCCAGATGTCCTCGGCGCCGGTCGAGGCCACGTCCCAGTACTCCCGCGAGGCGGTCTCGCTCATCGGGGTCCGCAGCTTCCACGGGGTGGCGGTGGCGGCGTTCGCCTGTGTGCTCACGGTGGCGAGTACGACCGCGCCCAGCGCGATCGTCGTGCGCAGCCAACTCCGGCGCGCTCCGCGGCGGTCCTGGCCGGTCATTCGGGCCTCCTCAGCTGCCGGTCGGTCCACTCGGCCGTGACGGTGGCGTTGTAGTTGACCACCGTGCCCGCCGTCAGCCCCGCCTCGGCGGCCTTCGCGTTCGGCTTGGTCAGCGTCTGACGGTCGGCCAGCAGCGCGCCGGTCGCCGGGTCGACGATCAGCTCCGAGCGCGCCGTCCCGTAGTCGGTCCCCTCGGTCGCGGGCAGGGCGAAACCGATCCCCTTACGGCCCGTCGGGTCGGTCACCTCGCCGAGCGAGGCGATGCCGGGCAGCCCCGCGATGACGCGGTACGCGGCGGCCCGGACGGCGGGCTTGACCGGCAGCCGGATCAGCCCGGCCGCCTGCTGCCACATCCACTCGGTGCGGCCCTTGATCTCGCTCCCCCGGTCCTCCTGGTACAGGCCGGCCAGCGTCGCCTTCAGCTTGTCGCTGTCCCCGGGGAGTTTCCGCAGGTCGTCGTAGGTGACATTGCGCGCGCCCAGCGAGGCGATCCGGTCGCCCTGGTTGGTCCGGGTCACCGTCGGCCGCTTCTTCTCGGACCCGGTGTCCATCCGCAGGCCCAGCTTGCCGCCCGCCTGTGCGGCGAGCGTCACGTCCTTCGGCCGCCCGGCGGCCCGCCAGCGCGCCGCGTCGCGGTCGGTGCGGGGTACGACGCGGGCGTCGAGCCCCGAGATCCACAGGCTCTCCGTACCGGGCCGTACGCCGATGGACTGCTGGTCGCTCCCGGAGGCGACGACCGCGAAGGCCGTTCCGGCGTGGTCGACGACGCCGGTCCAGGCCGAGCGCGTGGCCGTCTGCCAGTACGTGCCCTCCTGCGCGGCGCGATCCGCCCGGGCGGCCACGTTCAGCAGCGCGAGGCGGCCGTTCTCGGGGGTGTGCCGGGGGCCGTTCGTGGCGGGCCCCGCGGTGGCCCGGGCGCCGTCGGCACCCGGGGTGCCCTGGGGCAGGGCCGCCACCACCACCCCGGCCACGGCCGCCGCCGCCACGGCGGGCAGCGTCCAGCGCCAGCTGAACGGCCGCGCGGACCGGGTCGCTTGAGGCCCCTCCTGCGCACCGGCCAGGATGGTGGCCAGGTCGTGCCGGGCGCGTGCGGAACCGGCCAGCCGCTCCGGATCCAGCTCCGGGGGCCGCGCGTCCGCCAAGGTCTTCATGACGTCGGGTCGTTTACGTGCCATGTCAGTGCTCCTTCACTGCCACCTGCGGGCGGGGGTCACGAGAGAGCCCGACCGCGTCCACGGCCCGCTCCAGCCGCCGTCTGGCCCGGTGCAGCCGCACCGAGAACGTGGCGGTGGAACAGCCGAGGACCCGCGCCGCCTGTCTCGGGCCCAGCCCGTGCCAGGCGACCAGCGTCAGCAGCTCGCGGTCGGCCTCGGACAGCCCCGCCAGCGCCTGCAGCGCCGCCGCGCGTTCGGCCACGTCGGCGGCCACATCGCCGACCTGGGCGCCCGAGGTGACCAGGCGCTGTGCCTCCTCGGCGGCCAGGGCGTACTGCCTGCCGTCGCGGCGCCGCAGCTCACGGGTCAGATTGCGGGCCACGCCGAGCAGCCACGGCAGCGGCGGCGTGGGCACGTCCCGCATCCGGCGCCAGGCGACGGTGAAGGTCTCGCTGGTGATGTCCTCACCGACCTGTCGGCCGACCAGGCCGGAGGCGTAGGCCAGCACACGGGGATGGCACTCCTCGTACAGGTCCCGGAAGCGTTGGGCGTCGGTCACGCGCCGTCTCCTCATCTTGGCTCTCTCACCTGGGAATGGCGGGGAACCGCGACTTCTTACAGCGGAGGAGAGGGAATTTCCGGGGGACGTGGTGCCGAGGTGCCTGGACGGCGGGGCGGTCACGCCGTCCAGGCGGGCTTGCCTAGGACCCGGCGAGTCCGTCACGGAAGGCGTTGTAGGCGGGCTTGGGCTGGTAGTTGGTGTCGTACAGATTGGCCGCGCCCTGGCCCGGGAAGGTGCCCGGCACCCAGGAGTCCCGGTCGCCGAAGCCCCACACCGTGATGCCGCCGCAGCGGGCGACCGCCACACAGGTCCTGGCCACCGTCTTGTAGTCGGCTGCCTGCTGCTGGAGCTTGGTGGCGTCCGCGGGGGTGGTCATCCGGATGTCCAGCTCGCTGATCACGACGTCCACGCCGAGGTCGGCGAAGCGCTGCAGGTTGGCCTTCATCGTCGACGGGACCTGGCCCACGATGAGATGGCTCTGGAAGCCGACGCCGTCGATGGGCACGCCCTGCTGTTTCAGCGTCTTGACCAGGTTGTACAGGCCGTTGCTCTTCGCGTTCGTTCCCTCGGTGTTGTAGTCGTTGATGAAGAGCTTGGCGCTCGGGTCGGCGGCGCGCGCGGCCCGGAAGGCGTCGGCTATGTACGACTGGCCGAGCTGGCTGTAGAACTTGGACGCGCGGAGACTGCCGTCCTCGTTGAACGCCTCGTTGACCACGTCCCAGCGCTGGACCTTGCCCTTGTAGCGGGCGACCTGGGTGGTGACGTGGTTGGTCATGATGGTGCGCAGCTCGGTGTTGGAGAACGAGCCGTTGGCCAGCCAGCCCGGCATCTGGCTGTGCCAGACCAGGGTGTGGCCGTACACCTTCTGGCTGTTGGCCTGGGCGAACGAGACGAGGCGGTCGGCGGCGGCCCAGTTGAACTGGCCGCGGTTCGGCTCGACCGAGCCCCACTTCATGGCGTTCTCGGCGGTGACGCTGGAGAACTCGCTCTTGGCGATGTTCGCGTAGGTGCCGTCGCCGAGACGGCCGTCGTTGACGGCGGTGCCGACGAAACGGCCGGTGCGGGCGGCGACTTCGCGCAGCGTGGGGTTGGCGGCGACTTCGCGCAGCGTGGGGTTCGCGGCGGCGGTGTCCTTCGTCGTCTCCTCGGCGTGGCCGGGCGCCGCGAGGCCGAAGGTGAGCGCCGCGGCCGAGGCGGCCAGCGCGGCGCTGCGTAAGCTCAGGAACTGGAGCTTCATGGGAGTGTCCCTCTCTTCTCTTCACGTCTGATCCGGTTTTCCGGAAGACTTCTGCAAGGTTCCGAGGGTGCGACCGGAAAGTTAGAGGCGGGCGTGATGCCCGTCAACGGAGGAGGCGGAAATGGCTACGGAGAGCGCGAGCCCCGACGGCGGTACCAGGCCGAAGGTGACGATCACCGCCATCGCCCAGGAGGCCGGGGTGTCCGTCCCCACGGTCTCGCGGGTCGTCAACGGACGGTCGGACGTCTCCCCCGAGACCCGGGCCCGGGTCGAGGACCTGCTACGCCTCCATGGCTACCGCCGCCGCCAGACCGCCCCCGGCGACCGCGCCGCCCTCCTCGACCTGGTCTTCAACGACCTCGACAGCCCCTGGGCCGTGGAGATCATCCGCGGGGTGGAGGAGATCGCGCACCAGGACGGAGTCGGTACGGTCGTCTCCGCCATCCACGGGCGGGCGGGCTCGGCCCGGCAGTGGATGAAGAACCTGCGCGCCCGCGCCTCGGACGGGGTGATCCTGGTGACGTCCGTCCTGGAGCCGGTGGTCCACGCCGAGCTGCGGCGGCTGAACGTCCCCATCGTGGTCGTCGACCCGGCGGGTTCCCCCGCCCTCGACGCCCCGGCGGCGCCCACGGTCGGCGCCACCAACTGGGCGGGCGGCCTGGCCGCCACCGAACACCTGCTGAGCCTGGGGCACCGCCAGATCGGTTTCATCGCGGGCCCGCCCCGGCTGCTGTGCAGCCGGGCGCGGCTGGACGGACACCGGGCGGCGCTGGAGGCGGCGGGTGTTCCGTTCGATCAAGCTCTCGTCGCACAGGGGGACTTCTACCACGAATCCGGTTTCCACGGCTGCGAGCAGCTCATGGCCTCCCCCACCCCGCCGACCGCCGTCTTCGCCTCCAGCGACCAGATGGCCCTGGGCGCCATCGAGGCCCTGCGGAGGCGGGGGCTGCGGGTGCCGGAGGACGTGAGCGTGATCGGCTTCGACGACCTCCCCGAGGTCCGCTGGTCGGCCCCGCCCCTGACGACGGTGCGTCAGCCCCTGGCCGACATGGGCAAACTGGCGGCCCGCACGGTGCTGCGGCAGGCCCGCGGCGAGGAGATCGACTCGCCCCGCGTGGAGCTGGCGACCCAGCTGATGGTCCGCGCCAGCACCGCCCCACCGACCGGGGGCTGACTCCCCGCACCGGCCGCAGGGCGGCGCCCAGTCGGGTGGGCACAGTCGGGCGGGCACAGTCGGGCGGGCACATGGCGGCGGGCGCCGCCGGTGGCCTGTTGGCCTGCCGACGGCGCCCGCTGGTGGTGTCAGGCGCAGGGCTTGTAGTACTGCTTCCAGCCGTCGCTGGGCATGGCGGGCGGGTCGGACAGCGCCCCGGCTTCGCCGTACTTCTCGAACGCCTCGTAGTCGAAGTCCGCCAGGCCGCCGCCCGGCTTCGACAGGCGTACGTCCCGGTCCAGCTGGCCGTCGCCCCCGTTGTTGAGGATGGCGAGGTCCGGGTACGCGTCGTCGTTGTAGTGGGCGACGCGGAGCTGCTTGGCCTCGCCGTGCTCGCCGATGTCGGAGTGCTGGGCGTCGGCGGACCGCAGGTTCGTCCGGTCGAGCGGGCCGGGGCGGTATTCCGCGACGCGGGCCGTGTTGGGGTCGTCCCCGCTGGCGGGCTCGACGATGTTGACGACCATGTCCAGCGTGCCGTCGTTGTCGAAGTCGGCGACCGCGGCGGTCGCGACCTCACCCTTCTTCGCGCCGAGCAGGTCCTTGACGGCGGTCTTCTGCCCGAACGAGCCGTCCTTGGCGCCCCACTGGATCGTCATCGCAGTGCCGGTGTGCCCGGGGTTGGCGATCTTGTCCGGGTAGGTGTCGCCGTCGAGATCACCGATCAGGGTGGTCGCGTCGGTCAGGCACGCGGCCGAGGCGTTGGCGGCGCGGTCGGCCCGGGGGGTCGGCTCGGCCGCCCCGGCCTGGTAACCGGCGACGGTCAGGGTCAGGGCGACGGCCCCGAGCGGCACGGCTATCCAACGTGAGCGCTTCTTCGGCATGGATGACTCCTTTCATTCAGGTGACGGGAAACCACCCTGCTCGCTGCCGCTGTCGATCGGCTAACTCATGACTAACGAGCCGCTGGTGCGGGCGAGTTGGGGGAACAGCACCCCGCCCGGTGCCGGAAGTCTTGACACCGCATCAGGCCCCTCATACCGTCCACGCAACCGCTTCCGAGAATTATCGGGCAACTTCCGGAAGGCACGTGATGCGCATACCTCGGTCAAGGTCATCCCTCCGTGCGACGGGCATCGCGGCGGCAGCCGCGCTCGTGTTGGGGGGAACGCTCAGCGGCTGCGGAAGCAGCGGGCCCGGAGGGTCGGGCGACGGGGAGATCAGCGTCTGGGTCTACCAGGACCCCTCGACCAAGGTGCAGCGCCAGGTCGTCGAGCGGTTCAACAAGACCTCGAAGATCAAGGTCAAGCTCACCCAGGTGCCGGGCGACGGCTACTCGGACAAGCTGCGCACCTCCATGGGCACGCCCAACGCCCCCGACGTGTTCTTCAACTGGGGCGGCGGCAGCATCAGCGAGTTCGTCAAGAAGGACATGCTGCTCGACCTCGACCCCGCGATGCAGAAGGACCCGTCGCTGAAGAAGGGGTTCATCCCCTCGATCCTCGACGCGGGCGGCATCGACGGAAAGCACTACGGCATCCCGATGCGCGGCATGCAGCCGGTGATCCTCTTCTACAACAAGGACGTGTTCAAGCAGGCGGGCGCCCAGCCGCCCACGTCGTGGAACGACATCATCAAGCTCATCGGCACCTTCAAGGGCAAGGGCGTCACCCCGTTCGTCCTGGCCGGTACCGACCCGTGGACCGAGCTGATGTGGGTGGAGTACCTGGTGGACCGCTACGGCGGGGCCGGGGTGTTCAAGAAGATCCAGAGCGAGGGCAAGGACGCCTGGGGCGATCCGGCGGTGCTGAAGACGGCGGAGACCATCAAGGACCTGGTGGACCGCGGCGCGTTCGGCAAGAACTACAAGTCGGTCAACTACACGGCGGACGGCGCGTCCACGTACTTCGCCAAGGGCAAGGCCGCGATGCATCTGATGGGCAGCTGGGAGTACGCCAACCAGAAGACCAACCAGCCCGCGTTCGCCAAGTCGGGCCTCGGCTGGACCACCTTCCCGTCCGTCCCCGGCGGCACCGGCGACCCCAAGAACGTGGTCGGCAACCCCACCAACTACTGGTCGATCAGCGGAAAGCTGAAGGGCAAGAAGCAGCAGGCGGCGATCGACTTCGTGAAGTTCGCGGCCAAACAGGACTACGCCAAGGCGCTGATCGCCAACGGCGACGTTCCCACGACGTCCGACGCGTCCTCGCTGCTGAACGGCCACGAGAACCCCACGTACGCGAAGTTCCAGTACGACATGGTGCGGGACGCCCCGGACTTCACGCTCTCCTGGGATCAGGCGCTGCCCGCCAAGTACACCCCACCGCTGCACACCAACATCCAGAAGCTGTTCAACGGCCAGCTGAGCCCGACGGAGTTCGTCGACGCCCTGAAGGGCATGTGATGGCGAACGCCGCCACGAGACATACGAACGTGGGGCGGCCGAGCGCCGCCTGGGCCCTGCCCGGCGCCCTGTTCTTCGTGTTCTTCGCCGTCGCCCCCATGATCCTCGTCGGCGCGCTGGCCTTCACCGACTGGGACGGCATCGGCACCCCGCAGTGGACCGGGCTCAGCAACTGGACCCGGCTGTGGGACGACCCCGACACCCATCAGGCCATCCGGCTCAGCCTCGTCCTCACCGTACTGACCTGGCTGGTCCAGACCCCGCTGGCGCTGCTGCTCGGGGTCTGGGCGGCCGGGCGGCAGCGCAACCGGGCCGTGCTGTCGGCGATCTTCTTCCTGCCGCTGCTGGGGTCGTCCGTCGCGCTCGCGCTGGTCTGGAAGTCGCTGCTGGACCCGAACTTCGGCCTGATCGCCGACATCGGCCCGGCCCTCGGGTTCGAGGACGGCGACCTGCTGGGCAGCCCCACGGGCGCGTTCGGCGCGATCCTCTTCGTCACCGCATGGCAGTTCATCCCGCTGCACACGCTGATCTACCAGGGCGGGGCCCGGGCCGTCCCGCGCTCGCTCTACGACGCGGCGGCGATCGACGGCGCCGGGACCGTACGGCAGTTCTTCTCGATCACCCTGCCGCAGCTGCGGAACACCGTCGTCACCTCGTCGGTGATCATGGTGGTGGGCGCGCTGACCTTCTTCGACACCGTGCTGATCCTCACCAAGGGCGGCCCCGGCACCGACACCACGATCATGCCGTACCTGATGTACAAGAACGGCTTCCAGGCGTTCGACCTCGGCTACGCGAGCGCCGTCGCGACCATCCTGGTGGCCGTCGCCACCACCGTCTCCCTGCTGCTGGTGCGGCTCACCGGCTTCACCGCGATGCGCAGCACCCGGGAGGGCATGTGACCGACGTCCTGCACGGCCACCCCCGAGACGGCGTCCATACGCCGAAAAGGACCCCGGCGGCGTCCCGCCCCCGCCGACGCCGCCGGGGTCCGTCCCGCCGCAACTACCCGGCCGGGGTCGGCGCGCTCATCTGGCTGGCCGTCGTCGGGCTGCCGCTGTACGTGCTGGTCGCGGCCACCTTCCAGACCCGTAACGGCTACATCGACGACGGGCCGCTCGCCCTGCCCGACCATCCCACCTTCGCCAACTACCGCCGGGTGCTGGGCTCCGGCTTCCTGCACTACCTCCTCAACACCGCGCTGGTCACGGCCGTCTGCGCGGCGCTGGTGATCGTGCTGTCGGTGACCGTCGGCTACAGCATCGTCCGCACCCGCAGCCGCGTCTCCCGCCGGATCTTCCAGATCTTCCTGCTCGGGCTCGCGATCCCCTCCCAAGCGGTGATCATCCCGATCTATCTGGTCATCACCAAGCTGCATCTGTACGACACCCTCCTCGCCGTCATCCTGCCGACGGCCGCCTTCTCCCTCCCGGTCAGCGTGCTGATCCTGGTCGGCACGGTGCGCGACATCGACGAGGAGATGTACGAGTCGATGGCGCTGGACGGCGCGAGCCCGACCCGGGTGCTGCTCCAGCTGGTCGTACCGCTGTCCCGCTCCGGGATCTCCACCGTCGGGGTGATGTCCGCGCTGCACGCCTGGAACGGGTTCCTCTTCCCGCTGATCCTCACCCAGTCCAAGAGCAACCGGCTGCTGACGCTGGGCCTGTACGACTACGTCGGCGAGTTCCGGGTGGACACCCCGGCGCTGCTCACTGCGGTCGTGCTGTCCATCGTCCCGATCTTCCTCGTGTATCTGTTCGCGCGGCGCCAGCTGATCAACGGTCTGATGGGCATGGGCGGCAAATAACAGCCTCCGGTACGCCGCCCACCAGTACGCCGCTCACCACAAGGAGCTTCATGCCTCACCCCTGGCAGGACACCTCCCTCCCCGCCGAGGACCGCGCGGACGATCTGCTCGCCCTCATGACGCTGGAGGAGAAGCTCGCCCAGCTGTACAGCGTGTGGCCGGGTTCGGAGGCCGAGGAGGGCGAGGACGTCGCCCCGCTCCAGCACGAGGTGGCGGAGGACGTGGACCTCGACGGCCTCCTCCCGCACGGCCTCGGACAGCTGACCCGCCCCTTCGGCACCGCCCCCGTCGACCCCGCCGAGGGCGCCGCCGCGCTCGCCCGCACCCAGGCCCGTATCACCGCCGCGAACCGCTTCGGGATCCCGGCGCTCGTCCATGAGGAGTGCCTGACCGGCTTCACCGCCTGGCGCGCCACCGTCTTCCCCACCCCGCTCGCCTGGGGCGCCTCCTTCGACCCGGCGCTGGTGGAGTGGGCCGCCGGGCAGATCGGCGGCTCGATGCGGTCGGTCGGCATCCACCAGGGGCTCTCGCCCGTACTGGACGTGGTGCGGGACGCGCGCTGGGGGCGTACGGAGGAGTCGATCGGCGAGGACCCGTATCTGGTCGCGACCGTCGGCACCGCGTACGTCCGCGGCCTGGAGTCCGCCGGGCTCATCGCCACGCTCAAGCACTTCGCGGGCTACTCGGCCTCGCGGGGCGCCCGCAACCACGCGCCGGTCTCGATCGGCCCGCGGGAGCTGGCCGAGATGATCCTGCCGCCGTTCGAGATGGCGCTGCGGGACGGCGGTGCCCGCTCCGTGATGCACTCCTACAACGACCTCGACGGCGTCCCCTCCGCCGCCAACCCCTGGCTGCTGACCGAACTGCTGCGGGAGCGGTGGGGCTTCACCGGCACCGTCGTCGCCGACTACTTCGGCATCTCCTTCCTGGAGCTGGCCCACCGCGTCGCCGACTCCCCCGCGCGCGCCGCCGCCCTCGCCCTCGCGGCGGGCGTGGACGTCGAGCTTCCGGCCGCGCGCTGCTACAGCACCCCGCTGCGGGACGCCGTACGGGCCGGGGAGGTGCCGGAGCGGCTGGTCGACCGGGCGGTACGCCGGGTGCTCACCCAGAAATGCGAACTGGGGCTGCTGGACCCGGACTGGTCGCCGGAGCCGCCCGCGCTCGCGACCTCGCCAGTGGATCTCGATCCGCCCGCGATGCGGGCCGTCGCGCGGCAGCTGGCCGAGGAGTCCGTGGTGCTGCTCTCCAACGACGGGGATGTGCTGCCGCTGGCGCCCGACGCCCGTATCGCCGTCGTCGGACCGCTCGCCGACGACCCCGCCGCCATGCTCGGCTGCTACACCTTCCCCCGCCATGTCGGCATCGAACACCCCGATCTGCCCATGGGTGTCGAGGTGCCGACGCTGCTCGCCGCGCTGCGCGCCGAGCTGCCCGGCGCCCGGATCAGCCACGCCGAGGGGTGCGCCGCGCCCGGCCCGGCGCCCGCCTCCCCGGCCGGTCCCGGCTCGGCGGGCTCGGCGGCGCTCACCGCCGAGAGCCGGTTGGCGCAGGCGGCCCGGATGGCGGCGGACGCCGAGGTGTGCGTGGCGGTGCTCGGCGACCGCTCCGGGCTCTTCGGGCGCGGCACCTCGGGCGAGGGATGCGACGCCGCCGACCTCGAACTCCCCGGTGACCAGGGCGCGTTGCTGGACACCCTGCTGGCCACCGGGACGCCCGTGGTGCTGGTGCTCCTCACCGGCCGCCCCTACGCCCTCGGCCGCTGGTCGGGGCTGCTGGCCGCCGCGGTGCAGGCGTTCTTCCCCGGCGAGGAGGGCGGCCCGGCGGTGGCCGGGGTGCTGGGCGGGCGCGTCAGTCCGTCCGGGCGGCTGCCGGTGAGCGTGCCGTACGCGCCGGGCGGCCAGCCCTGGACGTATCTGCAGCCCCCGCTCGGCCGCCTCGGCGACGCCAGCACCGTCGACCCGACCCCGCTGTTCCCCTTCGGCCACGGGCTGACGTACACCTCGTTCGCCTGGGAGCGGCCGGAGGCCGACGCCGCCGAGGTGGCGACGGACGGCGAGACGACGGTACGGCTGACCGTGCGCAACACCGGCGACCGGGCCGGTACCGAGGTCGTGCAGCTGTATCTGCACGACCCGGTGGCCCGCACCGCCCGCCCGGTGGCGCGGCTGGTCGGCTACACCCGGGTGCCGCTCGGGCCGGGCGAGTCGGCCGAGGTGCACTTCACCTTCCACGCCGACCTCGCCTCATACCCGGTGGACCGGGACGGCGGCCGGATCGTGGAACCGGGCGCGCTGGAGCTGCGGTTGGCGTCCTCCAGCGCCGACGCCGACGTACGCCACACCGTCCCGCTGACGCTGACCGGGCCCGAGCGCCGGGTGGACCACCGGCGGCGGCTGGTGTGCGAGGCACGGGTGAAGTAGATGTGCGGCGGGGCGGGGCCGTCAGCGCGGGCCCTCCCCCGCCTCCACCCGCGCCCAGGCTTCCTCGAACAGCTCGGGCAGCGTGCGGGCGGGCAGCGGGAGCTTGTCCTCCACGCGTCCGCCGTAGCGCAGCCGCAGACCGAGGAGGTCCGCCTTCCACACCTCGATCGGCCGGTAGAACTTCTTCGGCGCGGGCGCCCAGTCGCCGGGCAGGAAGACCCCGCGCCCGGCCCGGGCCCGCTTGTCCTCGACCGCCAGCCCGCGGGCGACGAGCGCGGCGGCGGCCTCCTGGTGGCGGGCGGCCGTCCAGCCGTTCCAGAGGCGGACGCCGCGGTCGGTCGGCCGGGGCAGGACCAGGAGCTGCAGATAGAGGGCCGCCGGGTCCTGGTCGAGGCCCAGCGCCTCGGCCACCGATGCCACCACGCCGGGGGCCGAGGCCGCCGGATCCGCCTCGTACCGCCCGGCGGGCAGCGCCCCGGAGGCGATCCGGTCGACGATGCGGGCGCAGACCGGACCGCGCAGCCACTCCACGATCTCCAGCTCCCGGCGGCCGACCCCGGGCGCGGACGCCGCCGACAGCCGCTTGGAGCGCTCGTCGTCCCCATAGAGCGCCGGGCGGAAGTACAGATGGGTGTTGCCCCGGTAGCCACGCCGGTCGATGGTGCCCTCGGCGCCCACGGTGAGCCCGTCGTCCACCGTGGCGACGTCCAGCCGCTCCGGCCCGGCGTACGGGCAGCCGCCGAACACCTCGCGCAGCTCCGTGATCGGCTCGTCCCCGGTGTGGCGGAAATACCCGGCGTCCAGCAGCAGCCCCGGGTGGTTCAGCCGGTCCTTCATCAGCCGGACGAAGCCGGGCACCCCGTCCCGGACCGGATCACCTGCGGGCAGCTCGGCGTAGGCCCAGGGGAGGTTGTGGACGCCGCCGCTCAGCAGCTCCCCGAACCGTACGATCTGCCAGTGCTCGTCGGCCGCGGAGCATCCGTAGTCGGTCCTGCGGAGCCAGGTGTCGAGGCCGGCGGAGAGCGTGGGCTCCCCGGCGGGGTCGGTGAGCGTGGCGCAGAAGCGGGACGCGGACAGCGGGAACGTCCCCTGGTCGATGACCGCGCCCAGCGTGCGCTCCGACACCACCGTGCGCCGCCCGAACCGCGCCCGCCACTGCTCGGCGATCCGCTCGGCCACCGGCCGCATCCCGCCCGGCTCCCACAGGTCGGCCGGATCCTCCGGCAGGACGTCCGCCGCCACCTCCAGCCGCCCCGCCGTGCCGAGCCGCCACAACTCGCTGTTGCCGTCCTCGGCTTCGCCCATCTTCAGCCGCAGCGTCGTCCGCTCACCGGCGTCGAGGAACGGGACGTACGACAATTCGAGCATCCCGGCCAGCGCGAGCGACGCCGCCGCTCTGCTCAGCCCCGTACCGTCCCGCAGCAGGGCCACCGCCTCCCGGTCCCACGGCACGGGCCCCCGCTCCCGCACCAGCGCCACCAGCCGCCGCACCTGCTCCGCGCTGCCCCAGCCGCGCGGCACCTCGGCGACCTCCGCGATCTCCCCGAGGCTCGGCGGCTCCGCGTCCCCGGTGCGCAGATCGACGAACCGGCGCAGCCCCTCGCCGCCCCACCCCACGCAGACGGCCGCCCCGTGCTCGTCGCGCACCGCCGTCCGCTCGGTGGCCACCGTCCCGGTACGCAGCCGGGCCCCCGGGTCGGCGAACGGGCTGTCCGCCCACACCTCCAGCAGCGCCAGCTGCCGCTCCCGCCGCTCGTCCCGCGTGGACGCGGCGGCCGCCCGCAGCGCGACGGCCCCGATCCGCCCGATGAACCGCGTCCACGACCCCTCACCGGCATTCCCGGGCCCGTCCCCCGGCTCCGCCGGATCCCAGGTGCCCCGCAGATAGGCCCCGGTCCGCTCGATGGCGGCGAGCGCCCCGGGCTTCCACATGCCCATGCCGTCGACGAGCCCGGTCAGCGCGGGCACCACCTTGTAGTCGTCCAGAGCCGTCCGCGCGTCCGCCATCGGCCCTCCCCCGTTCGATCGCGTCATAGGGAGATCCTGCCTCATGGGTCCGACAGCGGCGTTCTGGTGTGCGAAGGGCGGCCGTGGCATGTTCGTCCCCAGCGCCACCCCACCACCGGGATCACCTCGAAGGAGCGCGTCGATGAAGGGCTGGACCGCGAGCGACATCCCCGACCAGACCGGCCGCACCGCCGTGGTGACCGGGGCCAACAGCGGCCTCGGCTACGCCACCGCCCGCGAACTGGCCCGGCGCGGCGCCCAGGTGGTGCTGGCCTGCCGGGACGCGGGGCGCGGCAAGGACGCCGAGGAGCGCATCCGGGCCGAGGCACCGGGCGCGGCGGTGCGGTTCGCGCCGCTGGACCTGGCCGATCTGTCCTCCGTACGGGCCTTCGCGGCCGAGTACCAGGGCGACCGGCTGGACCTCCTGATCAACAACGCGGGCGTGATGGCCCTCCCCTACCGCAGGACCGCCGACGGCTTCGAGATGCAGTTCGGCGTCAACCACCTCGGCCATTTCGCGCTCACCGGGCTGCTGCTGCCGAAGCTGCTGGCGGCCGGGCCGGGCGCCCGCGTGGTCACCGTCTCCAGCTTCATGCATCTGCTCGGCACGGTCGATCCGGCCGACCTCTCCATGCAGCGCAGATACCGGCGCTGGGCCGCCTACGCCCGCTCCAAGTCCGCCAACCTCCTCTTCACCCACGAACTGGCCCAGCGGCTGCGCACCGCGAACGCCCCGCTGGTGGCCGCCGCCGCCCACCCCGGCTACGCCGCGACCAACCTCATGTCCGTCGCCCCGAAAATGGAGGGCCACCGGGCGAAGGAACGCTTCATGGAGATCGGCAACCGCTACTTCGCCCAGCCCCCGGAGCGCGGCGCCCTCCCCGCCCTCTACGCGGCCACCGCCCCCGGCATCCAGCAGGACGACTACGTCGGCCCACCCCTCCAGGGCCTCCGCCCCGGCTCCCCCACCCACGCGGCCCGCGCCAAGTGGACCCGCAGCGACAAGGCGTCCCGCCAGCTGTGGGCGGCCTCGGAACAGCTCACGGGCGTGCGCTACGCGGCGCTCGGGAGCCGCGGCTGATCGGGTAATGTGGCGGTCACTCGTACGCGTCTAGGAGGTGAGACCCATCAACGCCAGTTCAGGCTGGGTGCTCTCGCCTCGGGGTTTCGCGGAATAGCTGACCGCCGGGAGCGCCCTCGGGGATTCCGAAAGGCTTCCAGGCTTCCATGTCGGCACCTTCACTTGTCACCTTTTCCACCGTCGTCACCAGACTCCGCGCCGCCGGGTGCGTGTTCGCCGAGGACGAGGCGCGGCTGATCCTCGCCACCGCCCGTGGCCCCGCCGAACTCGACGCCATGGTGGACCGGCGCGCCGCCGGGCTGCCGCTGGAGCATGTTCTGGGCTGGGCGGAGTTCCGGGGGCTGCGGATATCCGTGGACGCCGGGGTGTTCGTACCGCGGCGGCGTACGGAGTTCCTGGTCGAGCGGGCGGCCGCGCTGGCGCGCGCCGGGGCCGTGGTGGTCGATCTGTGCTGCGGGTCGGGCGCGCTGGGGGCCGCGCTGGTGGCGGCGCTGGGCGGCCGGGCCGAGTGGTACGCGGCCGACATCGACCCGGCCGCGGTGCGCTGCGCCCGTCGTAACGTCGAGCCCGCGGGCGGGGCGGTGTACGAGGGTGATCTCTACGAGCCGCTGCCCGCCGCGCTGCGCGGCCGGGTCGATGTGCTGCTGGCCAATGTGCCGTACGTGCCCACCGAGGAGGTCGGGCTGCTGCCGCCGGAGGCGCGGGTCCATGAGGCGCGGGTGGCGCTGGACGGTGGCGCGGACGGGCTCGACGTACTGCGCCGGGTGACCGCCGGGGCGCCGGGGTGGCTGGCGCCGGGCGGCAGTCTGCTGTTCGAGACGAGCGAACGGCAGGCGTCGCGCGCGCTCGACATCGTCGCCGGGGACGGGCTGGTCCCGCGGGTGGAGGTGTGCGAGGAGCGGGAGGCCACGGTGGTGATCGGGGCCCTCGGCCGCTGAGGAGCCGCTGCTCCGGTTGCTCAGACCTCCAGCTCGGCCTCTATCTTTCTGAGCTGGTGGCGGGCCATCGCCAGGTTCGCGCGTCCGGAGTCCAGTACGAGGTAGAGGAAGAGGCCGTTGCCTCCGCGGCTCTTGAGCAGCCGGATCAGGTGGTACTGGGTGCCCAGGGTGATGAGGATGTCCTCGATCTCGTCCTGGATGCCGAGGTGTTCCATGGTGCGCAGCTTGGCGCGGACGACATCGGTGTTGCCCGCGGCCGCCACGTTCAGGTCGAAGCTGGCGCCGCCTCCGGCGGTTCCCAGCGCCATCCCGCTGGTGTAGTCGACGAGCGCGGCTCCGGTGGCGCCCTCGATCGTCGAGAGCGCGTCCTTCAGTGCTGTTTCGGTGTTCGCCATGGCGGGTGTCGTTCCCTTCGGGTTGCGGTGTTGTGCGGTGCGAGGCGCGCGGCTTCTACGTCGGGGGCTCCCCCGTGGCCGGGCGCCGGGAGCGGGTGCGGGACCCTCCCGTGCGTCGGGAGGTGGGCCGTACGGGCAAGGGGGGCGGGTCGGTGGCGGCGGCCGGCCCGCCGCGGGGGCGGTCGGGCTGCTGAACGCCGCCCGCCACCAGTTCGCTGATGCGCCCGCTGGAGCGGCGTCCCTCCAGATGCAGTCGGCCGACGTTCACCTGTCCCTCGGCCAGCAGGGTCAGCACGGCGGACGGTCCGGCGGCGTAGGTGGCCAGATAGCCGTGGTCGCTGCGGATGAGGAGTTCACGGAAGCCGCCCTGCCCAGTGGCGTCGGTGAGCCGCAGGGCGATGCCCAGGGCGGCCGCGGTGAGGGCGGCCACTCCCTCCGGCTCGACGCCCCGGGTGTCCTGCGCCAGCACGAGGCCGTCGACGCTGGCCACGAGCGCGCCGGTCAGCTGCGGCATGCGGGACCGGAGCCGGTGGAGTTCGTCGAGGATTTCCGCCTCGGCCGACATGAGCTGTCTCCTTTCGGCACGCTGTCCGAGCGTGCGGATCACAGGCCCTCCAAGGCGTTCCTGAGCCGACGCAGGAGGCTGATGTCGGGGCCGGGGGACGTGTCCGGAGGCGGGGTGGCCGCGGCGCCGGGCCGCGGCGGCCGCCGGGCCGGACGGGTCGGCTGGGTCGGCTGGGTCGGACGGGTCGGCTGGGCCGTCGTCACGATGCCCGCGGCGGCGAGCCGGCGGACGTCGACGAGCGTGTGGAAGGCGGGGCGGCCCAGGAGGCGGGAGATATCGGCCGCGGTGCGTACCCCGTCGACGTGTTCGAGGACCTCGCGCTGCCGCCGCGGCACGTTCGCGTCGAGGGGGAGGCCGGTCCGTAGGAGCGGTTCGGTGTCCGCTCGCCCCTCCGGCCAGATCTCCTGCAGCAGCTTCCGTCGGCGCGATGTCTCTCGCTGCACCGCGCCGACCGGCACCGGGCGCACGGCTCCCATCCAGTGCGCGGCCCCGTACCGGAAGCGGGCCGGGCCACCGTCCGAGGCGAGGACGAAGAACGCCGCGTCGTACAGCGCCCCGAGGTGGCACAGTTCCAACGCCCCTTCGGGGAAGCGACCGCTGTCCACCAGGAACCGCCCCACCCGCTGTGCGGGCCCGGCTTCGTCAAGGGCTTGCCGCCACGCCTCGGGGGACAGGGCGCCGCCCGCGGTGAGCAGCAGCTCGAAATCGGGGGTGTCCGGGCTCTCCGCGTGGATCACGTGTCCGTCGGCGAGATGCAGCGTGCCCCGCTCCCGCATGAAGGAGCCGGTGGCCTTCTCGGCGGCGAGCCGGTGCAGCATGGGCGAGCCGGGCGGAGCGCTGTCGGCGGGGGTCGCGGGGCGCCGCCGGGGCAGGCTGGCAGATCGTGCCCGCAACGCGCTCACCCCAGCACCAGTTGCCGCGCCATCTCGCCCAGCCGGATGCGGGCCAGGGCGAGATTGCCCTCCGTACGGCCGAGCCACAGGTGAAGAAAGACACTGCTGTCGAAGGTGGTACGGACGAACTGGAGCACGTGGTAGCTGTCGCGGTTGCTGACGATCAGATCGTTGACGGGAATGTCCTCGTCCGACCAGTCGGAGCCGTCGGCGGGGGCGAAGGACGGGTATTCCGCCGCCATCCGCGCGAGTTCCGCCGTCTCGGCCGCCGTGGCCTCGTGGTCGCCGCTCGGCGACTCCCCGACCGTGCCCAGAGCCAGACCGCTGGTCCAGTCGACCACGGCGGCACCCCGGGCGCCGGGCAGTTTCATGGCCTCCAGCAGGCACTCGTCGATTCCGGGCACCGTGGCATCCCTCCCCGTGGGCGTCGAATGAATTATGGAGAACCTAGACTCCACATGTGGGGAAGTTGTGAAGGGATCGGTAAATTCCTGTGGAACCTGTGACCAATGAGTAGCCACTGTCAATGTTCTGAGATTCCGTCACCCATTGACGAATCGGCCCAAATCGCCCCGTCGGCGGCTTCTCGGTCCGTCAGGTGGCTCGGTGGTGGCCGATACGGCCGTCCAGTGCGCGGCGGGCGCCGTCCAGAGCGGCGGCGGTGGCCTGCCGGGCGGATGCGGCGTCGGGGTGGCCGAGCGCATCCGCGATCTCGTCCCACGTACGGCCCGAGGCGAGCAGCGCGTGGACCGCGGCGCCGAGCGCGTGGTCGGTGGCTCGGCGGGCCTCGCCGATCCGGCTCAGGGTGGCGAGCAGATCGGGTGCGGTGTGGGCGGCGTCGGTGTGGTGGCCGACGAGGGTGAGCGACTGGTCCGCGGTCACCCACCAGTCGGCGGGGGTGGGGTGTTCTGGGGTCACGGTCACCCGGCCATCGTAGCGTCGAGGACCGCTGAATGGGTCACATGGTCCGCACAGCGGACCAACGGTCATGCTTCGATGCGCTCCACGCGGTCGATGAGCAGCGCGTACGCCACCAGCCCCACGGCGACGACGATCCCGATGTAACCCAGCGCCCAGGCGAAGGAGCCGGTCCCGTCGACGATGAAGCCGATGACGAGCGGGGTGAGCACACCGCCCGCGTTGGCCATGAAGTTGAAGACGCCGCCGCCGGTGCCGGTGAGCCGCCGCGGGACGGAGTCCGCGAACAGCGCCCAGCTGTTCTGCATCAGCCCCTGGGCGAAGAACGCGATCGACATGAAGGTGATGACGAGCGGCGCGGAGTCGGTGAAGTTCGCGCAGACGATGATCGAGGCGAGTACGAAGCCGATCATCACCGGAAGCTTGCGGGCGACCGTGCGGGACCGGCCGTTGTTCAGCATCCGGTCCGACCAGGCGCCGCCCGCCAGCGTGCCGACCAGCGCCGCGAGGTAGGGCGCGGAGGCCCAGAACCCGGCCTTGATGATGCCCATCCCCTTCTCCTCCACCAGATAGCTGGGGAACCAGGTGAGGAAGAAGAAGAGGACGGAGGCGCTGGCGAACTGCCCTATGTACATGCCCCACAGCCGCTTGTTGGTGAAGAGCACCCGCAGATCGGCGCGCAGGGTGGAGAGTTCCGCCTCGGACGCCTTCTCCGCGGCGTCGGACGGCTCCCGCTCGTCGGGCTGCTGGATGTGGGCCAGTTCCTCGACGCTGACCTTCGGGCTCTGCTCGGGACGGTCGTACACCCGGCGGAACCAGACGACGGAGAAGAGCAGCCCGACCGCCCCGGTGACCAGGAACACCGAGCGCCAGCCGAAGTGCACGGTGAGCAGCGACAGAACGGGCGCGGCGACCGCGAGCCCGATGTACTCGCCGGAGGTGTACGTGGCGGTGGCCCGGCCGCGCTCGCTGCCCGGGAACCAGTTGACCACCAGCCGGTTGTTGGACGGGAACGCCGGTGCCTCGAAGGCGCCGAGCGCGACCCGGATCCCGACGAGCGAGCCGAAGCCGCGCGAGAGGGTTACGGCGGCGGTCGCGAGCGACCAGCCGATCAGCGCGTATCCGAACGCCAGCTTGGCTCCGGCCTTGTCGATGAGCCGCCCGGTGGGGATCTGGAGGAGCAGATAGGCCCAGCCGAAGGAGGACAGCAGGATGCCCTGCTGGGTGGCGGTGAGGTGGAGGTCGTCCTTGATGTGCGGGAGGGCGACCGAAAGGTTCGTCCGGTCCAGGTAGTTGATCGCAGTGATGATGAAGAGGGAGGTGAGCAGCCCGTAGCGGGCCCGGCTGACAGCCGGGCGGGCGGAGTCGGGGACGAGGGGCGGGGACACGGTGGCGGGCGTGCCGGTGGTGCTCATGGCGAGACTCCTTCGTCTCAGGGCGGTCTGAGGGCGGCCTCAGGGCGGGGAGGGGGACGCGGGGAGAGGGGGACGCGGGGGGAGGGGGAAGGCGGCTCAGTCGGTTGCGGTGAGCGAGATCCAGGTCTTGCCCGCCCGTTCCCGGGCCCCGGCGAACGCCTCCTGCGCACGCTCCAGCGGGAAGCCCGCGTCGATCGAGGCGCCGGGCCGTACCGCGCCCGAGGCGATGTCGGCCAGAGCGGCGGTGAAGTCGCCGGGGTGGTCGTAGATGAGCGAGCCGCGGAGGGTGAGCTGTGCGCGGACGACCTGATTGAGGGTGAGCGGCAGGGCGGAGGCACCCAGCCCGACCAGGACGAACGTGGCGCCCGGCGCCGTACGGTCCAGCGCGGCGCGCAGCGCGGGCTCGGCGCCGGACGACTCGAAGACGTACCCGAACCCGCCCTCGCCGTCGGCCGCCGCGCGGGCGCCCAGCTCCACGGCGCGCGCCAGGCGGAGCGGATGGGGCTCGACGACGGCCGGGCGTACGCCGATGGCCAGCAGCGCCTGGCAGAGCAGCAGCCCCTGGGCGCCCGCGCCGACGACGAGGGTCTTGTCGTCGGCGGTGACGCCCCCGCGGCGTACGGCGGTACGGGCCACCGTGTACGGCTCGGCGCAGGCCAGGTCGACATCGCGGGCGGACGCCGGGACCGGGTGGGCGAAGGCGGCGGGAACGGCGACGCGCTCGGCGAGGAGGCCGGGGGCGTTCATGCCGACGATGGTGCGCTTGGCGCAGGCGGAGGTGAGCCCGCGGGCGCATTCGGGGCACTGGAGACAGGCGTAGTTGGGCTCGATGACGACGCGCGTCCCGGGAGCGGGGGCCGCGGTGGCCCGGGCGCCGACGGCGACGATCCGGCCGAAGCCTTCGTGGCCGACCACCCAGGGGAGGTCGGGGACCTGCCGGGTGCCGTCGAAGACGGCCAGGTCGGAACCGCAGATCCCCATGCCGTCGAGCTGGACGAGGACATCGTGGGGGCCGCAAACGGGCTCCGGCCAGTCATCGGCGATCCGGAGGCGGCGGGGTGCGGTGAGAACGGCTGCTTTCACCGTGACTCCTGAGATTGGTCCGCTGGATGGACCCTGAGGTCCGAGTGACGGTGACGATAGGACGTATGCTGAGCATCGACAAGAGGTTGCGGACGAGTATCCGCGATATGAAGCGGGCCGCGACCCCCGGGTACCGCTCTGACGTGCCCGAACGCCCTTGCCAGCGCCGAAGCCGCTGGTCCGCGCAGCGGACCTGGGCCCATACTGGGGCCGTCGGTGGACCAGCCGACGGACCAGTGCGAGGAGTTGGCGGCATGGGCAAGGACGCGGAGTCCGGCAGTGGCAGCGGCGGCATGCGGACCGTCCAGCGGGCCATCGACCTCCTCGGCCTCTTCAGCGAGCACCGCCCCGCCCTGTCCATCCGCGAGATCGTCGAGGCCAGCGGACTGCCGAAGACGACCGTCCTGCGCATCCTGCAGACCCTGCGCCTCAACGGGCTGCTCTGGCTCGACGAACACGGCCGCTACACCGCCGGGCCCACCTTCCTGCGCTGGGTCCGCATGGCGGACCAGGGCTGGCGCCTGCCCGCCCCGGCCCGGCGGGCCCTGCGCGAGCTGGCCGCCGAGCACCGGGAGACGGTGCATCTGTACGTACGGCGCGATGTGCACCGCGTCTGCGTCGCCCAGGAGGAGGGGCCGCAGGCGCTGCGCCACATCGTGCAGGTCGGGGACGAGCTGCCACTGTGGGCGGGCGGGCCGTCCAAGGTCCTGCTCCTCGGCGCCGACGATGCCCTTCTGGACCGGATCGCCCAGCGCTCCCCGACCGGCCCGGCGCACGTCGAAACGCTGCGCCACTGGGCGGCGGAGACGGCCCGCCAGGGATACGCGGTGAGCCACGGCGAACACGAGGAGGGTCTGTCCTCGGTGGCCGTCCCCGTCCGCGGCCGGGGCGGCGAGGTGGTCGCGGCGCTCTCCTTCGGCGGCCCGTCGGTCCGCTTCACGCCGGAGCGGCTGCCGAGGTTCGTGGCCTCGCTGACCGCCGCGGCACGTACGGTGGCGGGCGGCCTGGGCGCGCTCCCCACGGAGGGGTGACCAGGGGTTTCACCCCGTAGAACCCATAGCGCCCGCAGCGCCCGGAGCCCGTAGAGCCCATAGAGCCCGCGGCGCCGACGGGTGCTACGACCGCAGCTCCTCCGCCGCGTCCGCCACCCGCCCGATCAGCCGCAGCAGCAGCTCCCGCTCGTCCTCCGCCAGCGGCGCCAGGAACACCCGGTTCATCCGCGCCGTCCGCGTCACCAGCTTCCGGTGCAGCCGCACGCCCTCATCCGTCAGCTTGAGGACGTTGCGCCGCCCGTCGCGCGGATCGCGGACCCGCTCCAGCAGCCCGCGCCGCCCGAGCCGGGCGACCACGTCGGCGATCGTGGAGCGGTCCAGGTGGACGTGTTCACTCAGGGTCCGCTGGTCGATGTCCGGCTTCTCGACCAGCGCGTTGAGCACCGCGAACTGCGGCGAGGTCGTCTCCTCGGAGACCATCGCGCCCCACAGCAGCGAGTGCGCCTGCTGGAGGCGGCGGGCCAGATGCCCGGGGTGAGTGTTGAGATCGACCGCACCCATGCCCTGACCTCCCCTGTCCGGAGCGTTTGGTTCGTGTACTGAACGATTCTGCCCTGTGGAAGCACCGGTGTCGAGCGGCGAACATTCGCCCTAGACTCCCCCCGGACTCCCTTGACGAGCACACCGAGCGATGGGAACGTTCGGGAACGGCAAGAAAATAGTCAGCACACTGAGCATTCCGAGACGGTCTGCGAACGTGTGCGATCACCGCGGAGTGACGATGGCCGACATCCGAAGCCTGCACGACGCCGTGGCGGACCTCCTCCACGACGGGGACACCGTCGCGATGGAGGGCTTCACCCACCTGATCCCGTACGCCGCCGCGCACGAGGTCATCCGCCAGGGCATCACCGACCTCACCCTCGTCCGCATGACCCCCGACGTCGTCTACGACCAGCTCATCGGCGCTGGACTCGTCCGCAAGCTGGTCTTCTCCTGGGGCGGAAACCCCGGCGTCGGCTCACTGCACCGCTTCCGCGACGCCGTGGAGAACGGCTGGCCCCGGCCCCTGGAGCTGGACGAGCACAGCCACGCGGGCATGGCCAACCGCTATGTGGCGGGGGCGTCCAAGCTGCCGTTCGCCGTGCTGCGCGGCTACCGCGGCAGCGACATCCCGACCCGTACGGACACCATCTCCACCGTCACCTGCCCCTTCACCGGCGAGGAGCTGGCCGCCGTCGCCGCCCTCAACCCGGACGTCACCGTGATCCACGCCCAGCGGGCCGACCGCGCGGGCAACGTCCAGCTGTGGGGCCTGACCGGGGTGCAGAAGGAAGCCGCGCTGGCCGCCGAGCGGGTGCTGGTGACGGTCGAGGAGATCGTCGATGAGCTGGAGCCGCGGCCGGGCGGGATCGTCCTGCCGACCTGGGTGATCGACGCGGTGTCGGTCGTCCCCGGCGGCGCGCACCCCTCGTACGCCACCGGGTACTCGGTCCGCGACAACGCCTTCTACCAGGCGTGGGACCCGATCGCCCGGGACCGCGAGACCTTCACACGGTGGATCGAGGAGAACGTGCGCACGGAAGAGGCTGTTGCCCGATGACCGACTTCACGCGCGACGAGCTGATGGAGGTCAACGCCGCCCGCGCCCTCGCCGGGGCCCGGACGTGCTTCGTCGGCATCGGCCTCCCCAGCACCGCCGCCAACCTCGCCCGCGCCACCGTCAACCCCGGCCTGGTCCTCATCTACGAGTCCGGCACCATCGGCTCCAAGCCGACCCGGCTCCCCCTGTCGATCGGCGACGGCGAACTCGCGGAGACCGCCGACTCCGTGGTCCCGGTGCCCGAGATGTTCAACTACTGGCTCCAGGGCGGCCGGATCGACGTCGGCTTCCTCGGCGCCGCCCAGGTCGACGCGTACGCCAACATCAACACCACCGTCGTGGACCGCGGTCCGGACAAACCCGAGGGGCGGCTGCCCGGCGCGGGCGGCGCCCCCGAGATCGCCTCCAACTGCGGCCGGGTGCTGATGGTGCTGCGCCACTCCACCCGCAACTTCGTGCGGCAACTCGACTTCGTGACCACCATGGGCCACGGCAGCGGCCCCGGCGACCGTACGAAGCTCGGCATGCCCGGCGCGGGCCCGGTCGCCGTCATCACCGACCTCGGCATCCTGCGCCCCGACCCGGCCACCGCCGAGCTGGTGCTGACCGAGCTGCACCCGGGCGTCACCGTGGAGCGGGTGCGGGAGGCCACCGGCTGGGAGCTGACGGTCGCCGGCACCGTGGGCACCACCGAGCCGCCGACCCCCGACGAACTGGCGGCGCTGCGCGCGCTCAAGGCCGCCGGGAAGGACGCATGATGACCGCCTTGCGTGACGTCTACATCGTGGACGCCGTCCGCACGCCCGTCGGCAAGTACGGCGGCGGGCTCGCGGGCGTGCGCCCCGACGACCTCGCCGCCCATGTCGTCCGCGGCCTCCTCGCCCGTACGCCCGGCCTCGACCCGGCCCGTATCGACGACGTCTACCTCGGCAACGCCAACGGCGCGGGCGAGGACAACCGCGACGTCGCCCGCATGGCCGTGCTGCTCGCCGGGCTCCCGGTCACCGTGCCCGGCGCGACCGTCAACCGGCTGTGCGCCTCCGGGCTTGAGGCCGTGCTGCAGGCGGCCCGCGCCATCGCCGTCGGCGACGCGCATATCGCGCTCGCGGGCGGCGTGGAGTCCATGTCGCGCGCCCCCTGGGTGCTGCAGAAGCCCGAACGCGCCTTCCCCGCCGGGCATCAGCAGCTGTACTCCACCACCCTCGGCTGGCGCATGACCAACCCCGACATGCCGCCCGAGTGGACCGTCGGCCTCGGCGAGGGCGCCGAGCTGATCGCCGACAAGCACGGCATCGGCCGCGAGGCACAGGACGCGTTCGCGCTCGCCAGCCACGAGAAGGCGGCGCGGGCGTGGAAGGACGGCGCGTACGACGCCGAGGTGCTGCCGTACCCGGACACCGACCTCCTCCGCGACGAAACCATCCGCGACACGACGTCGATGGAGTCGCTGGCCAAGCTGAAGCCCGCCTTCCGGCCCACGGACACGGGCACCGTCACCGCGGGCAACTCCTCCCCGCTCAACGACGGCGCCGCTGCCCTGCTGCTCGTGGACGAGGAGGGACTGAAGGCCACCGGGCGCGAGCCCCTGGCCCGGATCGGCGCCTCCGCCGTCACCGGCATCGAACCGCAGTACTTCGGCCTCGGCCCCGTCGAGGCCGTACGCCGCGCCCTCGCCAAGGCGGGCCGCTCGTTCGCCGACCTGACCACCCTGGAGCTGAACGAGGCGTTCGCCGCCCAGGCGCTCGGCTGTCTCGCCGAATGGCCCGGCCTCGACCCCGCCCTGGTCAACCCGCGCGGCGGCGCCATCGCCATCGGCCACCCCCTCGGCGCCTCCGGCGCCCGCCTCGCCGGAGCCGTCGCCCACCAGCTCGCCGCGGCGGGCTCGGGCACGGGCGTGGCATCCCTGTGCATCGGCGTCGGGCAGGGCCTCGCCCTCGTCCTCGAACGGTAACGCGCACTTGAGCGGTAACTCGTCCTCGAAAGGTAAGGCGCACGCTCCCATGGCACTCACCCAAGCCGACATCGACCGCGAACTCGCCGACAGCCGCGCCGCGTACGACAAGGCGCGGGCCGACGGCGCCCCCGCCGCCGACCACCCCGCGCGCGACTTCGCCCCGTACCGCAGCAGCCTGCTGCGCCACCCCCAGCAGCCGCTGGTCGCGGTGCAGGGCGACCCCGAGACCGTCGAACTGCACACGCCCGTCTTCGGCCACACCGACATCACCGATGTCGACAACGACCTCACCATCCAGCACCAGGGCGAACCGCTCGGCGAGCGCATCACCGTCTCCGGCCGCCTGCTGGACAGCCACGGACGGCCGGTGCGCGGCCAGCTCATCGAGCTGTGGCAGGCCAACGCGGCCGGGCGATACGCCCACCTCCGCGACCAGCATCCGGCGCCGCTGGACCCCAACTTCACCGGCGTCGGACGCACCCTGACCGGCGACGACGGCTCGTACCGCTTCACCACCATCAAGCCCGGCGCCTATCCGTGGCGCAACCACGAGAACGCGTGGCGCCCCGCGCACCTCCACTTCTCCCTCTTCGGTTCGGCGTTCACCCAGCGCCTCATCACCCAGATGTACTTCCCCGGCGACCCGCTCTTCGTCTACGACCCGATCCTGCAGTCCGTGACGGACGAATCGGCGCGGCAGCGGCTCGTGGCGGCCTACGACCACGCGCTGTCCCAGCCCGAATGGTCGCTCGGCTACCGCTGGGACATCGTGCTGGACGGGCCGTCAGCCACCTGGATCGAGGAAGGCCGCTGATGACCCAGCTCTCCCCCACCCCGTCCCACACCGTCGGCCCCTTCTACGGCTACGCGCTCCCCTTCCCCGGCGGCGGCGACCTCGCCCCCGTGGGCCACCCGGACGCCATCACCGTGCACGGCCGGGTCTACGACGGCACGGGGGCGCCCGTGCCCGACGCCCTGATCGAGCTGTGGCAGGCGGGCCCGGACGGCTCGCTGTCCGGCGCGCCGGGATCGATGCGCCGCGACCCGGTGACCGGCGGCTTCGCCGGGCGCAACGGCGTCGACTTCACCGGCTTCGGGCGCATCGCCACCGACGCCGACGGCCACTGGGCGGCCCGTACGCTCCGCCCCGGCGCTCCGGCCGTCCCGTACATCAGCGTGTGCGTCCACGCCCGGGGGCTGCTGCACCACCTCTACACCCGCCTGTACCTCCCCGAGGACGTCCGGCGGGGCGCCGCCGACCCACTCCTCGCCGCGCTGGATCCGGCCCGCCGGGAGACCCTGGTGGCGACGGCGGATCCCCAGCCGGGGACGTACCGCTTCGACATCCGCCTACAGGGTGAGGGAGAGACGGTTTTCCTTGAGTTCAGGTAGTGACGACGCGGGGCTGCTGGCCCCCGTGCGGGCCGGGTCGGCGGTCGAGGCCGCCACCGGCGATACGGCCTTCCTGCAGGCCATGCTCGACGCCGAAGCCGCCCTCGCCCGGGCGCTGGCCCCCACCGAGGCGGCGGCAGCGGTGACGGGCGCGGCGCGCGCCGGGCTGTACGACGTACGCGACCTCGCCGCCCGGGCCCGCTCCGGCGGCAACCCCGTCATCCCGCTGGTCGCCGACCTCACCGCTGCGGTGGCCCTTCACGACCGCGACGCCGCCGCGTACGTCCACCGGGGCGCCACCAGCCAGGACATCGTGGACACCGCCACCATGCTGGTCGCGGCCCGCGCCCTGCCGCTGATCGTCGCCGACCTCGACCGCACGGCGGCGGAGTTGGCGCGGCTCGCCGCCGCCCACCGCGCCACCGCCATGCCGGGCCGCACCCTCACCCAGCACGCCGTCCCCACCACCTTCGGGCTGAAGGCGGCGGGGTGGCGGTCGCTGGCGTTGGATGCCCGCGACCGGCTCGCCGCGCTGCGGCCCGTGGCCCAACTGGGCGGTGCGGCGGGCACGTTGGCCGCCTTCGACGACGGCATCCCGCTGCTGGCCCGCTTCGCGGCGGAGACCGGGCTCGCCGAACCCGACCTGCCGTGGCACACCCTGCGCACCCCCATCGCCGACCTCGGCTGCGCGCTCGCCTTCGCCACCGGCGCGCTCGGGAAGCTGGCGGCCGACGTGCTGGTGCTCTCCCGTACGGAGATCGGCGAGGTGGCGGAGGGGACGGGCGGCGGCTCGTCCGCGATGCCGCACAAGTCCAACCCCGTACGTGCCACCCTCATCGCCTCCGCCGCCCGCCAGGCCCCCGGCCTCGCCGCCACCCTGCTCGGCTCGCTCGCCGCCGAGGACGAACGGCCCGGCGGGGCCTGGCACGCGGAGTGGCAGCCGCTGCGGGACCTGCTGCGGCTCGCGGGTGGCGCCGCCCGTGACGCCGCGGAACTCGCCTGCGGCCTGCGGGTCTTCCCCGACCGCATGGCCACGAACCTGGAGCTGACGGACGGCCTGATCGTCAGCGAACGCCTCATCGCCGCGCTTGCCCCGGCGGTGGGGCGCGCCCGTGCGAAGGAGCTTTTGGCGGAGGCGGCGCGGGAGGGTACGCCCCTGTCCGGGGCCCTGTCGGACGCCCTCCCCCTTGACCGCCTGCGCGAACTGTTGACCCCCGCCACCTACCTGGGCGAAGCCCCGGCCCTGGTGGACCGCGCGCTGGGCCGCGATGCGTGAGCCCGCGCCGGGGTCCTGTCCCCCACCCCGCCCCTACCCGACCCGAGGCTCCGCCCCCTGCGCCCCCGCTCCTCAAACGCCGGAGGGGCTAGATGTGCTACATCACCGCCCGGAGGGGCTGGGGGTTGCCGCACGCGGTCCAGAGGAGCTGGGGGGGGCCGCACGCGGCCCGGATGGTGCGGTCCCGCTCCCCGAACGCCGGATGTACACACCCGGTTGTGGGCAATCGTTCCGCGGAGGGGGCACCTCCCAGCGGTAGCTGGGGGAGGAACGGGTGGGCACAACCCGGCCACCGGGCCGCACCCGAGCGGCGAACCCCGGGGTCCGGGGGCAGCGCCCCTGGTTTCGGGAAGGGGCGGGTAGGGGACAGACACCGGCCGCAACCGCCCACCGGCCCGCACACAGCAACAAGACCCCGGGGACCGCAACGCCCGCCCTGCCAGGCGCGGCGCCCCCGGTTTCGGGACACACCGGCCGCAACCACCCACCCGGCCCGCACACAGTAACAAGACCCCGGAGCGCCCCCCCGTGACCCACACCACCCTCGACGGCCCCGACACCGGACCGCCCCTCATCCTCGGCCCCTCCATCGGGACATCCCTCGCCGTCTGGGAGCCGCAGCTCCCCGCTCTCGCCCGCACGCACCGCACCCTGCGGTGGGATCTGCCGGGCCACGGCGGCTCATCGGCGGCGCTGCTGCCCGGCGACGGCAGCGCCGGCATCGCCGACCTCGCCGCGCTCGTGCTGCGAAGCGCCGACGCCCACGGCTGGGAGAGGTTCGCGTACGCGGGGATCTCCATCGGCGGGGCCGTGGGGCTGCATCTCGCCGCGCACCACCCCGACCGCATCACCTCCCTCGCCGTCATCTGCTCCTCGGCGCACTTCGCCGAGCCCTCCGTCTGGCGGGAGCGGGCGAAGCTCGTCCGCGCGCGGGGGACGGAGGCGATGGTGGCGAGCAGGCCGGGGCTCTGGTTCTCGGGGGCGTTCGCCGACACCCCCCGAGGCCGCGCGCTGCTGCAGGACCTGCGCGAGACCGACCGCGCGGGGTACGCCGCGTGCTGCGACGTACTGGCCGACTACGACCTGCGGGCCGAGCTGTCGTCCATCACCGCCCCCACCCTGGTCGTGGCGGGCCGCGACGACCCGGCCACCCCTCCCCCGCACGCCCGCGAGATCGCGGACGCGGTACCGGGCGCGAGCCTGGTGGAGGTCGCCCACGCGGCACACCTCGCGGGGGTGGAGTGCCCGGAGGCGGTCACCTCCGCGCTGGTCACCCACTTCGCGAACACGACCACCACGGCGGCCACGGACGACGCCACCCGGCACGCCGCCGGAATGGCCGTACGCCGCGCCGTACTCGGCGACGCGCACGTGGACCGCGCGGTGGCCCGTACGACGCCGTTCACCGCCCGCTTCCAGGACTTCATCACCCGCTACGCGTGGGGCGAGATCTGGACCGGGGACGGTCTGGACCGCCGGATGCGCAGCGCGATCACCCTCACCGCGCTCATCGCGCACGGCCATGACGCCGAGCTGGCGATGCATGTCCGGTCCGCGCTCACCAATGGCCTGACCCGCGACGAGATCGGCGAGGTGCTGCTGCAGAGCGCGATCTACTGCGGCGTCCCGGCGGCCAACTCCGCGTTCGCGACGGCCCAGCGCGTCTTCGACGACATCGACAGCGAGATCGACAGCGAAGGTTGATATACGACCGCAACCCATCTGTCGTGATCCCGCGCCATCGTTGACCGTTGTTCATACGCGAACACAGCGACAAGGCAGACAAGGCGAGACGACGCATCGAGGGGGCGCGGCCATGTCCATCAGCCGTAGGAGACTGCTCGGCACCGGCGGCGGGCTCGTCCTGGCCGGGACGGCGGGCACGGGCTGCGGGGCCAACACCGGGCGGGGCGGGGACGACAGAAACGGCAAGCCGGTGCTGTCGCAGTGGTACCACCAGTACGGCGAGCCGGGCACCGAGCAGGCCGTGAAGCGGTACGCGGACGACTTCGACGGCGCACGGGTCGAGGTCCAGTGGCGGCCGGGCAACTACGACCAGCAGACGGCCGCCGCGCTGCTCACCAAGTCCGGACCGGACGTCTTCGAGGTCAACGGGCCGACGCTGGACCAGATCCAGGGCGGCCAGGTGGTCGACCTGACGGACCTCCTCAAGGAGGCGAAGGACGACATCAACCCGGCCGTGCTGGCGCCCAAGACGTACCGGGGCAAGGTCTGGGCCATCCCGCAGGTGGTCGACATGCAGCTGCTCTACTACCGCAGGAGCATGCTGGAGGACGCCGGGGTCGAGCCGCCCCGGACGCTGGACGCGCTGGTCGACGCGGCGAAGAAGCTGACCACTGGAGACGTCAAGGGGCTGTTCCTGGGCAACGACGGCGGCCCGGGCGTCCTCGGCGGCACCCCGCTGAACGCCGCCGGTCTGGAGCTGATCACCGAGGACGGGAAGGTCGGCTTCGACGACCCGGCCGCCGCCCGCGCGCTCGGCAAGGTGCGCCAGCTGTACGCGGAGAAGTCGCTGCTGCTGGGGGCGCCCTCGGACTGGTCGGACCCGGCCGCGCTCACGCAGGGGCTGACGGCCATGCAGTGGTCGGGGCTGTGGGCGCTGCCGCAGGTGAAGAAGGCGCTGGGGGACGACTTCGGGGTGCTGCCGTTCCCCCGGGAGGGCGCGCACGGGCGGCCCGCGGTGCCGGTGGGTGCGTACGGGGCTGCGGTCAGCGCGCGCAGCGGGCACAAGGAGCTGGCGAAGGCGTACGTGAAGTGGCTGTGGGTGGAGAAGACGGAGTATCAGGAGGACTTCGCGCTCACCTACGGCTTCCACATCCCGGCCCGGATCTCGCTCGCGCAGAAGGCCGCCAAGCTGCGGCAGGGCCCGGCGGGCGAGGCGGTGCGGTTCGCCACCGAGAACGGCCACGCCGAGCCGCTGCTGTGGACGCCCGCGAGCAAGGTCGCGTACCAGGACGCGCTGAGCCGCGTCATCAAGGGCGGCGCGAACCCGGAGAGCGAGCTGCGGAAGGTGGTCCGTAAGACGGCCGCGGAGCTGCGCCGCGTGCAGAAGAAGAGCTGATGCCGCGGAAGGTGTGGGGGCGGCAGAACCGGACGCTCTGGTTCTGGGTGTTCGTCGGCCCCTTCGTCCTCGGGCTGACCCTCTTCACGTACGTCCCCCTCGTCTGGAGCGCCTACCTCAGCTTCTTCGACGCCCACAACACGGTCGCGCCGACCCGCTTCGTCGGGCTGGACAACTACACGGCGATGCTGGGCGACGAGGCGTTCACCGGCAGCCTGGTGACGTTCCTGGTCTTCACAGCCTTCATCGTCCCGGCCACCTACGCGCTCTCGCTCTCCCTCGCGCTGATGGTGAACCGGCTGCCGCGGGCGCAGGCGTTCTTCCGGTCGGTGTTCTTCCTGCCGGTGGCCTGCAGTTATGTGGTGGCGGCGCTGATCTGGAAGATGTCGATCTTCAACGGGGTGCGGTTCGGGCTGGCCAACACCGTCCTCGGCTGGTTCGGCGCCGATCAGATCGCATGGCTGTCGACCACCGATCCGCCCTGGTACTGGCTGGTGATCGTCACCGTACGGCTGTGGCTTCAGGCGGGCTTCTACATGGTGCTGTTCCTGGCCGGGCTGCAGCGCGTCCCGCCGCGGCTGTACGAGGCGGCCGCCGTGGACGGGGCCCGGCCGGGGTGGCAGGTGTTCCGGCACATCACCTTTCCGCAGCTGCGGGCGACGTCGGTCGCGGTGGTGCTGCTGCTGGTGATCAACGCGTTCCAGGCGTTCGACGAGTTCTACAACCTGCTGGCCGACTCGCGCGGCTATCCGCCGTACGCCCGCCCGCCGCTGGTCTACCTCTACTACACGGCCCTCGGGCAGGGGCAGAACCTGGGCCTGGGCAGCGCGGGCGCGGTGATCCTGGCGCTGCTCATCGCGGTGGTGACGGTGATCCAGGCGCGCTGGTTCGGCCTCGGCCGGAAGGAGGACTGACCCTGTGCCCGACTCCCCGGACACCCATGACGCCCTGGTTCGCGTGGGGCGCGCGGTGCGGCTGGTGCTGCTGATCGCCCTCGCGCTGCTGTTCCTGATCCCGTTCTACCTCCTCGTACGCAACGGCCTGTCCAGCGAGGCGGACATCACCTCGCCCGAGTGGACGCTGCTCCCCGGCGAGCTGCACTGGTCGAACGTCCGCGAGCTGTTCGAGGACCCCAACGTGCCGATGGCGCACGCGCTGCTCAACTCCTCGCTGATCGCCGTCCTCACCACCCTGGGCACCGTGCTGCTCGCCTCGCTGGCCGGGTACGGGCTGGCCCGCATCCCGTACGCGCACGCCGACGCCGTCTTCTACTGGATCCTGGGCGCCCTCATGGTCCCGGCCGCGGTCACCTTCGTACCGAGCTTCGTGCTGGTCAGCTCGCTCGGCTGGATCTCCACGCTGCGCGGTCTGGTGGTGCCGACGCTGTTCAGCGCGGTCGCGGCGTTCATCTTCCGCCAGTACTTCCTGGGCTTCCCGAGGGAGCTGGAGGACGCGGCGCGGGTGGACGGGCTCGGCTACTGGCGTACGTACTGGCAGGTCGTGGTGCCGAACGCGCGGCCGGTCTTCGCGGCGGTCGGCACGATCGTCTTCATCGGCGCCTGGAACGCGTTCCTGTGGCCGCTGGTCATCGGCCAGGACCGGCAGGCGTGGACGGTCCAGGTCGCGCTGTCGACGTTCACCACGGCCCAGAGCGTCAATCTGCACGAGCTGTTCGTGGCGGCCGCGGTGTCGATCGTGCCGCTGCTGGTGGTCTTCCTCTTCCTCCAGCGCTACATCGTCGCGGGGGTGGAGCGCACCGGCATCGACGACTGAGCCGGAGGTCAGCCGAAGGGCCGCGGGCCGTAGCGCCGCAGCCAGACCTCGGTCTGGGACAGATGGGCGGTCGCGGCCGCGGCGGCGGCCGCCGGGTCCCGCGCGGCCATCGCGTTGATGAGCGCCTCGTGCCCGAGGTCGCTGGCCAGCCGGATGGTGTCGGCCTCGGGGACGCCGTAGATGCTGTAGTGGCTGCCGCGGGCGCGCAGGACGTCGATGAGCGCGGCCAGCGCCTCGTTGCCGCCGGCCGTGCACAGCGTCGCGTGGAACTCCCGGTCCAGGGCGTGCCGTTCGGCCTCGTCGTCGGAGTCCGCCAGCCGTTTCTGCAGCTCGCGCAGGCGGGCCACGACCTGCTCGTCGGCGCGGGCGGCGGCGAGCGCGGCGGCCTGTGCCTCCAGGGGGCGGCGTACGTCGAAAAGCTCCAGTAGCCCGTCCAGCGGGAGGACGTCGACGGTCGCGGCGAACCCGGCCAGCATCTGCCCGGGGCGCAGCGCGGAGACGAAGGTGCCCGCGCCATGGCGGGACTCCAGCATGCCGAGGGCGGCGAGCGAGCGCACGGCCTCGCGGAGCGAGCCGCGGGAGACGCCGAGCCGGGCGCACAGCTCGGGCTCGGCGGGGAGCTGCGAGCCGGGGGCCAGCTCGCCACGGGCGATCATGCCTCGTAGTCCGCCGGCCGCCGCATCGGTTGCCGCCATCGGCCTCACCCTTCCCAAAGTCATCTGATGACTCGAAGTCATCGCGCGATGCCGTTACCGCCATTTTACGCACGCGGCCTGTTCTTATCGGCTTCTCGCCTCTACGGTTCCTCACAGCGCAAACGAAGTCATCGGACAACTCCTGTCCGAAGACCCGCCCTGAAGGAGCTTATGTCCGAGCTGTCGCACTGGGCCCTGGACCCCTCGGTCCGCCACCTCAACCACGGCTCGTTCGGCGCCGTCCCGCACGTCGCCCTCACCCGGCAGCAGGCGCTGCGCGACGAGATGGAGACCAATCCGGACGACTGGTTCCGCGGGCTGCCGGAGCGGGTGGGGCAGGCGCGGGCCGCCCTGGCGCGGTGGCTGCGGGTTCCGGCGGACGCCACCGCGCTGGTGCCGAACGCGAGCGCCGGGGTGAGCACCGTACTGAACAGCCTCGCCCTGCCCCGCGACAGCGAGGTGCTGGTCACCGATCACGCGTACGGCGCCGTCGCGATGGGCGTGGCCCGGGCCGCCGCCCGGTCCGGGGCCCGGACGCGTACGCTCCACATCCCGCTCGCCGCGACCGCCGAGGAGATCGCGGCCGTCTTCGCCGACGCGCTCACCCCGGCCACCTCGCTGGTCGTGGTCGACCAGATCACCTCGGCCACCGCCCGGCTCTTCCCCGTCGCCGAGATCACCCGGCTCGCCCACGCCGCCGGGGCGAAGGTCCTGGTGGACGGCGCACACGCGCCCGGGATGCTGGCCGATCCGGTCGGCGACTCGGCGGACGCCGACTTCTGGGTGGGCAATCTGCACAAGTGGTGCTGCGCCCCGCGCGGTACGGCGGTACTGGTCGCGCGCGGTCCGGACGCCCAGGACCTGTGGCCGCTCACCGACTCGTGGGGCGCGCCGTATCCGTTCCCGCGCCGCTTCGACGAGCAGGGCACCGTGGACCTCACGGCCTGGCTCGCGGCGCCGCGCGCGCTGGAGTTCATCGAGGAGACGTACGGCTGGGACACGGCCCGGGCCGGGATGACGAAGCTCGCCGAGGTGGCGCAGGGGCTCCTCGTGGACGCCCTGGGCGCGGATCCGGCCGAGGTCGCGGGCGCCCCGGCGCCCGCGATGCGGCTGGTCCCGCTGCCCACCGGACTCGCCGCCGACCACGAGGCGTCCCATGTCCTCCAGCGCCACATCTCGGCCGTGACCGGCTGCGAGACCGCCATCACCTCATGGGACGGCCGCGGCTTCCTGCGGCTGTCCGCCCACCTCTACAACACCGTCGCCGACTACCAGCACCTGGCCGAACGCCTCCCGGACTGTCTCACCGCCCAGCCGACGGCCTGACGACCCGGGCGGGCTGGAAAGCGAGCACCGCCATGCGTACCAAATCCATCGAGGCGACCATCGAGGACGCCGCCGGTCCCGACACCCGGCTGGCCCGCGCCCTGGGGCCGCTGCAACTCACCCTCATGGGCATCGGCGTCACCATCGGCGCGGGCATCTTCGTGCTGACCGGCACCGCCGCCGCGAACTACGCCGGGCCCAGCATCGCGCTCTCGTACACCATCGGCGCGGTCGCCACGGCGCTGGTGGCGCTGTGCTACATGGAGTTCGCCAGCACCGTCCCGGTCGCGGGCAGCGCCTACACGTTCGCGTACGTCTCGCTGGGCGAGCTGGTGGCCTGGCTCATCGGCTGGGACCTCATCCTCGACATGACGATGGGCGCGGGCGCGGTGGCCAGCGGCTGGTCGCAGTACGTCGCCGACTTCCTGGCCACCTTCGGGATCCACCTCCCCGCGTCGGTCTCCGGTCCGGACGCGACGGTCAACGTGCCCGCCGTGCTGGTCATCCTGGTGCTCACCGCCGTACTCGCCTCCGGCGTGCGCACCACGTCCCGCATCAACACGGCGATGACGATGGTGAAGCTGGCGGCCATCGTCGTCTTCCTCGCCATCGGCACGGCCCACATCGACCCCGCCAACTGGTCGCCGTTCATCCCCGAGGCCAAACCGGTGGGCGGCGACGGCGACATGTGGCAGCAGCCGCTGCTGGGCTGGGCCGGGCTCGGGGCGAACGCCACGTTCGGCACGGCCGGGATCCTGACCGGCGGCGCGATCGTCTTCGGCGCGTACTCCGGCTTCGACATCATGGCCAGCAACGCCGAGGAGGCCAAGCGGCCCCAGCGCACCCTGCCGATCGCGCTGATGTCCACCGTGGCCGTGTGCGCCGTGCTGTACGTGGCGGTGGCGCTGACCGTGACCGGCATGCAGCACTACAGCGGGCTGGACAACGCCGCGCCCATCACCGGCGCCCTGAAGGCGGCGGGGGCCGACTGGGCGGTGCGGATCGTGGGCATCGGCGCGATCTGCGGGCTGACCACGGTGGTGATGATCATGCTGCTGGGGCAGAGCCGGGTGTTCCTCGCGATGAGCCGCGACCGGCTGCTGCCCGCCTGGTTCTCCCACGTCCACCCGGTCACCCGCAGCCCGCGGCGGATCACCTGGACCCTGGGGCTGCTGGTGGCGTTCATGACCGCGGTGCTGCCCATCGGCGACCTCGCCGAACTGGGCAACATCGGCATGCTGACCTCCTTCATCGTCGTGTGCGTCGGTGTCGTCCATCTCCGCCGCGCCCGGCCCGACCTGCGGCGCGGCTTCCGCACCCCGTGGGTGCCGGTCGTCCCGGCCGTCGCGGTGCTGCTGTGCCTGCTGCTGGTGGGCAACCTGCCGCTCATCACCTGGGCGCGGTTCCTCGGCTGGATGGCCGCCGGGCTGCTGATCTACTTCTGCTGGGGCCGTCGGCACAGCAAGGTGGCGACCGGCGAACTGGCCACCGGGGAGGAGCCGTCGCGGGTCGCCTCATCCGCGCCGTGACGGACCCCGGACCCCCGCGGCCGTGCGGGTGGCCACCTGCGGGAACCCCGTGGACCGGTCGCCGAGCGTCGCCCGGCCGGAGGGGGCACCGCCGCGCAGCAGGGCGGCGCCCAGCGGGGTGAGGGTGTGCAGGACGGCGCCGCCCTGGCGCAGCGTGTGGACGAGCCCCGCGTCGCGCAGCACGCTGGCGTGCTGGCTGGCCGAGGCGAGCGATACGCCGACACGGCGGGCGAGTTCGCTCGTCGTACAGCCGCCGCCGACCTCCAGCAGCACCGCCGAGCGGGTGTGGCCGACGAGCTTGCCGAGCACCTGCGTCTGGCCCGGCGCGGCGGGCGCGGGCGTCGTACCGGCGGGGAGGGGTCTGCTCCGCGGCTGGGGCGGGACGCCGCTGCGGGCGTGTTCGACGGGGTAGACCAGGACCGGGGTCAGCTCCGGGTTGAGGTACGTCACCGGGGTTTTCCGGCAGAAGAAGGACGGCAGGAGCAGCAGCCCCCGGCCGCGCAGCTCCAGGTCCCGGTCGACGGGGTAGTCCACCTCCAGCACGGGCGCCCGCCACCGCATGGTCGGCGGCAGCGAGGCCAGCAGCCCGTCCGCGCCCCCGTCCAGCAGCGCCCGGCCGCGGGCCACCCGGTCGGCCTCGATGCGGGCCTGTATGTGCGGCCAGTACGGCGCGACGGCGGCCTCGTGGTAGGAGCGCAGCACGCCCACCAGCCGGTCCAGCGGCCGCCGTTCGCCCTGCGCCAGCCCGCGTATCCAGCCCGGCAGGGCCCGGGCCGACGGCAGCCGGTCGATTTCGGAGTGCAGCCGCTCGGCGGGCGTCGCGTGCAGCGCGTCCATGGCGGCGTCGCACCCGATTACGCCTTCGGCGGGCGTCAGGAAGTCGGGGAAATAGCCCCGCGAGGGAATGAGCGGGGCCAGCAGCCGCCCTTCGCCGTTGAGTCGGTTGCGCGCCTCCGAGCGCCATTCCCCGTATACGGTCTCGGCGCGGTTCTCGCGCAGCCGGTGGAAACTTAAAACGGTCTCCCAGAGTGCATCCGGGCGGATTGCCATCCGCAGCCGGGCCAGATCGAGTTCACTGAAATGAACACGTAGCACCAGACCCTCACAAGTGACACGGTGACCGCCCCCCGACCACCGTTGAGTATGCACGCTGGCACGGTCAGTGACCACGCCCTTTTGGCCAGATGTGAAAGGGGGAGCGCTACGACCCGTCCAAGAGGAAAGCTGTTCTCCGGGAAAACCGGACGCGCCGGGGAAACGCCACCGGCGTCCGTCCGTAATTCAACAGGCGGTGCTCTGGACCGTATTGCTCGTTCCCGTGGGGGGTGACGAGTGTGCGACGGCGACAGGGCACTTGTTGCCGCCCGATCCGATGCCGGGCGGCAACGGCTCCCGTGGGGGGAGTGAGAGGGGGCGGCACCTCCGCACAAGGTGCCGCCCCCTTTGAGATCCGGAGCCGTGGCCGGAGGTGAGGGTGAGGTTCCCGGCCGCCGGCTCCGGTGGTTCTAGCGGCCGTTGGCCGCCGCGCGGCCCGACTCCAGGCGGGCCACGGGGATACGGAACGGGGAGCAGGAGACGTAGTCCAGGCCCACCTCGTGGAAGAAGTGGACGGACTCCGGGTCGCCGCCGTGCTCACCGCAGACGCCGAGCTTGAGGTCGGGGCGGGTGGCCCGGCCGGCCTGGGCGGCAGCGCGGACCAGGGAGCCGACGCCGTCCTTGTCGATCGTCTCGAAGGGGCTGACGCCGAAGATGCCCTTCTCCAGGTACGCGGTGAAGAAGCTGCCCTCGACGTCGTCGCGGGAGAAGCCCCACACGGTCTGGGTGAGGTCGTTGGTGCCGAAGGAGAAGAAGTCGGCGGACTCGGCGATCTGAGCGGCGGTCAGCGCGGCCCGGGGCAGCTCGATCATGGTGCCGAGGGAGAGCTTGAGGTCCACGCCGTGGGCGCGCTCGACCTCGGCGATCACCTGCTCGGCCTCCTCGCGGACGATCTCCAGCTCCTGGACGGTGCCGACGAGCGGAATCATGATCTCGGCGCGCGGGTCGCCCTTGGAGTTCCGGCGGGCGGCGGCGGCCTCGGCGATGGCCCGGACCTGCATGGCGAACAGGCCGGGGATGACGAGGCCGAGGCGTACGCCCCGCAGGCCCAGCATCGGGTTCTGCTCGTGCAGCCGGTGGACGGCCTGGAGCAGCCGCAGGTCGTTCTCGTTGTGGTCCTTGCGGGACTCGGCGAGCGCGACGCGCACCGACAGCTCGGTGATGTCGGGCAGGAACTCGTGCAGCGGCGGATCGAGCAGCCGGACGGTGACGGGCAGCCCGTCCATCGCCTCGAACAGCTCCACGAAGTCCTTCTTCTGGAGCGGCAGCAGCTCGCCGAGGGCGGCGTCGCGCTCCTCCTCGCCGTGGGCGAGGATCAGCCGCTCGACCATCTCGCGGCGCTCACCGAGGAACATGTGCTCGGTGCGGCACAGCCCGATGCCCTGGGCGCCGAACCGGCGGGCGCGGGCGGCGTCCTCGGCGTTGTCCGCGTTGGCCCGCACCCGCAGGCGGCGGACCCGGTCCGCGTACGCCATGATCCGGTGGACGGCGCCGATCAGTTCGTCGGCGTCGTCGGCGCCCGCGTGCATCCGGCCCTCGAAGTACTCGACCACCGGGGACGGGACGACCGGGACCTCGCCCAGGTAGACCTTGCCGGAGGAGCCGTCGATCGAGACGACGTCGCCCTCCTCGATGACCAGGTCGTCCTTGCCGTCGGCGCTCGGCACGATCATGCGGCGGCGCTTGGTGTCGACCTCCAGGTCCTCGGCGCCGCACACACAGGTCTTGCCCATGCCGCGGGCGACGACGGCGGCGTGCGAGGTCTTGCCGCCGCGGGAGGTGAGGATGCCCTCGGCGGCGATCATGCCGTCCAGGTCGTCGGGGTTGGTCTCGCGGCGGATGAGGATGACCTTCTCACCGGAGCGGGACCACTTGACGGCGGTGTACGAGTCGAAGACCGCCTTGCCGACGGCGGCGCCCGGGGAGGCGGCGATGCCGCGCCCGATCTTCCGTACGGCGTCGCTCGCCGCGGCCTCGTCGTCGAAGCGCGGGAACATCAGCTGCGCGAGCTGCGCGCCGTTGACCCGGCGCAGCGCCTCGGCCTCGTCGATCAGGCCCTGGTCGACCAGCTGGGTGGCGATCCGGAAGGCGGCACCGGCGGTGCGCTTGCCGACCCGGGTCTGCAGCATCCACAGCTTGCCGCTCTCGATGGTGAACTCGATGTCGCACAGGTCTTTGTAGTGCGTTTCGAGCGTTTCCATGATCTGCATCAGCTCGTCGTACGAGCGCTTGTCGATCTGCTCCAGGTCGGCGAGCGGAACGGTGTTGCGGATGCCCGCGACGACGTCCTCGCCCTGGGCGTTCTGGAGGTAGTCGCCGTAGACGCCTTGGTGGCCGCTGGCCGGGTCGCGGGTGAAGGCGACGCCGGTGCCGGAGTCGGGGCCGAGGTTGCCGAAGACCATGGAGCAGATGTTGACCGCGGTGCCCAGGTCGTGCGGGATGCGCTCCTGGCGGCGGTAGAGCTTGGCGCGGTCGCCGTTCCAGGAGTCGAACACGGCGCGGACGGCGAGGTCCATCTGCTCGCGCGGCTCCTGCGGGAAGCTGCGGCCGGTCTCCTGGGAGACGATCGACTTGAACTCGGCGACCAGTTTCTTGAGGTCGGCGGCGTCGAGGTCGATGTCGACGGTGACGCCCTTGGCCTGCTTGGCCGCGTCGATGGCCTCCTCGAAGAGGTCGCCGTCCACACCCAGCACGGTCTTGCCGAACATCTGGATCAGGCGGCGGTAGGAGTCCCAGGCGAACCGGTCGTCGCCCGCCTGCGTGGCGAGCCCGGCGACGGACTCGTCGGAGAGGCCGATGTTGAGGACGGTGTCCATCATCCCGGGCATCGAGAACTTCGCGCCGGAGCGTACGGATACCAGGAGCGGGTCGTCGGCCTGGCCGAGCTTCTTGCCCATCTTCCCTTCGAGGGCTTCGAGGTGCGCACTCACCTCGTCGCGGAGGGCCACGGGCTCGGAACCGCTGTCGAGGTAGACCTTGCACGCCTCGGTGGTAATGGTGAACCCCGGTGGCACGGGGAGACCGAGATTGGTCATCTCGGCGAGGTTCGCTCCCTTCCCGCCGAGCAGGTCCTTGAGATCCTTGTTGCCCTCGGTGAAGTCGTAAACGAACTTCTGCTGATCTTGTGTTTCCGGCACGGGACTCGATCTCCTCGGCTCGGCTGCCCTGACGGCGGGGAGCGTACCCAGATCGAAGGCTCCTGAGTATGTCCACTCCACCGTCATCGGGCCGTAACCACCCGCCTGCCACGTGTTCGAAAGTGCGCCGCCGATAAGGATGGTGCGAGCCACTCCTTCAAGAGTCGAACACATGCACACGCCACGCATATGGGGAAACGGGGATTCACTACTGTGTGTCATTACTGGTTCGAGGTCTCGAACATCGAGAGCGTGGCACTGAGTGCCATACATTGAGGAGGTGAGCACAGCGGACGACCGCCGAACCACCTCTTCGTCACCGCTCATCTGAGCGAAGGCTTGATCAGAGTGGCGAGAATCACCCCCCTCCAGGGTGCCTCGTCTCACTCCATGGACACAACGAGAGGCTAGTCGCTCAGATGAGCGATTCGCAGGTGAGCGGCCGTCACGGGGCCGGTATCGTGCCCCCACACGCCACGATCACGCCACGCCGAGGAGGCCCAGTGACCAGCGCCCGGCGCGCGCTCGCGCAGGTGGTGCCCGGCGCGCGGCACGTCCTCGACGAGAACTGGACCGGCTCCTCCACGGTCCCCTCCCGCGGCCTCTATCCGCACCAGTGGAGCTGGGATTCGGCGTTCATCGCGATCGGATCGCGTCATCTTTCGGTACGCCGCGCCCAGCGGGAACTGGAAACCCTGCTCAGGGCCCAGTGGGACGACGGCCGGATCCCCCACATCGTCTACAACCCCGCGGTGCCGCCGGGCGCCTACTTCCCGGGCCCGGACTTCTGGCGACCGGCCGCGGCGCACACCGGCGCCGCGCCCGCCGCCCCGCCCGGCATCGCGACGTCCGGGATCGTCCAGCCGCCGGTGCACGCGCTCGCCTGCCTGCTGGTGCACCGCGCCGACCCGCGCGCCTCGGCACGGTCCGGCTTCCTGGCCCGTACGTACCCCCGGCTCGCCGCCTGGCACCGCTATCTGACCGACCGGCGCGATCTGGGCGGGGGCGGGCTGGTGTCGGTGGTCCACCCCTGGGAACCGGGCATGGACAACAGCCCCTGCTGGGACGCCCCGCTGGCCCGCGTCGAGCCCGTCCCGCCGGAGACGTTCCGCCGCGCCGACCTCGACCACGGCGCGGCCACCGACCGCCCGACGGACCTGGACTACGGGCGGTACGTACGGCTCGCGGCGGACTACCGGGACGGGGGCTACCGGGACCGCCCCGGCGCGCTCGCCTTCGTGGTCGAGGACCCGGGCGTCAACGCCCTGCTCATCGCCTCCGAACACGCCCTGGCCGAGATCGCGCAGAGCCTCGGCGCGGACCCCCGCCCGCACCGCGCCCGGGCCGCCCGGCTGACCGCCGCCCTTCTCGACCGGCTGTGGGACCCGGCCGCCGGGCTGTTCCTGTGCCGCGATGTGCGCGGCGGCGGCCTGATCCCCGAACGGAGCGCGGCGGGCCTGCTGCCCCTGCTCGTCCCGGACCTGCCCCGGACCACGGCCGACGCGCTGCTCCGTACGGCCGCGGGCGAGCACTTCGGGCTGGGCACCTCGGTGCGCCTGGTCCCCAGCTACGACCTGCGCGGCCCCGCCTTCGACCCGTCCCGCTACTGGCGCGGCCCCGCCTGGTTCAACGTCAACTGGCTCCTGGAGCGCGGCCTGCGGCTGCACGGCGCCGTACCCGAGGCGGACGCGCTGCGGTCCGCCGCCCTGGAGGCGGCCACCGCCTCCGGGTTCGCCGAGTACGTCGACCCGTACACGGAGGAGGCGCGCGGCACCCTGGGCTTCAGCTGGACGGCGGCCCTGACGCTGGACCTGGCGGTGGCGGCGGCCGGGTGAGGCCGCTCAGCCGCCTGACCGCTCAGCCGCCCGAGGTAGCCAGCTCCGCGTCCGCGGTGACGCCCGCGCAGTCGTACGGGTCCGCCAGCCAGCCGTCCGGGAGGACCACCCGGTTGCGGCCCGAGGTGCGGCCGCGGGGGCCGTCGGCGCCGGGCGGCCACTCCTGGTCCAGGTCGAGACCGGCCAGCAGGTCGTCCAGCTCGGCCAGGGACGAGGTGATCGCGAGCCGCTTGCGCATCTCGGAGCCGACCGAGAAGCCCTTGGTGTACCAGGCGACGTGCTTACGGAAGTCGATCACGCCGCGCTCCTCGTCCTCCAGCCACTCGGCGAGCAGCTCGGCGTGGCGGCGCATCACGGCGGCGACCTCCTTCAGCGTGGGCCGGGCGGGACCGCCCCCGCCGCCCGGCTCGAACGCCGCCACCAGGTCGCCGAAGAGCCACGGCCGCCCCAGGCAGCCGCGCCCGACGACCACGCCGTCGCACCCGGTCCGGGCCATCATCCGCGTCGCGTCCTCGGCGGACCAGATGTCGCCGTTGCCCAGCACCGGGATCTCCGGGACGGTCTCCTTCAGCCGCGCGATGGCGTCCCAGTCCGCCGTGCCGCCGTAGTGCTGGGCCGCCGTGCGGCCGTGCAGCGCGATCGCGGTCACGCCCTCCTCGACCGCGATCCGGCCCGCGTCGAGGTAGGTAATGTGGTCGTCGTCGATGCCCTTGCGCATCTTCATGGTCACCGGCAGCGAACCGGCGCCCGTGACGGCCTCGCGCAGGATCGCGCGCAGCAGATTCCGCTTGTACGGGAGCGCCGAGCCGCCGCCCTTACGGGTCACCTTGGGCACCGGGCAGCCGAAGTTGAGGTCGATGTGGTCGGCCAGGTCCTCGTCCACGATCATCCGTACAGCCTTGCCGACGGTCACCGGGTCGACCCCATACAGCTGGATGGAGCGCGGCTTCTCGGTACCGTCGAAGTGGATCAGCCGCATGGTCTTGGCGTCCCGCTCGACCAGCGCCCGGGTGGTGATCATCTCGCTGACGAACAGCCCCTTGCCGCCGCTGAACTCCCGGCACAGGGTGCGGAACGGCGCGTTGGTGATCCCGGCCATCGGCGCGAGCACCACCGGTGGCTGGACCGTATGCGGGCCGATCTGCAGCTGTGTCTGGGTCATGGGGTGAGCTTCCTCGCGGTGCGGGTAGGACGTCTGTATGGGTGGCCGTACCGGGCCGTCGTACGAGTCGTGGTTCGCGTCGTCGTACGGACCGGACCTCTCATTGTCCCGCACCCGCGCAGGGGATCGGCCGGGCGGTTCATACCGTCGTCCCCCCGACATCGTTGTAGCGTTCAACCATGCCTGAGCTCAGCCCTCGGCGGCGCATGCTCGTGCTGGCGATCTGCTGCATGAGCCTGCTGATCGTCAGCCTCGACAACACCGTACTGAACGTCGCCCTGCCCTCGATGCGCACCGATCTGCACGCCTCCGTCTCCGGAATGCAGTGGACGATCGACGCGTACACGCTCGTCCTCGCCGCGCTGCTGATGCTCGCCGGGTCGACGGCCGACCGGCTGGGGCGCAAGCGCGTCTTCCAGACCGGGCTGGTGATCTTCACCCTCGGCTCGGCGCTGTGCAGCGTCGCGCCCAGCCTGGAAGCGCTGGTGGGCTTCCGCATGGTGCAGGCCGTCGGCGGTTCGATGCTCAACCCCGTGGCCATGTCGATCATCACCAACACCTTCACCGAGCCCCGGGAGCGGGCCCGGGCGATCGGGGTGTGGGGCGGGGTCGTCGGCATCAGCATGGCGGCCGGGCCGATCGTCGGCGGGGTGCTGGTGGAGTCGGTCGGCTGGCGGTCGATCTTCTGGATAAACCTTCCGGTCGGGCTCGCGGCGATGGCACTGACCGCCCGCTACGTACCGGAGTCGCGCGCTCCGAAGCCCCGCAGGCCCGACCCCATCGGCCAGCTGCTGGTCATCGCCGTGCTCGGCTCCCTGACGTACGCCATCATCGAGGCGCCGGAGTACGGCTGGGGCTCGCCGCTGATCGCCGTGTGCACGGCGGTCGCCGTCGCCGGGCTCGTCGCGCTGATCCGATACGAGCGGCGGCGCGACGAACCGCTCATCGATGTGCGCTTCTTCCACAGCGCCCCCTTCAGCGGGGCGACGGTCATCGCGGTGAGCGCGTTCGCGGCGCTCGGCGGCTTCCTCTTCATGAACACGCTCTATCTGCAGGACATCCGCGGGCTCACCGCCCTGCAGGCCGGGCTGTGGATGCTGCCGATGGCGTTCATGTGCTTCGTCTGCGCACCGCTGTCCGGGCGGCTGGTGGGCCACGGCGGGCCTCGGCTGCCGCTGCTGCTGGCCGGGGTGACGATAGGAGCCAGCGGGGTGCTGTTCGCGGTGTTCGACGCCGAGGCCAGCAATGCGCTGATGCTGACCGGCTATCTGCTGTTCGGCATCGGCTTCGGCCTGGTCAACGCGCCCATCACCAATACCGCGGTCTCCGGGATGCCCCGTTCGCAGGCCGGGGTCGCGTCCGCCGTCGCCTCCACCAGCCGCCAGGTGGGCCAGTCGCTGGGGGTCGCGGTGATCGGCGCGGTGCTGGCCGCGGGCGCGGCGGCCGGGGCGTCGGGTGCGGGGGCGGGCCACAAGGCCACGGCCGCGGCCACCGCCGCGTTCGTGGACGCCGCCCGCCCCGCCTGGTGGATCATCGCCGGTTGCGGTGCCGTCATCCTGCTGCTGGGCGCCCTGACCACCGGCCGCTGGGCGCTGGCCACCACGCGGCACGCCGCCGCGCTGTTCGAGGACGGCGGGCCGACGGGTCAGACCTCGGCCAGCTCGAGCGCGCGGGCGTGAAGCGTGTCCAGGCGCTCACGGGACTCCGCGTCCACCGGGGTGTAGGTGAGCAGCTTGGGCCCCTGGCTGGGGCCGGTCCACAGGCTGGTCGAGGTCAGCCGCAGCACGCCCACGCTCGACTGCCGGAAGACCTTGATCTTGTCTGTGGGCCGCAGCACCTCATGCCGCGCCCAGATCTCCCGGAACTCCGGTGACGCCTCCTCCAGCCGCCTCAGCAGCGCCTTCCAGGCGGGCTCGGCGACGTGCTCGGCCATCGCGGCGCGGAACTTGGCGGCCATCACCCGGATCGTCTCGTCCCGCTCGACCAGGCTCGCGCACCAGTCCTCGTTGGTGAAGGCCAGCCACATGCAGTTGCGGTCTTCCGGCGGGAGCGCGTCCAGATCGCACATCAGCAGCCGGTAGGTGCGGTTGTAGGCGAGGAGGTCGAACCGGGCGTTCTGCACGCACGCCGGGAACGGCTCCAGCTGCTCCAGCATCACCTGCAGCGACTGCGGCACCCCGGCGCACTCGTTCCCGGCGGTCGGATCGGCCTCTCCGGCGAGGATGAAGAGATGCGCGCGCTCGCTGCGGTCCAGGAGCAGCGCGCGGGCGATGGCGTCGAGGACCTGCACCGAGACATGGATGTCCCGGGCCTGCTCCAGCCAGGTGTACCAGGTGACGCCCACCGCGGAGAGCTGGGCGACCTCCTCGCGGCGCAGCCCGGGGGTCCGCCGACGGCGGCCGCGGGGCAGCCCCACCTGCTCGGGGGTGATCCGCTCCCGGCGGCTGCGCAGAAAGGCCGCCAGCTCGGTCCGTCTGATGTCGGCGCCGCCCGCGGTGGCCGTGGCACCCTGCACGGTGATGGTCATGGGTCCAGAGTGCCCGAGCGCTCAGCCGGTTGCCAGGTACTTCCAGTACCAGGATAAAGAGACTCTGGTACCCGTCTGAGCGGGGCGGCATCGTCTGAAGCGTGACCGAAACCGAAATTCCCACCAGAAGCCTCGCCCCGGCCGCCCGGGGCACCGCCGCGACCTCGTCCGGGGCGGCCTCGTCCGCCGCGGCCTCGTCCGGCGCGACGCCGCCCGGTGGGGCGCTGAGCGGAGCGGGGCTGTTCACCCTGCTGCTCGGGGCGGCCCTCCCTCTGATCGACTTCTTCATCGTCAACGTGGCCCTGCCCACCATGGAACGCGATCTGCACGCGGGCCCGGCCGTACTGGAGCTGATCGTCGCCGGGTACGGCGTGGCGTACGCGGTGCTGCTGGTCCTCGGCGGACGGCTGGGCGACTCCTTCGGGCGGCGTCGGCTCTTCCTCGCCGGAATGGCGGCCTTCGGGCTGACCTCGCTGGCCTGCGGCCTCGCCCCGGACGCGTGGAGCCTGGTCGCGGCGCGCATCGCCCAGGGCGCCTCGGCGGCGCTGATGCTGCCGCAGGTGCTCGCCACCATCCACTCCTCGACGAGCGGTTCGCGCCGCGCCCGCGCGCTCAGCATGTACGGCGCGACGGCCGGTCTCTCCATGGTGGCGGGGCAGATCCTGGGCGGGGTGCTGGTGGCCGCGGACATCGCGGGCACCGGATGGCGCGCGGTCTTCCTGGTCAACGTCCCGGTCGCGCTGATCGGCCTGGTCCTGGCCCTGCGTACGGTGCCCGAGACCCGCTCGGACCGGCCCGCCCCGGTGGACGTGCCGGGCACGGTGCTGCTGGCCGTCTCGCTGATCACGCTGATGGTGCCGCTGACGGAGGGGCGGGCGGCGGGCTGGCCGCTGTGGACCTGGCTGCTGCTGGGCGCGTTCCCCTTCGCGGCCGTGGCGTTCTACGTGATCGAGCGCCGCGCCGACCGGGCCGGTCGCACCCCGCTGCTGCCGCCGAGCCTGTTCGTGCTGCGCGGGCTGCGGCGCGGACTGCCGATGGTGGTGCCGTTCTCGATCGGCTTCGGCGGCTTCATGTTCGTCATCGCGGTCGCGCTCCAGCAGGGCCTGCGGTACGGGCCGGTCGCGGCCGGTCTGGCGCTGGCGCCGATGGCCACCACCTTCTTCGTGGCCTCGCTCATGGGTCCGCGCCTGGTCGGCCGGTACGGCGCCCGCGTGGTGACCGCCGGGGGGCTGTTCCAGGCGGTGGGCCTCGGGCTGCTGATACTGGCCGTGCTGCGCGACTGGCCGGACCTGTCCCTGGCCGGGCTGCTGCCGGGGGTCGCGCTGGCCGGTTTCGGGCAGGGGCTGCAGCTGCCGGTGCTGATCCGGATCGTGCTGGCCGAGGTGCCGAACGAGCGGGCCGGGGTGGGCAGCGGCGTGATGGTCACGACCCAGCAGTCCTCACTGGCCCTGGGCGTCGCCACGCTGGGCTCGCTGTTCCTCGCGCTGGCGCCGTCGGTGGGGATGGGCGACGCGCTGGTGATCACGCTTGCGGCGCAGCTCGCGGCGGTGGCGCTGACGGTGGTGCTGAGCCTGCGGCTGCCACGCGTGGTGGCGTGAGCGGCGGACAAGGAAGAGCGAGTAATCGCCTCTGCCACGCTGGTTAGCGCGTATCACCCGTCACGCCTCCGTCTCTCACCGCAAGGAGCACCCCCATGCAGATGCGCCAACTCGGCACCACCGGCCCCCACGTCTCCGCGGTCGGCCTCGGCTGTATGGGCATGTCCGCCCTGTACGGCCCCACCGACCGCGCCGAGTCCCTCGCCACCGTCCACGCCGCGCTCGACGCAGGGGTCACCCTGCTGGACACCGGCGACTTCTACGCCATGGGCCACAACGAGCTCCTCATCAACGAGGCCCTGCGCACCGCCCCCGCCGCCCACCGCGAAAGGGCGCTGCTCAGCGTGAAGTTCGGGGCACTGCGCGGCCCCGACGGCGGCTGGTCCGGCTACGACGGCCGCCCGGCTGCGGTCAAGAACTTCGCCGCCTACTCGCTCCAGCGCCTCGGCGTCGACCACATCGACGTCTACCGCATCGCCCGCGTCGACCCCGACGTCCCGATCGAGGAAACCGTGGGCGCCATCGCCGAGCTGGTCGAGGCCGGGTACGTACGGCACATCGGGCTCTCGGAGGCGGGCGCGGAGACCATCCGCCGGGCCGCCGCCGTCGCACTGATCAGCGATCTGCAGATCGAGTACTCCTTGGTCTCCCGCGGCATCGAGGACGAGATCCTGCCGGTCTGCCGTGAGCTGGGCGTCGGCATCACCGCGTACGGAGTGCTCTCCCGCGGGCTGATCAGCGGCCACTGGAGCCGGGACCGCAAGCTCGCCGACACCGACTTCCGCAGCTTCAGCCCGCGCTTCGGCGGCGAGAACATCGACCACAACCTCGGCCTGGTCGAGGCCCTGCGCAAGGTCGCCGACGGCAAGGGCATCAGCGTCGCGCAGACCGCCATCGCCTGGGTGCTCGCCCAGGGGCCCAAGCACGCCGCGGCCATCGTTCCGTTGATCGGCTCCCGCACGCGTGCACAGCTGACGGAGGCGCTGGGCTCGTTGGGCGCTACGCTCGACGCCGACGACCTGGCCGCGATCGAGGAGGCCGTTCCGGCTGGCGCCGCAGCGGGCGACCGCTACCCGGAGACCCAAACCACCTCCCTCGACAGCGAGAAGAATTGACGTGCTCCCCGGACTAATGACCGGGGATGCCTGCCACGGTCGGGTGACCGTCTGGGTGGCTTCCTGCTTCAACGCGCTGTGCCGGGACTGTCGTCCTGGTCTTACCCGCGCTCTGCGAGGCGTTTAGCCTGTCCGCCCGTCCGGCGGCCAGGGTGTTCCGGGAGGCGTTGTCGTCGCGGTCGTGGACGATCCCGCACCCTTTGCACGTCCATTGGCGGACGTGGAGGGGCTTAGGGCCGTCCTTGACGCCGCACACGGAGCACCTCTGCGAAGTCGGCTCGAACCGTCCGATCTTCCCGAAATACCGGCCGTGCTTCACCGCCTTGTACTCCAGCATGTTCACGAACGCCGACCATCCGGCGTCATGCACGGACTTGGCAAGCCGAGTCCGCGCGAGGCCGGACACCGCGAGGTCTTCCACATACACCGCTTGGTTGTCACGGATGATCTGTGTGGAAGCCTTGTGGTGCCAGTCCCGGCGCCGGTCAGCCACCCGGGCATGCTGCCGCGCGACCCGGGCACGGGCCTTGACCCGGTTCTTCGACCCTCTGGCCTTGCGGCTCAGGTCCTTTTGCAACCGTTTGAGCTTCTTCTCGGCGCGGCGCAGGAACTTCGGGGAGTGGATGCGGGTGCCGTCGGACAGGACAGCGAAGGTGGACAGCCCCAGATCGATGCCGACCTCGGTATCCAGCTCAGGGAGGATGTCCGGTTCGGTGTCCACCACGAAGCTCATGAAATACCGGCCCGTACAGTCCCTGGTGACCGTCACAGAGGTGGGTGCGGCCGGCAGCGGCCTGGACCAGGTGACCTTGATTGCGCCGACCTTGGCCACATAGACCGTGCCGTTGTCCTGGAGGGAGAAGGCGTTGGCATTGAGGCGGATGGACTGCCGGGTGTCCTTCTTCGACTTGTATCGGGGCGGTGCGACCTTGCGGCCTTTGCTTGTGCCCTTGAGAGAGTCGAAGAAGTTCTTGTAGGCACTATCCAGGTCGCGCAGTGACTGCTGGAGCACAACCGAGGACACCTCGGCCAGAAAGGCGCGCCCGGTGGTGCGCTTGGCCTGGGTGATGCGACGCCGGGACAGCTCGGCCGACGTCACATACGGCAGCCCCGCCGCATGTGCTTCTTTCCGGTCGCGCAGGCAGTCGTTCCACACCACACGGACGCACCCAAACGCACGCGCCAGTGCGACGCGCTGAGCCGTGTCCGGATGGGCCCTGTAGTTGTAGCGGAGCTGCACGAGCAGGATCGTACGTTGGTCTCATGCGTGGCGAGGACAGATGTCGCCGCGACAGGCGTGTGGTTTCGGCAATGAACGTTCACTTGATCTTTATGACCAATCCACGATCCTGTATGCGCGGCTGAGTGGTCGGCCCCGGGCGTGGAGCTGGCCTTCGCCGCCGTCTGCGACCTGCTGCTGAGCAGCCTCCGGGCGTAGCTGCCCCGCCTGCTGCCGGGCGGCGGTCTGCCCTCCGCCCACCCGGCGCTCAGCGCACGCCCAGGAACCGCAGCACCGCCAGCACCCGGCGGTGGTCCGCGTCGGCGACCGGCAGGTCCAGCTTAACGAAGATGCTGTTGATGTGCTTCGCCACCGCGGACTCGCTCACCACCAGCGCCGCGGCGATCCCCGCGTTCGACCGTCCGCCCGCCATCAGCTCCAGCACCTCCCGCTCCCGTCGCGTCAGCCGGTCCAGCGGGTCGCTGTGGCGGCGGACGAGGAGCTGGGAGACGACCTGCGGGTCCAGCGCGGTGCCACCGCCCGCCACCCGCCGCAGCGCGTCGATGAACTCCTCCACGTCCGCGACGCGTTGCTTCAGCAGATAGCCGATCCCGCTCGTGTGCGCGGTGAGCAGATCGGCCGCGTACCGCTCCTCCACGTACTGCGAGAGCAGCAGCACCGCCGTGTCCGGCCACTGCCGCCGGATCAGCAGCGCGGCCCGGACGCCCTCGTCCGAGAAGCCCGGCGGCATCCGTACGTCCACCACGGCGATGTCCGGGCGGTGCTCCTCCACCGCCGTCAGCAGACCCTCCGCGTCCGACGCCTCCGCGGTCACCTCGAAGCCCGCCATCTGGAGGACTTTGACGAGGCCGATCCGCAGCAGCACCGAGTCCTCGGCGATCACAGCACGCACGGCAGCTCCACGGTGACGACGGTCGGGCCCCCGCGGGGGCTGCTGATCTCGAACGTGCCGTCCACCGAGCCCGCCCGCTTGGCGAGCCCGGTGAGGCCCGTGCCCCGGGCGGCGTCGGCCCCGCCCGCCCCGTCGTCGGCGACGACGACCCGGAGCGTGTCCCCGGTGCGGACGACCGTGACGTCGGCCCGCTCCGCCCGGGCGTGCTTGGCGACGTTGGCGAGGGCCTCGGATACGACGAAGTACGCGACGGCCTCCACGGTCGGAGCGGCCCGCTCCGGCACATGGACGTGCAGCCGAACCGGCAGCGGGGCGCGCGCCGCGATGCCGGAGAGGGCGGCGTCCAGGCCGAGTTCGTCGAGGACGGCCGGGTGCAGCCCGCGCACCAGGCTGCTCAGCTCCTCGATGGCGCCTTTGGCCTCCCGGTGCGCCTCCTCGATCACCTGCCGGGCCTCGTCCGGCAGATCGGTCAGCGTGGCCTTGGCCAGGCCCAGGTTGACCGCCATGGAGACCAGTCGCTGCTGGGCGCCGTCGTGCAGATCGCGTTCGATGCGGCGGCGCTCGGCGTCGGCCGCGTCGACCGCGCCCGCCCGGCTCTCGGTCAGGTCCTCGACCCGGCGCTCCAGTTCCCTGGCCGGTACGGGGCCCAGCAGCGCGGTCGCGGCGCGCGTGTCGATCCGTACGAGGGCGCCGATGAGCGCGTAGGCGAGGACCAGCAGGATCATGCCGCCCGCCGTGACGTAGGCGGCCTGGGTCGAGTACCCGACGTGTTCGAGCCGCCAGGACAGCGGGACGCCCCAGACCCAGATGTACACGGTGGCGGCCACGAGACCGACGAGAGCCATCGTGACGGCCAGCACCCCTCCGAAGGCGACCGCCGGTCCGGCCAGCAGGTGGTACCAGAGCTGCCGCGGGGCCCGTCCGGGTCCGGTGATCCCGACGTCGAGCAGTTCCCTGAAGCGCCACCGCTGGACGTACGTCAGCACGGGCGTGGCCACGGCCGGGATCACGAGGGGGAGGGTGAGGGCGAGCATGACCTCCCCCAGGGTCGAGGTGTCCTCGTAGACCAGCCACGGAACGCTCATCGGTATCGCCCAGGCCACGAACTGCACCGCCGCGCCCGCGAGACCGAAACCGAGGTCGCGCCGCAGCCGGTGAAGCGTCCGCTCGAACGCGGGCCGCGGCACGGTGGGGAGTCTCATACGGCGACTCTAGAGCGGCTCGGTGCGGCCGCGCGCTGAAGCGCGGGCCCGGAAAAGGGGTGCAACCAGTGCCACCCCATATCGGCAACTGCCATGACCGACAGGGGCGGTGGCGCCGACAAGGCTGGGGGCAGGCCCGATCCCCGGGCCGTCCGGAAGGAGACCCACCCCATGACCGCCCTGTACGCCCCCGCCCGGACCGCGCGGCCCGGCCGGACCGCATCGCGCTTCCGCCCGGCGTGGATCGCCCGGGTACGCCCCGAGCCGGTGCTGCTCGCCTCGGGGGTGGCGCTGGTCCCCTGGCTGTACGTACTGGCGCGGACGCTCCCGTCCACCGCCCGGGTCACGCACTGGAACGCGGCCTGGGTGGGGCTGGACGCGCTCGAAGCGCTCGGGCTGCTGTCCATCGCCGTGCTGCGGACGCGCGGGGACGACCGCCACCGCCTCACCGCTGCCGCCACCGGCACACTGCTGGTGGTGGACGCGTGGTTCGACACGGTGACGGCCGCTACGGGCGGGGAACTGGCGGGCGCCGTCGCGATGGCGCTGGGCGCGGAACTGCCGCTGGCCGCGCTGTGCGCGGCGCTCGCGCTGGGCGGCACGCCGAAGGCCACCCGAGAGGTCAGCCCTGCGACGCCGCCCACCACAGCATCACCGCGGCCACCGCGAAGCACGCGAACATGATCAGCAGGGCCTGGCGGCGGGCCGCCGCGTCGGCCGTCATGCTCGGGGAGCCCAGGGCGCCGTGGGCCTGGGCGAGGTGGTCGAGGCCCTTGTGGCGGGCACCGCCGTAGGTGATCTGTTCCTGCCAGTCACAGTGCAGGCAGCCGAGGAGCCTCCGCTGCCCCCGGCCGTAGCCATAGCTGACCTCGAAGACGGTGCCGTCCTCGCCGGTGGCGGTGATGTGATGCGTCACGCCTCGCATGGTTGGTGAACCCCCGTTCCTGCCGAACCCCTGCCGAACCGAACCTGCCGAGCCGACGACGGGCTCCGGCGCCGCGGCATTCTATCCGCGGTGCCGGAGCCCGTCCTCGTGCTGTACGACCTGCCGTACGTGCTGGTCAGCAGCCGATCAGGCGGCCGCCCAGGTACGACTGGATCTGGTCGAGGGAGACCCGCTCCTGCTTCATCGTGTCGCGTTCGCGCACGGTCACCGCGTTGTCGTCGAGCGTGTCGAAGTCGACGGTGACGCAGAAGGGCGTGCCGATCTCGTCCTGGCGACGGTAGCGGCGGCCGATGGCGCCCGCGTCGTCGAACTCGATGTTCCAGTGCTTGCGCAGGTCCGTCGCGAGCCCCTTGGCCTTCGGGGAGAGCTGCGGGTTGCGGGACAGCGGCAGCACCGCGACCTTGACCGGGGCGAGCCGCGGGTCGAGCTGCATCACGGTGCGCTTCTCCAGCTTGCCCTTGGCGTTGGGCGCCTCGTCCTCGATGTACGCGTCGAGCATGAAGGCCAGCATGGCGCGGCCGACGCCCGCAGCGGGCTCGATGACGTACGGGGTCCAGCGCTCCCCGGCCTCCTGGTCGAAGTACGACAGGTCCTGGCCGGACGCCGCGGAGTGCGCCTTGAGGTCGTAGTCGGTGCGGTTGGCCACGCCCTCCAGCTCACCCCACTCGGAGCCGCCGAAGCTGAAGCGGTACTCGATGTCGGCGGTGCGCTTCGAGTAGTGGGAGAGCTTCTCCTTCGGGTGCTCGTACCAGCGGATGTTGCTCTCCTGGATGCCGAGGTCCCGGTACCAGTTGTAGCGCTGCTCCATCCAGTACTCGTGCCAGCTCTCGTCCTCACCCGGCTTGACGAAGAACTCCATCTCCATCTGCTCGAACTCACGGGTGCGGAAGATGAAGTTGCCCGGCGTGATCTCGTTCCGGAAGGACTTGCCGAGCTGCGCGATACCGAACGGCGGCTTGCGGCGCGAGGTCTGCTGCACGGCGAGGAAGTTGGTGAAGATGCCCTGGGCGGTCTCGGGGCGCAGGTACGCGACCGAGCCGGAGTCCTGGGTCGGGCCGAGGTGGGTGGAGAGCAGCCCGGAGAACTGCTTGGGCTCGGTGAAGCTGCCCTTGTTGCCGCAGTGCGGACAGTTGAGGTCGGCCATGCCGTTCTCGGGCAGCTTGCCGTGCTTGGCCTCGTAGGCCTCCTCCAGGTGGTCCGCGCGGAACCGCTTGTGGCAGGAGGTGCACTCGGTCAGCGGGTCGGTGAAGGTGGCGACGTGGCCGGACGCCTCCCAGACCTCGCGGGCGAGGATCACGGACGAGTCGAGTCCGACGACGTCGTCGCGCGAGGTGACCATGGAACGCCACCACTGGCGCTTGATGTTCTCCTTCAGCTCCACGCCGAGCGGTCCGTAGTCCCACGCGGCGCGCTGGCCGCCGTAGATCTCGCTGCACGGATAGACGAAGCCACGGCGCTTGCTCAGGCTGACGATGGTGTCGATCTTGTCGGCGGCCACGGTGCTCTCTTCATTGATGACGACATTGGAGGACGCGAAGCGAATGCTTCAGGTTACCGGCGGCGGCACCCCCCGGATCAAATCGATACCGGAACTGATCAAGAACAAGACCCTTGTTGACAACCGTTTCCATCTTTGTTGAAAATGAGAGTCATGAACATACGCCGCCTCTCGCCCGCGACAGCCCTTGTCGGGGCCGCCGCGATGGGCTTGACCACCCTCACAGCCTGCTCCTCCCACCCCGGAGACGGAAGGACGGACGGCAAGCTCGATGTGGTGGCGTCGTTCTACCCGATGCAGTTCCTCGCCCAGCGCATCGGGGGGAGCCATGTCAATGTCTCCTCTCTGACCAAGCCGGGCGTCGAACCGCACGACCTGGAGATCAGCCCCCGGCAGACGGCCCAGCTCAGCAAGGCCGGGCTGGTGGTCTACCTCAAGGGGCTCCAGCCCGCCGTCGACCGGGCCATCGGCCAGGCCGAACCGCGGCACACCGCCGACGCCGCCTCGTACACCTCCCTGGAGGACCACGGGACGGAGGTGGAGGGCGAGGAGGGCCACGAGCACGGGGACGGCCACGACCACGGACACGAGGCGCACAAGGCCCACGAGGGCGACGCCGCCGCCGATCCGCACATCTGGCTCGACCCGGTGCGCTACGCCCAGGTCGCCGAGGGCGTCGGCAAGGCCCTGCGGAAGGCGGACCCGGACCACGCGGCCGCGTACAAGAAGAACACCGCCGCCCTGGTGAAGCAGCTCGGCGTCCTCAACGACGACTTCGCGACCGGCCTGAAGGGCCGCGGTACGGACACCTTCATCACCACCCACGCCGCGTTCGGTTATCTCTCCGAGCGCTACGGGCTCCGCCAGGAGGCCATCTCCGGGCTCGACCCGGAATCCGAGCCGAGCCCGGCACGGATGCGGGAGCTGCACACGCTCGCCAAGAAGGACAAGGTCAGCACCGTCTTCTTCGAGACGCTGGTGAGCGACAAGACGGCGAAGACCATGGCGGGCGATCTCCATATGAAGACGGGCGTCCTCGACCCCATCGAGGGGATCGGGACGAAGTCCAAGGGCCGCGACTACTTCGAAGTCATGCGGTCGAACCTGACGGCCCTGCGCAAGGCGCTCGGGGCGGGCTGATGCGCGACACGACGGAGGAATCCATGGCGAAGGAACCCGAAGGCAGCGCACGGCCCGGCGAACCGGCGGAACGAGGGCGCGGCGCGGCGACCGCCCCCGCCTCCGGGGCCCCCGACGCCGACCCGGTCATATCCCTGCGCGGCGCCACCGCCTCGCTCGGCGGCCGCCCCATCCTGCGCGGCATCGACGTGACCGTGGGCCGCGGCGAGGTCGTCGCGCTGCTCGGCGCGAACGGCTCGGGCAAGTCGACCGCCGTGCGCGCCGTCGTCGGCCAGGTGCCGCTGACCGGCGGCGAGCTGGCGCTGTTCGGCACCCCCGGCCGCCGCTTCCGCGACTGGGGCCGCGTCGGCTACGTACCGCAGCGTACGACCGCGGCGAGCGGCGTCCCCGCGACCGTCCGCGAGGTCGTCTCGGCCGGGCGGCTCGCGCGCCGCCGGTTCGGACCGCCGCGCAAGGCGGACCGGGCGGCCGTGCACCGCGCCCTGGAGCTGGTCGGCATGGCCGACCGCACCCGCGACCCGGTCGGCTCGCTCTCCGGCGGCCAGCACCAGCGCGTGCTGATCGCCCGCGCGCTGGCCGGTGAACCCGAGCTGCTGATCATGGACGAGCCGATGGCCGGGGTCGACCTGGCCAGCCAGGAGATCCTCGCCGGGACGCTGCGCGAGCAGGTCGCCGCGGGGACCACCGTCCTCCTCGTCCTCCATGAGCTGGGCCCGCTGGAGCCGCTGATCGACCGGGCGGTGGTGCTCCGCGACGGCTGTGTCGTCCACGACGGCCCGCCGCCCAAGGCCGTCGGCCAGCATGCGCTGCCCGGCCACGATCACGTCCACCCCCATGCGGCGCCCGACGCCGAACCGATCCGGACAGGGTTGCTGACCTGACATGCTGGAAGTCCTCGACTACGCCTTTATGCAGCGGGCCCTGCTCGCCGCCGTCCTCGTCGGCATCACCGCCCCCGCCGTCGGCATCTACCTCGTCCAGCGCCGCCAGGCGATCATGGGCGACGGGATCGGCCACGTCGCGCTCACCGGCGTCGCGCTCGGCTTTCTGACCGGTACGAATCCGGTCTGGACCGCCGTCCTCGTCTCCGCCCTCGGCGCCATCCTGATGGAGCTGATCCGCTGGTACGGCAAGACCCGCGGCGACCTCGCGCTCGCGATGCTCTTCTACGGCGGCATGGCCGGTGGCGTCCTGCTGATCAACCTCTCGCCGACCGGCTCCAACGCCAACCTCACCACGTACCTCTTCGGCTCGATCACCACCGTCTCGCAGCAGGACGTGGTCGTGATCAGCCTCCTCGCGGCCTTCGTCGTACTGATCACCCTCGGGCTGCGGCGGCAGCTGTTCGCGGTCTGCCAGGACGAGGAGTTCGCCCGGGTGACCGGGCTGCCGGTCCGTACGCTCAACCTGCTGCTGGCCATCACCGCGGCCGTCACCGTCACCGTCGCCATGCGCGTCGTCGGCCTGCTGCTGGTCAGCGCCCTCATGGTGGTCCCGGTCGCCGCCGCCCAGCAGGCCACCCGCGGCTTCGCGATGACCCTCGCGCTGGCGGTCGCGATCGGGGTCGTGGTCACCCTGTCCGGCACGGTCTTCTCCTTCTACAAGAACGTGCCGCCCGGCGCGAGCATCGTCGTCCTCGCCATCGGCGTCTTCGCCGTCATCACCGCGCTCGCCGCGCCGCTGGCCCAGCGGCGTGCCAGACAACGCGCCGGGCGGCCGGCCGAGGCGGCCGAGGGGCAGTGCACCCTGAAGGACGACGTGCTCGTCTAGCGCACAGCTAGTCCGTAGCGGATCCGTTAGCTGGCACAATGGCCAGGCAGACGACAGACGCTTACGGGCAAGCGAGGTTGAGGAGGCAACTGTGGTGACCGCGGGTCCCCCAGTACGCGGCCGGTCCACCAGGCAGCGCGCCGCGGTGGCGGCGGCGCTGGACGAGGTGGACGAGTTCCGCAGTGCGCAGGAGCTTCACGACATGCTCAAGCACCGCGGCGACTCGGTCGGCCTAACCACCGTCTACCGCACCCTCCAGTCCCTCGCCGACGCCGGGGAGGTAGACGTCCTCCGCACCACCGAGGGCGAGGCCGTCTACCGCCGCTGCAACAGCGAAGAGCACCACCACCACCTGGTCTGCCGCTCCTGCGGCAAGGCGGTCGAGGTCGAGGGCCCGGCGGTCGAGAAGTGGGCCGACGCGATCGCCGCCGAGCACGGCTTCGTGGACGTCGCCCACACCATCGAGATCTTCGGCACCTGCGGCGACTGCGCCGCCCCGGCGACCGACGGCTAACGCCTCGGCTGGTTGAACCGCAGCAGATTCCCCGCCGGGTCGCGGAACGCGCAGTCGCGCACGCCGTACGGCTGGTCGATCGGCTCCTGCAACACCTCGCCGCCCGCCGCCCGGATGTGCTCGAACGTGGCGTCGACGTCGTCCGTCGCGAAGAGGACCCCGCGCAGCATGCCCTTGGCGAGCAGTTCCGCCATGGCCTGCTTGTCGGCGGGCGAGGCGTTGGGGTTCGCGGCGGGCGGTTCGAGGACGATGTTGACGTCCGGCTGCGACGGCGACCCCACGGTCACCCAGCGCATCCCCTCGAAACCGACGTCCTGGCGGACCTCCAGACCCAGGATGTCGCGGTAGAACTCAAGGGCCTTGTCATGGTCGTCGACGGCTATGAAGCAGGTCGAAAGCGTGATGTTGTTGTCCATGTCTGTCACGCTACGACCGGGCGGCGGGATCCGCTTCTCCATTCCTGACCGGATCCCTGACCGGTCGGGTAAAGACCTTGGCCACGCAGGCCGGAATGTCCGCGCCGTGCTCATGATCACGCGCCCGGTACGCGCTCGGGCTCTCGCCCACCAGCTCCGTGAACCGCGAGCTGAACGACCCCAGCGACGTACACCCGACCGCGAAGCAGACCTCCGTCACCGGCAGATCCCCCCGCCGCAGCAGCGCCTTGGCCCGCTCGATCCGGCGCGTCATCAGGTAGCTGTACGGCGTCTCCCCGAAGGCCGCCCGGAAGCTCCGCGCGAAGTGCCCCGTCGACATCAGCGCCCCACGCGCCAGCGCGGGCACGTCCAGCGGCTGCGCGTAGTCCCGATCCATCCGGTCCCGCGCCTTCCGCAACCGGACCAGGTCATCCAGATTCACCCCCTCAGCATCACACGCCGCCGCAGACGGCGGCCGGGCGCCGTACGGGCACGCTGTGAAGCCCCCGGGAAGATCGCGGCGAGCGCGGTTCGGCCGGGGCCCGCTGGGCAGGTCGGCCCTCGTGAAGATAAAGCGCATCGTCCAGCTCGCCCTTTTCGGCGCCCTGGTCGCCTACGTTTCCGTTCAGGCGACCCTCCTCATCGGCCCTTCCACCGAGGAGACGTCCGTCGGGAAGGCCCCCTCGCGAGGTAGGACCGCCGACGTGCCCGCGCTGAAGGATGGAAAGATCCTGCCCGCCGACGAGTGGCCGGACGCCTGCTCATTGGTGACCCAGGAGGACGTCGAGGCGATCCTTCCGGACGCCGAGGAAATCCAGCAGACCGAACGCCCGGTCCCGGCGCTCTCGATCAAGGACTTCGCCGCGGACTCCTCGTGGAAGGAGAGCAACCGGGCTCAGTTCGGCGAGTGCCAATACGTCATGCGGCTGCCGGGCGAGACACACAGCGCCACCCAGGCATGGATCCGCATCGACGCCGTGGCCGACCCCAAGCTGATAGCCGGCTACTTCGAGCGCGCCGCGGTGGGGTCCCCCGGCGGGAGCACGGACGGAGCGGACAAGTGCGTCATGGCCTTCCTCACCGACCAGAACTGGACCTGCCGCAAGGGCCCCCTCATGTACACGGTCGGCGGGCAGACCACCGCGACGTTCGAAGGCCAGCAGGGCCCGGCACCCTTCCAGTGGCGCGACAAGGTGACCCCGAAGCTCGTACGGACCATCGCCTCGAAGGTCCCGTAGCCCTCGCTGCCCTTGCTCAGTGGTGCATCCGCGCGCCCTTGAGGACCTTGTCCACCGCGTTCCGCGGCCCGTAGACAGCCAGCCCCACCAAGTCGAGCTGATCGGTGCCCACGGCCCGTACAGCGGCCCGGTTGTCCCGGTCGTTGCCCGTGCCGAACAGATCCGACGTGAACACGGCCCTCGGCAGCGCGCGGGACAGCGCGCGGCCGTGCGCGGTGGTCAGCGTCTCCTTCGCCCCCTCGAAGACCAGCACGGGCTGCCGGAACATCGACAGATACGCCGTGCCGTCGGCATCCGCGTACGGCTCGCCGATCACCTCGGGAGCCGCCGTGCCGAGCCCGCTGACGAGGAAGGCGGTCACATTGAGCCGCTGCCAGGTCTCCAGGTCGTCGCGCAGCAGTACGGCGATCTTCGTGTCGAAGCGGACGGGGGCGTGCTCGGTCGTCTCATCAATCGTGCTCATGCTGTGAGACTGCAGGCTGCACGCCCTCGCCGTCTTGTACGTTATTTGCATGGCGCCCCGACAGACCATCTCGGCCTGGCGCCCGTCGGTCCCGGGCGTCAGCGAGGTCTTCCACGCCCACTTCACCGAGCACGCCTACCCCATGCATGTCCACGACGCCTGGACCCTGCTGATCGTCGACGACGGCGCCGTCCGCTACGACCTGGACCGCCATGAGCGGGGCACCCCCAACGACACCGTCAGCCTGCTGCCGCCGCAGGTCCCGCACAACGGCTCCCCCGCCACCGCGCACGGCTTCCGCAAGCGTGTGATCTACCTCGACATGACGCAGCTGGACGCCAGCCTCATCGGCCCGGCGGTAGACGGCCCGGACCTCACCGATCCTGTGCTCCGCCGACGCATCGGCCAGTTGCACGCCGCCCTCGCCATCCCGGGGGACGAACTAGAGGCGGAAAGCCGCCTGGCCCTCATCAGCCAGCGCCTCCGCGAGCACCTGCGCCCCAGGCTCGCCATCGCCGCCGCGGCGCCCGACCGTGGCATCGCCCAGAACCTGCGCGACCTCCTCGACGAACGCTTCGTCGAAGCCCCCACCCTGGAAGAGGCCGCACGCCTCCTCCACGCCCACCCCGCCCATCTCGTACGCGCCTTCAGCACCGCGTACGGCATCGCACCCCACCAGTACGTGACGTCCCGCCGCATCGACCTCGCCCGCCGCCTCCTCCTGGACGGCCAACCCCCGGGAGAGGTCGCCCACGCGGTGGGCCTCTACGACCAGTCGCACCTGACGCGCCACTTCAAGCGGGTCGTGGGGATCGCCCCGGGACGGTACGCCCGCACGGGGGCCCATCAGCGGCCTGGTGATGGTCGACGCTCGCTCACGGTACGGTCGCCGGGCGGAGTCGGTTGACCATCGGCTCGGCCATCAAGTCAACACAGATGGGAAGTGGCTTCGTGTACGCGCGAGAGGCCATCCTCGCTGCATTCGAGGACGATCTGGAATCTCGCTCTCTCATTGGCCCCGGAATGCTTTGCGTAGGACCACTTCTCCCCAGCCCTTGCGAGAATTCCAAGGAACTCAAGGAGGTCTTCTGGTTGATCTCCGAGAACATCCTGCGCCTCTTCGATCAGAAGGAAGTACTGGTCCGCCGAGAGCCATGCGAGATCCCGGAGGCAGTCATTCAGCGCGGGAAGGTTCCATCCGAAATAATCCGGAAGCCTGAACTCGTCCCAGAAGCTTTGAAACACTCCATCGAGCGTCCCCATTCGAGCCCCGTCCAACCACGCCGTGAACGTCGACCCCGGCATGGGCAGCAAGCTTCGCACCGGAACATGTGTATCCGGCCCCACGAGGTGAAGCCAAGGCTTGACCTGAACCCAGGAGTTCTTGTCCATCACCACTTCGAACTCTCCACAACGATATAGGTTAGCCTGCGCAGCTGGCGATGGCGTCCTCCATGAAAGACCGTCCACAGATTCGGCCCTCCAGCAGCCGGAGCAGCCCTACCTCTTCCAGGTGCTGTTGGCAGCCATGGCTGCCAACAGCACCTGGATCCTTCACCAACCCGCGAAGGCGTCTAGAACTGCAACGTCTGGGCATGCTCGCTCCAAGGAGATTTTAAAGTCGCGCGCAAAGGCGACAAGCATTCCTTCCACCTCTCCTGGCGGCACCTCTTCAGTGTCCGGGCCGGGGGTCCACGCGGTATTGGACGTACACTTGATGATCACCGACTCCCTGCCAGGAGTGAACGTGACAAGTCGCTCGATTCCCTGCCCATAAAAGTCAATTTGCGCGGGCGCGCCACGCCGCAGAGCCTCCAGTGCCTCTGGCAGCTGCTCGATGACCGATGAAAGATCGTAAGAAATGTCTACCGGCCACGGGTCTTGACCAAATCCAGACACGTGAAATCGACAGTCCGTCTGCGACAAGAGTTGACAAGCATCCATAACCAGGGATTCATAGTCTTCGTCGAGTTCGAAGTCCGGGGTCAGCGTGACAGAGTCCGACGGAGGCGTCACGGACATCTGAAGCTTCATTGGCGCACTCACTTCACGATCGGAAATGCGGTCTTATAGGTCCCGTCGGGCTTGGGAACCAATCTAGCGTGGGTTGCTTCCACTATCTTGCCGTCAGGCATGATAACTTGCCCCATTCCCTTCGGGATCTCCACCTCGCGCACCCCGGCATTAGGGTCATGGTGCGACCTGAGGAGGTCCAGAGCCTTGTCATTGTCCAGCCACTGCCCCTGAGAATTGCCAGTACTGCGGGCGCGATCCGTCAAGCTTTGCGTATTCTTCGCACCGGCGCCATGCTCGCTGAAACTATGACCGAATGTCGGCCGACTCTTGGTGTTCCAGTTCAGTTCACTGGTGGGCTTTTTCTTGCAGGCCAGACCGAAAGGATCAAGCCAGGTGTACGGATTGGGGGTGTAAGAGTAGTGGTTGGGGTATGGCTCCAGCCCGAGGGGATCGGGGCTGACGTAGCGGGCCGTTTCGGGGTCGTAGTGGCGGAAGTAGTTGTAGTACAGGCCCGTTTCGGGGTCGGCGTATTGGCCCGGGAAGCGGAGGGGGCAGTCGGTCGCGCCTGGTGGGCTGGGGAGAGGGGTGCCCCAGAGGGTGGTGCGGGCTTGCCAGGCCAGGGTGCCGTCCGGGGTGACCAGTTCGGTGGGGGTGCCGACCAGGTCGGTGATGATGGCGTGGAAGCGGGGTTCGGTGTCGTAGGTGCCCGCGAATTTCGTGATGAGGGATGCGCCCGGTTGGTGGGTCGGGGCGTGGTGGTTGGTCTGAGTGAGAGGGCGGTGGGTGCCTGGGGTGTAGTCCCAGGTGGTGTGGGTGCCGTCCGGGGTGGACTGTTCCGCCAGGCGGGTGTCTTCCCAGGTGAAGTGGAGGGAGTCGGCAGCGGTGCCGTCCTCGGCCAAGCGCTGCTTGGATATGCGGCGGCCCAGAGGGTCGTACGTGTAGTGCCAGTGCTCGCCGCCGGGGGTGGTCGCGTCGGTGAGGCGGTCCTCGGCGTTCCAGGTGTAGGTCCAGGTGCGGGTCTGGCCGTTGAGGAGCTTGCGGGTGCGGCGGGTCAGGCGGCCCTGGGCGTCGTGTTCGTACGTGGTGCGGCCCGCGCGGTGCAGGATCGTGCCGGTGAAGGACCGGTCGCCGGGGGTTTCGTGGGCGGGCGCGGTGGCGTGGGTGAGGTTGCCCGCCGTGTCGTACGCGTACGTCTCCGTCCAGCCGTGGGCATGGACCGCGGTGACCCGGCCGAGCGGGTCCAGGTCGAAACGGCGGGTGCCGGAGGTGAGTTCGCGGATCTCGGTGAGGTAGCCGTCCGCGCGGTAGGCGTAGGAGCGGTGTTGGAGGAGGCGGTCCGTCGCGTCGGGCGAACTGCCGGTGAGGGACTGGGTGGTGAGGCGGTTTGCCTTGTCCCAGGTCTGGGTCAGGGATACGCCCTCGTTGCCCAGGTGGCGTTCGGTTTCTCGGCCGGAGGCGTCGTGGGTGAAGGAGAGCGAGCCCGCGCCGTTGTCGAGAGTGGTGGGGCGGCCTGCTGCGTCGTGGGTCCAGGTGGAGCGCAGGCCGCTGGGGGTGGTGCGTTCGGTGCGGCGGCCGATGGCGTCGTAGGCGTACGTCGTGGTGCGGCCGTTGACCGTTTCTGACAGGACGCGGCCCAAGGGGTCGCGTTCGATGGTCAGATCCGCGTCCGGGTTGGTCGCTTGGGTCAGGTGGCCGGTGGCGTTGTAGGTGTAGCGGGTGGAGTCGCCTGTGTCGGTGCGTTGTTCCACCGTGCGGCCCCGCGCGTCGCGGGTGAAGTGGAGGGTTTCGTCGGCGCCGTTGGTGCGGGTCAGGAGGTTTCCGGCCGCGTCGTGGGTGTAGGTGAGGGTGCGGCCGTTGAAGTCGGTCTCGGCGGTGAGGCGGCCCGCTGGGTCGTACGTGTACGTCCAGGTCAGGCCCTGGGGGTTGGTGACCTGGGTCAGGCGTACCTCGGTGTCGTACGCGAAGGCGTACGTGGCGCCGTCGGGGTCGGTGCGGGCCGCCGGGACGTCGAAGTGGGTGGCGGTGTGGTGGGTGGTGTTGCCCGCGGGGTCGGTGTGGCTGCGGAGGTTGCCTTCGCCGTCCCAGGTCCACGTCTCCCGCGTCCCGTCGGCGTCCTCCCGCCAGGCGGGCTTGCCCTCGGTCGTCCAGCCCATGCGGGTGGTGTGGCCGAGGGGGTCGGTCACCGCCACCACGCGGCCGAAGGGGTCGCGGCGGGCGGTGGTGGTGTGGCCCAGGGGGTCCACAATCTCGGTCGGCAGTCCGGCCGGATCGAGGGTGACGCGGGTGGTGTGATCCAGGGCGTCGGTGACCTCGGTGAGGTGGCCTTGGTCGTCGTACGCGTAGTGGGTGCTCGCACCGGTCGGGTCGGTGGTGGTGAGGAGGTTTCCGGCCTCGTCGTAAGCGTGGCGCCAGGTGGTGCCGCCCGGTTCGGTGACCGCCACGGGCAGGTGGAGGTCGTTGTACGTGGCCTGGGCCTCGCTGCCGTCGGGAAGGGTGACGGTGGTGAGGTTGCCCGCCTCGTCGTAGGAGTAGCTGGTGGTTTGGCCCAGGGGGTCGGTGACCGAGAGGCGGCGGTCGCCTCGGGGGTTCCACGTGGTGAGGGTGGTGTGGCCTAGCGGGTCGGTCTCCTCGGTGACCTGGCCGTCGGTGTTGTGGCGGTAGGTGGTGCGGTGGCCCAGGGAGTCGGTGTAGACCGTGGTGCGCGACTCGTCGTCGTATTCGAGGGTGCCGTTGTAGACGCCGTCGCTGCCCTCGGTGCGGATCACCCGGCCGTCCGGGTCGTAGACGTACGCGAACGACGTTCCGTTGCGGTCGGTCCAGGTGGTGACGCGGCCCTGCGCGTCGTAGGTGAAGCGCAGGGGCTCGTTGCTGGAGTTGATGACCTCGGCGAGGTTTCCGGCCTCGTCGTACGAGTAGCGCATGACGACCGTGCCAGCGCCCTCGCGGCCGTGCGGCTCGTAGATCGAGGGCGCCTCTTCGAGCAGGCGCAGGGCGGTGACCCGCCGGTGCTCGTCGGTGTCGATGGCCACGTAGTACCCGCCGGAGTGGCGGATCGCGAGGGGGCTGCCGGACAGGGCGCGTTCGATGTCGATGCGGGTGCCGTTCCGGTCCTGGAGGCTGTCCAGCCACAGGTGAACGGCGCCGGACTCCTCCGTCGGGGCGGGGCGGGTGAAGGTCCGTACGACACCGGTCTGCGGGTCGGTGACGGTCATGACCCCGTCCGGTTGCCCGTCCCACTCCAGCGGCCAGCGCGCGCCCTTCTCGGGCAGCGTGGGCACGCCCGGCTCCGGCACCGGGTACACCAGCCGCATGCCGTCCGCTGCGGCGAACACGACACCCTCGGCGTCGAGCTGGATGCGCTCGTCCAGCAGGCAGGACCAGGCGGGGCCGAAGCTGACGCCGCCCCGGTAGGAGGAGAGGTGGGTGCGTTCGAAGACCAGCGGCAGGGAGCCGGGGAGTGTCAGGTCGGTCTGCTCCATCAGCATCGCGCCCGTCGCGATGTCGATGGGTTCGCCGCACTTCGGGCACTCCTTCGTCGGGCGGCCGACGCGGGGCACCTCGATGAGGTCCGGGCGGATGGAGGGCGGCCGCAGATACGTGGGCACGCCCTTGGCGTTCGGGAGCACACCGGGCTTGAGCACACCGGTGCCCGCGCCGAAGAGGGAGCCGAAGACGGCGCCCTCCTTGGCGGCCTGTGCGACCTCGTCCAGGCTGAAGCCGCCCTGCTGCCCAAGGGCGATCTTGATCGGCTGGGCGACGGCGACGTCGACAGTGACCGAGAGGATGGTCGTGTACGCGGCGCTGGTGATCATCTCGGCGGCCACGATCGCCACCGACTCCTCCACCGCGAGCCCGAGACGGCTGGCGAACGCGATGATCTCCGCGGCGGCGGCCGCGTCGGACCCGCCCCCGGTGAAGGGAGTCAGCAGAAGGCCCGCGCCGAGGATGACGGCATCGGCGGCGATCTGGTTCTGCAGCTGGTCAATGGCGTCATCGACATCGTCCGCGAACTTCTCCAGCATCTTCGCCATGCTGCGCGCGGACTTGGCCAGGCCGCTCAGCCAGCCCTCGTCCTTGCCCTTGGCGTAACGCCCCCAGAAGGTCTCGAAGGCGTCGATCGCCTCGCCCTTGTTGTGATGGATGAGCGTCGTGGCCGCCTTGTTGGTCGCGGCCCGTACGTCGTCCACGCTGTCGGCGAAGGTCCGCCAGGCGTCGGCGGCGTGGCGCAGGGTGCCGGAGTCGGCGTCCGGCCACCACATGCCCATCTTCAGCAGAAGCGCCTTGGCCTTCTCCTCGACCTCGCTCCCGAAGCTCACTTATGGCCGCCTTCGCCGGAGGCGTGCTTCGCCTTCGTGAACATGCCCTCGATCAGCTTGTCGTTGTCGAGGTGGCCGTCGGCCATGTCGTGCAGCGCCTCGTAGATGCTGGTCAGGCCGAGGACGAGGATGCCGGTGGCCGACTCGATGTGCTTCTGCGCGGGCTTGTACTTCTCCCCGACCTGCTTGCCGTACTTGTCGTCGCCCCACGGCTCCCCGTAGCCGTCCAGGGTGGTGATCAGCCTGCTCAGCGCCTCGCTCAGCTTGACGGACTGGTGGTGGAACGTCGGCGCGACGGACTTGATGTCCGCCACCTTGATGTCCAGGACCTCGCCCTTGCCATGGCCGTCGCCCATGCCAGGTCTCCCCCTCCGGCCTTCGTGGTGCAAAGTCTCCAGCCTAGAGGGGGCGTGATCATGACCTGTTCAATGTGGGCTCTACAGCGAGTAAAGGGTGCACCGACCCCTTACCCCCGGCGCAGGCTTGCCAGGAAGCGCCAGAGCGCGGAGCGGGGCCGTTCCGGCCGGGGGGTGGTGGGCGCGGGTTCGGGGGCCGGGGTGGCGGTGGGGGCCGGAGTGGGCGCGGGGGCAGGGTGCGCGCGCATCCGGAAGCGGACCGGGAAGGACTTTAGGCCGCGTACGTACGTCGACGAGCGCCACGGCAACTGGTCGGCGGGCAGGCCCAGTTCGAAGTCGCACCGCTCGAACAGCCTGCCCACGGCCGTGGTCACGATCATGTCCGCGAGTTCCCGCCCCGGGCACTGGTGCGGGCCGGTGCCCCAGGCCAGATGGGCGCGCGAGCTGGTCGACCGCTCATAGTCGCTGGTCGTCGTGAACAGCGGGTCGCCGTGGGCGGCGGCGACCGAGGGGATGACCATGTCGCCTGCGGCGAGCCGGAAGTCCCCCAGGGTGGTGTCGGCCACCGGGTAGCGGGCGGTCAGGTTGACCCACGGCGGCGAGGCGATGTGCACGCGGTTGACCAGTTCCTCGGTGGGGCCCGCCATGAGACCGGCCTGCGCGCCCGCCTCGCCGTCCAGAACTTCCAGCACGCTGTTGGTGATGGCGTTGCTGACGAGCTCGGAGATGATGACGAGGATCGCGTACAGCTCGAGGCCGATCTGCTCCACCGTCAGCGCGGGTTCGACGGCGAGCAGCCGGGTGGTCAGGTCGTCGCCCGGGTTCTCCCGCTTGTACGCGGCCAGTTCGGTCGTCGCCGCCACCAGCCGCCCGACGGCCGCACCGGCGTCCGGGCCGCCGTCCACCATTCGCCAGGAATCCATGAAGACGTCGTCACCCTGGTCGACCGGGAAGCCGAACAGCCGGTTGATGACCATCAGCGGCAACGGCCGCGCGAACTGCGCGCCCAGGTCCACCCACCCGTTGTCGCTGCCGTCCGCGAAGAACGTGATCAGCTCGTCGGCGTGCCGGGCGATGGCCTTCTGCAGATCCCAGGACTGTGGCGCCTGGGTGTCCTGGAAGGGACCGAGCGCCTCGTCCACGGCGGCGCGCGTGGCCTTGCGCTCCTGGTCGTCGCTCAGCAGCAGGTGGCTGACCTGATAGGCGGGCAGATGCGGCCAGTCGGACGGCACTCGGCCCTCGCGCAGCAGCCGCCAGTGCTTGACGTCCTTCTTCCACACGCTCTCGTCCCGCAGGACCTCCCACACCTCGCGGTAGCCGAGAACCAGCCACACCGGGACCCCGTACAGCTCTACGGGCGCCACCGGCCCGTACCGCCCGCGCAACCGGGCGTAGACCGCCGCGGGGCGGGTCTCGAAGTCCCGGGTCATCAGCGGCTCAGCGGCCAGGGAGGCCAGCTCGGACGGGGGGTATTCCATGTTCGATGTCCTTGGTGCGACAGCAGTGCTCGTTCCGGCCAGGCCTTGAGGTCCGTGGGTGGGGAAGAGCCACAGGGCGTCCTGTCGCGCAACACGGAGCGAAAGCGACCCGCTACGGGGCAGCCACACTATCGGCCACGCGCAGTGGCTGAACAGCGCAGCGGCCGAGCGGAAGGAGTACGCCGCCCAACCCTGCCGGAGGACGTCATGCTGGCCAGCCGCCCCAGCGTACGGCCGGTCACCTGCGCACGGTCCAGGCCGAGAACCTCGGTGAGCAGATCGAAGCGGCGACGTGGGTCGCCGGTCGCCACGGCATCATCCCACCGGCTGTCCGGGGCAGGTCACAGGTCGAATCCAGGAACCCCGGGAGGCCGCTCAGGATTGATGGCGACCCACGACTCTCCCTCTGCGGCAAGAACGTTGCGTGGTCCAGATCCCAGTGCAGCGTCTGGTCGCCCGGCTCGCCGACCAGCTCGGCCGCCGCCGATGTCCAGCCGCGCAGTTGTCGCCAATCGACCGAGCCGACCAGAGCCATGACCGCCGACAGCACCTGCTTCAGAATCTCGGCGGCGAGGGTGCGGGCGGCATCCGATGTTCAGAATTGACGGGAACCGATCGTGGGAGGCTTCCGCTGTCAGGGCTTTTTATAGGCCATCACGAGGACCAAGGTCAGCGGTTACCTCGCACAGCATCCCGTCTTCCGAAATTCCAACACCAATCCGATCGCACCGGAATAGCCGCACCACAGGCTTCGAGGAAAAGGCGAGACTCAGCTCTCCGCGTCGCCGCGAGAAATGCATCTCCTCAACCGATTGAACATTCCTGACAGCAGGCGTCGTGTAATCAGGGTTCACCTCTACGCCCCATTCCGCGCGATCGATCTCGGGAACGCTCTGATCAACTACCTCAATCGCTCCAGAGCGTTCTACCGGCGGACCAGATGGAGGCATATCGATCATTACGACTTGCAGAAGCGCCCCAGTATCCGGATCCACCTTAAGCTCCACGGATCCGCCATACGCGCCATCGATAACCCAATAAAGAGGCTGCCGAGGACCTGCAACATCCCAGACCACCTTGAATTCAATCCAAGGGTCAGACTCCAAAATCGCTTCGCGGCATTCGAGTCGACTCAGGACGCGAGGCATCTTTTTCTCACTCATCCTTTATAGAGGGCATGCACAACCGCAGGAAGGGGGTCAGTAGGACGCTGACTGAACTTCAACTCCCAATCCCCGACGGTTATTTTTTTCCCTAGGGGTACGCCATCTCTCGTAGCTTCCGTCACCGCCGACTGCAGGCTCTTCAGCTGAGACTGAGTTGCCAGGCCCACCTGCTCCGGGCTGGCCATTCGCTCAGCCTTCCCCTTAGCATATTCGAATATATGCTCACTCGCATTTCCGTGTACCCATACTTCGTTTTCCCCGGCCTTCATTCGAAAGGACTTAGGAAGGTCGGTTCCTGGATAGTTGGGCTGAGTAGCCTCAATGTCGTCCCAGACGGTTCCCGTCCCTTTCGGGTGACTGCATAGGCCAAACGGATCTGCCACGTTGAGTGCATTTGAAACATAACCGTGGTGATTCGGCGCAGGTTCAAGCCCGGTAGGATCTGGAGTAATGTAGCGGCCAACTTCCGAGTCATAATAGCGGAAGTAGTTGTAGTGCAGGCCGGTTTCGGGGTCGGCGTATTGGCCGGGGAAACGGAGGGGGCAGTCGGTGGCGGATGGTGGGGCGGGGAGAGGGGTGCCCCAGAGGGTGGTGCGGGATTGCCAGGCCAGATCGCCGTCTGGGGTGACCAGTTCGGTGGGGGTGCCTACCAGGTCCGTGATGACGGCGTGGAAGCGGGAGGTGCCCAGGTCACGGTTGGTCTGGGTGAGGGGGCGGTGGGTGCCTAGGGTGTAGTCCCAGGTGGTGTGCGTGCCGTCTGGGGTGGACTGTTCCGCCAGGCGGGTGTCTTCCCAGGTGAAATGGAGGGCGTCGGCCGCGGTGTCGTCGTCGGTGACACGGTGTTTGGATATGCGGCGGCCCAGGGGGTCGTACGTGTAGTGCCAGTGGGCGCCGTCGGGGGTGGTGGCGTCGGTGAGGCGGTCCTCGGCGTTCCAGGTGTAGGTCCAGGTGCGGGTCTGGCCATTGAGAAGTTTGCGGGTGCGGCGGGTCAGGCGGCCCTGGGCATCGTGTTCGTACGTGGTACGTCCGGCGCGGTGGATGATCGTGCCGGTGAAGGTCCGGTCGCCGGGGGCCGCGTGGTCCGGAGCGGTGGCGTGGGTGAGGTTGCCCGCCGTGTCGTAGGCGTAGCTCTCGGTCCAACCGTGGGCATGGACGGCGGTGACCCGGCCGACCGGGTCGAGGTCGAAGCGGCGGGTGCCGGAGGTGAGTTCGCGGATCTCGGTGAGGTAGCCGTCCGCGCGGTAGGCGTATGAGCGGTGTTGGAGGAGGTGATCCGTCACATCGGACGAGCTGCCGGTGAGGGTTTGGGTGGTGAGGCGGTCGGAGGTGTCCCAGGTCTGGGTGAGGGTGATGCCGTCGCCCAGACGGCGTTCCGTTTCGCGGCCCGCCGCATCGTAGGTGAAGGTCAGTGCCCCGGCGTCGCTCCGGAGATCGACAGGGCGGCCTGCTGCGTCGTGGGCCCAAGTGGAACGTAGGCCGCTGGGCGTGGTGCGTTCGGTGCGGCGGCCGACGGCGTCGTAGGCGTAGGTCGTGGTGCGGCCGTTGACGGTTTCCAAGAGGACCCGACCCAGGGCGTCCCGTTCGATGGTCAGATCGGAGTCGGGGTTGGTGGCTTGGAGCAGTTGGCCTGTGGGGTTGTAGGCGAAGGTGGCGGTTTCGCCGGTGTCGGTACGTTGTTCAGCGAGGCGGCCGAGGGTGTCGCGGGTGAAGTGCAAGGTTTCGCCCGCGCCGTTGGTGCGGGACACCAGGTTTCCGGCCGCATCGTGGGCGTACGTGAGGGTACGACCGTTGAAGTCGGTCTCGGCGGTGAGACGGCCCGCCGCGTCATAGGTGTAGTCCCAGGTCAGGCCCTGGGGGTTGGTCACGGTAGTGAGGCGCAGCTCGGTGTCGTAGGTGAAGGCGTAGTGGGCGCCGTCAGGGTCGCTGCGGGTGGCGGGGAGGTCGAAGTACGTATGGGTGTGGGTGGTGGTGTGGCCAGCCTGGTCGGTGCGGTGGGCGAGGTTGCCCTCGGTGTCCCACTTCCACTCCTCCCGGGTGCCGTCGGGGGCCTCACGCCACGCGGGTTTGCCTTCGATGGTCCAGCCGTGGCGGGTCGTATGCCCCAAGGGATCGGTGACGGCCGTGATGCGGCCGTGCGGGCCCCGGCGGACCTCGGTGGTCTGTCCCAGCGGGTCGGTGACCGCGACCGGTAGACCCGCCGCGTTCGGGGTGACCTCGGTGGTGTGGCGCAGGGCGTCGGTGACAGCGGTGAGGTGGCCGCGCGCGTTGTAGGCGTAGTGGGTGGTGGCGCCGGTGGGGTCGGTGGTGGCGGTGCGGGCGCCCCGCTCGTCGTAGGTGTGGCGCCAGGTCGCGCCGCCCGGCTCACGGATCTCCAGCGGCAGGCCCCAGTCGTCGTAGACGGCTTCGGCCACGGTGCCGTCGGGGCGTTCGACGGCGATGAGCCGGTCATCGTCGTCGTAGCGGTAGCGGGTGGTGTGGCCCAGCGGGTTGGTGACGGCGATGGGGTGGCGGTTGCCGGGGTCCCATTCGGTGCGGGTGGTGTTGCCCAGCGGGTCGGTCTTCGCGATGACCTTGTAGGCGTCGTTGCAGACGTACGTGGTGGTGTTGCCCTGGGAATCGGTGTAGCGGGTGGTTCGGGCGGCTGTGTCGTAGTGGAAACGGCCCGATATGAAGCCGTCGGGGCCGATGCCGCGCAGGACCCGGCCGCGGTGGTCGTAGACGTACGCGTAGCAGGTGCCGTTGCGGTCGGTCCAGGAGGTGACGCGGTGCTTGTCGTCGTACTGGTACCGCAGCGGCAGCCCGGTGGAGTTGATGACCTCGGTCATGTCTCCGGCCTGGTTGTAGCCGAAGGAGATCAGCGTCGTGCTCTGCTCGTGTTCCTGGCCGTGCAGCAGCCGCAGAGCGGTAATCCGCAGGAGCCCCGGGTCGGTGTCGACGGCGATGCGGTAGCCGCCGGAGTGGGTGACCTGCGTCGGCGCGCCGTGGGTGTCGTAGGCGATGTCGATGCGGTCGCCCGCGCCCGTCCGGTCGGTGATCGCGGTCAGGGCCAGCTCCCGGCCACCCACCGGAAGGGGTGCGAAGTGCAGGGTGCGGTTGCGTTCGGGGGCGGTGACGGTGAACGTGCCGTCCGGTTTGCCGTCCCAGCACAGCGGCCAGCGTGGCCCGTGGGTGGGCAGTACGGGGACGTCGCGCTGCGGTACGGGATAGGTGAGGAGCATGCCGTCGTCGGTGACGAAGACGACGCCCTTGTCATCCAGCTCTAGGCGCTGATCGAGCGTGCCGGCCCAGGTGCGGCCGAACCAGCCGCCGCACGGGTGACCCGAGACGTAGTGCCGCTCCAGCACCAGGGGCAGCGCACCAGGAAGGGTGACGTCGGTGGCGGACATGACCATCTCGCCGGTCGCGACGTCGACCGGATCGCCCTCGCAGTCCTTGTCCTCATCCGGGGTGGCGCTCTTGTCCGGGTCGCTGTCGGCGTGCTCGCGGGCGCTGCCGTCGCGGCGCAGTCCGCGTTCGCGGCTGACGAGGCGCTGGGCGGCGCTCTTGGCCGCGCCGGCACCGCGGCGTGCGGCTCCGGCGCCGCCGGAGGCCAGGGCCAGGAGGATTTCGGGGGTGAGCTGGCCGGCGGCGCGGGCGGGGTTCTTCTGCCATTCCTCCCAGTTGACGACGGCCTTGGCGAACTCCTTGGGGTGCTGGGCGGCGTAGGCGACGCCGTCGACGGTGCCGGCCAGCCGCAGGCCGACGCCGTCGGGCCCGTCGTGGACCATGTCGTCAAAGCCCTCGTACCAGCTGCCCAGGGTGTCGCCCGTGCCACCGAGGAAGTCCTTGAACCTCTGCATTCCGCTGGGGCCCGGGGGCTCGTTGGGGGCCTTCTCTGCGGCTTTATCGATTTTGCGCTTGGCCGCGTCGATGACGGGCTGAAGCTCGCCCTCGAGCTTGTCCAGTCGGCCGTAGCACTTCTTCAGCGCGGACAGTCCCGGGTCGTCGTCCGGCGGACGCTCGGGCAGTGTCTCGTCCTTGCGGTCCACTGCCGCGTTGTAGTCGGTGACCTTGTTCCAGTAACTCTTGGACTTTGCCCGCGCGTCATCGGCGTCCTCGATGATCGGCTTGACCCGCTTCTGGACGGACCTCAGCTTCTCCGCGTAGTCGTCCAGCGCGTTCGCGGCGGCTTTGAAGTAGGTCTGCGCGGATTCCAGTTCGCGGGGCAGTTTCCGAGTGGTCTGCTGGAACTCCTCCGAAGCCGCGCCCGTCCAGTCCATCAGCGACAGAACATCGAGTTGGTCGTGACCGTCCTTGAACGCCCCCGCGTACGCGCGCAGCTTGACCGCGAGGTCCTCGATGTCCGAAGGCTTTCCGGGAATGACGTCGGATGGCTTCGCATGCGGCGGTATCCGCTCGGCCGTCCCGCCTTCGGTCGCATCACGCTGCGTCATGCGATCGTCCCCTGTGATCCGCCGTCATCCACCCATCCCCCGTTGTAGAGCTTGCGGGGATTCTTGGGCGGCTCGTATGTCCCGCCGGTGCCCCCGCTGTCGTTGCCGCCGCCGCCATCGTCGAGCCACGGTTCCTGATAGATCTCCGGCGGCGGATCGAACTTCGGCCGCGAACCTGCCTCCCACGCCTTCATACCGGCCTCGCCGAAGGGCAGTTTCGCGATGTTGTCCTCGGTGGGCGCGAAGTCCTTGATGTGCAGCAGATCCGCCAGCATGTACGCGGCGATCACCTGGCGCAGCGTCGACACCACCGTGTCCGTGTGCTCGGCGACCCGGCCCATGCCGAAGCCCCAGGACGAGAGCATCTTCTCGGTCGAGTCGTAAATGTCGAAGTCGGCCGAGTTCTGGATGTGTTCGGCCAGCTTCTTCCAGTCGCCCTTGATCTTTCGAGCGGCGACCACGGACTCCTCCAGCGGAGTCAGCACCTTCCGCACCGAAGCGATCTCGATCTTGTAGCCGTCACCCGGCTTCGGACCATCGGCCCCACCAGAACTCGCCGCCCCGCCCTCATGCTCCGCCATCGCGATCCCCCTGGTCGTCCGCGGCCCTCAGCGCTTCGGTATCCAGCACAAACGCCCTGGGTCCCAGCGGATCCACCAGCGCGCGCACGCCCTCGGGCAACAGCTCCACCAGATCCGCCACCGTCGTCGACGCCCACCCGCACGCCCCCGCGAACAGCGCGAGCCCCTCCCAGGACGTGAACACCGCAACCATCGGACCCTCTTCGGTCTCGGAGACCAGAAAGCCCGGCTCCTCCGGCCGCTGGAAATACAGACGCCACTGCCGCATCGCCGCCAGCCGCTCCGCATCGGACATCGACGCGGCCGCTTCCGCACGCACCAGATCGCGCAACGACATATGTTCCCCCGTTTCGCCGGCGCCGCCACCGGATCATCCCCAGCGCGTATGGTCGCACGTAGGTTCCATGTTCCGTCTGAGGCTGTGGACGCCGGTGTGGCCCCGGACGATTCAGGCGAGGCGGGTCAGGTGCTGATCGAAGACGTTCCGGAGCCGGTCGACCTCGTACGGGCCCCCGGTGACGCCCCGCTTCGGTAGCACCGCCAGCCCCGTCGCGCCCTTGTCTCCGCTCAGCAGCACGAACAAGCCCTGGGTCTCCAGATAGCGCGGATACATCTGCCAGCCCAGGGTCGTGGTGCTGTTCGCCGTCGCCATCTCGATGCCGGTCTCGCTGACGACGACCCGGTGCTCACCCTGCTTGTCGAACAGCTTCTGAAGCTGTTTGGCCTGCATCACGGGCGCCCTGAAGTACACAAAGCTCACCGCCAGGCCTGCCACAACCAGCATCCAGGGCTCCCGCATGCCACCACGCGTCGTGATCACGGTCGCGATCCCGATGCCGAGCAACACCGCCCCGACGCCGCGCGCCACCCGGGCGACACGGCCCTGGGTGGTGTGCCGCGCCCTGGCGCGCAGGGCCTCGGTCATGTCGTCCACGGTGGTCCGGTAGACCAGTTCCACAGCGCGCTGTTCCCCCATGTGTCCCCCGTCGTCGTGTTATGCGGGCTGCGGGCCGTCCTTCTTCAGCTCCTCCTCGTTCGGGATCGCCCCGCCGAAGCGGCGGTCGCGGGAGGCGTATTCCAGGCAGGCGCGCCACAGGTCGCGGCGGTCGAAGTCCGGCCACAGGACGTCCTGGTAGACCATCTCGGCGTACGCGCTCTGCCAGATCAGGTAGTTCGACGTGCGCTGCTCGCCCGAAGGGCGCAGGAAGAGGTCCACGTCCGGCATGTCGGGGTAGTAGAGGTACTTGGCGAGCGTCTTCTCGTTCACCTTCGACGGGTCGAGCTTGCCCGCCTTGACGTCCTCGGCCAGCGCCTGCGCCGCGTCCGCGATCTCGGCGCGGCCGCCGTAGTTCATGCAGAAGTACATCGTCATGGCGTCGTTGTCCTTGGTCTGCTCCTGCGCGACCTGGAGCTCCTTGGCCACCGACTTCCACAGCTTCGGCATCCGGCCCGCCCAGCGGATGCGGATGCCCAGCTCGTCCATCTCGTCGCGGCGGCGGCGGATGACGTCACGGTTGAAGTTCATCAGGAAGCGCACCTCGTCGGGCGAGCGCTTCCAGTTCTCGGTGGAGAAGGCGTAGAGGGAGAGGTTCTTGACGCCCATCTCCAGGCAGCCCTTGAGCACGTCCAGTACGACGCCCTCGCCGACCTTGTGGCCCTCCGTACGCGGCAGCCCGCGCTCCTTGGCCCAGCGGCCGTTCCCGTCCATCACGCAGGCCACGTGGTTCGGCACCAGCTCGCCCGGGATCTTCGGCGGGCGGGCGCCGGACGGGTGCGGGTCCGGGGCCCGGTACTCGCGCCGCTGTCGGCCCAGAATCCCGCGTCGTGCCATGGCTTCGGGTCTCCTCACATACTTCGTGCCGTGTGTGCTTGGTGCTACTTCTCTACGTACCGGAGCGACCTCAGGCCCCGCTCCAGGTGCCAGTGCAAGTACGCCGCGACGAGCCCGCTGCCCTCCCGGGCATGGCGCGGCTCGCAGGCGTCCGCCGTCTCCCAGTCCCCGGTCAGCAGCGCGCCCAGCAGCGTCAGCGACTCCGCAGAGGGTACGACGCTTCCCGGCACTCGGCACTCTCCGCAGATGACGCCGCCCGCGCCGACCGAGAAGAACCGGTTCGGACCGGGCATCCCGCACTTCGCGCAGTTGTCGAAGCTGGGCGCGTAGCCGTTCACGGCGAGTGAGCGGAGCAGGAACGCGTCCAGGATGAGATGCGGCTCGTGCTCCCCGGAGGCCAGCGTACGCAGCCCGCCGACGAGGAGCAGATACTGCTGCACGGCGGGCTCGCCCTCGTGGTCGGTGAACCGCTCCGCCGTCTCCAGCATCGCCGTCCCGGCGGTGTAGCGGGCGTAGTCGGTGACGATACCGCCGCCGTACGGAGCGATCGTCTCACTCTGCGTGCACAGCGGCAGCCCGCGGCCGATCAGCTCGCCGCCGCGGGCGAAGAATTGCACGTCCACGTGGGAGAACGGTTCGAGGCGCGCGCCGAACTTCGACTTCGTACGGCGCACCCCGCGGGCCACGGCCCGGACGCGGCCGTGGTTGCGGGTGAGCAGGGTGATGATCCGGTCCGCTTCACCCAGCTTCTGGGTGCGCAGCACGATGCCGTCGTCGCGGAACAGACTCATGCGGCTCATTGTCCCCCAACGGGGCGGGTGGTCGTACCGCCCGAGCCCCGCCCGAACCGGCCTGAACCGTCACCGGTCCGCCGTGGCCGTGACGGACTCCCGGCCCGCCCCCGGGGCGCGCTCCGCGGGGCGCTGCAGCTGCCAGACGTGGGCCGGGGGCAGGTTGGCCCACACTGTGCTGCAGGCGGTGGCGTAGTGGCGCTGGTAGCCCTCCAGCACCTCCTCGGCGGCCTGCTGCCGCCGCGCCTGGGCCCGGGAGGCCAGCGCCAGCAGGGGACGGGCCTGCCGGGCGCCGCGGTACGCGAAGTAGGCCAGGATGCCGCCGGGGCGCAGCAGCTCCAGATACCGGCCCATGATCGCCTCGACCTGTTGGGGGTCGAAGTTGGCGAAGGGCAGGCCCGAGATGATCGCGTCGTAGCGGCGGCCTATGTCCAGCTCCTCCACATACGCGTGGTGCACCCGGGCCTGCCCGGGCTGTTCGGCCAGGCACGGGTGCGTACGGACGAGGTGGCGCAGCCGGTCGGTGAACCGGGGATTGGCCTCGACGATGTCCAGGCGGCTGCCCGCCGGGAGCTGTGGGATGAGGGAGCGGGTGACCGAGCCGGTACCCGCTCCGGCCTCCAGGACGTTCAGCCGCCGCCCCGCCTGGGAGCGCACCGGTTCGGTCAGCGCATGGGCCAGCGCCCTGCCGCTGGGGGCGAGGGCCCCGGTGGTGCGGATGTCCCGGGCTGCCTCGAGGAAGAACATCCAGCCCCCGGGAGCGCTCTGGGGAAGGACACGTTCGTGCGAGGTGGTGGTCGAGTCGTCCATGGCACGACGCTACAAACCGGCCACCTTCAGGCCGATGGTTCTCCGTGTGACGGTGCCCACCCCCCGGGGGCGGGCGTGTCGACGCGGAAGGCCGCCCGAGGGCATCCGGAAGGCCGACCTCCGGTCACACCAGGGCGAGTTGGGGCGGAACCCGGAGGGGCGCGCACGCGGGCGCGTACGAGCACCACGCCCGGTGGCGCTCCTCACACTCGCCACCGGCCTGGACGGTCCATCGACCGACCGTGTTCCCTACCCCACGGTACGCACAGCGGACCCCGGTTCCGGGGACGATGTCACGGCCCCGTGCCGGACCGGGCCTGGTCCGGTTACATTCCGTGCCAGGGACGGGAGTTGGGGGCAGGGAAGCGGGACACATTCCGCACACTGGATGCCACGGAGCGGTCGGCGCGTCGTCGCTGACCTGCGGAGAAGCGAGCCTGGGGAGGACGCCATGGCGGCTGGTTGCCGCGACTGCGAGAGGTGTACGAAGTCATGGCTGGGACGGGTGGTGGAAAACGCGGGCGTGGGGCTGATGCACCTGTGCACGGTCGGCATCAGCTATCTGATCAAGAGGGGCTTCAGGCGGCACTGTCCGCAGTGCAAGCACCTGCTGTCCCGGCATGCGCGCAGGGCGGACGGCTCGTTCCGGGACTAGCACCCATCTCAGGGGCGCGTCGGGGTTGGCCCAGGGGCGGGCCAGGGTTCTTCCGGAGGCCCACGGAAGCGCGGCTCCGGAAGAGTCGTGCCCAGGCCGGAGCGACCGGCCTGATCACGAGCCCCTGTGGAGCGTCCCGACGTGCATCCGTCCTTACGCCGTACCTCGTTAGGCCGCACCTCCTTACGCCGCACCCCGTGGAGAGCCCTCGCGACGGCCACCGCGCTGCTGGCCGTCGTATCGGCCGGGGCCGCCACGGCCACGTCCGCCACCGCCGCGGCGCCCGCGGCCGCCCGCCGGGCGCCCGTGCCGCCGCTGAACCCCACGGCACTCCAGCAGGCGCTGGACGAGCTGCCGAAGCACGAGGCCAGCGGGGCGCTCGCCCGGGTCTCCGGCCGGGACGGGCAGTGGACCGGGACATCCGGCGTCGGGAATCTACGGACCGGGGAGCCTGTGCCGTCGAACGGGTCGTTCCGGATCGGCAGCGTCTCCAAGGTGTTCACCGCGGCCGTGGTGCTCCAGCTCGACGCCGAACACGAGCTGAGCGTGGACGACTCCGTACGGGACTATCTGCCCGGCCTGCTGCCCAAGAGGTTCGACAAGGTGACCATCGGGCAGCTGCTGAACCACACCAGCGGGCTTCCCATCGACGCGGACGCCGGCAAGGAATTCTGGGGCGACGGGACGGGCCAGTGGTTCGTGGACCACCGCTTCGAGAGCTGGCCCATCGAGCGCATCGTCAAGACGCTCGTCAGCACAAACGAGCCGATGTACGCGCCCGGAAGCGCCCAGACGTACAACGGGGTCAACACCTTCGTCGCCGGGCTGGTCGTCGAGAAGGTCACCGGGCACTCGTTCGCCGAGGAGGTACGGTCCCGGATCACCCGGCCGCTCGGGCTGCGCCACACCTACGTCCCCGAGATCGGCGACGCGCGGCTGCCCGGGCCGCACTCCCATGGCTATCTCACGGTCACCAGGAAGGACGGCGGGAGTCGTCAGGCCGATGTCACCGAGCAGGCGGCCTGGCCGTGGGCCGAGGGCGGCATGATCTCCACCGCCGCCGACCTGGACCACTTCATGACCGTCCTCTTCCGTGGCCGTCTGCTGCCGCCCGCCCAGCAGAAGCTGCTGTTCACCGTGCCCGATGTGCCCAACGTCGACAACCAGAACTGCGAGAAGGCCGACTCGGAGCGGAACAGGGCCTGCCTGAGCATGGGGCTGATGAGGATCAGGCAGGGCGGCCAGGAGGTCTGGGGCAAGACCGGCTCCCGCCCCGGCTACACCAGCGGCATCTTCGCCACCCGTGACCTCGGTCGCCGCATCGTCTACTCGATCAACCCGACGACCCTGGCCGGAGTCGAGAGCCAGTACCTCAACCAGCTCGTCATGGCCGCGTTCCTGCCCATGGATCAGACCGCCGATCAGACGCGGTCGAACGGCTCGGCGTAGGCGAACGGCCCCTTGAGGGTGGGCTGATACGCGGTCAGGGGCCGGACCTGGAAGTAGTCGCCCCAGGCCGGATCGGGGGCCGCGATGCCGTACGCGGCCGCGGGACGGAAGCCGAAGCGGCCGTAGTACGCGGGGCTGCCGAGGAGCGCGACCAGGGACTCGCCGAACGCGTCCGCCGCGCCCAGGATCGCGTGCATCAGCGCCAGGCCCACGCCCCGGCGCTGATGGGCGGGGCGCACGCTGAGCGGGCCGAGCCCGAGGGCGAGATCGGGGCCGACATGGCCCCGGGTGCACACCACATGGCCGATCACCTCACCGCGGTCGCCCTCCGCGACGAACGACAGGGCCGGTAACCACGCGTCGCCGGTACGGAGTTCATCGAGGAGGGTGACCTCGACCGGGACCGCGGCCTCCGACTTGCCGAACGCTGCCGCCGTGACGTCGCGTACACCGGCGATGTCGGAGGGGGTTTCTCGTCGGATCAGCATCGGCACAGGATGCGTGGCGGATCACGCTCGGGGCAACCCATTTGTGCGGCACGGAGCCCCTACGCGGAGCGCGCGCGGGTGGCGAGGGCGCGTTCGGCCCGGACGTACGTCACGTCGTGATCGGCGAGGACGTTCGCGGCGACGCCGGGGCGGGCGAGGAGGGCGAGCAGCAGATGCTCGTCGCCGATGTGCTTGTCGCCGCGGCCGAGCGCGATCCGCAGCGACCGTTCAAGCACCGATTTGGCCTCGGCGTCGAAGCGCCTTCGGGAGCGGCGGCGCCGAGGGGCGGCCAGAGCGCCGACGCCGTGTTCCTCCTCCACGCGGGAGACGATCGCGTCCACGTCGATGCCGAGCCCCGCCAGCGCCTCCGCGTCCACGGGCGACATGCCGCCGCGGCGGCGGACGTCGGCCAGGGCGCGTTCGATCGAGGCGCGCCGTGCGGTGGCGCCCAGGGTGGCCAGGATGTCGGCGGCGGGGCTGGCGGGGCTGCCCGTACGGTCCGCACGGTCCAGGAGCGCGAGCAGCAGCTCGGGCTCCCCGACCGCGGCGACGCCCGTCTCGTCCGCCTGCCGGACGGCCCCGCGGACGATCTCGCGGGCACTGGTGGTGAACCTCTCGAACATCAACGCCTCCCGTGCTTCTTGTGAACCGCCTGACGACTGACGCCCAGCTCGGCCGCGATCTCCTGCCACGACCAGCCCTTGGCGCGGGCGCTGCGCACCTGTACGGCCTCCAGCTGCTCCAGCAGCCGCCGCAGCGCGGCGACGGCGCGCAGCCCGATGCGGGGGTCCCGGTCACCGGCGCGCTCGGCGAGATCCGTTGCTTCGGTCATGCCGTCAATTTAAGTTGACGCACGGAAGGCCGTCAACCTTAATTGACAAATCACGGCGGTAATCGGCTGGACGCCGTCGCCGCGGCCTTCGCCAGGCCGGGGGTGCGCAGCCTGACGTCGAGCGCGTTCCTGCCGCGCCCGAGCGCCCCTGATGCGAGGACCTATGGCCCGATTTACGGTGGTTCGAGGGGGTCGCGACGAGCCATGGAGGTGGCATCACATGGCGGGCAAGTTCGAGATCTACGAGGACAAGCGCGGCAAGCACCGCTTCCGCCTGAAAGCGGGCAACGGCGAGATCATCGCGGTCGGCGAATCGTATGACTCCAAGTCCGCGGCCCAGAAAGGCGTCGAGTCGGTCAAGAAGAACGCGCCCGAGGCCGAGGTCAAGGAGATCCCGACCGACAAGTCGTAGGGCCTGCGGGGCAGGCCCGGCGCGGTAGCCGCGCCGTACGGCCGACGGCGTCCGTACGGCGCTCGCTACTCTCCCGTACGTGACCAAGCCCCCGATATCCCAGGCCCTCGCCGCCGCCCGCGCCCGGCTCCGCCGGATCCGCGCCGGAGCCGCCCGTCGCTGGTCGCATCCCCGGCTGAGGTGGCCCAAGCGCGTCGTGGCGGCCCTCGTGGGGTGCCTGGTGCTGTCCCTGCTCGCCGCCGGGATCGCGCTGCGGCTGAATTACGCGGGCGACCCGGGGCCCGACACCCGCACCCGGGGCCGGGACGCGGTGTGGCTCGGCCACGCCTGGGTGGACGGCCGCAACGGCGACGCCGAACTCGCCTCCCTGGCCCGGCGGATACGCGGCACCGGCATCCGCGACCTGTACGTCCACGCAGGCCCCCTCGACCACGACGGCACCCTGCCCGCGAAGCGCTACCCGCGCGCCGGGTGGCTGCTGAAGGCCGTCCACCGCAAGCTGCCCGGCGTACGCGTACAGGCGTGGCTCGGCGACGTCCTGGCCACCGAGGGCCCGACCGGGCTCCGGCTCACCGACCCGCGCAGCCGGGCCCATGTGGTGCGCTCCGCCCGCCAGGTGCTCGACGCGGGCTTCGACGGCGTCCACTTCGACCTGGAGCCGCTGCACTCGGGCGACCGCGACTACCTCACCCTCCTCGACGACCTGCACGCCCTCACCCGCGCCCGCCGCGCCCCGCTCTCGGTCGCCGCCCACCAGATCGACCCGCTGCCCGCGCTGCACTCGGTGGCGGACTTCTTCACCGGCCACCCCAAGTGGTGGTCACAGGCGTTCTTCGGACAGGTGGCACGGCGGGTCGACCAGATCGCGGTCATGTCCTACGACACGTCGATGCCGCTGGAGAGCCTGTACGGCGGCTACGTGGCCCAGCAGACGGAATTGGCCCTGGAGGCCACCCCGCCGGGAACGGACCTCCTGATGGGCCTTCCCGGCTACCACACCAACAACCTGGGCCGCCACGCCTGGGCCGAGACCGTCACCGCCGCCACCCGGGGCACCCGCCTCGGCCTCGGCCGCGAGGACCGCCCGCGCAAGCGCTTCGGGGTGGCCCTGTACGTGGACTTCGCCGCCACGGACGCGGACTGGGCGGCGTACCGGGAGGGTTGGGGCACGCCTTAGAAGGCGGCCCGGGTGGCGGCCAGGAGGCGGGCCGTGTCGTCGGGGCAGATCATGAGGGCGCGGCCGACGGTTTCGAGGACCGCGCGCTCGGCGGGGCGGTAGGGGCCGTCGGCTACGGCGATGCGGGCGCCCTGGAGGAGGATCGCTTCGCGGCCGGTGGGGGCGAGGTGGGGGGCCAGGGGCTCCAGGGCCTCGTGCAGTTCGATGGCGAGCGCCGTACCGCAGGGGTCGAGGCCGTCGCGCTCGCCGGTGGCGGCGCCGGGCAGGCGGCCGGTGTCGGCGGCGAGCGCCTCGATGAGCGCGAGGAGCTGGTCCTCGTCGCAGTCGGCGAATCCGGCGGCGCGCACGGCGCCGACCGCGACCTGGCGCACCGCCGTGGCCTCGGTGCCGCCCGCGGCGAGGACCGCGAGGGCGACGGTGTGCACGGCGTCGCGCAGCATCGCGGAGAAGCGGGTGGTGGTGGGGTGGTCCAGGACTTCGGTGCCGAACCGGGTCGCGCAGGCGGCGCATTCGACGACGGGCGCGACCGGACCGCGGGGCAGCAGCGGCAGGCCGAGCACCACGATGCGGCGACGGCCGGTGCGGCGGCGGTAGTTGCGGTCGCCTCCGCAGTCGGGGCAGAAGAACTCACCATCGCCGACGGTCCGCCACAGAGTGCGTACGCCTACCACACACAGGTCCCGGTCACGGCGGGCTCGCGCACACACCACGTCACACCTCCATAACGCTTCGGCCACGTTGCCGCGTTGACGTGATGCTAGCCACATCTGTGATGTGCCGTCAGTACCCCGAACGGAGACAACAGGCCAAACCCGAGGCCCCGCCCACCTCACGCGGTGAACGGGGCCCCTTGTGGGTGACAGGATCAGCCGGTGTTCACCGCCGTGCGCGGTTGACCGCCGAGACGACGGCCTTGAGGGAGGCGCGCACGATGTTGGCGTCGACCCCGACGCCCCACAGCACCTTCCCGTCGATCGCGCATTCGATGTACGCGGCGGCCTGGGCGGCCGCGCCCTCGCTCAGGGTGTGCTCGGAGTAGTCCAGCAGCCGTACGTCGATGCCGATGGCGCCCAGGGCGTCGAAGAAGGCCGCCAGCGGGCCGTTGCCGGAACCGGTCAGGACGGTCTCGGCGCCGTCCACGACGGCCTCGACGGTGAGCGCGTCGGTGCCCTCGCTGGTGCTGGACGTCTGGGCGGTGCGCAGCGCGATCCGGCCCCACTGGTTGTCTTCCGTCGGCAGGTACTCGTCCTGGAAGGTCGCCCAGATCTGGGCCGGGGTGACCTCGCCGCCGTCGGCGTCGGTCTTGGCCTGAATCGTCTTGGAGAACTCGATCTGCATGCGGCGTGGCAGATCCAGGTTGTGGTCGTTCCGCAGGACATAGGCGATACCGCCCTTGCCGGACTGCGAGTTGACCCGGATGACGGCCTCGTAGGAGCGGCCGACGTCCTTGGGGTCGATGGGCAGGTACGGGACGGCCCACTCGATGTCGTCGACCGTCTTGCCCTGCTCGGCCGCGCTGGCCTCCAGCGCCTCGAACCCCTTCTTGATGGCGTCCTGGTGGGAGCCGGAGAAGGCGGTGTAGACCAGATCGCCCGCGTAGGGGTGGCGCGGGTGGATCTGCATCTGGTTGCAGTACTCGGCGGTGCGGCGGATCTCGTCGATCTGCGAGAAGTCGATCTGCGGGTCGACGCCCTGGGAGAACAGGTTCATGCCCAGGGTCACCAGGTCGACATTGCCGGTGCGCTCGCCCTGCCCGAACAGGCAGCCCTCGATGCGGTCCGCCCCGGCCATGATCGCCAGCTCGGCGGCGGCGACGGCCGTGCCGCGGTCGTTGTGCGGGTGGACGGACAGGCAGATGTGCTCGCGGCGGGACAGGTTCCGCGACATCCACTCGAACCGGTCCGCGTGGGTGGAGGGCGTCGAGCGCTCCACGGTCGCGGGCAGGTTGAGGATGATCTCGCGGCCGGCCTCGGGCTGCCAGACGTCCATGACGCCCTCGCAGACCTCCAGCGCGAAGTCCAGCTCGGTGTCGGTGAAGATCTCCGGGCTGTACTGGTAGCCGAAGACCGTGTCGTCGCCCAGGATCTTGTCGGCGTACTCGACGACCAGCCGGGTGCCGTCCACCGCGATCTGCTTGACCTGCTCACGGGTGCCGCGGAAGACGACGCGGCGGAAGGTGGGCGCGGTGGCGTTGTACAGGTGCACGGTGGCCCGGTGCGCCCCGCGCAGCGACTCGACGGTGCGCTCGATCAGCTCTTCGCGGGCCTGGGTGAGGACGGAGATCGTCACGTCCTCGGGGATCGCGTCCTCCTCGATGATCGACCGTACGAAGTCGAAGTCGGTCGAGCCGGAGGAGGGGAAGCCGACCTCGATCTCCTTGTATCCCATGCGGACCAGCAGGTCGAACATCTCGCGCTTGCGCACCGGGGACATCGGGTCGATCAGGGCCTGGTTGCCGTCCCGCAGGTCGGTGGACAGCCAGCGCGGCGCCGCGGTGATCCGGTTGTTCGGCCAGGTGCGGTCGGGGATGTCGACGGCCTCGTAAGAGCCGTACTTGTGGATCGGCATGCCCGAAGGCCGCTGGGTGACGGTCGCGGCGGTGATGGGCGTGGGACGGCCTACAGCGCGCTGACCGGGATTGTCGGACGTGCTCATGATGCGTGGGCTCCTCTGAGATCCGCTCGTGGTGTCCGCTCGGACGAAAGTCCATGGGGCGGCCGACGGGGCGAAATCACCGCAACACCGAACTCCGCGGGGAGGGGGTCGGCCTACGACTACAGGCCCTCGCCGCGGCAGCTAAGAAGAAGCAGCCCGAAACGCATGATGCCAAGCAGCGTAACCGAGACGCGCGCGACGTGTGGCCCCGTATCACTATGCGGACCACGGCATCTCGCGCGGAGGAATAACCATCAACCACTCGATTTCATCAATCATGACCGCAAGGCGTGACAAGCGATGGACACGGTGCGACATTGCCTGGATGGATGTCAACGTGAACTCCCGCAGGCGCGGTGTCTTCTGCACGATCGTGCCGCCGCATGTCCTCGACAAGCTCTCCCAACACGAGGACTCCGCCCTCGCCGACCCCGCCCGCCGCACCCTGGAGCGGGACGCGCTGGAGCGCACGCGCCGCCGGATCACCACCGTCCGCGGGATCGCCGCCCCCACCCTGGAGGGCGCGCCCTCCGACCGGCCCAAGCGGACGATCTACGACTCCCAGCACCAGGACGCGCTGCCGGGCAAGAAGGTCCGCGGCGAGGGCGACACCGCGACCTCGGACGAATCGGTGACCCGCGCCTACAACGGGCTGGGCGCGACCTTCGAGCTGTTCCTCAAGGTGTACGGCCGCCACTCGATCGACGACGCGGGCCTGTCGCTGGACGCGAGCGTCCACTACAGCCAGGACTACAACAACGCCTTCTGGAACGGCGAGCAGATGGTCTTCGGCGACGGCGACGGCGAGGTCTTCCTCGACTTCACCATCCCCGTCGACGTCATGGCCCACGAACTGACCCACGGCGTCACCCAGTACACCGCCAACCTGGACTACTTCGGCCAGTCCGGGGCGCTCAACGAGTCGATGTCCGATGTCTTCGGCTCGCTCGTCAAGCAGCACGCGCTGGGCCAGAGCGCCGACGAGGCCGACTGGCTGATCGGCGCCGGGCTGCTGGCGGAGCGGGTCACCGGGGTGGCCCTGCGCTCGATGAAGGCCCCCGGCACGGCGTACGACGACGACGTCCTCGGCAAGGACCCGCAGCCGGGCACGATGGACGACTACGTGCGCACCTCGCGCGACAACGGCGGCGTCCACATCAACTCCGGCATCCCCAACCACGCCTTCTACCTGGCCGCCACGGCCCTCGGCGGCAACGCGTGGGAGAAGGCCGGGCGGGTCTGGTACGACGTGCTGACCGGCGGCGAGCTGTCCCAGGACGCGCAGTTCGACGACTTCGCCCGGCTCACGGTGGCCGCGGCGCAGGCCCGCTACGGCGAGGGCGAGGAGCGGGACGCGGTGCGGGCGGCCTGGGAGGGCGTCGGGATCACCGACCTGGACGCGCGCTGAGCCTCACCCTCGGGTACTGATGGACCTATGCGTATCTCCGTGACCCGCTCCGGCGGATTCGCCGGAATCGAGCGCCGGGCCGATCTGGACACCTCCGGACGGCCCGACGCCACCCATCTGGCCGCCCTGGCCCACCAGGCCGTCGAGTCCGGCGCCCCGGCGGCCACGCGCGGCGTCCCGGACGGCTTCCACTACGAGATCACGGTGGACGGCCGCACGGTCCACGCCGCGGACCCCCACCTCAGCGACGCCCAGCGCGAGCTGGTACGGACGGTCCTGAAGGAGGGCACGTAGCGGCAAGAGGGCCGGGGCCCTCAGAAGCCCAGCCTCCGCAGCTGCTTCGGGACCCGCCCGCTCTGCGCCCTCAGAAACCCAGCCGACGCAGCTGCTTCGGGTCCCGCTGCCAATCCTTGGCCACCTTGACATGAAGGTCGAGGTAGACCGGGGTCCCGAGCAGCGCCTCGATGTGTTTGCGGGACTTGGAGCCGACGTCCTTCAGGCGGCGGCCCTTGGGGCCGATGACGATGCCCTTCTGGCTGGGGCGCTCGATGTAGAGGTTGGCGTGGATGTCCAGCAGCGGCTTGTCCGCCGGGCGGTCCTCGCGCGGCAGCATCTCCTCCACGACCACCGCGATCGAGTGCGGCAGCTCGTCCCGTACGCCCTCGAGCGCCGCCTCGCGGATCAGCTCGGCGACCATCACCTGCTCCGGCTCGTCGGTGAGGTCACCCTCGGGGTAGAGGGTCGGGCCCTCGGGGAGCAGCGGGACGAGCAGATCGGCCAGCAGACCGACCTGGCCAGCCCCTCTCCCACCACCACCCTCATCCGAGGGACTGCGTCCCGCCCTCTCTTTTTCCGCGCCGACGGCCGAGACCGGGACGATCTCGGCCCACTCGATGCCCAGATCCTTGCCGAGCCGGTCGATGGCCAGGAGCTGCTGGGCCAGTTGCTCCGACTCGACCAGGTCGGTCTTGGTGACGATGGCGACCTTGGGCGTCTTCTTGATCCCGGCCAGCTCGGTGGCGATGAAGCGGTCGCCGGGGCCCAGCTTCTGGTCGGCGGGCAGGCAGAAGCCGATGACGTCGACCTCGGCCCAGGTGGTCCGCACGACGTCGTTCAGCCGCTCGCCGAGCAGGGTGCGCGGCTTGTGCAGACCGGGGGTGTCGACGAGCACCAGCTGTGCGTCGGGGCGGTGCACGATGCCGCGCACCGTGTGCCGGGTGGTCTGCGGGCGGTTGGAGGTGATCGCGACCTTCGTCCCCACCAGCGCATTGGTCAGGGTCGACTTGCCCGCGTTGGGGCGGCCGACGAAGCAGGCGAAACCCGAGCGGTGCGGGGTCTCCCGCTGCTCGGTCGGGGACGGGGAGGTACCGGCAGTCATGGCCACCATTCTCCCCGATGCCCCGGACACCTCCGACCAGCCGCCCGTCCCGCCCCGTTCCCCGCTGGTGGTCACACCGGCAGCGTGGCACGCAGGGTGCCGTCGGTGGCCGCCAGCAGGATCGGGGTCCCGGCGCCGCCGAGGTCCCGTACGGCCGCGCGGTCCTCGTCGGAGGCGGTCTCCGCCTCGGTCACCACGGCCGCGGCCTCCAGCGACTTCGCCCCGCTGGCGACCGCCATCGCGACGGCGGTGCGCACCGCGCTGAGCTGGAGCGAGTCGAGGGCGACGGTACCGGCGACGTACGTACGCCCCGTCTCGTCGCGCACGGCGGCGCCCTCCGCGACGCCGTTGCGGGCCCGCGCGGAGCGGGCCAGCGTGATGATCTTGCGGTCTTCGGGGTCCAGCTGCGCTGCTTCGCTCATACGGATGAGCATAGGACGGAGCACTGACAGGGCGCTGACCGGGCATGACACCCGGTTGTGCGCATGAGCCCGCGCCGGGCCGCAGTGGCAACGGCCCGGCGCGGGTGTACGGGATCCGCTACGGGAGCAGCGGCAGCGGCTGGAACGTCAGCGAGGCCGACGCCGTGGCCGGGCTGAGGCCCGGGCCGCCCGCGAAGGTGGCGGTGTAGGTGGCGGCGGTCAGTACCGAGGGCGGGACGACGACATTGGTCAGCGTCGCCACGCCGGAGGCGTTGGTGACCGCGGTGCCCAGGGGGATCGGCCCCAGCGCGGTGTTGGCCGTGAAGACGATGCTCTGGCCGGGGACGGGGTTGTTGGACTGGTCCTTGAGGGTGGCGCTGAGGGTCGGGATGATGAGCTGGCCGTTGAGCCGCAGCCGGATGAGGGCCGGGGTGGCGGTCAGGGTGGTGGTCGTCGAACCGGCCACGGTCTGGGTGAGCGACGCGGTCGACGGGTTGTAGCAGCTGTCACCGCTGTAGGTCGCGGTGACGGTGTGCGAGCCGGTGGTGAGGGCGTTGGTGCTCACGGTGGTCTGCCCGGCCGCGTTGAGCGTCCCGGTCAGGGTCGGACCGCCGCTGATCACGAACGTGACCGTGCCGGTCGGGGTGCCGGTCCCCGGCGCCACCGGGGCCACGGTGGCGGTGAAGGTCACCGTCTGGCCGGGGGCGGAGGGGTTGGGGGCGGAGGTGAGCGTGGTGGTGGTGTTCGTCGTGTTCACCGTGGCCGTACCGCTGGCCGTCGACCCCGAGACGCCGGTGTTGCCCGCGTACGTGGCCGTCACCGGGTGCGAGCCCACGCTGAGCCCGGTGGTGGTCACGCATGCCTGACCACTGGCGTTGAGCGTTCCGGTCAGGGTGGGACCGCCGCTGATCGCGAAGGTGACCGTGCCGGTCGGGGTGCAGGTGCCCGGGGACGCGACGGTCACCTGGGCGCAGAGCGTCACCGACTGGCTGCACACGGACGGGTTGGGCGTGATCGTCAACGCCGTCGAGGAAGTGGCCTGGTTGACGGTGACCGAGCCGCTGCCCGTCGAGGCTGCGACGCCGCCGCCTCCCCCGTAGGTCGCCGTCACCGTGTGGGTGCCGACCGGGATGGCGGTGGTGGAGACGCAGGCCATGCCGGTGGCGTCGACCGTGGCCGTGAGGGTCGGGCCGCCCGAGACCGCGAAGGTCACCGTGCCGGTCGGGGCGCAGGTGCCCGGCGGCACGGTGGTCACCTGGGCGCACAGCAGGACCGACTGGCCGCAGACCGAGGTGTTCGGTGTGGCCGTGACCGTGGTGGTCGACGCGGCCTGATTCACCGTCACCGTGCCCGTGGCGGAGGAACCCGCGATGTTGGTGTTGCCCAGGTACGTGACCGTCACCGTGTGCGTGCCCACAGGGATGGCACTGGTCGTCACGCATGCCTGCCCGCTGCCGTTCAGCGTCCCGGTCAGGGTCGGACCACCGGAGATCGCGAAGATGACCGTCCCTGTCGCTGTGCAGGTGCTCGGCGGCCCCACCGTCACCTGCGCGCAGATGGTCACCGCCTCACCGCAGACCGACGGACTCGGCGACACCGACACCGAGACCGCGGACGCGCCCTGGTTTACGGTGACGGGTGTGGTGTCCGACGAGCCCGATACGCCGGCGTCCCCCGCGTACGTCGCGGTGACCGTATGGGCCCCCACCGGGATGGCGCTGGTGGACACGCACGCGTTTCCGGCGCCGTCCAGCGTCGCGGTCAGCGTCGGACCACCGGAGACCGCGAACGATACCGTCCCGGTCGGGGTACACGTCCCCGGCGCCACCGTGGCCACATGGGCGCACAGCAGCACCGACTGGCCGCAGACCGATGTACTCGGTGTGGCCGTGACCGTGGTGGTCGACGCGGCCTGATTCACCGTCACCGTGCCCGTGGCGGAGGAACCCGCGATGTTGGTGTTGCCCGCGTAGGTGGCCGTGACCGCATGCGTCCCCACCGGGATGGCACTGGTCGTGACGCATGCCTGCCCGCTGCCGTCCAGCGTCCCGGTCAGGGTCGGGCCACCGGAGATCGCGAAGATGACCGTCCCTGTCGCTGTGCAGGTGCTCGGCGGCCCCACCGTCACCTGCGCGCAGATGGTCACCGCCTCACCGCAGACCGACGGACCCGGCAGCGTCAGCGTCGTCGTGGACGCCCCCTGGCCCACCGTCACCGAACCCGTGGTGGACGAACCCGCGATATCCGTGTTGCCCCCGTAGGTGACCGTGACCGCATGCGTCCCCACCGGAATGGCACTGGTCGGCACACACGCCTGCCCGCTGCCGTCCAGCGTCCCGGTAAGCGTCGGACCGCCCGCCACCGCGAACGTCACCGTCCCCGTCGCCGTGCACGTACTCGGCGGATCCACCGTCACCTGCGCGCACAGCGTCACCGGCTCACCACACACCGGCGACGCGGGAGAGGACGAGAACACCGTCGTCGACGCCCCCTGCCCCACCGTGAGCGGGGTCAGGCCGGAGTTGGACGCGGCGAACTCGGCATCGCCGAGGTAGAACGCCGCGACCTGGTGGGTGCCCACGCTCAGGGCGGGGACCGTGACGGAGGCGTTTCCGGCACCGTCGAGCGTTCCGCTCACCGTGGGCCCGTCCGCGCTGATGATGAACGTGACCGTACCGGTGGGTGTGCCGCTGCCAGGGGGCACCGCCGCCACGTGCGCGGTCAGCGTCACCGTCTCCCCGCAGACGGGGGCCGCCGGTGTGAAGGTGACGGTGGTCGTGGTCGCCGCCTGGCTGACCAGTTGGATGGTCGTGCCCGACGAGTTGTCCAACGGAGCGACGAGGCTGACGAAGTTCGCCGTGACCACATGGGAGCCGACAGCGAGTGACGCGTCGGTCACACTGGCCTGGCCGGAGAAGAGGCCAGTGGGGGTGAGCGGCACGGGCCCCAGGGTCGGGCCGCCGGAGAGGACGAAGGTGACGTCCCCAGCGAGGGCGGTCAGGCCGGTGACGGTGGCCGTGTAGGTGACGGATTCACCGGAGACGGAGGGGTTCGGCGTCGAAGTCACTGTGGTGGAGGACATGAGGGCGCCCCTTCCTGATGACAGGTAGGGGTGGGCCGCCCGGCCCCGCGGCGTGCGCCTGCAGAACCATGGCCTCCGAACGGGGGTGCCCATACGGCCGACTGTCTACGTCAAGCAGACAAGTCGGCTGTCCCCCGACAGAGGTATGGGCGACCCACCAGTCGGTATCTGTAAGTAAGCAGGGGCCTACGTCAGATGGGCTAGACCGGGGAGGGCGAATCCACTCGTATGGCGCAGCGCGGCCCGCGCGCGTCCGTGCGCCGTCGTGCCGGGGTGTGTCCCCCCGCGCGGCCGGAGGGGGCCGGGGCCGCGGCTACGACTCGGCCGCCGCCGTCTCCCGCACCGGCTCCACGAGCACCGTCACGATGCGGTTGCGGCGCCCCGCCGGGGATTCGGCGGTCAGCCGCAGCGCCTTCAGGGCCGGGTCGGTGCCGCCCTCGGGGACGTCGACCTGGACCGTGGCTCCCGCGATCGGCACGCGGCCCAGCGACTTGGCGAGCAGCCCGCCCACCGTCTCGACGTCCTCGTCCTCCAGGGCCGTGCCGTACAGCTCGCCGAGGTCGCCGAGGCCGAGCCGGGCGGTGACCCGGTGGCTGCCGTCGCCAAGGTCCTCGACGGGCGGCAGTTCGCGGTCGTACTCGTCGGTGATCTCGCCGACGATCTCCTCGAGGATGTCCTCGATGGTGACGATGCCCGCCGTGCCGCCGTACTCGTCGATCACCACGGCCACGTGGTTGCGCGCCTGCTGCATCTCGCGCAGCAGATCGCCCGCGTTCTTGGTGTCGGGGACGAAGGCGGCGGGCCGCATCGCGGTGGAGACCAGCTCGGACTCGGACTCGCGGTTGATGTGCGTCTTGCGGACCAGGTCCTTCAGATACACGATCCCGACGATGTCGTCCTCGTTCTCCCCGGTGACCGGGATCCGGGAGAAGCCGGAGCGCAGCGCGAGGGTGAGCGCCTGCCGGATGGTCTTGAAGCGCTCGATGGCCACCAGATCGGTGCGCGGCACCATCACCTCGCGCACCAGGGTGTCGCCCAGCTCGAAGACGGAGTGCACCATGCGCCGCTCGTCGTCCTCGATCAGCGACTCCTGCTCGGCGAGGTCGACCAGCGCGCGCAGCTCGGCCTCGGAGGCGAACGGGCCCTTCCGGAAGCCCTTTCCGGGGGTGAGCGCGTTACCGAGGAGGATCAGCAGCGGCGGGATGGGGCCCATGATCCGGGCCAGCGGAATCAGCACATAGGCGGCGACGGTCGAGGTGTTGAGCGGATGCTGCGCGCCGATCGTGCGCGGCGAGACGCCGACGGCCACGTACGACACCAGGACCATCACGCCGATCGCGACGGTCAGCGCCTTCCACGTCTCCGGGAACGCGTGCAGACAGCCGTACGTGACGACGGCCCCCGCCGCCACCTCGCACGCGACGCGCACCAGCAGCGCCACGTTGAGGTAGCGGGTGGGGTCCTCGGCCACCAGCATCAGCTTGGCGCTGCCCCGCCGCCCGGTCCGCACCGCTTCCTCGGCGCGGAACCGGGTGGTGCGGGCGAGGCCCGCCTCGGCGCAGGCCGCCAGCCAGGCGACCACCACCAGCAGGACGGCCGCCGTGAGGAGCTGCCCGTTCATCGCGTGGTGGGGGCCGGGGAGGGCCCGGTCAGGCCGTACTCCGCCCGCCAGCCGTCGATGATCGCGGCCTGGAGGCCGAACATCTCGGCGCGCTCGTCCGGCTCCTCGTGGTCGTAGCCGAGGAGGTGGAGGACGCCGTGGACGGTGAGCAGTTGCAGCTCCTCGTCCATGGAGTGCCCGGTCGGCGCCTCCTCGCCCTGCTTCTTGGCCACGTCGGGGCAGAGCACGATGTCCCCGAGGAGGCCCTGCGGGGGCTCCTCGTCGTCCTTGGCGGGCGGCCGCAGCTCGTCCATCGGGAAGGACATGACATCGGTCGGCCCCGGCAGGTCCATCCACTGGATGTGGAGCTGCTCCATGGCGTCGGCGTCGACGACGATCAGCGACAGCTCGGAGAGCGGGTGGATACGCATCCGGGCCAGTGCGTAGCGGGCGACGTCCAAAATCGCGCGCTCGTCGATGTCCGTGCCGGATTCGTTGTTGACGTCGATCGCCATGGGGTGGTTCGTCTTTTCTCGGGGTTCTCGGTCGGGGTTCTCGGTCTTCTCGGGTACGGTCACTGCCCGTTGCGGCTGTCGTACTGCTCGTACGCGTCGACGATACGGCCGACCAGCTTGTGCCGGACCACGTCCTTGCTGGTGAGCAGGGAGAAGTGGACGTCCTCGACGCCGTCCAGGATGTCCCGCACCTGGCGCAGACCGCTCTTGGTCCCGCCCGGAAGGTCGACCTGGGTGACATCGCCCGTGATCACGATCTTGGAGTCGAAGCCGAGCCGGGTGAGGAACATCTTCATCTGCTCGGGGTTCGTGTTCTGCGCCTCGTCGAGGATGATGAACGCGTCGTTCAGCGTCCGGCCGCGCATGTACGCCAGCGGGGCGACCTCGATCGTGCCCGCGGCCATCAGGCGCGGGATGGAGTCGGGGTCGAGCATGTCGTGCAGCGCGTCGTACAGGGGCCGCAGATACGGGTCGATCTTCTCGTAGAGCGTGCCGGGCAGGAAGCCCAGCCGCTCCCCCGCCTCGACCGCCGGCCGGGTCAGGATGATCCGGGTGACCTGCTTGGACTGCAGGGCCTGGACCGCCTTGGCCATGGCCAGATAGGTCTTGCCGGTACCGGCCGGGCCGATGCCGAAGACGACGGTGTGCTTGTCTATAGCGTCGACATAGCGCTTCTGGTTGAGCGTCTTGGGGCGGATGGTGCGGCCGCGGTTGGAGAGGATGTTCTGAGTGAGCACCTCGGCGGGCGTCTCGGCCGACTCGCCCTCGCCGTTCTCGGCTGCGCGCAGCATGGAGATGGAGCGCTCCACCGCGTCCTCCGTCATCGGTTGACCGGTGCGGAGCACCAGCATCATCTCATCGAACAGACGCTGGACCAGGGCGACTTCCTCAGGGTCCCCGGTCGCGCTGACTTCATTGCCCCGGACATGGATATCGGTCGACGGGAACGCCTTTTCGATCACACGCAGCAGCGAATCCCCGGACCCCAGGACCATGACCATCGGATGCTTGGTCGGGACCGTGAACTGCGCATGCGCCTGCGGTGCTGTGGTTGGTTGCGTCATGGGCTCGGCTCTACGGCCTGCTCCTACCTCCTGCGACAAGGGTTCTCGCTGCTCGACAACCTTGAGATACCAGGGTACGACGGGCCACCGACAAGACCCGAGTGCTTTTACTCCACACCCTTCATCGCACCGGGCCTCCACCGCCCCGTGCCTGGTACGGGGCACGGGTGTTCACGCCCGGCGGAAACCGATCGTGGGGACGGCCCGGCGCAGGAGGCCGGGGCGGGCGACGCTGGGCAGCAGGCGGTCGAGGAAGCCGTAGCGGCGCAGCGCGCTCGGGACCTGGTCGTCGTAGGAGCGGGCGTGCTGCCACCAGGCGCCGATCTCGCACCAGCCGGGCGCGGAGAGCGAGCCGCCGAACTCCTGGACGGACAGCGCGGCGGTCAGCCCGGCGAACGCGAGCCGGTCCGCGAGCGGCCAGTCGGCCAGGGTGCCGGTGACGAAGCCCGCGACGAACACGTCCCCGGCGCCGGTCGGATCGAGCGCCTCCACGGCGATCGCGGGCACCTCGGCGGTCTCGCCGGTGCGGCCGTCCACCGCGTACGCCCCCTCCGAGCCCAGGGTGACCACGGCGAGCGGCACCAGGTCGGCGAGCGCGCGGGCGGCGGCGCGCGGGCAGTCGGTGCGGGTGTAGGACATCGCCTCGGCCGCGTTGGGCAGGAACGCCTCGCAGTGCTCCAGATCGGCGAGGTCCGCCGGGTCCCAGCGGCCGGTGTCGTCCCAGCCGACGTCCGCGAAGACCCGGCTGCCCTGCCGGGCGGCCTCGGCGACCCACTCCTCCCGGCGGCCGGGGACGAGCGAGGCGATGGCGGCCCGGGCCGGGGGCGGGCAGCTGGGCGCGGGTTCCTCGGGCGGCGGCGCCTCGTGCCCGTGGCTGACCATCGTGCGCTCGCCCTCGTACGCCATGGAGACGGTCACCGGGGAATGCCAGCCGGGGATGGTGCGGGACAGCGACAGATCGATGCCCTCGCCGCGCTCCAGCGCGTCCCGGCAGTAGTCGCCGTAGTGGTCGTCGCCGAAGGCGGCGGCGAGCGAGGTGCGCAGCCCCAGCCGGGCCAGCGCGGTGGCCATGTTGGCGACGCCGCCGGGGCTGGAACCCATGCCGCGGGCCCAGGATTCGGTGCCGCGGACGGGCGCGGAGTCCAGGCCGGTGAAGATGATGTCGAGGAAGACGGTGCCGGTGAGATAGACGTCGCAGCCCGGGTCGCCGGGGCCGCGGACGGCCGCCAGCGGATCGAGCAGGGGGCGGCAGGGCGAGGGCTGGTCACCGTCGTGTGTCGTCACCGTGTGCTCCCAGGTCGGACCGTTCTGTTCCCGCCGCCTTGTTCGCTGCTGCCGTGCTGTCGCTGCCGTTCCCGTTGCCGGCGTTCCGTTGGGGCTGCCGGGGCGGATGCGGCCAGTGTGCCCGATGCCACCCGGTGCCCGCGGCGGAACGGCCGCGCTCGCGGCGGAACAGCGGGGCTAGCGGCGCTTCGGCACGGCCACGCGCGTCAGGTCCTGGGCGACGGTCAGCTCCCCGTCGAAGCCCGCCGCCCGCGCCTGGCGCTCGAACTCGGCCGGGTCGCCGTACCGCTGCGAGAAGTGCGTCAGCACCAGGTGGCGTACGCCCGCCTGGGCCGCGATCCGGGCCGCCTGCCCGGCCGTCAGATGGCCGTGCTCGGTCGCCAGCGGCTCGTCCTCGTCCAGGAACGTCGACTCGATCACGAGGAGATCGCAGCCCTCCGCCAGCCGTTCCGCCCCCTCGCACAGCCGGGTGTCCATGATGAACGCGAACCGCTGGCCGCGCCGGGCCTGGCTGACCTCCTCCAGCGTGACCGTGCGCCCGTCCCGCTCGATCGCGCCCTCCCGCTGGAGCGTGCCGATCTCCGGCCCGCGCACCCCGTGCGCCGCGAGCCGCTCCGGCAGCATCCGGCGGCCGTCGGGCTCGACGAGGCGGTATCCGTACGACTCGACCGGGTGCGAGAGCCGGGCCGCCTCCAGCGTGTACGCGGTGGTACGGGCGATCACCTCGCCGTCACCACCGACCGGCTGCTCGGTCAGCGGGACCGTCTCGCGGTAGGCCGTGGCGTACCGCAGCCGGTCGAAGAAGCGCTGTCCGCTCGCCGGGTAGTGCGCGGTCACCGGATGGGGAACCCGGTCGAGGTTGATCCGCTGGATCACCCCGGACAGCCCCAGCGAGTGGTCCCCGTGGAAGTGGGTGACGCAGATCCGGTTGATGTCATGGGCGGCGACCCCGGCCCGCAGCATCTGCCGCTGCGTTCCCTCGCCGGGGTCGAACAGAACGCCTTCGCCGTCCCAGCGCAGCAGGTATCCGTTGTGATTGCGGTGCCGGGTGGGCACCTGGCTCGCGGTGCCGAGGACGACCAGTTCGCGTGCGGACAACGGAACTACCCGGGGGGCCAGTTGAGGCCGCGGCCGCCCAGGACATGGGCATGCGCGTGGAAGACGGTCTGCCCGGCGCCCGAGCCCGTGTTGAACACCACCCGGAAGCCGGTGCCGTCGATCTTCTCGTCGGTGGCGACCGCGTTCGTCTCGCACAGCACGTCCGCGGCGATCCGCGGCTCGGCGGCCGCCAGGGACGCGGCGTCCGGATAGTGCACCTTGGGGATCACCAGGACATGCGTCGGTGCCTGGGGGTTGATGTCGCGGAACGCGACCGTGGTGTCCGTCTCGCGGACGACGGTCGCGGGCACCTCCCCCGAGACAATCTTGCAGAACAGGCAGTCGGCCTGCGGTTCTCCCGCCACCGGTGGCTCCTTACGGATCGTCGGCTGGATCATGGGCACTTCTGGATCATCAACGCTCTCGCAACGGGATGCTACCGGGCCTCCCGCAGGGCAGCCCGCTCGAACCAGATGGTGATCAAGGGGGGCACCCAGCCCGCGTGCGTGAGCACTTGGAGGAACACCCGGTCCGTCCACGGCACGGTCACGATCAGCACGGCGCACACCGTGCACCACACCGCCTCGTAGAGCGAGACCTTCGCCCAGAACTCCCGCCGCACCAGCGACCAGACGCCCAGCCTGGCGCCCTGCGGCAGCTTGCGGTACGCGCGCCAGGCGCCCAGCGCCCAGACGACCGCCATCAGCGCGAGGGCGTAGAGCCTCGTACCGAGCGGCGCGGGCAGCGCGGTCGCGTCGTCCTCGGTGGGGAAGACCCTGGCCGTCAGCACGGCGATCAGCAGGCACAGCAGGGCCAGCCAGCGGGTGCCGCGCAACATCCTGAACAGGGTCCCCTCCAGCCCCTTGCGCAGCCCCGGGTCGCTCGGGGCGGCGGCCAGCGCCTGGGCGTAGCCCTGGGCGACCTCCGGGAGCTTGGCCTCCTTCGAGACCGCCTTGCCGGTGGCCCTCTCGTGCAGCGCCCAGGCGTTGGACGGGTCGATGCGCAGCACCTCGCGCACCGCCTGCTGGCACACGTCGTGCCGGCCGAGGGCCAGGGCGGCCTTCCACAGCGCGCGGTGGGTCGCGGTCTCCTCCGGGCCGAGCCGCACCGCGGTAACCGCCGCCTCGTACGCCTGGGGCCAGCGGTCGGGCGGGTAGATCAGCGCCTCGGAGAGCGCCGCGTACCCCGCCCAGTGGTCCGGCAGGACGCGGACGGCCTCGCGGGCGGCGGCGACCGACTCGTCCGAGCGGCCGAGGCGGCGCAGGGCGAACGAGCGGAACTGGTGCGCGTCGAAGTCCTCCGGGGAGCGGCGCAGCGCCTCCTCGGTCGCCTGCAGCGCCTCCTCGAAGTCCTTGGTGTTGGCGTGGCATATGGCCATCCGCACCCAGGCCCGGACGTCGTCCGGCTCCCCGGCCAGCCTGCGGGCCAGCTGCTCCTTCGCCTGGTCGAACCTTCCGAGTTCGATCAGCGCGGCCGCCTGGGCGGTCAGCGGGTGCTCGGTTCCGGCCCCGTTCGCGGCGCTCACAGCATCCGCTTCCGCTTGAGGTAGGCCAGCAGATCGTTGTACGTACCGCCCTCGTTGGCGAACTGGGCCACATTGCGGGCCGTGTCGAACCACGGGCGGGTGGAGGGCCGCACCTGCTCCAGCCCGGCCAGCAGATCGTCCTGGCCGATCATCCGGGGCTGTCCGGTCCGTACGGAGTCCATCAGCGCCCGCTCGGCCGCCGTCTCGCACAGATACCTGAGGTCCGCGCCGGAGAAACCGTCGGTCCGCTTGGCCAGTTTGCGCACGTCGACGCCCGCGATCGGGCGGTCCGCCAGGTGGTGGCGGAGGATCGCCTCACGCGCCGGCTGGTCGGGCGGCAGCACCAGCAGGGTGCGGTCGAGGCGGCCGGGGCGGCGCAGCGCGCCGTCCACGTCCCAGGGGTGGTTGGTCGCGGCGAGCACGAACAGCCCCTCGTTGGCGTCCGCGTCGACCCCGTCCAGCTCGGCCAGCAGCTGGGTGACGGTGGTGCGCAGCCCGCTGTGGCGGAGCTGGCTGCGCTTGGCCCCCAGGGCGTCCAGCTCGTCGAGGAAGAGCACACAGGGGGCGCTTTTGCGGGCCGTCTGGAACAGCTCGCGCACGTTCCGTTCGGAGTTCCCGATCCACATGTCGAGGACGTCGCTGATGCTGACCGACATGAAGTGGGCGCCCAGCTCCCCGGCCACGGCGCGCGCGATGAACGTCTTGCCGCAGCCGGGCGGCCCGTACATCAGCAGTCCGCCGCGCAGGCTCTTGCCGTAGAGCTTGCGCAGCTCGGGGTTGCGCATGGGGGCGAGGAAGGCGGCTTCGAGCCGCTGCTTGACCTCGTCCATGCCGCCGACATCGGCCAGGCGCACAGCGGTGCGCTCCACCTCCCACGCGGAGGTCTCACCGGGGTCGTCGGAGCCGTCGGCGGCCATCGGCTTGTGCGGCCCGGGGGCTTCGTCGCGGTTCTCGGGGTCCTCGTCGTCGGCGGCGTCGGTGTCGGTGTCGGTGTCGTCGGGAGATTCGACGAAGCGCGGCGGGACGACGTCCGCCAACTCGCCCTCGGCCCGCCGCCAGTCGTACGAATCGTCACCGGACGCGGGGCCGGAGGCGGCGGGCGGCGTCGCGGGCTGATCCGCCGGGGCGGGGGCCGGGGCCGGGGGCGCCACGGCGCGCGCCATCAGGGCCTGCGCTTCGGCGTTCCCGGGATCGCGCTGAAGAGCGGCGGCGACCTCGGCTATCGCGTCCTGCCCGTGCCCGCCCTCCAGCAACAGCCCGGCCAGGTGCAGCCGCAGGGGTACGTCGTCCGGGGCGGCGGCGACGGCCGCGCGCAGGCTCTTGATCAGCAGTGACTCGTCCGGCATGGTCCACAGCTTATGCGGACCCTATTTCCCGGCTTCGGTGGTCCTCCGGTCCCACGGATGAGAGGCGGTGGCCTCGTCCCAGGGGTGGGTGCGGTCCGCCGTGGGGCCCGCGGTGCCGTCCGCGGGGGGCGCGGTGCCGTCCGTACCGCTCCCGGTGTCGTCGCCGCCGTCGCACTCGCCGATCACCTTGGCCTCGAAGACCGTGGCTCCCGCGATCTTGCCGCTCAGGTCGCCGCGCACACAGTGGTTCTCGCGCACATAGGTGACCTTGCCGCCGACCCCGATCGCCTTGTCGTCCTCGGTCCTGCCGCGGCAGTCCACGGAGGCGTCCGTCGTGCCCGCGTCACCGGCCCCGGAGGCCGAGGCCCCGGCCGTGGGGCGGGCCTTCAGATCCGCGTTGCACGTCATCCAGCGCACCCCGACGCCGCCCCGCTCCAGCGCGGAGGTGGCGACCTTGTCCGTGGTGACCGAGACGGAGATCGCGGTGACCCCGCCGTCCCTCGGCTCGCACCCCGTCATCGCGACGGCCGCGGCCACCGCGGCCACGGCCGCCAGCAGCGGCCGTCCGTGCCGTACATGATGACTCAATACCCCCATAGGGGACAGGTTCCCATCACGCACCGCGAACCGGAAGACCATCGTCGGCCATGAGCGGGTTCCGTCAGCCCCAGCGGCCGGTGCGTCCCAACAGGAGCGCGGCGGCGGCCGTTCCGGCCGTGGAGGTGCGCAGAACGCTCGGGCCCAGCCGGTACGGGCGTGCGCCCGCGGCGGCGAAGGCCGCCAACTCCTCGGGCGAGACGCCCCCTTCGGGGCCCACGACCAGCACGATGTGGCCCTCCTGGGGCAGCTGAGCCGTCGCCAGGGGGTCGCTGCCCTCCTCGTGGAGCACGGCCGCGAGGTCGGCATCGGCCAGAAGTCGAGCAACCTCCTTGGTCGTCATCGCGTCCGCGACCTCGGGGAAGATCAGCCGACGGGACTGCTTGCCCGCCTCGCGCGCGGTCGACCGCCACTTGCCGAGCGCCTTCTGCCCGCGCTCGCCCTTCCATTGGGTGATGCAGCGGGCGGCCGTCCACGGGACGATCGCGTCGATGCCCGTCTCGGTCATGGTCTCCACGGCGATCTCGCCGCGGTCGCCCTTGGGCAGCGCCTGGACGACGGTGATCCGCGGGCTCGGCGCCGCCTCATGGCGTACGCCGTCGACGTCGACCAGCAGCCGGTCCTTCCCCTCGACGGCCGCCACGGTGCCCGATACGCCCGTACCGGCACCGTCCGTGAGGACCACGGCCTCACCGGCCCGCAGCCGCTTCACCGACACCGCGTGCCGCCCCTCGGGGCCGTCGAGCGCGATACGGGCCCCCGTGGCCGCGTCCCGGAGGGAGTCGGCCACGAACACGGGGGCGGTCACGACACCACGCCTCGCGGGTCCTGGAGCCCGTACGCGGACCCCGCCGCGCCCAGCTCCACCGCCAGGGTCTCCACCAGCCGCGCGGCGGGCAGGTCGCGCGCCAGCCGGTGCCCCTGCCCCGCCCACAGCGCCATGGCCTGCGGATCGCCCTCCTTGGCCGCCGCCTTGCGCAGCCCGGAGGTCAGGTGGTGCAGCTGGGGGTAGACGGCCGGGGCGTACGGGCCGTGGTCGCGGATGAACCGGTTGACCAGTCCGCGGGCCGGGCGGCCGGAGAACGCCCGGGTCAGCTCGGTCCGGCCGAACAGCGGATCGGTCATCGCCGCCTTGTGCAGGGCGTTCGCCCCCGACTCGGGGCAGACCAGGAACGCGGTGCCCAGCTGTCCCGCGGCCGCGCCCGCGGCCAGCACCGCGGCGATCTGCGAGCCGCGCATCAGCCCGCCCGCCGCGATGATCGGGATCTGCACGGTCTCGCGCACCAGCGCGACCAGCGACAGCAGCCCGAGCACGGCACCGGGCGCGTCGTCGGCCGGGTCGTTGCGGAAGCCGCCCTGGTGGCCACCGGCCTCCACGCCCTGGACGCAGACGGCGTCGGCGCCCGCCCACTGGGCGGTCTCCGCCTCCACCGGCGAGGTCACGGTGACGATGGTCCGGGTGCCCACCCGGGCGAACGCGTCCAGCACGGCGCGGGTAGGACAGCCGAAGGTGAACGAGACCACCGGGACCGGGTCGTTCAGCAGGATCGCCAGCTTGGCGTCGTACGCGTCGTCGGAGCCGGACTCGGGGTCCCCGAGCATCGTCTGATAGCGGGACGCCTCGCCCGCGAGGCGGTCGGCGTAGACCGCGACGGCGGCCGGGTCGCCGGGCGCCTGCGGCATGAACAGGTTGACACCGAAGGGGCGGCCGGTCAGCCCGCGCAGCTGGTTGATCTCCCCGTGCATCGCCTCCGGCGATTTGTAACCGGCGGCGAGGAAGCCGAGGCCCCCGGCCTCGCAGACGGCGGCGGCGAGCTGGGGGCAGGAGGCCCCGCCCGCCATCGGAGCCTGCACGATCGGGTACCGGGCGAGATCGGTCAGCGCGGAGGACATGGGCACATGGTGCCATGCCCTCCGCGGTGATCCATCACCGGATCAGCGGCCGTCGAAGACGCTCACCATCTGCGCCTACCGACCGTTGAACGCGTCCTTCAAGCGCGAGAACAGCCCCTGCTGCCCCGGCTTGGCCGCATCCCCCGGGGGCCAACCCCCGGACCCCCGGCCGGGCGCCTACCGACCGTTGAACGCGTCCTTCAAGCGCGAGAACAGCCCCTGCTGCCCCGGCTTGAACTCCCCTGTCGGCCGCTCCTCGCCACGCAGCTTGGACAGCCGCCGCAGCAGCTCCTCCTGCTCCGGGTCGAGCTTGGTCGGGGTCGTCACCTCGACGTGCACGATGAGGTCGCCACGGCCGCCGCCGCGCAGATGGGTGATGCCGCGCTGGTGCAGCGGGACCGACTGGCCGGACTGGGTGCCGGGCCGGATGTCGATCTCCTCCAGGCCGTCCAGCGTCTCCAGCGGCACCTTGGTGCCGAGGGACGCCGCGGTCATCGGGATCGTCACCGTGCAGTGCATATCGTCGCCGCGCCGCTGGAAGACCGGGTGCGGCACCTCGTGGATCTCCACGTACAGGTCGCCCGCCGGGCCGCCGCCCGGGCCGACCTCGCCCTCGCCCGCGAGCTGGATCCGGGTGCCGTTGTCCACACCGGCCGGGATCTTCACGGTCAGCGTGCGCCGCGAGCGGATCCGCCCGTCGCCCGCGCACTCCGGGCACGGGGTCGGCACCACGGTGCCGAAGCCCTGGCACTGCGGGCACGGCCGCGAGGTCATGACCTGGCCGAGGAAGGACCGCGTCACCTGCGAGACCTCACCGCGGCCGCGGCACATGTCGCACGTCTGCGCCGAGGTACCCGGCGCCGCGCCCTCACCGCTGCAGGTCGTGCACACCACGGCGGTGTCGACCTGGATGTCCTTGGTGGTGCCGAACGCGGCCTCGCTCAGCTCCACATCGAGGCGGATCATGGCGTCCTGGCCGCGCCGGGTCCGGGACCGCGGGCCGCGCTGCGAGGCGGTGCCGAAGAAGGCGTCCATGATGTCGGAGAAGTTGCCGAAGCCCGCGCCGAATCCACCGGCGCCGCCGCCCGCGGCGGAACCCGACGGGTCCCCGCCCAGGTCGTAGACCTGCTTCTTCTGCGGGTCCGACAGGACCTCGTAAGCGGCGTTGATCTCCTTGAACCGCTCCTGGGTCTTCGGATCCGGGTTCACATCCGGATGCAGCTCACGTGCGAGCCGGCGGAATGCCTTCTTGATCTCGTCCTGCGAGGCATCGCGCTGCACGCCCAGGACTGCGTAGTAGTCCGTCGCCACTTACGACTCCGCCAGGATCTGTCCGACGTAACGTGCCACTGCGCGTACCGCTCCCATCGTTCCGGGGTAGTCCATGCGGGTCGGTCCGACCACGCCGAGTTTGGCGACGGCTTCGTCGCCCGAACCGTAGCCGACCGCGACGACCGAGGTGGAATTCAACCCCTCGTGAGCATTCTCATGCCCAATGCGCACGGTCATACCCGAGTCTTGCTCGCCGAGCAGCTTGAGGAGGACGACCTGCTCCTCAAGTGCCTCCAGCACGGGCCGAATCGTCAGGGGAAAATCATGCACGAATCGCGTGAGGTTCGAGGTGCCGCCGATCATCAGCCGCTCTTCGGTCTCCTCGACAAGCGTTTCGAGCAATGTCGCCAGCACGGTCGAGACCGTCCCCCGGTCCTCCTGTTCGAAGGACTCCGGAAGATCCTGCACCAATTGCGGCACATCCGCGAACCGCCGCCCCACGACCCGGCTGTTGAGCCGGGCCCGCAGATCCGCCAGCGAGTCGTCGCTGATCGGAGCCGGGCAGTCCACCACGCGCTGCTCGACCCGCCCGGTGTCGGTGATCAGCACCAGCATCACCCGGGCCGTGGCCAGCGGCAGCAGCTCCACATGCCGCACCGTCGAACGGGTCAGCGACGGATACTGCACCACCGCGACCTGCCGGGTCAGCTGCGCCAGCAGCCGGACGGTGCGCCCCACCACGTCGTCGAGGTCGACGGCGCTGTCCAGGAAGTTCTGGATGGCGCGCCGCTCCGGGGCGGACAGCGGCTTCACTCCGGCCAGCCTGTCCACGAAGAGCCGGTAGCCCTTGTCCGTGGGGATGCGCCCGGCGCTGGTGTGCGGCTGGGCGATGAAGCCCTCGTCCTCCAGCGCGGCCATGTCGTTGCGCACCGTGGCCGGGGAGACCCCCAGCCGGTGCCGCTCGGTGAGCGCCTTGGAGCCGACCGGCTCCTCGGTGCCCACATAGTCCTGGACAATGGCACGCAGCACTTCGAGTCTGCGTTCGCTGAGCACCCCGCGCACCTCCAGTCCAGCCGTGTCATCAGGTCGTCCGTCTGGCACTCAATGGTCACGAGTGCCAGAACCCCTCAGCCAGTGTACGGCGGGGTGCGGTGGCCACGGCAAGAGCCGCCCCCCGCCGGTGCCCCGGCCACACCTCACGCTATCGCTGTTGGAGCTAGCGTCTCGGTATGAAGACGTGTTGGGAAGAGGCCGGGTGGGAAGAGCTCGCGCCCGATGTCGCCCGCCGCAGGCTGCCGGACTGGGACTGCACGGTCGGCGTGATCGTCGGCCGTACGGACGTCCTCGTGGTGGACACCGGCTCGACGCTGCGCGAGGGCGCGGCGCTGCGGGCCGAGATCACCCGGCTGACCGGCCGACGGCCGACCCGGATCGCGCTCACCCACCCGCACTTCGACCATGTCCTGGGCACGGCCGCCTTCGCGGGCTGCGAGGTGTACGGGGCCACCGGTCTCGACGGTCTGCTGCGCCGCGAACGGGACGCGCTGCGCGAGGACGCGGTACGGCACGGGGTGGCCCCCGGTGCCGCCGCCGAGGCCGTCGACCACCTCGTACCGCCCCATCACGCGGTATCCGGGGAGATCAGCCTCGACCTGGGCGGGCGGTCGGTGCTGCTGGCGAACGTGGGCCCCGGGCACACCGCCCATGACCTGGCCGTTCTGGTGCCGGGCCGGACGGAGGTGGTGTTCTGCGGCGATCTCGTCGAGGAGTCGGGCCCGCCCCAGGCCGGATCCGACGCGATCCCCGCCCACTGGCCCGCCGCCCTCGACCGGCTGATCGCCCTCGGCGGCGAGGACGCGCGGTACGTCCCCGGCCATGGGTCGGTCGTGGACGCGGCCTTCGTACGTGACCAACGCGACGAACTGGCCGCGCGCTTCGGCGTGTCACGGTAACGACCCGTTCCCGTCGGCCGGCCGCGCTATCGTCATCCGGATGCGCAGCCGACAGTACGAATCGGATCTGACACCGCCCTGGAAGCGGCAACAGCCCGCCCCCGAGGTCCCCGCGGACCCGGACCTCGTGGTCGAGGAGGTCACCACGGGGTTCTGCGGTGCGGTGATCCGCTGCGAGAAGACCGCGCAGGGGCCGACGGTCACTCTGGAGGACCGCTTCGGCAAGCATCGCGTCTTCCCCATGGAGCCGCGCGGCTTCCTCCTGGAGGGCCGCGTCGTCACCCTCGTACGCCCGCGCGCGGCGGCCCCCGGCACGCCGCAGCGCACGGCCTCCGGTTCGGTCGCCGTCCCCGGCGCCCGCGCACGGGTCGCCCGCGCCGGGCGCATCTATGTGGAGGGCCGCCACGACGCGGAGCTGGTGGAGCGGGTCTGGGGCGACGATCTGCGTATCGAGGGCGTCGTCGTGGAGTATCTGGCGGGCGTCGACGACCTGCCCGCCATCGTCCGCGACTTCTCCCCCGGCCCGGACGCCCGGCTCGGCGTCCTGGTGGACCATCTGGTGGCCGGGTCCAAGGAGTCCCGTATCGCCGAGCAGATCACCGACGAGAACGTCCTGGTCGTCGGGCACCCCTTCATCGACGTGTGGGAGGCCGTGAAGCCGTCCTCGCTGGGCATTCCCGCCTGGCCGACGGTGCCGCGCGGCCAGGACTGGAAGACGGGCGTGTGCCGCGCCCTGGGCTGGCCGGAGAACACGGGCGCGGCCTGGCAGCGGATCCTGTCCGGCGTCCACTCCTACAAGGATCTGCGGCCGGAGCTGCTGGGGCGGGTGGAGGAGTTGATCGACTTCGTCACGGCGCCCGAGGCCGACTAGTCCACCACGTCCCGCACCACCGCGTCGGCCAGCAGGCGGCCCCTGAGGGTGAGCACGGCCCGGCCCTGCCCGTAGGGCTCCGGCTCCAGCAGGCCGTCCTCCAGCGCCCGCGCCGCGGCCGCCGCACCGGCCGGGCGCAGCAGCTCCAGCGGGCACCCCTCGGCCAGCCGCAGTTCCAGCAGGATCCGCTCCACCCGGCGCTCCTCGTCGGACAGCAGCTCGCGCCCGGCGCCCGGTGAGCGGCCCTCGCTGAGCGCCTGCGCGTACGCCCCGGGGTGCTTGACGTTCCACCAGCGCACCCCGCCGACGTGGCTGTGCGCGCCGGGTCCGGCGCCCCACCAGTCGGCGCCGCGCCAGTACAGCTCGTTGTGGCGGCACCGGCCCTCGGGCGAGGTCGCCCAGTTGGAGACCTCGTACCAGGCGAAGCCCGCCGCCGACAGCGTCTCCTCGGCGATCAGATACCGGTCCGCGTGCGCGTCGTCGTCGGTCATGGGCACCTCGCCGCGCCGGATCCGGCGCGCCAGCTGGGTGCCCTCCTCGACGATCAGCGCGTACGCCGACACATGGTCCGGGCCCGCGCCGAGCGCCGCGTCCAGCGAGGCCCGCCAGTCGTCGTCGCTCTCGCCGGGGGTTCCGTAGATCAGGTCCAGATTCACATGATCGAACCCGGCGGCCCGCGCCTCCGCGACGCACCGCTCGGGGCGCCCGGGGGTGTGGGTGCGGTCCAGCACCTTCAGGACGTGCTGCCGGGCGCTCTGCATCCCGAACGACACCCGATTGAACCCGGCCTCCCGCAGCGCCTCCAGATACCGCGGATCGACCGATTCCGGATTGGCCTCGGTGGTGATCTCGGCCCCGTCCGCCAGCCCGAACTCGTCCCGGATGGCCCCGAGCATCCGCCCGAGGTCCCCGGCCTCCAGCAGGGTCGGTGTCCCGCCGCCGACGAACACGGTCTCGACCGGCCGCGGGTCGTCCCCCAGCACCTTCCGCGCGAGCCGCACCTCCTCCGCGACCTGGTCGGCGTAGTTGTCCCGGGAGGCGAGCACCCCGCCGGAGCCGCGCAGCTCGGCGGCGGTGTACGTGTTGAAGTCGCAGTACCCGCAGCGGGTCGCGCAGTAGGGCACGTGCAGATAGAACCCGAGCGGCCGCCCCGCCGCTCCGGCCAGCGCGCCGGGGGGCAGCGCGCCGTCCTGGGGCATGGGGACGCCGTCGGGCAGTACGGAAGGCATACGCCCCATTGTCCGCCATGCCGAGGCGCGCCCCGCACCTCCGGCGGGCGCCCGCCTCCTACAGCGCTCTGAGCACCAGCATCGCCAGGTCGTCGTCCGGCGGCTCCACCGCGAACTCGTCCACCGCCCGCCGCACCCGCTCCGCGACCTCCCGGGCGCTCAGCCCCGCGCAGCCCGCGAGCACCGCCGCCAGGCCGTCCTCGTCGTCGAACTGGCGGCTGCCGGAGCGGTGCTCCGTCACCCCGTCCGTCACGCACAGCAGCGTCTCGCCGGGCGCCAGATCGAACGTTTCACTCTCGTACGCGGCGTCCTCCACCACGCCGAGGAGTATCTGCGGCACGGCGACCGTTCGTACCGTTCCATCGGGCTGGAGGAGCAGCGGCAGCGGATGGCCCGCGCTCGCCAGCGTGCACCGCACTCCGCCCTCGCTGCCCTGCCCCAGCGGCACCAGCTCCCCGTACAGGAGCGAGAGGAACCGCGCCGGGCCGCCGCCCGGCGGCAGGCCGGCGCCGCCCGGGTCGGCGCCGCCCGCCGCCTCGACCGCCTCGCCGACGGCCTCCTCGCCCAGCAGCTGGTTGAGGCGGTCGAGGACCTCCCCCACGGTGTAGCCCTCGCGGGCCAGCAGCCGCAGCCAGGGCCGCACCAGGCCGGTCACCACGGCCGCTTCCGGACCGTTTCCGCAGACGTCGCCGAGCACGAAGCACCAGCGCCCGTCGGCGGCCGGGAAGACGTCGTAGAAGTCGCCTCCGGCCGAGATGTCGCCGGTCGGCTCGTACACGACGGCCGACTCGACGCCGGGGATCCGGGCGATCCCGGACGGCAGCAGCCCGCGCTGGAGCACCCGGCTGATGGTGGCCTGGCGCGTGTAGCGCCGGGCGGAGGCGAGGGCGAGCGCGACGCGGCGCGTGAAGTCCTCGATCAGGCCGACCACTTCGTCCGGCATGCGGACGAGCCCGGCCCGCCCCAGCAGCAGCGTGCCCAGCGCGCGGCCGCCCGCGATCAACCGGCAGGCGAGCGCCGCGCCGCCGGGCCCGTACGCCGCGGGGTCGGCCGGCCACGGCCAGTCCACGGCGCCGCCGCGCGCGGTCGCGGGCAGTTGCGGCGGCTCCTTCTCCAGCACCTGCCGCAGCCCCTCCATGCGGCTCTCGCTGGCGTGCCAGACCCGGGCCAGCCGCGGCGGCCCGCTGCCGGTGTCGAGCCAGACCGCGCACCAGTCGGCGAGCCGCGGCACCAGCAGCTGTCCGGCGAGCGAGGTGACCATCTCCTCGTCGAACTGCCCGGCGAGCAGGTCGGACGCCTCGGCGAGGAAGGACAGCGCGCCGTGCCGGGTCCATTCCGGATCGGCGCGGCGGGCGGGCACCCGGCGCGGCGCGGGGGCGACGATCTCGGTACGGCGCGTGGCCCACGGGGGCGCCAGGCCCCCGGCTCCGGGCTCCTCGGGCACCGGCTGTTCGGCGGCGGCCGAGACCGACACCTGGAACCACACCGTCTTGCTGGCCCGCCGGTACGTCGTCCCCCACGCTTCGGCGATCTCGGCGACGAGCCGCAGCCCATGGCCGCCCGCGCACTCCGCGCCGTCCGCGTCGGGCGGCGGATCGCCGCGCAGCACCCGGGTGGGGTGGTGGTCGGTCACCTCCACGACGAGGGAGGGCGGTTCGCCCTCGTGGCTGGACACATCGAGCGCGCAGCACACCTCGACCGCGGTGCCCGCGTGCACCACGGCGTTGGTGACCAGCTCGCTCACCAGCAGCACGGCCTCGTCCGCGACCCGGTCGGTGATCCGGTCGGCGGCCGGTACGTCGAGTGCGGCCCATTCGGCGAGCGCGGCACGCACGAACCGGCGTGCCGCGGAGGCCGCGAGCGGGCTGCCGGGCAGGCTCGCTCGGGCCGAGGCGCTGGTACGGACGGGCCCGAATCCCCCGACCGGCAGAGCCACCCCGCCTGCGGATGCAGACGGGGTGGAAGATGACGTCCCCACTGTGCGGCTCCTGAGAAGCTCCGTCATATGCGCCGTAACCCGGCACGGACAGAGTGACAGACGGACCGCAGTTATATGCACCGAGTCACGCAAGTTAACTGTGTTGAGGGGAAAAATCGTGCGTACGCCGGGCCTGTTCCGGTAAGGGACTTCCGGGCCGGACTCGGAGGGGGACGCCCGTCAGCGGCGGCGCTCAGGAGCGTGCGTCAGGCCTCCCGCGTACCGGCGTACATGTCCTCGATCAGGGCCTTGTACTCGCGTTCCACCACCGGACGCTTCATCTTCAGACTCGGCGTCAGCTCGCCGTGTTCCACATCCAGATCACGCGGCAGCAGGCGGAACTTCTTGATCGTCTGCCACCGTTGCAGCCCCTCGTTGAGCCGCCGCACATAGCCGTCGATCAACTCCCGCACCGCCTCGGTGTCCACGACTTCGGCGTAGGACTTCCCCGCCAGGCCGTGCTCTTGCGCCCAGCCCATGAGGGTCGGTTCGTCGAGGGCGATCAGCGCGGTGCAGTAGTTGCGGTCGGAGCCGTGCACCAGGATGTTGGAGACGAACGGGCACACCGCCTTGAACTGGCCCTCGACCTCCGCCGGGGCGACGTACTTTCCGCCCGAGGTCTTGATCAGGTCCTTCTTGCGGTCGGTGATCCGCAGATAGCCGTCGGGGGACAACTCCCCGATGTCGCCGGTGTGGAACCAGCCGTCGGACTCCAGCACCTTCTCGGTCAGCTCGGGCAGCCCGTGGTAGCCCTGCATGATGCCGGGGCCGCGCAGCAGCACCTCGCCGTCGTCGGCGAACCGCACCTCCGTGCCGGGGAACGCCTTGCCGACCGTACCGGTGCGGTAGTCCGGCGGGTTGAGGAAGCTGGCGGCGCTGGACTCGGTGAGCCCGTACCCCTCCAGGATGTTGATACCGGCGCCCGCGAAGAAGTAGCCGATCTCGGGGGCCAGCGCGGCCGAACCGGACACGGCGGCGCGCAGCCGCCCGCCGAACGCCTCGCGCAGCTTGGTGTAGACGAGCTTGTCGGCGGCGGCGTGCTGGGCCCTGAGGCCGAACGGCACGGACGGGGTGCCGGTGCGGCGGAAGTTGTCCTGGGAGACCTTGGCGTAGTCGCGGGCGATCCCGGCCGCCCACTGGAAGATCTTGTACTTGGCGGCGCCGCCCTCGCGGGCCTTCTGCGCCACCCCGTTGTAGACCTTCTCGAAGATCCGCGGCACACCGCACATATAGGTGGGCCGGACCACCGGCAGATTCTCGATGATCTTGTCGACCCGGCCGTCCACCGCGGTGGTGTGTCCGACGTAGATCTGCCCCGCCGTCAGCACCTTGCCGAAGACATGCGCGAGGGGCAGCCACAGGTACTGCATGTCGTCCGGGTAGAGCAGCCCCTCCTGGGTACCGATGGCGATGGCCATGTACGACCAGGAGTCGTGCGCCAGCCGTACGCCCTTGGGGCGGCCGGTGGTACCGGAGGTGTAGATGAGCGTGGCCAGCTGATCGGCGCGCAGCGCGTCCGTACGCTCCCGTACGGCGTCGGGGTGCTCGTCCAGATGCGCCGCACCGCGCTTCTCCAGCTCGGCGAGGGAGAGCACCCAGCCCTCCGGGTCGTCCTCCGAGGGCGCCGCGCCCTCGGCCTCGATCACCACCACGTGGGCGAGGTCGGGCAGCTCGTCGCGCTTCTCGCGGACCTTGGCCAGCTGGGCGGCGTCCTCGGCGATCAGGACCCGGCTACCGGAGTCGGCGAGGATGAAGGCGGTCTCCTCGGCGTTGGTGCTCGGGTAGACCGTGGTGGTCGCCGCGCCCGCGCACAGCACTCCGAGATCGCCGAGGATCCATTCGACGCGGGTCGAGGAGGCGAGCGCCACCCGTTCCTCGGGGCGGACGCCGAGGGCGATCAGCCCGGCGGCGATGGCGAAGACGCGATCCGCGCTTTCGCGCCAGGTCAGCGGCCGCCACTCGTCGGGACCCCGGCCGGAGGCGGGCGGCACGGGATAGCGGTACGCCTCCTTGTCCGGCGTCGCCTCGACCCGCTGGAGGAAGTGCGTCGCCAGGGACGGCGGCCGGTTCTCGAGCAGATTCTGGGTGTCGGTCACGGCATCCTCCGGGGCCCGCCTCAGTGCTTGGTGACTCGCGAGTAACCTTCGCGTGGCGATCAGCGTAAGGGCCGAAACCGTACTGCGTAAGGGGTTCCGGGCCACGTAGTTCAAAAGAGGAAGGGCTGTGGGGACACCCTTACGTATCGAGCGTCACACGAAGACGGGCCCGGCGCTTCCTGCGCACCGGGCCCGCCGACTGCTCCTACTTCTTGCCCTTGCTGTCGCCGCCGCCACCGTCGTCGGAGGACAGCACCGCGATGAAGGCCTCCTGCGGCACCTCCACGCTGCCGACCATCTTCATCCGCTTCTTGCCTTCCTTCTGCTTCTCCAGCAGCTTCCGCTTACGGGAGATGTCACCGCCGTAGCACTTGGCGAGGACGTCCTTGCGGATGGCGCGGACGGTCTCCCGGGCGATCACCCGGGAGCCGATGGCGGCCTGGATCGGCACCTCGAAGCTCTGCCGCGGGATCAGCTCGCGCAGCTTGGCGACCAGCCGGACGCCGTACGCGTACGCCTTGTCCTTGTGGGTGATCGCGGAGAAGGCGTCGACCTTGTCGCCGTGCAGCAGGATGTCGACCTTGACCAGGTCGGACGCCTGCTCGCCGGTGGGCTCGTAGTCGAGCGAGGCGTAGCCGCGGGTCTTGGACTTCAGCTGGTCGAAGAAGTCGAAGACGACCTCGGCGAGCGGGAGCGTGTAGCGGATCTCGACCCGGTCCTCGGAGAGGTAGTCCATGCCGAGCAGCGAGCCGCGGCGGGTCTGGCACAGCTCCATGATCGCGCCGATGAACTCGCTGGGGGCGAGGATCGTGGCCCGTACGACCGGCTCGTGCACCTTGTCGATCTTGCCCACGGGGAACTCGCTGGGGTTGGTCACCGTGTGCACGGCGCCGTCCTCCATATCCACCCGGTAGATCACGTTGGGCGCGGTGGCGATCAGGTCGAGATTGAACTCGCGCTCCAGGCGCTCACGGATGACCTCCAGGTGCAGCAGCCCGAGGAAGCCGACGCGGAAGCCGAAGCCGAGGGCGGCGGAGGTCTCCGGCTCGTAGACCAGCGCGGCGTCGTTGAGCTGGAGCTTGTCCAGGGCCTCGCGGAGCACCGGATAGTCCGAGCCGTCGAGCGGATACAGGCCCGAGAACACCATCGGCTTGGGGTCCTTGTAGCCGCCCAGCGGCTGCTCGGCACCCTTGGTGAACTGGGTGATCGTATCGCCGACCTTGGACTGGCGGACGTCCTTCACACCGGTGATCAGATAGCCCACCTCACCGACGGACAGCCCGTCGGAGGCGGTCATCTCGGGTGAGTTGGTGCCGATCTCCAGCAGCTCGTGGGCGGCGCCGGTGGACATCATCCTGATGCGCTCACGCTTGTTGAGCGTGCCGTCCACGACCTTCACGTACGTCACGACACCGCGGTACGCGTCATAGACGGAGTCGAAGATCATCGCGCGGGCGGGCGCGTCCTTGACCCCCACCGGCGGCGGGACCAGCCGCACCACGGTGTCCAGCAGCTCGTCGACACCCTCGCCGGTCTTGGCGGAGACCTTGAGCACGTCGGAGGTCTCGCAGCCGATCAGATGCGCCAGCTCGGCGGCGTACTTCTCGGGCTGGGCGGCCGGGAGGTCGATCTTGTTGAGGACCGGGATGATCGTGAGCTCGTGCTCCATCGCCAGGTAGAGATTGGCGAGGGTCTGGGCCTCGATGCCCTGGGCGGCGTCGACCAGCAGGACGCAGCCCTCACAGGCCGCCAGCGAACGCGAGACCTCATAGGTGAAGTCCACGTGGCCAGGGGTGTCGATCATGTTGAGGACGTGGGTGACCGGCTTCGGGTTCCCCTGCTCCTCGGTCAGCGCCCAGGGCAGCCGGACCGCCTGGGACTTGATCGTGATGCCGCGTTCGCGCTCAATGTCCATGCGGTCGAGGTACTGCGCGCGCATCTGTCGCTGCTCGACCACGCCGGTCAGCTGAAGCATGCGGTCGGCAAGCGTCGACTTGCCATGGTCGATGTGCGCGATGATGCAGAAGTTACGGAGCAGAGCCGGGTCGGTACGGCTCGGCTCCGGCACATTGGTAGGGGTCGCGGGCACGCAGCGTCCTGTATCTAGGCGGGACTCGGTGTTCTCGGTTCCCCCATGGTCCCATGAACGGCAACCGCTTCCGGGTTTGGGAGGCCACCAGCGCTGCTGGTAATCTGGCGGACTGTGTCTTACGCGCTGCTCTCGCGCGGGACACAAGCGCACGACAGACAGCGAAAACCAACGAACCTGCGAAGGCTCTTACGTGGCGAACATCAAGTCCCAGATCAAGCGGAACAAGACGAACGAGAAGGCGCGTCAGCGCAACAAGGCCGTCAAGTCCGAGCTGAAGACCGCCATCCGCCGGACCCGCGAGGCCGTGGCCGCCGGTGACGCCGAGAAGGCCACCGCCGCCGCCCGCATCGCCGGGCAGAAGCTCGACAAGGCCGTCAGCAAGGGCGTGCTCCACAAGAACAACGCCGCCAACAAGAAGTCGGCTCTCGCGCAGCGGATCGCCGGCCTCAAGGGCTGACCCTTCCGGGCCACCCGCACGGGTGACCCACCGGGGCGACGCATCGCCCCTCACCCCGCCGTGGGGAACGTCCGAGCCCTCTACCTCGGATCACGGACAGCCTTCGTAGTACGCCACGCTACGTTCAATGCCCCCGGGCCCACTCCGGGGGCATTGCTGTGTCCGGATCCGTGTCCCTCCCGTATCCGGATCGTCCCTGCGCAGCGCGGGGTTTTTGGTGTTTCTTCGGGTATGTTCACGTCATGTCGATACCGGGGGAGACACCCAATCCGTACGGGCCGCCGCAGCCACCTCAGCCGCCGCTCCCGCCACAGCAGAACCCTCAGTCTCAGCAGCCTCCTCAGCAGAGCGCGCCGCCGCCCGGCTCCTACGGACATCCTCAGCCTTCGCCGCACGCCCCGGCGTACGCGCAGCCGACCATGCCGGGGGTGCCCGCGGTACCCGCGATGCCCGCGGGACAGCTGGGCGGCGGGTACGGGCCGTACGCCGCTCCCGCGCCGCCCGTCCCGCCGCCGCCCGGCGGCGGGGCCGGAGGCGGAAAGGGCTGGCTGTGGGCGCTCGGCGGGGCCGTGGTCGCCTCGGCCGTCTGGGCGGGTGTGGTGTTCGCGACCGGAGGGTTCGGCGGCGAGCCGAAGGCCGACCTCGCGGGCTACGGCTACACGAGCAATCTGTGCGCCTCCACCGATCTCGAGGCCATCGAGGACGCCGGATACGAGCAGAAGGACACCAGCGGGTCGTCGAATCCGCGGCACAGCGGCTCCCAGGACCCGGCCCTGGACACGATGTCCTGCCAGATCGACTTCGAGCCGACCGACGGGTCCAGCAGCGACTACTCCTCGGAATGGTTCTCCACGACGGCCGGTCTGCACCGGAAGACCGATCCGGAGCCGGAGTTCGAGGCCCAGTACCGGCAGTACGAGGATCAGCGGACCGCCAGCTCCACCTACAAGGTGAGCGAGGTGGACGGCCTCGGCGACGAGGCGTACGTCGTCACGCAGCAGAGCACCGGCAGCAGCAACACCGGGGCGTATGTGATCCTCGGCGTGCGGGAGGGCTGGACGACCTACCAGTCGACGTGGTCGGAGTACGTATCCAGCTCATCGAGCGCCGACGCCATGACAGCGCAGGAGGCCACCGAGATGCTCGAAAAGAGCGCCCGGGCGACCCTGGCGAAGCTGAAGGAAAAGGGCTGAGGCAGGGCTGAGGACCGCGGGGTCTCCAGCCTGTCGACGCTAGGAACGCCCCGCGGTTCTAGGAACGCCCCGCGCGGGCGGCACGGGCGATGGCGACGACGGCCTTCTCCAGGGCGTATTCCGGATCGTCGCCACCGCCTTTGACACCCGCGTCGGCCTCGGCGACCGCGCGCAGCGCGATCGACACCCCGTCCGCCGACCAGCCGCGCATCTGCTGCCGCACCCGGTCGATCTTCCACGGCGGCATGCCCAGGTCACGGGCCAGATCACCGGGGCGGGCGCCGCGCGGGGCGGAGGCGAGCTTGCCGATGGCGCGGACGCCCTGGGCCAGGGCGCTGGTGATCAGCACCGGTGCCACGCCCGTGGCCATGGCCCAGCGCAGCGCCTCCAGCGCCTCGGCCGCCCGCCCCTCGACTGCGCGGTCGGCGACGGTGAAGCTGGACGCCTCGGCCCGGCCCGTGTAGTACCGGCCGACGACGGCCTCGTCGATCGTGCCCTCGACATCGGCGACGAGCTGGGACACCGCGCTGGCCAGCTCGCGCAGATCGCTTCCGATAGCGTCCACCAGCGCCTGGCAGGCCTCCGGCGTCGCGGACCGGCCGGTGGCGCGGAACTCCGACCGGACGAACGCCAGCCGGTCGGCGGGCTTGGTCATCTTCGGGCAGGCGACCTCGCGCGCCCCGGCCTTGCGGGCGGCGTCGAGCAGCCCCTTGCCCTTGGCCTGACCGGCGTGCAGCAGCACCAAGGTGATCTCCTCGGCGGGGGCGCCGAGATAGTTCTTCACGTCCTTGATCGTGTCGGCCGACAGATCCTGTGCGCTGCGCACCACGACGACCTTGCGCTCCGCGAAGAGCGACGGGCTGGTCAGCTCGGCGAGGGTGCCGGGCTGCAGCGCGTCGGGCGTGAGGTCGCGCACATCGGTGTCGGGATCCGCGGCGCGGGCCGCCGCCACGACCTGCTGCACGGCGCGGTCGAGCAGCAGGTCCTCCTGGCCCACGGCGAGGGTCACCGGGGCGAGGGGGTCGTCGGTCGTCGTCTTCCTGGCCATCGCGGACCAGCATCCCACGGACCGCCGACAGCCCGGTCTTCTCCATGGCCGACAATGTTCGGGTGATCGATGGAGGACTGAACGGCGTACGGCATGTGCTGGTGCTCCCCGACCGCGACGCGGCGGAGGAGGTGGCCGAGGCGCTGCCCGAGCGCTTCGGCGTCGCGGAGGAGCCCCAGTTGGTGCGCGACGCCCTCGCGGGTGAGGACGACGCCGAGGACGCCCAGTGGCTGGTGGTCGTCGAGGACCCGGCCGCGCGGCTGGACTCGGCCGCGCTGGACGCCTTCGCCGAGGAACACGAGGGCTGGCTGGAGACCGACTGACCGGCCGGGCGCGACCTGTCCCGGTTGGTCGTCCCCGAAGCGGTCGCCCGCGGTCCGCAGCCCGCCGTCCGCCACCTGGCGCCCGACGCCCGGCGCCCGCTACCCGGTGACCAGTGCCAGTGCGAAGCCGTCGTACCCCTTCTCGCCGACCGTCTGCACCGCCGTCGCCGTCAGCCGGGGCTCCCGCGCGATCAGCTCCGTGAAGCGCCGCACGCCCTGGACGCGGGGATCCGTGCTGGCGGGGTCGGCCACCTCCCCGTCCCGCACCACGTTGTCCCCGATGATGAGACTTCCGGGGCGGGTGAGCCGCAGCGCCCAGGCGAGGTAGTCGGGGTTGCCGGGCTTGTCGGCGTCGATGAAGACCACGTCGAAGGGGCCGTGCCCCTCCTCGGCCAGCCGGGGCAGCGACTCCAGCGCCTTGCCGGTGCGGATCTCGACGACCTCGCCCAACCCCGCCCGCTCCACATTGGCCAGCGCCACCTCCGCGCTCCGGGGGTCGGCCTCCAGGGAGACCAGCCGCCCGTCCTCGGGCAGCGCCCTGGCCAGCCAGATCGTGCTGTACCCGCCCAGGGTGCCGATCTCCAGGACGGTGCGCGCCCCCTGGATCCGGGCCAGCAGATGCAGCAGCTTCCCCTGATTGGGCGCCACCTGATGCGGCGGCAGCCCGGCGGCCGCGCTGTGCTCCAGGGCGGCGGCCAGGGCCGGATCCGACGGTGCCAGAAGGCCGTTGAAGTAGTCATCGACCTTGGTCCACTGTGCGAGCGACATGAGCGAGCTTCCTTTCGGAACCGACTGAGTCCGCACCGGGAACCTACTGCGCACCACGCGGATCGCCGGGCCCGGACGGCGAATTTCCGTCTGCCGCCGCCCCGCGCCCGTCGGCCGCGGCTCCCGCCGACCACCGCCCGCAGCCGAGGGCCGGTCACCGCGACCGGCCCGTCCCGGTCGGTCCGCAGCACGGCGGCGCCCCGGGCCTTCAGCGCCGCGACGGTACGGGGCGACGGATGTCCGTACGGGTTGTCCGCGCCGCAAGAGATCACGGCGATACGCGGGTGCAGCCGGTGGATCAGCCGCGGGTCCTGGTAGGCCGAGCCATGGTGGGCGACCTTGAGCACGTCCACCGGGGGCAGATCCGGATGCGCCGTCAGCAGGGCCTGCTGGGCGGGCGGTTCCAGATCGCCGAGGAGCAGCAGGGTCAGGCCCGCCGTACGGACCAGAAGGGTCACACTCGCGTCGTTCGCGCCCTCCTGTGCCGGGGCGGCGGCCGGGGTGTCGGGCCCCGGCCACAGGACTTCCCAGGACAGCGGGCCCCATCGGCGCCGCTCCCCCGGGCCGGCCGTCACCACGGGCACCCGCGCCGCCGCGGCCCCGCGACGCACGGCCGCGGCCTGGCCCGGTGGCTCCGCCAGCCCGGTCGTCTCGATCGCCCCCACCGAGCGGCCGCGCAGCACCCCGGGCAGCCCGGCCACATGGTCCGCGTGAAAGTGGGTGAGGACGAGCAGCGGGATGCGGACCACACCCAGCGTCCGCAGACAGCGGTCGACGGCCCGGGGCTCGGGACCGGCGTCCACGACGACGGCCGTGCCGGGCCCCGCGGCCAGGACCAGGGCGTCCCCCTGGCCCACATCGCACGCCACCAGCCGCCAGCCGGGCGGCGGCCAGCCGGTGATGACCCGGGTCAGCGGCGCCGGGCGGACCACCGCGAGCAGCAGGAGCAACGCACAGACCGCCCACAGCCACCGGTGCCGCAGCAGGCGGCGCCCCAGGAGGACGGCGACCAAGGTGACCGCCGCCAGCAGCAGCCCACCGGGCCAGCCGCCCGGCCAGCCCGCTTCCGCGCCGGGGAGCCCCGCGCCGGTGCGGGCCACCCCGGCGATCCACTCGGCCGGCCAGCCCGCGGGCCAGGCGATCCACCGGGCGACCGGAAGCGCGAGCGGGGCCACCGCGAGCGCGGCGGAGCCGAGGACCATGGCGGGCCCCACCGCGAGCTCGGCCAGCAGATTGCAGGGGATCGCCACCAGGCTCACCCGCGCGGCCATCATCACCACCACCGGGGCGCACACCGCCTGCGCCGCCGCGGCGGCCGCCAGCATCTCGGCCGGACGCGGCGGGACCCCGCGCCGCCGCAGGGCGGCGCTCCACCCCGGCGCGAAGGTGAGCAGCGCGCCGGTGGCCAGGACGGACAGCAGGAACCCATAGCTCCGGGCCAGCCACGGGTCGTACAGCAGCAGCGCCAGGACCGCGGCGGCCAGGGCCGGGAGCAGGGAGCGGCGACGCCCGGTGCCGATGGCCAGCAGCGTGATCAGCCCGCATGCCGCCGCCCGCAGCACGCTGGGGTCGGGTCTGCAGACGATCACGAACCCGAGCGTGAGCCCGCCGCCGAGCAGGGCCGTCGTCCGGAGCCGCATACCGAGCGCCGCGGCCAGCCCGCGCCGCTCGGCCCGCGCGGCGAGGTGGGGCGGGCCGGTCAGCAGGGCCAGCAGCAGCGTGAGGTTGCTGCCGGAGACGGCCAGCAGATGCGTCAGGTCCGTGGCCCGGAACGCCTCGTCGAGGTCCGGCGGAACCCGTGAGGTGTCCCCCACGACCAGCCCCGGCAGCAACGCCCGGGCGTCCGGCGACAGCCCGTCGGTCGCCGTACGCAGCCCGGCGCGCAACCGGCCCGCCAACCGCTGGACGGAGCTGGGTGCCCCGATGACGCGCGGCGGCCCGCCGCCACCGCGCACCACCGCCGCGACCCGGTCCCCGTCGCGCAGCGGCGGTGCCAGACGGCCGTGCACCCGCAGCCGTGTCGACGGCAGCACCCGGAGCCACGCCGCTCGCTGCCGGACCTCCGGGCGGACCGTCACCAGCACCGGGGCCCGGGTGTCCGTCGCCGTGCCGTCGGGCCCGGTGATCCTGGTGGCCTCCGCCTCGACCACCACCGACACGGGCGCGAGCGCGGCGCCGCGCACCCGGGGTCGGCTCAGCCTCGGATCCCCCGTGACCGTCACCTCGGCGGTCGCCTCGGCGAACTCCCCGGCCAGCGCCGGGACCGGTCCGCGCCGCACATCCGCCGCGTGCAGCGCGGCGACCGCCCCCGCCGTGGCCCCGCACAGCAGGACCGCCGCGACTGCCCCCGCCGTCCGCCGCCGGATCCGCCCCATGACGGCCCGGCGCCGACGGGTCAGGTGGAGCAGGACGGCTGCCGCCAGGCAGGCTCCCGCACAGACCACGGCCGCCGTGCGGCCCGGCGTGCCCAACGCGATCGCCGCCGCGGCCCAGGCCGCCAGCGCGGGCGGCACCAGGCGGAGGTCCGCCGGGCCTTCCTGGCGGGGATCGGACGCCCCGCGCGGTGAGGCGGCGGCCGCGTGCACCGGTGCACGGGGGCGTGCCGTCCCTACGGGCGTCATGGCTGGACCAGCGGGCGGAGATCGGCGAACCGGCGGTCGCCGATGCCGTTGACCTCGCGGAGTTCGTCGATGGAACGGAAACCGCCGTGCTGGGTGCGGTAGTCGAGGATGTGCCGGGCCAGGACCGGGCCGACCCCCGGCAGGGTGTCGAGCTGTTCCGCGGTCGCCGAGTTGAGGCTGATAGTCCCGCCGGGCGGTGCGCCGGGTGCGCCGGAGCCGGGGCCGGGGGCTGGTCCGGTGGGGGCGGGGCCTGCGGAAGCGGGGCCTGCGGGGGCCTGGTTCGCCGGGGCGCCGATCACGATCTGCTCACCGTCCACCAGGGGCCGGGCCCGGTTCAGTCCGCTCGTGTCCGCGCCCGGACGCGCCCCGCCCGCCGCCTTGATCGCGTCGGCGACCCTCGCCCCGGACGGCAGTTGGCGCAGCCCCGGACGGCGGACCTTGCCCGTCACATCGACCACGACGGACCGGCTGCCCGCGGCGGTGCCCGGCCGCTCCCCGGCCGTCGGTGCGGCCGCCGCACGCGCAGGCTCGGGCTCGGGCGCCCGTACGGTCTGTGGGCGGCCGCTCCAGAAGTGGTAGACCGCGAAGGCCAAGGCGACGGCGAGGGCGACCGCCAATGCGGCGACGGTCCGTAACTCCATTCCGCAGCGCAGCTGAAGCCACAGCGGGAGGCGTTCGCGCAACGCCAGCCGCATCCGGTCGCGGCGGCGCAGCGTCTCGCCGTCGGCGTTCGCCGCACCCTCCTCGGTGTCTTTTTTGCCGTCCGTGGCTTCGTCCACGGCTTCCGGCACGGCCCACCGCGGCACCCGCCGCCGGGCCCCGTGCCGGCCGTCGGCGGCCACGGCCTCACCAGCCGCGGGCTTGGCGGCTACCGCGAGCCTGGCCGCAGCGGGAGCCGGTGCCGGGGCGGCAGGCCGCCGGGCGTGAAGCGGCACCGGGGCGGGCGCCGTCCTCATCGCACGGCCAGCGCCGAAGGCGGGTGCCAGGTTCGAGGCGGCGGTCAGGCGCGAGGCGGGAGCTGGTCCCGAGGTCACTGCCACGCCCGCACCGGAAGTCGGCCTCCGGACCGGCACCGAACGCGGTGCGGGCCCCGGGACCCGCACCGGCCCAGTGGCAGGCGCCGCCCTCGGGGCGGGAGCGGAAGCCGATGCGCGAGCTGGGTGTGATTCGCGCGTCGGGCCCGGAGCGGGAGCCCGCCCCCGAACGGGAAGCGGACCCAGATCAGGAAGCGGGCTCGGAACGGACCCCGGACCCGGCGCCGGGGCCGGGTTGGGAGCGGGTAGCGGGGCCGGAACGGGCCCCAGGCCATGAGCAGGCGCGGCGCCCCGAGCGGAGGTCGGGACCGGAACGCGATCCGGAACCGGAGCGGACGCCCGCCTCTGAGCAGGTGCCGCCCCGGGCGCGGGCATTCCGTCCGAGGCCGACGCCGACCCTGGGCCGGGTGTCTGGCTGAGATCAGGCGCCTGCCCGGGGGCGGGCATCGGTCTCGGCGCCCGAGCCGCGCGCCGGGCAGGCGCCGGGCCCGGAGCCGGGGGCGGGGGCGGCGTTGGCGGGAGGGGGGCAGGGGTGTGGGGGTTCGGGCTTCGGATGGGTGGGGTCGGGGCGGGGAAGAGGGCCGCCGCGCGGGTGTGGCGGCTGGCGGCGCGGGGCGCCGCGGGGTGACGGCGGTGGGGGCGGGGCTCGCGGTGGCGGCCTCGGACCAGCCGCGTCGTAACGGTGCGTGATCGTGTGGTCATGGCACCCGACGGTAGGCGCACGCGGCCGACCCCGCTGAGCAGCGTCGATTCCCGGGGATAACCCACCAGTTGTGGAAAACCCCGTCACCCGGACGGGTCCGCTACCGCGGCGAGACCACCGCGCCCAGCAGCCCCGGCCCGGTGTGGGCCCCGATCACCGCGCCCACCTCGCTCACGTACAGCTCCGCGAGCCCCGGTACCCGTTCCCGCAGCCGCTCCGCGAGGGCCGCCGCGCGCTCTCCCGCCGCGAGGTGCTGGACGGCGATGTCCACCGGGCTCTGGCCCGCCCGCTCCACCACGATCTCCTCGAGCCGGGCGATGGCCTTGGAAGCGGTGCGGACCTTCTCCCGCAGTTCGATCCGGCCCTCGTCGAGCTGGAGCAGCGGTTTGACCGCGAGCGCCGAGCCGAGGAGTGCCTGCGCCGCGCCGATGCGGCCACCGCGGCGCAGATAGTCAAGGGTGTCGACGTAGAAGTAGGCGGCGGTGCCGTCGGCCCGCTTCTGGGCCGCCGCGACGGCCTCGTCCAGCGTGCCGCCGCCCTCCGCGGCCTCCGCGGCCGCCAGTGCGCAGAAGCCGAGCGCCATCGCGACCATGCCGCTGTCCACCACCCGTACCGGCACGGGCGCGTCCTGGGCGGCGAGCACCGCCGCGTCGTAGGTGCCGGAGATCTCGGCGGACAGATGCAGCGAGACGATGCCGGTCGCGCCCTCCTCCGCCGCCGCGCGGTAGGCGTCCGCGAACGTCCCCGGGCTGGGCCGGGATGTGGTCACGGGCTTGCGCTTCTGCAGGGCCTCCGCGAGCGACAAGGCCGAGATCTCGGTCCCTTCCTCCAGCGCCCGGTCTCCGAGCACCACGGTCAGCGGCACGGTGGTGATGCGATGCCGCTCCATCGCCTCCTGCGGCAGGTAAGCCGTTGAATCGGTCACGATCGCGACATGGCGGGACATGACAGGGAGATTATCCGGGGAAGCCCCGGGCCGACAGCGCGACCCCACTGATGATCACCGACCCTACCGGTAAGCCCGTGTTCAGGCGGTGTTCTCGGGGCGGGAGGACTCCTGCCAGGGCTTCTGCCACGAGTACGGCTGCGGGCGAGGTGCGCTCTCCAGGGAAGGCGCGGAGGACGGTTCCCACCGGGACGCAGGCCGCTCGCCCACAGGCTCCGGCTCCGGCTCCGCCTTCGGATCCGGCTTCGGATCCGGCTTCGACTCCGGCCGCGAGGCCGACTCGGCCCCCGGGGTCGGCTCCGGCCGCGGCTCCTCCACCGTCCAGTGCCGCAGCGCCCCCGCCTCCACCTCGATCTCGCGTCCCAGCGCGTCCAGCTCGTCGTGGGCGAACCGCTGCGCCCTCTCCCGCACCGCCCAGCGCAGCGAGTCCGCGGAGTGGGTGATCCGCTCCGTACGCTCCCGCAGCTCGGGGAGGAGGGCGGTGAGGCGGGTCTTGTCGGGCTCCCGCTCCAGCCGCTTCAGGTCCTCGTCCAGCTCACGGCCGTGCACGCCGAGCCGCTGGAACAGGTTCAACGACTCCGCCACGGAGCGGTCTTGGCCCGCCACCGCGCGCAGCGCCTGCTCGGTGGCGGACATCGACGTACGCAGCGACAGCCGCAGCTCGGCCAGCTCACCGGCCGCGCCCGGCCGGGAGAACTGGCGGGCCCGCAGCCGGGTGTCCTCGACCGTGCGGCGGGCCTGGTCCACGGTGCGGTCGAGGCTGCGCTTGGCCGTCCGGACCACCCGCACGCTGACATAGGCGCCGGTCGCGATGAACAGGACGAAAAGCAGCAACAGGATCCAGATGGCTTCCATGTGCGCTCCTTCGGGCGGCGGTCACCGCGGTGGCAGCTGTCCTCCCAGCGTAAACGGACCGGGTGGGCCCGGGGTTCCTGACGAACCCCCAGCCCACCCGGACAGCTACCCCCGGAGCGGTCAGGCCGGGACGATGTTCACCAGCTTCGGCGCCCGCACGATCACCTTGCGGATGCCCGCGCCGTTCAGCGCCGCGACCACCGCCGGGTCGCCCAGGGCCTGCGCCTCCAGCTCCTCGTCGGAGACCGACGGGGCGACCTCCAGCCGGGCCTTGACCTTGCCCTTGACCTGGACGACGCAGGTCACCGTCTCGTCCACGACGTACGCCGGGTCGGCGACCGGGAACGGCTCGTGGACGACCGACGACGCGTGGCCCAGCTTGCGCCACAGCTCCTCGGCGATGTGCGGGGCCAGCGGCCCGACCAGCAGCACCAGCCGCTCGGCGATGGAGCGGGGCACCTCGCGCACCTTGGTGACGTGATTGTTCAGCTCGGTGATCTTGGCGATGGCGGTGTTGAAGCGCAGGCCCACCATGTCCTGCCGGACCCCGTCGATCGCCTTGTGCAGGGCGCGCAGCGTGTCCTCGTCGGGCTCCGCGTCGACGACGGTGACCTCGCCGGTGGCCTCGTCCACGACGTTGCGCCACAGCCGCTGCAGCAGTCGGTACTGGCCGACGACCGCGCGGGTGTCCCAGGGGCGCGAGACGTCCAGCGGGCCCATGGCCATCTCGTACAGGCGCAGCGTGTCGGCCCCGTACTCGGCGCAGATCTCGTCCGGGGTGACGGCGTTCTTCAGGGACTTGCCCATCTTGCCCAGCAGCCGGGTGACCTTCTCGCCCTCGTACCAGTACGCCCCGTCGCGCTCCTCGACCTCGGCGGCCGGGACCGCGATGCCACGGCTGTCCCGGTAGACGTACGCCTGGATCATGCCCTGGTTGTACAGCTTGTGGAACGGCTCGACCGACGAGACATGGCCCAGGTCGAACAGCACCTTGGACCAGAAGCGGGCGTACAGCAGGTGCAGCACGGCGTGCTCGGCGCCGCCGACGTACAGGTCGACTCCGCCGTGCGGCTGACCGTCGCGCGGGCCCATCCAGTAGCGCTCGGTGCCGGGGTCGACCAGCTGCTCGCTGTTGTGCGGGTCCAGGTAGCGCAGCTCGTACCAGCAGGAGCCCGCCCAGTTGGGCATGGTGTTGGTCTCGCGGCGGAACGGCCGCGTGCCGCGCCCGTCGCCCAGGTCCAGCTCCACGTTGACCCAGTCCTCGTTCCGGGACAGCGGGGTCTCCGGGGAGGTGTCGGCGTCGTCGGGGTCGAAGGTGCGCGGCGAGTAGTCCTCGACCTCGGGCAGCTCCAGCGGCAGCATCGACTCGGGCAGCGCGTGGGCCACGCCGTCCTCGTCGTAGACGATCGGGAAGGGCTCGCCCCAGTAGCGCTGACGGCTGAACAGCCAGTCGCGCAGCCGGAAGTTGACGGTGCCCTCACCGATGGAGCGGGCCGCCAGCCACTCGGTGATCCGGGCCTTGGCCTCGGTCACGCCCAGGCCGTCCAGGGAGACGCCGTCACCCGCCGAGTTGACGATCTTGGCGTCGTACGAGCCGAACGCGTCGTCCCAGGTCGACGGGTCGGTACCGCGGTCGTCCGAGGGCTCGACGACGCAGCGCATGGGCAGCTCGAAGGCGCGGGCGAAGGCGAAGTCACGGCCGTCGTGTGCCGGAACGGCCATGATCGCGCCGGTGCCGTAGCCCATCAGGACGTAGTCGGCGATGAAGACCGGCACCCGGTCGCCGCTGACCGGGTTGACCGCGTACGCGCCGGTGAAGACTCCGGTCTTGTCCTTGGCCTCGGCCTGCCGCTCGACGTCCGACTTGGCCGCGGCCTGCTTGCGGTACGCGGCGACGGCCTCGGCCGGGGTGGCGTGCCCGCCGGTCCACACGTCGTGGGTGCCCTCGGGCCAGGCGGCCGGGACGATGGAGTCGACCAGGTCGTGCTCGGGCGCCAGCACCATGTAGGTCGCGCCGAACAGGGTGTCCTGGCGGGTGGTGAAGACCGTGATCTTCGCGTCGGGGTGGTCCTGCACCGGGAAGTCCACCCGGGCGCCCTCGCTGCGGCCGATCCAGTTGCGCTGCTGCAGCTTGATGGCCTCGGGCCAGTCCAGCGCGTCCAGGTCGTCCAGCAGCCGGTCCGCGTAGGCGGTGATCCGCATGTTCCACTGGCGCAGCTTGGCCTTGAAGACGGGGAAGTTGCCGCGCTCGGAGCGGCCGTCGGCGGTCACCTCTTCGTTGGCCAGCACGGTGCCCAGGCCGGGACACCAGTTGACGGGCGCGTCCGAGGCGTACGCCAGGCGGTAGCCGCCCAGGACGTCCGCCCGCTCGCCCTCGGTCAGCCCGTCCCAGGGGCGCCCGTCGGGGGTGGCGCGCTCACCGGAGGCGAACTGCTCGACCAGGGTCTCGACCGGGCGTGCCTTCCGCGCCTCCGGGTCGTACCAGGAATTGAAGATCTGCAGGAAGATCCACTGGGTCCACTTGTAGTAGTCCGGGTCGATCGTGGCGAAGGAGCGCCGCGGGTCGTGGCCCAGGCCCAGGCGGCGCAGCTGGCGCCGCATGTTGTCGATGTTGGCCTCGGTGCTCACCCGGGGGTGGGTGCCGGTCTGCACCGCGTACTGCTCGGCGGGCAGGCCGAAGGCGTCGAAGCCCAGGGTGTGCAGGACGTTGTGGCCCGTCATGCGGTGGTAGCGGGCGTACACATCGGTGGCGATGTAGCCCAGCGGATGGCCCACGTGCAGCCCCGCACCCGAGGGGTACGGGAACATGTCCATGACGAACTTCTTCGGCCGGGCGACGACCTCGGTGTCACCGGTCAGGTCGCCGCCCGGGTTGGGCGCGTCATACGTGCCGTTCGCGTCCCAGAAGTCCTGCCAGCGGGCCTCGATGTCAGCGGCCAGCGCGGCCGTGTAGCGGTGCGGCGCGGCCACCTCGGCTGCGGCATTGGTCTCGCTCATGATCCTCAAAGCTCCATTGGTCGTCTCTGCCCGCGGCACAGGCCGATTCCCTCTTGTCCGGTGAAACAAAAAGGCCCCTCGCACAGGAGGGGACGCCGCGCCGATGCCGACCGGAGATGATCGCGGTCGGTACTGATCAGCGCGGCCCGCTAAGCAGAAGGCGTACGGCACGCATGGGGTCAGGTTACCGCAGGGCACCGACGGCCCGCATCGAGGTGGTACGCGGGCGAGGGCAGGCGAGGAAACGAGAAAACGGGCCGTCCGCGCCGGACGACCCGCTCCTGGGATTGTGGAGCTAAGGAGAATTGAACTCCTGACCTCCTGCATGCCATGCAGGCGCTCTACCAACTGAGCTATAGCCCCAGGTCTTGCTGTTCCGCCCGGTTCCCCTCGGCGGCATCGCCTACATTACACGGACGCCCCGGGCTTTAGCCAAATCGATTACCGCGGGGCCGCGACCAGCCCCCGCGCACGCCGCTTCACGCCGTCGCGAACGAGTAGAAGCGCTTCAGCGTGCAGTGCTCTTCGAGGAGGCGGCCATAGATCGGCTCGCCCTCGAGCTCCCGGTACGTCTCGATCGGGTCGCCCTTGATGATCAGCGCCTGGGCGCACTCCGCGCACCAGTACTGGTAGTCGGAGTTGAGCGGCTCCATGTCGCGGACGATGGGTGTGCCGCCGCCACACCAGTCACATTTCCGGCTGTGTGCTCCCATGTCACTCAGCTCCAGCTGTGGCCGCAGGCCGTACACACGTAGGAAACACCGCCGTTGTCGCCGAGCACCTGAGCCACATGGCCGGAACCGCAGGACGGGCATTCGATGCCCTCCCGAGCCGTCTCGGAAAGGTCCTCGAACGCGTCGAGGATGCTGGTCGGCATCCCACCCGTCCCTCCCCATCGGACTATCGGCCTGCGCCCCCGCCGGCTGTCCGATTCTGCCACGGGGCGACGCCCAGGTCAGCGGAGATGCAACAGACGACTCACCAGACTCACAAGCGCCCCGCACACACCGCCACTTCCGCAGAGCGTCGCGCGCTCGGTGCGGTGTCGTCCAACCTACCCAGGAAGATCGGACCGAACCCAGCCACCCCGGCGGCAGGCCGAGTTGAGCCGACGTCAAAAGGCGGCTCCCACCGCGTACAAGCGCGAACGGACACACACAGTCGCGCACAAAAGCGGCGATCCCGCCTCCCGGTGAGGGAGACGGGATCGCCGCCATCTGTGGAGCTAAGGAGAATTGAACTCCTGACCTCCTGCATGCCATGCAGGCGCTCTACCAACTGAGCTATAGCCCCGCTGCTCTCCGCGCCGCTGCGCTTCGAACAAGAAGGAGCTTAGCCGGTGACCAGCCGGAAAAGGAAATCGAGCCGGGAGGCGTCTTCTAGTCGTCGTCGCCGAGGACCGGCTCGGGGAGGGAACCGGCGTTGTGCTCCAGCAGCCGCCAGCCGCGCGCGCCCTCGCCCAGCACCGACCAGCAGCAATTCGAGAGGCCGCCGAGCGCCTCCCAGGTGTGCGGCTCCAGGCCGAGCAGCCGCCCGATCGTGGTGCGGATGGTGCCGCCGTGGCTGACCACCACGAGCGTGCCGCCGTCGGGCAGCTTCTCGGCGGCCTCCAGCACCACCGGCGCCGCCCGGTCGGCGACCTCGGACTCCAGCTCGCCGCCACCGCGCCGCACCGGCTCGCCGCGCTTCCACGCCGCGTACTGATCGCCGAACCGCTCGATGATCTCTTCGTGCGTGAGCCCCTGCCACTCACCGGCGTAGGTCTCCCGCAACCCCGCGTAGTGGTCGATCGTGAGCCCGGTCACGGTCGCCAGCTCGGCGGCGGTCGCCCTGACCCGCTTGAGGTCGGAGGCGACGATCGCGTCCGGCCGCAGTCCGGCCAGCAGCCGGGCCGCGCGGTGGGCCTGCGCGACCCCGGTGTCGGTGAGCTCGATGTCCAGGGAGCCCTGGAAACGGCGCTCGATGTTCCAGGCCGTCTGGCCGTGCCGCCACAGGACTATGCGGCGGCCGCGGCCGCTGATGGTGCTGTTCAGCTCAGCTCACCGCCCGCACCGCCGTCCGGGCCTTGCGCCTGCGCGTGCTCCTCCGCCTTGCCGTGGGTGGCCTTGGCGTCCGCGGGCAGCTCCAGCTGCGGGCAGTCCTTCCACAGCCGCTCCAGGGCGTAGAAGACCCGCTCCTCGCTGTGCTGGACGTGCACCACGATGTCCACGTAGTCCAGCAGCACCCAGCGGGCCTCGCGGTCGCCCTCGCGGCGCACCGGCTTGGCGTCGAGCTCCTTGTTCAGCCGCTCTTCGATCTCGTCGACGATCGACTTGACCTGGCGGTCGTTGGGCGCCGAGGCCAGCAGGAAGGCGTCGGTGATCGAGAGCACGTCGCTGACGTCGTACGCGATGATGTCGTGCGCGAGCTTGTCGGCGGCTGCCTGGGCGGCGGCGTTGATGAGCTCGATGGAGCGGTCCGTGGCGGTCACAGGCGAGGCTTTCCGGTCGGTGGGGACCCTCAGGGTCTGGCAACCCCAAGGGTCTCACGCCCCACTGTCACGGCTCTCGGCCATTCCCCCGTGACTGCCGTGACTCTCCTGACTCTTCCGGCACTCCCGCCCGGAAACCGAAGGCGCCGCGGTCAGCCCTGGGGCTCGTAGTCCGCGCCGAGGACGACCGTTACGTCCGCGTTGGCGGCGCCCTTGCCCTTCTTGACCGAGGTCGCGGGCAGTCCGAGGGTCTTGGCGACCTCCTTGGCCTGCTCCGCCTGCTTGGCGTCCGCGTACGTCACCCGCGAGGTCTGCTGCGGGGTGCCGCCCTCGGTGGCGGCGACGACCGTGAAGCCGCCGTTGACCAGCGCGACCCGGGCGGCGCCCGAGGCGTCCCGGCTCCCGCCCGCGCTGGTCACGCTCACCCGTGCCGCCGAGCCCGGGTCGGTGTTCTTCACCGTGCCGCCGAGGACGTCCTTGACCACCCGGTCGGTCGCCCGCGTGCTGAGCGTGCCGTTGCCCTGGATCGGCAGCATCATCGTGTCGAAGTCGCCGCCCTTGGCCTGCCCCGCGAGCCGCGCCAGCGAGGCGCCGAGCTGCTGCTCGGACAGCGACGGGTCGGGGATCTGCGCCAGCTGCTCGACGGTCTTGGTGGCGCCGCCCGTATCGCTGGAGACCTTCTTCAGGGAGGCGTCCATGACCTGGCCGAACCGCGCGAGCTGCTTGGTCTGCGCCTCGCCCGGGGCCCGGTAGGTGGCGTACGCCACGGCCGCCTGGCCGCTCAGGATCTGCTCCTTGCCCCGCTTGACCAGCGGGTCCTCGCCCTTCCGGGAGGACGGGACGGTGGTGTCGGTGTTCAGGGTGATGCCGCCGACCAGCTCGACGAGGTTCTCCAGATAGGGCGTGTCCAGCCGCCAGGTGCCCTGGATCTTCGAACCCAGCAGGGTGGACAGGGAGTCCCGGGTGGCGTCGGAGCCCTCGTCGGTCACCGACTTGCCGAGCGTGGTGGAGCCGCCGTCCTCGGTGGAGACGGACAGCGCGTTCGGCAGCAGGACGGTGGTGCCCTTCTTGGTGGTCTCGTTGTCCACCAGCAGCGCGGTGGAGGTACGGCCGCCCTTCAGCTCCCGCAGATGGACGACGATCACGTCCCGCTTCTGCGGGCCGCCCGCCGCCTGTGCGTCGCCGTCGGCGGAGAGACCGGGCAGCTTGCCCGCGGACCAGAGGTAGCCGACGCCGCCCACGGCGGCGAGGGCCAGCACCACGACGAGCGCGACGAAGCGGTTGCGGCCCTTGCGGCGGCGCTCGTCACGCCGCTCGGAGCGGGTCTCGGCGAACTTCAGCCAGTCGATGACGTCTTCGGAGTCCTCGTCGGGCTCCTCCACGAAGGAGAACTGCTCAGTGCGGTACTCGGGGTCGTCCGGGTCCGGGGGGCCGGACTTACCCTTACCGGGCCCCTCCGGAGCCGGAGCCGGGGCCGGGGCGCGGTGGACCGGCTCCTGCCGGTCCAGCTCGGCCAGCTCCTCGTACGGGTTCGGCTCGTCCTCCTCCGCCGCGGCGGGCGGGGCGGGCTGGGCGTAGTCGTAGCCCTGCTGGACGTACTGCTCCTGCTGCCCCTGCTGCCCCGGCTCCTGGACGTGCTGCGGATAGTGCTGCTGCTGTCCGTAGTACGGGTCGTACGGCTGCGTCGGTGGATACTGCGTCTGGGCCTGCTGCGCCTGGGCCTGCTGAGGCTGCGCCTGCTGCGCCTGGCCGTACGGGTCGTAGCCGTAGCCATACCCGTCCTGCTGCTGGCCCTGCTGCTGCCCGTAGTACGACGACGGGTCGTAACCCTGCTGCGTCCCCTGAGGCTGGTACACCGGCTGCCCATAGGCGTCGTAGCCGTAGATCTGCGGCTCCTGGGCATACGGATCCCGCGCGTACGGGTCGTACGGGTCCTGTCCGTCGTTCACCGGTACCCCTTCAGCTGTCGTGCCGGTACAGCTCTCGCTTGTCGATGTACCGCACCACACCGTCCGGCACCAGGTACCAGACGGGTTCGCCGTGTGCGACACGCGCCCGGCAGTCCGACGACGAGATCGCCAGCGCCGGAACCTCGACCAGCGACACCCCGCCCTCCGGCAGCCCCGGGTCGGCCAGTATGTGCCCGGGCCGCGTCACCCCGATGAAATGGGCGAGCGAGAACAGCACTTCGGCATCGCGCCAGGTGAGGATCTGGGCGAGCGCGTCCGCTCCGGTGATGAAGAACAGGTCCGCGTCACCGTTCAGCGCGCGCAGGTCCCGGAGCGTATCGGTCGTGTACGTCGCGCCGCCGCGGTCGATGTCGATGCGGCTGACCGAGAACTGCGGGTTCGAGGCGGTCGCGATGACCGTCATCAGATAGCGGTCCTCGGCCGGGGAAACCTTTTTGTGGCTCTTCTGCCACGGCTGCCCGGTCGGTACGAACACCACCTCGTCCAGGTGGAACTGCGACGCCACCTCGCTGGCCGCGACCAGGTGACCGTGGTGGATCGGGTCGAACGTCCCGCCCATCACACCGAGCCGCCGCTTGGCCGGCCCCTTCTCCTCTTCCATGCGTGCAGACCCTACTGGGCCCGGCTCGAAACCGGGGCCCGAAGAGGCAACGGCCCTGGTCAGCGGTCCCGGTTGAAGCGGGTGGTGATCCACAGCAGCAGGAACAGAATGACGAGAGCGGCACCGCCGGTCATGAAGGGGCTGATGCTCGGGTGGGTGTCGGTGTGGTGCTCACCGCCCTCGGCCGCGAGGGTGGTCAGGGCAGCATGGGCGGTGCTGAAAGCGCTCATCGCAGGCGATACCTATCCGGGTCTCGGCGTCACGTCACGTCCGCAACATCGTATGCGAGGCGGAATCCGGGCCTGCTCTCAGTCCGCCCTTGGGCCCGCTCTCAGTCCTGTTTGTACCCGCGCAGCAGGAACCACGCGACCAGGATGGATCCCACGACGCCGACGACGATGACGGTGCGCAGCAGCGCTCCCGGTCCTTGGTCCTTGGAAGTGGCGGCAAGCACGGTGGTGAGGCCAGTCATATCGGGCATGTCTCCACGCTAGCCCCCCGCCGGGCAGGGCCTAAGGTGGGGTCCGCCAGGGGACGGGCACGACCGAAGCGGTACGGCGAACAGTCCGCACGAGGGGGACCAATGAGCGACAGCCACACGCACGGGACCGGCGACGGGAGCGGCGCCGGAGAGGGACGTGAGCACGCGCCCAGCCGCGAGAGGCGGCGGTTTCCGGGCATTTCCTCGCGCGCGTACGAACATCCGGCGGACCGCTCGGCGCTGGTCGCGCTGCGCAAGCTGACCGGCTTCGACACCGTCTTCAAGGCGCTGAGCGGGCTGCTGCCCGAGCGCAGTCTGCGGCTGCTCTACCTGTCCGATTCGGTGCGGGTGAGCGACCGGCAGTTCGCCCACCTCCACGACATGCTGCGGGACGCCTGCTACATCCTCGACCTGGAGCAGGTCCCGGCGATGTACGTCACCCAGGACCCGAAGCCGAACGCGATGTGCATCGGCATGGACACGCCGATCATCGTGCTGACCACCGGGCTGGTGGAGCTGCTCGACGAGGAGGAGATGCGGGCGGTCATCGGCCATGAGGTGGGCCACGCGCTGTCGGGGCACTCCGTCTACCGGACCATACTGCTCTTCCTGACCAACCTCGCGCTGAAGGTCGCCTGGATCCCGCTCGGCAATGTGGCGGTGCTGGCCCTGGTGACGGCGCTGCGCGAGTGGTTCCGCAAGTCGGAGCTGTCGGCGGACCGGGCGGGGCTGCTGGTCGGACAGGATCTGCGGGCCTCGATGCGCGGGCTGATGAAGCTCGCCGGTGGCCACCATCTGCACGAGATGAACGTGGACGCCTTCCTGGAGCAGGCCGAGGAGTACGAGAGCAGCGGCGACATGCGGGACTCCGTGCTCAAGATCCTCAACATGCTGCCGCGCAGCCACCCGTTCACCACCGTGCGCGCCGCCGAGCTGAAGAAGTGGGCCGCGAGCCGCGACTTCCAACGGCTCATGGACGGCCACTACCCGCGCCGCGAGGAGGACAAGGACACCTCGGTCAGCGACTCCTTCCGGGAGTCGGCGAACCACTACGCGGAGTCGGTCCGCGTCAGCAAGGACCCGCTGGTCGCGTTCGTACGGGACGTGGCGGGCGGCGCCGGGGACCTGGGCAGCAAGCTGCGCGACCGGTTCGCGGGCGGCGGCACCGGCAGGCAGGGCGGGGACACCACCGAGGGCGCACCCCCGCGGGACGCCCAGGGCGGCGAGGACGGCAGGGACGGCCAAGAGGGCGGGGAGGGCCGGGAGGGCCGGGAGGGCCGGGACGGTTCCGCGGGGGACGGGCCGGGCTAGGAGCCGGGCTGCGTGCCCGGGGAGAGCACGCCGCACAGGGAGACCGGGGTGCGGCCCGGGGCGTACGGGTCGGTGCCGACCGGGGAGTCGTTCCGGACGCTCTGCCCGGCCACCAGCGGCCGCAGGTAGCCGGAGGCGTTCGCGGCGCACGCCTGCGGGCCCGCCAGCACGGAGCTGTGCACCAGCTCCACCCGGTGGTCGCGCAGATCCCCGCGGTCGAAGCGGAACCGGGTCTCCCGGCGGACCGTGTACAGCGAGGCGTGGTCCGGGGCCCGCTCGTGGGCGCGCTGGACCGCGTAGACGAAGACGTGGTCGGCGCTGACCTCCAGCGTCGAGGGCGTGCGCTCGACGACCGTCAGGGTCCCGCGCACCCGCACGGGCGCGTTGGCCAGCGTGACCTCACCCGGGTTGAAGCGGGTCAGCCAGCCGGTGGCCGCATGGCGGCCGTCGTCGACGGGGTGCTCGAAGCTCTGGTCGAACTGGATCTGCTGGGCGGGGTCGAGCAGCAGCCGCACCGCCTGCACCGGGCCGCCGGTGAGCACGCCCGGATCGAGGGTGGACCTCACCACGTAGTCCTTGGCCGTGGTGAGCGCCGCCAGCACCTGGCTCTCGGAGAAGCCCTGGGTGCGCCGGACGGCGGGCAGGGTGACCCCCTCGGCGCCGGTACGGAACGCGGCGGCCGGGCTCTCCCGGAACAGCTCCACGGGCCGCCCGCCGGGCACCTCACCGCGCGGCGAGAGCGGCACCACGCTGCTGCGCAGCGGCTCGACGGCCTGCGGCGCGGGTGCCTGGTAGGGGTGGCGTACGCCCATGTAGACGGCCGCGGCGAAGGCGAAGGCGATCAGCAGGACGAGAACGACGGCCTGCCGCGACGCCCCGGCGCGCGCCCAGGCGTGGCGGCTGCGCACCGCGCGGGAGTGATCGTCCATGCGCTCCTGGGCGGAGAACTCCTGGAGCCGGGCAGCACGAACGAACGACTCGTCGAACACGACGGAGCGGTACTCGTCCTCACCACCTCCCGGGACGCCCTCTGGTGTCCCCTCGGGAGGGTCTCCACGCCCGGTCATACCTCAAGAGTAGGTCGCCGGGGGCAGCGGTAAACGCGGTGGTACTCCACAACTTCACGCACGGTGCGGAGGAAACGCCGCATAGGGCGCGACGTGCTACGGGGATGCGGCACGGGATGTGACGGACGCCGCTGTCACGGGGAGCGCGGTACGACGGAGGCGGGCGGCACCTCGCGCTCGGCCGAGGTGGACGGTGCGCTGCCCGGCCGCCCCGCGGGCGTGCCGTCGACCCCGCTGGTGGCGGGCGGCGGGGCCGGGTCCTGGCGGTTGCCCGAGCCGCCCCGGTAGACCGCCGTGAAGGCCAGCGCGACCACCCCGATGCCCATCAGGACGGCCAGCAGCCACGCCACCGGGCGGTGCCAGCGGGCATGGCCGCGATAGGGCCGCCCGGCGCTCCCGTAGCGCCCGTACGGGCCGTAGGCGCCGTCCAGCTCCCGGCCGGGGCCGAAGCGGCCGTCCGGGTCGGCATAGTCGTCGTACGGGCCGTCACCGAATTCGCCGTCGCCCTCCGGGCCGTACGCGTCGTCGAACAGCTCGTCCTCGGGGGACGCCCCGGCTCGGCTGCGGCGGGACGCCTCGGCGTCGGCACGCGCCTGCGCGGCGGCCAGCATCCGTTCGATGGCGGTGGGTTCATGGATGACGGCGGACCGTACGAAGTCCTCGTCGAAGACCACGGTGGCGAACTCGTCGTTCGCCTCTCCGTGGCTGCGCTCGTCGGGCTCGTCGCCGTCCGGGAACGGCTTGCCCCCCACGTCGTCCGGCACCCATTCAGAGTAGACCGGACGGGTCAATTTGGGCAGGGCGAAATGGTATTCGGGGGAAGATCCACCCGTTGACCTCCGGGTTCGACCAGCCCCCGAAAGGGTGACTCAGCGGGTGTGTCCGTCGCCGGTGACGATGTACTTGGTCGACGTCAGCTCCGGCAGTCCCATCGGCCCCCGGGCGTGGAGCTTCTGGGTGGAGATGCCGATCTCGGCGCCGAAGCCGAACTGGCTGCCGTCCGTGAAACGCGTGGACGCGTTCACGGCGACCGTCGTGGAGTCCACCAATTGGGTGAAGCGGCGGGCGGCCGCCTGTGACGTCGTGACGATGGCCTCGGTGTGACCGGAGGACCACAGACCGATGTGGGCCACCGCGGCCTCCAGGGAGTCCACGACCGCCGCGGCGATGTCGTACGACAGGTACTCGGTCTCCCAGTCCTCCATCGCCGCCGGGACGACCGTGGCCTTCGACCCCTCGGCCTCGGCCAGCGCCAGCACCCGCTCGTCGGCGTGCACCGTGACACCGGCCGCCGCCAGCGCGTCCAGGGCGCGCGGCAGGAACTCCGCGGCGATGTCCTGGTGCACCAGCAGCGTCTCCGCCGCGTTGCACACACTGGGGCGCTGGGCCTTGGAATTCACGAGGATGTCCACGGCCATGTCGAGATCGGCCTGGGCGTCCACGTACACATGGCAGTTGCCGGTGCCGGTCTCGATGACCGGAACCGTCGACTCCTCGACCACCGTACGGATGAGCGAGGCGCCGCCCCGCGGAATCAGCACATCCACCAGGCCGCGGGCGCGCATCAGCTCGCGCACCGACTCCCGGCTCTCCCCCGGCACCAGCTGAATGGCGTCCGCGGGCAGCCCGGCGCCGCCGACGGCGTCGCGCAACACCTTCACCAGCGCGCTGTTCGAGTGGTACGCCGAGGAAGAGCCGCGCAGCAGGACGGCGTTGCCCGACTTCAGGCACAGCGCGGCGGCGTCCACGGTGACGTTCGGACGGGCCTCGTAGATGATGCCGACGACACCCAGCGGGACGCGCACCTGGCGCAGGTCGATGCCGTTGGGCAGCGTCGAGCCCCGCACCACCTCGCCGACCGGGTCGGGCAGCGCGACCACGTCGCGGACATCGGCGGCGATGGCCCGCACCCGCTCAGGGGTGAGGGTCAGCCGGTCGACGATCGCCTCGCTGGTGCCCGCCTCGCGGGCCCGCTCCACGTCGACGGCGTTGGCCTCGACGATCTCCTTCGTCCGCACCTCCAGCGCGTCGGCCATCGCCAGCAGCGCGTCATCCTTGAGGGCACGCGGCAGCGGGGCGAGGTCGACGGCCGCGGCGCGCGCCCGATAGGCGGTCTGGAGGACCGGGGACTTCGGCCAGGGGTCGGTGAGCGGCGACGTGGGTGCGCTGGTCATGCACGCAGCCTACTGAGCCGAGCGGGGCCACCCCTCCGGTATTCCGCTCTTCGAGATGGCTTTCTCACATCTCGAAGCACTCGAAGCACTCCCGAAGCGCTCTCGAGGCACTCAGAACGGGTGCACACCCACCGGGGAGGCCGGTGGCGGCCCGTATCCCTCCGCGATGCGCTGGTGATACGTCTCACGGTCGATGACCTCCAGCCCCACGATCTCCCACGGCGGCAGGTTGGCCGTGGAGCGGTGCTCGCCCCACAGCCGCAGCGCCACCGCCGCCGCGTCGTGCAGATCGCGCGCCTCCTCCCAGTAACGGATCTCGGCGTGATCGTTGGCGTAGCGGCTGGTCAGCAGGAAGGGGTGGTCATGGGCCAGCTGCTCCAGGGCACGCCTGACCTCCCGCAGCGGCGCCTCGGTACCCGAGACGCTCAGGGTGATGTGCCACAGCCGGGACACCTCGACACGTCGCGTGCCATGCGCCGTCGCGTCTTCCGTCCCGGCATCGCCCGGCCCGGCGCCGTTCGCGCCGACACCGTTCAACCCGACACTGGTCAGGGTGCGCTCCGCCGCCCCTCGGGGCGGCGCCCCCGGGCGCCCTCGTCTCACCGGCGGCCTCCTGTAGCTCGCTGCTCCGCTCACGCGCGGGCGGAGCACTGTGGCGGTGGTGCGTGTACCTCCACCGCGGGCCCGCTGCCCGCGCGACCCCGTTGAACAAAGTTGACCAGTCCTCGCGCGGCCGCGGGGCGTTTTTGCGGAAGGTAAGCCCCCTTTTTTCGGGGGCTCGGCTCGTCTCCGGGGCGCGAAGGCGGCCCCGGCGGAGTGTCATCCGTGGTGGTGGAGCACCACCAGGTCGTCCCGGTGCACGACCTCGCGCTCGTACGCGGGGCCCAGGTCGCGGGCGAGGTCGCGGGTCGAGCGGCCGATCAGCCGGGGGATCTCCTTGGCGTCGAAGTTCACCAGGCCGCGGGCCACCGCGCGGCCCTCGGTGTCGCGCAGCTCGACCGGGTCCCCGGCGGTGAACTCGCCCTCCACCGCCGCGATCCCCGCGGGCAGCAGCGACGTACGGCGCTCCACGACGGCCCGCACCGCCCCGTCGTCCAGGGTGAGCGCGCCGCGGGGCTCCGAGGCGTGGGCGAGCCACAGCAGGCGGTTGGCCGAGCGGCGGCCGGTGCGGTGGAAGTACGTACCCGTGTGGCGGCCCAGCAGGGCGTCCCCGGCGTGGCTGGCGGAGGTGAGCACCACGGGGACCCCGGCCGCGGCGGCGATCCGGGCCGCCTCGACCTTGGTGACCATGCCGCCGGTGCCGACCCCGGCTCGGCCCGCGCTGCCGATCGTGACCCCGGCGAGGTCCTGGGGGCCCTTGACCTCGTCGATCCGCGAGGTGCCGGGGGTCCTGGGGTCGCCGTCGTAGAGCCCGTCCACGTCGGAGAGCAGCACCAGCAGATCGGCCCGTACGAGATGGGCGACCAGGGCCGCGAGCCGGTCGTTGTCCCCGAACCGGATCTCGTCGGTGGCCACGGTGTCGTTCTCGTTGACGATCGGCAGGGCGCCCATGGCCAGCAGCTGGTCCAGGGTCCGGGTGGCATTGCGGTAGTGGGCGCGGCGGCTGGTGTCGTCCGTGGTGAGCAGCACCTGGCCGACCCGGCGCCCGTAGCGCGCGAAGGAGGCGGTGTAGCGGGCCACCAGCAGGCCCTGGCCGACGCTCGCGGCGGCCTGCTGGCGGGCGAGGTCGCGGGGGCGCCGGTCCAGCCCCAGGGGGGCGAGTCCGGCGGCGATGGCCCCGGAGGAGACCAGGACTATCTCCTTGCCGTCCCCGGCCCCGCCCACGTCCTGGCCGAGCACCTTCGCGAGCACGTCGACGAGCGCGTCAACCCGGTCCGCGTCCAGCCCCCCTGCCGCGGTGGTGAGGGAGGACGAACCGACCTTGACCACGATCCTGCGGGCCGCGGCCACCTCGTCCCGTACCGCCGACCCGTCCTGCTTCGCCACGCCTCTCCCCTGCTCATCCCGGGATGGTCCCGGCTCTCACGCGCACCTCGCGGAACGCGTGTCCCGCACACTCACATCATGACAAGGGGGCAATCTACGTGAGGCGGACCCCGGCTCACCCGGCCTTTTCGTGGCGCCGTGAAGCCCCGGCGGATCGTTTGGGCCCGTTTCGGGGCGGTTGGCGCCTGCGCGGATTGTCACCGGGCCAGACGGCGGCATACGGTCAGGGGTCCCCCCACTCGTCCACCGCCCTCCCGCCAGGAGCCCATCCCGTGCCCTCTGCCGGATTCGCCCCACGCCGGGTCGTACAGCTCACGGCGTTGCTCGCCATGGTGGTGTTCTTCACCACACAGCTCGTCGGCGCCGTGCTTCCGAACGTACCGCTCTTCATCGCCGCCTCGGCGTGCGGCCTCGCCCTCGATCTTTTCCTCCAGCACAAGCAGCCCGGTCTGCTGTCGCTGCTGGGCAAGGTCCGCTTCGACATCACGGTGCGCCAGCTGTTCCGCGACATGCTCATCATGGTCGGGCTGCTGCGGATCGAGGGAATCAATCCACTGCACGAGCAGGCACCGCTGACCGTGGGGCTGCTGCTCTTCTACGTGGTGCACTTCGCCTGCCAGGCCGCGGCCATAATGGTGCGCCGCACGCGGCAGCTGCCGTTCGTCACGCGCAACATCGACGCCTCGGCGCTGCGGCTGAGCGAGGCCCCGCCGCGGCTGTTCGCCCGCCAGCACGGCCGCCGGATGCTGCGGCTCGCGGCCCCGGCCACCGCCGGACTGCTGCTGACGGCCGGTACCAAGAACGGCGTCTGGGGGGCCGTCGGCCTCTCGATCGCCCTGCTGATCGGCATCGCCGGAACCGTCCACCTGGCCACCTGGCTGCTGCCGCGCAAGCGGGTGGCGAACGAGGCGAAGGCCCTGGAGTGGCTCGACACCTGGCTGGCCGAGTACCAGCCGACCGTCGGCATGTACTTCTCCGGCGGCACCAGCTCCGCGTACCAGGCGAACATGTGGCTCTCCACGCTCGCCGCGCTCGACGGCAACCCCATCATCGTGCTGCGCGAGCGGTTCATGGTGCAGAAGATCGACGCGACGGACATCCCGATCGTCTGCCTCCCCAAGGTCGCCCACCTGATGCGCATCGAGCACTCGACGCTCAAGGTGATGCTGCACCCGGCCAACTCGGGCAAGACCTCGCAGGTGCTGCGCATCCCCTCGATCAAGCACGCGTTCATCAACCACGGGGAGAGCGACAAGCTCTCCAGCTGCAACCCGTACGCCAAGGCGTACGACGAGGTGTGGGTCGCGGGCCCGGCCGCGCGCGACCGCTACCAGCTCGCCGACATCGGCGTCGAGGACAAGGACGTCGTGGAGGTCGGCCGCCCGCAGCTGACGCCGATCCGCCCCTACGCGGGCGTCCCCACCGGTGAGTACACCAGCGTGCTGTACGCGCCGACCTGGGAGGGCTGGGACGGCAACCCCGGCAACACCTCGGTCATCCTGGCCGGTGAGAACATCGTCCGCGAGCTGCTCGCCGACCCCAAGGTGCGGCTGCTGTACAAGCCGCACCCGATGACCGGCTCCGTCGACCGGCGGGCGGGCCGCGCCAACGACCGCATCAAGGCGATGATCGCCGAGGCGAACGCCAAGCGCGGCGGGGCCCGGCCGCCCGCCGAGGCCGCGGCCGAGCTGAACCGGCGCGCCGAGGAGCTGAACCAGCTCACCAGCACGTCCTTCCGCCGCAGCGCGGACGAGATCGAGCGCATGAAGCTCCAGGGCACCCCGGACAACAACCGCGCCGCGGGCGTGGCCGCGGCCACCGCCGCCTGGGAGAGCGCCTACTGGCTGTCGCTGCCGGACTGGGAGCACCAGGTCGTCACCGGCCCGCGGCCCGCGATCTTCACCTGCTTCAACCAGGCCGACGTGCTGATCAGCGATGTGTCGAGCGTCGTCTCGGACTACCTGACGAGCGAGAAGCCGTACGCGGTGGCGAACACCAGCGGGCTGACCGAGGAGGAGTTCCGGGCGAACTTCCCGACGGTGCGCGCCGCCACGATCCTCACGCCCGAGGCGTCGGAGGTTCCGGAGCTGCTGGAGGCCGTCCGCGACCCCGAGCAGGACACCCTCGCGGCCGCCCGCGCCGAGCTGAAGGTGCACCTGCTCGGCCCGTCCGACCCGCCGTCCCTGGTCCGCTTCGACCAGGCCGCCCAGACGCTCTGCCAGAAGGCCGACGAGCGGCGGGCGCGGATGGCGACGCGGCTGGCCGACGAGATCCCGGCGCAGCGGGAGGCCCGGGACGCGGCCGAGGAGGCGGAACTGGAGGCCGGACCGTCGGAGCCGGAGGAGACGGCGACGGTCTGACGACGACGGCGTCGCAGCACGCGTAAGGGCCCGGGAGCATCGCTCCCGGGCCCTTTCCCGTCGTACCGTCCGTCGCGGCCGAGGAGGGCCGTCAGGGGCGCGTGACGGGGGGCCTGCAGCCCCCGCCCCGGCCCCGGGACACCCCCTAGAACGGCTTGAACGACTCGTACTCCTCCTCCGCGCCGTCCCGCTCCGCGTCCCGGTCGCGGCGCCGCTGCGCCGCCGGGCGGGGGGCCTCGAAGCGGTGGTCCTCACCACGGCGGCCCAGCATCTCGGCACCCGCCGCGAGCGTCGGCTCCCAGTCGAAGACGACCGCGTTCTCCTCGGGGCCGATGACGACCTCGTCGCCCGCCTGGGCACCCGCCTTCACCAGCTCCTCCTCGACGCCGAGGCGGTTCAGCCGGTCGGCGAGGTAGCCGACGGCCTCGTCGTTGTTGAAGTCGGTCTGGTGGACCCAGCGTTCCGGCTTCTCGCCGACGATGCGGTAGAAGCCGTCCTCGACGACGACCTTGAAGCCCGCGTCGTCCACGGCCTTCGGGCGGATGACGATCCTGGTCGCCTCGTCCTTCGGCTTGGCCGCCCGCGCCTTCCCGACGATGTCCGCGAGGGCGAACGACAGCTCCTTGAGGCCGAGGTGGGCGATGGCCGACACCTCGAAGACCTGGTAGCCGCGGGCCTCCAGGTCCGGCCGGATGATGTCAGAGAGGTCCTTGCCGTCGGGGATGTCGACCTTGTTGAGGACGACGAGCCGGGGCCGGTCCTCCAGACCGCCGTACTCGGCGAGTTCGGCCTCGATGACGTCGAGGTCGGTCAGCGGGTCCCGCTCGGACTCCAGGGCGGCGGTGTCCAGCACGTGCACCAGCACCGAGCAGCGCTCGACATGGCGCAGGAACTCCAGGCCGAGGCCCTTGCCCTGGCTGGCGCCGGGGATCAGACCGGGCACGTCCGCGATGGTGTAGACGGTCGAACCGGCGGTCACCACGCCGAGGTTGGGCACCAGGGTGGTGAAGGGGTAGTCGGCGATCTTCGGCTTGGCGGCCGAGAGCACCGAGATCAGCGACGACTTGCCGGCGCTCGGGTAGCCGACGAGCGCCACGTCCGCGACGGTCTTCAGCTCCAGGACGACGTCCCCGGCGTGGCCGGGCTCGCCCAGCAGCGCGAAGCCGGGGGCCTTGCGGCGGGCCGAGGCGAGGGCCGCGTTGCCGAGGCCGCCGCGGCCGCCCTGGGCGGCGATGAAGGTGGTGCCCTCGCCGATCAGGTCGGCGAGCACGTTGCCCCGCTTGTCGAGGACGACGGTGCCGTCCGGGACCGGCAGGATCAAGTCGCTGCCGTCCTTGCCGGAGCGGTGGCCGCCCTCGCCGGGCTTGCCGTTGGTGGCCTTGCGGTGCGGGCTGTGGTGGTACTCGAGCAGCGTGGTGACCGACTGGTCGACGACCAGGATCACATCGCCGCCCCGGCCACCGTTTCCGCCGTCCGGGCCGCCGAGCGGCTTGAACTTCTCGCGGTGCACGGAGGCGCAGCCGTGGCCTCCGTTACCCGCGGCGACGTGCAGCTCGACGCGGTCCACGAAGGTGGTCATGACGGGTGCCTCCAGTTACGTACGGGGTAGGTGTGCGTCGTTACCTGGGTAACGCGCCGAGGGCGGACCCGCTTCCCCGTCACGGGAAAGAGCGGTCCGCCCTCGGAAAGGTGTGTGGCGTCGTGCCGGAGCCGGAATTACTGGGCGACCGGAACGATGTTCACGACCTTGCGGCCACGGTGGGTGCCGAACTGCACCGCACCGGCGGCCAGCGCGAACAGCGTGTCGTCGCCGCCGCGGCCGACGCCCGTGCCCGGGTGGAAGTGCGTGCCGCGCTGGCGGACCAGGATCTCACCCGCGTTGACGGCCTGGCCGCCGAAGCGCTTGACTCCGAGCCGCTGGGCATTGGAGTCGCGACCGTTCCGAGTGGACGATGCGCCCTTCTTGTGTGCCATGTCTCCTCAGTCCCTTACTTCGCAGCCTGGTCGATGCCGGTGATCTTCAGCGCGGTGTGCAGCTGGCGGTGGCCGATCCGCTTCCGGTAACCGGTCTTGTTCTTGTACTTCAGGATGTCGATCTTGGCACCCTTGTGGTGGTCAACGACCTCGGCGTGAACCTTCACACCGGCCAGGACCCACGGATCGCTGGTGACGGCATCGCCGTCGACAACGAGCAGAGTCGAGAGCTCGACGGTGTCGCCGACCTTGCTGGTTCCGATGCGGTCGACCTCGATGACATCGCCCACGGCTACCTTCTGCTGGCGGCCGCCGGTGCGCACGATTGCGTACACGCGGTTCTCACTCTCTCGCTAGTAAACGGGACCTCTGATGCCAGCCGCTCCACATGACCCCATGAAGGTCATGACAACCGAGTGATTCCTCGCGGTGAGCGTGGTTCAGCATCGGCCGAGCGGCCTCTCCCGCGGAACGGGAGGGATGTGCTCAGGGGCTTGGCGTACAAACGCCGAGGGTCAAGGCTACCAGAGCCGGGAGGGCACCTACGCACGTGCGTAGGTGCCCTCCCGGCTCTCGTGACGTCCGGCTCAGTCGTCGGCTGCGGCCGAGACCGACTGCGGCGTCTGCTGCTCCGCCGCCGCGGTCTTCTTCGACGCCGTCTTCTTCGTGGTCGTCTTCTTGGCCGTCGTCGTCTTCTTCGCGGTGGTCTTCTTCGCCGCCGTCGTCGTCTTCTTGACCGCGGTCTTCTTCGCCGCGGTCTTCTTGGCGGCCGTCTTCTTCGCCGGCGCCTTCTTGGCCGTCTTACGGGCCGTCTTCTTCGCCGGGACCTCGGCCTCGCCGTCCTCCGCTACGGCCTCGCCGTCGGCGGAAGCCGCCACCGGCTCGTCGGCCTCCTCGGGCGTCGCCTCCTGGGCGGGAGCGCTGACGACCACCACGGCGGCGTCGTCGGCACCCGTGGGCGAGCCCGCGGGAGCGGACACCTTACGGGTCGCCCGGCGGCGCGTACGCGGCGCGGGAGCGGCCTCCGGCTCAGCGGCCGGAACGGCGGCCTCGGGCTCGGCGGCGGGAGCGGCGGCCTCGGGCGCCTCGGCGGGCACCTCCGGCTTCGGCTCGTCCGCCACGACGACCACGGCCTCCGGCTGCTCGGCGCTCTTCGGGGCGCCCGCCGGGGCGGACACCTTGCGCGTCGCCCGGCGCCGGGAACGCCCACGGCCCGCGGCGGCCTCGGCCTCCGCGGCGCTGCTGTACAGCTCCTCGTCGGCCGCGAAGGCGGGCTCCGGCAGCGCCTTCGGCTCCGCGACCTCCGCCGCGACCTCCTCGGCGCCCTCGGTGACCGTCTCGGCCTCGGCCGCGGAGGTCTCCTCCGGCGCGGGCGCCTGCTGGCCGCCCTTCTTCTTCTTGCGCTTGCCGCCGCCACCGCCGCCGGCCACCGTCGGCTGTTCCATGTGGACGATCACGCCGCGGCCGTTGCAGTGGACGCAGGACTCGGAGAACGACTCCAGCAGGCCCTGGCCGACCCGCTTACGGGTCATCTGGACCAGGCCGAGCGAGGTGACCTCCGCCACCTGGTGCTTCGTACGGTCGCGGCCCAGGCACTCCAGCAGCCGCCGCAGCACCAGATCGCGGTTGGACTCCAGCACCATGTCGATGAAGTCGATCACGATGATGCCGCCGAGGTCGCGCAGCCGCAGCTGGCGCACGATCTCCTCGGCCGCCTCCAGGTTGTTCCTGGTGACCGTCTCCTCCAGGTTGCCGCCCTGGCCGGTGAACTTGCCGGTGTTGACGTCGACCACGACCATCGCCTCGGTCCGGTCGATCACCAGGGAACCGCCGCTGGGCAGCCAGACCTTGCGGTCCAGCGCCTTCATCAGCTGCTCGTCGATCCGGTACGTGGCGAAGACGTCGACGTCCGAGTTCCACTTCTGGAGCCGGTCGGCGAGGTCGGGCGCGACGTGCGAGACATAGCCGTGGATGGTCTGCCAGGCGTCCTCACCGCTCACGATGACCTTGGAGAAGTCCTCGTTGAAGATGTCGCGGACGACCCGGACGGTCATGTCCGGCTCCCCGTAGAGGAGCGTCGGAGCGTTGCCGCTCTTCGCCTTCTTCTTGATCTCTTCCCACTGCGCCTGCAGCCGCTGGACGTCACGGGCCAGCTCGTCCTCGCTCGCGCCCTCCGCGGCGGTGCGGACGATCACGCCCGCGTCCTCGGGGACGATCTTCTTGAGGATCTGCTTCAGCCGGGCGCGCTCGGTGTCGGGCAGCTTGCGGCTGATCCCCGTCATGGAGCCCTCGGGGACGTACACCAGGTAGCGGCCGGGCAGGGAGACCTGGCTGGTCAGCCGGGCGCCCTTGTGGCCGATCGGGTCCTTGGTGACCTGGACGAGCACGGACTGCCCGGACTTCAGGGCGGTCTCGATGCGGCGCGGCCCGTTGGAGAGCCCCAGCGCCTCGAAGTTGACCTCGCCCGCGTACAGCACGGCGTTGCGGCCCTTGCCGATGTCGACGAAGGCGGCCTCCATCGACGGCAGCACGTTCTGGACCTTGCCCAGGTAGACGTTGCCGACGTAGCTGGTGGCCTGCTCCTTGTTGACGAAGTGCTCGACGAGGACGTTGTCCTCCAGCACGCCGATCTGGGTGCGCTCGCCGTTCTGCCGGACGACCATCACCCGCTCGACCGCCTCGCGGCGGGCCAGGAACTCGGCCTCGGTGATGATCGGCACCCGGCGGCGGCCCTGCTCACGGCCCTCGCGGCGGCGCTGCTTCTTCGCCTCCAGACGCGTCGACCCCTTGATCGACTGCACCTCGTCGGAGCTGGTGTCTTCCTTCTTGCGGGGCTCGCGGACCTTGACGACCGTACGCTCCGGGTCGTCACCGCCCGACTCGCCCTCGCCGGCGTCCCCGCTGCGACGGCGACGGCGACGGCGGCGACGGCTGCTGCTGGAACCGCCACCGGAGGACTCACCGGCGTCGGCGTCCTCCTCGTCGGCGGCGCCCTGCTCGTCACCGGTCTCGCCCTCGGACTGCGCCTCGTCCTCGTAAGCCGCGCCGTCCTCGCCCTCGGAACGGCCCTCGCCGCCCTCGGCGTCGGCGGCCTCGCCCCGGCGGCGGCGACGGCCACCCCGGCGACGGCGGCGGGACGGGCGGTCGCCCGACTCCTCGTCGCCCTGCTCACGGTCGGCCTGACGGCCGTCCTGCTCGGCCTCCTCGGCGGCAGCGGGCTCCTCGGCCTCCGCCGGGCGCTGCTCCTCGACGGGCTCGCCCCGGCGGCGCCGACGGCGGCGGCCACCCGCGGCGGGGGCCACCGGCTCGGGGGCCGCGGCCTTGTCCTGCTGCTCGGTCTCCTCCGGCTCGTCCGCCTCGTCGGCCTCTTCCAGGGCGGACGCGGCGGCCTCGGCGGCGGCGCTCTCCGGGGTCTGGAAGACCGGCTCGGTGAAGACCGGAGCCTGGAAGACCGCTGTCGGCGGGCGCACGGCCCGGCGGCGGGAACCACGCGGCGCGGGCTCCGGCTCGGCCTCGGGCTCGGCGGCCTCGGCGGCGGCCTGCTGCTCGGGCTGTTCCTCGGCCGCGGCCGTCTTGCGCGCGGTACGGCGGCGGGAACGGGCGCGCGGCGCCTCCTCCGTGCTCTCCTCCGCGGCGGGGGCCTCGGGCGTCGCCTCGGCGGCTTCGGCGGCAGGCTGCTCGGTGGCCTCGGCCTCGGCGGCCGCCGTCTTACGGGTCGCGCGGCGGCGGGTACGCGGCGCCGGAGCGGCATCCGCGGGGGCCTCGGCCTCGGCGGCAGCGGGCTCGGCCGGAGCCGTCTCCTCGGCCACGGCCTCGGCGGTCGCCTTACGGGCGGCACGGCGGCGCGTACGGGCACGGGGCGCCTCGTCGGCCGGGGCGTCGGCTGCGACTGCTGCTGGGGCGGTGTCCTCGTCGCCACTGCCACCAGCGGCCGCCGCAGACGACGCGTCCACGTCGGCGGGCTCCGCCTGCGGGTCGCCACCCTCCGGGGCGGCGGTCTTGCGCGTCGCCCGGCGGCGGGTACGGGCAGGCGGGGCGGGCTCGGCGGCGGCCTCCGCGGGCTCGGCCGATTCCGCGGGCGCGGCGGACTCCTCCACCGGCACCACCGTCTCGGCGGCCTGCGGCGCACCGGCCGGGGCGGTCGCCTTGCGGGTGGCCCGACGGCGCGAACGGGCGGGCGGAGCGGGCTCGGCGGCGGGCTCCGGCTCGGCGGCCGCGATCTCGGCGGGCTCGGCGGCACGCGGGGCGGCGTCCGCCGGAACCACGGTCTCCGCGGCCTCCGGCGCACCCGCCGGAGCGGTGGTCTTACGCGTCGCCCGGCGACGCGAACGGGCGGGCGGAGCGGCGGAGCCGTCGCTGTCGGAGACGGCGGACGCCTCCGCGGCGGCCATGGCGGCGCCCGCGGCGATCGACTCGGCCGGTATGGCCGGTACGGCGGGCGTGGTCACCTCGGCGGCACGCACGGTGCCCACCGGCGGACCGGCGGGCCGGGAGGCCGCACGGCGGCGGCGCGGCGGCAGGGTGTCGCTGGGTGAGGTCGGATCCCCGGAAGCGGCGGCGCTCGGCGCGGCTTGTCCCTGGGGCTGGATAGGTTCGGTCGGCTCAATGGGCTCGAGCATGCGGGCGGTTCTCCCGTCACGCTCCCGGGCGCCGCGCCTGCTTCCGGCCGAACCTCACGCGCTGCGCGGGTTCCGCCGTCCGGGGCGCGGGCGCCGCACGGGAGCTGTCGTATCGCTCGCCGGGCCGGTTTTCAGGGCCGGGACCGGCGAAAGTCTCCTGGTCAGTGCGCCTGCCGGACCCGGGTGGCTCCCAAGTGCCTGGGCGGCGCATCGACGGCGGTCCTTACGCGGAACCTTCCGGCGCCGCCATCGCGGCGGTCAGCTCGGCGGCCGTGGGTGGGGCGGCCTGAACTGCCTCGCGATCGGGCGCGAGCGGGTCGGTCACCGTGCCGGACTCCTCATCGAGCAGCCCCTGCGCCAGCCTGGTCACCGCTGCGGGGACCGGCGGCGCCAGGTCGGCCGTGGCGCGGAGACCGGACAGGACGTCGTCGGGTCGCACGGCAGGTGTCAGATGCCGTACTACCAGCCGCAGTATCGCACAGCCATCGTCGCCTGGCCTATCGCCCCGACCTGCGTCCGCTTCCAGGCGGGCCACCGCGGCGCGGGCGTCGAAGGTGCGCATGCCGTTTTTCGTCCGGCGCTCGACCTCGACCGTCTCGGCCTCCAGGAAGGCGGCCACGGCCCGCTGGGCCTCCGCCGGGTCGACCCGGTCGAGCCGGATCTCCCATACGGACGCCTGGAGCCGGTCGGCGAGCCCGGAGGTGCGGGCCTCGACGGCGTCGGTGACGTCGAGCCCGGTGGGCAGCGACTCGTTGAGCAGCGCGCGCAGCTTCTCGGGGTCCCGCACCTCGGTGAGCTGGATCTCCAGGTACTCGGCCTCACTGCCGGTGCCGGTGGGTGCGGCATTGGCGTACGACACCTTGGGGTGCGGGGTGAAGCCCGCCGAGTACGCCATGGGCACCTCGGCGCGGCGCAGCGCCCGCTCGAAGGCGCGCTGGAAGTCGCGGTGGCTGGTGAACCGGAGGCGGCCGCGCTTGGTGTAACGCAAACGGATGCGCTGCACCGCGGGTGCGGGCGGCGGGCCTTCGGGCTGTCGCTTGCCCAGGGGACTGCTCCTTGTGCTTCTTCGCTTGTCGCGCACGGGCCTGTGCGGCCCGTGCGCCTTCCAGCGTACTTTGTGACCGGCCGGTTGCCCGAGGGCTACTTCACGACCGACAGCGGGAGGAGCTTGCGGCCGGTGGGGCCGATCTGGATGGACGTGTCCATCTGCGGACAGACGCCGCAGTCGAAGCACGGGGTCCAGCGGCAGTCCTCGACCTCGGTCTCGTCGAGCGAGTCCTGCCAGTCCTCCCACAGCCAGTCCTTGTCGAGACCGGAGTCGAGGTGGTCCCAGGGCAGGACCTCCTCGTAGGTGCGCTCGCGGGTGGTGTACCAGTCGACGTCCAGCCCGAAGTCGGGCAGGGCGCGCTCGGCGCACTCCATCCAGCGGTCGTACGAGAAGTGCTCGCGCCAGCCGTCGAAGCGGCCGCCGTCCTCGTAGACGGCACGGATGACCGAGCCCACCCGGCGGTCGCCACGGGAGAGCAGGCCCTCGACGATGCCGGGCTTGCCGTCGTGGTAGCGGAAGCCGATCGAGCGGCCGTACTTCTTGTCGCCGCGGATCCGCTCGCGCAGCTTCTCCAGCCGTGCGTCCGTCTCCTCGGAGCTGAGCTGCGGCGCCCACTGGAACGGGGTGTGCGGCTTGGGGACGAAACCGCCGATCGAGACGGTGCAGCGGATGTCGTTCTTACCGGACACCTCGCGGCCCTTGGCGATCACCTTGGTCGCCATCTCGGCGATCTGGAGCACGTCCTCGTCGGTCTCGGTCGGCAGACCGCACATGAAGTACAGCTTCACCTGCCGCCAGCCGTTGCCGTACGCGGTGGACACCGTACGGATGAGGTCCTCTTCCGAGACCATCTTGTTGATGACCTTACGGATGCGCTCGGAGCCGCCCTCGGGGGCGAACGTGAGGCCCGAGCGGCGGCCGTTGCGGGTCAGCTCGTTGGCCAGGTCGATGTTGAACGCGTCCACCCGGGTCGACGGGAGGGACAGACCGATCTTGTCTTCCTCGTACCGGTCGGCGAGGCCCTTGGCGATGTCGCCGATCTCGGTGTGGTCGGCGGAGGAGAGCGACAGCAGGCCGACCTCCTCGAAACCGGTGCTCTTGAGCCCCTTGTCGACCATGTCGCCGATGCCGGTGATGGAGCGCTCGCGCACCGGGCGGGTGATCATGCCCGCCTGGCAGAAGCGGCAGCCGCGGGTGCAGCCGCGGAAGATCTCCACCGACATCCGCTCGTGCACGGTCTCGGCGAGCGGCACGAGCGGCTGCTTCGGGTACGGCCACTCGTCGAGGTCCATGACGGTGTGCTTGGAGACGCGCCACGGCACGCCCGAGCGGTTCGGTACGACGCGGGAGATCCGGCCGTCGGCCAGGTACTCCACGTCGTAGAACTTCGGCACGTAGATGCTGCCGGTGCGGGCGAGGCGGAAGAGCAGCTCGTCCCGGCCGCCCGGACGGTCCTCGGCCTTCCAGGCGCGGATGATCTCGGTCATCTCCAGCACGGCCTGCTCGCCGTCGCCGATCACCGCGCAGTCAATGAAGTCCGCGATCGGCTCCGGGTTGAACGCGGCGTGGCCGCCCGCGACGACCACCGGGTGGTCGACGGTGCGGTCGGCGGCGTCCAGCGGGATGCCCGCGAGATCGAGCGCGGTGAGCAGGTTGGTGTAGCCCAGCTCGGTCGAGAAGGAGACGCCGAAGACGTCGAAGGCGCTCACGGGGCGGTGCGCGTCCACGGTGAACTGCGGCACCTGGTGCTCGCGCATCAGCTCTTCGAGGTCCGGCCAGACGCTGTACGTGCGCTCGGCGAGCACGCCCTCGCGCTCGTTGAGCACCTCGTAGAGGATCATTACGCCCTGGTTGGGCAGCCCGACCTCGTAGGCGTCCGGGTACATGAGCGCCCAGCGGACGTCGCAGGAGTCCCACGGTTTGACCGTGGAGTTGAGCTCGCCGCCCACGTACTGGATCGGCTTCTGCACATGGGGGAGCAGGGCCTCAAGCTGTGGGAAGACCGACTCGACAGACATCAGTAACCTTCGTGCGCGGACAGGGGTGACCCTCTAGCGTACCGGTCCCGCCCGGGCCGCTACGCCACGGTCAGCTCTCCAGCGCCGCCCGGTGCTCCCGGCGGGAGACCTCGGCCCACAGACCGGGCAGTTCGCGCTCGCGGGCGGCCGCGCGGGACTCCTCACGGCCGTAGAGCAGGCCGATGGTGAAGGTGGACTCCCCCGCCGCGTGCGCCTGGATGGCCAGCTCGCGCAGTGCCTCCCGCGCGACCACGCTGTCCTGGTGGTCGCCGAGCAGTTCCTGCACCTCGGTCATGAGCCCCGCGAACGCCTTCGCGGGCGCGCCGAGCGCCGGGCGGGCGGCCTCGGCGGCGTAGCGGGCCCGCTTGGCGTCCTTGCGGGCCTCGTGCAGGACGACGTCGCGCTCGGGCCCCGAGGGGGCGTCCAGGACCGGCTCCAGGCGGTCCGCGAGCCGTTCGTAGTCGCGCAGCACGGCCTTGCGGATCACCTCGGCGGCCGGACGGTCGGCGGCCCCGCGCAGCGGCGGGGCGGCCAGGAGCGCGTCGAGGGTGTCGAGCAGCGCGAGATAGCGCTCGCCGTCGAGCACGCCGATCAGCCGGTCGCGCGAGCCGGTGCGGCTCTTGTGCGACCAGATCTCCAGCCGGGCGGCGACGGGACCGAGCCGCAGTTCGACGGGGACCTCGCCGAGCCGTTCGCCGATGCGCGCGGTGAGCACTTCGCGGTCCCGGTCGATGCCCAACTCGGCGGCCAGCCACTTCAGCTCGGCGCCGATGGGGTCGGTGACGGTGCGGTCCAGCACCTTGCGGTACGAGCGGAAGGCGCTGCGCAGCCGCCGGGTGGCGACCCGCATGCGGTGCACGGAGTCGGGGGTGTCCAGGCGCACGGCGGGGTCGAGGGTGACGATCGCGGTGATCTGGCGGCGTACGTAGTCCAGGACGATGTCACCGGCGGTGGCCTTGGCCGCGGCCTTCTTCTTGCCGGGCTTCTTGGTGAGCTTCTTGCCGGACTTCTTGCCGCCGCGCCGCGGGTCGGTTTCGGCCAGGGCCCGGGCGAGCTTGGAGGGGAGATCGGCACGGCGCAGCCCGGCGTCCGTCAGACGCGGTTCCAGGGCGTCGAGCAGCGCGGGGTCGCCGCCCTCGGCCAGTTCCACCTCGACCTCGGTCCAGCCCACCGGATCGCCGGGGGCCGGGGCCAGGCGGCGCGCGGTGACCCGGTCGGCGGACAGCTCGGCGAGCAACGTGCCCTCGCCGTCCACGAGGTGGCTGACGTTCCGCTCCGACAGCAGGTGGACCAGCGGCACGAGGCCGGTGCCGCGGATGCGGGAGCGTACGAGGCCCGCGAGGTGGGCGGGCAGCACGTCCGAGAGCGGGGCCCGGATCTCGTCGCGCACGTCCGGACCCACCGGCAGCTTGAGGTGCCATCCGGCGTCGTCGCCCCCGGTGCGGCGGCGCAGGGTGACGCCGTCGGCGGCGAGCCGCTGCCCGGGGGTGTCGTAGTACGTGGCGTCGAGCGTGACCATGCCCTGGTCCCTGACCTGCGCGATTCCGGCGACCCCGGCCAGCTCGGGGAGGCCGCCGGTCGCGGCGCCGTCATCGGTGGTCTCGTACTTGCGTTCGATCTCCCGCATGATGTCCACCATGACGTGAATGTAGTCGCCCGGGAGGCCCAGCGGGAGTCCCTGGAGTCCGGATCAGGCCGATACGGGCCTTTGCACCCGGATGGACTGGAGCAGCCCGATCCCGATCCATACGGCGAACATCGACGAGCCGCCGTAGGAGACGAACGGCAGTGGCAGACCGGCCACCGGCATGATGCCCAGCGTCATGCCGATGTTCTCGAACGACTGGAACGCGAACCAGGCGATGATCCCGGCCGCGACGACCGTCCCGTACAGCTCCGTGGTGCCCCGGGCGATCCGGCAGGCGCGCCACAGGACGACGCCCAGCAGCACGATGATCAGACCCGCGCCGAGGAAGCCCAGCTCCTCCCCCGCGACCGAGAAGACGAAGTCCGTCTGCTGCTCGGGCACGAACTGGCCGGTGGTCTGGGTGCCGTGGAAGAGCCCCTTGCCGGTGAGACCGCCCGAGCCGATCGCGATGCGCGCCTGGTTGGTGTTGTAGCCGACGCCCGCCGGGTCCAGGGCGGGGTTGGCGAAGGCGGCGAAGCGGTCGATCTGGTACTGGTCGAGGATGTGCAGCTGCCAGATCAGCAGCGCACCGACCACCGCGGTGGCGATCAGCCCGGCGATCCAGCGGTTGGACGCGCCGGAGGAGAGGAGCACCGCGAGCACGATCACCGCCATGACCATCACCGAGCCGAGGTCCGGCATCAGCATCACGATCGCGATGGGCAGCGCGGCCAGGCCGAGTGCCTGGACGACGGTGCGGTGGTCGGGAGTGAGCCGGTCGCCCGCGTCCACGCGCGCGGACAGCAGCATCGCCATGCCCAGGATGATCGTGATCTTGGCGAACTCGCCGGGCTGGAGGGAGAACCCGCCGCCGACCACGATCCAGGCGTGCGCGCCGTTGATGGTCGAGCCCAGCGGGGTCAGCACGGCGAGGACGAGGATGACCGACAGGCCGTACAGCACGGGCACCGCGCCGCGCAGGGTGCGGTGGCCGAGCCAGATGGTGCCGATCATCAGCAGCAGCCCGATGCCGGTGTTCAGGGCGTGCCGGACCAGGAAGTAGTACGGGTCGCCCTGGTTCAGCTCGGTGCGGTTGCGGGTCGCCGAGTACACCAGGAGGGTGCCGATGGCGGACAGGGCGAGGCAGCTGACGAGCAGCACCCAGTCCAGACGGCGCACGAGCGAGTCGCGCGCCATGAGCTTGCGCCAGGTGCCGCGCTCGGGGGTGAAACGGGGGACGGAGTAGCCGTGGGTCGACGCGCTCACTGCTGCGCACCTCCCCGCCGCCTGGTGTCGCCCAGCAGGGAGAGCGGCTTGCCCACCGGCTGGGACTCGATCGAGCCGTCGGAGGAGATCTTGGGCAGGTCGGCCTGCGGCTTGGGCAGCAGCGCCTTCTTCTCGTTGATCTTGCCCTTGCCGTCGACCCCGTACAGCGCGTTGTAGATCTTGCGCACGGCCGGGCCGGAGGCGCCGGAGCCGGTGCCGCCCTGCGAGATCGTCATGACGACCGAGTAGTCCTTGGTGTACGTCGCGAACCACGAGGTGGTCTGCTTGCCGTAGACCTCGGCGGTACCGGTCTTGGCGTGCATCGGGATCTTGTCCTGCGGCCAGCCCTGGAACCGCCAGGCGGCGGTGCCCCGGGTGGCGACGCCCGCGAGCGCCTGGTCGATCTGGTCGCGCGTCTGGCCCTTCATCGGCAGCTTGCCGTGGGACTTGGGCTTGATCTCCTGGATGTGCTTGCCGTCCGGGCTGACGATCGCCTTGCCGACGGTCGGGTCGTAGAGCGTGCCGCCGTTGCTGATCGCCGCGTAGATGGTGGCCATCTGCATCGGGGTGACGAGGGTGTCGCCCTGGCCGATCGAGTAGTTGACGGAGTCACCGGCGCGCATCTTCATGCCTTCGAGGCAGTTCTCGTAGGAAAGCCGCTGGGTGTAGCTTCCGTTCTTCTTGCCGTTCTTGCACCAGGCGTCCTTGTTGGCCTTCCAGAAGTCCTTCTTCCACTGGCGGTCCGGGACCCGGCCGCTGACCTCGTTGGGAAGGTCGACGCCGGTCTTCTTGCCCAGGCCGAACTGGTGGGCGGTCTTGTAGAACCAGTCCCCCGGGTTCTTCTTGGGCTTGTTGCCGCCGTCCTTCTTCCACTCGTCGTAGGCGAGGCGGTAGAAGACGGTGTCGCAGGAGACCTCCAGCGCGCGGCCGAGGCTGATCCCGCCGAAGTTCTCGGACTCGAAGTTCTTGAAGACCTGGCTGCCGATGTTGAACGAGCTGGTGCAGGGGTAGGGCCCGCCGAAGTCGTACCCGGCGTTGACCGCGGCGGTCGTCGGGATCACCTTGAAGATCGAGCCGGGGGCCGCCTGGCCCTGGATCGCCCGGTTCAGGAGCGGGTAGTTGCTGTCCTTGCCGGTGAGCTTCTTGTAGTCCTTGCCGGAGATACCGCCGACCCACGCGTTGGGGTCGTACGACGGGTTGGACGCCATCGCCACCACGCGGCCGGTCTTGGCCTCCATGACCACGACGGAGCCCGAGTCCGCCTTGTACTTCGTGCCGGTGTTCCGGTCGTACTGCTTACGGGCGTCCTGCATCGCCTGGTCCAGCTCCTTCTCCGCGACCGCCTGGACGCGTGAGTCGAGGCTGGTGACGACGTTGTCGCCGGGCCGGGCCCGCTGGCTCTCCCGCTGACCGATGACGCGGCCGAGGTTGTCGACCTCGTAGCGGGTCACACCCGCCTTGCCGCGCAGCTTGCTGTCGTACTCGCTCTCCAGCCCGTTGGAGCCGACCTGGTCGGAGCGGAGCAGCGGCGACTTGGTGTGCTCGGCCTTCTTGATCTGCTCGTCGGTGACCGGCGAGAGGTAGCCGAGCACCTGGGCGGCGTTGGAACCGGCCGGGGCGGCGTAGCGGCGCACGGCGGTGGGCTCGGCGCTGATCCCGGGGAAGTCCTCTTCGCGCTCGCGGATCTGGAGCGCCTGCTTGGCGCTGGCCTCGTCGGTGATCGGGATGGGCTGGTACGGGGAGCCGTTCCAGCAGGGCTGCGGGGTCTCGGCGTCGCACAGCCGGACCTTGTCCTTGACGTCCTTGGCCTTCAGGTGGAGGACGTCCGCGAGCCGGGTGAGGACGGCCTCGCCGTCGTCGGGCTCCTTCATCAGCGCGGTGCGGCTGGCGGAGACGACGAGCCGGGTCTCGTTGTCGGCGATGGGCACCCCGCGGGCGTCCAGTATCGAACCGCGGACCGCCGGGTGGACGACCTGCTGGACGTGGTTGTTGGCGGCCTTCTCGGTGTATTCGTCGCCGTTGCGGATCTGCAGGTACCAGAGACGTCCGCCGAGGGTGAGCAGGAGCGAGAAGACGATGATCTGGATGGCGACGAGGCGGACGGTGACCCGGGGAGTCCGTCCGGTCTCCGGGATATTGCTCATGGCGCTCCGTCGAGGGTGGAGGCGGGAGACGGGAGGGCGGGGCTCACAGCGGGGCGCGCGGCGGTACTCACAGGCGCTTGACCCCCTTGAGCTTGACGCGGCCATCCTTCGTCCGGCCGGACCGCTTCGTCGCCTTCGACAGCAGGCTGCCGCCCAGGCCGCCGCCGAGGCCACCGCCCAGACCGCCGAACCGGGCGGCGCGGCCGGTGCGGCGGAACCGGCTCATCCGGCCCGCTCGGACGCTGCCCGCCGAGGTGATCCAGCGGGTGCCGCTCTCGGCGCCGGTGCCGCCGGAGCTGTCGGCCATCCGGTCGTTCTCCCCGCGTCTGGCCAGCCCCATGATCAGCGGCACCGCGAAGGGCGCCAGCAGCAGGTCGTAGACGGCGGCCGTGAACAGCAGTTGGCCCAGGCCCACATGGCGGGCCGCGTCGTCGCCGACGAGGATGCCGACCCCCGCGTACAGCAGCGTGGCGCCGATGGCCGCCGCGACGACCACCACCATCGGCCCGGTGGCCGACCGGAGCTGGCCGCTCTCGGGCTTCGCGAGCCCCGCCAGATAGCCGATGACGCACAGCACCAGGGCATAGCGCCCGGCGGCGTGATCGGCGGGCGGGGCGAGGTCGGCGAGCAGACCGGCGCCGAAGCCGACCAGCGCGCCGCCGGTGTGGCCGTAGACCAGCGCGAGGCCGAGGACGACGAGCAGCAGCAGATCGGGTACGGCGCCGGGCAGTTGGAGGCGGGCGAGGACGCAGATCTGGACGACGAGCGCGACGACGACGAGCACGGTGGACAGGAGGACACGGTTGAGGCGCAGCATCGGTCAGCTCCTGTTGGCCGGGTTCGTGGCGGTGGCGGAGGGGGTGGCCGTGACGGTGACCGTGGGCGCCGGCTTGGGCTTCGCGGGCTTGGGCGGCAGCACCGTGTCGCGCGGGTTGGAGCGCGGCGGCTGGACGACCACGCCGACGATGTCCAGCCTGCTGAAGCGGACGTAGGGGCGCACCTGAAGGGTGCGGGTGAGGTCGCCGCCGGTGGGGTCGACGCGGACCACCTTGCCGACCGGCACGCCGGGCACGAACGGCTTGTCGGCCTGGGAGCCGAAGGTGACGAGCCGGTCGCCCTTCTTGATCTTGGCCTTGCCGTTGAGGAGCTGGACGTGCAGGGAGCGGTCGCCGCGGCCGGTGGCGAAGCCCAGCTCGCTGGACTTCTCCATCCGGGTGCCGACGGTGAAGTCGGGGTCGATGGCGAGCAGCACGGTGGAGGTGGAGGGGCCGACCGTGGTGACCCGGCCGACGAGTCCGTCGCCGTTGATGACGGTCTGGTCGCGCTGGATGCCGTCGTCGCTGCCGACGTCGAGGGTGACGGTCCAGGAGAAGCCCTGGGAGGCGCCGATGCCGATGACCTCGGCGCCCTTGATGCCGTACTGACCGGTGCCCGCGACCCGGCGCAGCTTGTCGAGTTCGACGGTACGGGCGCGGTTGCGGTCGTCGCTGCCGAGCCGCTGCCTGAGTCTGGTGTTCTCCTGCTCCAGCTGACTGATGCGGTCGTGTCGCGCATCGGAGTCCCGGACGGCGGCAACGGCGTTGCCGACGGGATCGACGGCGCTCGCGACGCCGTCCTCCACCGGGCCGAAGGCGGAAGCGGCGGCCTGACGGGCGCCGTCGAGGGGCGAGTCCTCGCCGCCGCGGATGTCCACCGTGATCAGTGCGAACGCGATGGCGATCAGCAGCACCAGGAGCAGCCGGCTCTCTCGTGTGTCCCTCACGTGCGGCGACGTGCCTTCCTCGTCGAAGTCGGACCGGTCCCGATCTCGTTGTGGCCGTCCGGTCCTTAAGGAGCCTTATGCCTGTATATCAGCGGATCCGCCGATGCGCCGTACGGGCGACACACCGCCCGCACGGCCGATCCGCCTGGTTGTCATCTGCGCGGCTGGGCGTCCAGCACCTGCTGGAGCGCCTCGAATTCCTCCACGCACTTGCCGGAGCCCAGCGCGACCGAATCCAGCGGATCCTCGGCGATGTGGATGGGCATTCCGGTCTCGCGGCGCAGCCGCTCGTCGAGGCCGCGGAGCAGTGCGCCACCACCGGTGAGGACGATGCCGCGGTCCATGACGTCGCCGGACAGCTCCGGCGGGCACTTGTCGAGCGTGGTCTTGACCGCGTCGACGATGGAGTTGACCGGCTCCTCCATGGCCTTGCGGACCTCGGCAGCGGAGATCACCACGGTCTTGGGGAGCCCGCTGACCAGGTCACGGCCGCGGATCTCGGTGTGCTCCTCTTCCTCGCTCTCGAACGCCGAGCCGATCGTGATCTTGATGTTCTCGGCGGTGCGCTCGCCAAGGAGGAGGCTGTACTCCTTCTTGATGTGCTGGATGATCGCGTTGTCCAGCTCGTCGCCCGCGACCCGGATGGACTGGGCGGTGACGATGCCGCCGAGCGAGATGACGGCGACCTCGGTGGTGCCGCCGCCGATGTCCACCACCATGTTGCCGGTGGCCTCGTGGACCGGGAGGCCGGAGCCGATGGCCGCGGCCATCGGCTCTTCGATGATGTGCACCTGGCGGGCGCCTGCCTGCGTGGACGCCTCGATGACGGCGCGGCGCTCGACTCCGGTGATTCCGGACGGAACACACACGACCACCCGGGGCCGGGCCAGATAGCGACGCTTATGGATCTTCAGAATGAAGTACCGCAGCATCCGCTCGGTGATCTCGAAGTCGGCGATAACGCCGTCCTTGAGCGGACGCACCGCGACGATGTTGCCAGGAGTGCGGCCGATCATCTTCTTTGCCTCGGCGCCCACGGCGAGAATTCCGCCGGTGTTGGTGTTGATGGCGACGACGGAGGGCTCGTTGAGGACGATCCCGCGGCCCCTGACGTACACCAGCGTGTTGGCGGTCCCGAGGTCGACAGCCATGTCACGGCCGATGAACGACATGTTGTTCCCCATGAGGATACGTCAGGCCTTCCCTACTGGAGCGATTGCTTGCTTGAGGTCGGCAGGATGTGGTGCGCTGCGAGGCGCGGAAGCTTCATCGTAGTCACGCCCGCGCGAACACGCTGCGGGGGTCCTCCGCCATTGTCAGCAGAACACGAGCCCGCCCCCTCTAATGGTGACGTCGTGTCGCGGAGATGCGTTCCCCCGATCGGCTCGCATATGCCAAGAGGCGGCCGAGAAATTCGACCGCCCCCAGGTCAGCAGGGGTGTGACCAGCTGATGATCGATCGATGCGAGATCAGGTGCGATCAGGCGAGACCGGGAAAGAAAATCTTGATTTCCCGCTCGGCCGACTCTTCGGAGTCGGAGGCATGGATCAGATTTTCCCGAACGATGGTGCCGAAATCGCCACGGATGGAACCGGGCGCCGCGGCGATCGGGTCGGTCGGGCCCGTCAGCGCCCGGACGCCCTCGATCACGCGCTCGCCCTCGACGACCAGCGCCACGGCCGGTCCGGAGGACATGAACTCGACCAGCGGCTCGTAGAAAGGCTTGCCGACGTGCTCGGCGTAGTGCTGCTCCAGCAGCTCACGGCCCAGCTGGCGCAGCTCCAGGGCGGAAATCGTCCAGCCCGCCTTCTGCTCGATCCGGCCGAGAATCTCGCCCACCAGTCCACGTCGTACGGCGTCGGGCTTGAGAAGGACGAGCGTGCGCTGGCTCACGTGCGGGCTCCTTTGGCAGTGACATAAAAAGAAGGGGGGCATGCGGGTGAAGCTGTGCGGCTGAGGCTACATGGGTGATCTCCGGCCACATCACGCAGCGTCAGGGGAGGCGGCGGAGGCCGCGGCGAACCGCTCCTTCGCCTGGTCCACCTTGCGGCCGAAGTGGACCGAGGCCCACCACAGCGCGGCGAAGACCACGCCGAGGACGAACATGGTGGTCACCACGAAGCCGCTCAGCACCAGCCCGATCTGCAGGGCCCAGCCGATCTGCACCGCACCGGGACGGCTCAGCATCCCGCACAGCAGTACACAGAGTGCCATGGCGATCCCGCAGACCGTCCACACGGTGCCCATGGCCAGGCCGGACACCTTCATCGCGACCAGCCCCGCGAAGCCGATCACAAAGAACTCACCGATCAGCGTGGAGGCGCACAGCGTCCGCATGTCAGCCCTTTCCCATCAGCAGCCGGGCTTCGCCGACCGTGATGACCGACCCGGTGACCAGCACCCCCGCACCAGCGTATTCGCCCTCCTCCTCCGCGAGGGTGATCGCGGCCTCCAGAGCGTCGTCCAAGCGGGGCTCGACCTGTACGCGATCGGAGCCGAATACCTCGACCGCGAGCCCGGCCAACTCATCCGCGTCCATCGCACGATGGCTGGAATTACGGGTCACCACGATTTCGGTGAAAATCGGCTCAAAGGCTTCCAATAGCCCACGAACGTCCTTGCCGTCGCTGGCCCCGATCACGCCGATCAGCCGACTGAAATCGAACGCCTCGGTGACCGCCTCGGCCGCCGCCCGGGCGCCGCCGGGGTTGTGCGCGGCGTCCAGCACCACGGTCGGACTGCGGCGCACCACCTCCATCCGGCCCGGCGAGCTGACGGAGGCGAAGGCGGTGCGGATGGTGTCCAGGTCCAGCGGCCGGGCGTGCTGGGAGCCGACGCCGAAGAACGCCTCGACGGCGGACAGCGCCACCGCCGCGTTGTGCGCCTGGTGGGCGCCGTGCAGCGGGAGGAAGATCTCGGGGTACTCACCGCCGAGACCGCGCAGCGTCAGCAGCTGGCCGCCGACCGCCACCTCGCGGGAGACCACCCCGAACTCCATGCCCTCGCGGGCCACCGTGGCGTCCACCTCGACGGCGCGCTTGAGCACCACGGACGCGGCCTCCACGGGCTGCTGCGCGAGCACCACCGTGGCGTCCTGCTTGACTATCCCGGACTTCTCGGCCGCGATCTCCGCCGGAGTGGTGCCGAGCCGGTCGGTGTGGTCCAGCGAAATCGGCATGATCACCGCGACGTCCGCGTCGATCACATTGGTGGCGTCCCAGGAGCCCCCCATGCCGACCTCGACCACCGCGATGTCCACCGGGGCGTCCGCGAAGGCCGCGTACGCCATGCCGGTGAGCACCTCGAAGAACGACAGCCGGTACTCCTGCCGCTCGTCGACCATCCCGATGTACGGCGCGATGTCCTGGTAGGTCTCGATGAAGCGCTCAGCGGAGATCGGCGCCCCGTCGAGGCTGATCCGCTCGGTAATGGACTGCACATGCGGGCTCGTGTAGCGCCCGGTGCGCAGCTCGAAGGAGCCCAGCAGCGCCTCGATCATGCGGGCGGTGCTGGTCTTGCCGTTCGTCCCGGTGATGTGGATCGAGGGATAGGCGCGGTGCGGCGAGCCGAGGATGTCCAGCAGCGCCTCGACGCGCACCAGCGAGGGGTCGAGCTTGGTCTCGCCCCACCGCGTGGCCAGCTCCGCCTCGACCTCGCGCAGCGCGCGATCCACCTCGGGGTCGGAGGGACGGGCCGGAATGCCGTCGCCCTGCGGCGGGCCGGACTGCGCGCGCAGCGTCCGGCTGCCCGCCTCGATCACCGCCAGATCGGGGTCGCGGTCGGTTTCGGCTCCGACGATCTCGTCGAAATCGTCCGGTTCGTTCTGTTCATCCGGTTCGTTCTGGGGGCGCTCGCTCACACCGACCAGTCTACGAGTGACCCCTGACAGGCCGAGGAAGCGCCCATGCGGTCCCGGCGCGGTCCCTCAGGACGCCGCCCCGCCGCCGACGGCGGCGGACATCATCGACTTGGCGATCGGCCCGGCCAGGCCGCCGCCGGAGATGTCCGCCCGGGGTGCGTCGCTGTCCTCGACCACCACCGCGACCGCGACCTTGTGGCCGCTGCCGTCATCCGCGTAACTCACAAACCACGCGAACGGATTACCGCTGTTGTTCTCGCCGTGCTGCGCAGTGCCGGTCTTGCCGCCGACCTCGATCCCGGGGATCTTCGCGTTGGTGCCCGTGCCCTTCTGCACGACCGTCCGCATCGCCGACCGCAGCTCCTGCGCCGTGGACTTCGACATCGCCTGGCTGTAGGTCTCCGGGTCGGTGCGGTCCAGAGTGGTCGCGCTGCCATCCGTCGTGCGGTCCACCTCGTACGGCTTCATCAGCTTGCCGTCATTCGCGATCGCCGAGGAGACCATCGCCATCTGGAGCGGGGTCGCGGTCACGTCGAACTGGCCCATGCCGGTGAGCGCCGTCTGCGCGTCGTCCATCCCGCTCGGGTACACGCTCTTGGCGGCGCGCACGGGGATGTCCAGCTTGGAGTCGTCGAAGCCCAGCTTCTTCGCCTCGGCACCCAGCTTGGACTGGCCCAGGTCCACGGCCAGCTTCGCGAAGACCGTGTTGCACGAGTACTGCAAGGCCGTGCGGATCGTCGCGTTCTCACAGGGCGCCGACGCGTTCTCGTTCTTCATGTCGGTGACCGTGCCGGGCAGCCGGTACGGGTCCGGGCTCTTGGTCGGCTCGTCCACCGACGAGTACAGCCCGTTCTCCAGGGCGGCCGCCGCGACCACCAGCTTGAACGCCGACCCCGGCGGGTACGTCTGGCGCAGCGCCCGGTTCAGCATCGGCTGGTCCTTGTCCTTCGTCAGCTTCAGCCACGCCTTCTGGTCGGAGGTACCGGACCCGGCGAAGTCGCTCGGGTCGTACGAGGGCGTACTGGCCAGGGCGAGCACCTTGCCGGTCTTCGGGTCGATCGCCACGGCCGCGCCAGCCTTGTTCCCCAGTCCCTCGAAGGCGGCCTTCTGCACGGCCGGGTCGATCGTCGTCAGCACATCGCCCGGCTTGGACGGCTCCCTGGTCATCGCCTCCAGGGGATTCTTCAGCCGGGTGTCGGTGCCGTCGAGCACGGACCGGTTCAGGGCCTCCAGCTGGTTGCTGCCGTACGACTGCGAGGCATAGCCGGTGACCGGCGCGTAGAGCTTCCCGTCGGGGTACGTCCGCTTGTACTTCAGATCGCCGGTGGTGGCGGTCGAGCCGGTGATGGGCTCGCCCTTCGCCATGATGTTGCCCAGCGGGTTGGCGTACTGGCTGATGGTGTTGCGTTCGTTGTGGGAGTTGTCCCGGAAGCTCGCCCCCTCCGCCACCTGGACATAGGTGACCCAGGCGAGCAGGACCAGCACGAGCAGCAGGGAGAAGACGGAGGCGCGGCGCAGCGGTTTGTTCATGGGAGGGGGGAGCTCCTTCCGGGACGTACGGGTGGATAACTCCCGGAAGGCGGCTACGGGTTCCCGACCCAGCGTACGGATGATGCCTGGTGGGGCCACTGTGCGACATCGCACACCGGCCCGGGGGCCCGGGCCGGGAACAAGCACGAGCGCCCCCGCCGTGAGGGGCGGGGGCGCTCGGCACCGGTCGGAGGGTCAGCCCTGGGGCAGGGACGCCAACTGCGCGGTGATCCTGGCGATGTCGGCCTCGGCGGTCGCCTGCCGGGCGCGGATCTTCTCCACCACGTGGTCGGGCGCCTTGCCCAGGAACCCGTCGTTGGACAGCTTGGCCGTGGTCTGCGCCTTGTCCTTCTCGGCCGCGGCGAGGTCCTTGGCCAGCCGCTTGCGCTCGGCCTCGACGTCGATCGCGCCGGACAGGTCCAGCGCCACGGTCGCGCCCGCCACCGGCAGCGAGGCGGTGGCGGTGAAGCCCTCCCCGGCCGGCTGGAGGCGCAGCAGGGAGCGCATCGCGTCCTCGTGGGCGGCGAGCGAGGTGCCGGACAGCTCGAGCCGGGCCGGGACCTTCTGGCCGGGCTGGAGGCCCTGGTCGGCGCGGAACCTGCGGACCTCGGTGACCACCTGCTGGAGGTTCTCGATCTCCCGCTCGGCGGCCTCGTCGCGGAAGCCGCTGTCCTTCGGCCAGTCGGCGATGACGACCGACTCCTGGCCGGTGAGCGCGGTCCACAGCTTCTCGGTGACGAACGGGACCACCGGGTGCAGCAGCCGCAGCGTGACGTCGAGGACCTCACCGAGGACGCGCCGCGAGACGTCGGCCTCCGCGCCGCCCTTCTGGAAGGTGGTCTTGGACAGCTCCACGTACCAGTCGAAGACCTCGTCCCACGCGAAGTGGAAGAGCGTGTCCGAGAGCTTCGCGAACTGGTAGTCCTCGTAGAACGCGTCGACGTCCGCGACGACCTCGTTCAGCCGGGACAGGATCCAGCGGTCGGTGGCCGACAGCCGCTCGGGGGCGGGCAGTTCGCCCTCGACCGTGGCGCCGTTCATCAGCGCGAAGCGGGTCGCGTTCCAGATCTTGTTGGCGAAGTTACGGGACGCCTGGACCCAGTCCTCGCCGATCGGCACGTCCACCCCGGGGTTGGCGCCGCGGGCGAGGGTGAAGCGGACGGCGTCGGAGCCGTAGGCGTCCATCCAGTCCAGGGGGTTGACCGCGTTCCCGAAGGACTTGGACATCTTCTTGCCGAACTGGTCGCGGACCATCCCGTGCAGGGCGATGGTGCGGAACGGCGGAGTGCCGTCCATCGCGTACAGGCCCATCATCATCATCCGGACGACCCAGAAGAAGAGGATGTCGTAGCCGGTGACCAGGACCGAGTTCGGATAGAACTTCGCCAGGCTCTCGGTCCGCTCGGGCCAGCCGAGCGTGGAGAACGGCCACAGGGCGGAGGAGAACCAGGTGTCCAGGACGTCGCTGTCCTGCGTCCAGCCCTCGCCGCTCGGCGGCTCCTCGTCCGCGCCGACACAGACGACCTCGCCGTCCGGCCCGTACCAGACCGGGATGCGGTGGCCCCACCACAGCTGGCGCGAGATGCACCAGTCGTGCATGTTGTCGACCCAGTCGAAGTAGCGCTTCGACATGTCGTCGGGGTGGATCTTCACCCGGCCGTCGCGGACGGCGTCGCCCGATGCCTTGGCCAGCGGGCCGACCTTGACCCACCACTGCATGGACAGCCGCGGCTCGATCGTGGTCTTGCAGCGCGAGCAGTGGCCCACGGAGTGGGTGTACGGGCGCTTCTCGGCGACGATCCGGCCCTCGGCGCGCAGGGCGCCGACGATGGCGCTGCGCGCCTCCAGCCGGTCCAGCCCCTGGAACGGGCCGTGCGCGGTGATCACCGCGTGCTCGTCCATGACGCTGAGGTTCGGCAGGTCGTGGCGCTGCCCGATCTCGAAGTCGTTCGGGTCGTGGGCCGGGGTGACCTTGACCGCGCCGGTGCCGAACTCCGGGTCGACGTGCTCATCGGCGACGACCGGGATGCGGCGGCCGGTCAGCGGCAGCTCGATCTCCGTGCCGACCAGGTGCCGGTAGCGGTCGTCGGCGGGGTGGACGGCGACCGCGGTGTCGCCCAGCATCGTCTCGGCGCGGGTCGTGGCGACGACGATCGCGGTGTCGCCCTCGCCGTACCGGATCGACACCAGTTCACCGTCGTCGTCCTGGTACTCCACCTCGATGTCGGAGATGGCCGTAAGGCAGCGGGGGCACCAGTTGATGATGCGCTCGGCGCGGTAGATCAGCTCATCGTCGTAGAGCTTCTTGAAGATGGTCTGGACGGACTTGGACAGTCCCTCGTCCATGGTGAACCGCTCGCGGTTCCACGCGACGCCGTCGCCCAGCCGCCGCATCTGGCCGGAAATCTGCCCGCCGGACTCGTTCTTCCACTGCCACACGCGCTCGACGAACGCCTCGCGGCCAAGGTCGTGGCGGGAGGCGCCCTCCTTGGCCAGCTCGCGCTCGACCACGTTCTGCGTGGCGATACCCGCGTGGTCCATGCCCGGCTGCCACAGCGTCTCGTAGCCCTGCATCCGCTTGCGGCGGGTGAGCGCGTCGATGATCGTGTGCTCGAAAGCGTGGCCCAGGTGGAGGGATCCGGTCACATTGGGCGGCGGGATGACGACCGTGTACGGCTCCTTGCCGCTCTGGGCGTCCGCTTCGAAGTAACCGCGCTCTACCCAGCGCTCGTACAGCTGCCCCTCTACCTCGGCCGGCGCGTACTGGGTCGGCAGTTCAGGGTGGCTGTTCGGCCCGCTGTCGGGGCGCTGCTGAGAGTTCTCGGTCACCCCCGCAGTCTAAAGGCCCGCCGGACTCCGTTACGAACCCGTTGCGGCCCCGCCGCAACGCCGCCGAGGCGCGTCGGGAAGGATGTTCAGGACCTGTCATGCGCTTCTAGGAGAGGCACGATGAGCTATCAGCAGCCGCCGCCGCAGCCCGGTCCCTACGGGGCACAGCCGGGCCCTCACGGCGCCGGCCAGCCACCTGTGCCGAATCCGTATGCCCAGCCCACCGGCTACGGTCACCCGCAGCCGGGTCAGCCCGGGCAGCCGGGGGGCTACGCGGCGCCTCCTCCGTACAACGGCGGCAGCCCGTACGGCTCCCCCGCGAACCCCTACGGCCAGCAGGCCCCGCAGCCGGGCCAGCCAGGGCAGCCGGGGCAGCCGGGGCAGGGCTTCTACGGCGGTCCGCCCGCGCCGCCCGCCGCTCCCGGTGGACGCGGCAAGGGCCGGACCATCGGCATGGCGGTGGGCGCGCTGGTGGTCGTGGGCGGGCTGGTGGCGGGCGGGTTCCTGCTGTTCGGCGGCGACGGCGGGCCGTACAAGCTCACGACCCCGAAGACGGTCGCGAAGGAGTACCAGCGCCAGGGCAACGGCACGGACGACGGCGATCTGTCGGCGTCGGGCAAGAAGGACCTCCAGCAGGTCCCGGTGGTCAAGGATCCGCACCTGGTGGCGGCCGACTACCAGACCGACGGCAAGGAGATGCTGAAGTTCACCGGTGTCTGGGGCGAGGTGACCGACCCGAAGCGGGGCGCGGACCTGGCCCTCGCGGTCATCGTCAAGGCGCTTCAGGACAACGGCACCGCGCAAGCGAGCGGAACGCCCCAGGAGTTCTCGCCGGACGGCTTCGACGGGGACGTCATGAAGTGCCAGTCCCTGAAGTTCACGTCGGATCAGGGATCCATGGAAGCTCCCGCGTGCGTCTGGGGCGACAAGAGCACCCTGGGCGTCGCGGTACTGGCGGACCCGGCGGGGGCCGTTCTCGGCGGCAGCATGTCGTTGGAGGACGCCGCGGGGCTGACCGCCAAGGTGCGTGAGGACGCACGCGTCGAAATCGACAAATAGCTACAACAGCACAACCTAACGAGGGAAAAAGATGAGCTACAACCAGCCGGGCCCCTACGGTCAGCAGCCCCAGCAGCCGGGTCCGTACGGACAGGGCGGTGCCGCCGGCCAGCCCGGCTACGGCTACCCGCAGCAGCCGCCCCAGCAGCCCGGTCCGTACGGCCAGCCGCAGCAGCCCGGCTACGGTCACCCGCAGCAGCCCGGCCAGCCCCCGAACCCGTACGGCCAGCAGCCGCAGCAGCCGTACGGTCAGCAGCCCTATGGCCAGCAGCCGTACGGTCAGCCGGGCATGCCGGGTCCGTACCAGCCGGGCCCGGGCCAGGGCGGCGGCAAGAAGAAGGGCCTGGCGATAGCCATCGGCGCGGTGGTCGTGGTGGCCGCGGTCATCGGCGGGGTCATGGTGTTCAGCAGCAGCGACAGCGGCGGCGGCTCGGTCGCCGACGACGGCAAGCGGTACAAGCTCACCACCCCGCAGACCGTGGCCGGTGAGTACACCAAGCAGGCGGGCAGCGACGACTCGATGACCTCCAGCGACACCAGCGACTTCGAGAAGTTCGGCGTGCAGAACCCGAAGGGCGCGGGCGCGAACTACAAGGCCGGTTCCGGGATGACCGTGAAGCAGCTGCAGTTCAAGGGCGTCTGGGGCGAGGTGAAGGACCCCGCGACGGTCGTCGACGGCGCCTTCGCGAAGATGGCGAACGAGGCCACCAAGGACCCGTCGACGGACAGCAGCGGCGGGAAGGCCGAACTCGTCGGCAGCCCCGAGAAGGTGACCCCCGCCGGGACGGACGACGCCGTCATCAAGTGCCAGAACGCCAAGTTCACCCCGGGGTCCGGCGCCAGCGCGAGCGGTGTGGGCAGCAAGGGCTTCACCGTTCCGATCTGCATGTGGGGCGACCACAGCACGGTCGGCTTCGTGATCGTGTCCGACGCCGCCGCCGTGATCTCCGGCGGGGGCATGTCAATGGACCAGGCCGGGGACATCACCGCGAAGGTCCGCAAGGACGTCCGCGTCGAGATCCCCAAGTAGACGCAAGCAGACGCACCCGGGGGCGCGGTTCCGCGCCCTCCCGGTCCATACGCCGCCCACCGTCCGGAGGGATAACCCCACACCCATGAGCCACAACCAGCCACCGCCGCCGCCCGGTCCCTACGGCGGCGGCGGGCCCGGCCCGTACGGGGGCGCCCAGCCCAATCCGTACGGCGGGGGGCAGCAGCCGTCCGCGGAGCCCAACCCGTACGCCCAGAACCCGGGTTACGGCTATCCGCAGGCACCCCAGCCGGGGTACGGCTATCCGCAGGCACCCCAGCCGGGGTACGGCTATCCGCAAGCGCCGGGGCCCTACGGGCAGCCGGGCTACCCGGCACCGCCCGGACCCGCGCCGGGCCGCAATCGCACCAAGATCATCGCGATATCGGCGGCGGGGCTCGTGGTGGCGGGGGCGATCGTCACCGGCGCCGTGGTGCTGTCCGGCGGCGACAGCGGCCCCGCGCCGATGCGGCTCGTCACCCCCAAGACGCTCGACAACGGCACGTACACCCTGTCCAAGGGCACCGATGCGCTGAAGGACGAGGGCACGAGCGTACAGAGCAGCATGCCCGAGGGCGCGACCTCCGTCCTCGGTCAGTACCAGCGCGCCGACGACGAGAACTCGGGGCTCGCGTTCTCCGGCATGTACGGGGAGATCGACGACCCCGGGCGGGTTCAGGACGGGATGTTCAAGGGCTTCGAGGGCGGCGAGGGCTCCCCGGCGGTCGAGCAGGAGCGCAAGACGTTCCGGCCGGACGGCGCGGACGGCCCCGCCATCGACTGCGAGGTCGTGAAGATGTACGACCGGATCTACGCCCCGGCCTGCGCGTGGGCGGAGGAGACAGACGCGGCGATGGTGCTGGACGTCAACGCGGAGAACACCACCGCGTCCGCTGTGGACGTGGAAGCCTTCGCGAAGGTGACCGCGGGCATCTACAAGGACACCCGCAAGCCCGCCTGAGCCGCCCACAGGACGCCGCACAGGCGCCTGTGACACGAAGAGGGCCCCGGAGACCGGGGCCCTCTTCGTATGCGCTCTACGCGGCGCTCACGCGCTCTTCTCGTGCCGTTCACCCGGCTCGGTGCCGCGCGAGCGGGGCACCAGCGTCGGGTTGACGTTCGAGTGAACGACGTCCTCGGTGATGACGACGCGGGCCACGTCCTTGCGGGACGGCACCTCGTACATCGCCGACATCAGGACCTCTTCGATGATGGCGCGCAGGCCGCGCGCGCCGGTGCCGCGCAGGATCGCCTGGTCGGCGATGGCCTCCAGGGCCGGGCGGTCGAAGTCCAGCTCCACGCCGTCGAGTTCGAACAGCCGCTGATACTGCTTGACGAGCGCGTTCCGCGGCTCGACCAGGATCTGCAGCAGCGCCTCGCGGTCGAGGTTGTGGACGGAGGTGATGACGGGGAGCCGTCCGATGAACTCCGGGATCATCCCGAACTTCACCAGGTCCTCCGGCATGACCTCCTGGAACTGGTCGCTGGCCTCGATCTCGCGCTTGGAGCGGATCGTGGCGCCGAAGCCGATGCCCTTGGCACCGGCCCGCGACTCGATGATCTTCTCCAGGCCGGCGAAGGCACCGCCCACGATGAACAGCACGTTCGTCGTGTCGATCTGGATGAATTCCTGGTGCGGGTGCTTCCGGCCGCCCTGCGGCGGCACGGAGGCGGTGGTGCCCTCAAGGATCTTCAGCAGCGCCTGCTGCACGCCCTCGCCGGAGACGTCACGGGTGATCGAGGGGTTCTCGCTCTTGCGGGCCACCTTGTCGATCTCATCGATGTAGATGATGCCCGTCTCGGCCTTCTTGACGTCGTAGTCGGCGGCCTGGATCAGCTTGAGGAGGATGTTCTCCACGTCCTCGCCGACGTAGCCCGCCTCCGTGAGCGCGGTGGCGTCGGCGATGGCGAAGGGAACATTGAGCATCCGGGCGAGGGTCTGCGCGAGCAGCGTCTTCCCGGAGCCCGTCGGACCGAGCAGCAGGATGTTGGACTTCGCCAACTCGATGCCGTCGTCCTTGCTGTGGCTGCCGTTCTCACCGGCCTGGACCCGCTTGTAGTGGTTGTAGACCGCGACGGAGAGGGACTTCTTGGCGGCCTCCTGGCCGACCACATAGCCCTCGAGGAACTCGTAGATCTCACGCGGCTTGGGGAGTTCCTCCCACCGCACCTCTGAGGTCTCGGCCAGCTCTTCCTCGATGATCTCGTTGCAGAGATCGATGCACTCATCGCAGATGTACACACCAGGGCCCGCGATGAGCTTCTTCACCTGCTTCTGGCTCTTCCCGCAGAACGAGCACTTGAGCAGGTCGCCGCCGTCACCGATGCGTGCCACGAGGTGCTTCCCCTTCGCCTTGGATCCGCTTTGCTCTGCGGAACCGGGTGCTTGCGCTGCGAGCTTTCCGCTTGATGTTTCCCGGGGGCCGGCCCCCAGCCCTCTATGACGGTACCTTGCCGGGCCCCCGGTTCGGGCCCCCCTTGGACCTAACTGGTCCAAGGGGCGCCGGGTCGCCCTGGCTTCAGCCCAGGCCGACCGAGGTCTTACGGGTCGAGACGATCTGGTCGACCAGACCGTACTCCAGCGACTCCTCGGCGGTCAGGATCTTGTCCCGCTCGATGTCGTCGCGGATCTTCTCGATCGGCGTGGTGGAGTGCTTGGCCAGCATCTCCTCCAGCTGCGACCGCATCCGGAGGATCTCATTGGCCGCGATCTCCAGGTCGGAGACCTGACCCCGGCCGGTCTCGCTGTACGGCTGGTGGATCAGGATACGGGCATTGGGCAGCGCCATCCGCTTGCCGGGGGTACCGGCGGCGAGCAGCACGGCCGCGGCGGAGGCCGCCTGGCCCATGCAGACCGTCTGGATATCGGGCTTGACGAACTGCATCGTGTCGTAAATGGCGGTCAGCGCCGTGAACGAGCCGCCGGGCGAGTTGATGTAGACCGAAATGTCGCGATCCGGGTCCATCGACTCCAGGCACAGGAGCTGCGCCATGACGTCGTTGGCCGAGGCGTCGTCGATCTGGACGCCCAGGAAGATCACGCGCTCTTCGAAGAGCTTCGCATACGGGTCGTACTCCCGGACACCCTGGGAGGTGCGCTCGACGAAGCGCGGGACGACATAGCGCGATTCGGCCATCGGGCCGTCGTAGAGGCCGCTGCCGGGAAAGTTGTTCATCTGGGTGTTCACCATCCTGTGGCGATCAAAGGGCTGGAGGTCGGTACGGGACGGCGGGGCTCAGGCCCCGGTGCCGCCCCCGCCCGGAACGCCCGAGGCCGAGGCCATGACGTCGTCGACCAGGCCGTACGCCTTGGCCTCCTCGGCGGAGAACCAGCGGTCGCGGTCGGAGTCGCGGGTGATCTGCTCAACGGTCTGACCGGTGTGGAACGCGGTCAGCTCGGCCATCCGCTTCTTGGTGTGCAGCAGCCGCTCGGCGTGGATCTTGATGTCCGAGGCCGAACCGGCCAGACCCGCGGACGGCTGGTGGATCAGAATCTCGGCGTTCGGCAGCGCGAATCGCTTGCCGGGGGTGCCCGCGCTCAGCAGGAACTGCCCCATCGAGGCGGCGAGGCCCATGGCGATGGTGACGACGTCGTTCGGAATGAACTGCATGGTGTCGTAGATCGCCATGCCCGCCGAGATCGAGCCGCCCGGAGAGTTGATGTAGAGGTTGATGTCCTTGTCCGGGTCCGCGGCGAGCAGGAGCAGCTGCGCGGTGATCTTGTTGGCGATTTCGTCGTCGACCGGCTGGCCGAGGAAGATGATCCGCTCACCGAGCAGCCGGTTGTAGACCTGGTCGCCGAGGCCACCGCCGGTCGGCTCGCCGGCGGCGGAAGGCATCGTATTCGTCACGTATCCACCTGCTCGTCTCTGACGGCGACTGGCCGTCTCAGCGTCTTCTTCTGGGCTCGGGGACGGGCCGGCCGGTGCGATCCGGCGGCCTGCGAGACTCCCTGCCCTCGTATCTACGGACCCTAACGCGCTGGTCGGCGGGCGCCATCCCGCATCAGGAACTGTTCGCTCTGAGCGCAGGTTCCGCGGCCCCGCGGGCCCGCGGACTTCGCGGAACACGAACGGGCCCGGACGCGCGCAGACGTTCGGGCCCGTTCGTTACGGGCTGCGGAGCGGCCAGGATCAGCCCTCGGCCTTGTCCTGCGCCTTCTCCTGCTCGGGAGCGGCCTCGGCGGCGGCCTCGGTGACCTCGGCGGTCTCTTCGGCGGCCTCGTCGCCCTCGGCTGCGGCCTCGACCGTCTCGGCGGTCTCGTCCTCGTCGTCCAGGTCGACGGTCTCGCCCTTGTCGTCGACGACCTTGGCGGCCTCGACCACGACGGCGAGCGCCTTGCCGCGGGCGACCTCACCGACGAGCATCGGCACCTGGCCACCCTCGACGACCTGCTGGGCGAACTGGTCCGGGCTCATGCCGGAGGACTGCGCACGGCGCATCAGGTGCTCGGTGAGCTCCTCCTGGCCGACGGACAGCTGCTCCTTGTTGACCAGCTCGTCGAGGACGAACTGGGTCCGGATGCCCTTCTCCGCCTGCTCCTTGAGCTCGGCGTCGAACTCCTCGGCGGACTTGCCCTGAAGCTCCAGGTAGGACTCCAGGTTCAGGCCCATCTGGCCGAGCTGGTGGTGCTCCAGGTTGTGCTTGCGGGTCTGGACCTCGTCCTCGAGCAGCTTCTCGGGGATCGGGACCTCGACCAGCTCCAGGAGGGCGTCGAGCACCTTCTCCTGGGCCTGGGTGGCCTGGTCGTACTTCTTCGACTGCTCCAGGCGCTTGCGGCTGTCCGCGCGCAGGTCCTCAAGGGTGTCGAACTCACTGGCCAGCTGGGCGAAGTCGTCGTCCAGCTCGGGCAGCTCCCGGGCCTTGACCTCGTTCACCTTGACGGAGACCTCGGCCTCCTTGCCCTGGGCGGAGCCGCCCTTCAGCTCGGAGGCGAAGGTGGCGGTGCCACCGGCCTCCAGACCGGTCACGGCCTCATCGATGCCGTCGAGCAGCTCACCGGAGCCGATGGTGTAGGTGACGCCCTCGGCGACACCGTCCTCCAGCACCTCACCGTCGACCTTGGCCTCCAGGTCGACGACGACGATGTCGCCCTCGCCCGCGGCGCGCTCGACGGGGCTGGTGGTGGCGAAGCGCTCACGCAGCTGCTCGACCGACTTGTCGATGTCCTCGTCCGAGACCTCGACGGAGTCGACGGTGACCTCGATGCCGGAGTAGTCCGGGATCTCGATCGTCGGGCGGATGTCCACCTCGGCGGTGAACGTCAGCAGCTCGTTGTCCTTGAGCTCGGTGATGTCGACCTCGGGCTGCCCCAGCGGGTTCAGCTCACCCTCGTTGACCGCTTCGGTGTAGAACTTCGGGAGGGCGTCGTTGACGGCCTCCTCCAGCACCGCACCGCGGCCGAAACGCTGGTCGATGATGCGGGCCGGGATCTTGCCCTTACGGAAGCCAGGCACCGTGACCTGCTGGTTGATCTTCTTGTACGCCGCGTCGAGGCTGGGCTTGAGCTCCTCGAAGGGCACCTCGACAGTGAGCCGAACCCGGGTCGGGTTCAGGTTCTCCACGGCGCTCTTCACGGTTCGGTCTCCTTGGGGCTGACGTGTGGTGTTCTGCTGCCTCGCACTGATGCTTCGCAGCGGATCGCGCCCGGTAAAGAAAGACACAGACGCGCAGCTTGCATAGTAACCGCAAGCATGACGCGGCCCACAACGCGATCTTGACGCCTGTGGATGGTCGGGGTGGCCGGATTCGAACCGACGACCTTCCGCTCCCAAAGCGGACGCGCTACCAAGCTGCGCCACACCCCGTCGGTGCGACACGTAGGGTACATGGCCGCGGACGCCCCGGCTGCCCGTTATTCCACCGGCGGGCAAGGGTGTGCGGGAGAGGGCCCGGACCCGCTACGATGCTTTCCGTACCGCGATCCGGGTGATCACACCCGGGCGATGCGCGGCACGTGCGGGCGTAGCTCAATGGTAGAGCCCCAGTCTTCCAAACTGGCTACGCGGGTTCGATTCCCGTCGCCCGCTCCATGACGTACGACGGCCCGGCCCCGGGATCCCCAGGGTCGGGCCGTCGGCGTATTCGAGCGTGGCTCCAGTTCAGTGGCTCCAGTTCAAGCGCGGCTCCAGTTCAAGCCTGGCTCCAGGCGCGACTCAGAGGTTGATGTCGCCGATGGAGCTGGCGACCGAGTCGAGGAAGTCCTGGATGTTCGGCGCCAGATCGGATGAGGCCAGCAGAAAGCCGAAGAGGGCGGCGACGAGCGCAGGCCCCGGTTTCGTCTTCCCGGCGCGGATCATCAGTACGAGGATGATCCCCACCAGCACCACCAATGACAGGGAAATGACCACAGCTGATCACGCTTCCTCGGTCGCTCATGTCTTCACCCGGCCCCGGAAGCACGCGACCTCGCACACCCCCGCTGCAGCCATCGTGCCATCAACTACGGCCCCACAGCAGCAGGGTGAGGTGATCACCTGTGTCGGCGCACACCACACCCACCGTCTTGGTACCCCGTCAGAAATGCCTTACACAGCAGGACACGGGTGACGCTCCCCACAATTCCGTGGATCAATTTTCGACCTGATCGCATAACCCGGAAGGGAATTCCGATTTCCATGAATCAGACATTCCACCAGAGACACCTGAGGGGCATATGCACCATTTAAGGTGGATGAAACCCGACAGAACGGACAGTCAAGTTCCTCATATCGAACAACCGGATCGCTATGTCGACTTGATAACGGTCGGCTATCGGCCGGAGTGTGAACCGTATTACTGGGGAAGACCAGGGCGAGGTTTTACGCAATAGAGGTTTCGGCGCTATCGTGCCTCAGATGTTCCACGCTGCCATCTCTCCCCCACGCGCAGTGCGGTCCCGGGTGCTCTCCCCCAGCTCCTGGTGGGAGGGCCTGTGACCAACTCCCTGCGCCCGCACGGTTCCCAGCGGTCCCCGCTCCCCCCGGTCCGGGAAGCCGAGGCCGGGTCGTCCCCCACACCGCAGCGCGAAGAATCAGGGCGTCAGGCGACTGCGCCCGCCGCCAGTGCCCCTGCCGGGCAGAAGCCGAAGCAGCGCGACGCGTTCTTCGACAACGCGAAGTACCTCGCGATCGTGCTGGTCGCGATGGCCCACTCGTGGGAGCCGCTCACCGATACGAGCCGCACCGCGGAAGCCCTGTACATGACCGTGTACACCTTCCACATGCCGGCCTTCATCATCATCTCCGGCTTCTTCTCCCGCAGCTTCGACATGCGGCCCGACCGGCTCCGGCGGCTCATCACCGGTGTCGCGGTGCCGTACGTGCTGTTCGAGGTCGCGTACAGCTTCTTCAAGCGCTGGGCCGACGACGACCCGGGCCACCCGATCAGCCTGCTCGACCCCTGGTACCTGACCTGGTTCCTGGTCGCGCTGTTCGTGTGGCGGCTGACGACGCCGATCTGGAAGCTGGTGCGCTGGCCGGTCCCGCTCGCGCTGGCGATCGCCACCCTGGCGTCCGTCTCGCCCGACATCGGCGACGACCTCGACCTCCAGCGGGTCCTTCAGTTCCTGCCGTTCTTCGTCATCGGCCTGTGCATGAAGCCCGAGCACTTCCAGCGCATGCGCGGCCCCAAGATGCGGATGGCATCGGTGCCGATCTTCGCGGGCGCCCTGCTGTTCGCCTACTGGGCGGCGCCCCGGATGAACTCGGCCTGGTTCTACCACCGCGACAGCGTCCAGGAGCTCCACGCCCCGGCGTGGACCGGCCCCGTGATGACCCTGGCCATGTTCGGCTGCTCGATGGTCCTCACCGCGTGCTTCTTCGCCTGGGTGCCGCGGCGCCACATGTGGTTCACGGTGCTGGGCGCCGGAACGCTGTACGGCTACCTGCTGCACGGCTTCCTCGCCAAGGGCTCGCGCTTCTGGGGCTGGTTCGACATCGCCTGGCTGCACAAGCCGCTGGGTGAGATCACCGTCACCATCGTCGCGGCCAGCGTGATCACCGTGCTGTGCACCCCGCCGGTGCAGCGCGCCTTCCGCTTCGCGATGGAGCCGAAGATGGCGTGGGCGTTCCGCAAGGACCCCGCCGAGCAGGCCCGTCACCGCACCGCCGCCTGACGGCTCGAAGAGAGCGCCCGAAAGGGGCCGGGACCGCATGGTCCCGGCCCCTTTCCCGTTTTCCCGTTGGCGGTCCGCTTGGCGGTCCCCTTGGCGTCCACCCGCTCACCCCCGTCCCGGCGGCTCCCGGCGCAGCACCGCCCGGGCGGGCAGGGCGGTCGCCGCGAGCCCGAGCGCCACGGCCGCGCCCGCGAACCCGGCGTAGGTCAGCGGCGGGAGGTACGGGCTCTCGCCGGTCATCCCGCGCACCATCGGTACGAGCGTGGCCAGGGCGATCGCCGTGCCCAGCGCGACACCGGCCGTGGCCACCAGCAGCGCCTCCCAGCGCACCATCCCCAGCACCTGCCGCCGGGTCGAGCCGATCAGCCGCAGGGTGCCCAGCTCCCGGCGGCGGTCGAGGACCGTCATCACCAGGGTGTTGACGGCGGCGACCGCGGCGAAGCCGCCGAGCACCGCGGCCATGGTGGTGTTGGACCAGGCGTTGAGCGCGCGGTTCCGGTCGTCGGCGGCCGCGTAGCCGTCGGGGCCGGTGACCTGCTCGCCGAGCCGCTTCCCGAGCGCCGCCGCGACGGCCTCGCGGTTCGCGCCCGCGTCGTCCCGTACCAGTACATCGGCGTCGAAGGCCGACGTGACGTGGGCCGCCAGGGCCGCGCGGGGCAGGGTGATCCGGGCGATGCCCAGGCCCCGGCCGTACGTCGCGACGACCTCGGGCGCGGCCCTGGTGCCGTCCGGCAGGCGGAGCCGCAGCCGGTCGCCGACGCGGACGTGCGCGGACTTCGCGAGGTTCGCGTCGACGGCCACCCGGCCCGGCCCCAGGTCCGCCAGGCGGCCGGTGCGGAGGTCCAGGTCCTGTACGGCCGCCAGCGCACGGCCCGTCCCGGAGACGCCCTGGGCCGTCTCGCCCTGCAGTGCGGAGCCCATCGTGACGAGCACCCCCGTGCGCAGCACGCCCACCGCCGCCGCCACGCCCGGTACGGAGGCGGCGCGGTCGGCCGTGTCGGCGGGGAGGCCGCCGGGTGCGGACACGACCTGGTCGGCGACGATTCCGGCGTGCCGCTGCCCGGCCATCGCGTGGTCCTCGCTGGTGTGGACGAACACGAGCGTCGAGGAGAACGCCATGGCCAGCACGATCGGTGTGATCGCCGAGGCCAGTCGGCGGGCGTTGGCCAGGCTGTTGGCCGACGCCAGGACGGCCGGGGCCGCGCCCGCGCGCAGCGGCAGCCCGATCAGCCAGGCGCACAGCCGGGCGACCAGCGGGCCGAGCAGGGCCACGGCCAGCATGAAGAGCATCACGATCCCCAGCGCGGTGTTGGCCGCGTCCTCGCCGGAGGTCGACGCGGCGATCCCGGCGAGCACAATGCCGCCGACCAGCGCCGCCACGCCCAGCAGGGTCCGGATCACCCCGAGGTGCGGCCGCTCGACGGCCGCCTCGCCGAGCGCCTGGCCGGGCCTGATCCGCGCCGGGCGGCGGGCGGCCAGCAGGCCCGCGAGGAGCGAGGTGACCAGCCCCGCGCCGACGGCGGTGACCAGCGGGATCCACGAGACCGCGAGCTCCACGGGGGCGGGGATCGCGCCCTTGTCCTTCAGCTGTCCGAACCACCACCCCGCGAGGGCGATGCCGGGCAGACAGCCGAGCGCGCCCGCGAGCGGGGCGACGAGCAGCGCCTCGGCCGCGAGGGAGCGGCGGATCTGGCGCGGGGTGGCGCCGATCGCGCGCAGCAGGGCGACCTCGCGGGCGCGCTGGCCGACGGACAGGGCGACCGTACCGGCGGCGGTGAAGACGGCGACGGCGGTGGCGATCCCGCCGAAGGAGCCGCCGAGGGCGACGAGCAGCTCCCGCGCGCCCGCGAGCGAGACGTCCTCGGCCGCGCCGCGCCCGCCCCCGGTGTGGACCCCCGCCTCGTTCCCGTACGCGTCCTTCAGGCGTGCGGCCAGACGGTCCGGGGTGGTGCCGGGGGCGGGCCGGACGAAGATGGCGTCGACCGTACGGGGGTGGCCGGACAGGGCCCGGGCGCGGGTGTCGGTGAACCAGGCCGTGGGGGCGGCGCCGCCACGGGCGATGCCGGACACCCGGAAGGCGTGCCGACCGTCCGGGGCGCTCACCGTGACGCGCCCGCCCACGCCGATGCCCGCCGCGCGGGCGGCGCCCTCGTCGAGCACGACGTCGCCCGCCCGGGGCGGGGTGCCGGTGGCGAGCGTCACGCCGGTGAAGGCCGCCGCGCCCCAGCCATGGCCGGTCAGCGCGCCCTCCGGGGCGCCGACGATGCCCAGCGGGAAGGTCGTGTCGGGCGCGGCGGCGGCCGCCCCGGGGGTGCGGGCGGCGGCGGTGACGAGCGCGGCGTCGAGCCGGGCCCGGTCGGGGACCGGCTCGGACTCGTCCTCCCGCTCCTCGCCGTGGCCGACGATGTGGTGGGCGCGCTGGTCGGCGGCGACGACGACCGGGGCGCTCGCGTAGCGCTCGGGCGGTACGGAGGCCCGTATGCCGGTTTCCAGAAGGATGCCGCAGGCGGACACGATCATCGCGGTCATCATCAGGGCGACGAAGGTGCCCGCGAAGGCGGCGGGCTTGAAGCGGACGGAGGCGCGGGCCAGCCCGTTGGTGAGCGCCCTCACCGGACGGCGGCGAGGGCGGCGGGGGCCGCGGGAGCGGCGGCGGGGGTGCGGGCGGTGAGCCGGGTCATCCGGTCGGCGATCTCGTGCGCCGGGGCGCGGGTGAGCCGGTCCGCTACGCGCCCGTCCGCGAGGAAGAGCACCCGGTCGGCGTAGCTCGCGGCGACCGGGTCGTGCGTGACCATCACCACGGTCGCGCCGAGCGCGTCCACCGCGTGCCGCAGCAGCCCGAGCACTTCGGCGGCGGTGACGGTGTCCAGGGCGCCCGTCGGCTCGTCGGCGAAGACGACGTCCGGGCTGGTGACGAGGGCGCGGGCGATGGCCACACGCTGCTGCTGGCCCCCGGACAGCTGTCCCGGGCGGCGCCGGGCGTGCTCGTGCAGCCCGACCCGGGCCAGCACCTCGCGGGCCCGCTCGCGGTCGGGGCGGGCACCGGCGAGCCGCATCGGGAGCAGCACGTTCTGCTCGACGGTGAGGGAGGGCAGCAGGTTGAAGGACTGGAAGACGAAGCCGAGGCGGCTGCGGCGCAGCGTGGTGAGCTTGTTCTCGCTCATTCCGGTGATCTCGGTGCCGCCGAGCGTGACGGACCCGGCGGTCGGCCGGTCGAGCCCGGCGGCACACTGCAGGAATGTCGACTTACCGGAGCCCGAGGGGCCCATGACGGCGGTGAAGCTGCCGTGCGGGAGGGCGAGGTCGATGCCGCGGAGCGCGTGCACGGCGTTGCCGCCGCGGCCGTAGCGGCGCTGGACGCCATGGAGTTCGATGGCGTGGGTGGCAGGGGCGGGGTGCGGTGCCGGGGGCCCCGCTGTCGTACGCCGCTTGCGCAGCCGCATGGTGGTGGCCCTTCTCCGGAGTTCGCCCGATGTCCTACGACGTCCTACGAACGTAGGGATCGGGGGTGTCCCGGGGCCATGGCGGTCACCGCCGTATCGGGGTGGGGTTAACCCCCGGTAAGCGGGCCCGGCAAGCCGGTACGGACGACGACGGCCCGGTACGACGGTCCTACTGGCGGCAGATCAGCAGGAGCGCCCGGTCGTCGTTGACGTCCTTCGCCACCGTCTCGATCAGATGCCAGGCCGCGCCCTGGAAGCCGGAGGCGACATAGCGGTCGGCCTCGCCCGTCAGGTGGTCGATGCCCTCGCTGATGTCGCGGTCGGCGGTCTCGACGAGGCCATCGGTGAACAGCATCAGAACGTCCCCGGGGCGCAGGGTGCCCTTGGTGGGGTCGAACTGGGCACCGTCGTAGACGCCCAGCAGCGGGCCGTCGGCGGACTTCTCCTCCCATTTGCCGGTGCCCGCGCTGAGCTGGAGCGCGGGCAGATGACCGGCCGAGAAGAGTTCGAAGTCGCCGCTGTCGAGGTCGAGTACCAGGTGGACGGAGGTCGCGAAGCCCTCTTCCCAGTCCTGGCGCAGGAGATAGCCGTTGGCGGCCGGGAGGAAGCCGTGCGGGGGCAGCGAGCCGAGCAGGCCGCCGAAGGCGCCGGAGAGCAGGAGGGCGCGGGAGGCGGCGTCCATGCCCTTGCCGGAGACGTCGGTGAGGACGACTTCGAGGGTGCGGCCGCCGTTGCCGGTGCGGGCGGCGACCACGAAGTCGCCGGAGAAGGACTGGCCACCGGCCGGGCGCAGCGCCATCTCGCGGTGCCAGCCGCGCGGCAGGGCGGGCAGCTTGCTCTGGACGCGGATGCGTTCGCGCAGGTCGAAGAGCATGGTGCCGCCGCGCCGCCAGGGCACGCCGACCCGGCTGCGGAACTGGGCGATCAGCAGCCCGGAGAAGCCGACGGCGGCGACCACGAGGATGGTGCCGGGGGTGACCCGGGCGGAGGTGTCCTCCTCGGTGTACGGGCCGAGGACGGCGGACTCCACGATGAGGGCGGAGGCGGCGGCCGCGTACAGGGCGAGCAGGCTGGCGGGGCGCAGCAGCAGGCCGCCCGCGACGATCGGCAGGACGAGGGCGGAGGGGGCGCACCAGTCGGGGGTGGCGATGGTGCCGCCGGCGATGGCGGGGACGGCGAGGAGCAGCAGGGCGAGGGCGAGCCGGTCGGAGCCCTCGCCGCGGAAGTAGTCGACTCCGGCTTTACGCACGCCTGTGCGAGCCCGGTGCAGAGCTTTGCGCATCCGGGCCATCGGAGTGTCCGCGCCGCCAGTCATTGCATCGGGACCCTACCCACCCGTTCGGACGCGCGTCGATTCGTGGCGCGTTGAACCACCCAGCCAGGGGGGCAATCGTAAGCGATATTCGTTCGCGTGTACGGGAAACCGCTGCTAGGGATGGGGATATGACCACAGAGCTGAAGGTGCTCGATCCGACCGTTTGGGATGATTGGTACGGAAAGGTGCTCCTCGCCTTCGGCGGTGTGCCCGAAGCACCGGAGGAATCCGCGCTCTGGCGGGAGTTGACCGAATGCGAGCGCTCCATCGGCGCCTGGGACGGCGAGGACGTCGTCGGCACGGCGTCGCTCGCCAGCTTCCGGCTGTCGGTGCCGGGCGGGGCGCTCGTCCCCGCGGCCGGTCTCACCATGGTCAGCGTGCAGGCCACCCATCGGCGCCGCGGCGTGCTGCGGGCCATGATGCGGCGCCAGTTGGACGACATCCGCGCGGCGGGCGAGCCGCTGGCGATCCTGACCGCCTCCGAACCGGACATCTATGGACGGTTCGGATACGGCGCGGCCACCCAGAGCGCGCACGCCGAGATCGACACCGCCCGGGTGCGGCTGACCGTCCCGGAGGGCACCGACGGCGTACGGCTGCGGGCCGTGGCGCCGGACTCCGCCGTGGAGACGTGTGAGGCGGTCTACGCGCGGCTCCTGGCCACCCGGCCGGGCAGGCTGGAGCGGCGGCCGGGCTGGGAGCGGGTTCCGCTGCTCGACCCGCCGGGCGACCGCGAGGGGGCGTCCCCGCTGCGCTGTGTGCTGGCCGAGTCGGGCGGCGAGGTCAGCGGGTACGCGCGCTTCGCGGTCAAGCCGGACTGGGATCTGGCCGGGCCGAAGGGGGTGGTCGTGCTGCGCGATCTGGAGGCCCTCGATCCGGCGTCCGGCGCGGCGCTGTGGCGCTTCCTCTTCGACCTCGACCTGACCTCGGTGATCCGTACGAACACCCGCCCGGTCGACGATCCCTGGACGCAGCTGGTCTCCGACATCCGGCGGTGCGGGGTGCGGCTGCGGGACGCGCTGTATCTGCGACCGGTGGACGTCGGCGCGGCGCTGGCGGCACGTACGTACACCGCCCCGGTGGATGTGGTGTTCGAGGTCTCGGACCCGTTCTGCCCCTGGAACGAGGGGCGTTGGCGGCTCTCCGGCGACACCGCGGGCGCCTCTTGCGAGCGCACCGGCCGGGCGCCCGATCTCCGGTTGGGCGTACGGGAGTTGGGCGCGGCCTACCTGGGCGGGGTCTCGCTGGCCGCGCTGGCGGGCGCGGGCCGGGTCCGGGAGGTGCGGCAGGGCGCGCTGGCGGAGGCGGCGGCCGCGTTCCTCTCCCCGGTCGCGCCCTGGCTTCCGCTCCACTTCTGACGGCTGACGGCTGCCGAGGGGCTGAACACCCCTGACGGGCTGCCAGGGGTCTCTGACGGCCTGCCAGGGGCCTCTGGCGGTCTGCCAGGAGCCTCTGGCGGTCGCTCTAGGTCCGCTGGCAGGCGGGGCACCAGAACAGATTGCGGGCGGCGAGACCGGCGGTGCGGATCTCGCCGTCGCAGACGAGGCAGGGCTGCCCGGCCCGGCGGTAGACGTAGACCTCGCCGCCGTGGTCGTCCACGCGCGGCGGACGGCCCATGGCCTCGGGGGTGTGCTCGGGGCGGACCGTGTCGATCCGGTTGTTCCGTACGCCCTCGCGCATCAGCTCCGCGAGATCGGACCAGATCGCGTCCCATTCGGCGCGGGCCAGCCCGCGGCCCGGGCGGTACGGGTCGATACCGTGCCGGAACAGGACCTCGGCGCGGTAGACGTTGCCGACACCCGAGACCACCTTCTGGTCCATCAGCAGCGCGGCCACGCTGACCCGGCTGCGGGAGATCCGGGCCCAGGCGGCGTCGCCGTCATCGGGGCGCAGCGGATCGGGGCCGAGGCGGTCGTGGATCGCCTGCTTCTCGGGCTCGGTGATCAGCGCGCAGGCGGTCGGCCCGCGCAGATCCGCGTACCCCCCGGGGCCCGCCAGCCGCAGCCGTACGGTCTCGGTGGGCGGCGGCACGGGGGCCGGGCCGAAGGTGTACTTGCCGAAGAGCCCGAGGTGGACATGGACCCAGCCGGTGGCCGCGAAGTCCAGGAAGAGGTGCTTGCCGTGCGCCTCGGCGTGCTCGAGCACCTGCCCGTCCACGAGGGCGGCCCCGTCGGCGAACTTGCCCTGGGGACTGGTGGCACGGACAGGCCGGCCGCCGAACCGGTCGAGGTGGTCGGCGGCCAGTCGGTGGATCGTGTGCCCTTCGGGCATCAGTCGCCGGCGGGGTGATGGGCCGGGACGGGCGGCAGTTCGCCGGTGGTCTCGTAGTCGGCGAGCATGGCGATGCGGCGGGTGTGCCGCTCCTCGCCCGAGTACGGGGTGGCCAGGAAGATCTCGACGAACTTGGTCGCCTCTTCCCGGGTGTGCATGCGCCCGCCGACGCTGATCACGTTGGCGTCATTGTGCTCGCGCGCGAGGGCGGCGGTCTGCTCGCTCCAGGCCAGTGCGGCGCGCACTCCCTCGACCTTGTTCGCCGCGATCTGCTCGCCGTTGCCGGAGCCGCCGATCACGATGCCGAGGCTGTCGGCGTCGGCGGCGGTCCGCTCGGCGGCACGCAGGCAGAACGGCGGGTAGTCGTCCTGGGCGTCGTAGATGTGCGGCCCGCAGTCGACGGGGTCATGACCGCCCGCCCGGAGCCACTCCACGAGGTGGTTCTTCAGTTCGTAACCGGCATGATCGGAGCCGAGGTACACGCGCATGCCCCGAGTGTGGCATGGCCGTGTCTTTCCCGCCGAGGCGGGTAGGCGCCCGTTATTGCTATGCAACACCAAGGAACCTCATGAAAACCTCAAGTAACGATTTGAAATCAAAGGTTCACCTGCTGGTTCTCCTGAGATTCACTGGCGTCGCTCGTAACCCGGAAGCAAAGGATCGAGCCATATGAGCGCGCAACCAGCGACTTCCCCCGACGGCCTCAAGCCCGGGCTCAAAAATCGCCACCTGTCCATGATCGCGATCGGCGGGGTGATCGGCGCCGGGCTGTTCGTCGGCTCCAGCGCCGGTATCGCCAAGGCCGGGCCGGGCATCCTCGTCTCCTACGCACTCGTCGGCATCATGGTCGTCCTCGTGATGCGCATGCTGGGCGAGATGGCCGCCGCGAACCCGACCTCCGGTTCCTTCTCCGCCTACGCCGACCGGGCGCTCGGCCGCTGGGCCGGTTTCTCGATCGGCTGGCTCTACTGGTTCTTCTGGGTCGTGGTGCTGGCGGTCGAGGCGACCGCCGGTGCCAAGATCCTGGAGGGGTGGTGGCCCGCCGTACCGCAGTGGGGCTGGGCATTGATCGTGATGCTCGTTCTCACCGCCGCCAACCTGGCCTCGGTCTCCTCCTACGGTGAATTCGAATTCTGGTTCGCCGGAATCAAGGTCGTCGCGATCGCCGCCTTCATCGTCATCGGCGGGCTCGCGGTCTTCGGCCTGCTGCCCGGCTCCGAGAACGAGGGCGCGGGGCTGCACCATCTGACCGACCACAGCGGCTTCCTGCCCAACGGTCCGGGCGCGATCCTCACCGGCGTGCTGCTGGTCGTCTTCTCCTTCATGGGCAGCGAGATCGTCACCCTGGCCGCCGGTGAGTCCGAGGACCCCCAGCGGGCCGTCTCCAAGGCCACCAACAGCGTGATCTGGCGGATCGCGGTCTTCTACCTGGGCTCGATCTTCGTCGTGGTCACCCTGCTGCCCTGGGACTCCAAGGCGATCACCAAGGACGGCAGCTACGTCGCCGCACTGGAATCGATCGGCATTCCGCACGCCGGTCAGGTCATGAACGTCATCGTGCTGACCGCCGTGCTCTCCTGTCTCAACTCCGGCCTCTACACCGCCTCCCGGATGGCCTTCTCGCTCGGGCAGCGCGGTGACGCCCCGGCCGCCTTCGCGAAGGTGAACCCGCGCGGTGTGCCGCAGGCCGCGATCCTCGGCTCGGTCGTCTTCGGCTTCGTCGCGGTCTGGTTCAACTACCAGTGGCCGGACACGGTCTTCGAGTTCCTGCTGAACTCCTCGGGCGCGGTCGCGCTCTTCGTCTGGCTGGTGATCTGCTTCACCCAGCTGCGGATGCGCGGCATCATCCTGCGCGAGAACCCGGACAAGCTCGTCGTCCGGATGTGGGGCTTCCCGTATCTGACCTGGGCGACCATCGGGATGATCTCGTTCGTGCTGGTCTACATGCTCACCGACGACGACGGACGCGAGCAGGTGCTGCTGTCCGCCCTGGCGGCGGCGCTCGTGGTGGGCATCGCGCTGGTACGGGACCGGGTCGCCGGGCCCAAGCCGGTCGCCCCGGCCGACAGCCGCTCCAAGGACTCCGTGGGCTCGTAACCCTCGGCCATCGGACATCGGACATCGGACATGGGACGGGCGGGCTGGAGAACCAGCCCGCCCGACGCATATCCAGGAGGCGCGTGTCCCAGTGGTGTACGGCTCAGCCGCGGCGGCCCACCAGCTTCCAGGCGGTCGGCAGCGCGCCCATCGCCAGCGCCGCCTTCAGCGCGTCCCCGATCAGGAACGGGGTCAGACCGGCGGCTACCGCCTGGCCGAGGGAGATGTCCGTGGCCAGCGCCAGGTACGGGACGCCGATCGCGTAGATGATCGCGGAGCCGACCGCCATGGTGCCCACGGTGCGCAGCGCTCCCCGGTCACCCCCGCGCCGCGCCAGTGCGCCCACCACGGTCGCGGCGAGCAGCATGCCCAGCACATAGCCGAAGGACGGCATGGTGGCGCCGGAGTCGCCCTCGGCGAACCAGGGCATGCCCGCCATCCCGGCCAGCGCGTACAGCGCGAGCGACAGGAAGCCGCGGCGGGCCCCGAGCGAGGTGCCCACCAGCAGCGCGGCGAACGTCTGGCCGGTCACCGGCACCGGCGAGCCGGGGACGGGCACCGAGATCTGCGCGGCGAGACCGGTGAGCACGGCGCCGCCCACGACGAGCGCGGCGTCCCGGGCGAGAACACGCCGGGCGGGGAAGACCGCGTCGGCGAGGACCGTCCCGGTCGAGGCGGCGGCAGAAACAGTGCTCATCAGCGGAACTCCGAGGTCAGGAGGGGGTGGACTACGCGACGGTAACCCGGCGTGGAGGCGCCGCACACCGTCGGATGACCACAAAGGCCGGGCCCCGGGCTTGGCGGCTTCGGCAGATTGGTACGCAGATTGGCGCGATACGGAGCGTGACCATCATGTCCGATATCCAGAAAAGTTTGACATCAATGTTGTCCTGATCGGACGCACACCCCACACTGGGGGCGTTTTGCATCCGCCCGCCCCTCACACAAGGGACAGAGACCAGCCATGAACCCGACACCTGCGTCCTCAGCGCCGCAGAGCGGCACCAAGGCGACCGACGCGGGCGGGGACGCCTCGCGGCCGCTCTCGCACGGCCTCAAACAGCGCCATCTGTCGATGATCGCCCTCGGCGGGGTCATCGGCGCCGGGCTGTTCGTCGGCTCCGGTGCCGGAATCGCCGCCGCAGGGCCGTCGATCATCCTCGCCTACGCGCTCTCCGGGCTGCTCGTGATGCTCGTGATGCGGATGCTCGGCGAGATGTCGGCGGCCAACCCGGCCTCCGGTTCGTTCTCCGTGCACGCCGAGCGCTCGATCGGGCCATGGGCCGGATTCACCGTCGGCTGGATGTTCTGGGTGCTGCTGTGCGTGGGCATAGCCGCCGAGGCGATCGGCGCCGCCGGGATCATGGTCCACTGGTTCCCGGGCACCGACTCCTGGATGTGGGTCGCCCTCTTCATGGCGATGTTCTGCGGCACGAACCTGGCGGCCGTCAGCAACTTCGGCGAGTTCGAGTTCTGGTTCGCCGCGCTGAAGATCGCCGCGATCTCGATCTTCCTCATCCTGGGCGTCCTCGCCATCATCGGCGTCCTGCCCGGCACCGACGCCCCCGGCGGCAGCAACCTCACCGGCGAGGGGGGGTTCATGCCCAACGGCGCGAACGGCCTCGTCGTCGGCCTGCTGGCCTCCGTCTTCGCCTACGGCGGCCTGGAGACGGTGACGATCGCGGCGGCCGAGTCCGAGAACCCGGTCAAGAGCGTCGCCGGAGCCGTGCGCACCGCGATGTGGCGCATCGCCCTCTTCTACGTCGGCTCGATGATCGTCGTCGTCACGCTCATCCCGTGGAACGACGCCGCGGTCGTCAAGGACGGCCCGTACGTGGCGGTGCTCAACCACCTCGACATCCCGGCGGCGGGCAACATCATGAACGTCATCGTGCTGATCGCCCTGCTCTCCGCGATGAACGCCAACATCTACGGCGCCTCCCGCATGTCCTACTCCCTGATCGTCCGCGGCGAGGGCCCCGCCGTCCTCGGCCGCGTCTTCGGCGGCGTCCCCCGCCTCACCGTGCTCGCCTCGTCCTTCTTCGGCTTCGTCGCGGTGCTGCTCAGCTACTGGTGGCCGGACACCATCTTCAAGTGGCTCCTCAACATGGTCGGCGCCGCGGTGCTGGTGGTCTGGGGCTTCATCGCCGTCTCGCAGCTGGTGATGCGCCGCCGCCTGGAGCGCGAGGCCCCCGAGAAGCTGGTCGTCAAGATGTGGCTCTTCCCGTACCTCACCTACGTCGCCCTGGCCGCCACCCTCGCCGTCCTCCTCCTGATGCTCCGCGAGGACGACACGAGCACGCAGCTGTACTTCACGCTCGGCATGACGGTCGTACTCGCCGCCATCGGCTACGCCCGTCAGAAGGCAGTGTCGGCGCGACGCTGATCTCTCTTCTCCTCCGCTTCCGAGGCGGGGCGGGTCCTTGAGTCCAAGGGCCCGCCCCGCCTCGTTCTTTTGGAGCAGATCCCCGGTCTCCGCCACCGAAGAACACTCTTGCCGTTAAGGTGTACTTGCAAGTTGATTGCAATAAGCGGTCCGAAGGGCTTGGCATGGCCATCTACACACTTCCTGAACTCCCGTACGACTACTCGGCGCTGGCCCCGGTCATCAGTCCCGAGATCATCGAGCTGCATCACGACAAGCACCACGCCACGTACGTCAAGGGCGCGAACGACACGCTGGAGCAGCTCGCGGAGGCGCGGGAGAAGGACCAGTGGGGGTCGATCAATGGGCTGGAGAAGAATCTGGCCTTCCATCTGTCGGGCCACATCCTGCACAGCATCTACTGGACCAACATGACCGGCGACGGTGGCGGGGAGCCGCTGGAGGCGGACGGGGTGGGTGAGCTGGCGGGGGCCATCGCCGAGCACTTCGGGTCCTTCGGCCGGTTCAAGGCGCAGCTGTCCAAGGCGGCGGCGACCACCCAGGGGTCCGGGTGGGGTGTGCTGGCGTATGAGCCGGTGAGTGGGCGGCTGGTGGTGGAGCAGGTGTACGACCACCAGGGGAACGTGGGGCAGGGCACGGTGCCGATCCTGGTGTTCGACGCCTGGGAGCACGCCTTCTATCTGCAGTACAAGAACCAGAAGGTGGACTTCATCGAGGCCATGTGGAAGGTCGTCAACTGGCAGGATGTCGCCCGCCGTTACGCGGCGGCGAAGGAGCGGGCGCATAATCTGCTGCTCGCGCCGTAGCGCCGCGACAGACCTCCTGCTCTCGTGATCGTCTTCTCAACCTTCACGGGCAGGCGGAAAAACAGGGCCCCCGCGCGGTCGAGTCGCGCGGGGGCCCTGCCGTACAGGGGTATCGAGGGTGGGCGTCAGTCGAAGATCGGGCCCACCGTGCGGGTGCGCTTGATCTCGTAGAAGCCGGGGATGGCGGCGACCATCAGGGTGCCGTCCCAGAGCTGGGCGGCGGCGTCGCCCTTGGGGGCGGGGGTGACGACCGGGCCGAAGAAGGCGATCTGCTCGCCGTCCGAGCCGGGGACGGCGATGACCGGGGTGCCGACCTCCTGGCCGACCAGGTCGATGCCCGCCTTGTGGGAGGCGCGCAGCTCGGTGTCGTACGCGTCGGAGTCGGCCGCGTCCGCGAGGTCGGCGGGCAGTCCGGCCTCCTCCAGGGCGGCGACTATCGTCGCGCGGTCCTTCTCCAGGCCCTGGTTGTGGAAGCGGGTGCCGAGGGCGGTGTAGAGGGGGCCGAGGACGTCGCTGCCGTGCTTCTGCTCGGCGGCGATGCAGACCCGGACCGGACCCCAGGCGGTCTTCATCAGCTCCTGGTACCGCTCGGGCAGCTCGTCCAGCTTGGGCTCGTTGAGGACGGCGAGGCTCATGACATGCCAGCGCACCTCGACCGGGCGGACCTTCTCCACCTCGAGCATCCAGCGCGAGGTCATCCAGGCCCAGGGACACAGCGGATCGAACCAGAAATCAGCAGGAGTCTTGACGGTCTCGGTCACGGTCTCTCCTCAGACGGGCACGTGCGAATAAAGAGGTATCGGGGGTTGTCCCGTACGGACAACGTGGCCGGACCCGGCGACCATTCCCCGATGCCGGGTGTCAGTGCCACGTGACATGATTCCCGCTGTCCGAATGGCGAGAGGGAACACGAGGGAGCCGCTACGTGCCCGGTGAGAACCTGACCCGTGACGAGGCCCGCGAGCGGGCGAGGCTGCTGGCGGTGGACGCGTACGACGTGGCCCTCGATCTGCGGTCCGCGGTCGGGGCGGATACCGGACCCGGGCCGCGCACCTTCCGCTCCACGACGACCGTGCGCTTCCGCTGCGCCGAGCCGGGCGCCGCGTCCTTCGCCGACCTGGTGGCGCCGGAGATCGTCGCGGTGCGGCTCAACGGGCGGGAGCTGGACCCGGCGGCCGTCTTCGACGGGACCCGGATCGCCCTGGAGGGGCTGGCCGGGGAGAACGAGCTGGTGGTGGACGCGCGGTGCGCGTACAGCCGCACGGGCGAGGGGCTGCACCGCTTCGTGGACCCCGAGGACGGCGAGGTGTATCTGTACACCCAGTACGAGCCCGCCGACGCCCGCCGGGTCTTCGCCAACTTCGAACAGCCCGACCTGAAGGCGCCGTTCACCTTCTCGGTGACCGCCCCCGCGGGCTGGACGGTGCTGAGCAACGGGACGGTCGCCGGAGCCGAGCCGTCCGGTGACGGCGACGGGGCCGCGACCACCCGCTTCACCCCGACCCTGCCGATCTCGACGTACATCACGGCCGTCGTCGCGGGCCCGTACCACTACGAGAGCGACCGGTACCGCCGCACCCAGCCGGACGGCTCGGTGCTGGAGATCCCGCTCGGCGCGCTGTGCCGCAAGGGGCTCGCCAAGCACTTCGACGCGGACGACATCTTCACGGTCACCAAGCAGGGCCTGGACTTCTTCCACGACCACTTCGACTATCCGTACCCCTTCGGGAAGTACGACCAGGCGTTTGTGCCGGAGTACAACATCGGCGCGATGGAGAACCCGGGGTGCGTGACCTTCCGCGAGGAGTTCATCTTCCGCGGCAAGGTCACCCAGGCGTCGTACGAGCACCGGGCGACGGTGATCCTGCACGAGATGGCGCACATGTGGTTCGGCGACCTGGTCACCATGGAGTGGTGGGACGACCTGTGGCTCAAGGAGTCGTTCGCCGACTTCATGGGGGCCTTTGCGCTGGTCGGGGCGACCCGCTTCACCGACGGCTGGATCACCTTCGCCAACCGCCGCAAGTCCTGGGCGTACCGGGCCGACCAGCTGCCGTCCACCCATCCCGTCACGGCTGACATCCGGGACCTGGAGGACGCCAAGCTCAACTTCGACGGGATCACCTACGCCAAGGGCGCGTCCGTGCTCAAGCAGCTGGTGGCCTACGCCGGGCAGGACGCCTTCCTGGAGGGGGCCCGCCGTTACTTCAAGCGGCATGCGTACGGGAACACCCGGCTGACCGATCTGCTGTCGGTGCTCACCGAGACCTCCGGCCGGGACATGGCGGCCTGGTCCCGCGCCTGGCTGGAGACCGCGGGGGTCAACGTACTGACCCCGCAGGCCGTCTATGACGCCGAGGGGCACATCACCGAGCTGGCCGTCCTCCAGGAGGCCGGGGCCGACAGCCATCCCACCCTGCGCCCGCACCGGGTCGCGGTCGGGCTGTACCGGAAGGACGCGGCCGCCGGGGAGCGCGCCGGGGCGCTGGTGCGCTACGCCCGCGCCGAGGTGGACGTCGACGGCCCGCGTACGGTCGTCACCGAGCTGACCGGGGCCGAGCGGCCCGATCTGATCCTGGTCAACGACGAGGACCTCACCTACTGCAAGGTCCGCTTCGACGAGGTCTCGCTGGACACCCTGCGCGAGCATCTGGGCGACCTGAGCGATCCCCTCGCCCGCGCGCTGTGCTGGTCCGCGCTGTGGAACCTCACCCGGGACGGGCTGATGCCCGCCCGCGACTACCTCACGCTGGTGGAGAGGTTCGCCGGGGCGGAGAGCGACATCGGCGTGCTCCAGATGGTCCAGGCGTGGGCGCTGTCGGCGCTGCATCACTACACCGCGCCGGAGCGCCGTACGGAGGCCGGGAGCGGGATCGCCGAGGGCGCGCTGCGCGAGCTGCGGCTCGCCGCGCCGGGCAGCGGGCACCAGCTCGCCTGGGCGCGGTTCTTCGCCCAGGCCGCCTCCGGCGAGGCCGAGTTGCGGATGCTGCGGGGGCTGCTGGACGGGTCGGCCCGGATCGACGGGCTCGATGTGGACCAGGAGCTGCGCTGGACGTTCCTGGCGTCGCTCGCCGCGCTGGGCGAGGCCGACGAGAAGGCGGTCGCTGCGGAGCTGTCCCGGGACGACACCGCGTCCGGCAAGCGCCATCAGGTGCGCCTCCTGGCCGCCCGGCCCTCGGCCGCGGTCAAGGCCGAGGCGTGGGCGACGGTGGTGGACTCCGACCGGCTCTCGAACGCGCTGGTGGAGGCCACCATCGCGGGCTTCGACCAGCCGAACCAGCGCGAGCTGCTGGCCCCGTACGCCCCACGCTACTTCGAGGCGATCGAGCGCATCTGGCAGGAGCGGTCGATCGAGATCGCCATGGCGATCGTGCGCGGGCTGTTCCCGGGCACGCAGGGCGACGCCACCACCCTGGCCACGACCGACGCCTGGCTGGCCGGTCACCCTGAGGCGCCGTCCGCGCTGCGCCGACTGGTGCTGGAGGCCCGCGACGACCTCGCGCGGACCCTGCGCGGACAGGAGTGCGACGCGCGGGCCGCCGGATGACCGGCCGCGGCGGGGGCCCTTTCGGCATTCGAACTGCCGTACTTTAGTGCGGTGTTGTCCGGTTTTGTCGACGGTTCTGTCACAGCGGTGAGCGGGGTGGAGCGGGCGGGAATGGCGGGGTCATGAGCCACAACACACCGCTGTCCCCCCGTCCCCTCCACCAGCTCTCGGACGCCCGCCGCCGGGTCCTGACCACACATCAGCTGCGTGAGCACGGCGTGACGGCGGCCCAGACCGCCGAGCGCTGCCGGGCCGGTGGCCCCTGGCAGCGGATCCTGCCGGGCGTGCATCTGCTCCACCCGGGGCCGCCGACCGGCGAGGAGCGGCTGTACGCGGCGCTGCTGTACACCGCGAGCCGCGGCCACGCGGGCGACCACGGGCGTGGGGATTCCGCAGGGGACGGCGAGGCGATGATCACCGGACTCGCGGCGCTCGCCCTGCACCACTTCTCCTCCGCTCCCCCGCTGGCCTCCCTCGACCGCGTCGACGTCCTCGTACCGCACGCCCGGCGGCTGCGCTCCACCAGCTTCGTGCGCTTCGTCCGCGCCCACCCCCTCCCGTCGCCGCAGGACCGCGCCGGGATGCCCGTCGCCCCGGTCGCCCGGGCGCTGGCCGACGCGGTCGCCCGGCTCTCCGACGCGGTGACGGTGCGGGCGCTGCTCACCGAGTCCGTGCGCCAGGGGCACTGTGACGCCGCGGCCGTGGTCACGGAGCTGAGCGGGGCCCGGCTGCTGTCCCGGCCGCATGTCGTCGACGCCGTGGACGCGCTGCTCGCCGAGGGGCGGGCCATCGCCGAGGGCCGGTTGTACGACATGGTGCGCGGCTACGGCCTGCCCGAACCGCTGTGGAACGTGGAGCTGCGGCTGCCGGGCGGGCCCGCGCTCGGCGGGGTGGACGCGTACTGGCGGGATCAGGGGGTCGCACTGGAGATCGACGCCCGGGCGCCGCGCCACGGCGGGCCCGTCCCGGGCACCGCCCAGGCCCGGCGGCGCGAGCATCTGGAGGGGATGGGCATCACGGTCGTGCGCGTGACGCCCAGGCGGCTCCGGGAGGGCCTGGAGGAGCAGGCCGCGGTGGTCCGTACGGCGCTGATCGCGTCCGCCGACCGCGGCCCGGCTCCCTATGTGCTGCTCCTGCCGCGCTGAGAGTGCTCGGGGCTGAGAGCGCTCAGGGCTTGCGCAGCAGCAGCTCGGTGTTGCGGTCGTCCGGGTCACCGGCGAGGGTCTGGCTGGCGCCGGGCGCGTTGAAGGCCAGTTCGCGGTAGAGCGCGGCGAGTCCGGTCTGCGACAGGTCCTCGAAGTCGGTGCGGCGCGGGGCCGCCGCCTCGATGAGCGTGGTGAACAGGGACAGCGTGCCGTCGTGGTTGTCCACGACCTCGATGACCCGGGCCAGCTGGGGGAAGTCGACGTGGGAGGCGGTGGTGATCTCCCAGAAGGTGTCGTGCGGCGTGATCTCGTTCTGGTGGCTGTGGCCGTTGATCCAGGCCACCACGTGGGGGTTGCTCTGAAAGAGGGAGACCACCTCGTCGCCGCCGTGCCGGGCCTCGCCCGGGCGGGACGGGTCGGCGTTCATGTTGTTCATGCTGTCGCTGTAGTGGTGGCTGTAGACGATGACGTAGTCGTCCTTGTGCTCCTTCAGCGTCTTCTCCAGCCACTTCAGCTGGGCGGTGCCGATCGAGCCGGTGTAGTGGCCGCCCGGGTCGGTGGTGTCCAGGCTGATCCCGACGACGTTCTCGGAGATCCGGAACGAGTAGTAGAGGGTGCCCTCTTCGAGGTTGGCCTTGGTGTAGCCGTGGCCGACCGGGCCCGCCCCGGCGGCCAGCGGGTCGAGGTGCGCGGCGAGGTATTCCTTCTGGGTGAAGGGAGCGCGGCGCTCGTCCGGGGTGACCGTGCGCATCTCCTTGGCGTGCGCCTCCACCAGCGCCTTCATGTCGGCGCCCTTGGGGTCGGCGCCCTTGCGCTGGCCCTTGTAGATCGCCGCGGCCTCGTCGGCCGGGATGAGCTGGAGCTTCCGCTTGCCGGTCGCGATGTCCGCGATGTAGTCGGCGCCGAACGAGTAGACGCCGCCCGCCAGATCGTCGTGGTTGCCGATGGTCGAGTACCACGGCAGCCGCAGGCCGGGGCTGTTGACGGTGCGCAGGGCGGCGTCGAGGAAGCCTTCGATGCGCGGGAAGCCGAGCTGCTTGTCGGAGTCGCGCAGCGCCTGGTCCGGGTGCCAGAACTCCTTGAGCCCGCTGTTCTGCACGCCCTCGTAGTGGCGCGGATCGCCGGTGTTGGGGGTGATCCGGCCGCCGTTCATGGCGGTGAGGAACCAGTCCAGCTCGATCTTCGAGTTGTTGTCGGTGTTGTCACCGGTGGTCATCACGAAGGAGAGCGGGGCGCCGGTGGCCGGGCCGCCGCGCAGCCCGTTGACGCGCTCGATGAGGGAGGCGAGACCCACGACGGTGAGCGCCTCGTGGGGACGCCAGGCGCCGGTGCGCCCGGAGCGCAGGAACTCGTAGCGCAGCGGGTGCTGAACGTCCGCCAGGTGCAGGTCCGTCAGCTGGACGAACGAGGCGAGGGCGGTGCGCCGGTCCTCCCGGCCGCCCTTGGCGCCAATGATGTCGGTGCGCACCTGGCGCTCCCAGGCCGGGCCGTCGCCGAGGCGCCGGTAGCCGCCGGTACCGGTGGTCGGCGCGGAGAACGTCTCCAGCGTGGTACCGGCGTCGGAGGGGGCGGCGGGCGCCTGGGCCACCCTGCGTCCCGCGGCGCGCACCGTGGCGGGCTGCGACGCCTTCGCCGTTCCGCTGCCGGGACCGAAGGCGATGCCGAGACCGGCCGTGGCGCCGGTGGCTGCCGCGGCGGTGAGAAAGGTGCGACGGTCGAGCGCGGCGACCGCGGAGGCGGCGGACCGTATGCGGGACATGCGCGATCTCTCCCCGAGTGGATTCGCGAAGCGGGTGGACAGCGGTGGCTGTCCTCACTTCGGATCGTTGGCATCGGGGATGGCGTGGGAGTGAACGACATGGCAACGCCGGTCGCCGATCTCCTCACGACGATCTTCGTGAAGAAAAAGGCCATCGCACCCTCGTGAACAGGAATTCTTCCGCTCACTTCGTGTTCACCCGCGCGGGAAGCCCGGGACCCGCCGCGGGGCGCCGCACCAGCGTGGCGTTGGTCACGGAAGGGTTACGGCGGGGCCTGAGACACTGGCCGGAAGGGTAGGCGCCATCACGAGATACGACCAAGGAAAAGGGTTCATATGAGGATCGGAATCGTCGGAGCGACCGGCCAGGTCGGCGGAGTGATGCGGAGGATACTCGCCGAGCGCGACTTCCCCGCCGACCAGCTGCGGCTGTTCGCATCCGCGCGTTCCGCCGGCCGCACGCTCCCCTGGGGCGGCACCGAGGTCACCGTCGAGGACGCGGCCACGGCCGACTACTCCGGGCTGGACATCGTGCTGTTCTCGGCGGGCGGCGCCACCTCCCGGGCGCTGGCCGAGAAGGTCGCCTCGCAGGGCCCGGTCGTGATCGACAACTCGTCCGCCTGGCGCATGGACCCCGACGTCCCGCTGGTCGTCTCCGAGGTCAACCCGCATGCGGCGGTGCAGCGCCCCAAGGGCATCATCGCCAACCCGAACTGCACCACCATGGCGGCCATGCCGGTGCTGCGCCCGCTGCACCGGGAGGCGGGGCTGACCGCCCTGGTCGCCACCACCTACCAGGCCGTCTCCGGCTCCGGGCTCTCCGGCGTCGCCGAGCTGGACAGCCAGATCCGCAAGGGCTCCGAGCGCGCGGCCGAGCTGACCCACGACGGTTCGGCGCTCGACCTTCCCGAGCCGGAGGTCTACGCCCGCCCGATCGCCTTCAACGTGCTCCCGCTGGCCGGGAAGATCGTCGAGGACGGACGGCTGGAGACCGACGAGGAGCAGAAGCTCCGCAACGAGAGCCGCAAGATCCTGGAGATCCCGGACCTGAAGGTCTCCGGCACCTGCGTCCGGGTCCCGGTCTTCACCGGCCACTCGATCCAGGTGAACGCCCGCTTCGAGCGTCCGATCAGCGTCGAGCGGGCCGTGGAGCTGCTGGCCGGTGCCCCGGGCGTGGCCCTCAGCGACATCCCGACCCCGCTGCAGGCCGCGGGCCAGGACCCGAGCTTCGTGGGCCGGATCCGGGCGGACGAAACGGTCGAGAACGGCCTCGCGCTGTTCCTGTCCAACGACAACCTGCGCAAGGGCGCGGCGCTCAACGCGGTGCAGATCGCCGAGCTGGTGGCGGCCGACCTGAGCTGACGCCACACCTCATCCGGGGGAGCGGCCGACGGCCGCTCCCCCGCGGCGTTTCCCCGGCCGGTCATGTACCGGCGCCGACCGGCTCCGACGTGCGAGGATGGCAATCCGCCTGACGCATGGCGTACCGCACATACCGCACATGACGAACGGGAGAGAGCCGACGTGCCTGGTACCAACCTCACCCGGGAGGAAGCGCAAGAGCGAGCGCGCCTCCTGACCGTGGACGCGTACGAGATCGAGCTGGACCTGAGCGGCGCGCAGGAGGGCGGCACCTACCGATCGGTGACCTCGGTGCGCTTCGACGCCGTCGAGGCGGGTGCGTCCTCGTTCATCGACCTGGTGGCGCCCACCGTGCACGAGGTGGTCCTCAACGGGGACGCCCTGGACCCCGCCGAGGTCTTCCAGGACTCGCGGATCGCGCTGCCGTCGCTGCTGGCCGGGCGCAACGAGCTGCGGGTCGTGGCCGACTGCGCCTACACCAACACCGGTGAGGGGCTGCACCGCTTCGTCGACCCGGTCGACCAGCAGGCGTACCTCTACACGCAGTTCGAGGTGCCGGACGCCCGCCGGGTGTACGCCAGCTTCGAGCAGCCGGACCTGAAGGCCACCTTCCAGTTCACCGTGAACGCGCCCGAGGGCTGGACGGTGATCTCCAGCTCGCCGACGCCCGAGCCCAAGGACAACGTCTGGCACTTCGAGCCGACGCCGCGCATCTCGACGTACGTCACCGCGCTCATCGTCGGCCCGTACCACAGCGTGCACAGCTCGTACGAGAAGGACGGCCGGTCGGTGCCGCTGGGCATCTACTGCCGTCCCTCGCTCGCCGAGTTCCTCGACTCGGACGCGATCTTCGCGGTGACGCGGCAGGGCTTCGAGTGGTTCGAGGAGAAGTTCGACTACGCGTACCCCTTCGCCAAGTACGACCAGCTCTTCGTGCCGGAGTTCAACGCGGGCGCGATGGAGAACGCGGGCGCGGTCACCATCCGCGACCAGTACGTCTTCCGCTCCAAGGTGACGGACGCGGCGTACGAGATGCGGGCCGAGACCATCCTCCACGAGCTGGCCCACATGTGGTTCGGCGACCTGGTCACCATGGAGTGGTGGAACGACCTGTGGCTGAACGAGTCGTTCGCCACCTACACCTCCATCGCCTGCCAGGCGTACGCGCCGGGCAGCAGGTGGCCGCACTCGTGGACCACCTTCGCCAACTCCATGAAGACCTGGGCCTACCGGCAGGACCAGCTGCCGTCCACCCACCCGATCATGGCCGAGATCAGCGACCTGGACGACGTCCTGGTCAACTTCGACGGCATCACGTACGCCAAGGGCGCGAGCGTGCTCAAGCAGCTCGTCGCGTACGTCGGCATGGACGAGTTCTTCCAGGGCGTCCAGGCGTACTTCAAGCGCCACGCGTACGGCAACACCCGGCTCACCGACCTGCTCGGCGCGCTGGAGGAGACCAGCGGACGCGACCTGAAGACCTGGTCGAAGGCGTGGCTGCAGACGGCCGGTATCAACGTGCTGCGCCCGGAGATCGAGACGGACGCCTCCGGCACCATCACCGCCTTCGCGGTACGGCAGGAGGCCCCCGCGCTGCCGACCGGCGCCAAGGGTGAGCCGACGCTGCGGCCGCACCGCATCGCGATCGGGCTGTACGACCTCGACGCGACCGGCAAGCTGGTCCGCTCCGAGCGGATCGAGCTGGACGTGGACGGCGCGCTGACCGAGGTGCCCGCCCTTGTCGGCACGAAGCGGTCCGCCGTCATCCTGCTCAACGACGACGACCTCTCGTACGCCAAGGTCCGGCTCGACGCCGACTCGCTCGCCGTCGTCACCGAGCACCTGGGCGACTTCGAGGCATCCCTGCCGCGGGCCCTGTCCTGGGCCTCCGCCTGGGACATGACCCGGGACGGCGAACTGGCCACCCGGGACTACCTAGCGCTCGTGCTGTCCGGCGTGGCCAAGGAGTCGGACATCGGCGTGGTGCAGTCGCTGCACCGCCAGGTGAAGCTCGCGCTCGAGCTGTACGCCGCGCCGGAGTGGCGTGAGACCGGGCTCGCCCAGTGGACCGACGCCACGCTGGAGCATCTGCGTGCCGCCGCCCCCGGCAGCGACCACCAGCTCGCCTGGGCCCGCGCCTTCGCCGCGACGGCCCGCACCGACGCCCAGCTCGGCCTGCTCGCGGGGCTGCTGGACGGCAGCGAGACGATCGAGGGCCTGGCCATCGACACCGACCTGCGCTGGGCGCTGGTGCAGCGGCTCGCCGCGACCGGGCGCGCCGACGAGGCCGGGATCGCCGCCGAGCTGGAGCGCGACAAGACGTCGGCGGGCGAGCGGCACGCCGCCACCGCGCGCGCCGCTCGGCCGACCGAGGCCGCCAAGGCCGAGGCGTGGGCGTCGGTCGTCGAGGGCGACAAACTGCCGAACGCGGTGCAGGAGGCGGTGATCGGCGGGTTCATCCAGACCGATCAGCGGGAGCTGCTGGCCCCGTACACCGAGAAGTACTTCGCGGCGGTCAAGGACGTCTGGAACAGCCGCAGCCATGAGATGGCGCAGCAGATCGCGGTGGGGCTGTACCCGGCGCTCCAGGTCTCCCAGGGCACGCTGGACGCCACGGACGCGTGGCTGGCCTCCGCCGAGCCCAGTGCGGCGCTGCGGCGGCTGGTGACCGAGTCGCGGGCGGGCGTCGAGCGCGCGCTGAAAGCCCGCGCGGCGGACGCCGCGGCGGCGGGCTGACCGAGCCGCTCACCGGCCGGTGCGGGCCCTGTCCGGGGCCCGCACCGGCCTCCGGTGGCTTCAGCGCGCCCGGTCGGCGTAATGGATCGCCTCCCAGGGGGCCCGGTTCCACGGGCTCTCGGCCCGGGCGGGGTCCAGAAGGCCCCGCAGATGAGCGTCCGAGACCTGCTGCGACGCCGGGAAGTGCTCGTCCGGGGAGTCGCGCAGCAGGCCCATCCAGATGGCCCGCCCCGTGAGATAGCCCTCGGCGTACTCCCGCCAGGACCGGTACGTGTCCCTGGCGAGCGGGACGATCTGGTGCAGCAGGGGCCAGGTGGCCGCCTCGTCGAGGTGACCGGCCGCGAAGCCCTTGCGGACGACGTCCACGTAGAGGCCCACGTCCCAGGCGATCGGGGAGGTGCTGGTGCGGGCCGAGGCCCGCGCGCGGTACCCCGTATCGGCCAGGTGCGCGAGACGCCTCAGCAGCTCGTCCCGCGAGGAGATCTCCCACTGCTCGGTCAGCCAGCTCCGGGCGCGCCCGTCGTCGAGGCGTACGAACGGGTAGAGCGTCGTCCGTGAGGCTTCCGGGCCCCGGTTCACGGGTGCGCACAGCGACACCATCCACAGCTGGTGCACCGTCAACGGCACCGGATACTTCCGCTCGGCCCGACGTCCTCGCCACATGGCGCAGACCCTAGCCCCGCCGTCGCCCCGCAGTTCAGCGGGGGTGGGTGGTCACCTGGGACAGGAAGGTGCGGATGTCGCGGGGGGTTTGGGGCGCGCCGCTCTCGGGGGCGGTCTGCGCTGCTCGCCGCTCGTGGTGGGCCGCCGCCTCGTGGTCGCCGCTCCGGCGGGCGATTCCGGCTGCCAGGCGGTGGGCCGTGCGGTGGCCGGGGTGGTCGGCGAAGACCTCCGTCAGCACCTCGCCCGCCGCCTCGTCGCGGCCCAGTTCGACCAGCACCTCGGCGAGGTCGGGGCGCGGGTCGGGGAGGGCGAGCCGGGCCATGGCGCCGTACTCGCCCACGGCCTGCGGATGGCGTTCAGCGGCCGTGCGCAGCCACCGTTCGGCCTCCTCCGGGCGGCCGAGTCCGCGTTCGGCCTTGGCCAGCCAGTACGCGGCCTCCGCGTGGTCGCCGTCGTGGGCGGTGTGCAGCAGCGGTACGGCGTCGGCGTGGGCGCCCCGGCGGACCATGCTGCGGCCCGCGAGGAAGGCGGGCGGTACGAGGCCGGTGCGGGCGGCGCGGACGTACCAGCGCTCGGCCTGCTGCGGGTCGCCGCCGCGCTCCTCGGAGGTCCGGCCGAGCCACCACGCGGCGCCCCCGTGGCCGAGCCGGGCCGCGCGGTGGAACCAGATCTCGGCGGTGCGCCCGTTCCCGGCGTCGTCGTGGATGCGGCCGATGTCGTACGCGGCGGAGGCGTCGCCCGCACCGGCGGCGGGTTCGTAGTACGGCACCATGAGCGTGCCCTTGGCGCCGCCCGACCGGTAAAGCATCCGGCCGAGGGCGAGGAGGGCGCGCGGGGTACCGGCCTTGCGGTACCACTCGGCGGCCTCGGGGAGCCGGTGGATGTGGTCCAGGGCCTCGGCGTGGGCGTACCAGGCGTCGGGCCCGCCGTCCCGGGCGTGGGCGCGCAGCGCGGGGAGGCGGTCGCGCCAATGGGCGGAGCCCTGCCGTCCGGGGTCGGCGCGGATGGCGGCGACGTCCTCCAGGGCTCTGATGACCCGTTCCTCGCTCTCCGAGAACGGGTCCCAGTGCTCCGGGTCGATGCCGGTGGACAGCAGCCACTCCTCGGCCTCGTCCAGCCGCCGCTGACGGGTGCAGAGCACGCCGAGGTTGTAACAGGCCCAGAAGTGGCCGCCGTCGGCGTCGTCGGCCGTGCGGTACCAGGTCTCCGCGGCCCGCAGCTCGCCGCGCTCCTCGGACCAGACGCCGAGCACGAAGGCGGCGCCGTCGTAGCCGCGTTCATGGGCGCGCTCGACCAGGGCGTGGGCCTCGTCCCGGCGGGCGGCGTCGCGGGCGACGAAGATGGCCTGGTCGACCAGGGCCTTGACGCTGCCGACCGCCGCGGCGCGGGCGTACAGCGCCTCGGCCTCGGCGACCATGTGCGGGTAGGCGTCGTACATGGTCGCCCGCTCGGGGTCGAGCAGCCCGCGCAGCGCCTCGTACGCGGCCTCGGGGTCGCCCGCGGCCTCCGCGTCGGCGAGGGCGTCGCGCCAGCCCGCCAGCTCGGCGAGGAGGTCCTCGATCACCTTGCGGGTGCGGGTGGCGACGTCGTCGCCCTCGGCGGACGCCTCGGCCAGCCGCTCCAGGGCGGTGTCCCACTCGCCCCGGGCGGCCAGCATCATGGCGCCGCTGGTCGCGCAGGCGACGCTGCCGAGCGCGGCCCCGCGCCCGTACCACTCCTCGGCACCGGCCGGGTCGCCCGCCTCCTGGAGGAGCCGGGCGAGCCCGAGGGCGCAGCCGCCGTCGCGGTCGGCGGCGGTGCGGTACCACCGTTCGGCCTCGGCGAAGTCGCCGCGGTCCTGGTGGCATATCGCGAGGGTGCGCGAGGCGTCCGCGTCACCGGCGTCGGCAGCCCTGGCCCACCAGGGCAGGGCCTCGTCCAACTGCCCGCGCCCGGTGAGGAGTTCCGCGTAACGGCGGTACGCGCCCGGCTCCCCGGCCGCCGCCGCTGCCCGCAACTCGGCTGCCGCGTCACGGCTTTCACCGGGGATTTCCTCGGGTGCCGCGCCGGACGTCCCGTGCGAAGGATGATCGACCATCACCCGATGGTGCCAGAGTGATCAATCCCGTTCGGCACGGGCCCTGCGCCGGGCCAGCAGCGCCTCGCGGCGCTCGTCGAACTTGGTGGCCTGGTCGTCCAGTCCGCCCATGTAGAGGCCCAGTTCCTCCTGTGCCTTCAGGCCCTCCGGGCCGAGCCCGCCGATCTCCAGCACCTTGAGGTAGCGCAGCACCGGCTGGAGGACGTCGTCATGGTGGATGCGCAGGTTGTAAATGCCGCCAATCGCTATCTGCGCGGCGGCCCGCTCGAAGCCGGGCATGCCGTGACCGGGCATCCGGAAGCCGACGACGACGTCGCGGACGGAGCACATGGTCTGGTCGGGCGCCAGCTCGAACGCCTTCGAGAGCAGGTTCCGGTAGAAGATCATGTGCAGGTTCTCGTCGGTGGCGATGCGCGCCAGCATCCGGTCGCAGACCGGGTCGCCGGAGTGGTGGCCGGTGTTGCGGTGCGAGATGCGGGTGGCCAGCTCCTGGAAGGCGACGTAGGCCACGGTGTGCAGCATGCTGTGGTTGTTGTCGGACTCGAAGCCCTCACCCATGTGGGTCATGCGGAACCGCTCCAGCTGCACCGGGTCGACGGCGCGGCTGGTGAGCAGGTAGTCGCGCATGACGATGCCGTGCCGCCCCTCCTCCGCCGTCCAGCGGTGCACCCAGGTGCCCCAGGCGCCGTCCCGGCCGAAGAGGGTCGCGATCTCGTGGTGATAGCTGGGGAGGTTGTCCTCGGTGAGGAGGTTCACCACGAGCGCGATCCGGCCGACGTCGGTGACCTTGGACTGGTCGGGGGCCCATGCCTCGCCGCCCATCACCCCGTCGAAGTTACGGCCGTCGCTCCACGGCACGTACTCGTGCGGCATCCATTCCTTGGCGACCTTCAGGTGCCGGTTCAGCTCGGTCTCGACGACTTCTTCGAGCGCGTACAGGAGCTGGGTGTCGCTCCACACGGCCTGACCGTTGCGGCTGGAAGGGGCGAGGGTCACTGCGGAGCTCCTGGGGACGGGTACGGCGGACTTTACCTACGGCTCCGTAGGTTACGGCACCGTAGGTTAAAGCGAAAATAAACCGCCTGGTTCCGGCGCGTGGCGGCCCCCCGATACGGGGAAGGGCCCGCATACGACGAGGGCGCCCCCGGCCGGTCGGCCAGGGGCGCCCTCGCAGCGCCGTTCAGCGCTTCAACGATCGCTCGCCCGTCGTCAGTCGGTCTGCTGACGGGACGTCTTCTTGTCACCCAGCATGACGAGGCCCGCGATCACCAGGAACAGGAGGATCGGGGCGACGACGAAGAGGCCCAGCGTCTCGGCGACGCTCAGGCCCGGACCCGGGTCGTCACCGTCGTCGCGGGTGAGCGCGAACGCGGGGGACGACATCAGCTGCATCGCCGTCGTCGCGGCGATGACGGCACCGGCGCGTACGGCGTTCTTTTTGACCTTGTTGCTCACACGCTCAAGCTATCGGACGCCCGTGGCGGGCGCGTGCCCGGGGTGGCCCTTAGGCACTCCCGCCCTTCAGGGCGTTCCCGCCCTCGCCGCGCGGTGGACGGTCACCGGCAGCAGCCGTGGCGTCGCGCGGGACTCCTTGACCCGCACCCGCACCGTGTCGGCGGTCACGGCCGTGGGCAGGGCCAGGATGCGCCGCGCGCCGATGGTGGTACCGGAGGCGATGTCCCGCCAGGCCCCCGTCCCCGTACGCGCCTGCACGGTGAACGCCTCGACCCGCTGGCCGTACCGGATGTCCTCGCCGAGGCGCACCCGGTCGAACGTCACGGGGGCGCCGCCGGTCGGCAGGCCGGAGCCGTAGGTGTTCCGTACGGCCGTGCCGAAGGCGGTCAGCGAGGCGACGTCGGCGGCGTCGATCCGGCCGTTCTTCGCGGGCGGGACGTTGAGCAGCAGCGAGGCGTTGCGGCCCACGCTGCGCTCGTACAGCGACATCAGCTGCGCGGCCGTCTTGGGGCGCTCGGCGGGGTGGTGGAACCAGCCCGGGCGCAGCGAGACGTCCGCCTCGGCCGGATACCACTGGAGGTACTTCACGCCGGGGGCGGTCAGCTTCGCCCGGGAGCCGATGTCAGCGTCGGTGGAGTCGTTGGGCAGCCCGCCGCCGATGACCGTCCCGGGGTCGATGGCGGACGGGGTCACCGACCACTCCGTCTCACGGGCGACGCCGTCCTCGTTGCCCACCCAGCGCACGCCCTGGGCGCCCTGGAAGACGACGGCGTCCGGGGAGAGGGCGCGGATCAGCCGGAACCAGTTGGCGACGTTGTACTTCTGCGTGACCCCGGCGCCCGACCAGGGGTTCGCGCCGTCCAGCCAGAACTCGTCGATGGGGCCGTACTGGGTGAGGATCTCGTAGATCTGGTTGAGGTAGTACGCGTCGTAGTCGTCGGCGGTGAAGCGGAAGCTGGGGAGCTTGCCGGAGGCGACGTCGGCGGCGCGGTCGTCGCCGGGCACGAGGGTCGGGATGGTGCGCTCGGTGGGCGTGCTGCCGTTGCCGTACCGGCCCTGGCCCGCGGGCGCGCGGCCGGCGTCCTCCAGCGCCATGCGCTCCGGCAGCGACAGCTGCTCGCCGTTCGCCTGCTTCTCCCGGACCTTCTCGACCCACTGGGCGTGCCAGGCGTGCGGCAGTTCGGCCCCGTCGGCGGGCGACAGATACACCCCGACCTTGAGGCCCGCCGCCCGTGCCGACTTCGCGTACGCGCCGAGTACGTCCCCGTCCGGGTTCCTGCCGCCGGGGCCGCGGGTCCACCAGGGGCTGGCGGCCACGTCGTGGTCCGTGTAGCGGCTGGGGTAGAGCGTGAAGCCGTCGTGGTGCTTGGCGGTGAGCATGACCTGCCGGGCTCCCGCCGCCTTGTACGCGCCCATCCACTGGTCGAAGTCGAGCGCGGCGGGGTCGAACAGCTTCTCGTCCTCGGTGCCGGAGCCCCATTCGCGGTTGGTGAAGGTGTTCATCCCGAAGTGGGTGAAGGCGGTGACCTCCCGCTGCTGCCAGGCGAGCTGGCCGGGGGTGGGGACGGTGTGCACGGCCTTGTCGATGATGCGGGCGGGGGTGTCGCAGTCCTCGATGACGTGCTGCGATGCGTTGGCGATGGGGTCCTCGCAGCCGTCCTGGGCGGCGGCGCCGCCGCCCAGGGGTATCAGGGTCGCCGCGGCGGCCATGGTGGCGAGGGCGAGGGTGCGGAGTCTTCGGGCGGGTCGTCGTCGTCCGGGCATGGGTCCCCTCCACGGAGCGTGGCTGTGTCCATGACAGCAATCCCCCACCCCGCCCACGCCCAAAACCGCGCCCCCAGCCCGCGGCCCCGGGGGGCCTGGGCCACGGTCAGTGGCCGGGGCGGTCCCGGTGACCGGGATGCAGGCCAGTGGCCGAGTGCGGCCCGGTGGCCGGTTTGTGCCCACCCGTTCCTCCCCCAGCTACCGCTGGGAGGTGCCCCCTCGCGGAACGCCTGCCCACAAACCGGGGGCCCCTGGGGCGCAGCCCCGCAGGGGGGAGCGGGGGCTGCCCCCGGGTTCGGGGAGGGGCGGGGTGGGGGTTGCCCCCGGAGGGGGCTAACCCGGGTCGGTCAGGGTTGCCATCAGGGCGTGGAGGCGGGGGGAGGATGCCAGGTCCTCCAGGGTCATCGGGCTTCCCGACGCGTCGGCGATCGGCAGGCGCCAGTTCGGGTACTGATCCCACGTTCCCGGCAGGTTCTGCGGGCGCCGGTCCCCTACCGCGTCGGGGAGCCACACGCCCACCATCCGCGCGGGCGTGCGCAGCAGGAAGCGGTGGACGGCCCTGATCGCGGCCTCCTCGTCGCCCGGCCCCTCCGGCAGCAGGCCGAGCCGTCCCAGCAGCTCCGTCCACTCGGCGACCTCGGCCGCCTCGGCGGCCCGCTCGGCCGCGAGGGGGCGGGACAGCAGGCCCAGGCGGTGGCGCAGGGCGACATGGTCGCCGGTGAGCCGGGCCGCGGTGCTGGGGAGGTCGTGCGTGGTGGCCGTGGCCAGGCAGTCGGCGCGCCATTCGCCGGGGGCCAGCGGACGGGCGGCGCCGCCGCCGTTCCAGTCGCGTTCGAACCACAGCACCGACGTCCCGAGTACGCCCCGCCCGGCCAGGGCCTCCCGTACGCCGGGCTCGACGGTCCCCAGGTCCTCCCCTATGACGACGGCCCCCGCCCGGTGCGCCTCCAGGGCGAGCACGCCGAGCATCGCGTCCGCGTCGTACCGGACGTACGTGCCCTCGGTCGGCGGCCTGCCCTCGGGGACCCACCACAGCCGGAACAGGCCCATCACATGGTCGATGCGCAGCGCGCCCGCGTGCCGCAGCAGGCCGCTCAGCAGCTCGCGGTACGGAGCGTAGCCGGTGGCGGCGAGGGCGTCCGGGCGCCAGGGCGGGAGGCCCCAGTCCTGGCCGCGGGAGTTGAAGGCGTCGGGGGGCGCGCCGATGGACATGCCGGAGGCGAAGACGTCCTGCAGGGCCCAGGCGTCGGCGCCCGAGGGGTGCACCCCGACGGCGAGGTCGTGCACCAGTCCGACGCCCATGCCCGCGTCGAGCGCCGCGCGCTGGGCGGCGGCGAGCTGGCCGTCGGTGAGCCAGGCGAGCCAGGAGTGGAAGTCGGCGCGGTCCAGGTGCTCGCCGCGGGCGCGGGCGGTGCGGGCGGAGCGCGGGTCAGCCAGGCCGTCGGGCCAGGTGCGCCAGTCGGGGCCGTACGTCTCGGCGAGGGCGCACCACAGGGCGTGGTCCTCCAGGGCCTGGCCGCGCTCGGCGAGGAAGTCGCAGTAGGCGGCGCGGCGGCCGGGGCTGAGGGGGACGGCCCGTACCAGCTCCAGGGCCTCGTGCTTGAGGGCCCAGACCGCGTCCCGGTCGATCAGGGCGCCGTCGCGCAGGACGGACGTACGGAGCGCGGCCGCGGCCTCCAGCAGCCGGTCGGCCCGCTCGCGGGCGGCGCCGCCGAGGTGGGCGTATTCGGGCACGTTCTCGACCCGCAGATGGACGGGGTCGGGGAAGCGGCGCGAGGAGGGGCGGTAGGGGGAGGGGTCGGTGGGGGCGGCCGGGGTGCCGGGCACCGCCGCGTGCAGCGGGTTGAGCTGGATGAATCCGGTGCCGAAGGAGCGCCCGGACCAGGCGGCGAGGTCGGCCAGGTCACCGAGGTCGCCCATGCCCCAGGAGCGGGCGGACAGCAGCGAGTAGAGCTGGACGAGGAGGCCGTGGCTGCGGGCCGGGGGCGACGGCATCCGGTCGGGGGCCACGACGAGGGCGGCGGTGGCGGTGCGCCCGTCGGGGGTGTGCGCGGTGAGGGCGTGGGTACCCAGGGGTAAGTCCGCGCCCGGCACCCATCGCGTACCGACGGGTAATAACGGGCCGTCGACGGCCACCGGCCCCCACCCGCGTGGCGCGCCGTCCTCGGTGCGTACGCGCAGCTCCGTACCGTCGGGCAGGGCCTCGGCCAGGCCGTCGGGCAGGGCCCGGTGCGGCGTTCCGCCGGGGCGCAGGACCACGCAGGGGGGCAGCAGCCGGTCGCGCTGTCGGCGCTCATGCCGGTCCAGCGCGTCTTTCACTGATCGGGGGGTGGAGGCGTCCACGCCCAGCGCGGCGAGTACGGCTACGACGGTGTCCTCGGGCACCTGGACGGTGCGGCCCGGGGCGGGCTCGTAAGAGGTGGCGACACCGTGCAGCTCGGCGAGCCGCGCTCTGCCCATCAGTACTCCATCGGCTCCACGCATGTGCCCGCGCCGGTCCCGGCGGCGGTCGGCTCACTGGTCAGGGGCATTTCGGTGGCGAGCGGCGGCTCGCTGGTCAGGGGGATGTTGTCGGCGAGCGGGGGCTCGCTGGTGAGGGGCGCCTCGGTGGCTACACCGGACCCGAAACCGTCCAGTCCGCACAGTCCGCAGTCGGGGTCGGAGACCCCGGCGAACGGGTCCGGCTCGCGCACGGCTTCGGGCACGGGTTTGGACAGGGCGCTGGGAAGAAGAGCTGACGCGGCCACACGGACCTCCGTGGGGTGTCGGCAGTGTGTCAATGACGAGCTCTACCCACTCAAGCCGACCGCAGACGTAAACGACACCCGGACGTGCCGCACGTCACACCTTCGGGACAGGCGATTTCGCGGCCGGGAGGGGTCGAGAACACAGAGCTTACGGACAGGGCCCGCCTTCATCCGTCAGAATTGCGGGGGCGACACGACGGCGCGCAGGGGGGGGCGGCCCGCAGGGGGCGCACAACCGTCGGCACCACCGCGCTCGCGGCAATGCCGACAGTTCGGTCATGCGCGTTGACACCCTCACCGGCGTGCTGGTGGGCTCGTCGCCGATTGGCGCCTTTTGCGGCCGATACGACGGGGCCAGCTATCTGAATCAAGGAGACGCCCGTGCACTTCCGGGGGAAGAGGCCGAGGGCAGTGGGGGCGACGGCCATGGCGGCCGCGGTCATCGGCGGACTGCTCGGCGGCGCCCAGGGGGCGAGCGCCGCACCCGTGGATCCCGGCACCACCGGGACCTCCACACCGGACCGGAACAGCACCGGGGACGTACCGCCCGTGTGGCCGCGGCCCCAGTCGCTGCGCGCACAGGGGACGGACGTGGCGATATCCGGCGAGGCCACGCTCGTCGCCGACGGCGACGCCGATCCGTACGCGCTGGACGCGCTGCGTGCCCTGCTGCACGACGCGGGGGTGCGTACGGTCAGCGAGGCCACCCCAGGGGGCACGCCCCCGGCGCGCGGACTCGTGGTGCACGCCGGAGGCAAGGGCGCGCAGAGCGCGTTGCGCGCGCTGCGGGCTCCGGAGCGCGGCGACCTTCCGTCCGGCGGCTACCGGCTGGCCACCGGCCGGGTGGACGGGCGCGCCACGGTCGCGCTGGACGGCGTCGGGCCGGACGGCCTCTTCCACGCCGTCCAGACGCTGCGCCAGCTGCTCGTCCAGCGGACCGGGCAGGGCTCCCACGCCTTCGCCGGGGTCACCGTCCGCGACTGGCCCGGTTCGGCGGTCCGCGGCACCACCGAGGGCTTCTACGGCTCTCCCTGGTCGCAGCGGGACCGGCTGGCCCAGCTGGACTTCATGGGACGCACCAAGCAGAACCGCTACCTCTACGCGCCCGGCGACGACCCGTACCGCCAGGCCCGCTGGCGCGATCCGTACCCCGCCGAGCGGCGCGCGGAGTTCCGCGAGCTGGCCACCCGCGCCCGCGCCAACCATGTGACCCTCGGCTGGGCGGTCTCCCCTGGCCAGGAGATGTGTTTCTCCTCCGACAGCGATCTGAAGGCGCTGCTGAAGAAGGTCGACGCCATGTGGGCGCTGGGGGTGCGCTCCTTCCAGCTCCAGTTCCAGGACGTCAGCTACAGCGAGTGGCACTGCGGCAAGGACGCCGACACCTTCGGTTCCGGTCCGAAGGCGGCCGCGAAGGCGCAGGCCGGGATGGCCAACGCGGTCGCCCGCCACCTCGCCGGGCGGCACCCGGACGCGGCCCCGCTCTCGCTGATGCCGACCGAGTACTTCCAGGACGGCGACACCGAGTTCCGGCGCGCGCTGGCCGCCGAACTGGACACCGCCGTCGAGGTGGCGTGGACCGGCGTCGGGGTGGTGCCCAGGACGATCACCGGCGGTGAGCTGGCCGACGCCCGGTCCGCCTTCGGCCACCGGCTGGTCACCATGGACAACTACCCGGTCAACGACTACGCCCAGGACCGGATCTTCCTCGGCCCCTACACGGGCCGGGACCCGGCCGTGGCCACCCAGTCCGCCGCCCTGCTGGCCAACGCCATGGAGCAGCCGACCGCGTCCCGCATCCCGCTGTTCACGGCGGCCGACTTCGCCTGGAACCCGCGCGGCTACCGCCCCCAGGAGTCCTGGCAGGCGGCCATCGACGACCTGGCCGGACCGGACCGCAAGACCCGCGCGGCGCTGCACGCGCTCGCCGGGAACGACGCGTCCTCGGTGCTCGGCGGCGACGAGTCCGCGTATCTGCGCCCCCTGACCGACGACTTCTGGGCGGCGGTCGGCCGTACGGACGTGGGGCGGCTGGACCGGGCGGCGGACCGGCTGCGCGCGGCGTTCGCCACGATGCGCGACGCCCCCGAGCGGCTGTCCGGGATGCTCGGCGACGACGTACGGCCCTGGCTCGACCAGCTCGGGCGCTACGGCGACGCGGGCGTGCGGGCCGTGGACATGCTCACCGCGCAGGCGCACGGCGACGGCGACAAGGCATGGACCGCCCGGCTCGCGGTGGAGGGCCTCCGCGAGAAGATCGCGGACAGCCGGGTCACGGTGGGCAAGGACGTACTGGACCCCTTCCTGAAGAAGGCCCTGGCCGAGGCGGACCACTGGTCCGGCGTGAAGCGCTCGGGCAAGGAGAAGCTCCGCACGCGCGAGGACGACCACGCGGCCGCCGACGGCAAGGCGACCACCACGGTGGCCTCCCCGGGCAAACCGGTCACCGTGCGCTTCGGCCGCACCCGGCCGCTGTCCTCGGTCTCCGCGCTCACCGGGCGGTCCGCGGAAGGCTCGGGCACCGTCGAGGCCCATGTGCCGGGCGAGGGCTGGCGCAGGCTCGGCGCGCTGGCCGCGGACGGCTTCACCCAGGTCGGCGGCAAGGGCGTACGGGCCGACGCGGTCCGGCTCAGCTGGGCGGCGGGCACCACCCCGCCCACCGTGCACGAGATAACCCCCTGGTTCGCCGACACCCCGGCCGCCGAGCTGCGGCTGTCGCGCACGTCCGTGGACGCCGAGGTCGGCGGCCGGTCCGCGACCATCAAGGCCGAGCTGACCTCGCTGCGCCCCGGCGATGTGAACGACAAGCTCACGCTGCGCACCCCGCGCGGCATCACGGCCCGGGCCCCCGAGGGGGTGACGGCCCCGCGCGGGGCCACGGCGACCGCCCGTATCGAGGTTTCGGTCGACGAGAACACCAAGCCGGGCACGTACGCCGTCCCGGTCCGCTTCGGGACGGAGCAGCGCATGCTGACCGTCCGGGCCCTGCCCCGCACCGGCGGCCCCGACCTGGCCCGCGCCAAGGGCACGAAGGCGACCTCGTCCGGCGACGAGACCCCCGACTTCCCGGCGTCCGCGGCCGTCGACGGCGACTCCGGAACCCGCTGGTCCTCCCCCGCCGAGGACGGCGCCTGGCTCCAGCTCGAACTGGCCCGCCCCACCCACCTCGGGCGGCTCGATCTGCGGTGGCAGGACGCGTACGCCTCGCGCTACCGGGTCCAGGTCTCGGCCGACGGCCGCACCTGGCGCACGGCGGCGACCGTCACCGACGGCCAGGGCGGCCGGGAGATGGTGGGGGTGGACTCCCCCGACACCCGGTTCGTCCGGATCCAGGGCATCGAGCGCGGCACCCGCTTCGGCTACTCGCTCTGGTCGGTCGCGGCGTACGCGGTGGAGGAGACCAAGGGCAAGAAGCCGGGCAAGGGCTAGCGCGCCGAGGTGCCCCTTCGGCGGGTGAGCCGAAGGGGCACCTCGGGGGCGAGCCGAGCCTCAGAAACGCTTCAGCCCGGATCTCAGGCCGATTTGCAGCCGTCGATCCGGGCCATCGCGTCGTCCGCGCCGAATGCCTCCAGGTATGGCAGCCAGCGCGGGTCCCTATGGCCGGTGCCGATGATCCGCCAGGCGAGGCCGGACGGCGGCGCGGGTTGATGACGCAGCCGCCAGCCGATCTCGGCGACATGTCGGTCTGCTTTGACGTGGTTGCACCTGCGACAGGCGGCGACCACGTTTTCCCAGGTGTGCTGCCCGCCACGGCTGCGCGGGATGACGTGATCGACGCTGGTTGCGACGCCACCGCAATAGGCGCATCTGCCACCGTCGCGGGCGAACAGGGCGCGGCGGGTGAGCGGGACGGGCCCGCGAAAGGGCACCCTCACGAAGCGCTTCAGCCGGACGACGCTGGGAGCGGGGATCGCGCGGGTCGCGCTATGCATCAGGGCGCCTGAGTCCTCGAGGCTGATGGCCTTGTCGTTGAGGACGAGAATGAGCGCGCGGCGGAGCGGTACGACGCCGAGCGGCTCGTACGACGCGTTGAGGACCAGGACATGCGGCACGGATGCCTCCTTGTACGCCGGCGGCGCGTGGCTCGCGCCGGGACGATCTCACCCAGTTTCCCCTGAACCCTGGCCGGAACGCCACTATCACCGGGTTAACGGTTGAGAGGCATTTCCGCGTACCGCACGTATACGACCCCCACACACTGCACACGAGGCCCTGGAGACCTCGCCGGAGTGGCAAGAATCACGGCTCGCGGCGGCCCCGGGGCCGCCCCGACGATCACCGGGTCCCGACGGGCGGCGGAAACCGCGAGCTGAGGCCGTTCCCCCTGCTTTCGTGCGCCCCCCGGGCGCGCTCGCGCGCTCTCGAACACAGGAACGGCGGTTTCCCGCGCCCGGCTACTGTGTGAAGGAATTGCGCGCGCGCCAATACGCGCGGGCATGCCGTACACGAAGGGTTTCCGCTGTGTTCTGGTCCGCTGCTCTGGCCGCTGACTCGACGCCTCGTCCCCAGACCCCGTCTCTGGACGATGCGCACAGGAGCGCCACCAATGCCGCGGGCTGGGTGGAGGACAACTGGTCCACCTGGCTCAGCGTCGGGCTGCGCATAGCCCTGATCCTGGTGATCGCGTTTGTGCTCCGGTCCGTCGTACGGCGGGGGATCACCAAGCTGATAGAGCGCATGAACCGCACGGCCCAGGCCGTGAACGGCACCGCGCTCGGCGGGCTGCTGGTCAATGTCGAGCGGCGGCGGCAGCGGTCAGCGGCCATCGGCTCGGTGCTGCGCTCCGTCGCCTCGTTCTCGATCATGGGGACGGCGGGGCTGATGATCCTCTCCGCCCTCCAGATCAATCTGGCGCCGCTGCTCGCGAGCGCCGGTGTGGCGGGTGTGGCGATCGGTTTCGGCGCCCGCAACCTGGTCACCGACTTCCTCTCCGGCGTCTTCATGATCCTCGAGGACCAGTACGGAGTGGGCGACTCGATCGACGCGGGGGTGGCCTCCGGCGAGGTGATCGAGGTCGGCCTGCGGGTCACCAAGCTGCGCGGGGACAGCGGGGAGATCTGGTACGTCCGCAATGGCGAGGTCAAGCGGATCGGCAACCTCAGCCAGGGCTGGGCGACGGCCGGGGTGGACGTCCAGATCCGCGCCGACGAGGACCTGGAACGGGTCCGCGAGGTGATCAACCAGGTCGGCGTGGACATGGCCAAGGACGAGCCGTGGAACGAGCGGCTGTGGGAGCCGATCGAGGTGCTGGGGCTCACCGCGGTCTATCTGGAATCCATGATCGTCCAGGTCTCGGCGCGCACCATGCCGGGCAAGGCACTCGGCGTCGAGCGCGAGCTGCGCTGGCGGATCAAGAAGGCGCTGGACGAGGCGGGCATCCAGCTGGTCGGCCACCCGCCCGAGGCGAACCTGGCGTCCGAGGCGGGCGACGCGTCGGGATCGGTGAACGCACCGTCCGCGCTGGCCAACCCGGACTCGCCGCAGTCGGTTGCGGCCAGCCCCCTCACGCCGCCCGCCACGACGACACCGCCCGCCCCCTCGAAGTGAACCTCTGAACGAGAGAGGACGGGCGGCATAGCCGGTGCGGGCGGCTCAGCGTCGGTGCGTGCCGAACGACGCCAGGTATCCGGCGGCCGGGGTGCCCACCCCGGTCACGTCGTCGTAGCCGACGACCGCGCTCAGCGAGCTGTCGCGGCCGAGGCTGCGCAGCGAGGTGACCAGGCCGTCCGAGGCGTCATGGCTGTTGACGTAGTCGACCCGGACCACACCGAGCGAGACCCCGGCGCCGAGCGGGTGGTCGGTCACGTCGTGGTACGAGGCGGTGCCGTACCGGCCGTACAGCGACGGGTTGGCGAAGCCGAGCGGCCGTCCGCCGCCCGCCTGCTGGGCCAGCGCCTGCACCCCGGCGATCACCGGGGCGGCCAGCGAGGTGCCGCCGATGCGGTATTCGCCGTACTGGAGCGATCCGTCGGGGAAGGTCTGCGTCTGCCCCACCAGGAAGCCGGTGTTGGGGTCGGCGACGGCCGCGACGTCCGGGGTGACGCGCTGCTTGGCGGTTCCGCCGTTCGCCCGGGCGAGCCCGTCGGGCACCACGCCGCGCTGGTAGAACGGCTGCGGCACGGTCTTGCTGGTGCCGCCTCCGGCGCCCGAGGTGTACGCGCCGGGCAGGGAGTCCCAGTTACTGCCGTCCGCCGTGAGGGTGGACTTGGTGGTGCCCCAGCCGGTCTCCCACTGGTACGCGTTCCCCTTGCCGACGGCCAGTGAGGTGCCGCCGACCGCTGTCACCCACGCGGAGTTGGCGGGGGTGTCGACCTGCTTGGTGCCGGTGGAGGCGACGTTGTCGCCGTTGTCGCCGGAGGAGAAGTAGAAGCCGATGCCCTCGACCGCGCCCTGCTGGAAGATCTGGTCGTAGGCGAGCGCCAGGTCCGGGGTCTGGTTGGCCTCCACATCACCCCAGGAGTTGGAGACGATGTCGGCCAGCCGGTTGTCGACGACCTTGGCGAGCGAGTCGAGCAGATCGTCGTCCGTGCAGGACGCGCCGCCGACGTAGACGATGTCGGACGCGGGGGCCAGCGCGTGCACGGCCTCGACGTCGAGCGTCTCCTCGCCGTACCAGCCGCTCGCGTCGCACTCCTCTGTGTGCCGGTACTCGGCGGGCAGCACCTGCGTCAGCTGGCCCTTGCGGTAGGCGGGGTCGCCGTTGCGCTGGGCGTAGCGGGCGGCGTCGGCGGCGATGGTCGGCGAGGCGTAGGCGTCGGTGATGGCGACCGTCACGCCCTTGCCGGTGTTGCGGCTCTTGGCACCGTAGGCGGCGCGCAGCTGCTTGCCGGTGTACCCCTTGACGGCGTACGGCTGCTTGGCGCCGTACGCGGACGGCAGGCTCTTGTCGGTCCGGGAGCCGTAAGTGCTGGAGAACGGCCCGGCGTTCTTGAAGACCGCTCCGGGCGGCGGCAGCGTCTCGCCCCCGGTGGCCATGTGCCGGGCCCGCTTGGGCGCGTTGTCCAGGCCGACGACGGTGAGGACGGCGCCGCCCAGCGAGGCGGGCACGGTGGCGGCCTTGGACGGGGCCCGGTAGACCTTGCCGCCCTTGGTGTAGTTGTGCAGCTGGGTGCCGAACGCCTTCTCGGCGTCGGTCACTTCGCCGGTCACCGAGACGTAGTGCTGGTTGTGGCCGGTGACGGTGAGCCCGGAACCCCGCAGCCAGCTGGTCACGGCGTCGGTCTGCTGCCGGGTCGGCCCGAACCGCGCCCGGGTCTGCCGGGCCGTCAGGTAGTGGCCGTAGGTGGGCGAGGAGGGGTCGGACACGGCGGTGGCGTAGTCGGCGAGCCCCTTGGCGTCGCGCCCGGCGAGATAGACGCGGGCGGTGACCTTACCGCTGTCGGCGGCGGCACCCCGGTCCGAACTCGCCGTGGCCCAGGCGGGCTTGGTCGCGCTCAGGGTGTGCCTGCCGGACGGTGCGGAGTCGGCCCGGGCGGTGGGCATGCCCACCGCGAGCGCACCGGCGGCCAGCGGCAGTGCCGTTGCCATCACCAAGGCCGTGCGTATACGGGAAGAAGACGGCCCGAAAGAAGACGGCCCGAAAGAAGACGATCTCACTTAGCCCCCTGCGATACGTAAAGTCGTCAGGCCACTCTTTCGATGTCTTGTCCATGCCAGGACTATGGCTTCGCCAAGAAGACGCCAAATCCGGACGCTCACCCCCATTGACGCCGCCCCGGAAGCGCCCTACCTTCCTTTTCATCAATAGGAAAGTTTCTTAACAGAGTGAGGCGGGGCACCACCATGGCCGCACCACCCCCCGGCAACAACACCCCCAACGGCACCCCCGGGACCCCCCGGGTCCTGCGCGCCATGAACGACCGGGCCGCGCTGGACCTGCTGGCCGCGCACGGCCCGCTCACCCGGACCCGGCTCGGGGAGCTGACCGGGCTGTCCAAGCCGACCGCCTCGCAACTGCTGACCCGTCTGGAGTCCGCCGGGCTGGTCCGGCCCACCGGCAACGTGACCGGGCGGCCCGGGCCCAACGCCCAGCTGTACGAGATCAACCCGGCCGCCGCCCATGTCGCGGCGCTCGCCGTGGACCAGGAGGGCATCTCCGCCGCCGTCGCCGACATCACCGGCCGGCTGGTCGGGGAACACCGGGTGACCGCCCCGACCACCGACGAGTCCCTGACCGGCCGTACCGCGGAGCTGGTGGCCGAGGCCGTCGACGGCGCCCTGGCCGCGGCCGGGCTCGACCGGTCCGACCTGCACGGGACCGTCATCGGCACCCCCGGCGCCCTCGACCCGCGCACCGGAACCCTGCGCTACGCACCGCATCTGCCCGGCTGGCAGTCGCGCGCCCTGCGGGACGAGCTGGCCGAGGTGCTGCACACCCCGATCACCATCGAGAACGACGTCAATCTGGCGGCCGTCGCCGAACAGCACCACGGCACCGCCCAGGACTTCGACGACTTCGCCCTCGTCTGGGCCGACGAGGGGGTCGGCGCGGCCATCGTGCTCGGCGGCACGCTGCTACGCGGGGCCACCGGCGGAGCCGGGGAGATCGGCTACATGCCACTGCCGGGGGCGCCGCTCGCCCGCGGCGGACCGGACGCCGCGGCCGCGCCGGACGGCGGCGGGGGGTTCCAGAAGCTGGTCGGCTGCCCCGCCGTCGTGGAGCTGGCCCGGGAGCACGGCATCGAGGCGCCCACGGCCGCCAAGGCGCTCGCCGCCGCGCTGCGCACCCCGGGGGCGGGCGACGAGGTGCTGACCGAGCTGGCCCGGCGGCTGGCCACCGGGCTCGCCTCCGTCGTCGCGGTGGTCGACCCGGAGCTGGTGGTGCTGTCGGGGGAGGTCGCGCAGGCCGGTGGGGAGCGGCTGCGCGAGCTGGTCGAGACCGAGCTGACGGGGCTCGCGCTGCCCCGGCCGGAATTGCGGATCAGCGCTATCGAGGGGGATCCGATACTCATCGGCGCGCTGCGTCAGGCGGTCGCCGATGCCCGTAACACCGTTTTCGACACGGCCTGAGCTTCGACACCGCCTGAGCCTCGACACTGCCTGAGTTTCGACACCGCCTTTCGTCGCAGATTCCCCCGCAAGGAAGTACCGCCATGCCACCAAGACTGGCTGTTCTCGCCTCGGTGCTCGGCGCCGGTGCCCTGCTGCTGGCCGGTTGCGCCAATCCCAGCACCGGCAGCGCGACCGACGACCCGACCAAACCCGTCACCATAAAGTTCTGGCACGGCTGGTCGGAGAATACCGAGGTCAAGGCGATCGATGACAGCATCGCCCGGTTCGAGGAACTCCACCCCAACATCAAGGTGAAGACCACCGGCAATGTCACCGACGCCACCCTGAACCAGGCGCTGCGGGCCGGCGGGGACGACGCTCCGGACGTGGCCTCGTCGTTCACCACCAACAATGTCGGTCAGTACTGCTCGTCCGGGATGTGGGCGGACCTCGATCCGTTCATGAAGAAGACCGGAATGGACAAGAACAAGGTCTTCCCCAAGACGCTGCTGGACTACACCAGCTATGACGGCGACCAGTGCGCGCTGCCGCTGCTGGCCGACGCGTACGGCATGTACTACAACAAAGACGCGTTCCGGGAAGCCGGAATCTCCCGGCCGCCGCGCACCATGTCGGAGCTGAAGCGGGACGCCGTCAAGCTGACCAAGCGCACCAAGAACGGCGGCTATCAGCGGGTCGGCTTCATGCCTAACTTCCGGCTCTACCAGAACAGCCCGGACCGCCTCTTCGCCCAGTGGGGTCCCGCCTACTTCGGCAAGGACGGAAAGGCGCGGCTGGCGAAGGACAAGACGACCAAGGAGTTCTTCGCCACCACCCAGGATCTGGTGCGCAGCCAGGGCGGCTACGGTCCGCTGGAGAAGTTCCGTACCTCGTTCGGCGACGAGATGTCCTCGCAGAACGCCTTTCTCACCGGCAAGCTGGCCATGCACATGGACGGCGAATGGCGCGGCCTGTACATGAAGGGCGCGAAATTCAAGTGGGGCACCGCTCCCCTGCCGGTGCCCGACGACCAGCCCGAGACGTACGGCCGGGGCTATCTCACCGGCACGGTGATCGGCATAGGACACAGCAGCAAACACCAGAACGCGGCATGGGAACTGGTGAAGTTCCTGACCGCCGACACCAACCAGGTCGTCTCCTTCGCCAACGCCATCCACAACGTGCCGTCCACCAAGGCGGCGCTCGCCTCCCCCAAGCTCGACCCCGACCCCACCTTCCGCGCCTTCCTGGACATCGCGCAGAACCGATACAGCACCGCCCTGCCCGCCTCGATCAACGGCGGCCAGTACGTGGTCTCCCTCCAGGACTTCTCCTACGGCGTCGAGGCGGGCAAGGAGCACGATCTGGACAAGGGCCTGCGGGAACTCGACAAGGAAATCGACGCCGATAATCTCCAGGCCCAGAACTGACGGAGTGCGACATGGCCACTGTGATGAACTCCCCCGCCCTGCGCCGTAAGGCCATGCGCCAGCGGCTGCGCACCCTCGGTTTCCTCTCCCCCTGGCTGGTCGGTTTCACCGTCTTCTTCGGCTATCCGCTGATCGCCACCGTCTATTTCTCCTTCATGCACTACAACCAGATCGAGGCCCCGACCTTTGTGGGGCTGCGGAACTGGCGGTACGTATTCGAGCAGATGCCGTTGTTCGGCCCGGCGCTGTGGAACACGCTGTGGCTGGTCGTGGTGATGGTCGCGCTGCGGGTCGTCTTCGGCCTCGGCATCGGCCTTCTGGTCACCAAGGTCAAGACCGGGGTCGGCTTCTTCCGCACCGCGTTCTACCTGCCGTATCTGGCTCCCCCGGTGGCGGCCACCGTGGCCTTCGTCTTCCTGCTCAACCCCGGTACCGGCCCGGTGAACGACATTCTCGGGAGCATCGGGATCTCCGCCCCCAACTGGTTCAACGACCCGACGTGGGCCAAGCCCTCGCTCGTCATGCTGTCCCTGTGGGGCATCGGCGACCTCATGGTCATCTTCATGGCGGCGCTGCTGGACGTGCCGAAGGACCAGTACGAGGCGGCCGATCTGGACGGCGCCGGGGCGATCCACAAGTTCCGCTATGTGACCTGGCCGTCGATCACCCCGATCGTGATGTTCGCGGTCGTGACGGGCGTCGTCCAGACCATGCAGTACTACACCCAGGCGCTGGTGGCCGGAAAGCTCGCCTCCGGCGTCAGCATCGGGCCCGGTTCGGTCATCCAGCCCGGCTATCCCGACCACTCCACCCTCACCGTGCCGCAGCTCGTCTACTCGCTCGGCTTCCAGAACTTCAACACCGGAGCCGCTTGCGTGCTCTCGCTCGTACTCTTCGCGATCGCGATGGCAGTGACGACGCTGCTGATGCGCCGGCGCGCCGGCCTGCTGTCGGCCGAGGACTGAGAGGACCGTCCGCCATGACCGCAACCACCACCCTCCCGGCGCCCTCCGCGCCCGTCCGTCCCCACGCCCGGCGCTCCCCCGCCCCGGCCGCCCGCCGCCGCGCCGCGCTCCACTGGGTCGCCGTGCACACGGTCGCCATCGCCGCGGCGCTCTTCTTCCTGCTGCCGTTCGTCTTCATCTTCCTGACCGCCGTGATGAGCGACGACCAGGCGTTGAGCGGCGCCCTGTGGCCCACCGAATGGCACTGGTCGAATTACGCCGAGGTCTTCCGGACCCCCGGTTTCCTCGACTGGTGGCGCAATTCGCTGATGTACGCCGTGCTCGGCACCCTGTTCACGCTCTGCTCGTCCATTCCGGTCGCGTACGCGCTCGCCAAGTTCCGCTTCCGTGGCCGCCGTACCGCCATGCTCCTGGTCATCTCGACGATGATGCTGCCGCCACAGGTCATCGTGGTGCCCATGTATCTGGTCTGGGCCCAGCAATTCCACCTGTCGGGCTCGCTGTGGCCCCTGATCATCCCGATGGCGTTCGGTGACGCGTACTCCATCTTCCTGCTGCGCCAGTTCCTGCTGACGATTCCGCGGGAATACCTGGAGTCGGCCAGGGTCGACGGCTGCGGGGAGTTCCGCACCCTGGTGCGCATCATCGTGCCGATGGCCAAGCCGGGCATCGCGGCCGTCGCGCTCTTCCAGTTCTTCTACTGCTGGAACGACTACTTCGGCCCGCAGATCTACGCCGCGCAGAACCCGGGCGCCTGGACGCTGAGTTACGGGCTGGAGAGCTTCAAGAGCGCGCACAGCGTCAACTGGAACCTGACGATGGCCGCGACGCTGCTGGTCATGGCCCCCGTCATCATCGTCTTCTTCTTCGCTCAGAAAGCCTTCGTCGAAGGCGTCACACTGACAGGAGTCAAGGGTTGAAACTCGCAGTCGTGGGGGGCGGATCCACCTATACCCCCGAACTCATCGACGGGTTCGCCCGGTTGCGTCACGCACTCCCGCTGGAGGAACTGGTCCTGGTCGACCCGGCCGCGGACCGGCTGGAGCTGGTCGGCGGGCTCGCCCGCCGGATCTTCGCCAAGCAGGGCCATCCCGGGAAGATCTCCTGGACCGATGACCTGGACGCGGGCGTGGACGGCGCCGACGCGGTGCTGCTCCAGCTGCGCGTCGGCGGCCAGGCCGCGCGCAACCAGGACGAGACCTGGCCGCTGGAGTGCGGCTGCGTCGGCCAGGAGACCACCGGCGCGGGCGGGCTCGCCAAGGCGCTGCGTACCGTCCCGGTGGTGCTGGACATCGCGGAGCGGGTGCGCCGCCGCAACCCGGACGCGTGGATCGTGGACTTCACCAACCCGGTCGGCATCGTGACCCGGGCGCTGCTGACCGCCGGGCACCGGGCCGTCGGCCTGTGCAACGTCGCCATCGGCTTCCAGCGCAAGTTCGCGAAGCTGCTGAACGTGGCCCCCGGGGACGTGACGCTGGAGCACGTCGGCCTCAACCACCTCACCTGGGAGCGGGCGGTGCGCATCGGCGGCCCGGACGGCGAGGACGTGCTGCCCAAGCTGCTCGCCGAGCACGGTGAGGCGATCGCAGACGATCTGCGGATGCCGCGCGACCTGGTGGACCGGCTGGGCGTCGTCCCGTCCTACTACCTGCGCTACTACTACCAGCACGACGCCGTCGTACGGGAGCTGCGCACCAAGCCGTCGCGGGCGGCGGAGGTCGCGGCGATCGAGCGCGAACTGCTGGAGATGTACGGCGACCCCGCGCTGGACGAGAAGCCGGAGCTGCTGAGCCGCCGCGGCGGCGCGTTCTATTCGGAGGCGGCGGTCGATCTGACCTCGTCGCTGCTGCGCGACAGCGGGGACGTGCGCATCGTCAACGCGTTCAACGACGGCACCCTGCCCTTCCTGCCCGACGACGCGGTGATCGAGGTCCCGGCGACCGTGGACGCACGGGGCGCGAAGCCGCTCCCGGTACGCCCCCTGGAGCCGCTGTACGCCGGGCTGATCGCCCATGTCACCGCGTATGAGCACCTGGCGCTGGAGGCAGCGTTGAAGGGCGGGCGGGAGCGCGTCTTCCAGGCGCTGCTCTCGCACCCCCTCATCGGCCAGATCGACTATGCCGAGAAGCTGACCGACGACCTGATCGCGCACAACCGGGAGCACCTGGCGTGGGCCTGACGCAGTCCGAACCAACCGGTTCCGCACCGGCCTCCGCCGCCTCCACCGCGGCGGGGGCGTCCGTGCTGGCGATCGACGCGGGCAACAGCAAGACCGATGTCGCGCTGGTCGGCCCGGACGGAACCGTGCTCGGCACGGCCCGCGGCGGCGGCTTCCGGCCGCCCGTCGTGGGCACCGAGCGAGCCGTCGGCGCGCTCGCGCGCCTGGTGGAGGAGGCGGCGCGGCGGGCCGGAGGCTCCGGTCCGCCGCGGGTCGGGCACGTCTCCGCGTGCCTGGCCAACGCCGATCTGCCGAGCGAGGAGGCGGAGCTGACGGAGGCACTGGCCGGTCACGGCTGGGGCGACACCGTCACGGTCGCCAACGACATCTTCGCGCTGCTGCGGGCCGGGGCCGCGGACGACGGCGAGCCGACCGGCGTCGCGGTCGTCTGCGGCGCCGGTATCAACTGCGGCGGGCTGGGCCACGGCGGGCGCACCGCCCGCTTCCCCGCCATCGGGCGGCTCTCCGGCGACTGGGGCGGCGGGGGCTTCCTGTCGGAGGAGGCGCTGTGGTGGGCGGCGCGCGCGGAGGACGGCCGGGGCGAGCCGACCGAGCTGGCCCGCGCCCTGCCCGCGCACTTCGGCCTGACCACGATGTACGAGCTGATCGAGGCCGTCCATCTGGGGCGGCTGGAGCCGTCCCACCGCTACGCGCTGACGCCGGTGCTCTTCGCGGTGGCCGCGGGCGGCGACGAGGTCGCGCGCGCGATCGTCGACCGCCAGGCGGAGGAGGTGGTCACGATGGCCACGGTCGCGCTGACCCGGCTGGACCTGCTGGCCGAGGAGACGCCGGTGATCCTGGGCGGCGGGGTGCTCGCGGCCCGGCATCCGCAGCTGGACGACCGGGTCCGCGAACTTCTCGCGGAGCGCGCCCCGAAGGCCGCCCCCCGGGTCGTCACGGCCCCGCCCGTGCTCGGCGCGGCGCTGCTCGGCCTGGACCGCACCGGCGCGCCACCCGCGGCGTACGCCCGGCTGCGGGCGTACTACGACGGGGCCGGGGGGACGCCGACACAGCGTGCGCGAAAGGGCGTCACGGAAACTGACGGTGACGAATGGGGAACCGGGAGTCCCTCCCGAGCGTAATCAGAGTGGGGAGGGAAGATCGCGGTCCGAGCAAGATCCAGGCAAGACCGGTGACCTTGCCGGGGGGCGCGGTCCATACTTCTGCGGACAGCAGCGACCGTGGGGTCCGGACCAGGGGGAGGTCTTGTGCCAAATCTGTCGACCATCGGCAGACCCGCGCCGCCGCCCGCGCCCGCGGCCCCGCCGCGGACCGCGTGGCGGGAGGGCCTGGACCGATTGCGGGCCGGGGCCACGACCGAGCCCGGGCGGCTGCGGATCATCGGAGCCGTGCTGGCCGCGCTGGTGGTGGCGTTCGGAGCGGTGACGGCCTGGCAGGTCTCCGACCGGGAGACCGCGGCCGACGCGGTGGCCGAGCACAGCCAGCCGCTGAGCGCGGACGCCGCGCGGATCTACCGCTCGCTGGCCGACGCCGACACCACGGCGGCGAGCGGCTTCCTGGCGGGCGGCCAGGAGCCCGCCGCGGTGCGTCGGCGGTACGAGCGGGATATCGGTACCGCGTCCGAGCTGCTGGTGCGGGCCGCGGCGAACACGGAGGGTTCGGCCTCGGCACGCGCCGAGATACGGAAGATCAGCCAACTGCTGCCGGTCTACACGGGGCTGGTCGAGTCCGCGCGCGCCAACAACCGCCAGGGCCTGCCGCTGGGCGGCGCGTACCTGCGGTATGCGAACGACACGATGCGCGCCCGGCTGCTGCCCGCCGCCGACCGGCTGTACGAGGCGGAGACGGCCCGGCTCGGCGAGGACTACGAGGACGCGAAGGCCTGGCCCTGGGTGGCGATAGGGGTGGGCGTGGCCGCGCTGGCCGCCCTGGGCTGGGCCCAGCGCCGCAACTACCGGCGGACCAACCGGGTGTTCAACCACGGTCTGCTGGGCGCGTCCGCCACCGCCACGGTGGTGCTGGTGTGGCTGGTGGCCGGTCATGCCCTCGCCCGCGCCGATCTGAACGAGTCCGACGACCACGGGGCGAAGTCCCTGCGGGTGCTCAACGAGGCGCGGATCGCCTCGCTGCGGGCCCGCGCCGACGAGAACCTGACGCTGGTGGCGCGCGGCGCGGTCGTCGTCGACAAGGACGGTGCCAACAAGGGCAAGGACGCGTACGAGGTCAGCTACGCCTCCCGGATGGCCGGGCTCATGGGCAGCGGGTCCGGCGACCGTCCGGCCGGGGGCAGCCTGCTGGACCGGGCACAGGACCTCGCGGACGACGGCGGGGGCCGGGAGCCGGTGGAGGCGGCCGCCACGGCGGTCCGCGCGTGGCAGACCCGCCACAAGGCGGCGCGCAGCGCCGATGACGCGGGCGACTACAAGGACGCGCTGGAGAAGGTCGTCGGCGGCAAGGACAGTACGGGCGAGTCCTTCGACCGGGTGGACGACGAGCTGGCAAAGGCGCTGGGCCATGAGCAGCGGCAGTTCAAGGAGGCGGCCGACAGCGGGCGCGGGGCGTTCACCGGGATGGCGGTCGGGGCCGGGGTGCTGGCGGTGCTGGGCGCGGCGGGCGCGGTCCTGGGCATAGGCCGCAGGCTGTCGGAGTACCGGTGACGGCGACGGGGGGCGGAGACATGCGACCGGCACGACGGGAATCGGCACGGCCGCGATCGGCACGACGGGAATCGGCACGGCCGCGATCGGCACGGCTGGGGTCGGCACGGATGCGATCGGGCCTCGCCGCGGTGGTGTGCGCGCTCGGGGTGACCACGGCCCTCGTGGGGCCCGCTCTGGTGGACGGCGGGAGCGACGACACCCGGCAGTCCGAGCCGTCGCCCCGGTCCCGTCCGGGGCCGCAGAGTGTGGGCGCCGGTTCCGGGGCGGCGGCACAGAGCTGTGAGAAGCCGGAGGCGAGCCTGCGGCCTTCGGGGGCGAGCGGCCCGGCCATCAAGCGGATCAAGGAACGGAAGATCCATGGGCACAAGGTCAGCAAGCTGATCGCGGGCGTCGACCAGAACAGCTACCGCTGGGGCTATCGCGACCCGGCCACCGGTGAGCTGACCGGGTTCGACATCGACCTCGTGCGCGCGATCGCCAAGAACATCTTCGGCGATCCGGACGCGGTCATCTACCGCACCATTCCGACCAGTCAGCGCATCAAGGCCCTCCAGCAGGGCAAGGTGGACATCGTGGTGCGCACCATGACCATCAACTGCGACCGGATCAAGGACGTGGCCTTCTCCACCGCCTACTTCCAGGCCGGACAGCAGGTGCTGGTCCCCGACGACTCGTCCATCACCGGCTACAACTCGACCCTGCGCGGCAAGAGGGTCTGCACGGCGCAGGGGTCGACCGCCGAGGCCGTGCTGGACGAGCCGGAAAAGGGCGCCGAGGCGCTCGGCGCGATCAAGGTGAAGCCCGTCCCCAACCAGCTGGACTGCCTGGTCAGGCTGCAGATGGGTCAGGTGGACGCGGTGATCACGGACAATGCGCTGGCGGCGGGCCAGGCCGCCCAGGACCCCTCCGTCAAGCTGGTCGGCCCACGATTCACCGACGAGCTGTACGGCGTGGCGATGAACAGAGACGACGACGACCTGGTACGCCGGGTCAACAAGGTCCTGGAGGACTACCGCGCAGGCGGCGCCGACAGCCCCTGGCAGCGCGCCTACCGCACCTGGCTCGCGGAGGATTTCGGCAGGACACAGCGGAACCCCGCACCTCCGGATCCCCTGTACAAGGACTAGGGGGCCAGGAAATAGAGGGGTCAGAAATCTGAGGGCACAAGGACCGAGGACGGGAGGAGTTGAGGACCGGCGAGGAGCCGAGGATCACGGACCGGCAAGGATTAGCGCCCGGTTCACACGCGTAGGGATGTCGCAGCAGACGGATCACGCCTGACGGATACGGACACGGACTCGGAGAGGTGATCGATGGGGGTCCCGGGACCCTTCCCCGGCGCCGCGGGGACACCCGAGGGGCCGGCCATGGGCCGCGAAGAGGTCGACCGTGCGCTGGCGAGGCTCGGAGCCGAGCATGAGGCGATCGAGACGTCGCTGCTCGCCCTCCAGGACCACGCGGGCAGAAGGCTGCTCGAGGGCGCCGAGCTGACGGGCGTCACCAAGGACCGGTGGGCCACCACCGAGCAGGCCATCTCCCTTCTGTGGAGCTATTACGACGCGTACACGGACGCCCTCCGGCGCGCCCGCGAGGTGCGCTCCCGGCACCGCTGGTCCACCCCGGGCGAGCTGGCCGAGCTGACCGAGCTGCTGCGCGGCCCCGGGATCACCCTGCCCAGCACCGCCACGATCACCGGATCGCCGCTGCTCAGCGAGCAGTTGAGCCTGGACCGGCTGGTCGACCGGATGAACCGCTGGTATGCCGAGGCGCTGGACGTCATCGTCACGGCCGACGCCGTGTGGTCCGCGCTGCCCGCCCGGATCGACATGCTCTCCGCCGAGCTGCACCGCACCCGTTCGCTCGCCCATTCGGTCGGGGTGCGGCCCGGTGAGCACCCTTCGGGCGACGATCTGGAGCAGATCACCGCCGAGCTGACCGGGCTGCGCGCCGAGGTGGTCTCCGATCCGCTCGCCTTCTGGAAACCGGCCGTCGGCAGTTCGGCGCCCGGCGGCGGCAGCCCCGACACCGTGCGCTACGACCGCGCCGCCCGCGCTCTGGACGACGTGCGGCGCGAGATCGAGGCCGTTCTGGACGTCCGGCAGGACGCGGAGCGGCGTCTGATGCGGCTGCGCGATGTGCTCTCCCGCGCCGATCGCACGCTCGCGGAGGCCCGGCAGGCGCGCGGTGAGGTGCTGGCGAAGATCGCGGCAACTGAGGTGCCCGCGGTCAGCGGCCCGCCGACCGCCCTGCACGAGCAGCTGGTCACGGCCGCCGACTACCGGCGGCGCTCCCAGTGGCACCGGCTCTCGCCGCTGCTGGAGAGCCTGGAGCAGCGCGCCGACGACGAACTGCTGCGCGCCCGCGAATCGTTGACGGCGGTGACCGCGCCGCTCGCGGTCCGCGCCGAGCTGCGCGGCCGACTGGACGCGTACAAGGCGAAGGTCGCCCAGCACGGTATGGCCGAGGATCCGCTGCTGGTGGAGCGGTACGACGCGGCGCGGCGGATGCTGTGGAGCGCCCCGTGCGATCTGCGCGTCGCCGATCAGGCGGTCCTGCGCTATCAGCGGGCGGTCGCCGAGGCGTTGGCGTCCCGGCAGCAGGACACCGCCGGTCACGGTGCCGCCGAGCACGGCAGCGAGGGGGAGCGGTATGAGTGAGACGGTCACCTGTCAGCGGCGCGAGTGCGACGGGTCGTACGAGGACATGGGCGGCGGCGAGCTGTACTGCGACACCTGTGGGATGGCCCCGGTGGTCTCCCCGCAGGGCATGGTGAGTTCACCGCCCACCGGCGTCGCCGGAGGGGGCCGGGGCTCGTCGTCCCGCTCCTCGCGTGCGTCCCGGCCGTCCCGCTCGTCGTCGTCCCGGCGCTCGGTGTCCGGGCGGCTGACCCGTGCCTCGTCCGGGCGCTCCTCGCGTTCGGTCTCGGTGCGCGGCTCCGGCTCCTCCTCGGCCGCCTCCGGGCGGAACGCGCTGGGCGCGGGCCTGGTCAGCGTCCCGGGGGTGCCGCGCCCCGATCCGCGCACGGCGGTCCTGGCCAACCCCGAGGTGCCGGAGCGGAAGCGGTTCTGCAGCCGGGGCGACTGCGGGGCGCCGGTGGGCCGCGCCCGCGGCGACCGGCCGGGCCGCACCGAGGGCTTCTGCACCAAGTGCGGCCACCCGTACTCGTTCGTGCCGAAGCTCGGCGCCGGCGACATCGTGCACGGGCAGTACGAGGTGGCGGGCTGTCTGGCGCACGGCGGTCTCGGCTGGGTCTATCTGGCCATCGACCGTGCGGTGTCGGACCGCTGGGTGGTGCTCAAGGGCCTGCTGGACACCGGCGACGAAGAGGCGCTGGCGGCCGCGGTGTCCGAGCGCCGCTTCCTCGCCGAGATCGAGCACTCCAACATCGTCCGGATCTACAACTTCGTCGAGCACCTCGACCAGAACACCGGCAGCCTCGACGGCTACATCGTCATGGAGTACGTCGGCGGCAAGTCCCTCAAGGACATCGCCAACGAGCGGCGCGCCCCGGACGGCAGGCGCGATCCGCTGCCGGTCGAGCAGGCGTGCGCGTACGGGATCGAGGCGCTGGAGGCCCTCGGCCATCTGCACAGCCGTAATCTGCTCTACTGCGACTTCAAGGTCGACAACGCCATACAGCAGCAGGACCAGCTCAAGCTCATCGACATGGGCGCGGTCCGCAGGCTGGACGACGAGGACAGCGCCATCTACGGCACGGTCGGCTACCAGGCCCCGGAGGTCGCCGAGCAGGGCCCCTCGGTCGCCTCCGACCTCTACACGGTGGCGCGCACGCTCGCGGTGCTCACCTTCGACTTCCAGGGCTATACGAACGTCTTCGTGGACAGCCTCCCGGACCCCGAGCACATCGAGGTCTTCCGGCGGTACGAGTCGTTCTACCGGCTGCTGGTGCGGGCCACCGACCCCGATCCGGAGCGCCGGTTCTCCTCCGCGCAGGAGATGGCCGACCAGCTGACCGGCATCCTGCGGGAGGCCGTGGCGCTGCAGACGGGGCAGCCCCGTCCCGCGCTGTCGACGCTCTTCGGGCCGGAGACCCGGGTGGTGGACACGGCGCTCTTCGCCGAGCAGGGCCAGGATCCGTCGCTGCTGGGCGGGCGGGCCTCGGGCCGGGGCGCGCCGACGGGCGTCCCCGTGCCGCCGCAGGGCCCGCTTGCCCTGCCGCTGCCCGCCATCGCACCGCTGGACGCCCGGGCCACCGCCCTCGCCCTGCCCGTGCCGCTGGTGGATCCGGCGGATCCCAACGCCGGTTTCCTGGCCGGGCTGCTGTCCGCCCCGCCCGCCGAGGTCGGCGCGGCGCTGCACACCGCGCCCGTCGACTCGCCCGAGCTGCGGCTGCGGCGGGTGCGCGCCCTGCTGGAGCTGGGGCAGGCGCAGGAGGCGGGCGTCGCGCTGACGGGTCTGGAGGCCGCGTACCGCGACGACTGGCGGATCGTCTGGTACCGGGGGGTGCACGCGCTGGCCACCGGTGACCACGAGACGGCCGCGCTGTCCTTCGACGCCGTCTACGACGCGTTCCCCGGGGAGCCCGCGCCGAAGCTGGCGCTCGGCGTCTGCGCCGAGGTGCTGGGCCAGCTGGACAACGCGGCGGAGTACTACCGGCTCGTCTGGGCGACCGACCCCAGCTTCGTGAGCGCCGCCTTCGGGCTGGCCCGGGTCCGTCTGTGCTCCGGGGACCGGGCGGACGCGGTGCGGGTGCTGGAGTCGATCCCGGAGTCGTCGATCCACTACACGGCGGCCCGGGTCGCCGCGGTGCGGGCCCGGCTGCGCGAGCGGGCCGCGCGGGAGGCGCTGCTGGCCGATCTGACGGCGGCCGCCCTCCAGGTGGAGCGGCTGGGCGAGTTGGGCCTCGACGCGCTGCGGCGCGAGCGGCTGTGTACGGAAGTCCTGGGCAGTGCGCTCGATTGGGTACTGTCCGGCAGCAGCGGCGCGCCGCCGGGCCAGACCCGGCCGCCGTTGCTCGGCAGCAGCCTGGACGAGCGCGGGCTGCGGCTGGGACTGGAGCGCTCGTACCGGGTACTCGCCAGGCTCGCGCAGCGCGGCGAGGAAAGGATCGAACTGGTGGAGCGGGCCAACCGCTACCGCCCCAGAACGTGGGTGTGATCGATGTCGCAGATGCCACAGCTGCCCCAGCTGTCAGCCTGCCCAACCTGTGCGGAGCCGCTGGAGGCGGGAGACAACTACTGTGGCGGGTGCGGGGCCGACCTGTCGGCGGCCGTGCCGTCCGCGCGGCAGGGGCCGGAGGACTACCGGCTGGCCGCCCCGGCGCCCGCCCCGGTGGCCGACCCCCGGACCGCGGCGGCGCTCGGCGCCCCGCCCCCGCCGGGCCCGCCAGCGCCCGGCACACAACCGACCACCCCCGCCGACGCACCCGTCGGCACGCACACGCAGACTCGGACGCACACCAGTACAGCTACGGGAGCGAGCGCGGGCACCGGCACCGGGGCGGACCCCCGGCAGCCCGGCGGCGACAGCCGCCCCCGGTGCGCCGCGTGCCAGGAGGGCACCATCGACAGGGACGGATACTGCGAGCACTGCGGCCACGCCCAGGCGCGTGAGCGCGACCATATGGAGCGGGAGGTCGCGGGTGTGGCCGCGGCCAGTGACCGCGGGCTGCGCCACCACCGCAACGAGGACGCGTTCTCCGTGGCCGCCGCGGCCCTCCCGGACGGCTCACCGGCCGTCGTCGCGGTGGTCTGCGACGGGGTCTCCTCGGCCACCCGCCCCGACGAGGCGTCGGCGGCGGCCGCCCACGCGGCGGAAGTGTCGCTGCTGGCCTCGCTCCCCCGCGGGGCCCACCCCCGGCAGGCCATGAACGACGCGATCGTGGCCGCGGCCGACGCGGTCACCGCGCTCGCCGTGGAGACCGCCGCGCCGGGCCCGCACGAGGAGCCCCAGCGCCAGAACGCTCCGGCCTGCACCATCGTCAGCGCGGTGATCACCGGCGACCTGCTCACCGTCGGCTGGATCGGCGACAGCCGCGTCTACTGGGTGCCCGACGACCGGGCGACTCAGCCCGCCCGGCTCACCGAGGACGACTCGTGGGCGGCCCAGATGGTGGCGGCGGGGCTGATGTCGGAGGCCGAGGCGTACGCGGACGAGCGGGCACACGCCATCACCGGCTGGCTCGGGGCGGACGCCTACGAAGTGGAGCCGCACACCGCCTCGTTCAAGCCCGACCGGCCGGGGGTCGTGGTGGTGTGCTCCGACGGGCTGTGGAACTACGCCGAGTCGGCGGAGGAGATGGCCCGCGCGGTGCCGCCGGACGCCCGGGGCCGGCCGCTGCAGAGTGCGCGGGTCCTGGTGGGCCACGCCCTCAACGGCGGGGGCCACGACAACGTAACAGTGGCGGTGGTGCCGTTCCCCGCCGCGCCGGGAGGGGCAGGATCCGCCTGACGGCCCGAGGGGGACGGGCTCCGGCCCAAGGGGGGTGACGGCCGGGCGCCATCACTCCGCCCACGCTCTCGCGGCACGACGTGATGCCCGTACGTCCCTGTGGAGCGCCAAGGAGCGGATCAGATGGCCAATTTCTCCAAGTCCCAAGCGCCGCGGTTCTCGGTCGACGTCTATCAGAACGAGTACCTCCCGGAGGGAGGCCGTGAGGTCAACGCGATCGTCACGGTCACCTCGACCGGCGGCGGGACGACCGGAGGGATACCGATCCCCGCTCCCGTCGCCGCCCCGGGCCAGTACGCCCGGGACGGCGGCCCGGCCGACGCAGCCGTGGTGATCATGGTGGACTGCTCCGGCTCCATGGACTATCCGCCGACGAAGCTGCGCAATGCCCGGGACGCGACCGCCGCCGCGATCGACACGGTGCGCGACGGGGTCGCCTTCGCCGTGATCGCGGGCACCCACAAGGCGGTCGAGGTCTTTCCGGGCAACGGTCGGCTGGCGACGGCGGATCCGGTCACCCGCGCCGAGGCCAAGGACGCGCTGCGGGGGCTCGGCGCTGCGGGCGGCACGGCGATCGGCACCTGGCTGAGGCTCGCCGACCGGCTGCTGGGCGCCGCCGATGTCTCGATCCGGCACGGCATCCTGCTCACCGACGGCCGCAACGAGCACGAGAAGCCGGAGGAGCTGCGGGCCGCGCTCGACGCCTGCGCGGGCCGCTTCACGTGCGACGCCCGCGGGGTCGGCACGGACTGGGAGGTCAAGGAGGTCACCGGGATCGCCTCCGCCCTGCTCGGAACGGCCGATATCGTGGCGAATCCGGTCGAACTGTCCGCGGACTTCACGCAGATGATGGCGACGGCCATGCGGAAGGAGGTCGCGGACGTCCATCTGCGGCTGTGGACCCCGGTGGGCGGCGAGGTGGTCTTTGTGAAACAGGTCGCACCCACGGTCGAGGATCTGACCGGGCGGCGCACCGAGGCCGGGCCCCGCTCAGGCGACTACCCAACAGGGTCATGGGGGGACGAATCACGCGATTATCACGTGTGTCTGCGGGTTCCGGCGGCGGAAATCGGCCAGGAAATGCTCGCGGCCCGGGTCTCGCTCGTCCTGCCGCAGCCGGACGGCCAGAGCCCCCCGGCCCCGCTGTCCCAGGGGCTCGTCCGAGCCGTGTGGACGACCGACATGACCGCCTCCACCTCGATGAATCCGCAGGTCGCGCACTACACGGGCCAGGCCGAACTGGCACAGGTCATCCAACAGGGCATGGATGCGCGTAAGTCCGGCGATATCGAGGGAGCGACCGCCAAGCTGGGAAGGGCCGTACAGCTGGCGGACGCTTCGGGGAACAAGGAAACGGCGAAACTGCTTGCGAAGGTGGTGGACGTCGTCGATGCGGCGGCAGGTACTGTGCGACTGAAAGCGAAGGTCGCGGAGGCGGACGAGATGACACTCGAGACACGCTCGACCAAGACAGTTCGCGTCAAGAAGTAGCACGAAGAGATCGCGTTACGGCAGAAATGCCAAGAACGGCACAAGAGGGGGATCACCGACATGCCGACTTGCCCTAACGGCCACCAATCGGCTGCCGAGGACTGGTGCGAGGTGTGTGGCCACCGGATGTCGGGGACACCCATGCCCTCCGGCCACGTCCCGCCGCCGCCCCCGCCGATGCCGGGCGGCCCGGGTGCGCCCGGCCCCGGCGGCTACGGCTACCCCACCCCGGGCGGCCCGCCCCCGCCCGGCGCGCCCTCGTCCGGCTACGGCTACCCCGCCCCGCCGCAGCCGAACGCCGGTTACCCGGGGGAGGCGTGCCCGCAGTGCCGTACGCCGCGTGAGGCGCAGGCGCCGTTCTGCGAGGAGTGCCGCTACAACTTCCTGACGCAGCAGCCCACCTCGTACGCTCCGCCGCCCCCCGGGCAGGGCGGCTTCCCGCCGCCGCCCGGGCCGCCGCAGCCGTACGGGCAGCCGTCGTACGGACAGCCGCCGCAGGGTCCGCCGTCGCAGGGCCCGCCGTCGCAGGGGCAGCCGCTGCCGCCGCACGGCCAGCAGCCGCCGCACCAGACGCACGGCGGTGACTACCAGGCCTCGCGCCCGTCGCAGATCAACCGCCCGGCCGAGCCGCTGTCCCCGTCGGAGCCCCACCAGCAGCCCTCCGGCCCGGCCTTCGGTGCCGCGGAGGACGACTGGCCGCTGGCGCCGCCGCAGGCTTCCGCGGGCGCCGCCCCGCCGCCACCGGCTCCGGCCCCGCCGCAGCAGCAGGGTTACGGCTACGGCTACCCCCAGGCGCCGCAGCCGCCCGCGCCCCAGGCCCCGTCGTACGGCAACGAGGCGTACCAGGGCCCCGGCGCGCCCCCGCCGCCCGGCCCGTACGGACAGGGCGGCGGCCACACGCCCCCGCCCCCGGCCGGACCCGGGAACTGGACGGCGGTCGTCGCGCCGGACCGTGACTACTTCACGGCGATGATGCACCGCAGCGGCCCGGAGGCCGCCGGGCTGAATCTCCCGGCGTACTCCCCCGAGCAGCAACTGCCGATGGGCGGCCAGCAGATCACCATCGGCCGCCGCCGCCACAGCACGGGCGAGGCCCCGGACATCGACCTCGGGCGCGCGCCCGAGGACCCGGGCGTCTCGCACCAGCACGCGGTCCTCGTCCAGCAGCCGGACGGTGGCTGGGCGGTCGTCGACCAGGACTCGACGAACGGCACGACGATCAACGGCGGCGAGGAGCCGATCCAGCCGTACGTCCCGATCCCGCTCCAGGACGGCGACCGCGTGCACGTCGGCGCCTGGACGACGATCACCGTCCGCCGCGGCTAGCCACACCCGGGCCGGGGCATGCCGCCCCGGCCCGGCCGCGGAGCCGGGCCTCATCGGCTGAGTTCCGCGCCCAGCGGCCAGGCGTACGCGCCCTCCGCGTCGTCCAGCCAGGTCCACTGCCGCTCGCCCCGCACCGTGACCCCGTAGCGCTCGCGCCCCGGGCGCCCCTCGTGCTCCCACAGCGCCAGCGCCTCGACCGGCTCCAGTCGGCCCGCGGCCACGTTCAGCAGGAAGCGGAACGACTCGTCCAGCAGCGGCCACGAGGGCAGCCCGTGCGTGGGAACGGGATCCGGCGGCCCGCTGCCGCGCAGCGGAACGAAGTACGCGGGCGTGGCCAGAAAGCGGCCCTCCGCGTGCCGGGCGTCATGGACCCGCAGGCGCACCAGCCCGGTGGCCAGCGGCATCAGCACCAGCGCCCCGGGCGGGCACTGCCCGAGCCACGCGGACGGTACGGACGGCACGGCGCACGTCGCGATGATCCGGTCGTAGGGGGCTCGCGCGGGACAGCCGCGCGCCCCGTCACCGGTGAGGACGGCCGGACGGAATCCGGCCGCGGCGAGATGTCTGCGCGCGGCCTCGGTGATCTCCGGGTCGAGGTCGACGGTCGTCACCCGGGCGTCGCCGAGCCGATGGGCGAGCAGCGCCGCGTTGTAGCCGCTGCCCGCGCCGATCTCCAGCACCCGGTCTCCGTCCCGCACCCGCAGCGCGTCGAGCATCCGCGCCATCAGGGACGGCTGGCTGCTGGAGGAGATCAGCTCGCCGTCGCGCACCCGCGTCGCCAGGGGTGCGTCGGCGTACGCCCCGGCCAGCCAGCGGGCCCGGTGCAGCGGGTTCCGGTCGTCCCGCCAGAGCCGGGCGGTGAGCGCCGTCCCGCCCTTGTCGCCCGCCTCGCCCGCTTCGTAGTAGTACGGCACGAAAAGATGGCGCGGCACCTCCTCGAACGCCGCCCGCCACCGCGGATCGGTGAGCCCGCCGCCCGCCGTCATCGCGCGGACGAGCCCGGCCCGCGCCACCGCGGCCGCCTCGGCATACGGATCGGGCCGCTCGCCCGTACGTCCGCGCCCGCCGCCCGTCTCCGTCACGCCCGCGCCGCCCATGCCTCCACTGTCCTGCGCCCGTCTCCGGCCCGCTACCTCCGTCTGCCGGGCAGGTCCTACGCCCCCTTACCTAGGACGCCCTGTCTGAGAGCATGGAGGCGTGAAAGACATTCCGCGCGGCACACTTCAGGAGCAGACCTTCTACGAGCTGGTCGGCGGCGAACAGACCTTCCGGCGCCTGGTGCGACGCTTCTACCAGGGGGTCGCGGAGGACCCGCTGCTCCGGCCGATGTACCCCGAGGACGATCTGGGCCCGGCGGAGGAGCGCCTGGTGCTCTTCCTCATGCAGTACTGGGGCGGACCCCGCACCTACAGCGACAACCGCGGCCATCCGCGACTGCGCATGCGCCACGCGCCGTTCACCGTGAACCGGGCGGCCCATGACGCCTGGCTGCGCCATATGCGGGACGCGGTCGACGAACTGGAGCTGGCGCCCGACCTGGAGCGCCAGCTGTGGAACTACCTCACGTACGCGGCCGCCTCCATGGTCAACACGGAGGGCTGAGACGCCGCTGCCCCGGGCACGCCCTCGGCGTGCCCTAGGGGTGCCCTAGGCGGGCGTCACGGACAGCCCGGGCAGCCCCGACGTACGCACCGCGATCGAGCCGTACGGGGTGCGCAGCCGCAGCCAGCCGCCCGCGGCGAGCAGGGCGAGCGGCTCGGCCACCGGGGCGAGGGCGGTGGCACCTCGGGAACCGGTGGCGGCGGGCGCGCCCGCCCGCGCGGGGCGCAGGAAGCCCAGCGACTGGGCGGCGTGCACGGCACGCAGCGGCAGCCGGGTGTCCCCGAGGGTGCGGGACCAGATCTCGTGGCCGATCGCATCGCGCTCGGCGCGCGTACGGCGCTCCTCGGGCAGCGCCTCGTCGCGGGCCCGGAACTCGGCGACCGCGGCCGCCACCGCCCCGCGCACCTCGTCCGCGCCGGGCAGCCCCGGCTCCCGGCGCCAGCCGCCGCGCGGCGGCAGCACCCCGGCCCAGGGCGGGCCGGTGACGGCTTCCGGCACGGCGACGGTGAGACCGCCGGGCGCGCTCTGCGCCGTCCGGCCGGAGCCCGCCTCATCCAGCGCGTCGGCGAACTGACCGGCCGAGACGGTGGTGTCCAGCTCCCCCGGCCCGCCGGGCGCCCCGGCGTCCGTGGCACCCGCGGTGACGAGGGCTTCCAGCCGTGCCGTACGGATGGCCAGGACCTCGAACGACGGCGGGCGGCCGAAGACGGCCAGCACCCCGCCGCCCGCCTGGAGCCGGACGGCCGCGGCGCGGTCGTAGTGGATCAGCCGGGCCAGAAAGGCGGCGAGATCGGCCGCCTCCCCCGCGTCGGCGAAGTGCAGCTCATTCCGGAAGGCTGTCATACCGTGACGGCCCCCTCGGCGGACTTCTCAGCAGACTTCCCGGCCTTCCCGGCCGCTTTCCCGGCACCCGGCTCGGGCTCCAGGTAGGTGGTCAGGAAGCTCACCTCCTCGGAGGAGACGCGGCGCGGCCGACCCGCTTCGAGGTCGAAGGGGACGATGCGGGTGGCGGCCCGCACATACACCGTCTCCTCGTCCTTGACCTCGTAGCACAGGTCGATGGAGGCGGCGCGGATCTTCTTCACCCAGGTCTCGATGGTCACCGGCGAGTGCCGGTGGACGAGCGGCCTCAGATAGTCGATCTCGTGCCGCGCCACGACCACCCCGCCGGTGAACGCGTCGCTTCCGTTCCCCGGCGCCAGCCGCCACATGAAGTCGACGCGCGCCTCCTCCAGGTAGCGGAGGAAGACCACGTTGTTCACATGGCCGAACGCGTCCATGTCGGACCAGCGCAGGGGGCAGGAGTAGAGGTGCCGGGCCATCCCCTCAGCCCCGGGTCAGCTTCTTGTAGGTGGCACGGTGCGGACGGGCCGCGTCCGGACCGAGCCGCTCGATCTTGTTCTTCTCGTACGACTCGAAGTTGCCCTCGAACCAGAACCACTTGGATTCGCCCTCGTACGCCAGGATGTGGGTGGCGACGCGGTCGAGGAACCAGCGGTCGTGGGAGACGACCACGGCGCAGCCGGGGAAGTCGAGCAGCGCGTTCTCCAGGGAGGAGAGGGTCTCCACGTCGAGGTCGTTGGTCGGCTCGTCGAGGAGCAGCAGGTTGCCGCCCTGCTTGAGGGTGAGCGCGAGGTTGAGGCGGTTGCGCTCACCGCCGGAGAGGATCCCGGCGGGCTTCTGCTGGTCCGGGCCCTTGAAGCCGAACGCGGAGACATAGGCGCGGGACGGCATTTCGACCTGGCCGACGTTGATGTAGTCCAGCTCGTCGGAGACGACCGCCCACAGCGTCTTCTTGGGGTCGATGTTGGCGCGGCTCTGGTCGACGTAGGAGATCTTGACCGTGTCGCCGACCTTGATCTTGCCCGCGTCCGCGGTCTCCAGGCCCTGGATCATCTTGAACAGGGTGGTCTTGCCCGCGCCGTTGGGGCCGATGACGCCGACGATGCCGTTGCGCGGCAGGGTGAACGAGAGGTCGTCGATGAGGACCTTCTCGCCGAACGCCTTGGAGAGGTTCTCCACCTCGACCACGACGTTGCCCAGGCGCGGGCCCGGCGGGATCTGGATCTCCTCGAAGTCCAGCTTCCGGGTCTTCTCGGCCTCGGCGGCCATCTCCTCGTAACGGGTCAGCCGGGACTTGGACTTCGCCTGGCGGCCCTTGGCGTTGGAGCGGACCCAGTCCAGCTCTTCCTTGAGGCGCTTGGCGCGCTTGGCGTCCTTCTGCCCCTCGACCTTGAGGCGGGCCTGCTTCTTCTCCAGGTAGGTGGAGTAGTTGCCCTCGTAGCCGATGGCGCGGCCGCGGTCCAGCTCGAGGATCCACTCGGCGACGTTGTCCAGGAAGTACCGGTCGTGGGTAATGGCCACGACGGTGCCCGCGTACTTGGCGAGGTGCTGCTCCAGCCACTGCACGGACTCGGCGTCCAGGTGGTTGGTGGGCTCGTCGAGGAGCAGCAGGTCGGGGGCCTCCAGCAGCAGCTTGCAGAGCGCGACGCGGCGCTTCTCACCGCCGGAGAGGGTGGTGACCGGCGAGTCGCCGGGCGGGCAGCCGAGGGCGTCCATGGCCTGCTCCAGCTGGGCGTCCATGTCCCACGCGTTGGCGTGGTCCAGGTCCTCCTGGAGCTTGCCCATCTCTTCGAGCAGCGCGTCGCTGTAGTCGGTCGCCATCTGCTCGGCGATCTCGTTGAAGCGGTCGAGCTTGCTCTTGGTCTCCGCCACGCCGTCCTGGACGTTCTCCAGCACGGTCTTGGACTCGTCCAGCGGGGGCTCCTGCAGCAGGATGCCGACGCTGTAGCCCGGGGAGAGGAAGGCATCGCCGTTGGACGGATGCTCCAACCCGGCCATGATCTTCAGCACCGTCGACTTACCGGCGCCGTTGGGACCCACGACACCGATCTTCGCGCCGGGCAGAAAGCTCAGCGTGACGTCGTCGAGGATCACCTTGTCGCCGTGCGCCTTGCGCGTCTTGCGCATGGTGTAGATGAACTCAGCCAAGAGAAACCGTCCGGCAATCTGGTAGGTATCGATGTGCGGGCGCGCCGCATGGGTGCATGCGGGCTCCGCCGCGTCAGGGCAGAGACACCCCACCCCATCTTGCCGTACGGCGGCCCCGAGGCGGAAACCAGTTGGTCCGCCGTGTGGGACGGCCGCCCCGGCAGGAAGGGCCGGAAGCCCGCTTCCCGAGGCCCCGGCCCTTCCTCACCGTCCGTTGTCGGCGGTCACTCCGCCGGGCGGTCACTCGCCCGAGGTGGCCTTCTTCCTGCGGACGAAGAAGATCGCGCCGCCACCGGCCACGACGAGCGCGATGGCGATGCCCGCTATCACCGGGGTGGAGCTGCTGCTGCCGGTCTCGGCGAGGTCCTCGCCACCGGCGGTGTCGTCGACGATAGTGGTGTCACCGCTGGCGACCTCGCCGCCGCTGGTGCCCCCGGCCGACGCCGGGCCCGCCTTGGAGGAGGGGGTGTCACTGCCGCCGCCGCTGCCCGCGGTCTTGCAGTCGAGGACGCCGGAGAAGGACTTCTTGAATCCGTTCGGGCCCCGGACGCTGAACTTGTAGCTCTGGTCCTCGTTCACCGGAACGGTGACGGTCTTCGACTGACCGGCCTCGACCGTGTACTTCTGGTCGAGCAGCGTGAAGGTGAACGCCTCGTCGCCCTTGTTGGTCGCCGTGACGTCCACACCGCCCTCGGCGCAGTCCTTCTCGGCGGTGACGGCCGGGACCGCGCCCTTCTCCGCCCAGTGGGCGCTGGCCGAGGCGGAGACGGTGCTCTCGCTGGAACCGGCGAGTATCTGGGTCTGGCTCTTGGTGTCGCTGGAGAACGCGCGGCCGACCGGAACCTTGGTGGCGGCCTGGGCGGTCAGCGTGGCAGAGCCGTCGGCCGCGTCGGACGGCACGTCGACGTAGACCTCGCCGCCGTTGGCGGCGCTGGTGATCGTCTTGCCGCTCTTGTCGACGAGCCTGACGCCGGAACCGGCCGCCTCGGTGCCCGGGGTGAGGGTGACGCTTTCGGCGTTGGTGCGGACCTTGACCGGACCGAGCCGCTCACCGGCCTTGCCGGAGACGGCCGACGGTTCGAGGCTGAGCGATGCCTTGGGCTCGGCCAGGTTCCGCGCGCTCTTCTCCAGATAGTCGGCGAGCTTCTCGGCCGCCGGGTCGACCGCGTCGACCTTCGCCTGGTCGGAGAAGCGCCAGATGGCGACCTGGGTACCGGCCGCGGCGGTCTTCTCGGTGAGGGCACCGGAGCCCGCCTTCGAGGCGAGTTCGGCGAGGTCGTTCACCTGAGGATAGGAATTCTGCAGAATCCAGTTGATCTTGCCTGCTTCGCGGTTGTTCGCCAGCGAAGTCTGACTCCAGGGCTTCTCTTCGTATTTCGCCTTGCTCTGCGTCGGGTTGTGCAGATCGATGCAGTACGTCTGGATACTGCCACCGTTGTCGACCGCCATCTCGAAGAGACCGGCGCCGACCTCCTGGTCACCCTTGTCGTGAATGACCGCCTTGTCGAAGGTCTTGAGACCGCTCAGCGTGGCGGTGGCCCCACCGCTCCCCGGAGGCACATCGTCCGCGGCGGCGGTGCCGGCGCCGGCCAGCGCGCCCACGGCGACCAGCCCTGACGCCAGAACGGCGGCCGCAAAACGGGCGGCACCCCGCCTCTTCACAGAATTCATGGTTTCCCCTCCGGGCGAGCGCCAGTCAGTTGGTGCGCCCCGCCAGCGAACTCAAAACTCAGTAACCCCCGTTGGGCACTCAGGGATCCTAGGGAGCGAAAAGCCCCACGATCCCCGCTTGGACCGGACCCCAACCGATCCGAATCGGAATTGTTATCTGCCCCACAGAACTCGAATGACCTGGGATTATCGATAAATCCCCCCTGGTCACAGGGGTGTTGCCCCGGTCGGTACGTTTAAAAGCGGTTTGGCCTGCGAGACCCGTCGGAAGGCGGAGGTCCCGCGCGTGAGATCGTGCCCGACCGCCACCGCGTCGATCTCGGCGGTGATCCACCGCTTGGGGCCGCTGTCCCCCTCCCCCGCGCCCTGCCCCGCCTTCTCCCGGTCCCGCTCCTTCTCCCGCTCACGCACCCGCAAGGTGCCGTGGACCAGCAGCGGTTCGCCGAGCGTCACCGAAGCCGCCACGTTCGCCGCGAGGGTCCGCCAGGTCCAGACCGTGTAAAAGCTCGTGTACGCGTCCAGCCATCCCTCGCTCTTCCGGTCCCAGCGGCGCACCGTCGCCGCCAGCCGGAACCGGGCCACCGCGACCCCGGCCGCCGTCTCCCAGAAGTCCGGCCGCGTCGCGGCGTTCCCCACCACCGTCGTCCAGGTCTCGTTCATGCCCGGTCCCCCCGATCTGCCGCTCTCCCCCGGCGGCCCACCGGACCGCCGACCCCCATGCTGCCCGCGATCCGCGACCCCCGCCGGAGCCTGTGCACAACCCCCAGGCTGTGGACAACCCGCTCCCTCGTTCCGGTGAACTCACCCCTCCCCCGCCGCGATCACGTACTGCGCCCGCACCTCCCGGTACCGCGCCAGCTCCGCCCCCACCGGCCCCAGCACCCGCGCCCGGCCACAGCCCACCGCCGCGTCCCGCAGCCGCGCCTCCGCCGCCTGCCCGTACCGCCGCGCGGGCCCCCGCGCCGCCAGGCCGCACGCCCACGCCAGCCCCGCCCCGGCCAGTGCGCCCCCCGCCAGCAGCGCCGCTGGCATCCACCATTCGGGCCCGCCGAACAGCCCCGCGGCGGCCCCCACCAGCCAGACCACCCCCACCACCTGGAGCACCAGCAGGACCACCTGGGTCACCGCCACCACCGACCACCACGCGGGCCGCGTCAGACACTGTCCGCGCCGCGTGGCCGCCACCGCCTCGTCCACGGCCTCCGGCAGCCCCCGGCCGCCCCACCCCGCCGCCTCCCGCACCGCCTGGGCCCAGGGGCCGGGCAGCCCGGCAGTGGCCTCGTCGGCGAGCGTCCGTACGGCCTCCTCCACCGCGGGCCGCGCCGTGACCGCTTCCATCGCCGCCGCCTTCGCCCGCGCCCCCGGGACCTCCCGCTCCCCCGAACGCCCGGCCCCCGCCGGACCCACCGAACCCGGCGAACCCTCCGCACCCTCCGGATCCGCCGAACCCCACGTCCCCTCCGCCCGGCCACCGGCCGGGCCCCGCCCCCGCCCCAGCCGCGCCCACGGCGTCCCGCACACCCACCGCGCGTCCCGCAGCCAGGCCCGCTCCGCGGCCTGCCCGGCCGCCGCCGCGCCCGCCGCCTCCGCCAGCCGGTCCTCGAACTCCGCCCGCGCCAGGGCGGTGAACCCGGCCGGTGCCCCGTCCGCCACGTACTGCGGCCGCAGCCGTGCGGTCGTGCCGTCCACGTCCGCCGCCAGCCGCCGCTCCGCCGCGCCGCATTCGGCCGCGAGCCCGCCCAGCATCTCCCGCAGCTCCCCGACGCCCTCCCCGGTGAGCGCGGACAGGGCGAGCACCGCCGCGCCCGGCTCCCCGTGCTCGCCGAGCGCCAGCCCGTCCTCGTCCAGCAGCCGCCGCAGATCGTCCAGCACCTGGTCGGCGGCGTCGCCCGGCAGCCGGTCCACCTGGTTGAGGACGACGAACGTCACCTCCGCATAACCGGCGAGCGGCCGCAGATAGCGCTCATGCAGCACCGCGTCCGCGTACTTCTCGGGATCCACCACCCACACCACCGCGTCGACCAGCCCCAGCAGCCGGTCCACCCGGTCCCGGTGGCCCGGGGCGGCCGAGTCATGGTCGGGCAGGTCGAGCAGGACGAGGCCGCGCAGCGCCGGATCGTACGGATACGCCGGGCGGCGGCGGTCCGCGTGCGGGATGCCGAGCCGGTCCAGCAGCCCGTCGGCGTGATCGGTCCAGGCGCAGGAGAGCGGCGCCGCGGTGGTCGGCCGACGGATCCCGGCCTCGGAGAGCGGCGCCCCGGCGAGCGCGTTGAAGAGTGTCGACTTACCGCTTCCGGTGGCTCCGGCGAGGGCGACGACGGTATGCCCGAGCGGATGCCGTCCGCGCGCGGCGGCCTCGTCCAGCACCCGCCCGGCCCCGGCGAGGGTGCGGCCGTCCAGCCGGGTGCGGGACAGCCCCACGAGCTGGCGCAGGGCGTCGAGGCGCGGCCGCAGACTGCCTGCGGCGAAGCTGCGGGCGCCGGGGCCGAAGGGCCGCTCGTACGACGCGTACGCCTCGTAGGTCTCGTACGCCTCGCGGGACCCGTACGAGCTGTACGACCCGTACGCCCCGTCCAGCTCCCGCACCCCGGAGGCACTAGCACTAGCACTAGCACCGGCCTCGGCACCGGCACCGGCACCGGCACCGGCACCGGCAGCAACAGCGACGGCAACGGCAGCGGTTCGCGCCGCCGGTGCCGCCGAGCCGGAGACCACCGAGGCGGACGCCACCGGGCCGGGCACCGCCCGGGGAGCGCGGCGGGCGGCCCGCCTCCCGGCGCGCCGGGCGATCAGCCCGTCGTCCCATGTCTGCCGCGCCCGCAGCGCGTCCTCGGAGCCCGCGTCATCCCCGGGTCCGCTCCCGTCTCCGCCGTCCGGACCAGCAGCAGTGGCCGTCACCTCGGTCACCTCTCCTTCTGCAGTAGGGACAGCGCGGCGATCAGCTGGACCTGGAGGTCCGGGGTCGCGTCCAGGGCGTCGAGGGGCGCCAGCCGCCGGTCGCGCTCCGCCTCCAGGGCGCGCGCCACACAGCCGTCGAGCAGCCGCCCGCCGCGGTCGCCCAGCCGCAGCGCGCGGTGCGCGCCCAGCGTCTCGGCGAGCCGTTCGCCCGCCTTGCGGGCCCGGCGCCCGCCCAGCAAGGAGGCGACCAGCAGGGCGGCGACCTCGTCGGATGCGTCGGTTCCGCCGTCGTCGGGGATCCGGGCGCGGGTCTCCTCCTCCGCCAATTCCTCGACGCAGCGCTGCCAGCGCCGTACGGCTACGCCGATCCGTTCCCCGGCCTCGCGCGCGTCGGCCGGGGCGAGCCCCGTCCGGGCGGCCGGATCCCGCTTCCCTGCCTCGGCGACCCGCTCGTCGGCGGCGGCCGCCGCGCTGCGCAGCAGGGTGGCGAGGGATTCGGTGAGCGCCGTAAGGAGCTCACCGGGGGTGCTGTCGTGCGGCTGGCCATGCCAGTGGGTGAGCGCGCTGCCCGCGAGCGCCGCCCCCGCGACGATCTCCCGCCGCACCCGCTCGGCCGCCTCCGCGTACGCCCCCTCGACCCGCTGGATCAGCCGCACCGCCGCGGCGTGCTGGGCCGCCGCCGCCCCGGCCAGGGCGGGCAGCCGGGACTGGAGCGAGGCGAGGACCCCGGCCGCGGTGCGGGCGGCGGCGACGGTACGGGCCTGCGGGTCCTGGGCGTGCTGGGTGAGCCAGCCGCGCAGCGCGGCGACGGCGGTGGCCGGGAGCAGCCCGCTGCCGCCGCCCGCCGACTCGGGAAGCTCGGGGATGGTGAAGCGGGGCACATCGCCGAGCCCGGCCGCCGTGAGGAGCGCCGCGTACTGCCCGGAGACCTCGGCGGCGACCTGGTGCGGCACCCGGTCGAGCACGGTGACAAGTGTCACGTCGTATTCCTTCGCGGTCCGCAGCAGATGCCAGGGCACGGCGTCGGCGTACCGGGTGGCCGTGGTGACCAGCACCCAGATGTCGGCGGCGCAGATCAGCTCGGCGGCGAGGTCGCGGTTGCGGGCCACGAGCGAGTCGATGTCGGGCGCGTCGAGCAGCGCCAGCCCCCGCGCGAGCCCCGGATCGGTCTCGATCCGCAGCGCCGCGGGCCCGTCGCCCTCCCGGGCCCGTTCCTCCTCGTCGTACGGCCCCTCCGCCCGGTCGCCCTGGGCCGGTACCCACACCCTGGTGAGCTGCGGCAACACCCGCTTTCCGGCAAACCAGGAGTGATCGTCGGGATGGCACACCAGCACCGGCGTACGGGTCGTCGGCCGCAGTACCCCGGCCTCCGTCACCCGCCGCCCGACCAGCGAATTGACCAGAGTGGACTTCCCGGCTCCGGTCGATCCGCCGATCACCGCCAGGAGAGGCGCTTCGGGGGCACGCAACCGGGGCACGAGGTAGTCGTCCAGTTGAGCGAGCAACTCGGCACGGCTGCGGCGAGCGCGGTCGGCACCGGGAAGAGGGAGAGGAAACCGTGCGGCGTCAACGCGGTCGCGCAGTGCGGTCAGCGCGTCGAGCAGCCGGGGCCGTACGTCCAAGATCGCCACATGCGAAGAATGCCCGGTTTTGATGTCTTTTTGAAGCGTATGCTCATTCGTGCGCGTCTAAGAGACCCACCCGGATCACCTCAGATCGGACACGAGGCAGACGTGACGGACGGGACTCAGGCATAACGAGTAGACAACACCCGCCGTTTGAGGCGTGAAAAACGATGCGAGTTTCGTACCTGCCTGCGATTATCGGACCGCTTCACCGAACCTCCACAACGTGCCACGGAGGTGAAGCAACCGGGGCGAGGCGCAGTGAGCCCTATCCTTGTCCCCGGCAAGGTCACGGATCCGCCGCGCCCGGCCACCGGCACCACGGCCGCACCGCGGACCCGTCGGCACCCGGGGGCTCAGCAGTTCCAGGCCCACCACCGGCCCCCGTAGCTCAGTGGATAGAGCAGGCGCCTTCTAAGCGCTTGGCCGCAGGTTCGAGTCCTGCCGGGGGCGCCACTGGCTCACCGCCGGCCGGGCCGCGCGGCTCCGCCCGCGCCGGCCCCGGCCATCCCGCACGCCGATGACCCCGGCCGCCCCGCACACCGATGATCCCGGATCCTCCCCCGGGCTTGTGTGAACTCCTGACGAAGCTTGACGCACCGCCGGACATGCCGGAGTTCACACCACGCCCGGCCCGCCGTCAGGTGACGTTGGGGGGAGGCGTGTCACCGAGGGAGAGCAGCAGCTTGCGCATCAGGTGGGTCAATTGCTCCTGCTCCGTCCGGTCCAGGGCGCTGAACAGGCTTTCTCCGTTGAGGACATGCCCCTCCACTGCGTTTTCCAGCAGCTCAAATCCTTCCGGGGTGAGTGAAATCACCATCCTGCGTCGGTTGGTGGGGTCGAGTTCGCGGTCGACCAGGCCGCGGGTCACCAGCCGGTCGACCCGGTGGGTCAGCGCCGGAGGCTTGATCATCATGGCCGCGGCCAGGGCTTTCGGGGACAGGGCATAGGGCGGGCCACTGCGACGCAGGCTGGCGAGTACGTCGAATTCCCAGCGCTCCATGCCCTCTGCCGCGAGCTGCTCCACCACCCCCCGCTCGACCAGTCGCGTTGCACGGAAGAGCCGCCCCATCAGCCCCATGGACCAGGCGTCCAGGTCGGGACGAGTCTCCGCCCACTGCTGAAGGATGCGGTCGAGCGCGTCTTCCGGCTGCTGAAATGCCTGGTCAAGCGGCTGCTCAGGGGGCTGCTCACGGGCCTGTTCGTGCTGCTGGTTCACCTCTCCGGCCCCGCCGCTTCTGGGCGAGTTCAACATCGAACTATTTGACATGAACCAAGCCTACTTTCTACGGTCAGTGGCTGTCAGACAGCTCTGGGTACGCAACGGGGTCACTCCCGGCCACGCCCATGAGCACACCAACCCTCGTCCATGCCCATGGCCGGCGCCAGGCCCGGGTGCCTTACGGCCGAAGGCCCCCGGCTGAGCCATGCCTGGGTTCCCACCGAAGACCTGAACAGACCCATCTCGTCAGCACTGCTTGATCTCATCCATCGGCGCTCGCACCGAAGCCAACGCCGGAAGCCATCAAGAGCGACAAACGGGAAGGTTTTTCATGCCTGTCGGAAACCCTGACACCCTGACTGCTCTCCTTCGAGCGCAGGTCTCGTCTCGACCGAACGACATCGCCGTCGTCTCCGAGGACGCCCAGCTCACCTATGCGGGCCTCCTCGACCAGAGCACCCGCTTGACCCGCCGGCTCCAGGAGTCCGGCGTACAGCACGACCACCGCGTGGGCCTTTTCGCCGATCCGTCCCTCGACCTCATCGTCGGCGCGTGGGGCATCCTGAGCGCCGGTGGCGCGTATGTGCCGCTCTCCCCGGACTACCCCGAGGAGCGGCTGCGCTTCATCATCGAAAACGCCCGTGCGCAGGTCATCGTCACCCAGTCGCACCTGGTCGGCCGGCTGCGCCAACTCGCCCCGACCGATACCGCCATCGTCGCGGTGGACGAGGCCCTGGCCGATCAGCCGACGGGGACACCGCCGCCCCTCCCGGATCCCGTGGCGGAGCCGCAGCCGGAGGATCCGCGGCCGGACGGGCTCGCCTATGTGATCTACACCTCCGGGAGCACCGGCAAGCCCAAGGGGGTGATGGTCGAACACCGCAGCATCGCCGCCCAGCTCGGCTGGCTCCGGGAGTCCGGCCATCTGGACGGTGACACCGTCATCCTCCAGAAGACCCCGATGAGTTTCGACGCCGCCCAGTGGGAAATCCTCGGATCGGCGTGCGGCGCCCGCGTGGTGATGGGCGCCCCGGGCGTCTACCGCGACCCGGAGGGGCTGATCGAAACGATCGACCGCCACCGGGTGACCACGCTCCAGTGCGTCCCGACGCTGCTCCAGGCCCTGGTGGACACCGAGCGGCTGGGCGACTGCACCAGCCTGAGCCGGGTGTTCAGCGGGGGCGAGGCGCTCACCAGGGCGCTGGCCGCCGAGTTCTTCGAAACGCTGCCGAAGGCGCGCCTGGTGAACCTGTACGGGCCCACCGAGTGCACCATCAACTCCTCGGCGTACGAGATCGACCCGGCCACCGTGGACGACGAACCCACCGTCATCCCCATCGGCACCCCTGTCGCCCGCACCGGCTACCACGTGCTGGACGAGAACCACCGGCCCGTGCCGCACGGCGAGACCGGTGAGCTGTACATCTCCGGTGTCCAGCTCGCCCGCGGCTATGTGCACCGGCCCGAGCTGACCGAGGAGCGCTTCCCGCACGTAGCGGCGGCTCCCGGGCAGGACCCGGTGCGGCTGTACCGGACCGGCGACCTGGTGTCCCAGGCCCCCGACGGGACGGTCCACTTCCTCGGCCGGACCGACAGCCAGGTCAAACTGCGCGGCTACCGCGTCGAGCTGGACGAGATCGCCCGCACCATCGAGAACCACGCCTGGGTCAAGCGGGCCGCCGTCCTCGTCAAGGACGACGAGCGCACCGGCTCCCAGAACCTGGTCGCCGCCGTGGAGCTGAACCCCAAGGAAGCCGCCCTGATGGACCAGGGCAACCACGGCTCCCACCACCAGTCCAAGTCCAACAAGCTCCAGGTCAAGGCCCAGCTCTCCAACCCCGGGCTGCGGTCCTCCGAGGACCTCGCCGGGCGGACCCACGTGGACCTGCCCGGGCGCGACGCGAGCGCGGAGCTGCGCCGGGAGGCGTTCGCCCGTAAGACGTACCGCTTCTACGAGGGCGGGGAGACCAGCCGCGCACGCGTCCTCAAGCTGCTCGACCACGGTGCCGGACCTCTCTCGTCCCGGCCGCTCGGCGAGCTGACGCTTCAGGGGCTGGGCAAGATCCTGCGCTCCTTCGGGCAGTTCCAGAGCGAGGAGCGGCTGCTGCCGAAGTACGCGTACGCCTCGCCCGGCGCGCTGTACGCGACCCAGATGTATCTGGAGATCGCGGGCATCGACCAGCTGGCGGCCGGTATCTACTACTACAACCCGCTGGACCATCAGCTCACCCTGATCCGCACCGTCGAGGGCGACGGCTCCCCGCAGCTGAAGGTCCACTTCGTGGGCAAGCGGCAGGCCATCGAGCCCGTCTACAAGAACAACATCCTCGAGGTGCTGGAGTTCGAGACGGGCCATATGGTCGGCCTGTTCGAGCAGGTGCTGCCCGCCCACGGCCTGTCCATTCATCCGTACGGGTTCCGGCCGGAAGTGATGCCGCTGTTCGACGTGGCGGAGGACGACCACTACCTGGGCACCTTCGACATCCGGCAGAGCGACGGGCGACCGCCGGAGGACCCCACCGAGATCTACCTCCAGGTCCACCCCGGGAAGGTCACCGACCTGCCGGGCGGTCAGTACCGCTACCAGGGCGGCGATCTGGAGAAGATCTCCGACGAGCTGGTGGAGAAGCGGCACGTGATCGCCATCAACCAGGCGGTCTACGAGCGCTCCAGCTTCGGCATCAGCGCCGTCAGCCGGGCCGAGGAACCGTGGCTGGAGTACATCGCGCTGGGCAAGAAGCTCCACCACCTCCAGGCCAACCACCTGGGGCTGGGGCTGATGTCCTCCGGGTACAGCTCCAAGACCGGCCATCCGCTGCCCGCCGCGCGGCGTCTGGACGCCATTCTGGCCGAATCCTCGATCCCGGCCGGGGCCTCCTACTTCTTCGTCGGCGGCCGGATCTCGCCCGAGCAGGAGGCGAGCGAGGGCATGGGCGAGGACATCGTCCATATGAAGGGTCCGACCGAGGTGATCAGGGACGACCTGGCCGCCTATCTGCCGGACTACATGCTGCCCAACAAGGTCGTCGTCCTGGACGCGCTGCCGCAGACGGCCAACGGCAAGATCGACGTGAAGACGCTGGCCACCTTCGACGAGCTGTCCCAGGGGCTGGAGAGCCGCGCCTTCGTGGCGCCGGGCACCGACGCCGAACTGGCCCTCGCCGAACTGTGGGGCGCGGCGCTGAAGTACGAACCGGTCTCGACGGAGGACAACTTCTTCGAAGCCGGGGGTAATTCGCTCATCGCCGTGACGCTCGTCAATCGGCTCAACAAGCGATTCGGGACCCGGCTTCCGGTTCAGGTGCTCTTCGAGGCGCCCACGGTGGCCCAGCTCGCCGAGCATGTCGACGGCACCGTCACCGGGGAGATATCCCGGTTCCTGCGGCTGCAGTCCGAGGGCAGCAAGTCGCCGGTGTTCTGCTGGCCGGGGCTCGGCGGCTATCCGATGAACCTCCAGCAGCTCGCCCTGAGCGCCGATATGGACCGGCCGTTCTACGGAATCCAGGCGCACGGCATCAATGACGGCGAGACGCCGTACCCGACGATCCGGGAGATGGCCGCGGCGGATGTGGCCGAGATCCGGAAAATCCAGCCGGAGGGCCCGTACACCCTGTGGGGCTATTCCTTCGGCGCCCGGGTCGCCTTCGAGACGGCCTGGCAGCTGGAGAACGCGGGGGAACGGGTGGAGAACCTGTTCCTGATCTGCCCCGGAAACCCCGAGGTTCGGGAGACGGAAGGAAAGCAGTATGGACGTGAGGCGACGTACGACAATCCGGCCTATCTCACGATCCTCTACTCCGTCTTCACCGGCGGAATCAGCGGTCCCGACCGCGACCGGTGCCTTGAGACGGTCCGGAACGAGGACGAGTTCGTGGCCTATATCCATGAACTCCTCCCGCAGTTGGACGAAGCGCTCATCCACCGGATCACCCGGATCGTGGAGGCGACGTACGAATTCGAGTACAGCTTCCGCGAGCTGGCCGAGCGCACGCTGAACACCCCTGTGACCATCTTCAAGGCCACGGGTGACGACTACTCGTTCATCGAGGGCAGCACGGACTTTTCCGCTACGCCTCCGACCATGGTGAAGCTGGCCGGAGACCACTACAGCGTGCTGAAGGAAAAGGGAGTCGGCGAGCTCGTTTCGGCGATCCACACCCGCCTGGGCGGCTGACCCACCAGCCGTCACCCCGTAGACCATCCCCGTACGCCATCACGGAATCACGGAATCACGGAGGAAATCGTGCCCCACGTCTCCATCAAGCACTTTCCCCGGGACGTCGACGAGCAGCAGCGGAAGCAGCTCACCGAGGACCTCACCGCGCTGGTGACGCGGCACTTCGAGGTTCCCGAGGGCGCCGTGTCGATCGCACTGGAGCAGGTGGACCAGTCGTCATGGAACGACGCCGTCATCGTTCCGGAAATCATAGGGCGGGAGCACCTCCTCATCAAGGCCCCGAACTACTGAGTAACCCCCTCAACTCCCCGTCACACCACAGCACAAGGAGCGCGATATGACCGACTGCCTCGGACCGCGTCTCAAAGTCGGCGTAGTCCTCCCCGCGACCAACACCTCCGTCCAGCCGGAAATGGAAGCCATGCGGCCGGAGGGGGTCACCAACCACACCGGGCGCATGCAGACCCAGGACACCTCGCTGACCGGTGGCATCGAGGATCTGGTGAGCAGTTACCGGGAGTCGACCCATCGGGCGATCGGCGATCTGCTGCCGTGCAAACCCGACTGCTTCGTCATCGCCTTCTCCCCCGAGATCTACTGGGACGGCCCCGGATCCCAGGACGAGGTGGTGGCTTCGATGAAGTCCGCCAGCGGCGGTCTTCCGGTCACGATGAGCCCTGATGCCTTCACCACGGCGCTGTCCCAATACAACGTCCGGCGGCTCGGGGTCATCACCCCGTACGTTCCGGCCGGCGACGACTCGGTAAGCCGTTTCTTCGCCGAATCCGGATATGACGTGGTATCGATGACAGGACTGGGTTGCAGCAGTCCTGAGCGGATCGCTCATGTCCCCGAGCCCGAACTGCGCGATGCGGTGAAGGCCGTCGACACCCCGGATGTGGAGGCGATCGTGCAGGTGGGCACCAATATGGCCATGATGCGCGTCGCGGCCGGTGCCGAGGAATGGCTCGGCAAGCCGGTCATCTCCAACAACACGGTGCTCTATTGGCGGGCGCTGCGGCAGAACGGCATTGCCGACCGCGTCAAGGGATTCGGCTCCCTGGCCGCCGAGTACTGAGAGCGGGCCGACGGACGGTCGGCCTGAGAAATAGCCGGGCGGGGGTGGCCGAAACACCCCCGCCCGGCGCCGACATGTAAAACAGGAGAACTACGTGAGCAATACCGGCAGTGAGATGACTGCCATGGACCCGCAGCGGGTCACCGAGGACGACAAGCTTCCGTTAGGAAAACTGCTGGCGCTGACCACCGCCGGCTTCCTGGCCATCATGACCGAGACGACGCCCGCGGGACTCCTCCCGCAGATCGGCGACGGACTCGGCGTCTCCGAGGGCCTCGCGGGACAGCTCGTCACGCTCTACGCGATCGGTTCCGTGGTCGCCGCCATACCCGTCATCGCCGCCACCCGCAGCATGCGCCGAAGGCCGCTGCTGCTCCTGGCGGTTGGCGGGCTTTTGGCTTTCAACACCGTCACGGCGCTGTCCACCAGCTACCCACTCACCCTCGTCGCCCGCTTCATCGCCGGGATGGCGGCCGGAGTCGTCTGGGGACTGCTCGCCGGATACGGCCGACGGCTGGTACCCGAACACCTTCAGGGGCGGGCGCTGGCCGTCGTCGGGGTGGGTCAGCCGGTCGCGCTGACCCTCGGGGTCCCGCTGGGCACCTGGCTCGGGTCGCTGTTCGACTGGCGCGGCGTGTTCTGGATCATGTCCGGCGTCGCGCTGCTGCTGATGTTCTGGGTCCGTGCGCTCGTCCCGGACTTCCCCGGCCAGAGCGCCACCGAGCGGCAACCGATCCGGCAGATCTTCACGCTGCCGGGCATCAGTGCCGTGCTGGGCACGGTGCTCCTGTGGATGCTGGCGCACAACATCCTCTACACCTACATCGCCCCGTTCCTGGAGCGGTCCGGTCTCGGTGAGCGCGTCGACCTCGCGCTGCTGGTGTTCGGCGCCGCGGCCCTCGTGGGGATCTGGTTCACCGGAATCCTGGTCGACCGCAAGCTGCGCCCGGTCACCCTGCTCAGCCTCGCCGGGTTCGCGCTCGCGTCCCTGGTACTGGGGGTCGCGGGCACGTCCGTGCCGATGGTGTTCCTCGGCATCGTCATCTGGGGTGTGACGTTCGGCGGCGCGCCCACGCTGCTCCAGACCGCCAACGCCGACGCGGCCGGGGACGCGGCCGATGTCGCGCAGTCGATGTTCGTCACCGTCTTCAACCTCGCGGTCGCGGGCGGCGGGGTGTTCGGCGGTCTCCTGCTGGAGTCGGCCGGTGCCGAGTCCATCCCCTGGGTGCTGTTCGGGCTGGCCCTCCTGGCCACCGCCGTGGTCGCCATGGCACATCGCCACGGCTTCAAACCGGGCCCACGGGTCACCGACGGCTGATATGCCCGGGCCTCCTCCTCTGCGGACACGCCCGTAGCGGAGGAGGCCCTTCGTATGCGGTCAGCGGCGTCAGCGGCGGGAGTGACCGAAGAACAGCCGGTAGGCGATCAGCAGCACCAGGGCGCCACCGATGGCGGCGCCCCAGGTGGCGGGGTCGAAGAACTGGTCATCGATGGGGCGGTCGAGGAACTTGGCGGAGAGCCAGCCCCCGACGAAGGAGCCGACGACGCCGATGACCGTGGTGCCGATCAGACCGCCCGGGTCACGACCGGGGAGAAGGAACTTGGCGATGGCTCCGGCGATAAGCCCGAGGACGATCCAGCTCACGATGCTCATGGTGCGGTTCCGGCCTTTCGATGTGCGGGGTGCAGGGCTGGTCTGCCCGTTTGGCTTCTTTACCGGGCCGTTGGGGGCAAACCTCACGTCGCAGACGTCTCCCCGACCAGCTCCTCCAGCACGTCCGTCATCGTCACGAAGCCGAGCACGGAGCCGCCGTCGCCCGTCACCGCCGCCAGGTGGGTCCCGGCGCCGCGCATCGCCGTCAGCGCGTCGTCCAGCGGGGTGTCCGCGGGGACGCGGGTGACGGTGTGCAGGGCGGTGCGCGGGAAGGGCCGGTCGCGGTCGGTCACGCCGAGGGTGTCCTTGATGTGGAGGTACCCCAGAACGGTGCCGCCGGGGCCGGTGACCGGCAGCCGGGAGAAGCCGGAGGCGGCCGCGGTGCGCTCCAGCACGCCCGGGGTGACCCGGTGGCCGACGGTGACCATCTCGCCGAGCGGCACCAGGATGTCGCCCGCCCGCCGGGTACCCAGCTCCAGCGCGTCGCGCAGCCGCTCGCTGCCGGAGGCGTCGAGGAGGCCCGCGTCGCTGGAGTCCCGTACCAGCCGGATGAGTTCGGCGTCGGTGTAGACCGACTCGACCTCGTCCTTGGGCTCGACCTTCAGCAGCCGCAGCAGCCCGTTGGCGAAGGCGTTGATGCCGAAGACGACGGGGCGCAGCGCGCGGGTGACGGCCACCAGGGGCGGGCCGAGCAGCAGCGCGGTGCGCTCCGGGGCGGCGAGGGCGATGTTCTTGGGGACCATCTCGCCGATGAGCATGTGCAGATAGGTGGCCACGGTCAGGGCGAGCACGAAGGCGATCGGGTGCACCAGGGCCTCGGGGACCTTGGCCGCCGCGAACACCGGCTCCAGCAGGTGGGCGATGGCCGGTTCGGCGACCGCGCCGAGGACCAGCGAGGAGATGGTGATGCCCAGCTGGGCGGTGGCCAGCAGGGCGGACAGGTGCTCCAGCGCCCACAGCACGGTGCGGGCGCGCTTCCCGCCCTCCCTGGCACGCGGTTCGATCTGGCTGCGGCGCACGGAGATCAGGGCGAACTCGGCGCCGACGAAGAAGGCGTTGGTGAGCAGGGTGAGGGCGCCGATGGCCAGTTGCAGCAGGGTCATCGGACGTCCTCCCCCGCGTCGGCGGAGGCCGGGGCGGTGATGCGTATGCGGTCGGCGCGGTGGTGGTCCACCGCGAGCACGGTGAGCTGCCAGCCGTCGGTCTCGATGCCGTCGCCCGTCCGGGGGATGCGCTCCAGGGCGGTGGCCATCAGGCCCGCGACGGTTTCGTACGGGCCCTCGGGCACGGTCAGGGCGATGGCGGACAGCTCATCCAGCCGTACGGCGCCGTCGGCCTCCCAGGTGCCGGGGCCCGCGGGCACCAGGGCGGGGGTCTCGTCGGGGTCGTGTTCGTCGCGTACGTCGCCGACGACCTCCTCGACGATGTCCTCCAGGGTGGCGACTCCGGCGGTGCCGCCGTACTCGTCGATGACGACGGCCATGGTGTGGGCGCCGCGCAGCCGGTCCAGCAGCCGGTCCACCGGGAGGCTGTCCGGGACCAGCAGCGGGGCGGTGGCCAGCTCGGTGACCGGGGTGTCGGCCCGGCGGGCGGCCTCCAGCGCGAGGACGTCGCGGATGTGCACGGTGCCGACCACCTCGTCCAGCGTGTCGCGGTAGACGGGGAACCGGGACAGACCGGTGGCGAGGGTGAGGTTGGCGGCGTCGGCGGCGGTCGCGTGCGCCTCCAGCGCCTGGACGTCCACCCGCGGGGTCATCACGTTCTCGGCGGTCAGCTCGCTCAGGTGGAGCGTACGGACGAACAGCTCCGCCGAATCGGGCTCCAGCGCGCCCTCAGCGGCCGAATGGCGGGCCAGCGCGACCAGCTCGTCCGGGGTGCGCGCCGAGGCCAGCTCCTCGGCGGGCTCCAGTCCGGCGCGGCGCACCAGGCGGTTCGCGGTGTTGTTCAGGTGGTGGATCAGCGGGGCGAAGGCGGCGGTGAAGCCGCGCTGAGGGCCCGCGACCACCTTGGCCACGGCCAGCGGCCGGGAGATCGCCCAGTTCTTGGGCACCAGCTCGCCGATCACCATCAGGACGACGGTCGACAGCACCACGCCCAGCACGGAGGCCACCGACGAGGCGGCGGGGCCCAGCCCCGCGGCGCTCAGCGGGCCGCGCAGCAGGACGGCCAGCGAGGGCTCGGCGAGCATGCCGATCACCAGCGAGGTCACGGTGATGCCCAGCTGGGCGCCGGACAGCTGGAACGTCAGCTTCCGGGCGGCCTTGAGCGCGCCCGTGGCGCCCCGCTCGCCCGCCGCGGCGGCGCGTTCCAGCTCCCCGCGCTCGACCGTGGTCAGGGAGAACTCCGCGGCGACGAAGACCGCACACGCCAGGGTCAGCAGCAGGGCCAGCAGGACCAGCAGCACTTCGGTCAGCACGCCGGTCCCCTTCCTGTGCGCTCGGCGGACAGCTCATGGGCGGACCGCTCATGAGCGGTCCGCCCATGGACGGATACGGGCGCGGGCGCGCCGGGGGCAGGGCAGCGGGGACTGGGAGGCTCGTCCATCGCGGTGACCGCGACTCCTTCGTGGTTCGAGGGGCTTTCGGTAAAGGAACGGCAAACTGCGGTCCATGGTTCCCGTCCGGCGGTGCGACATCCCTCCCTGGCAAGGGCCGCGGGGAAGTGCGGGCGACACCCGGCCAGGTGGCCGAATTGATCCACCCATGACACAGGCGTGGGAGTTGCTTTACCCGGCCGGAGCGTTCGGTCCGGCAAGAACAGTGAACGGCGCACAGAGGAGGAGTGAACGCCGCGATGGTGTTCAAACAACTGCCTGGCCCTTCCGGTGCCGACGGGCCTGCGGCGGGCCCTGCACCGGCCGCCGGTCCGGTGCCCCCGAGCGGGCCGCCGCACGGCGGGGCACGAGGGATCCAGCTCACACCGGCGCCGACGTGCGCCCCTGCGGCAAAGGAGATCGACGTGCCCTTATCGGCCAACCCGGACGGCCGGAATGGCGTCTTGAAGACCGACGGGCAGGTGCGGGCTGTTCGCGGAGGGGCGCGCTCCCTCCGAAAAAGCGGAGGTGGAGGCATGGATCCGGCAGGTGACCGGCCGTCGGGCCGGGGCCGTCGCGGCGCGGGCCGCGACCCGGAACCGGGTCAGCTGTAATGGAATTGCGTGGGTGGTGTGACGTACTTCATGCTGTCACAGATCTGACATAACAGCGCGTAGCGAGACTCCTACCAATTTAGTACGTACTGTTGTGTGTTGGTGGAGCTCATCTGGAAACAAGCGAATCCCGTGGAGCATTAGAGGTCAGTCATGCAGCCCTTCGCCCTGAACCATGCGGTCCCAGCCGAACAATCACCGGCTGTCATTCCGTACTCGTACAACGCGGCCCTGCAGTTGAATGTGCTGGCCGATGGACGCCCCGCCATCTCCGACCGGGGGGTGCTTCTGGAATGCGGCACGACGACCTCCACCGCGGGCTCCAAGACGCACTTCGACGACTGACCCACCCCACCGAGTCCCCACGTCGATGACGGTACTCATCCTGACCTGCCAGGAGGATGTGACAGCGGACCTGGTGGTGGCCGAATTACGTGAGCGAAATGTCCCGCTGATCCGATTCGATCCCGCCGATCTGCCCGGACAGGCGGGGATCTCGACCGAATTCGAACGCGGTGACTTCACCGGTTATCTGTCCACCGACGGCCGCCTGGTCAGCGTGAACAGCCTGCGGTCCGTCTGGGTGCGCCGCCCGGGGCAACCGGCGGCACACGCCCCCGAGCCCTCCGAGTGGCTGACCGCCGAGTGCGGACAGGCCCTGTACGGAATGCTGTATTCCACCGAGGCGCGCTGGATGAACCACCCCAGCGCCGCCCTGTTGGCGCGTTCCAAACCGTGGCAGTTGCGCACCGCCCACCGCAGCGGATTCGCCGTTCCCCCGACACTCATCACCACCTATCCGCGCGCCGCCAAGGAGTTCGCCGGGCAGTTCCAGGACGTCGTGGTGAAGACCGTCTCCGGACCCCCGCCGGTCAATCCCCCAATAGCGCTGCCGACCACCCGTATCGACCCCGACACGGATTTCTCGGGCGTTGCGGCAGGTGCCACGCTTCTTCAGCGCTACATTGCCAAAACGGCCGATATCCGCCTGACCTGCGTCGGTGGCCGTTTGTTCGCCGCCCGGAAGGCCACAGCTTCCGAGCAGGTCGATGGGAGGTATGGTTTCTATGGCCATCTATGGGGCGCGGTGGACGTTCCCCACCGGATCGCCCAGGCCGTACGGGAATATATGACTCTCGCCGGTCTCGCCTACGGAGCTTTCGACTTCGCCGAGGACGAGGACGGCACCTGGTGGTTTCTGGAGTGCAATCAGGGCGGTCAGTTCGGGTTCATCGAGCTGGAGACCGGCCAGCCGATCGCCGCCGCCATCGCCACCTGGCTGGCCGCGCCCAGACCGGTCCAGTAGCCCAGGCCGGTCCAGTGGCTCAGGCGGCGTCCGTCAGGACGGCGACGCCGTTCACCCGGTCGTTCGCGAGGTCGTCCAGGGCGGCGTCCGCGCGGGCGAAGGGGTACGGGGTGATCGTGGCGCGGAGGTGGTGGGCGGCGGCCGCGGTGAGGAACTCGCGGCCGTCCTCACGGGTGTTGGCGGTGACGCTGCGCAGGGTGCGCTCGTGGAACAGATCGCGCTCGTACACCAGCGCGGGGATGTCGGAGAGGTGGATTCCGGCGACGCTCAGCGTGCCGCCCGCGTCCAGCGCCTCCAGCGCCACCGGCACCAGCTCGCCCACCGGGGCGAAGAGGATCGCGGCGTCGAGCGGTTCGGGCGGCCGTTCCCGGGCGTCCCCGGCGGAGGCGGCGCCGAGTTCGAGGGCGAGGGCCCGGGCGGCGGCCGAGCGGGTCAGCACATGGACGACGGCGCCGCGGGCCAGGGCGACTTGGGCGGTGAGGTGCGCGGAGCCGCCGAAGCCGTAGATGCCGAGCCGTCCGCCCGCCGGGAGGTCGGCGCGGCGCAGCGCGCGGTAGCCGATGATGCCCGCGCACAGCAGCGGGGCCAGCTCCTCGTCGGCGTACCCGGCGGGCAGCTCATAGGCGTACGCCGCCGGTACGGTGACGTACGGGGCGTAGCCGCCGTCCGCGTCCCAGCCGGTGTAGACGGACGAGGGGCACAGGTTTTCCTGGCCGCGCACGCAGAAGCGGCAGCGGCCGCAGGTACGGCGGAGCCAGGGGACGCCCACCCGGGCGCCGGGCGCGGGCCCGGCGGCCCGCTCGCCCGCCGCGATCACTTCGCCGACGGCCTCGTGCCCGGGGACGACGGGGCTGCGGTGCGGCGGCAGGTCGCCGTCGCGGACGTGGAGATCGGTGCGGCAGACCCCGCAGGCCCGGACCCGGACCAGCAGCTCGTCGCCCGCCGGGCGCGGAATCGGCAGCTCCACCTGGTCGATCCGGCCCGGCGTGCGCACCACCCAGGCCCGCATGGTGCCCGGAGTGTCTGCTTTCGCACCCGTCACATGCCCAACGTAACGCCGTGGCGGGGCCGCCCGCAGTCGGGAACCCGGTCGGGCCCGGGTCAGGACGCGGGGGCGTCCATCGCGGTCGCGAGGCTCTTCGGACGCATGTCGGTCCAGTGCTCCTCGACATAGTCCAGGCACGCCTGGCGGTCGTCCTCGCCGTGCGCGACGGTCCAGCCCTCGGGCACCTCGGCGAAGGAGGGCCACAGGGAGTGCTGCCCTTCGTGGTTGACGAGCACGACGTAACGGCCGTCGGGATTGTCGAACGGGTTACTCATGAGCTGTCTCCTCGGTGTCTCAACTCGTTCTCCAGCACGCCTCACGATCTTCCGGGGCTGACGGTACCGGCCGAGGACACGCCGCGTGAAGTGGTGCCAGCACCACGTAGCCTGAGCGGTATGGAGGAGGGCACACGACGGTCGCGGCACGGCGCGTGGCACGGGCAGGGGCCGGTGGTGTGCGTGGTCGCGGCCGGCGGCGGCATCGGCGCGACCGCCCGGTACGGGGCTTCCCTGCTGTGGCCGACCCCGGGCGGCGCCTTCCCCTGGACGACGCTGCTGGTGAACGTCGTGGGCTGTGCGCTCATCGGCGTCCTGCTGGTGCTGATCGGTGAGGTGTGGGCGGCCCACCGGCTGGTGCGGCCCTTCGTCGGCACCGGGGTGCTGGGCGGGTTCACCACCTTCTCGACCTACGCCGTCGACATCAGGCGGCTGGTCGTGGCCGGTCACGCCGCGACCGGGGCGGCCTACCTGGTGGCGACGCTGCTCGCGGCGATGGCGGCGGTATGGGGCGCGGTGGTGGGCACCCGTCGGATCATCGGGGTCATGGGGGCGTACGGCAGGAGCACGGGATGAACGCGAACGGACTGAGGCTGACCGTCTTCGTCGGCGAGAACGACACCTGGCACCACAAACCGGTCTTCGCCGAAATCGTGCACCGTGCGCACCGGGCGGGGCTGGCGGGGGCGAGCGTGTTCCGCGGGGTGGAGGGCTTCGGCGCCTCGTCCCTGGTCCACACCACGCGGCTGCTGTCGCTCAGCGAGGAACTGCCCGTCTGCGTGGTGATCATCGATACGGAGGAGCGGGTGCGGGCCTTCCTGCCCGAGCTGGAGGAGATCGTCGGCGACGGTCCGGTGGTCCTGGACCCGGTCGAGATCGTCCGCTTCCCGCAGCCGGACCGACCGGAGCGCGACCGGTGAACTGGCTCCTCGTGGTCGTCGGCGCGATGGTCGGCGCCCCGCTGCGGTATCTGACCGACCGGATGGTGCAGTCCCGGCACGACTCGGTGTTCCCCTGGGGGACGTTCGTGGTGAACGTGGCGGGGTGCGCGGTGCTCGGCACGCTGACCGGGGCGGCGGCGGCCGGGGCCGCGTCGTCGCAGACGCAGCTGCTGCTGGGGACGGGGCTGTGCGGTGCGCTGACCACGTATTCGACGTTCTCGTACGAGACGCTGAGGCTGGCGGAGGACGGGGCGCGCGGTTTCGCGGTCGCGAACGCGGTGGGCAGCGTGGTGGCGGGGGTGGCGGCGGCCTTCGCGGGCGGCGCGGCGGCCACGGCGCTCTGGGGCTGAGCACCGCCTGAGCACCGCGCGCATCGCTCAGGGCAGCAGGCGGGTGCTGGGCGGCAGGCCCGGCAGCTCGTCCGCGTCGGCCGAGCGCAGATACTCCAGCAGCACCCGGCGCAGCTCCCGCGCGGCCCTCGGCGGGGCGACGTCCTTGCGGTGGGCGACGGCGATGGTGCGCCGCATCGTGTGGCCCGCGAAGGGCGTGACCCGCAGTCCCGAGCGCGCCGCCACCATGCCGGGGAGGACGGCGAGGCCGAGGCCCGCCCGTACGAAGCCGAGCACCGCGTCCATCTCGCCGCCCTCGACCGTGAACGAGGGCTCGAAACCCGCCGCCCGGCAGGCGGCCGTGGTGAATTCCCGCAGGTCGTAGCCGCGGCGGAACATCACCATCGGCCGGTCGCGAAGGTCCTCGACCCGGATCCGGCGGGCTTTCGCGGGCGGCGGGGCCGTGGGCGAGGAGACGACCACCAGCTCCTCGCGCAGCAGCTCGGTGGCGGCGAGGGCGGGGGCCTGGCCGGGCAGCGGGGTGATGATCAGGGCGAGGTCCAGCTCACCGGCGGCGAGGGTGCGGACGAGGTCCTGGGAGCCGCCCTCGTCGATGATCAGCTCGATGCCCGGGAACTCGTCGTGGAAGCGGCGCAGCACATCCGGTACGAGGCTGGCGCACAGGCTGGGCGGGGCGCCGAGCCGCACCCGGCCGCGCCGCAGCTGGGCGACCTCCTGGACCTCGCGGCGCGCGGTCTCGGTGTCGGCGAGGATCTGGCGGGCCAGCGGAAGCAGCGCCTCCCCCGCGTCGGTGAGGGCGATGTGGCCGCGCGCGCGGTGGAACAGCTCGGCGCCCAGCTCCCGCTCCAGCGCCCTGATCTGCTGGGACAGCGACGGCTGGGCGACATGGAGCCGCTCGGCGGCGCGGGTGAAGTGGCGGGTGTCCGCGACGGCGGCGAAATAGCGGAGCTGCTGTAGCTGCACGCAGCGATAATAGGCATCGTCTATGGAATCCAGCCACAGCATGTCTTGGACTAATCACAGAGCCGCTGCCTAGCGTCGAGAACATGGCACTGGCGACACGGACGGGCACGGGCCACGACGGGCGGCCCGGCCAGAAGCGGAAGCCGCCGCGGAAGCCGTCCTTCATCGGCTCCGTGTGGCGGTCCACCATCGGTAAGAAGGCCGTGATGGCCGTCACCGGGCTGATCATGCTGGCCTATCTGGTGGCCCACATGCTCGCCAACCTGAAGATCTTCTTCGGGCCCGGCGACCTCAACGGCTACGCGCACTGGCTGCGCACCCTCGGCGAGCCCTTCCTCCCCCACGAGGGGTTCCTGTGGCTGGCCCGCGTCGGGCTGCTGGCCTCCGTCGTGCTGCACGGCGTGGCCGCGTACCAGCTCAGCCGCCGGGATCTGGCGGCCAGGCCGCGCGGTTACGCCCACCGGCGGCGTGCGAGCTACGCGACCCGCACGATGCGCTGGGGCGGGGTGATCCTCGCGCTGTTCATCGTCTGGCACATCCTGGATCTGACGACGCTCACGGTGAACGAGCGCGCCGAGCCCGGCCATCCGTACGAGAACATCGTGGCGACCTTCTCCACCTGGTACGGCAACACCATCTACATCGTGGCGATGCTCGCCCTCGGCCTGCACATCCGGCACGGCTTCTGGAGCGCCGCCCAGACCCTCGGGGCGGGACGGCCACGCCGCGACCGGGCCCTCAAACTGGCCGCGAATGGCCTGGCCGCCATCCTGACCTGCGGCTTCATCGCGGTGCCCATCGGCGTGATGAGTGGAGTGGTGAGTTGAGATGAGCGCGTACACGGACTTTTCGACCGGTGAGCCGATCGCCGACACCAAGGCTCCGGAGGGCCCGATCGAGGGGCGCTGGGACCGCCGCCGCTTCGAGGCGAAGCTGGTCAACCCGGCCAACCGCCGCAAGTACACGGTCATCGTGGTCGGTACGGGGCTCGCGGGCGGGGCGGCCGGGGCGACGCTGGCCGAACAGGGCTACCACGTCGTCCAGTTCTGCTACCAGGACTCGCCGCGCCGGGCGCACTCCATCGCCGCCCAGGGCGGGATCAACGCCGCCAAGAACTACCGCAACGACGGCGACTCCGTCCACCGCCTCTTCTACGACACCGTCAAGGGCGGCGACTTCCGCGCCCGCGAGGCGAACGTCCACCGGCTCGCCCAGGTGTCGGTGGAGATCATCGACCAGTGCGTGGCGCAGGGCGTGCCGTTCGCCCGCGAGTACGGCGGGCTGCTGGACACCCGCTCGTTCGGCGGCGTCCAGGTCTCCCGCACCTTCTACGCCCGCGGCCAGACCGGTCAGCAGCTGCTGCTCGGCGCGTATCAGGCGCTCAGCCGCCAGATCGCCGCCGGGAACGTGGAGATGCACGCGCGCACCGAGATGCTCGACCTGATCGTCGTGGGCGGGCGGGCCCGCGGCATCGTGGCCCGCGACCTGATCACCGGCCAGGTCTCCACCCACTTCGCGGACGCCGTGGTGCTGGCCTCCGGCGGCTACGGCAACGTCTTCTACCTCTCCACGAACGCCAAGAACTCCAATGCCACCGCGATCTGGCGGGCCCACCGGCGCGGCGCCTGGTTCGCCAACCCCTGCTTCACCCAGATCCACCCCACCTGCATCCCGCGCTCCGGCGACCACCAGTCCAAGCTGACGCTGATGAGCGAGTCGCTGCGCAACGACGGCCGCATCTGGGTGCCGAAGGCGAAGGGCGACACGCGCCCGCCCGCCGAGATCCCGGAGGACGAGCGCGACTACTACCTGGAGCGGATCTACCCGGCGTTCGGCAATCTGGTGCCGCGCGACATCGCCTCCCGCGCCGCGAAGAACGTGTGCGACGAGGGGCGCGGGGTGGGGCCCGGCGGGCAGGGCGTCTATCTGGACTTCGCGGACGCCATCGGGCGGCTGGGCCGGGCGGCGGTCGAGGAGAAGTACGGCAACCTCTTCGAGATGTACCAGCTGATCACGGCGGAGAACCCGTACGAGGTGCCGATGCGCATCTACCCCGCCATCCACTACACGATGGGCGGGCTGTGGGTGGACTACGACCTGCAGACCACGGTGCCCGGGCTGTTCGCGATCGGCGAGGCCAACTTCTCCGACCACGGCGCCAACCGGCTCGGCGCCTCCGCACTGATGCAGGGCCTGGCCGACGGCTACTTCGTCCTCCCGGCCACCATCAACGACTACCTGGCCCGCCATCCGCACGACGAGGTCGACCCGGCCCATCCGGCGGTGGTCGAGGCCCTGGTGTCGGTGACCGACCGGCTGCGGCGGCTGCTGGAGAACGACGGCGACCGCACCCCCGACTCCTTTCACCGGGAGCTGGGCGAGCTGCTGTGGGACGAGTGCGGCATGGCCCGCACCGAGACCGGGCTGCGCAAGGCGCTGGACCGCATCCCGGCGCTGCGCGAGGAGTTCTGGCGGCGGATCAAGGTGCCGGGCCGGGGCGAGGAGCTGAACCAGTCGCTGGAGAAGGCGAACCGGGTCGTCGACTATCTGGAGCTGGCCGAGCTGATGTGCCTGGACGCGCTGCACCGCGCCGAGTCCTGCGGCGGCCACTTCCGCGAGGAGAGCCAGACCGCGGACGGCGAGGCGGCCCGCGACGACGAGGCGTTCTCGTACGCGGCGGCCTGGGAGTTCGGCGGCACCGGCGGCGCGCCCGTGCTGCACCGCGAAGACCTGGTCTTCGAGTATGTCCACCCCACCCAGCGGAGTTACGCATGAGGCTCACCCTGCGGATCTGGCGCCAGCGCGGCCCCGAGGAGCCGGGCGCCCTGACCACTTACGAGGTCGAGGGCATCTCGCCCGAGATGTCCTTCCTGGAGATGCTCGACACGCTCAACGAGGAGCTGACCCTGCGCGGGGAGGAGCCCGTCGCGTTCGACCACGACTGCCGCGAGGGCATCTGCGGGGCGTGCGGCATGGTGATCAACGGGCAGGCGCACGGCCCCGTGCGCACCACCACCTGTCAGCTGCACATGCGGCACTTCCAGGACGGCGACACCATCGACGTGGAGCCGTGGCGCGCCGCCGCGTTCCCCGTCGTCAGGGATCTGGTGGTGGACCGGTCGGCGTTCGACCGGATCATCGGCTCGGGCGGCTTCATCTCCGCGCCGACCGGGAGCGCCCCGGAAGCGCACGCCACGGCCGTGCCGAAGCCGGTCGCGGACACCGCGTTCGAGCACGCGGAGTGCATCGGGTGCGGGGCGTGCGTGGCGGCCTGCCCCAATGGTTCGGCGATGCTGTTCACCTCGGCGAAGGTGACGCATCTGAACGTGCTGCCGCAGGGGCGGCCCGAGCGCGAGTCCCGGGTGCTGGACATGGTCGGCACGATGGACGAGGAGGGCTTCGGCGGCTGCACGAACACCGGGGAGTGCGCGGTGGCCTGCCCGAAGGGGATCCCGCTCCAGTCCATTTCGACCATGAACCGGGAGTTCCTTCGAGCAAGCCTCAAGAACGGTGGCCGCGACCGCCCCTGAGTGCCCCTACGCCTGCTGCTGCTCTTCCACCCAGCGCAGGAAGGCGATCTGCCGGGACATGAGGGTGACCAGCTCGTACGCGGTGTGCGAGGCGGCCACGGAGGTGATGTCGGCGTGGTCGTACGCGGGGGCGACCTCGACCAGGTCGGCGGAGACCAGATGGCAGTCGGCCAGTCCGCGCACGATCTCCAGCAGCTCCCGCGAGGTGAGCCCGCCCGCCTCGGGGGTGCCGGTGCCGGGGGCGTGCGAGGGGTCCAGGACGTCGATGTCCACCGAGATGTACAGCGGCCGCTTGCCGATCCGCTCCTTGAGCTGCTGCACCACCTCGTCGACACCGCGCCGCATCACATCGGCCGAGGTGACGATCCCGAAGCCCAGCTTCGTGTCCTCGTCCAGGTCACCCTTGCTGTACAGCGGGCCGCGGGTGCCGACGTGGGAGAGGGCGGAGGTGTCGAGGATGCCCTCCTCGACCGCGCGGCGGAACGGCGTGCCGTGGGTGTACTCGGCGCCGAAGTGGGTGTCCCAGGTGTCCAGATGGGCGTCGAAGTGCAGCAGCGCGACCGGGCCGTGCTTGCGGGCCACCGCGCGCAGGATCGGCAGCGCGATGGTGTGGTCGCCGCCCAGCGTCATCAGCTGCGCGCCCGTGGACAGCAGCTCCTCCGCGCCCGCCTCGATGTTCTCGACGGCCTCGTGGATGTTGTGCGGGTTGGCGGTGATGTCCCCGGCGTCCGCGACCTGGACGTAGTGGAACGGGTACGCGTCCTGCGCCGGGTTGTACGGGCGCAGCTGGCGCGACGCCTCCCGGATCGCGTTCCCGCCGAACCGGGCACCCGGCCGGTACGACACGCCCGCGTCGAACGGCACCCCGACCACCGCGATGTCCGTGGTGCCCACCTGGTCGAGGCGCGGGACGCGGCCGAAGGTCGCCGGGCCCGCGAAGTGCAGGGTGCGCTCGCTCTCCTCGGGCGGGACGGGCATGGCTGGGTCGCGAGGGGTCGCGGACATGGTCGGTTCTGAGCCCTTTGCATGGGGGGAAACGGCGAGGCAGTGAGTCCTGCCGTCAACCATTGAATCCCTCGATCGGGTGAATGCCCACCGTAATCACCCCCTAGAGGGAGTCACGCCCCTATCGGGCAGCCGGTACACGCCCAGGGCGCCACCCGGCGACCGGCCGCCGAAAGGCGGTGGCCGCCGGGTGACGACGTGCGCCTTACGGGTGGCCGGCCAGCGCCTGCGTACCCGGGCTACAGGATTCGAGCAGCGGGGCGAGCTCCGCGTCGGGCAGCTTCCGCGCGGCGCCGGGGCGGCCGCCGTCGAGCAGGGCGACGGACGCGTCCAGCCAGGTGGAATCCGGTTCCACACCGATGAATTCGGCCAGCCGGATCAGTTCCTTCTCCGGCTCCTCCAGAAGCGTCTCGTACGACAGCCCGGTGCGCTGTGCCGCCGGGACCGTCTCCAGCTTCTGGAGACCGTCGACGATCACACCGGACCAGATGGCGCCGAACGCGTCGAGCGGGATGGGGCGGTCCATCACCAGGGCCGGGTCCCACTCGTCGCTCAGCAGCGGAGCGAGGTCGGGCGGAAGCTGGTCCGCGTGCTCCGGGGTCAGCTCGTACGGCGAGTCCAGACCACAGCGAGCGGCCATCTCATGCCCCAGCGGAAGCATGCGGAAGCTGACATGCCGGCTCATGGAAACGGCGCAGTCGGGCCCTTCGCGGTAGAGATGAACGAACCGCGCCTCGGGGAAGGCGTGGTGCATTTCCTCGACCCGGCCGATGGACATACCGCTGCGCTCGACGACGGCGCCGGTATTGCCGAACCGTGCGCCGAGGGTTCCGAAGAGGGCCCACCAGTGGTCCGCCGGACGGCGCGTGGGCCAGGAGGTGACCTCGGACTCCAACTCGTCGAAGAGCGCGTCCGGGGCATCGGTCAGATGGGGCAGCACCATGAGGCTGATGGCCGGGATACCGGTGGTGCCGGCGTCGAACCGCCGCTCGGGCAGCCGGTGGTAGAGGAACTCGGGCGGAATGGCCCCGTTCTTGATCAGGACGTCGCTGACCGCGTTGGGCCGGGACAGATATTCCCAGAACTCCGGGCCGCTCAGCGGGGTCTCGCCCAGCACCGCCGACACCTCCGAAGCGGGAATGCTGGCGAACAATTCATTGACGCTGAGAACGTCTGGATGAAGATTGATGACCTTGGACAGAGCCGTCGAACCGCAACGGCCGGTGCCGACGACAAAAGTCAACTTCTGATTGAGCACGCGTACTTTCCTTACATTTGCTCGTGCAAGTCTGCATTCCCAGAGTGGCCATGGTGCACCACCGCTTGTCGTTGCGGCATGAATGGGCGTCTTGAGTCCACGCCCATCGCTCACCGAACTAAGGAAACGCCTCACAACGCGACGTGAAACGCGTATCTGTCGTTCCGGAGTTTCCGAAATTTTTGCGCAACTTTCACATCCGACAGGGATGTTACTCCTCATCACACCCCGCCCCATCAGCGGTGGAGCCCTGGTCGAGCGACCGCGGGGGGCTTCACAAGTCGGCTACGGTGCCGTGACCTAATCGAACACATTCAGCCGTGACGAGACAGTCATCTTTTCGCACCAACAGCACTGCTAGAGTGCCCACTTACTCCACACCCGTGTTGCACTGGCTGGCAAGCCCCAGCCTGACCGGGAGGGGTTGCGAACGCACGACACGATGTCGAACACACGGCATGACCCAGAGCAGTCATGCGGCCGCAGAGGGTGCGGCAAGGGGAGGGGCGGGCAGCACAAAAGGGCGGCACGGTATTTTCAACTCAGGGGACGGTGCGTTACCAGGTGCACCATGCACGGTGTTTCACCACCGCTGCGCACGAGTGAATTCGGGGAAGGTGTTTCGTACGTGTTGGTGGAGCGCGATCAGGAGATAGCTCGGCTCAATCGTCTCCTCTTCGAGGACGCCCGGGAGGGGAGCCGACTCGCCGTCATCAGCGGTGCCGTGACGTCGGGTAAGACCGCGCTGCTGCACGCGGTGACGGACACCGCGGGCACGCGGGGCGTCCGGGTGCTGCCCGCGGTCGCCTGCACTTCGGAGCAGAAGTTCCCGTACGCGGTGCTCGATCAGCTCTACCAGGGCATGCCGGCCCGTCTTCGGCACGCCCGGCCGCGGCCGGGTCTCGACGCGTCCCCGAATCCCTGCGACCCTGACCAGGTCGACCTGCCGCTCCTCCAGGAGTTCCACCGCACGCTAGAGGAACTGACCGATGACGCCCCGCTGCTGATCGCCATCGACGACGTCCAGTTCGCCGATCTGCCGTCGCTGCGCGCGCTCGCCTACGGCATCCGGCGTTGCCGCTCCGAGGCGCTGTCCATCGTGATGACCCGCGGCGCGCTCACCGGGCCCGCCACGTCGGTCCTGGACGAACTGCTGCACCGGCCGACCGTGTGCCACGTACGGCTCGCCCCGCTCACCGCCGCGGGCGTCGCCACCCTGCTGACCGAGGAACTCGGCCCCGCGGAGGCCGAGCGCCACGCCACCGCGTTCCACGACCTGACCGGCGGCAACCTGCTGCTGCTGCGCGGGCTGCTGGACGACCGGTTCTCCCGGCTCACCCGCGGCCCCCTCGACAGCGCGCCCGGCACGGCCGTCTCGGCGCCCGGCGAACTGTTCCGGCAGGCGGCGCTGTCCTGCGTCTACCGCGGCGGCCCGGCCCACCACCGGATCGCCCAGGGGATCGCGCTGCTGGGCGACGCCTCGTCCGTACCCCTGCTGAGCAGGCTCGTCGAGATCGAGGAGCGCCAGGTGCGGCAGGCCGTCGCGGCGCTCGCCGAGGTGGGCATCCTGCGCGGCGCCCACTTCAGGAGCGCCGAGGCGCGCACCGTACTGCTGGACGACCTGCCCGCGGACGAACTCGGCACGCTGCACCACCGGGCCGCGCGGCTGCTGCACGACGAGGGCGCCGACCCCGTCGACGTGGCCGGTCATCTGCTCCACCACGAACTGGCCGAGCCGGTCGAGGAGTGGATCCCCGCGACCCTGCGCGACGCCGCCCGGCACGCGGTCGCCGCCGACTGCATGGAACTGGCCGTCAACTGCCTGCAGATGGCCCACCGATGTACCACTGACGAGCGGGAGACGCTCATCCTCCAGGCCACGATGGTGGAAGCCATGTGGCCGTTCAATCCGCTCTCCCAGCTGCGCCGGCTCCAGTCGCTGGCCGGTCCCGCCGGGAGCGGGCTGCTGCCGCCGGAGTACGCGATACCCGTCGTCCAGAAGCTGCTGACCCTCGGCCAGACGGACGAGGCCGCCGCCGCCCTCGACCGGATCGGCCGGGTCGCCGCCCAGAGCCCCGGCTCGGACCTCGGCACCACGCTGCGGACCATCGACCTCGCCGTGGCCTCCACCTACCCCGGCTCCCCCGCGCTGCGGACCTATCTGGAGCGGGCCGAGCCGGACGGCCCCCGGGCCGACGGCCCCCCGGCGGGCGAGCCGACCCTCGAGTCGCCGCAGCTCACCGCGGGCAAGGCGCTGCGGACCGTGCTGCGCCACGGCGCCGACGACCGCGCCGTACGCTCCGTGGAACGGGTGCTGGAGACCTCCCGGCTCACCGACACGACCCTGCCGACGGTGCAGGCCGCGCTGCAGGCCCTCATCTACGCGGACCGGCTGGCCTCCGCCACCTCTTGGTGCGACCAGCTGATCGAGCAGTGCGAGCGGCGCGGCGCCAAGGCGGTGCTGGCCTCCTTCCTCGCCCTGCGCGCCCAGATCGCGATCCGGGCCGGCCGGCTGCCGGACGCGGTGCGCTACGCGGAGCGGGCGTTGGAGGAGCTTCCGGCCCGCGGCTGGGGTATCACCGTCGGCACGCCGCTCGCGATGCTGGTCAACGCGCACACCGCGATGGGCCACCACGACACCGCCGCCGAGATCCTGGCGCGGCCGGTGCCGGAGGAGATGTACCGGAGCCGGTACGGGCTCCACTACCTGTACGCCCGCGCCTGCCACCAGCTGGCCACCGGGCGCCAGCACGCCGCCCTCACCGACTTCCGGGCCTGCGGCGAGAAGATGACCGCCTGGGGTCTGGACTCGCCCGCCATGCTGCCCTGGCGGCTCGGCGCCGCCGACACCTGGCTGACCCTCGGCAGCCAGGACCGGGCCGCGCGGCTGGCCCAGGAACAGCTGGAGCTGATCGGCGACAGGCCCTCCCGCGCCCGCGGCGCCGCGCTGCGCGTCCTGGCCGCCACCCGGCCGGTGAGCGAGCGGCCCGCCCTGCTCCAGCAGGCCATCGCCGTGCTCCAGGAGAGCGGCGGCTGGTACGAGATGGCGCGGGCGCTGGCGGATCTCGCCGAGGCGCACAAGCAACTCGGCGACCTGGACAACGGACGGCTGATGACCCGGCGGGCCCTGTGGCTCGCGGACAGCTGCGGCGCCGAGGAGCTGTCCCGCTCGCTGCAGCGGACTCCGGGGCGCTCCGCCCTGTCGGAGGCGGCCCGCACCGGCGAGGACACGACCGCGTTCTCCGAACTGTCCGACGCCGAGAGCCGGGTGGCCGCGCTCGCCGCCTCGGGCTACACCAACCGGGAGATCGCCGCCAAGCTCTACATCACCATCTCCACGGTGGAGCAGCACCTCACCCGGGTCTACCGGAAGATCAACATCAGTCAGCGCCGCGATCTGCCCGCGAGCCTCGACTTCGATGTCGCCCACACCGCCTGATATCCCCGCGATGCCTGATTTCCACGCGATTCCGCACGGCCCCAAGAGGTTGTTTCCATGACGTCTGCGCCCGCGTCTCCCCTGACGATGCTGGTACCGGACTTTCCTTTCTCCTACGACAGTTGGCTGACCCATCCAGCTGGTCTGGGCGCGGTGCCGAGCGAACGGCACGGCACCGAAGTCGCGGTCATCGGCGGCGGAATGTCCGGGATGACGGCGGCATATGAACTGCTGCGTCTGGGACTGCGTCCGGTCGTCTACGAAGCGGAGCAATTGGGCGGCCGGATGCGTTCCACGCCCTTTCCCGGGAATCCGGAGTATGTGGCGGAAATGGGCGCCATGCGCTTCCCCCTCTCCGCGACCGCGCTGTTCCACTACATCGGCACGCTGGGGCTGGCCACCCGGCCCTTTCCGAACCCCCTGGCGCCCGCCACCCCCAGCACCCTGATCGACCTGAACGGCGGGCGCCGCCAGGCCCGCACCCCCGACGACCTCCCTTCCGTCTACCAGGAGGTCGCCGACGCCTGGGAAAAGGCGCTCCAGGAGCGGGCCGAGCTGTCCACCCTGCGGGACGCCATCCAGCGGCGGGACACCCTCACCCTGAAGGCCGTCTGGGACCGGCTGGTCAGGGAGTTCGACGACCAGTCCTTCTACGGCTTCCTCGCCACCTCCCCCACCTTCCAGTCGTTCCGCCACCGGGAGATCTTCGGCCAGGTCGGCTTCGGCACCGGCGGCTGGGACACCGACTTCCCCAACTCGGTGCTGGAGATCCTGCGCGTCGTCGTCACCGAGGCCGACGACCACCAGGTCGGCATCGTCGGCGGCTCCCAGCAACTGCCGCGCGGCCTGTGGGAGCACGCCCCGGCCGGGCCCGCGCACTGGCCGGAGGGCACCTCACTGGCGTCGCTGCACGACGGCGGGCCGGCACCCGCGGTCACCCGGCTGCGGCGGGCGGGGAGCGGCATCCGGGTACGGGACGAGAGCGGCGCGGAGCGCGCGTTCCCCGCGGTGGTCTTCAGCCCGCACGTATGGACCCTGCTGAACCGGATCGACTGCGACCCGGCGCTGCTTCCCACCCCGCTGTGGACGGCGGTCGAACGCACCCACTACATGGGCGCCTCCAAGCTGTTCGTCCTGGTCGACCGGCCGTTCTGGCGGGACACCGACCCGGCGACCGGCCGGGACGTGATGAGCATGACGCTCACCGACCGGATGCCGCGCGGGGTCTATCTGTTCGACGACGGGCCCGACCGGCCCGGGGTGATGTGCCTGTCGTACACCTGGAACGACGACTCGCTGAAGGTCGCCACCCTCTCGCCGGAGGACCGGCTGGAGCGGCTGCTGAGCCAGCTGGGCGCGATCTACCCGGACGTCGACATCCGCTCGCACATCGTCGCGGGGCCTCTGACCGTCACCTGGGAGACCGAGCCGCGCTTCATGGGCGCGTTCAAGTCCAACCTGCCCGGCCACTACCGCTACCAGCGGCGGCTGTTCACCCAGTTCATGCAGCAGGACATGCCCCCGGAGCAGCGCGGCTTCTTCCTGTGCGGGGACGACGTGTCCTGGACGGCCGGATTCGCGGAGGGCGCGGTGACCACGGCGCTCAACGCGGTGTGGGGGGTGCTCGACCACCTGGGCGGCGCCACCCACCCGGACAACCCGGGCCCGGGCGACCGCTTCCACGACTTCGCCCCCATGGAGCTTCCGTACGACTAGGGGTTTCCCTAGAACTAGTAGGGGGGCCGGTGCTGAGCACCGGCCCCCCTTTCGTCTCCGCGGTGCCGCTAGCCCCGCGCGATCTCTTCCAGACGGCGCTTGTCCGGCTTGCCGTTGCGGTTGAGCGGGAAGGCGTCCAGCACCTCGACCCGGTTGGGCTGCTCGTAGACCGGCAGCACCTGGCACAGCCGCTCGCGCCAGTACTTGGCGTCCCGCTGCTCCTCGTCCTCGACGAAGAAGACCAGCTGCACATCGCCGCGGCGGCGCTCGTCGGGGAGCGGCACGATCCGGGTGGAGATGTGCGCGATGGCGGCCTTGCGCTCGACCAGCTCGGGGTAGAGCAGATAGCCGTAGCGGTGCACCGCGAACTTCCGGCCCAGGACGAAGAGGTTGTCGTCCTCGTCCAGGTAGCCGAGGTCGCCGGTGGCGTGCCAGCCGGTCGGCATGGCGTCGATGCCGCCGTCCTCGTCGAGGTGGCCCTCCAGCGCGTCCGGGGTGTCGACCTCGATCTCACCGGCCTGGCCGGGGGCGGCCGGGACGCCGGACTCGTCGATGACGCGGAGCTTGATGCCGTCCATGGCCCGGCCGCAGGAGACCGGGTTGTCCAGGGTGGCGAAGGCGATGTTGCCCAGCTCGGTGCTGCCGTAGCTGTCCAGCAGCGGCAGCCCGAACTCGGCGGCGTAGCCCTCGGAGAGCGCGCCGTCGAGCGGTGCCGCGCCCGAGCAGAACATGCGGACCTGCTCCAGCCGCGCCCGCAGCGAGGGCTTCCGGCCGACCAGGTTGAGCATGGTGCGGTAGCTGGACGGGGTGGCGTCGAGCACGGTCGCGCCGGTCCGCCCCGCCATCTGCACGGCCCGGTCGAGGCGCTTGTAGGGGGCGATCACCAGGGAGCAGCGGGTGAGCCAGGCGATGAGCACCATGGACAGCCCGTACTGGTGGGCGAAGGGCAGCAGCGGCAGCAGGACGTCGTCCTCGCGGTGCCCCACCTGGGCGGCGTTGCGCTCCAGGTTGGTCAGGAACTTGCGGCCGGACTTGACCGCGCCCTTGGGCTCGCCGGTGGAGCCGGACGTCCACATGATGAGGCCGTCCTGCCGGTCGGCCCAGGCGTCGAAGGACAGCTTCTGGGCGCTGAGCGGGCGTCCGGCGGCCGGGGCGATCAGCTCGTAGAGGTTCACCACACGGGCGTCGTCGTGGATCGGGGAGTCGTCGTCGACGAAGGCGATCCCGGCGCCGGTGCGCCGGGCTATCCGCCGGGTCTCGTCCGGGTGCTCCTGCTGGTCGATCAGCACGATGGAGGCGCCGACGTGCATGAGGGCGAACAGCACGCTGACGTAGGCGGCGGAGTTGCCCGCCTTGAGGATGACGCGGTCGCCCGGGGCGACCCCGTGCTCGCGGATCACATCGGCGACGCGGATCGCGTCCAGCTCGAAGTCGGCCAGGGTCTGCACCGAGTCGAGCGCGTAGATCTTCGCGGTCATCGAACGTACTCTTTCCTTTTCACTCAGGAGTACGGGCAGCCCTGGGCTTGTCCCCCTAGGCTCCCTTGTCTTCGGCGCCGGTTTCCCACTCGGCATCGACGGTGGACTGCGAGAGCAACTGGTCGTGCACCAGGTTGACGACCTCTCGTCGGCTCGAGTCGAGGTAGCCGTAGGAGCCGGGAAACACCTCGAGGTCGAATCGTCCGCTCGTCCGCCGCCGCCAGGCCCGTACACCGCGCAGCGGGGTCCTGGGGTCGCCCTCACCGGCGAGGGCGACGATCCGGCAGCCGAGCGCGGGCGGCCCCAGGGGCATGCCCCAGTGCGCGGTCCGGCCGGATACGAACAGGGTCAGCAGCGGCGTCCCGGTCTCCCGTTCCAGGCGCTCGGCCACGCGGTAGGCCAGGTCGGCGCCTGCCCGGTGGCCGAAGAAGGCGAGTGGGCGGTCCATCCACTCCCCCAGCGCTCCGAAGATCCGGTCGGCCAGCTCCGGCGAGTCGGTCAGCCGCTCGTCGTCGCCGTCCTCGCTCCCGCCGTACAGGGGGTACTGGATCGCCAGCACCTCCACCGTGGGCAGCAGAAGCTCGGACAGGGAGAGGTAGTACGCGGTGGAGCGGGCGGACTCCGGGAAACAGATCAGCCGGAAACTGCTCGGAGTTTCCGTTTGCAATATCCGAATAAGGCCCACATCATCGGGCTTGATCTGGCTCAAGGAGCACATCCCCGGGATTGCACTGAGGGGCCGGGCACGAGTACACGGTGGGGCGCGTCGACCACGCTCGTCCGAGGCGCTGACTCCGTGAGGTTATGAGCCCTTCTCCTGCGCCACAACCCCTAGTAACCGCTATTCGAGGTACGCCTTATATGCGGGTACCGCGCCATCCCGGGGTGATACGGGGCCCGGGGGCGCGCCCCCTTAACCCCCCTCACTTGTGCCATCACCCCCTAAGCAGGGGGCAGTTACTCACTCCCAGTCAAGCGGCTGTGTTAAACATGAGGCAAAGAATGTTCTCCTCAAGCCAATTAAATTCGGTGCGACGACAGCGATGAACACAACACGTCCCATTGATTTCGCCGCCGTTGTCGACGGCTTGGTCAAGAAGTACCCCGGGCGCCCCGTCCCGGCGGTCGACAATCTCAGCTTCACCGTGAGGCACGGCGAGGTCTTCGGCTTCCTCGGCCCCAACGGAGCCGGCAAGACCACCACCATCGGCATCCTGACCACCCGGATCGCCCCCACCGGCGGACGCGCCTTCGTCCAGGGCGTCGACGTGATAGCCAGGCCCGCGGTGGCCCGGCAGTCCTTCGCCGTCGTGCCGCAGCGCAACAACCTCGACCGGTCACTGACGATTCGTCAGAATCTTACGTTCCACGCCGGTTACCACGGGCTCTCCCGTGCGGAGCGCGGTCGGCTGGCGGACGAGAGCCTGGAGTGGCTCGGCCTCACCGACCACGCCAAGAACCGGGCGGACCAGGTCTCCGGCGGTCAGGCGCAGCGCGTGATGATCGCGCGGGCGCTGATGCACCGCCCCCGGGTGCTGTTCCTCGACGAACCGGCCACCGGTCTGGACCCGCAGTCGCAGATCTTCGTGCGCGACCGGATAGCCGACCTCAAGAACCGTGGCGTCACGGTGGTGCTCACCACCCACGACATGGAGGAGGCCTCCAGGCTGTGTGACCGGATCGGCATCGTCGACCACGGCAAGCTGCTCGCCCTGGACACCCCCGAGGCGCTGACCAGCAGGATGAGCAACACCGCCCTGACCGTGACGGTGCGGCCGCCGTACAGCGGCATGAACGGCGTGGTCCAGCTGGTGCAGAGCCTCGGTGTCGCGGAGCGGGTCGAGGTGCTGCAGCAGGAGGACCCCACCGCACAGGGCGCAGACGGCGACGGGACCTTCCGGATGAAGGTCTACAGCAACGCGTCGTCCTCCGTGCTCCTGCCCACTGTCATCAAGGCCCTGTCCGACACCGGCTGTGAAATCAAGGACCTGAATGTGAGCAAGGCGAGCCTGGAAGACGTGTTTGTCGAGCTGACGGGGAAGGAGATGCGATGAGCTCCTCCGCACGCCCCCCGTCCTCGGCCGGCGGAAACACCGGTGGCGAGGCCGCTGAGGAGAAGCCCGGGACGGGTCCGGCGGCGTCCGCGAGCCGGGGCGGCCGGGGTGACTCCGCCGACCGGGGCGCCGAGCGTCAGCCCGCCGACACCAGGACCACGAACTTCAGGACCTCGGACTTCGGGGTCCCGGGCGCCAGGCCGGACGGGAACAGGGCCGACGACCCGAGGGCCGCCGCCGGTCCGAGGACCGCCGATCCGAGGGGCGCCGACCCCAGGGCCGCCGGTCCGAGGACCGCCGATCCCAGGGGCACCGATCCGAGGGCCGCCGAGTCCCGGTCCGCCGAGGACGACGGTTTCGAGGACACCCGGACCGCGCTCGTCCCGGCCAGGCAGCGCGCCCCGCTGCCCGCCGCCACGGACGACCGGAAGACCCCCGCGGTCCCGCCGGTCAAGCACGAGCCCAAGCCGTACGAGGCCAGGTCTCATGAGCCCCGGCCCCCCGAGGCCAGGCATGAGACCCGGCACGACACCCGGCACGAGGCCAGGCCGCACCCGGCCGGGGACACGGGCCCCAGGCAGGGCGACATCGGCGACACGCTGACCCTGGTCATCAAGCCCATACCGGCCCCGTCGGCTTCCCAGGCCGCGCAGGACGCCAAGGCCGCGCTGAACAGCATCATCGCTGCGGCCGAGGCCCGTGCGCCCCTCGTGGAGCCCGAGCCGGAGCCCTCGCCCGAACTGGATCTGCCCGACGGGAAGCGCCGCGGCGGGCGCCACCGGCGCCGCGCCAACCGGTGGCGGACGTTCTTCTTCATCCTGTGGCGCGACATCTTCGTCACCGGCCGCGAGATCGGTCCCTTCCTGGGACAGGTCATCGTGGAACCGTTCTTCATGCTCTTCGTCTTCGGCAAGGTGCTCGGCGAGATCGGCATGACCCAGCCCGGATTCCAGCAGGTGCTGCTGCCCGGTGTGGTGGCGCTCAACAGCTTCCTGGTCTCCCTGCAGAACACCGCGTTGCCGCTGGCCATCGACTTCTCCTGGACCAAGGAGATCGAGGACCGATTGCTCTCGCCGCTCCCGACCGGCCTGGTGGCGGTGGAGAAGGCGCTCTTCGGAGCGATGCGCGGGGTGATCGGCGCCCTGGTCATGATCCCGATCGGTCTGCTGCTGCTGGACGGCGTCTCCTGGCCGCTGTCCAAGATGCCGGAGACCCTGGGCATCCTCAGCCTCGGCGGACTGGTCGGCGGCGCGGTCGGGCTCACCCTCGGCACCCTGGCGCCCGCGCGCCACATCTCCATCGTCTTCGCCATGACGCTCACCCCGATCATGTTCACCGGGGCCACGCAGTTCCCGTGGCGGAGCCTGGACGGTGTCCGCTGGTTCCAGATCCTGTGCACCTTCAACCCGCTGACCTACGTCACCGAGGCGATGCGCGGGCTGCTGCTGCCCGATGCGCCCGGGGTGCCGCCGTCGATCCCGCTGTGGATCTGCGCGTGCGCCATCGGGGCGTCCCTCCTGATTTTCGGGTTCATCGGTATCCGGGGCTTCAACCGCCGGGCGCAGGACTGAGCGACGGCAGGTCCAGAGAGTAAGGCACCACACCATGACGGCATCCGAGCAGACCAAGACAGCCATTGTTTTCCCGGGCATGGGACCTTCCGGCTTCTCCGAGGTGGGCAGGTTCCTGACGCTCGACCCGTTCGCCCGGAAGCGGCTCGCCGAGGCCGACGAGGCGCTGGGCTACTCGGTCTTCGACCGGCTCCGCGACTCCGAGGACGACTACGACGAGGCCACCCAGGTGGCCTTCCTGGTGAACTCGATGGCCTCGGCGGACCGGGCGGAGCAGGTGCACGGCCTCGTCCCGGACCTGTGCGTGGGCCCCAGCTTCGGGCAGAAGGCGGCGACGGCCTACGTCGGTTCGCTGCCGTTTCCCGAGGTGGTGCGGCTCACCGCGGAGATGGCCCGCTGCGAGCACACGTACTTCACCGAGGAGTACCAGGACGCGGTCACCCACACCTTCGTCCGCACCCCGCAGGAGAAGCTGACGGAAATCCTCACCGAACTCGGTGAGCGCGGCGAGTGGTACGACTACTCCGGCCATCTCGACGACGGCTTCTTCATGGTCTCGCTGCGCGAGAAGGAGCTCGACGGGTTCAAGAAGGCGATCAGCCAGGCCGGCGGCTACTCCATGTACACCATGGTCCCGGCGGTGCACGCGCCCGCGTTCGCGGAGCTGCGGCGCCGGGCCGCCGAGGAGATCCTGCCGAAGTACGACCTCCTCGACCCGAAGCTTCCCGTGGTAACCGACCAGGAGGGCACGATCGTGACCTCGGCCGGGGAGCTGCGCACGATGCTGCTGGACACCTTCGACCTGCCCATCCACTGGCCCAAGGTCGTCGACACGCTGAAGGGTGCCGGGGTGTCGAAGATGTACATCACCGGCCCGGACAACCTCTTCCACCGGCTGGACCGCACCAAGTCCAACTTCGAGGTCGTGACGGTGGGGCCGGGCAAGCGCTCGCGCCCCGCCCGTACGCGCTGATCCCCCTCCGCGACACCCGCGCAGCACGGCAACACCCGCACAGCACAAGGGCCGGGCCCCGTCCCCTCCTCGGAGGGGGCGGGGCCCGGCCCTTTCGGCGCCGGAGCGCCCGTCAGTCCGACAGCCAGTCCTCCACCACTCGCGCCGTCGTACCGGCGTGGTCCTCCATCATGGTGAAGTGGTGCCCCGGCACATCGCGCACGGTGTGGGGCAGCTCCCAGTACGACCGCCAGTCCCCGTCGCGGGTCCAGTCGAAGAACTGCTCCTCGGCCCGGACCAGCAGGGTCGGCGTCTTGACCTCGCGGGGCTCCCACTGGCCGAACAGCCGGAAGTACGCGCCCATGGCCAGCAGCCGGGCGTCGTCCACCGGCACATGGCCCGTGCTCCGCTCGTCGATCCCGGCCCGCAGGCCGGGCTGGAGGGCCATGGCCGCCTCCCGGTCGTGCGAGTAGATGTCGAGCAGCACCACCGCGTCCGGGAAGACCCCGGTGCTCTCCAGCCGCGCGGCCACCTCATGGGCGAGCAGCCCGCCCGAGGAGTGGCCCAGCAGCACGAACGGCTCCCCTTCGGTCTGCCGCAGCACCGCCTCGGCCTGCGCCTCGATCACCGCCTCCGGGTTCGCCGGAAGCCGCTCCCCTGCGACGAAGCCGGGGTTGCCCAGCGCCCAGACGTCCCGGTGGCCGCGGAATCCGGCGGCGAACCGCGCGTACTGGTGCGGGCCTCCGATCGACAGGATCGAGGGGAAGCACACCAGCGCGGGCCCCGTCTCCCCGCGGGACAGCCGCACCAGCGTGGGCGCCTTGTCCAGTTCGGCGGCGCTCGCGAACGAGGGCCGGAACCGCGAGACGTCCATCAGCAGCCGGGTGAACTCCCCCTGCCGACCGAGTTCCTCGGCCTCCCGCATCATCGCGCCGAACACGGCCGACGGCTCCGCGCCCGCCGCCTCGGCCTGCGAGGCGTCCGACACCGCACCGCCCTCGGCGGCCACCGAACCGGCCAGCCCGGCGAGCAGTTGCCGGGCGACCAGCTCGGGCGTCGGCTGGTCGAAGAGCAGCGTCGGGGGCAGCCGCAGCCCGGTCGCGGCATTGAGCCGGTTGCGCAGCTCGACGGAGGTCAGGGAGTCGAAGCCCAGCTCCAGGAAGCCACGCGTGGCGCCCACGGCCTCCGGGTCCTCGAAGCCGAGGACCACGGCGGCGTGGGTGCGGACCAGATCCAGCAGGGTCTTCTCCCGCTCCGCCTCGTCCAGCCCGGCCAGTCGACGCGCCAGCGAAGGCCCGCCCGCGTCGGCCGCCGCGGCGGCGGCCGTGCGCCGCCGGGGCGTCGCCCGGACCAGGCCGCGGAACACCGCGGGCAGCGCGCCCTCGGCGGCCTGCTCCCGCAGCGGCGCGGTGTCCAGATGGAGCGGTACGAGCACCGCCTCACCGTCGACCGCGCACGCCGCGTCGAACAGCTCCAGACCGTCCCGCGAGGACAGCGGCGCCATCCCGGAGCGCGCCATGCGCCGCACGTCCGCGTCCGACATGGTGCCGGTCATCGCGCTGCGCTGCTCCCACATGCCCCACGCCAGCGAGAGGGCGGGCAGTCCGGCGGAGCGGCGTCGCGCGGCGAGGGCGTCCAGGAAGACGTTGGCCGCGGCGTAGTTGGCCTGACCCGGCGCGCCGAAGGTGCCCGCCACGGACGAGAACAGCACGAACGCCCTGAGATCGAGATCCCGGGTCAGCTCGTCGAGGTTCCGGGCGGCGTCCACCTTCGGCCGGAAGACCGTGTCGATCCGGTCCGGGGTGAGCGCGGGCAGCGGCCCGTCGTCCAGCACACCCGCCGTGTGCACCACGGCGGTGAGCGGATGCGCCGGGTCCACCTCGGCCAGCATCGCCGACAGCGCCTCGCGGTCGGCCACGTCGCAGGCCGCGACGGTCACCGCCACGCCCTGCGCGGTCAGTTCGGCGATCAGCTCCGGCATTCCCTCGGCGCTGTGCCCCCGGCGGCTGCCCAGCAGCAGATGCCGCACCCCGTGCCCGGCCACCAGATGACGGGCGAGCTGCCCGCCGAGGGCGCCGGTGGCTCCGGTGATGAGCACCGTGCCGTCCGGGTCGAACCCGGGCAGCCCCTCCGGCGCCGGATCGGTGGCGACGACCTTGGCCAGCCGGGGCGCGTACAGGCCGCCCGCGCAGACGGCGAGCTGCGGCTCACCGCTCGCGACGGCCGCCGTGAGCGCCGTGGTCCCCTCCTCGTCCAGGTCGAGAAGCAGGAACCGGTCCGGGTTCTCGGTCTGGGCGGTGCGGATCAGACCCCATACGGGCGCGTTCGCCAGGTCGGACACCTCGGAGGACGGGGACGTGGCGACCGCGCCGCGGGTGACGAACGCCAGCCGCGCCCCGGCGAAACCCTCCTCCGCGAGCCACGCCTGCGCGCTCTCCAGCGCGGCGTGGGCGGCCAGCCGTGCGCCCTCGGCCACCTCACCGGAGGTGGTGGTGTGCGGGAGGAGCACGACGTCCGGCCGTTGCCCGCCGGAGGCCACCACGGCCGCCAGCTCGGTCAGATCGGGGAACACCTCGCACTCGGCACCGGTGGACTCCAGCGCGGCGACGAGCCCCAGGGTGTCCGTACCGTCCGCGGCGGCCGCGTCGACCAGGGCCCAGCGGATGGCCTCGGGGGCCGCCGAGGGCGCGGGCACCGCGGTCCAGTCCAGCCGGAACAGCGAGTCGTGGTAGGTCACCTGGGCCGCGCGCAGCTGCTCCGGAGCGATGGTCCGCAAGCTCAGGGAGTCCACCGACGCGACCGCGCCGCCGTTCTCGTCCGCGACGGCCAGGGCCACCGCGTCCGGCCCGGCCGGTGCGATCCGTACACGCAGCGCCGTGGCACCCGACGTGTGGAGGGTGACACCGCTCCAGGAGAACGGCAGCCGGATCCCGTCGGCGTCGGCGCCCACGAAGTCGCCGAGCGCGACGCCGTGCAGCGCGGAGTCCAGCAGGGCCGGGTGCAGCCCGAACAGCGCGGCCTCGGTCTGCTGCCGCTGCTCCAGACGGAGTTCGGCGAAGACCTCGTCACCGCGTCGCCAGGCGGCCGTCAGCCCCTGGAACGCCGGACCGTAGCCGATACCGGCGGCGGCGAACCGCTCGTAGAGGTCGTCCACCTCGATGGCGGCCGCCTCGGCGGGCGGCCATTCGGCCAGGCCCTCGGCGGTGTCGGCCGCCGCACCGGACGCGAGGACGCCGCTGGCGTTACGGCTCCAGGACTGGTCCGAGCCGTCGCCCCGGTCCGCGTCCGGCTCCGGGCGGGAGTAGACCTCCAGGGTGCGGCGTCCGTCCGCGTCGGGCACGCCGACCGTCAGCCGCAGCTGGACCCCGCCCCGCTCGGGCAGGACAAGCGGCGCCTCCAGGGTCAGCTCCTCCAGCAGTTCACAGCCCACCTGGTCGCCCGCCCGGATGGCCAGTTCGACGAAGGCCGTCCCCGGCAGCAGCGCGGTACCGGCCACGGCGTGGTCGGCGAGCCAGGGGTGGGTGTGGAGGGAGAGCCGCCCGGCGAGCAGGAAGCCGTCGGAGTCCGGCAGTTCGACGGCCGCGCCCAGCAGCGGGTGATCGGCGGCGCCCAGACCGGCGGAGGCGACATCGCCCACCGAGGCCGGGACCTCGATCCAGTAGCGCTCGTGCTGGAAGGCGTACGTGGGCAGCTCGACGCGCTCCGCGCCCGTGCCCGCGTAGTACGCCTCCCAGTCCAGCGCCATACCCCGGGTGTGCAGGGCGGCCACGGCGGCCGTCAGGCTCTCGGCCTCGGGACGGCCACCCCGCAGCGCGGCCACGAACGCGGCATCGGCATCCGTGACGCACTCCTGGGCCATGGCGGTGAGCACACCGTCCGGGCCCAGCTCCACGTACGTCGTGACGCCCTGGGCTTCGAGCGCGCGCGCACCGTCGAGGAAGCGCACGGCCTCCCGGACGTGGCGCACCCAGAACTCGGCCGTGACGATCTCCTCACCGGCGACACCGCCGGAGAGGTTGGAGACCACCGGGATCTTCGGGGCCTGGTACGTCAGGCTCTCCGCGACCTCACGGAACGGCTGCAGCATCGGCTCCATCAGCGGCGAGTGGAACGCGTGGCTGACGGTGAGCCGCTTGGTCTTGCGGCCCTGCGCCTCGAAGGTCGCCGCGATCTCCAGAGCCGCGTCCTCCACACCGGCGACGACCACCGAGGCGGGACCGTTCACCGCGGCGATCGAAACGCCCTCGGTGAGCAGCGGCAGCACCTCGTCCTCCGACGCCTGGACGGCGATCATCGCGCCATCCGCCGGAAGCTCCTGCATGAGCCGACCACGGGCGGCTACGAGGGTGCACGCGTCCGCGAGCGAGAACACACCCGCGACATGCGCGGCGGCGATCTCACCGATGGAGTGGCCGGAGACCACGTCCGGCTTCACGCCCCACGAGGCGACGAGGCGGAACAGCGCCACCTCGATGGCGAACAGCGCGGGCTGAGTGAAGCCGGTCTGGTCCAGCTGCTCGGCATCGTCCCCGAACAGCACGGTCTTCAGAGGCCGTTCGAGGTGCTGGTCCAGCTCATCGCAGACGGCGTCCAGCGCCTCCGCGAACACCGGGTACGCCGCATACAGCTCACGCCCCATACCCAGGCGCTGGCTGCCCTGACCGGTGAAGAGAACCGCCACCTTCCCGCGGGTCTCCGCCCCCTGCACCACTCCGGCAGCGGACTCGCCCGCAGCGAGCGCTGCCAGCCGGTCCAGGAAGGTCGTGCGGTCATCGGCGATGACGGCCGCCCGGTGCTCCAGCACCGTGCGGGAAGTCGCCAGCGAGTAACCGACGGACACCGGGTCCAGATCGGGGCGCCCGGCCACATGGCTGTGGAGCCGGGCCGCATTGGCCCGCAGAGCGTCCTCGCTCTTACCGGACACCACCCAGGGCACCAGCGGAAGCGCCCGGGGCTCCCTCGCCGCCGCGTTGTCCCTCTGTCGCGGCTCCGGGGCCTGCTCGATGATGGTGTGCGCGTTGGTACCGCTGATGCCGAACGACGACACGGCGGCGCGACGCGGGCGGCCGGTGTCCGGCCACTCCAACTGCTCGGTGAGCAGCGACACCGCACCCGCCGACCAGTCCACATGGGTGGACGGCTCGTCCACGTGCAGGGTCTTCGGCAGGACACCATGCTCGATGGCCTTGACCATCTTGATGAGCCCGGCGACACCGGCCGCGGCCTGGGTGTGCCCGAAGTTGGACTTCACCGAACCCAGCCACAGCGGCGCGTCCTCGGCACGCTCCTGGCCATAGGTGGCCAGCAGCGCCTGCGCCTCGATCGGGTCACCCAGCGTGGTGCCCGTACCGTGCGCCTCGACCATGTCGATCTCGGCGGCGGACAGCCGCGCGTTGGCCAGCGCCTGCCGGATCACCCGCTGCTGCGACGGACCGTTCGGCGCCGTCAGACCATTCGAGGCACCATCCTGGTTGATCGCGCTGCCGCGCACGACGGCGAGCACCGGGTGACCGTTCTTACGGGCGTCCGACAGCCGCTCCACGAGCAGCATGCCCACGCCCTCGCCCCAGGCCGTGCCATCGGCAGCATCGGCGAACGGCTTGCAGCGACCATCGGTCGCCAGGCCACGCTGCTTGCTGAAGGCCACGAACGTACCCGGGGTCGCCATCACGGTCACACCGCCCGCGAGGGCGAGCGAGCATTCGCCGTTGCGCAGCGCCTGCACCGCCATGTGCAGCGTCACCAGCGACGACGAACACGCCGTATCGACCGTGACCGCCGGGCCCTCAAGACCGAAGGTGTACGACACCCGGCCCGAAGCCACGCTGCCCGAACTCGCGGTGCTGATGTAGCCCTCAAGACCATCGGGCGCGCGGTAGAGGAGCGTGCCGTAGTCGTTGTACATCACGCCCGTGTAGACGCCAGTCTGGCTGCCACGCAGCGCTGCCGGGTCGATACCCGCCCGCTCGAACGCCTCCCACGACGTCTCCAGCAGCAACCGCTGCTGCGGGTCCATCGCCAGGGCCTCGCGCGGCGAGATCCCGAAGAAGACCGGGTCGAAGTGGTGGGCGTCATGCAGGAAGCCACCGTTACGGGCGTAGCTGGTGCCCCGCTGGTCCGGATCGTCGTCATAGAGCGACTCGATGTCCCAGCCACGGTCCGTGGGCATGTCGGTGATGGCGTCCGTGCCATCGACCACCAGCTTCCACAGCTCCTCGGGTGACGTCACCCCGCCGGGGAAACGGCAGCTCATCGCGACGATGGCGATGGGGTCGTCGTCGCGTGCGACCGCGGTGACGGTGGGTACCGCCGCGTCGGCCTGACTCCCCTGGGCCTCGGCCCGCAGATAGGTGGCGAGCGCGACCGGGTTCGGGTAGTCGAAGATCAACGTTGCCGGGAGCCGGACGCCGCTGACCGAGGTCAGACGGTTGCGCAGCTCGACAGCCGTGAGCGAGTCGAAGCCGACCTCACTGAACGCGCGCTGCGGATCCACCGCGTCGGGCCCGGCGAAGCCGAGTACGGCCGCCACCTGCGTACGCACCACGCCGAGCACGATCGCCTCGGCCTCCGCCTCGGACGTCCCGGCCAGTTGCTGCGCCAGCGCGCCGGACTGCGCGGCCGCGGCGGCCTGCGCGGCCCGCCGGGGCGGGACACGCACCAGACCGCGGAAGAGCGGCGGCAGCATCCCGACACTCGCCTGCGCGCGAAGGGCGGCCAGGTCGAGCGGCATCGGCACCAGCAGCGCCTCGTCAACGCCATCCGCCAGGTCGAACAGCTCCAGGCCCTGTCCGGCGGTGAGAGCGACGACGCCACCACGCCGCAGGCGGGCGAGCTCCGCCTCGTCCAGCTCCCCTGTCATGGCGCTGGCCTCGGCCCACAGGCCCCAGGCAAGGGAGGTGGCGGGCAGGCCCTGGGCACGGCGGTGCTGGGCCAGGGCGTCCAGGAACGAGTTGGCCGCCGCGTAGTTGCCCTGCCCCGCACCGCCGAAGACACCCGCGGCCGACGAGAACAGCACAAACGCCGACAGGTCCAGATCCGCGGTCAGCTCATGCAGGTTCCACGCCGCGTCCACCTTCGGACGCAGCACACCGGCCATGCGCTCCGGGGTCAGCGCCCCGATCACACCGTCGTCCAGCACACCCGCCGTGTGCATCACGGCCGTCAGCGGATGCTCGGCGGAGATGGAGCCGATGACGCGGGCCAGAGCGTCCCGGTCGGCCACGTCGCACGCGACCCACTGCGCCTCGGCGCCCAACTCGCCCAGCTCGGCCGTCAGTTCAGCGGCACCCGGAGCCCGGTCACCGCGGCGGCTGACCAGCAGCAGTCGACGTACACCCCGCTCGGTCACCAAATGGCGCGCGAAGAGGTTGCCCAGCATGCCACCGGCACCAGTGATCAGCACTGTGCCATCCGCACCGAAGGCAGGGATCTCCTGATCGGCGGCGGGGGCGGTGGCGCGGACCAGACGCGGAGCCTTGACCGCGCCCTGGCGTACGGCGAGTTCCTGCTCGCCCGATTCGAGGGCGGCGGGGAGGGCGGTGAGCGAGTCCGGGTGGCCGTCGAGGTCCACCAGGCCGACGCGACCGGGGTTCTCCGACTGCGCGGAGCGGATCAGGCCGGTCACGGTCGTCTGGGCCAGGCTGGTCGCCGGGTCGTCGATGGCGGTGGCCACCGCACCCTCGGTGAGGATAACCAGGCGCGAGTCCGCGAAGCGGTCCTCGGCCAGCCACGTCTGCAGCAGGTTAAGCGCGTGGTCGGCGATCTCGTGCGCCATGGCGACCGGCGAGGAGTCCTCCCCCGAGGCCGCCCGCGCGGACACCACCACCTGGTCCGGGGCCGTGCTGCCGGACCCGATCGCCTCGGCCAGCGCGGCCAGGTCCGGGTACGTCACGGCCTCGGCCCCGAGGCCGGGGACGTCCGGGCCCACGACCGCGACGCGCCCGTCGAAGGGCTTCCCCGGGGCGACCGGGACCGGAATCCACTCCACCCGGAACAGGGCGTCCGCCGCGTCGCCACCGACGCCGTCCCCGCCCAGCTGCTCCGGCGACACGGTGCGCAGCGCGAGCCGCTCCACCGACGCCACCGGGGCACCGGTCACATCAGCGAGCTGGAAGGTCACCGTGTCGTTCCCGGCCGACGACAGCCGCACCCGCAGGCTGTCCGCGCCCACCGAATGGACCTGGACACCCGTCCAGGAGAAGGGCAGTGCGCCCTCCCCCAGGTTCTCGGTCAGGCCACCCAGGGCGATGGCGTGCAACACGGAGTCCAGCAGCGCGGGATGCAACCCGAACAGGTCCGCGCCGGGCTCGACGCCCTCGGGCAGCGCGACCTCGGCATAGATCTCGCCGTCGCCCCGCCAGGCGGCCCGCAGCCCCTGGAAGGCCGGGCCGTAGCCGAAGCCCGCCTCGGCCAGGCCCTCGTACAGGCCATCGATCTCGATGCGCTCGGTACCGGCGGGCGGCCAGGCGCTCAGCTCGAACGCCGGAACCGACAGCGGCGCGCTCTCCACGAGCACACCCACGGCATGCCGCACCCACGGCACCTCGTCGCCGACCCCATCGGGACGCGAATGCAAGGCAAGGGCGCGACGACCGGAGTCGTCCTCGGCAGCCACGGCGATCTGCAGCTGAACCCCGCCCCGCTCGGGCAGGATCAGCGGCGCCTCAAGGGTCAGCTCCTCCACCAGGTCACAGCCGACCTGCTCACCGGCCCGCACCGCCAGCTCCACGAACGCGGTACCGGGCAGCAGCACCGAACCCATCACCGCGTGATCGGCCAGCCAGGGATGCGTCTCCAGCGAAAGCCGTCCCGTGAACAGGAAGCCCTCGAAGTCCGGCAGCTCGACGGCCGCACCCAGCAGCGGGTGATCGGCGGCGCCCAGACCGGCGGAGGCGACATCGCCCACCGAGGCCGGGACCTCGATCCAGTAGCGCTCGTGCTGGAAGGCGTACGTGGGCAGCTCGACGCGGGCCGCGCCCGTGCCGTCGAACACCGCGTCCCAGTCGACCTGAACGCCCCGCGTCCACGCCTCGCCCAGCGATGCCCAGAAGCGCTCCAGGCCACCCGCGTCGCGGCGCAGCGAACCGATAGCGGCCGCGTCCAGACCGGCGTCCTCGGCCGTCTCTTGCACCGCCATCGCCAGCACGGGATGGGCGCTGGACTCGATGAACGCCCCGAAGCCCTCGTCCAGCAGCCGCCGGACGGCGCCTTCGAGTTCGACGGTGCGGCGGAGGTTGGTGAACCAGTACTCGGCGTCCAGCTCGGAGCCGTCGACCCACTCCCCTGTCACGGTCGACAGGAAGGGGGTGTGGGCGGTCTGCGGCTGTACAGGGGCGAGCAGCGTGAGCAGTTCGTCGCGCAGCAGCTCCACCTGCGCGGAGTGCGAGGCGTAGTCCACCGGCACCCGGCGCGCCCGGACCTCGTCTGTCTCACACGAAGCCAGCAGCTCATCCAGCGCGGTCGGCTCACCGGAGACCACCACGGCGGAGGGGCCGTTCACGGCCGCCACCGAAATGCGCTCCTCGCCCCAGGCGGCAATCCGCTCCCGTACGTCCGACACGGGCAGGGCTACGGACACCATGCCGCCCTGGCCTGCCAGCACCCGACCAATCGCCTGGCTGCGCAAGGCCACCACACGCGCCGCATCCTGCAGCGACAAAATCCCCGCCACACACGCGGCCGCGATCTCACCCTGCGAGTGACCCACCACTGCCGACGGCTTGACGCCGAAGGAACGCCACAGCTCCGCCAGGGACACCATCACCGAGAACAGCACCGGCTGAACCACATCGACACGGTCCAGCGACGGCGCACCCTCGGCGCCCCGCAGCACCTCCACCAACGACCAGTCGGTGAACTCCGCGAGCGCGTCGGCACACTCCTCGATACGCGCCGCGAACACCGGCGAGGCATCCATCAGCCCCACCGCCATGCCCACCCACTGCGAACCCTGCCCCGGGAACACGAACGCCGTCTTGGCGGAGGTCCCGATGCCCTGGACCGGAGCCTCACCCTGGGCCAGCGCCGTCAGGGCGCGGACGAAGTCGTCACGGTCGGTGCCCACCAGGACCGCGCGCTGCTCGAAGGCGGCGCGGGTGGTGGCCAAGGAGTAGCCGATGTCGGCCGGACGCAGACCCGGGTCGGCGTCGAGGTGGGCCAGCAGCTTGGCGGCCTGCGCGCGCACGCCCGCCTCGCTCCTGGCGGACAGCGGCCACGGCAGCACACCGGGCGCTTCGAGGGAGGGTTCGGCCGACTCGGCCTTCGTCTCCCGCAGCTCCGGGGCCTGCTCGATGATGGTGTGCGCGTTGGTGCCGCTGATGCCGAACGACGACACCGCGCCACGGCGCGGGCGACCGGTGTCCGGCCACGTCTGCCGCTCGGTGAGCAGCGACACCGCACCCGCCGACCAGTCCACATGCGCCGACGGCTCGTCGACGTGCAACGTCGCGGGCAGGACGCCGTGCTCGATGGCCTTGACCATCTTGATGATTCCGGCGACACCGGCCGCAGCCTGGGTGTGGCCGAAGTTCGACTTCACCGAGCCCAGCCACAGCGGCGCGTCCTCGGCACGCTCCTGGCCATAGGTGGCCAGCAGCGCCTGCGCCTCGATCGGGTCACCCAGCGTGGTGCCCGTGCCGTGCGCCTCGACGGCATCCACCTCGGCGGCGGACAGCCGCGCGTTGGCCAGCGCCTGCCGGATCACCCGCTGCTGCGACGGACCGTTCGGCGCCGTCAGACCATTCGAGGCACCATCCTGGTTGATCGCGGAACCCCGCACGACGGCGAGCACCGGGTGGCCATTCTTCCGGGCGTCCGACAGCCGCTCCACCAGCAGCATGCCCACGCCCTCACCCCAGGCCGTGCCATCGGCGGCATCGGCGAACGGCTTGCAGCGACCATCGGTCGCCAGGCCACGCTGCTTGCTGAAGGCCACGAAGGTGCCGGGGGTCGCCATCACGGTCACACCGCCCGCGAGCGCGAGCGAGCATTCACCATTGCGCAGCGCCTGCACCGCCATGTGCAGGGTGACCAGGGAGGATGAGCACGCCGTGTCGACGGTGACGGCCGGGCCCTCAAGGCCGAAGGTGTACGACACCCGGCCCGAGGCGACACTGCCGGAGCTGGCAGTGCTGATGTAACCCTCAAGACCATCGGGCGCACGGTGCAGCAGCGTGCCGTAGTCGTTGTACATCACGCCCGTGTAGACACCGGTCCGGCTGCCGCGCACGGTCGCCGGGTCGATACCCGCCCGCTCGAACGCCTCCCACGACGTCTCCAGCAGCAGCCGCTGCTGCGGGTCCATGGCGAGCGCTTCGCGCGGCGAGATCCCGAAGAAGACCGGGTCGAAGTGATGGGCGTCATGCAGGAAGCCACCGTTGCGGGCATAGCTGGTGCCCCGCTGGTCCGGATCGTCGTCGAACAGCGCCTCGATGTCCCAACCACGGTCGGTGGGCATGTCGGTGATGGCGTCCGTACCCTCGCTGACCAGCTTCCACAGGTCGTCGGGCGAGGCCACCCCGCCGGGGAAACGGCAGCTCATCGCCACAATGGCGATCGGGTCGTCATTGCCCGCCATGACAGCCGCGACCGGTCCGGCCACATCGTCCTGGCTGCCCTGGGCCTCGGCCCGCAGATACGCGGCGAGGGTGATCGGGTTCGGGTAGTCGAAGATCAACGTCGCCGGGAGCCGGACGCCGCTGACCGAGGTCAGACGGTTACGCAGCTCGACGGCCGTGAGCGAATCGAAGCCGATCTCACTGAACGCACGCTGCGGATCCACCGCGTCGGGCCCGGCAAAGCCGAGCACCGCCGCCACCTGCGCACGGACCACGCCCAGCACGATCGCCTCGGCCTCGGTCACGGAGGCCCCGGCCAACTGCCGCGCCAACGCACCGGACCGCGCCGCCGCGGCGGCCTGGGCTGCCCGCCGGGGCGGAACACGCACCAGACCACGGAAGAGCGGCGGCAGCATCCCCGCACCGGCCTGCTCGCGCAAAGCCGCCATATCGAGCGGCATCGGCACCAGCAGCGCCTGGTCAGCGGCATCCGCCAGGTCGAAAAGCTCCAGACCCTGATCGGCGGTGATGGCGGCGATGCCGCCGCGCTGGAGGCGGGCGAGTTCCGCCTCGTCCAGGTCTCCGGCCATGCCGCCGGACTCGGCCCACAGCCCCCAGGCGAGGGAGGTGGCGGGCAGGCCCTGAGCACGACGGTGCTGGGCCAGGGCGTCGAGGAAGGCGTTCGCCGCCGCGTAGTTGCCCTGTCCGGCGCCGCCGAAGACACCGGCGGCCGACGAGAACAGCACAAACGCGGCCAGGTCCAGATCCGCGGTCAGCTCATGCAGGTTCCACGCCGCGTCCACCTTCGGGCGGAGCACGGTGTTCAGCCGCTCGGGGGTGAGGGACGCGATCACGCCGTCGTCCAGCACACCCGCCGTGTGCATCACGGCCGTCAACGGATGTTCGGTGGGAACGGATGCGATGACGCTGGCCAGCGCGTCCCGGTCGGCCACGTCGCACGCGACCCACTGCGCCTCGGCGCCCAACTCGGCCAGCTCGGCCGTCAGTTCAGCGGCACCCGGAGCCTGGTCGCCACGGCGGCTGACCAGGAGGAGGTGGCGCGCACCCCGCTCGGTCACCAGATGGCGCGCGAACAGGCCACCGAGCGTGCCACCGGCACCGGTGATCAGTACCGTGCCCTCCGCGTCGAAGACCGAGGTCTCCCGGTCGGTGGCCGGAACGGTGGTGGTCCGGGCCAGCCGCGGAGTCATGACCGCGCCCTGACGGACGGCAAGTTCCTGCTCGCCCGATTCGAGGGCGGCGGGAAGAGCGGGGAGCGAGTCCGGGTGGCCGTCGAGGTCCACCAGGATGATCCGGCCGATGTTCTCCGACTGCGCGGAGCGGATCAGGCCGGTCACGGTGGCCTGCGCGGGCCCGGTCACCGGGTCATCGGTGCCCGTGGACACCGCGCCCTCGGTGAGGACGACCAGGCGCGAGTCCGCGAACCGGTCCTCGGCCAGCCACAGCTGCAGCAGGTCGAGGACGCGAACGGCGTTCTGATGCGCCACGGCGGCAGGCGAGGAGTCCTCCCCCGAGGCCGCCCGCGCGGACACCACCACGTGGTCCGGGGCCGTGGCGCCGGACCCGATCGCCTCGGCCAGCGCGGCCAGGTCCGGGTACGTCACGGCCTCGGCCCCGAGGCCGGGGACGTCCGGGCCCACGACCGCAACACGCCGCTCGGCGGGCTTCCCGAAGAGGGCCGGGACCGGAAGCCAGTCCACCTGGAACAGCGCGTCCGCCGCGCCACCACCGGTCTGACCGGCACCCAGCTGCTCCGGGGACACCGCACGAAGTGCGAGCCGCTCCACCGACGCCACCGGAGCACCGGTCGCATCGGCCAGCTGCAGCGCCACCGTGTCGTTCCCGGCCGACGACAGCCGAACCCGCACGCTGTCCGCACCGACCGAATGGACCCGGACACCCGTCCAGGAGAACGGCAGTCCGGCCCCGTCCAGGTTCTCGGTCAGGCCACCCAGCGCGACGGCGTGCAGAACGGAGTCCAGCAGCGCGGGATGCAACCCGAACAGATCCGCGCCGGGCGCGACATCCTCAGGCAGCGCGACCTCGGCAAACACCTCGCCGTCGCCCCGCCAGGCGGCCCGCAGCCCCTGGAAGACCGGGCCGTAGCCGAAGCCCGCCTCGGCCAGCCCCTCATACAGGCCATCGGTCCCGATGGGCTCGGCACCCGCAGGCGGCCAGGCGCTCAGCTCGAACGTCGGAACCGACAGCGGCGCGCTCTCCACGAGCACACCCGTGGCATGCCGGATCCACGGCACCTCGTCATCGCCCGCATCGGGACGCGAGTGGAGCTCAAGGGTGCGGCGGCCGGTGTCATCCTCGGCGCCCACGGCGATCTGCAGCTGAACCCCGCCCCGCTCGGGCAGGATCAGCGGCGCCTCAAGGGTCAGCTCCTCCACCAGATCGCATCCGGCCTGCTCACCGGCGCGTACGGCCAGCTCCACGAACGCGGTACCGGGCAGCAGGACCGCGCCCATGACGGCGTGATCGGCCAGCCACGGATGGGTCTCCAGCGAAAGCCGCCCGGTGAACAGGAAGCCCTCCGCAGCGGCCAGCGGCACGGCCGTGCCGAGCAGCGGATGATCGGCGGAGCCCAGACCGGCGAAGGCCACATCGCCCACCGAGGCCGGAACCTCGATCCAGTAACGCTCGTGCTGGAAGGCGTACGTGGGCAACTCGACGCGCTCCGCGCCCGTGCCCGCGTAGTACGCCTCCCAGTCCACGGCCGCGCCCCGGGTGTGCAGGGCGGCCACGGCGGCCGTCAGGCTCTCGGCCTCGGGACGGCCACCCCGCAGCGCGGCCACGAAGGCGGCGTCCTCGCCGGTCACACACTCCTGCGCCATGGCGGTGAGCACACCGTCCGGGCCCAGCTCCACGTACGTCGTGACACCCTGCGCTTCGAGGACGCGGACACCGTCGAGGAAGCGGACCGCCTCGCGGACATGGCGCACCCAGAAGTCGGGGCTGGTGATCTCCTCGGCGGAGACGACGTCCCCGGTCAGGTTGGACACGATCGGGATGCGCGGAGCCTCGTACGAAAGCCCCTGCGCCACCTCGCGGAACGCCTCCAGCATCCCGTCCATGCGCGGAGAGTGGAACGCGTGGCTGACCGTGAGCCGCTTGGTCTTACGGCCCTGCGCCTCGAAACCAGCGGCGATCTCCCGAGCGGCGTCCTCGTCGCCCGCGATGACGACCGACGTCGGGCCGTTGAGGGCGGCGATGCTGACGCGCTCGGTGAGCAGCGGCAGTACCTCGTCCTCCGATGCCTGGACGGCGATCATCGCGCCACCGGCCGGGAGTTCCTGCATCAGACGCCCACGCGCGGCCACCAATCGGCAGGCATCCGCGAGCGACAGCACGCCCGCCACGTGGGCGGCGGCCAGCTCACCGATCGAGTGGCCGGACAGGAAGTCCGGCTTCACGCCCCAGGTTTCGAGCAGCCGGAACAGCGCCACCTCGATGGCGAACAGCGCGGGCTGGGTGTACCCCGTCTGGTCCAGCTGCTCGGTGTCATCCCCGAACAGCACGGTCTTCAGCGGTCGGTCGAGGTGCCGGTCCAGCGCGTCGCAGACGGCGTCCAGCGCCTCCGCGAACACCGGGTAGGCGTCGTACAACTCACGACCCATACCCAGGCGCTGGCTGCCCTGGCCGGTGAAGAGAACCGCGAGCTTCCCCCTGGTCTCCGCACCCTGCACCACTCCCGTCGAGGGCTCGCCAGCGGCCAGCGCGGCAAGTCGCTCCAGGAAGGTCGTGCGGTCATCGGCGATGACGGCTGCCCGGTGCTCCAGCAGCGCGCGAGTGGTGGCCAGCGAGTGGCCGACGGACACCGGGTCCAGATCGGGGCGCTCGGCCACATGGCCCTGGAGCCGGGCCGCATTGGCCCGCAGAGCGTGCTCGTCCTTACCGGACACCACCCAGGGCAGCACCGGAAGGACACGGGGTTCTGCCGCCGACTCGGCATCGGAGACGGCCGGGGCCTGCTCGATGATGGTGTGCGCGTTGGTGCCGCTGATGCCGAACGACGACACGGCGGCGCGGCGCGGGCGGCCGGTGTCCGGCCACGTCTGCTGTTCGGTGAGCAGCGATACCGCGCCCGCGGCCCAGTCCACGTGTGCGGACGGCTCGTCCACGTGCAACGTCCTGGGCAGAACGCCGTGCTCGATGGCCTTGACCATCTTGATGATTCCGGCGACACCGGCCGCGGCCTGGGTGTGGCCGAAGTTGGACTTCACCGAGCCCAGCCACAGCGGCGCGTCCTCGGTGTGCTCCTGGCCGTAGGTGGCGAGCAGTGCCTGCGCCTCGATCGGGTCGCCCAGCGTCGTACCGGTGCCATGCGCCTCGACGATGTCGATCTCGGCGGCGGACAGCTGGGCCCCGGCCAGGGCCTGGCGGATGACGCGCTGCTGGGACGGGCCGTTGGGGGCGGTGAGGCCGTTGGACGCACCGTCCTGGTTGATCGCGCTGCCGCGCACGACGGCGAGCACCGGGTGGCCGTTCTTACGGGCGTCCGACAGCCGCTCCACCAGCAGCATGCCCACGCCCTCACCCCAGGCCGTGCCATCGGCAGCATCGGCGAACGGCTTGCACCGGCCGTCGGTCGCCAGGCCGCGCTGCTTGCTGAAGGCCACGAAGGTGCCGGGGGTCGCCATCACGGTCACACCGCCCGCGAGGGCGAGCGAGCATTCGCCGTTGCGCAGCGCCTGCACCGCCATGTGCAGGGTGACCAGGGAGGATGAGCACGCCGTGTCGACGGTGACGGCCGGGCCCTCAAGGCCGAAGGTGTACGACACCCGGCCGGAGGCGACACTGCCGGAGCTGGCCGTGCCCATAAAGCCTTCGAGGCCGTCGGGCGCGCGGTGCAGCAGCGTGCCGTAGTCGTTGTACATCACGCCCGTGTAGACGCCGGTCCGGCTGCCGCGCACGGTCGCCGGGTCGATACCCGCCCGCTCGAACGCCTCCCAGGTGGTCTCCAGCAGCAGCCGCTGCTGCGGGTCCATGGCGAGGGCTTCGCGCGGCGAGATCCCGAAGAAGACCGGGTCGAAGTGGTGGGCGTCGTGGAGGAAGCCGCCGTTGCGGGCGTAGCTGGTGCCCTGCTGGTCGGGGTCGTCGTTGTAGAGCGACTCGATGTCCCAACCGCGGTCGGTGGGCATGTCGGTGATGGCGTCCGTGCCGTCGGTGACCAGCTTCCACAGGTCGTCGGGCGAGGCCACCCCGCCGGGGAAACGGCAGCTCATCGCGACGATGGCGATGGGGTCGTCGTCGTGTGCGATCGCGGTGGCGGTGGGAACCGCCACGTCGGCCTGGCTGCCCTGGGCCTCGTCCCGCAGGTACGTGGCGAGGGCGGCGGGGGTCGGGTAGTCGAAGATCAGCGTGGCCGGGAGCCGGACGCCGGTGACGGCGGTGAGGCGGTTGCGCAGCTCGACGGCGGTGAGCGAGTCGAAGCCGACCTCGCTGAACGCGCGCTGCGGTTCGACCTCTTCGGGCCCGGCGTAGCCGAGCACGGCCGCCACCTGGGTACGTACCAGGGTGAGGACGATCGCCTCGGCCTCGGCGGCGGGCGCTCCGGCGAGCTGCTGCGCGAGGGCGCCGGACTGCGCGGCCGCGGCGGCCTGCGCGGCGCGGCGCGGCGGGACGCGGACCAGGCCGCGGAAGAGGGGCGGCAGCATGCCGACGCTTGCCTGCGTGCGCAGTGCCGCCATGTCGAGGGGCATGGGGACCATCAGCGGCTCGCTGGTGGTGTTCGTCGCGGCGTCGAAGAGTTCGCGGCCCTCGTCGGCCGTGATCGCGGCTACGCCGCCGCGCTGGAGGCGGGCGAGTTCCGCCTCGTCCAGGTCTCCGGCCATGCCGCCGGGCTCGGCCCACAGGCCCCAGGCGAGGGAGGTGGCGGGCAGGCCGTGCGCATGGCGGTGCTGGGCCAGGGCGTCCAGGAAGGCGTTGGCTGCTGCGTAGTTGCCTTGGCCTGCGCCGCCGAAGACTCCGGCGGCGGAGGAGAAGACGATGAACGCCGCCAGGTTTTGGTCCTGGGTGAGTTCGTGGAGGTTCCACGCCGCGTCTGCCTTCGGGCGCAGTGTCTTGGCGAGGCGGTCCGGGGTGAGGGACGCGATGACGCCGTCGTCCAGCACGCCTGCCGTGTGCACCACGGCCGTGAGCGGGTTGGTGGTGGGGATGGTGGCCAGGGTTTCGGCCAGGGCGGTGCGGTCTGCCACGTCGCAGGCCGACCAGCTTACGGTGGCGCCCAGGTCGGTGAGCTCGGTGGTCAGGTCCTGAGCGTTGGGCGCCGCGTCGCCGCGGCGGCTCACCAGGAGGAGGTTTCGTACGCCACGCTCCGCCACCAAGTGGCGGGCGAACAGGGCACCCAGGGTGCCGGAAGCGCCCGTGAGCAGGACCGTGCCGTCCGGGTCCCACTCGGTGGCTTCGTCCTGCGTCGGTGTGGTGGCGCGGGCCAGGCGGGGGGCCTTGACCTCGCCGTTGCGGATGGCCACCTGGGGTTCGCCGGTGGCCAGGACTGCGGCCACGGCGTCATGCAGCTCGCCTTGGCCGTCGGTGTCGACCAGGACGATGCGGTCCGGGTTCTCCGACTGGGCGGAGCGGATCAGGCCGCGGGCGGCGGCGTGGGCCAGGTCTGTGGCGGAGGTGAGGACGACGAGGCGGGAGTCCGCGAAGCGGTCGTCGGCCAGCCACGTTTGGAGGAGGGTGAGGGCTTGGGTGGTGGCGTCGTGTGCGGCTTGAGCGGGGCTTTCCCCTACCCCGCCCCTTCCCGAAACTTGGGGCTCCGCCCCAAGACCCCGGTCCTCAAACGCCGGACGGGCTTGGTTTGCCAGGGACACCACTACGTGGTCCGGCAGCGGCGTGCCGGAATCGACGGCCTGACCCAAGGCCTCCAGGTCCGGGTAGACCGTGTCGGGGCCCACGGTCACCCAGGTGTCCTTGGAGAGCGGCTCGGACACCGCCGCCACCGGGGTCCAGTCGACGCGGAACAGGGCGTCCGACGCGGCGCCCTGGCCGCTCGGGGCCAGTTGGTCCGGGGAGACCGTGCGGAGGGCCAGGCGGTCCACCGAGGCCACCGGGGCGCCCGTGACGTCTGCCAGCGCCAGCGACACCGTGCCGTTTCCGGCCGACGTCAGGCGGACCCGTACCGTGTCCGCGCCCACGGAGTGGACTCGGACGCCGGTCCAGGAGAAGGGGAGGCCGCCCTGGCCCGGGGTTTCGGTCAGGTCGCTGAGGCCGATGGTGTGCAGCACGGCGTCCAGCAGCGCCGGGTGGAGGCCGAAGAGGGCGGCGCCCGGTTCGGTGCCCTCGGGGAGCGCGACCTCGGCGTAGACCTCGCCGTCGCCGCGCCAGGCGGCCCGCAGGCCCTGGAAGGCCGGGCCGTAGGCGAAGCCCGCCTCGGCCAGGCCCTCGTACAGGCCGTCGACGGCGATCTGCTCGGCGCCCGTGGGCGGCCAGGTGGTCAGGTCGAACGGCGCCGTCGGGGGGCTCTGCGCGAGGACGCCCGTGGCGTGGCGTACCCACGGCTCGTCGTCGGTGGCCGCGTCGGGGCGGGAGTGGAGCTCAAGGGTGCGGCGGCCGGTGTCGTCCTCGGCGCCCACGGCTATCTGGAGCCGGACCCCGCCCTGTTCGGGCAGGATCAGCGGGGCCTCAAGGGTCAGCTCCTCGACCAAGTCGCATCCGGCCTGCTCACCCGCGCGTACGGCTAGCTCCACGAACGCGGTGCCGGGCAGCAGGACCGCGCCCATCACGGTGTGGTCGGCCAGCCACGGGTGGGTGTCCAGGGCGAGCCGCCCGGTGAACAGGAAGCCCTCGGCGGCGGCCAGCGATACGGCCGCGCCGAGCAGCGGGTGGTCGGCGGTGCCGAGGCCGACGGAGGAGACGTCGCCGTAGGCGGTGCCCGCGTCCAGCCAGTAGTGCTCGCGCTGGAAGGCGTACGTGGGCAGTTCGACGCGCTCCGCGCCCGTGCCCGCGTAGTACGCCTCCCAGTCGGGGGCGGTGCCCCGGGTGTGCAGGGTGGCCAGGGCGGTGGTCAGCGTCTCGGCCTCGGGGCGGCCGGAGCGCAGCACGGGGACGAACGCCATCTGCTCCGAGTCGCCCGCCAGGCAGTCCTGGCCGAGCGCGGACAGCACGCCGTCCGGGCCGAGTTCGAGGTAGGTGGTGACGCCCTGGGCTTCGAGGGTGCGGACACCGTCGAGGAAGCGGACGGCCTCGCGGACGTGGCGCACCCAGAAGTCGGCGGTGGCGATCTCCGACGCGGGGGCGATGCCGCCGGTCAGGTGGGAGACGACCGGGATCTTGGGGGTGTCGTACGTCAGGCTCTCGGCGACCTTGCGGAACGCCTCCAGCATCGGGTCCATCAGCGGCGAGTGGAAGGCGTGGCTGACCGTGAGCCGCTTGGTCTTGCGGCCCTGGGCCTCGAAACCAGCGGCGATCTCCAGAGCCGCATCCTCGTCACCCGCGATGACCACGGAGGTCGGGCCGTTGAGGGCGGCGATGCTCACGCGGTCGGTGAGCAGCGGCGCCACCTCGTCCTCCGACGCCTGCACCGCGACCATCGCGCCCCCGGCCGGAAGCCGCTGCATCAGACGACCACGCGCCGCCACCAGCAATGAGGCGTCCGCGAGCGACAGCACGCCCGCTACGTGCGCGGCGGCGATCTCGCCGATGGAGTGGCCGGAGACGAAGTCCGGCTTCAGGCCCCACGATTCGACCAGGCGGAACAGGGCCACCTCGATGGCGAACAGCGCGGGCTGGGTGAAGCCGGTGCGGTCCAGGGCCGCGGCGTCGTCCCCGAAGAGGACGTCCTTCAGCGGCCGTTCGAGGCGCGGGTCGAGCGCGGCGCATACGGCGTCGAACGCCTCGGCGAAGGCCGGGTACGTCTCGTACAGCTCACGGCCCATACCGAGCCGCTGGCTGCCCTGGCCGGTGAAGAGGAACGCCAGCTTGCCCCGGGTTTCGGCGCCCTCGACCAGCCCGGCGGCGGGCTCGCCCGCGGCGAGGGAGGCGAGCCGGTCGAGGAACGTCTCGCGGTCCCCGGCGATGACGGCCGCACGGTCCTGGAGGGCGGCGCGGGTGGTGGCGAGGGCGTAACCGGTGGACAGCGGGTCCAGGTCGGGGCGTTCGGTGACGTACGCGTGCAGCCGGGCGGCCTGGGCGCGCAGCGCGTCCTCGCCCTTGCCGGAGAGCAGCCACGGGAGGAGGGGGAGGTCGCGCGGCGAGGCGACGGCCACCGGCTCGGTGTCCTCGTCGGTGGCTTCGTCGGTGGCTTCGTCCGGCGCCGGGGGCTGCTCGATGATCAGGTGGGCGTTGGTGCCGCTGATGCCGAACGAGGACACGGCGGCGCGGCGCGGGCGGCCGGTCTCCGGCCACGGGCGGCCCTCGGTGAGCAGCGAGACGGATCCGGCCGTCCAGTCGATGTGCGGCGACGGCTCGTCCACGTGCAGGGACTTGGGCACGTAGCCGTGCTCGATGGCCTTGACCATCTTGATGATCCCGGCGACACCGGCGGCGGCCTGGGTGTGGCCGACGTTGGACTTGATGGAGCCGAGCAGGAGCGGCCGTTCGGCGGGCTTCTCCTTGCCGTAGGTGGCGAGCAGGGCCTGCGCCTCGATCGGGTCGCCCAGCTTCGTACCGGTGCCGTGCGCCTCGACGACGTCGATCTGGTCGGCCGTCAGCCGGGCGCTGGCCAGCGCCTGGCGGATGACGCGCTGCTGGGACGGGCCGTTGGGGGCCGTGAGGCCGTTGCTCGCGCCGTCCTGGTTGGTGGCCGAGCCACGGACGACGGCCAGCACCCGGTGGCCATTCTTGCGCGCGTCCGACAGCCGCTCCACGAGCAGCATGCCCGCGCCCTCGGACCAGCCGGTGCCGTCGGCGGCCGCCGCGAACGACTTGCAGCGGCCGTCGAAGGACAGCCCGCGCTGGCGGCTGAACTCGGTGAAGGTGCCGGGCGTCGACATCACGGTGACGCCACCGGCCAGGGCGAGTGAGCATTCGCCATTGCGCAGCGCCTGCATGGCCAGGTGCAGGGTGACCAGCGACGACGAGCACGCCGTGTCGACGGTGAGGGCCGGGCCCTCCAGGCCGAAGGTGTACGCGACGCGTCCGGAGGCGATGCTGCTGGAGCCGCCGGTGCCGAGGTAGCCCTCGACGCCGGGCGGTACGGAGCGCAGCCGCGAGGCGTAGTCGTGGTACATGACGCCCGCGAACACGCCCGTACGGCTGCCGCGTACGGAGGTGGCGTCGATGCCCGCGCGCTCGAACGCCTCCCAGGTGGTCTCCAGCAGCAGCCGCTGCTGCGGGTCCATCGCGAGGGCCTCGCGCGGGCTGATGCCGAAGAACGCCGGGTCGAAGTAGTTGGCGTCGTGGAGGAAACCGCCCTCCCGGACATAGCTCGTGCCCGCGCCGTCCGGGTCGTCGTCGAAGAGCCGCCCCATGTCCCAGCCGCGGTCCGTGGGGAACTCGGAAATGCCGTCCCCGCCCTCGGACACCATCCGCCACAGATCCTCGGGCGACTCGACGCCGCCCGGGTAGCGGCAGCTCATGCCGACGATCGCGATGGGCTCCTGGTCCTCCGACTCCACCTCCTGGAGGCGTCGCCGGGTCTCGTGCAGGTCGGCGGTGACCCGCTTGAGAAAGTAGCGGAGCTTTTCCTCGTTCATGCGTGCGTTCCCTCTCGAGGAATCCGGAAGTCGGGTCCCTTTACGTCGGCCACGGTCACTTCAGGAGATCCCGAATTCTTTGCCGAGGAAGTCGATGAGGTCGTCGTCCGTCGCGGACTCGATCTCGCCGACGACGTCGGCGCCGTCTTCCGGTCCTCGGTTGTCGTTCCATTGCGCGAGCAGCGCCTGCAGGCGTGCGGTGATCCTGTTCCGGTCCTCGTCGTCCGGGGTGGCCTCGGCGGCCCCGGCCAGGGACTTTTCCAGTCCGTCGAGTTCGGCGAGCAGGGAGGTGACCCCCGTCGTCGCCTCGTCCGGCAGGATCTCGCCCCGCAGGTACTGGACCAGTGCGTTCGGTGTCGGGTAGTCGAAGACCAGCGTCGCCGGGAGCCGGACTCCGGTGGTCGCGTTCAGCCGGTTGCGCAGCTCGACCGCGGTGAGCGAGTCGAAGCCGACCTCGCTGAACGAGCGTGCCGGGTCGACCGTTTCCGGCCCGGCGTAGCCGAGTACGGCCGCCACCTGGGTGCAGACCAGGTTCAGCACCGCTTCGTCCCGCTCGGGCTCGGACAGCCCGGCGAGCCTTGCGCGCAGCTCGTCCGCTCCGCCGGTGGTCGCCGCCGCGGATTCCGCCGCGCGGCGGGCGGGAGTCGCCCGTACCAAGCCGCGGAAGAGGGGCGGCAGCATGCCTACACCTGCCTGGGCGCGCAGTGCCGCCATGTCGACGGGCATCGGGACCAGGAGTGGTTCGGTCTGTCCGTACGTGGCGTCGAACAGCTCCAGGCCGGTGTCCGCCGTGAGCACGCCGATGCCGCCTCGGCGGATGCGGGCGATCTCCGTCTCGTCCAGCTCACCGCCCATGCCTCCGGCCACCGACCACAGGCCCCAGGCTAGGGAGGTGGCGGGGAGGCCCTTCGTTTGGCGGTGCTGGGCCAGGGCGTCCAGGAAGGCGTTGGCTGCTGCGTAGTTGCCTTGGCCTGCGCCGCCGAAGACTCCGGCGGCGGAGGAGAAGACGATGAACGCCGCCAGGTTTTGGTCCTGGGTGAGTTCGTGGAGGTTCCACGCCGCGTCTGCCTTCGGGCGCAGTGTCTTGGCGAGGCGGTCCGGGGTGAGGGACGCGATGACGCCGTCGTCCAGCACGCCTGCCGTATGCACCACGGCCGTGAGGGGATTGGTGGTGGGGATGGTGGCCAGCGTTTCGGCCAGGGCGTCGCGGTCTGCCACGTCGCAGGCCGACCAGCTTACGGTGGCGCCCAGGTCGGTGAGCTCGGTGGTCAGGTCCTGAGCGTTGGGCGCCGCGTCGCCGCGGCGGCTCACCAGGAGGAGGTTTCGTACGCCACGCTCCGCCACCAAGTGGCGGGCGAACAGGGCACCCAGGGTGCCGGAAGCGCCCGTGAGCAGGACCGTGCCGTCCGGGTCCCACTCGGTGGCTTCGTCCTGCGTCGGTGTGGTGGCGCGGGCCAGGCGGGGGGCCTTGACCTCGCCGTTGCGGATGGCCAGCTGGGGTTCGTCGGTTGCGACGGCCGTCGCCAGTGTGTTCAGCGAGGTGTCGTGGTCCTCGGTGTCGACCAGGACGATGCGGTCCGGGTTTTCTGCCTGGGCGGAGCGGATGAGGCCGCGGGCGGCGGCGTGGGCCAGGTCTGTGGCGGAGGTGAGGATGACCAGGCGGGTTTCCGCGAAGCGGTCGTCGGCCAGCCACTGCTGTAGTAGGCCCAGGGTGTGGGTGGTCGTCTGATGCGCCGCCTCGGCGGGGGACTTTTCCCCCACCCCGCCCCTTCCCGCAGCATCGATATGCGGCTCCGCCGCGTGGTGGGGCTCCGCCCCAAGGCCCCGGTCCTCAAACGCCGGACGGGCTGAAGACGCCGCACCGTCGGCGTGCGGGCCAGAACGCCCTTCGGGCGTGTCCTCAAACGCCGGACGGGCTTGAATTGCCCCACCTGGGCTTTCAAGTGCCGCGTCCAAACTGGCTTGCCTTGCCAGGGACACCACTACGTACTCCGGGGGCTCCGCGCCCGTCTCCAGGGCATCGGCCAGCGACGCCAGGTTCGGGTACGTGGGCAGGCCCAGGGTGTCGGGGCCTACGGCCGCCCAACCGGTTGTGGACACCGACTCGGACGCCGTCGGGATGACGGCCCAGTCGACGCCGAACAGGGTGTCCGACGTGCCGCTCGGGCGGGTTGCGGCCAGTTGGTCCGGGGAGATCGTGCGCAGGGCCAGGCCCTCTACCGAGGCCACCGGGGCGCCCGTCGTGTCCGCCAGGGCCAGCGACACCGTGCCCGTGGTCGTGCCCGACAGGCGGACCCGTAGCGCGGAGGCGCCCACCGCGTGCAGGGAGACGCCCGTCCATGAGAACGGCAGTCGGCCCTGGCCGCCGTCTTCTTCCGTGGCGGCCAGGCCGAGGACGTGCAGCGCCGCGTCCAGCAGGGCCGGGTGCAGGCCGTAGGTCTTGGCTTCGGCCTCGGCGCCCTCCGGGAGCCGGACCTCGGCGAACACCTCGTCGTCGCGCCGCCAGGCCGCTTCGAGGCCCTGGAAGACCGGGCCGTAGCCGAAGCCTGAATCGGCCAGGCCGTCGTAGAGGCCGCCGACGGCGATCTGCTCGGCGTCGGCCGGGGGCCACGCGGTCAGGTCGAACGCAGCCGCCTCCGCGTCCGCCGCCAGCGCGCCGGTCGCGTGGCGCAGCCACGGCTCGTCGGCCGGGGCGTTCTCGGCGCGGGAGTGCATCGTCAGCGCGCGGCGGCCGGTGGTGTCGGGGGCCGCGAGTGACAGGCGGAGCTGGACGGCGCCCTGCTCGGGCACGATCAGCGGTGCTTCCAGGGTGAGTTCGTCCAGCCGGTCGCAGCCCGCGTGTTCCCCGGCGCGCAGCGCCAGTTCCACGAAGGCGGTGCCGGGCAGCAGGACCGTGCCCATCACGGCGTGGTCGGCCAGCCACGGCTGGGTCTGGAGGGACAGCCGTCCGGTGAAGGCGAAGCCGTCCGCGTCGGGCAGTTCCACGGCGGCGCCGAGCAGCGGGTGGCCCGCCGCGTGCAGACCGATCGCGGTGGCGTCGCCGCCGGTGGGTCCGACGTCCAGCCAGAACCGGCGGCGCTGGAAGGCGTACGTCGGCAGCTCCACCCGCTGCGCGCCGTACGGGGCGTACAGCGCCTCGAAGTCCACGGCGACGCCCCGGGCATGGGCCCGGCCGAGGGCGGTGAGCAGCGTCTCGGGCTCGGGTCGGCCACCGCGCAGGGTGGCGGCGAAGGCGTGGCGCTCGTCCGTGACGCAGTCCTGCGCCATGGCGGTGAGCACCCCTTCCGGGCCCAGCTCCACGTACGTGGTGACGCCCTGGGCTTCCAGAGTGCGGATGCCGTCGAGGAAGCGGACCGCCTCGCGGACGTGGCGCACCCAGAAGTCCGGGGTGGTGATGTCCTCGGCGGAGACCAAGGCACCGGTCAGGTTGGAGACGATCGGGATGCGTGGGGCCTCGTACGTCAGCTCCTCCGCCACCTGGCGGAACGCGTCCAGCATGCCGTCCATGTGCGGCGAGTGGAACGCGTGGCTCACCGTGAGCCGCTTGGTCTTGCGGCCCTGGGCCTCGAACGACGCCCCCAGCTCGGCTGCCGCGTCCTCGTCGCCCGCGACCACGACCGAGGTCGGGCCGTTGACGGCCGCGAGGCTCACGCGCTTGCTCAACAGCGGCGTCACCTCGTCCTCGGACGCCTGCACGGCGATCATCGCGCCGCCGGTCGGCAGTTGCTGCATCAGACGGCCACGGGCCGCGACCAGCTTCGCGGCGTCCGCGAGCGTCAGCACACCCGCCACATGCGCGGCGGCCAACTCGCCGATCGAGTGGCCGGACAGGACATCGGGCTTCACACCCCATGTCTCGACCAAGCGGAACAGCGCCACCTCAACCGCGAACAGCGCGGGCTGGGTGTAGGCCGTCTGGTCCAGCACCGAGGCGTCGTCCCCGAACAGGACCGTCTTCAGGGGCTGTTCGAGGTGTGTGTCGAGCGCGTCGCACACCGCGTCCAGCGCCTCCGCGAACACCGGGTACGCCTCGTACAGCTCGCGGCCCATGCCGAGCCGCTGGCTGCCCTGGCCCGTGAACAGGAATGCCACCTTGCCCTCGGCCACCGTGTCCGCCACGAGCCCGGGCGCGGTGCGCCCCTCGGCCAAGGCGTCCAGACCGGCCAAGAGCCCGTCGCGGTCGCGGGCGACGAGCGTCGCCCGGTGGTCGAAGGAGGCGCGGCCGGTGGCCAGGGAGTAGCCGAGGTCGGCCAGGGCGGTCTCGGGGTGGTCCGCCACATGGGTACGGAGCCGGGCGCCCTGGGCGCGCAGCGCCTCCGGGGACTTGGCGGAGAGCACCCACGGCAGCGCGGCCCCCGTGGCCCCCGTGGCTCCCTCAGGTTCCGCCGCCGGGCGGGGCTCCGGCTCGGGGGCCTGCTCGATGATGGCGTGGGCGTTGGTGCCGCTCATGCCGAAGGAGGAGATGCCCGCGCGGCGCGGACGGTCGGTCTGCGGCCATTCCCTCGGCTCGGCGAGCAGGGAGACGGCCCCGGCCGACCAGTCGACGTGCGGCGACGGCTCGTCGATGTGCAGGGACTGCGGAAGCATCCCGTGCCGCATGGCGAGGACCATCTTGATGATGCCCGCGACACCGGCCGCGGCCTGCGTGTGGCCGAAGTTGGACTTGATGGAGCCCAGCCACAGCGGCTGCCCCTCCGGCCGCTCACGGCCGTACGTGGCCAGCAGCGCCTGCGCCTCGATCGGGTCGCCCAGCGTGGTCCCCGTACCGTGCGCCTCGACCGCGTCCACCTCGGCGGCGGACAGCCCGGCGTTCGCCAGGGCCTGGCGGATGACGCGCTGCTGCGACGGGCCGTTCGGCGCCGTCAGACCGTTGGACGCACCGTCCTGGTTGACCGCCGTACCGCGCACCACGGCCAGCACCTGATGGCCGTTGCGACGCGCGTCCGACAGCCGCTCCACGAGCACCATGCCGACGCCCTCGCCCCAGGCCGTACCGTCGGCCGCCGCCGCGAACGGCTTGCAGCGGCCGTCCGTGGCCAGGCCGCGCTGGCGGCTGAACTCGGTGAACACGGCGGGCGTGGTGATGATGGTGACACCGCCCGCCAGCGCCAGCGTGCATTCGCCGTTGCGCAGCGCCTGCGCCGCGAGGTGCAGCGCCACCAGGGACGACGAGCACGCCGTGTCGACGGTGACGGCCGGGCCCTCGAAGCCGAAGGTGTACGACACCCGGCCGGAGGCGATGCTGCTGGAGCCGCCGGTGCCGAGGTAGCCCTCGACGCCCTCGGGGACGGTGCTCAGCCGCGACACATAGTCGTTGTGCATCTGGCCGACGAAGACGCCGACCTCCTTGCCGCGCAGCGTGCCCGGGTCGATGCCCGCCCGCTCGAACGACTCCCACGACGTCTCCAGCAGCAGCCGCTGCTGCGGGTCCATCGCCAGGGCCTCGCGCGGGTTGATGCCGAAGAACTCCGGGTCGAAGTCGGCGGCGTCGTACGTGAACCCGCCCTCGCGGGCGTACGACGTGCCGGGCCGGTCCGGGTCCGGGTCGTAGAACGCCTCGATGTCCCAGCCCCGGTCGTCCGGCAGCCGGGAGATGCCGTCGCGGCCCTCGGCCAGCAGCTCCCACAGGTCCTCGGGGGTGCGGACGTCGCCGGGGAAGCGGCAGCTCATGGCGACGATGGCGATCGGGTCGTCCTCGGCCTCGGCGGCCCCCTTACCGCCCCTGGCCTGCGCCGTGATGGCCGCGGCCGCCTCGGAGCCGAGGAGTTCGTCCCGCAGGTATCCGGCGAGCGCGGTGGGCGTCGGGTAGTCGAAGACGAGGGTGGCGGGCAGCCGCAGCCCGGCGGCGCCGCCGAGGCGGTTGCGGAACTCCACGGCGGTCAGCGAGTCGAAGCCGAGGTCCTTGAAGGCCCGGGCGGCCTCGACCGCGTCCGGCGAGTCATGGCCGAGCACCACGGCCACCTGGGCGCGTACGAGGTCGAGCAGCAGCTGATCGCGCTCGGCCGCGTCCAGCCGGACCAGCCGCTCCAGCAGCGAGGAGCCGTCGCCCGCGGCGCCCGACTCGGCGGTGCGGCGGGTCGTACCCCCGCGCACCAGGCCGCGCAGGAGCGGCGGCACGTCCGAGACGGTCGCGCCCGTGAGCGACGCCAGGTCGATCTGCATGGGCACCAGGAACGCGTCGCCCACCTGCTGGGCGGCGTCGAACAGGGCCAGGCCCTCGTCCGAGGACAGCCCCTGCACACCGGACCGGCTCATCCGGGACTTGTCGGTGGCCTCCAGTTCGCCGGTCATGCCGCTGGCCTCGGCCCACAGGCCCCACGCGAGGGAGGTGGCGGGCAGGCCCTGGGCCTGGCGGTGGCGGGCGAGGGCGTCGAGGAAGGAGTTGGCCGCCGCGTAGTTGGCCTGGCCCGGGCCGCCGAACGTACCGGCCGCCGAGGAGAACAGGACGAACGCGGACAGGTCCAGGTGCCGGGTCAGCTCGTGCAGGTTCAGCGCCGCGTCCACCTTGGGCCGCAGCACCTTCTCCAGCCGCTCGGCCGTCAGCGAGCCGATCACCCCGTCGTCCAGCACACCGGCCGTGTGCACCACGGCGGTCAGCGGATGTGCGGCGGGGACGGCGGCCAGGACGGCGGCGAGCTGGTCCCGGTCGGCCGCGTCGCAGGCGGCGACGGTGACCGCGGCACCCAGCTCGCGCAGCTCGGCGGCGAGTTCGGCCGCGCCCGTGGCCTGCTCTCCGCGGCGGCTGGTGAGCAGCAGATGCCGGGCGCCGCGCTCGGTCACCGCGTGCCGGGCGACCAGGCCGCCCAGGGTGCCGGTGCCGCCGGTGATCAGCACCGTGCCGTCCGGGTTCCACGCGGCGGGCACGGTGAGGACGACCTTGCCGATGTGGCGGGCCTGGCTCAGGTAGCGGAACGCGTCCGGGGCCTGCCGCACATCCCATGCGGTGATCGGCAGCGCCCGCAGCGCGCCCCGGTCGAACAGCTCCAGCAGTTCGCACAGCATCGCCTGAATGCGGTCCAGGCCCGCCTCGGTCAGGTCGAATGCCTGGTAGGAGACGCCCGGGTAGGCGGCCGCGACATCTTCGGGCGCGCGGACGTCCGTCTTGCCCATCTCCACGAACCGGCCGCCGCGCGGCAGCAGCCGCAGCGACGCGTCCACGAACTCCCGGGCCAGCGAGTCCAGTACGACATCCACGCCACGGCCGCCGCTGGCCTCGCGGAACGTGTCCTCGAAGGCCAGGTCGCGGGAGGAGGCGATGCGGTCGTCGGCGAGCCCGAGGCCGCGCAGCGTGTCCCACTTGCCGGGGCTGGCGGTGGCGTAGACGTCCACACCCCAGTGGCGGGCCAGTTGCACGGCGGCCATGCCGACACCACCGGCGGCGGCGTGGACGAGCAGCGATTCCCCGCCACGCAGGTCCGCCAGGTCGCGCAGCGCGTAGTACGCCGTCATGAAGACGATCGGCACGGACGCGGCCTGGGCGTACGACCAGCCCTGGGGCATCGGCGCCACCATGCGGCGGTCCACGACCACCAGCGGCCCGAACCCGCCGGGCAGCATGCCCATCACCGGGTCGCCGGGCGCCAGATCGGTGACATCGGGGGCGGTTTCGAGGACGACACCCGCGCCCTCACTGCCCATCAGGCCCGCGTCACCGGGGTACATGCCCAGCGCGTTCAGCACGTCGCGGAAGTTCACACCGGCGGCCCGGACCGCGACCCGCACCTGTCCGGCCTCCAGCGGCGCGGCGGCCTCCGGGCTCGGCAGCAGGGTCAGGTTCTCCAGCGTGCCCTTGTCCTCGATGTCGAGCCGCCACGCCTGCTCACCGGCCGGCGGCGCCATGGGCCCGTCGGCGGCGATGCGCGCCAGCCGGGGCGCGTGGACGGCGCCTCGGCGCAGCACGAACTGCGGCTCGCCGGAGGCCAGCGCGGCGCCCAGCGTCTCGTACGAGGCGTCGGTGCCGTCGAGGTCCACCAGCACCAGCCGGTCGGGGTTCTCGGACTGCGCGGAGCGCACCAGACCCCACACCGGGGCGTGCGCCAGGTCGTGCGTTCCCGCGTCACCGGCGGTGGCCACCGCGCCCCGGGTCACCAGGACCAGCTGTGAGGCCGCGAACCGGTCGTCGGCCAGCCACTCCCGTACGAGGGAAAGGGCTTCCTGGGTGGCGGTGTGCACCGCGCCCGTCGCCTCGTCGCCGTCGGCACCGCGCGGGTCGAGGTACGCGAGGACGTACTCGGGCGCCGTCCCGGCCTCGCCCAGCGCGGCCAGGTCGGCGTGGACCGGCGCGCCGGACGTCAGCGCGGCGGGCGCGCCGCCGCTGAGCACCGCCCACCGCGCGGTGCCTTCCGCGGCCAGCGGCACGGTGGCCCAGTCCAGCCGGTACAGCGACTCGTGGTACGCGGCGGAGCGGGCGCCCGCGAGCTGCCCGGCCGCGACCGGGCGCAGCGCCAGCTGCTCCACGGACGCCACCGGGGCGCCGGTTCCGTCGGCCAGCTCCAGCGCGACCGCGTCCGTCCCGGCCGGGGTCAGCCGCACCCGGAGCGCACCGGCGCCGACCGCGTGCAGCGACACCCCGCCCCAGGAGAACGGCAGCCTGCCCTGCTCATCGCCGTCGGGACGGGCGAACGTGCTGTGCAGCGCCGCGTCCAGCAGCGCCGGGTGCAGCCCGAACGCCTTGGCGTCGGCCTCGGCGCCCTCGGGCAGCCGGACCTCGGCGAACACCTCGTCGCCGCGCAGCCACGCCGCCTCAAGGCCCTGGAAGACCGGGCCGTACGCGAAACCGCCCTGCGCCAGGTGGTCGTAGAGCCCGTCGACGTCGGCGGGCTCCGCGCCCGGCGGCGGCCACGCCGTCAGGTCGAACGACGGCTGCGGGGCGCCCGCCACCAGCACACCGCTGGCGTGCCGGATCCACGGCACGTCGGCGGGCGCGTCCTGGGCCCGCGAGTACAGCTCCAGCGTGCGGTGCCCGGCGGGCTGCGGGGCCCCGACCACGATCTGCAGCTGCACCGCGCCGCGCTCGGGGAGGATCAGCGGCGCCTCGATGGTCAGCTCGTCCAGCCGGTCGCAGCCCACCTGGTCACCGGCGCGGATCGCCAGCTCCACGAAGGCGGTACCGGGCAGCAGGACCGTGCCCATGACGGCGTGGTCGGCCAGCCACGGGTGGGTTTCGAGGGAGAGCCTGCCCGTGAGCAGGAAGCCGTCGGAGTCGGCCAGCTCCACGGCCGCGCCCAGCAGCGGGTGGTCGGCCCGGCCCAGGCCCGCCGACTCCACGTCGCCCACGAAGCCCGCCGGGTTCGTCAGCCAGAAGCGGCGGTGCTGGAAGGCGTACGTGGGCAGGTCGACGCGGGACGCACCGGTCCCGTCGTAGTACGCCGCCCAGTCCGGCGCCACGCCACGGACGTGCAGCCGGGCGACGGCGGCGGTGACGGTCTCGGCCTCGGGGCGGTCCTTGCGGCAGGTGGCGGCGAATGCGGCGGCGCCCTCGGTGACACAGTCCTGCGCCATGGCGGTGAGCACACCGTCGGGGCCGAGTTCGAGGTACGTCGTGACGCCCTGGGTCTCCAGGGTGCGGATGCCGTCGAGGAAGCGCACGGCTTCGCGGACGTGGCGCACCCAGAAGTCGGCCGTCGTGATCTCGTCGGCGGAGACGACCTCACCGGTCAGGTTGGACACGATCGGGATGCGCGGGGCCTCGTACGACAGCCCCTCGGCCACCTCGCGGAACGCCTCCAGCATCCCGTCCATACGCGGCGAGTGGAAAGCATGGCTCACCGTGAGCCGCTTGGTCTTACGACCCCGCTCCTCGAAACCGGAAGCGATCTCCAGAACCGCGTCCTCGTCACCCGCGATGACCACGGACGACGGCCCGTTCACAGCGGCGATGCTGACCCGCTCGGTGAGCAGCGGCGCCACCTCGTCCTCGGACGCCTGCACCGCGATCATCGCGCCACCGGCCGGGAGTTCCTGCATCAGGCGGCCACGCGCGGCCACCAGCTGCGCGGTATCGGCGAGCGAGAGCACACCCGCCACATGCGCGGCGGCCAGCTCACCGATGGAGTGGCCGGAGAGGTAGTCGGGCGTCAGACCCCACGCCTCGACCAGCCGGAACAGCGCCACCTCGACCGCGAACAGGGCGGGCTGGGTGTAGGCCGTCCGGTCGAGCACCGAGGCGTCGTCACCGAACAGAACCGTTTTCAGGGGCTGTTCGAGGTGTGTGTCGAGCGCGTCGCACACCGCGTCCAGCGCCTCCGCGAACACCGGGTAGGTGGCGTACAGCTCACGGCCCATCCCGAGCCGCTGGCTGCCCTGGCCCGTGAACAGGAACGCCACCTTGCCGTCCGCCACCGAGCCCTCGACCAGCGCCGCGGCCGACTCGCCGCGCGACAGCGCTTCCAGGCCCGTGATCAGCGCGGCGCGGTCCTCGCCGACCACCACCGCGCGGTGGTCCAGCGCGGCGCGCGTGGTGGCGAGGGAGTAGCCGAGGTCGGTCAGCGGCAACTCGGGCCGCTCCGCCAGGTGGGCGAGCAGCCGTACGGCCTGGGCGCGCAGCGCGTCGGCGGACTTGCCGGAGAGGGCCCAGGGCAGCACTCCGGCCGCGCGGGGCGCGGCCTCGGCCACCGGGCGGGGCTCCGGCTCGGGGGCCTGCTCGATGATGACGTGGGCGTTGGTGCCGCTGACGCCGAAGGAGGAGATGCCCGCGCGGCGCGGGTGGCCGGTCTCCGGCCACTCCCTCGCCTCGGCGAGCAGCGAGACGGTGCCCGGCTCCCAGTCGACGTGCGGCGACGGCTCGTTGATGTGCAGGGACCGCGGCAGCACCCCATGCCGCATCGCCTGCACCATCTTGATGATGCCCGCGGCACCGGCGGCGGCCTGCGTGTGGCCGATGTTCGACTTGATGGAGCCGAGGAACAGCGGCTGTTCGGCGCTCTTCTCCTTGCCGTACGTGGCGAGCAGCGCCTGCGCCTCGATCGGGTCGCCCAGCGTGGTCCCCGTACCGTGCGCCTCGACCGCGTCCACCTCGGCGGCGGACAGACCGGCACCGGCCAGGGCCTGGCGGATGACACGCTGCTGCGACGGTCCGTTCGGCGCCGTCAGACCGTTGGACGCACCGTCCTGGTTGACCGCCGTACCGCGTACGACGGCCAGCACCTGGTGGCCATTGCGACGCGCGTCCGACAGCCGCTCCACGAGCAGCATGCCGACGCCCTCGGCCCAGCCCGTGCCGTCCGCCTCCGCCGAGAAGGACTTGCAGCGGCCGGAGGCCGACAGGCCGCCCTGACGGCTGAAGTCGATGAAGGTGTCCGGGGTGGACATGACGGTGACGCCGCCCGCGAGCGCCATGGTGCACTCGCCGCTGCGCAGCGCCTGCGCGGCCAGGTGCAGGGCCACGAGGGACGACGAGCACGCCGTGTCGATGGTGACGGCCGGGCCTTCGAGGCCGAAGGTGTACGCGACGCGGCCCGAGGCGACGCTGCCCGCCGTACCGGTGCCGAGGTAGCCCTCCAGGCCCTCGGGGAGGGCGGTCAGCCGGGAGAGGTAGTCGTGGTACATGACGCCGGTGAAGACGCCGGTCCGGCTGCCGCGCACCGCCGCCGGGTCGATGCCCGCGCGCTCGAACGCCTCCCAGGAGGACTCCAGCAGCAGCCGCTGGTGCGGGTCCATGGCGAGGGCTTCGCGCGGGTTGATGCCGAAGAAGTCCGGGTCGAACTCGCCCGCCTCGTAGAGGAATCCGCCCTCGATGGTGGCGCTGGTGCCCGTCTGCCCCTGGTCGTCGCCGAGCAGTCCGTCGAGCTGCCAGCCGCGGTCGGTGGGGAAGCCGGAGATGGCGTCGGTGGCGCCCATGACGAGCTGCCACAGCTCCTCCGGGCTGGTGACGCCGCCCGGGTAGCGGCAGCTCATGCCGACGATGGCGATCGGCTCGTCGTCGGCGACGGCGAGGGCCGTCGCGGGTGCCGCGGCGCCCTCGTCGGCCTGGTCGCCGAGGATTTCGGTGCGCAGGAAACCGGCGAGCGCGGTGGGTGTCGGGTAGTCGAAGACGAGGGTGGCCGGGAGCCGTACGCCCGTGACGGCGCCGACGCGGTTGCGCAGCTCGACGGCGGTGAGCGAGTCGAAGCCCAGCTCCTTGAAGGCGCGGCCCGCGCCGACCGCCTCCGGGCCCGCATAGCCGAGGACGGCGGCGACCTGGCCGCAGACGATCTCCAGCAGCAGCCGGTCGCGTTCGGGGACGGACAGCCCGAGGAGCCGTTCCGCGAGCCCGCCGGGGGCGGCGCCGTCCGCGGCCTCCACGACGCGGCGGGTCGTACCGCCGCGCACCAGGCCGCGCAGCAGCGGCGGCACCATCGCGACGGGCGCGCCCGCGAGCGACGCCAGGTCCAGACGCATGGGGACGAGCGCGGGGTCGCCGACGGCGAGCGCGGTGTCCAGCAGGGTCAGGCCCTCGTCGGAGGTGAGGGCGGTGACCCCGGCGCGGGTGATGCGCTGGAGGTCGGCGTCGTCCAGCTCGCCGGTCATGCCGCTGCGCTCGGCCCACAGGCCCCAGGCGAGGGCGGTGGCGGGGAGCCCCTGGGCGCGGCGGCGCTGGGCGAGGGCGTCGAGGAAGGCGTTGGCGGCCGCGTAGTTGGCCTGTCCGGGGCCGCCGAGCGTTCCGGCGGCGGCGGAGAACAGGACGAACGCGGACAGGTCCAGCTCGCGCGTCAGCTCGTGCAGGTTCAGCGCCGCGTCCACCTTGGGGGGAAGTACGCGGTCGACGCGCTCGGCGGTGAGCGAGCCGATGACCCCGTCGTCCAGCACGCCCGCGGTGTGCACCACGGCGGTCAGCGGGTGTGCGGCCGGGACGGCGGCCAGCACCTCGGCGAGCGCGGCGCGGTCGGCCACGTCGCAGGCGGCGAGGGTGACGTCGGCGCCGGAGGCGCGCAGTTCGGCGACGAGTTCGGCGGCGCCGTCCGCGTCGGCGCCGCGCCTGCTGAGCAGCAGCAGGCGGCGTACGCCGTGCTCGGCGACCAGGTGGCGGGCGACCAGGCCGCCCAGGGTGCCGGTCGCGCCGGTGACCAGGGCGGTGCCCTCGGGGTCGAGGGCGGGGGCGGTATGGGCGGCGTCGGAGGCGACCTTCGCCAGGCGCGGCACGACGACGGATCCGGCGCGGACCGCGAGCTGCGCTTCGCCGGTGGCCAAGGCGGGGGCGAGCGCGCGGTACGAGGCGTCGCCGCCGTCGATGTCGACCAGGGTGAAGCGGTCCGGGTTCTCGGACTGCGCGGAGCGCAGCAGGCCCCACAGCGGGGCGTGCGCCAGGTCCTCGGTGTCGGCGTCCGCTGCGGTGGCGACGGCGCCGCGGGTGGCGATGACCAGCCGGGAGCCCTCGAAGCGGTCGTCGGCGAGCCAGTTCTGGGCCAGTTCGAGCGCGCGGTGCAGGGCGTCGCGTACGCCCTCCTGGACCGAACCCTCCTGGACCGAGCCCTCCGGGACCGAGCCCTCCGGGTCGGCCGGGAAGAACGGCGCGACGACGGCCTGCGGCACCGGGGCGCCCCCGGTCACGGCCTCGCCGAGCGCGGCCAGGTCGGGGTAACCGGCGGCGGTGGGCAGCGCGGCGGCCAGGGCGGGAGTGTCGTCGCCCAGCAGCGCCCACTGCCCGGCCACGACGGTGGTGGCGGAGGGCACGGGGGCGGGGGTCCACTCGACGCGGAACAGCGCGTCGTGGAAGGCACCGCGCGCGGAAGTCACCTGCTCGGGCGAGACCGGGCGCAGCAGCAGCGCGTCGACCGAGGCGACGGGCGCGCCGCTCTCGTCGGTCACCAGGACGGCCACGGTGTCCTGGCCCGCGGGCGAGAGCCGCACGCGCAGCGCGGAGGCGCCGACGGCGTGCAGCCGGACGCCGCTCCAGGAGAACGGGAGGCGGCCGTGTTCGGTGTCCTCCAGGAGGGAGCCGATGCCGACGGCGTGCAGGGCCGCGTCCAGCAGCGCCGGGTGCAGCCCGAACAGGTCGGCCTCGGCGCGGGCGCTGTCGGGCAGGCGGACCTCGGCGTACACGTGGTCGCCGTGCTGCCAGGCGGCCTTGAGGCCCTGGAACACCGGGCCGTAGGCGAATCCGCTTGTCGTGAGCCAGTCGTAGAGCCCGTCGACGGGGACCTCGGTGGCATCGGCCGGGGGCCAGGTGGTGAGGCGGTCGTCGGGGGTGGTGGCGCCGGTGGCGAGCACACCGGTGGCGTGGCGGGTCCACTCGCCCTCGCCCCAGGTGCCGTCGGCGGCCTCTTCGAGCCGCGAGTGCAGGGTCAGCGAGCGGCGGCCGGTGGCGTCCGGCGCGCCGACGGACACCTGCACCTGCACCCCGCCCTGCGGGGGCAGGACGAGCGGCGCTTGAAGGGTCAGTTCCTCCAGGACGTCGGCGCCGACGTGGTCACCTGCGCGGATGGCCAGCTCCACGAAGGCGGTGCCGGGCAGCAGCACGGTGTCCATGACGGCGTGGTCGGCCAGCCACGGGTGGGTCTGGAGGGAGAGGCGGCCGGTGAACAGGAATCCGGCGGCGTCGGCGAGCGAGACGGCGGCGCCGAGCAGCGGGTGGTCGGCCGAGCCGAGCCCGGCGGCGGTGACGTCGCCGGTCCAGGGCCCGGGGGGCTCGGGCCAGTACAGCTCGCGCTGGAAGGCGTAGGTGGGCAGTTCGACGCGGCGGGCGCCGGAACCGGCGAAGACGGCGGCCCAGTCGACGGCCACGCCGTGCACATGGGCGCGGGCGAGCGCGTCGGTGAGGGCGGTGGTCTCGGGGCGGTCGCCGCGCAGGACGGGCACGAAGGCGGCGCCGTCGGCGGTGACGCAGTCCTGCGCCATGGCGGTGAGCACCCCGTCGGGGCCCAGCTCCACGAAGGTGGCGACGCCGTACTCTTCGAGCCCGCGGATGCCGTCGGTGAAGCGGACGGCCTGCCGGACGTGCCGGACCCAGTAGTCGGGCGAGCAGATCTCGTCGGCGGAGACGGAAGCGCCGGTCAGGTTGGAGATGACGGGGATGACCGGCGGCGCGTACGTGACGCTCCGCGCGACCTCGCGGAACGCCTCCAGCATGCCGTCCATGTGCGGCGAGTGGAACGCGTGGCTGACGGTGAGCCGCTTGGTCTTGCGGCCCTGTGCCTCGAACGACGCGGCGATCTGTTCGGCGGCGTCCTCGTCGCCCGAGATGACCACGGAGGTCGGGCCGTTCAAAGCGGCGATGCTCACGCGGTCGGTGAGCAGCGGCGCCACCTCGTCCTCGGACGCCTGCACGGCGATCATCGCGCCGCCGCCGGGAAGCTCCTGCATCAGACGGCCGCGCGCGGCGACCAGCTTCGCCGCGTCCGTCAGCGACAGCACGCCCGCCACATGGGCGGCGGCCAGCTCGCCGATGGAGTGGCCGACGAGGAAGTCGGGCTTGACGCCCCACGTCTCCAGCAGCCGGAACAGCGCCACTTCGAGGGCGAACAGGGCGGGCTGGGTGTAACCGGTGCGATCCAGCAATCCGCTGTCGTCGCCGAACATGACGTCGCGCAGCGGCCGTTCGAGGTGGCCGTCGAGCTCGGCGCACACCTCGTCCAGCGCCTTCGCGAAGGCCGGGACGGCCGCGTACAGCTCACGGCCCATGCCGGTGCGCTGGCTGCCCTGCCCGGTGAACAGGAACGCGACCTTGCCCTCGCCGACCTCGCCCCGGACGAGCCCGCTCGCGGGCCCCTCCTCGGCGAGCGCGGCCAGCCCGCGCAGCAGGTCGTCCCGGCCGCCGTCGCCCGCGAGGACCACGGCCCGGTGGTCCAGCGCGGCGCGGGTGGTGGCAAGGGAGTGGGCAAGGTCGGCCAGGCCGAGGCCCGGGTCGTCCTGCACATGGGCGGCGAGCCGCGCGGCCTGGGCGCGCAGCGCCCGCGCGCTCTGCCCGGACACCAGCAGCGGCAGCTGCCCGCCGAGCCCGGACCACTCACCGGCGGCCGCCTCCGGCTGGCGGTCCTCGGCGGGCGCCTGCTCGATGACGGTGTGGGCGTTCGTACCGCTGACGCCGAACGAGGAGATGCCCGCGCGGCGCGGCTGTCCGGTCTCCGGCCACGGCGTGTTCTCGGTGAGCAGCGACACGGCGCCCGCCGACCAGTCGACGTCCCCGGAGGGCGCGTCGACGTGCAGCGTCTTGGGCAGGACGCCGTGCTCGATGGCCTTGACCATCTTGATGATTCCGGCGACACCGGCCGCGGCCTGGGTGTGCCCGAAGTTGGACTTGACGGAGCCGAGCCACAGCGGGCGGCCCTCGGCCCGGTGCTGCCCGTACGTGGCGAGCAGGGCCTGCGCCTCGATGGGGTCGCCCAGCGAAGTGCCGGTGCCGTGCGCCTCGACGGCGTCCACCTGGGCCGGGGTGAGGCGGCCGTCGGTGAGCGCCTGGCGGATGACGCGCTGCTGGGACGGGCCGTTCGGCGCCGTCAGACCGTTGGACGCGCCGTCCTGGTTGATGGCCGAGCCGCGGACGAGGGCGAGCACCCGGTGGCCGTTCTTACGGGCGTCCGACAGCCGCTCGACGAGCAGCATGCCGACGCCCTCGCCCCAGCCGGTGCCGTCCGCGCCGTCCGCGAACGCCTTGCAGCGGCCGTCGGGCGCGAGGCCCCGCTGACGGCTGAAGTTGATGAACGCGCGCGGGCTGTTCATGACCGTGACACCACCGGTCAGCGCCAGCGAGCATTCGCCGTTGCGCAGCGCCTGCACGGCCAGGTGCAGCGCCACCAGCGACGCGGAGCACGCCGTGTCGACGGTGAGCGCCGGGCCCTCCAGACCGAAGGTGTAGGAGATGCGGCCGGAGATGACGCTCGCCGCGTTGCCGGTCAGCAGATACTGCTCGACGCCCTGCGGCAGCCCGTGCAACAGCTCCGGGTAGTCCTGCCCGTTGGTGCCGATGAAGACACCGGCCTTGCTGCCGCGCAGCGTGGCCGGGTCGATCCCGGCCCGCTCGAACGTCTCCCAGGACGTTTCCAGCAGCAGCCGCTGCTGCGGGTCCATGCCGAGGGTTTCGCGCGGGCTGATCCCGAAGAACCCGGCGTCGAACTCGCCCGCGCCCGCCAGGAATCCGCCCTTGTCGGTGTAGCTGGTGCCCTGGGCGTCCGGGTCCGCGTCGAAGAGCGACGAGACGTCCCAGTTCCGGTCCGTGGGGAAGTCCGTGATGGCGTCGCTGCCACCGGCCACGAGCTGCCACAGCTCCTCCGGAGACGTGACGCCTCCGGGGAACCGGCAGCTCATGCCGACGATCGCGATCGGCTCAGGCTCCTGCGACTCGACCTCGCGAAGACGCTGCCGCGTCTGGTGCAGATCGGCAGTTACCCGCTTGAGGTAGTCGAGGATCTTGTCCTGATCCGCCATTGGAGTCTCACCCATGCTTCTCGTCACAAACCTTGCGCCCGCGGACCCATCGATCCTTAGATTCCGAGTTCTTTTTCGATGAAGTCGAAGACCTCATCCTGCGTCGCCTGCTGCAGCTTCTCCGTCACGGTGTCGGCGCCGCCGTCGGCCGTCTCGGCACCGGCCGTACGGGGCTCCGCCCACCTCGCCGCGAGGTCCCGCAGCCGGGCCGCGATGTCCTCCCGCGACCCGCTCTCCGGGTCGAGGACGGACAGTGCGGACTCCAGCGCGTCCAGCTCAGCGAGCCCGGGCGCGGCCGCCGAACCGCCGTCGCCGACGAGCTCGCCGCACAGGAACTCGGCCAGCGCCGTCGGGGTCGGATAGTCGAAGACCAGCGTGGCGGGCAGCTTCTGCCCGGTGGCGACGCCGAGCCGGTTGCGCAGCTCCAGCGCGATCAGCGAGTCGAAGCCCAGCTCCTTGAACGCCCGCCCCGCGCCGACCTCGTCGGTCGTCGGGTGGCCGAGCGCCGCGGCCGCGTTGGTGCGTACGACCTCCAGCACCACCAGGGACTGTTCGGCCCGGGAGATCCCGGCCAGCCGCTGCCGCAGCGCCTCCGCGGGGGAGCCGTCCGCGGCCGCCGCCGGGTCGCCGCCCGGGCCGCCGGTCTCCCGCAGCCGCCGCACCTCGGGCAGATCGCCGATGAGCGGGCTGGGGCGGACCGCCGTGTAGCCCTGGGCGAAGCGTTCCCACTGGATGTCGGCGACGGCCAGCACGGCATCGGCGTGGTCCAGCGCCTGCTGGAGCGCCGCGATGGCCGCGTGCGGGTCCATCGCCGGGACACCGCCGCGGTCCAGCCGCTCGCCGATGGCCCCGCCCGCGGCGAGTCCCGTCTCACCCCAGCGGCCCCAGGCCACGGAGGTGGCGGGCAGGCCGTCGGCGCGGCGCTGCTCGGCCAGCGCGTCGAGATAGGCGTTGGCCGCCGCGTAGTTGCCCTGCCCCGCGTCGCCGAGGGTGCCCGCGATGCCGGAGAACAGCACGAACGCGGACAGCTCCAGGTCGCGGGTCAGCTCGTGCAGATGGCGCGCCGCGTCGGCCTTCGGGCCGAGGACGGTCGCGAACCGCTGCGGGGTGAGCGCGTCCAGTACGCCGTCGTCGAGGACGCCCGCGGCGTGCATGACGGCGGTGAGGGGCTGGTCGGCCGGGATCGCGGCGAGCAGCGCTTCGACCGCCTTACGGTCGGCCACATCGCACGCGGCGACCGTGACCCGGGCGCCGAGCGCGGTGAGTTCGTCGCGCAGCTCGGCCGCGCCGGGCGCCTCCACGCCACGGCGGCTGGTGAGCACCAGGTGCTCGGCACCGTTACGGGCCAGCCAACGCGCCACATGGGCACCCAGCGCCCCCGTACCGCCCGTGACCAGCGTGGTGCCAGTCGGCTTCCAGGACCGTGCGGCGGGCGCACCGGCCAGCGGGGAGCGGGCGAGCCTGCGGGCGAACACGCCCGCCGCGCGCACCGCGAGCTGGTCCTCGCCGTCGGCCCCGGCGAGCACGTTCATCAGCCGGGACAGCGCCCGCTCGTCGGCCGTCCCGGGCAGGTCGACCAGGCCGCCCCAGCGCTCCGGGTACTCCAGCGCGGCGGTCCGGCCGAGGCCCCAGACGAGGGCCTGCTCGGGGGCTTCCGGCCGGTCCGTACCGCTGACGGACACCGCGCCGCGCGTGGCGCACCACAGCGGCGCCTCCACCCCGGCGTCGCCCAGCGCCTGGATCAGCGCGGCGGTGCCGGTCAGCCCGGCGCCGACACCATCGGTGCCGGGCGCGGTCCGCTCGTCGAAGGCGAGCAGCGACAGCACACCGGAGACGGTTCCGGCGTCGGCCAGCTCGTCGCGCACCAGGCGGGTCAGCGTCGCGCGGTCGGCCTCGACCGCGGCCGGGGTGATCTGCCGTACGTCGGCGCCGCGTTCGGCGAGCGTACGGACCACGCCGAGCGTCCAGTCGTCGGTGATCGCGGACTCGGGCACGGCCAGCAGCCACACCCCGGACAGCCTCGGGGCCTGGCCCTCGGCCTGCGCCTGCCACGTCACGCGGTAGCGCCAGCCGTCCACGGTGGACTGCTCGCGGGCCTGCTTGCGCCACGACGCGAGGGCGGGCAGGACGGCGCCGAGCGAGGACCGCTCGGTGTCGTCGTCACAGGCGAGCGTGTCGGCCAGCGACTCCAGGTCCTCGCGCTCGACGGCCTCCCAGAAGCGGGCGTCGACAGTGTCGGACTGCGCTGCCGGTGCGTCCGCCGCGGATTCGGCGGCCTGCGGCCAGTAGTGCTGGTGCTGGAAGGCGTACGTGGGCAGCTCGACGCGGGCCGCGCCCGTGCCGTCGAACACCGCGTCCCAGTCGACCTGAACGCCCCGCGTCCACGCCTCGCCCAGCGATGCCCAGAAGCGGTCCAACCCGCCCTCGTCGCGGCGCAGCGAGCCGATCGCGGCCGCCTCGCGGCCCGCGTCCTCGGCGGTCTCCTGCACGCCCATCGCCAGCACGGGGTGGGCGCTGGACTCGATGAACACGCTCATGCCCTCGTCGAGCAGGCGCCGGATGGCGCTCTCCAGCTCGACGGTGCGGCGGAGGTTGGTGAACCAGTACTCGGCGTCCAGCTCGGAGCCGTCGGCCCACTCACCCGTCACGGTCGACAGGAAGGGGGTGTGGGCGGTCTGCGGCTCTACGGGGGCCAGCAGCGTGAGGAGTTCGTCGCGCAGCAGCTCCACCTGGGCGGAGTGCGAGGCGTAATCCACCGGCACCCGACGGGCCCGGACCTCATCCGCCTCGCACGAGGCCAGCAGCTCATCCAGCGCGGTCGGCTCACCGGAGACCACCACAGCCGACGGACCATTCACGGCCGCCACCGAGATGCGCTCCTCGCCCCACGCCGCGATCCGCTCCCGTACGTCCGACACCGGCAGGGCTACGGACACCATGCCACCCTTGCCCGCCAGCACCCGGCCAATCGCCTGGCTCCGCAAAGCCACCACACGCGCCGCGTCCTGCAAGGTCAGGATCCCGGCCACGCACGCGGCCGCGATCTCACCCTGCGAGTGACCCACCACGGCCGAGGGCTTCACACCCAGCGAACGCCACAGCTCCGCCAGGGACACCATCACCGAGAACAGCACCGGCTGAACGACGTCCACCCGCTCCAGCGACGGCGCGCCCTCCGCTCCTCGCAACACGTCCACCAACGACCAGTCGGTGAATTCGGCGAGCGCGTCGGCACACTCATCAATACGGGCAGAGAACACCGGTGAAGCATCCAACAGCCCCACAGCCATGCCTACCCATTGTGACCCCTGTCCGGGGAACACGAATGCGGCCTTGCCCCCGATTGAGGCCCCCTGCACCAGGTTGGGCAGGACCTGCCCCCTAGAGAGGGCGTCCAAACCTTGAGCGAAGTCCTCCCGATCCGAGCCCACGAGCACCGCTCGCCGGTCGAAGGCGGCGCGGGTGGTGGCCAGCGAATGGCCGATGTCCGCCGGGCGCGGGACCGGGTCGGCGTCGAGGTGGGCCAGCAGCTTTGCGGCCTGGGCGCGCAGCGCCGCCTCGTTCTTGCCCGACAGCACCCACGGCAGCACACCGGCGTTCTCCGTCGGCGTCTCCCGCTCCGCGTCCGGCTCGTCGGCGGGGGCCTGTTCCAGGATGGTGTGCGCGTTGGTGCCGCTGAAGCCGAACGACGACACGGCGGCGCGGCGCGGGTGGCCGGTCTCCGGCCACGGCCGGGCCTCGGTCAGCAGCTCGACGTCGCCCGCCGACCAGTCCACGTGCGGGGTCGGTTCGGCGATGTGCAGCGACTCGGGCAGGACGCCGTGCTCCATGGCGAGCACGGTCTTCATCACGCCCGCGACACCGGCCGCCGCCTGGGCGTGGCCGATGTTGGACTTGATGGAGCCGAGCAGCAGCGGCCGTCCCTCGGGCCGGTCCTGGCCGTACGTGGCGAGCAGCGCCTGCGCCTCGATCGGGTCGCCCAGCGTCGTCCCCGTACCGTGCGCCTCGACCACGTCGACCTCGCCGCTGCCCAGGCGGGCGTTGGCGAGGGCCTGACGGATGACGCGCTGCTGCGACGGGCCGTTCGGCGCCGTCAGACCATTCGAGGCGCCATCCTGGTTGATCGCGCTGCCGCGCACGATGGCCAGCACCGGGTGGCCGTTCTTCCGGGCGTCCGACAGCCGCTCCACCAGCAGCATGCCCACGCCCTCGGCCGGGCTGAAGCCGTCGGCGTCCGACGAGAACACCTTGCTGCGGCCGTCGGAGGAGAGTCCGCGCTGGGCGCTGAACTCGATGAACGTGCCGGGCGTCGCCATGACGGTGACACCGCCCGCGAGCGCGAGCGAGCATTCGCCGTTGCGCAGCGCCTGCACGGCCAGGTGCAGCGCCACCAGCGACGCCGAGCAGGCGGTGTCGACGGTGACGGCGGGCCCTTCCAGGCCGAAGGTGTACGACAGCCGCCCGGAGACGACGCTCGCGGCGCTGCCGGTGGCGAGGTGGCCCTCGTAGCCCTCGGTGTTGCTGCGCATGAGGATCGAGTAGTCGGAGCCGTTGGTGCCGACGAAGACGCCGGACGGGCTGCCGCGCAGCGCGGACGGGTCGATGCCCGCGCGCTCGAACGCCTCCCAGGAGGTCTCCAGCAGCAGCCGCTGCTGCGGGTCCATCGCCATGGCCTCACGCGGCGAGATCCCGAAGAAGGAGGGGTCGAACTCGGCGGCCCCGGTGAGGAATCCGCCCTCGCGGGTGTAGCTGGTGCCCTGCGCTTCCGGGTCCGGGTTGTAGAGGGAGTCGATGTCCCAGCCACGGTCGCCGGGGAACTCCGACAGCGCGTCGCCACCGGCGTCGAGGAGCTGCCACAGCTCCTCCGGGGTGCGTACGCCGCCCGGGAAGCGGCAGCTCATGGCGACGATGGCGATGGGCTCGTCATCGGCGGACGCCGCCGCGACCGGCTGCGTGGCCACGGCCGTCCGCTGCCCGCCGGACAGCTCGGTGCGCAGCTGGCGGGCGAGCACCGTGGGGGTCGGGTAGTCGAAGATCAGGGTCGGGGGCAGCTTCAGCCCGCTGGCGGCGCCGAGGCGGTTGCGGAGTTCGACGGCGGTCAGCGAGTCGAAGCCCAGGTCCTTGAAGGCCCGGCCCGGCTCCACGTCGTCGGCGCCCGCGTAGCCCAGCACGGCCGCCACGGCGGTCCGTACCAGCTCCAGCACCAGCCGCTCCCGCTCGGCCTCCGACGCCCCGGCGAGCTGCCGCACCAGCGCGGCACCGTCGGCGCCCTCCGCCTCGGCGTCGGCGCTCATGTCCGCGACGACGTCCCGCGCCTCGGGCAGGTCGTGCAGCAGCGGACGGGAGCGGCCGGAGGTGAAGGCGAGGACGAAGCGCTTCCACTCCATGTCGGCGACGGTCAGCACCGACTCGTCGCGGTCCAGGGCGTGCTGGAGCGCGGTGACGGCCGCGCCGGGCGCCATCTCGATGACGCCGTGGCGGCGCATCCGGTCGCCCACGCCGCCCTCGGCCATGCCGCCCTCGCCCCACGGCCCCCAGGCCAGCGAGGTGGCGGGCAGGCCCTGGGCGCGCCGCCACTCGGCGAAGGCGTCGAGGAACGCGTTGCCGGGCGCGTAGTTGCCCTGCCCGGGCGCGCCGAAGGTGGCCGCGAAGGACGAGAACAGCACGAACGCGGACAGGTCCAGCTCGCGGGTCAGCTCGTGCAGATGCCGGGTGGCGTCGACCTTCACCTTCAGCACCCGGTCGATCTGCTCCGGGGTCAGCCCCTCGATCACCCCGTCGTCCAGCACGGCGGCCGTGTGCACGACGGCGGTCAGCGGGTGGGCGGCGGGGACCGCCGCCAGGGTTTCGGCCAGGGCGTCGCTGTCGGCCACGTCGCACGAGGCGATGGTGACCTGGGCGCCGAGCGCGGTGAGTTCGTCGCGCAGGTCGGCCGCGCCGGGCGCTTCCATGCCACGGCGGCTGGTGAGCACCAGGTGCTCGGCACCGTTACGGGCCAGCCAGCGCGCCACATGGGCACCCAGCGCCCCCGTACCGCCCGTGACCAGCGTGGTACCGGACGGCTCCCAGGACCGTACGGCGGGCGTGCCGCTCAGCGGGGCGCGCACCAGACGGCGTACGAGGAGCCCGGTGGCGCGGATCGCGAGCTGATCCTCGTCCCCCGCCCCGGCGAGCGCCGTGGCCAGCCGGGTCAGCGCCCGCTCGTCGGCCGTCCCGGGCAGGTCGACCAGACCGCCCCAGCGCTCGCCGTGCTCCAGCGCGGCCACCCGGCCCAGGCCCCAGATCAGCGCCTGCTCGGGCGCGTCCAGCACATCCGCGCGGCCGACGGACACCGCGCCGCGCGTGGCGGACCACAGCGGCGCGCCGATCTCGGCGTCGCCCAGCGCCTGCACCAGCGCGAACTGCGCCGCCACTCCGGCCGGGACGGAGCCGTGCAGCGGGTGCGGACGGCCGTCCAGCGCCAGCAGCGACAGCACACCGGCGAACGGGATACCGTCGGTGTCGGCGAGCGCGGCGCGCAGCCGCTCGGTGAGCTGCTCACGGCCGTCGGTGGCGGGGTTCACCACGATCCGGCGTACGTCCGCGCCGCGTTCGGCGAGCGTACGGGCCGCACCGGTCGCCCACTCGCCCTCGGCGGCGGCCTCCGGCACGACCAGCAGCCACGCACCGGACAGCCGCGCGGGCTGTCCATCGGCGAGGGGCTTCCACGTCACGCGGTAGCGCCAGCCGTCCACCGTGGACTGCTCGCGGGCCTGCTTGCGCCACGCAGCGAGGGCGGGCAGCAGCGCGCTGACCTGCTCGTCGCCGTCGACGGCCAGCTCGGCGGCCAGCGCCTGCCAGTCCTCGCGGTCGACGGCATCCCAGAAGCGGGCCTCGACGGGGTCGGCGGCGGTGGCGGCAGTGGGCGTCGTACCCGACTCAAGCCAGTAGTTCTGGTGCTGGAAGGCGTACGTGGGCAGCTCGACGCGGGCCGCGCCCGTGCCGTCGAACACCGCGTCCCAGTCGACCTGAACGCCCCGCGTCCACGCCTCGCCCAGCGATGCCCAGAAGCGGTCCAACCCGCCCTCGTCGCGGCGCAGCGAACCGATGGCGGCCGCGTCCAGACCGGCGTCCTCGGCCGTCTCCTGCACCGCCATCGCCAGCACGGGATGGGCGCTGGACTCGATGAACGCCCCGAAGCCCTCGTCGAGGAGGCGGCGTACGGCGCTCTCCAGCTCGACCGTGCGGCGCAGGTTGGTAAACCAGTACTCGGCGTCCAGCTCCGGACCCTCGACCCACTCCCCCGTCACCGTCGAGAGGAACGGCACCTCGGCGGCCTGCGGCTGCACGGGCGCAAGGAGCTTCAGCAGCTCATCGCGCAACAGCTCCACCTGCGCGGAGTGCGACGCGTAGTCCACCGGCACCCGACGGGCCCGGACCTCGTCCGTCTCACACGAAGCCAGCAGCTCATCCAGCGCAGCCGGTTCACCGGAGACCACCACGGCCGACGGACCGTTGACGGCCGCCACCGAAATGCGCTCCTCGCCCCACGCCGCGATCCGCTCCCGTACGTCCGACACCGGCAACGCCACGGACACCATGCCGCCCTGCCCCGCCAGCACCCGACCAATCGCCTGGCTGCGCAGCGCCACCACACGCGCCGCATCCCGCAGCGAAAGAATCCCCGCCACACACGCGGCCGCGATCTCACCCTGCGAGTGACCCACCACAGCGGCCGGTGCCACACCGAACGAACGCCACAGCTCGGCAAGCGAGACCATCACCGAGAACAGCACCGGCTGAACCACATCGACCCGGTCCAGCGACGGCGCACCCTCGGCACCCCGCAGCACCTCCACCAACGACCAGTCGGTGAACTCCGCCAGCGCCGCCGCACACTCCTCGATCCGCGCCGCGAACACCGGCGAGGCATCCATCAGCCCCACCGCCATGCCCACCCACTGCGAACCCTGCCCCGGGAACACGAACGCCGTCCGGCCGCCGACGACGGAACCCTGGGCCACGCCCGCCGCCATGCCGCCGTTGGCCAGCGCGGCCAGTCCGGCGAGCAGTTCGTCGCGGTCGTGGCCGCGTACGACGGCACGGTGGTCCAGCTGTGCCCGCGTCGTGGCCAGCGACAGGCCCACGTCCACCGGGCGCGGCGCGGGGCCGGCCTCAAGGTGGGTCAGCAGCCGCTCGGCCTGCGCACGCAGCGCGGCGGCGCTCTTGCCGGACACGGTCCACGGCACCACGTCCAGCTGGCGCGTGACCGCGGGCTTCGCCGGTGCCTCGGCGGATTCCTCCGCGTCCTCCTCGGCGGGGGCCTGCTCCAGGATGGTGTGCGCGTTGGTGCCACTGAAGCCGAACGACGACACGGCGGCGCGGCGCGGCCGGTCGGTCTCCGGCCACGGCGTGGTCTCGGCGAGCAGCGACACCGCGCCCGCCGACCAGTCGACGTGCGGGGTGGGCTCGTCGAGGTGCAGCGTCTTGGGCAGCACACCATGGCGGATGGCCATGACCATCTTGATGATTCCGGCGACACCGGCCGCGGCCTGGGTGTGGCCGATGTTGGACTTGATGGAGCCGAGCAGCAGGGGCCGTCCCTCGGGCCGGTCCTGCCCGTACGTGGCGAGCAGGGCCTGCGCCTCGATGGGGTCGCCCAGCGTCGTACCGGTGCCGTGTGCCTCGACCACGTCGACGTCGGCCGCGCCGAGGCGGCCGTTGGTGAGCGCCTGGTGAATGACGCGCTGCTGGGACGGGCCGTTCGGCGCCGTCAGACCGTTGGACGCACCGTCCTGGTTGACGGCCGAGCCGCGCACGATGGCGAGGACGGGGTGGCCGTTCTTACGGGCGTCCGACAGCCGCTCCACGAGCAGCATGCCGACGCCCTCGCCCCAGCCGGTGCCGTCGGCGGCGGCGGCGAACGGCTTGCAGCGGCCGTCGGCGGCGAGCCCGCGCTGACGGCTGAACTCGGTGAACGTCGCGGGCGTGGCCATCACGGTCACACCGCCCGCGAGCGCCATCGAGCATTCGCCGTTGCGCAGCGCCTGCACCGCCATGTGCAGGGTGACCAGCGACGACGAACACGCCGTGTCGACGGTGACGGCCGGGCCCTCAAGACCCAGCGTGTACGACACGCGGCCGGACGCGATGCTGCCCGAGCTTCCGGTGCCGAGGAACCCTTCGACGCCCTCGGGCACGGAGTCGAGCCGCGAGGTGTAGTCGTGGTACATGACGCCCGCGAACACGCCGGTGCGGCTGCCGCGCAGCGCGGTCGGGTCGATGCCCGCGCGCTCGAACGCCTCCCATGACGACTCCAGCAGCAGCCGCTGCTGCGGGTCCATCGCCATCGCCTCACGCGGCGAGATGCCGAAGAGCGTGGGGTCGAAGCCGCCCGCGTCGTAGAGGAATCCGCCCTCGCTCACATAGCTGGCGCCCGCCTGGTCGGGGTCGGCGTCGTACAGCGACTCGATGTCCCAGCCGCGGTCCGTGGGAAAGCCGGAGATGGCGTCCTCGCCGCCCGCGACGAGCTGCCACAGCTCCTCGGGGGTGCGGACACCGCCCGGGTAGCGGCAGCTCATCGCGACGATCGCGATGGGCTCCTGATGCCGCTCCTCGACCTCGCGGAGCTGACGGCGGGCCTGACGCAGGTCGGCGGTGGCCCGCTTGAGGTAGTCGCGGAGCTTGTCCTCGTTATTGACCATTGCGTCGGCTCCTTGCGAAGGGGGAGGTGGTGCTCATGAGTTCCGTACGCTCCCTTTCAGGAGGAGCCGAGTTCGTCGTCGAGCAGGTCGAAAAGCTCGTCGTCGGTTGCGGATTCGAGGTCGTTGTCGTCGGTGGCACCGTCGGCGGCCGCGTCCTGCGCGTCGTTCCACTTCGCCAGCAGCGCCTGGAGGCGCATGGTGATCCGGGAGCGGGTCACGCTGTCGTCCGCGGCCCCCGCAAGGGCGGCTTCCAGCCGGTCGAGTTCGCCGAACACCGACGGGCCGCCGCCGTCCCCGTGCGGGAGTTCCGCGCGCAGATGGTCGGCGAGGGCGTCGGGCGTCGGGTAGTCGAAGATCAGCGTGGCGGGGAGCCGGAGGCCGGTGGCCGCGCCGAGCCGGTTGCGGAGTTCGACGGCGGTCAGCGAGTCGAAGCCCAGCTCCTTGAAGGCCGCGGCCGGTTCGATGGCCGCCGCGCTGCCGTACCCGAGCACGGCGGCCACCTGGGCGCACACCAGGTTGAGCAGGAAGCGGTCCCGTTCGGCGGCGGACATGCCCGCGAGCCGCTCGGCGAGGCTCGTCGCCTCGTCCGCCCCGCCGCCACCGGCCGCGGCGCGCCGCATCGGGGTACGGATCAGCCCGCGCAGCAGCGGCGCGACCCCGGCGGCCGACTGGGCGCGCAGGGCGGCGATGTCCAGTGCGGCGGGGATCAGCACCCCGTGTCCGGCGAGTCCGGCCACGTCGAACAGGGCCAGGCCCTCGGCGTTGCCGAGCGCGTTCATGCTGCCGCGGTTCATCCGCTGCCGGTCGGCGGTGGCGAGGGTGGCGGCCATGCCGCCCTCGTCATCCTCGTCGTCCCACAGGCCCCAGGCCAGCGAGACGGCGGGGAGGCCGTGGGCGCGCCGGTGCTGGGCGAGGGCGTCCAGGAAGGTGTTGGCCGCCGCGTAGTTGCCCTGCCCCGGGTTGCCGAAGACACCGGCCGCCGAGGAGAACAGCACGAACTTGGCGAGGTCGAGGCCGCGGGTCAGCTCGTGCAGGTTCCACGCCGCGTCGACCTTCGGCCGCAGCACCCGCTCGACGCGCTCCGGGGTGAGGGATTCGACCGTCCCGTCGTCGAGCACGCCCGCCGAGTGGATCACGGCGGTGAGCGGGTGTTCGGCGGGGATGTCGGCCAGGACGGCGGCGAGCGCGTCCCGGTCGGCCGCGTCGCACGCCGCCCAGGTGACGTCGGCGCCCAACCCGTGCAGCTCGGTGGCGAGTTCGGCGGCGCCCGCCGCCTCGGCGCCACGGCGGCTGGTCAGCAGCAGGTGCCTGGCGCCGCGTTCGGTCACCAGGTGGCGGGCCAGCAGCCCGCCCAGGGTGCCGGACGCGCCGGTGACCAGCACCGTGCCCGCCGGGTCGAGGCCGGACACGGCCGCCTCGTCCAGCGCGGCCACGCGCGCCAGCCGCGGTGCGTACGCGGCACCGGCGCGCACGGCGAACTGCGGTTCGTCCGTCCGCAACGCGGCCAGCAGCGCGGGGAGGGAAGCGTCGGCGGCGCTGTCCACATCGGCCAGCACGAACCGGCCCGGGTGCTCGGCCTGCGCCGACCGCACCAGGCCCCAGAGCGCGGCGTGGGTGAGGTCGTCCACGCCCTCGGCGGTGTTCTCCCCGTCCGTCGTCACGGCCACGGCGCCCCGGGTGAGCATCACGAGCCGGGAGTCGGCGAACCGCTCGTCGGCCAGCCACTCCCGTACGAGGGCCAGCGCCCGCAGGGTCACGGCGTGCGTGGCGGCGGCCATGTCCCCGGGGGCGGTGAGGTCGGGCAGGCACGGTACGAGGACCACGTCCGGCGCGATCCCCTCGGCCTCGACCGCCTCGCCGAGCGCGGACAGGCCCGCGTAGGTCTCGGCCTCGATCCCGGTGTCGGCCAGCGCCGCGGTGATCTTCAGGTCGCCGCCGCCGGTGTTCTCCAGGACGGCCCACAGGGCGGTGTCGTCCGACTGGTCGGCCGCGGGCAGCGCGGCCCAGTCGACGTGGAACAGCGACTCGTGGTGGCGGGCGTTGCTCGCGTTGAACTGCCTGGGGTCGAGCGGCCGGAGCGCAAGCGAGCCGACCGACACCACCGGGGCACCGGCCTCATCGGCGATCTCCAGCGCCACCGCGCCCTGCCCACCGCCCTGCCCGGCCGGGGAAACCCGCACCCGCAGGGCCGTCGCACCGACCGCGTGCAGCCGTACGGCGTCCCACGAGAACGGCAGCCGGGCCTGCCCGGCCTCCTCCTCCGGGAAGAACTCGCCGAGGCCCACCGTGTGCAGCGCGGCGTCCAGCAGCGCCGGGTGCAGCCCGTACGCACGGGCCTCGCCCTGCTGCTCCTCGCCCAACGCCACCTCGGCGAACACCTCGTCGCCGCGCCGCCATGCCTTGCGCAGCCCCTGGAACACCGGTCCGTACGCGAGGCCGAGGGCGGCGAAGCCGTCGTACAGGCCGTCGACGTCGATCGGCTCGACGGTCGTGCCGTCGACGTCCGCCGGGGGCCACTCCGTCAGGGGGGCGGTGGCCACGGCGCCGGAGACCGTGAGCACACCGGCCGCGTGCCGGGTCCACGGCTCGTCGGCGGCGTCCTCCGGGCGCGAGTAGATGTGCAGCGCGCGCCGCCCCTCGGCGCCCTCGGGCTCGTCCACGGAGACGCGCAGCTGCACCGCGCCACGCTCCGGAAGGACCAGCGGCGCTTCCAGGGTCAGCTCCTCGACCTGGTCGCAACCGACCTGGTCACCGGCCCGGACCGCCAGTTCGACCAGGGCCGTCCCCGGCAGCAGCACGGTGTCCATGACGGCGTGATCGGCCAGCCAGGGGTGCGTACGGAGCGACAGCCGTCCCGTGAAGAGGAAGCCCTCGGAGTCGGGCAGGTCCACCGCCGCACCCAGCAAGGGGTGATCGGCGGAGCCGAGACCGGCCGACACCACGTCGCCCACGGCCCCGGCGGGGGCCTCCAGCCAGTAGCGCTCGCGCTGGAAGGCGTACGTCGGAAGCTCGGCGCGGCGTGCCCCGGTCCCGGCGAAGTACGCGTCCCAGTCCACCGCCACGCCACGGACGTGCGCCCGCGCGACGGCGGCCGTCAGCGCCTCGGCCTCGGGACGGTCCTTGCGGAGGGCGGCCGCGAAGGCGGCGTCCTCGCCGGTCACGCACTCCTGCGCCATCGCGGTGAGCACACCGTCCGGGCCCAGCTCGACGTAGGTGGCGACGCCCTGCGCTTCGAGGACGCGGATGCCGTCGAGGAAGCGGACGGCTTCGCGGACGTGGCGTACCCAGAAGTCGGGGGTCGTGATCTCGTCGGCGGAGGCGATGTCGCCGGTCAGGTTGGAGACGATCGGGATGCGCGGGGCCTCGTACGAAAGCCCCTGCGCCACCTCGCGGAACGCGTCCAGCATGCCGTCCATGCGCGGGGAGTGGAAGGCGTGGCTGACCGTGAGCCGCTTGGTCTTACGGCCCTGGGCCTCGAAAGACGCGGCGATCTCCAGGGCGGCGTCCTCGTCGCCCGCGATGACCACGGAGGTGGGGCCGTTGAGGGCGGCGATGCTCACGCGGTCGGTGAGCAGCGGCGCCACCTCGTCCTCCGACGCCTGCACCGCGATCATCGCGCCACCGGCCGGAAGCTCCTGCATCAGACGCCCACGCGCCGCAACCAGCTTCGCGGCATCCGCGAGGGACAGCACGCCCGCCACATGCGCGGCGGACAGTTCGCCGATGGAGTGGCCGGACAGGAAGTCCGCCTTCAGACCCCAGGTTTCGACCAGCCGGAACAGCGCCACCTCGACCGCGAACAGCGCGGGCTGCGTGTACCCCGTCTGGTCCAGCGCTTCCGTATCGTCCCCGAACAGCACCGTCTTCAGCGGCCGTTCGAGGTGCTGGTCCAGCTCATCGCAGACAGTGTCCAGCACCTCGGCGAACGCCGGGTAGGCGTCGTACAGCTCACGGCCCATCCCGAGGCGCTGGCTGCCCTGTCCCGTGAACAGGAACGCCACCTTGCCGTCGCTCACCAAGCCCTCGACCAGCCCGGGAGCCGACTCGCCACGCGCCAGCGCGTCCAGTGCGGCGCGGTCGTCGCCGACCACCACCGCACGGTGGTCCAGCGCGGCGCGCGTGGTGGCGAGCGAGTAGCCGAGGTCGCCCGGAGTGATCTCCGGGTGTTCGTCCAGGTGGGAACGGAGCCGCACGGCCTGCGCCCGCAGCGCGGCCGCCGTCTTGGCCGACAGGACCCACGGCGTCACGCCGGGCGTCACCGCCACGTCCTGCGACGCCTCGTCCTCGACCGCAACCGGCGCCTGCTCGATGATCGTGTGCGCATTGGTACCGCTGAACCCGAAGGACGACACGGCGGCGCGACGCGGCCGGTCGGTCTCCGGCCACTCCCGCGCCTCACCGAGCAGCGACACCGCACCCGCGGACCAGTCGATGTGCGGCGACGGCTCATCCGCGTGCAGAGTCCGCGGCAGCATCCCGTACCGCATCCCCATCACGATCTTGATGATGCCCGCGACACCGGCCGCGGCCTGCGTGTGGCCCATGTTCGACTTGATCGACCCGAGGAGCAGGGGCCGGTCCTCGGGGCGGTCCTGCCCGTACGTGGCGAGCAGCGCCTGCGCCTCGATGGGGTCGCCCAGCGACGTACCCGTACCGTGCGCCTCCACCGCGTCCACCTCGGCAGCGGACAGACCGGCGTTGGCGAGGGCCTGCCGGATGACGCGCTGCTGCGACGGGCCGTTGGGGGCGGTGAGGCCGTTGGACGCACCGTCCTGGTTGATCGCAGAGCCACGCACGACGGCGAGCACCGGGTGGCCGTTCTTCCGGGCGTCCGACAGCCGCTCCACCAGCAGCATGCCCGCGCCCTCGGACCATCCCGTGCCATCGGCATCCGCGGAGAACGCCTTGCACCGGCCGTCCGCCGCGAGCCCGCGCTGACGGCTGAACTCCACAAACGGCGCCGGAGTCGCCATCACCGTCACACCACCGGCCAACGCCAGCGAGCATTCGCCGTTCCGCAGCGCCTGCACCGCCAGGTGCAACGCCACCAGCGACGACGAACACGCCGTATCCACCGTGATCGTCGGCCCCTCAAGCCCGAACGTGTACGCCAACCGGCCCGAGATCACACTCGCCGCGTTGCCCGTACCGACGAATCCCTCGACGCCTTCCGGAAGCGCCGGGAGCGAGGACGCGTAGTCGTGGTACATGACGCCCGCGAAGACACCGGTCCGGCTGCCGCGCAGGGTCGTCGGGTCGATGCCCGTCCGCTCGAACGCCTCCCACGACGTCTCCAGCAGCAACCGCTGCTGCGGATCCATGGCGAGGGCCTCACGCGGGCTGATGCCGAAGAAGGCCGGGTCGAAGTGGCCCGCTTCCGCCACGAAACCGCCCTCGCGGGCGTATGTGGTGCCGGGGTGATCCGGGTCCGGGTGGTAGAGGCCGTCCAGGTCCCAGCCACGGTCGGTCGGGAACTCGGCAATCGCGTCCCGGCCCTCCATGACCAGCCGCCACAGATCCTCCGGAGACTCCACGCCACCCGGGTAACGGCAGCCCAGACCCACGATCGCGATCGGCTCGTCATTCGCAGCGGACACCACGACCGGCCCGGCGACGGCCGCCGCCGTGCCACCAAGCTCCGCGCGCAAGAACTCCGCGAGCACCACGGGCGTCGGGTAGTCGAAGACCAGCGTCGCGGGCAGCCGCAGCTCACTCGCGGCGCCCAGCGCGTTCCGCAGTTCCACCGCCGTCAGGGAGTCGAAGCCCAGTTCGCGGAAGGAGCGACCGGGTTCGACGGTCTCCGGACCGGCGTAGCCGAGCACCGCAGCGACGTTGGAGCGGACGAGGTCGAGCAGCAGGTCGAGTTGTTCGGGCTCGCCGAGCCCGGCCAGCCGCTGCGCCAGCGCGCCCGATGCGGCCGCGCCCTCCGCCGTACGCCGTGCGGGTGCGCGTACCAGCCCACGGAGCAGCGACGGCAGCGCGCCGCTGCTCGCCTGCGCCCGGAGCGCGGCCATGTCCAGCGACATCGGTACGAGCAGCGGCTCGGCCGCGCTGTGAGCGGCGTCGAACAGCTCCAGTCCCTCGGCGGCCGAGAGCGCGGCGACGCCGCCTCGGGTTATGCGGGACACGTCCGCGTCGTCCAAGGCACCGGTCATCGCGCTGGCGTCGGCCCACAGGCCCCAGGCGAGGGATGTGGCGGGCAGGCCCTGCGCCCTGCGGTGCTGGGCGAGGGCGTCCAGGAAGGTGTTGGCGGCGGCGTAGTTGCCCTGACCCGCGCCGCCGAAGACACCGGCAGCGGAGGAGAAGAGGACGAATGCCGACAGGTCGGTGGTTGCCGTCAGCTCGTGGAGGTTCCACGCCGCGTCTGCCTTCGGGCGCAGTGTCTTGGCCAGGCGGTCCGGGGTGAGGGACGCGATCACGCCGTCGTCCAGCACGCCCGCCGTGTGGACGACGGCTGTCAGCGGATGCTCGGCCGGAATGGCTGCGAGGGTCGCGGCCAGTGCGTTGCGGTCGGCCGCGTCGCAGGCCGCCCAGCGCACGTTGGCACCCAGCTCGGTCAGCTCGGCGCCGAGTGCGGCCGCACCGGGGGCGTCCGCGCCACGGCGACTCATCAGGAGCAGCTGGCGGACGCCGCGCTCTGCCACCAGGTGGCGGGCCAGCAGGCCGCCCAGCGTGCCGGTGGCACCGGTCACCAACACCGTGCCCTCGGCGGCGAACTCCGCCACGGCATCGGCATCGGCGTCGTCGGAGGCCGACGCCCGCGCCAGGCGTGGCGCTCGCAGCACGCCGTCTCGTACGGCCACCTGCGGCTCGCCCGATGCCAGTGCGGCGGAGAGCGCACGAGACGAGGCGTCTTGGCCGTCGGTGTCTACGAGCACCAGGCGATCCGGGTTCTCCGACTGTGCCGAGCGGACCAGGCCCCATACGGCGGCTTGGGCCAGGTCGGTCACCGGATCGGCCGGACCGGCGGCTACGGCGCCTGAGGTCAGGAGGACTAGGCGGGTGTCCGCGAAGCGGTCGTCGGCCAGCCACTGCTGTAGTAGGGCCAGGGTGTGGGTGGTCGTCTGATGCGCCGCCTCGGCGGGGGAGATTTCCCCCACCCCGCCCCTTCCCGCAGCACCGATATGCGGCTCCGCCGCGTGGTGGGGCTCCGCCCCAAGACCCCGGTCCTCAAACGCCGGACGGGCTGAAGATGCCGCACCGTCCGCGTGCGCGCCAGAACACCCTTCGGGCGTGTCCTCAATCGCCGGACGGGCTTGATTTGCCGCACGTGGGCCGTCGAGTGCCGCGTCCGTGGGGGCTTGATTTGCCGCAACCGGGCCGTCGAGTGCCGCGCCCGGGAGGGCTGGATTTGCCGCACCTGGGCTTTCAAGTGCCGCGTTCGTGCGCCCTTCGGGCGTGTCTTCAAACGCCGGACGGGCTTGGTTGGCCAGGGGCACCACTACGTACTCCGGCAGCGGCGTTCCGGTGTCGGCGGCGGCTGCCAGCTCGGCCAAGTTCGCGTACGTGTCGAACCGCTGCGCCAAGCCAGGGACATCGGACCCCAACAGCGCACACCGCCCCGCCTCGCCCGTGGCCGAGACCTCGGGCCAGTCCAGGCGGAACAGCGAATCCTGGCGGCCGCCCCGCGCGCCGCTGATCTGCTCAGGCGACACGGGCCTCAGCATCAGCGAATCCGCCACCAGAACGGCACGGCCCGCACCGTCAGCCACCGCCAGCGACACCGCATCCGTACCAGCGGCAGACAACCGCACCCGCAGCACCGACGCGCCCACCGCGTGCAGCGACACGCCCGACCACGAGAACGGCAGCCGGGCCCCCTCGCCCTCGATCAGGCCGCCCAAGCCCACGGCGTGCAACGCCGAATCCAGCAACGCCGGATGCAGGCCGAACGCACCCGCATCGGACCGCGCATCCTCGGCAAGCTCCAACTCGGCAAAGACCTCATCGCCCAGCCGCCACGCGGACTTAAGCCCCTGGAAAACCGGGCCGTACGCCAGCCCAAGGCCCGCCATGCCCTCGTACAGACCCTCGGTCTCAACCCGCGTCGCACCCTCCGGAGGCCACACCTCCAGGTCCAGCGACCCGGGCGCCGCGCCCTCCGCCAAAGCACCCGAGGCGTGCCGTACCCACGACTCGTCCGCAGCCGCGTCCTCAAGCCGCGAGTACACCTCGAACGCACGAAGCCCATCGTCGTTCGGCGCGCCGACCGACACCTGAAGCTGAACGCCACCCACCTCAGGAAGCACCAACGGCGCCTCCAGCGTCAGCTCCTCCAGCAGATCACTCCCCAGCTCATCACCAGCACGAAGCGCCAACTCCACGAACGCCGTGCCCGGCAGCAACACCGAGCCCATCACCACGTGATCGAGCAGCCACGGATGCGTCTGCACCGACAACCGCCCGGTCAGCAGCAGCCCGTCACCACCCGCGAGCGGCACGGCAGCCCCCACCAGCGGGTGATCCACGGTCGCCAGACCCAACCCGGCCGTGCCACCCAGCGCGGCGGCCGGGACCTCCGGCCAGTAGCGCGCGTACTGGAAGGCGTACGTCGGCAGGTCGACCCGCGCGGCACCCGTACCGGCGAAGACGGCATCCCAGTCCACCGCCACGCCACGGACATGTGCCCGCGCGACGGCGACTGTCAGCGCCTCGGCCTCGGGACGGTCCTTGCGAAGGGTGGCCGCGAAGGCGGCGTCCTTGCCGGTCACACACTCCTGCGCCATCGCGGTGAGCACACCGTCGGGGCCCAGCTCGACGTACGTGGCGACGCCCTGCGCTTCGAGGGTGCGGATGCCGTCCAGGAAGCGGACCGCCTCGCGGACATGGCGCACCCAGAAGTCGGGGGTGGTGATGTCGTCGGCGGAGACGATGTCGCCGGTGAGGTTGGAGACGATCGGGATCTTCGGGGCCTCGTACGTCAGCCCCCGCGCCACCTCACGGAACGCCTCCAGCATCCCGTCCATCCGAGGGGAGTGGAACGCGTGGCTCACCGTGAGGCGCTTGGTCTTCCGGCCCTGCGCCTCGAACGAGGCGGCTATCTCCAGAGCCGCGTCCTCGTCACCCGCGATCACGACCGACGTCGGACCGTTCACAGCGGCGATGCTCACACTCTCGGTGAGCAGCGGCGCCACCTCGTCTTCCGATGCCTGGATGGCAATCATCGCGCCACCCGCCGGAAGCTCCTGCATCAGACGGCCACGGGCCGCGACCAGCTTCGCGGCGTCCGCGAGGGACAGCACACCGGCCACATGCGCGGCGGCCAGCTCACCGATGGAGTGGCCGGAGAGGAAGTCCGCACGCAGACCCCATGCCTCGACCAGGCGGAACAGCGCCACCTCCACCGCGAACAGCGCGGGCTGGGTATAGGCCGTCTGGTCCAGCATCGAAGCGTCGTCCCCGAACAGGGCCGTCTTCAGGGGCTGTTCGAGGTGTGTGTCGAGCGCGTCGCACACCGCATCCAGCGCCTCCGCGAACACCGGGTACGCCTCATACAGCTCACGGCCCACCCCGAGCCGCTGGCTGCCCTGACCTGTGAACAGGAACGCCACCCGCCCACCGGCCACGGAACCCTCAACGAGCCCAGCAGCCGACTCGCCGCGCGCCAGCGCCTCCAGACCGGTCAGCAGCCCGGCGCGGTCCTCGGCTACGACGGCCGCGCGGTGGTCGAAGGCGGACCGGGTGGTCGCGAGCGAGTAGCCGAGGTCGAGCGGGCGCAGGTCGGGGTGAGCACGCACATGCGCGGCCAGGCGCTCGGCCTGGGCGCGCAGGGCGGCCGCGCTGCGGCCGGAGACCATCCAGGTGAGCGCGGGCGCGGTCTCGGGAGCAGTCTCCACAGCCACGGAGGCCGGAGCCTGCTCGATGATCGTGTGCACATTGGTGCCGCTGATGCCGAAGGACGAGATGCCCGCCCGGCGCGGGCGGCCGGTCTCCGGCCACCGCGTCTGCTCCGCCAGCAGCGACACCGCGCCCGCCGACCAGTCGACGTGCGGGGACGCCTCGCCCGCGTGCAGGGTCTGCGGCAGCACCCCGTGGCGCATGGCGAGGACCATCTTCATCACGCCCGCGACACCGGCCGCGGCCTGCGTGTGGCCCATGTTGGACTTGATGGAGCCGAGCAGCAGGGGCCGGTCCTCGTCCCGCTCCTGGCCGTACGTGGCGAGCAGCGCCTGCGCCTCGATCGGGTCGCCCAGCGTCGTACCCGTACCGTGCGCCTCCACCGCGTCCACCTCGGACGCCGAGAGACCGGCACCGGCCAGGGCCTGGCGGATGACGCGCTGCTGCGAGGGGCCGTTGGGTGCCGTCAGACCGTTCGACGCCCCATCCTGGTTGACGGAGCTTCCGCGTACGACCGCCAGCACGGGGTGGCCGTTGCGGCGCGCGTCCGACAGGCGTTCCACGAGCAGCATGCCCGCGCCCTCGGCCCAGCCCGTGCCGTCAGCGTCCGCCGAGAACGCCTTGCAGCGGCCGTCGGCGGACAGGCCGCCCTGTCGGCTGAAGCCGATGAAGGTGGCGGGGGTGGCCATCACCGTGACACCACCGGCCAGTGCCAGCGAGCATTCACCCGCCCGCAGGGCCTGTATGGCCCAGTGCAGGGCGACGAGCGACGACGAGCACGCCGTGTCGACCGTGACCGCCGGGCCCTCCAGCCCGAGGGCGTACGCGACGCGGCCGGAGGCGATGGAGCCGGTGCTGCCGGAGCCGATCGCGCCCTCGCCGCCGCCGTCGGGTGACTGCTCCACGAGCGTGGCGTAGTCGTGGTACATGACGCCCGCGAAGACGCCGGTCCGGCTGCCGCGCAGGGTCGTCGGGTCGATGCCCGCGCGCTCGAACGCCTCCCACGACGTCTCCAGCAGCAACCGCTGCTGCGGGTCGGTGGCCAGCGCCTCGCGCGGCGAGATCCCGAAGAAGGTGGGGTCGAAGTCGGCCGCGTGGTGGAGGAAGCCGCCCTCGCGGGTGTACGAGGTGCCCGGGTGCTCCGGGTCCGGGTGGTAGATCGTGTCCAGGTCCCAGCCGCGGTCGACGGGGAAGCCGGAGATCGCGTCCTGGCCGGTGGCCAGCAGCTGCCACAGCTCCTCGGGGGTGCGCACTCCGCCCGGGAAGCGGCAGCTCATGGCGACGATGGCGATCGGCTCATCGTCGACCGCGCTCGCGGTCGCTGTCGGTACGGCCAACTTGCCCTGCGTACCTGCCAGTTCGGACCGAAGGTGTTCGGCCAGGACGAGGGAGGTCGGGTAGTCGAAGACCAGCGTCGCGGGAAGTCGCATCCCGGCGGCCGCGTTCATGCGGTTGCGCAGTTCGACGGCCGTCAACGAGTCGAAGCCCAGGTCGCGGAAGGCGCGATCGGGGTCCACGGAGTCGGCGGAGCCGTAGCCCAGGACGGCGGCGACCTGCGTACGGACCAGGGTGAGCAGCAGGTCGAGCTGTTCGGCCTCGCCGAGCCCGGCCAGCCGCTGCGCCAGCGCGCCCGTCCCGGCCGAGCCCTCCGCCGTACGCCGTGCGGGTGCGCGTACCAGCCCACGGAGCAGGGGCGCCACCACGCCGGATGACGCGGCCTCGGCCCGTACCGCCGCCAGGTCCAGCCGGACCGGCACGAGCAGCGGCTCGGCCGCGCTGTGAGCGGCGTCGAACAGCTCCAGTCCCTCGGCGGCCGACAGTGCGGCGACGCCGCCCCGGGTCATCCGGGACACGTCCGCGTCGTCCAAGGCGCTGGTCATTCCGCTGGCGTCGGCCCACAGGCCCCAGGCGAGGGATGTGGCGGGCAGGCCCTGCGCCCTGCGGTGCTGGGCGAGGGCGTCCAGGAAGGTGTTGGCGGCGGCGTAGTTGCCCTGACCCGCGCCGCCGAAGACACCGGCAGCGGAGGAGAAGAGGACGAATGCCGACAGGTCGGTGGTTGCCGTCAGCTCGTGGAGGTTCCACGCCGCGTCTGCCTTCGGGCGCAGTGTCTTGGCCAGGCGGTCCGGGGTGAGGGACGCGATGACGCCGTCGTCCAGCACGCCCGCCGTGTGGACGACGGCTGTCAGCGGATGCTCGGCCGGAATGGCTGCGAGGGTCGCGGCCAGTGCGTTGCGGTCGGCCGCGTCGCAGGCCGCCCAGCGCACGTTGGCACCCAGCTCGGTCAGCTCGGTGCCGAGTGCGGCCGCGCCGGGGGCGTCCGCGCCACGGCGACTCATCAGGAGCAGGTGGCGGACTCCGCGCTCTGCCACCAAGTGCCTCGCCAGCAGGCCGCCCAGCGTGCCGGTGGCACCGGTCACCAACACCGTGCCCTCGGCGGCGAACTCCGCCACGGCATCGGCATCGGCGTCGTCGGAGGCCGACGCCCGCGCCAGGCGTGGCGCTCGCAGCACGCCGTCTCGTACGGCCACCTGCGGCTCGCCCGATGTCAGCGCGGCCGACACCGCCGTGTGCGCATCGGCTGCGCCGTCTACGTCGACGTCGACCAGTACGAAGCGGCCCGGGTTCTCCGATTCGGCGGAGCGGACCAGGCCCCATACGGCAGCTTGGGCTAGGTCGGTCACCGGGTCGTCTGTAGCGGCGGCTACGGCGCCTGAGGTCAGGAGGACGAGGCGGGTGTCCGCGAAGCGGTCGTCGGCCAGCCACTGCTGTAGTAGGGCCAGGGTGTGGGTGGTGGCCTGATGCGCCGTGGTGGCGGGCGAGGAGGTTTCCCCCACCCCGCCCCTTCCCGCAGCACCAATATGCGGCTCCGCCGCGTGGTGGGGCTCCGCCCCAAGACCCCGGTCCTCAAACGCCGGACGGGCTGAAGATGCCGCACCATCGGCGTGCGCGCCGGAACGCCCTTCGGGCGTGTCCTCAATCGCCGGACGGGCTTGAATTGCCGCACGTGGGCCGTCGAGTGCGGCGTCCAAACTGGCTTGATTTGCCAGGGGCACCACTACGTACTCCGGCAGCGGCGTTCCGGCGTCGGCGGCGGCCGACAGCTCGGCTAGGTCCGCGTACGTGTCGAACCGCTGCGACAGGCCGAGCGCATCGGAGCCCAGCAGCACGCACTTGCCCGGTGTGCCCGTGGCCGATACTTCGGGCCAGTCCAGGCGGAACAGCGACTCCTGGCGTGCGCCGCGCGCGTTGCGGATCTGTTCGGTGGCCACCGGGCGCAGCACCAGCGAGTCCACCGACAGCACGGCACGGCCCGCACCGTCAGCCACCGCCAGCGATACCGCGTCCCCGCCCACGGGCGACAGGCGCACCCGCAGCACCGACGCGCCCACCGCGTGCAGCGACACACCCGACCACGAGAACGGCAGCCGGGCACCCTCGCCCTCGATCAGGCCACCCAGACCCACCGCGTGCAGTGCCGAGTCGAGCAAGGCCGGGTGCAGGCCGAACGCACCCGCCTCGGACCGGGCCTCCTCCGGCAACTCCAGCTCGGCGTAGACGTCGTCGCCCAGCCGCCACGCGGACTTCAGCCCACGGAACACCGGGCCGTACGCCAGCCCAAGGGCCGCCATGCCCTCGTACAGACCATCCAGTCCGACCGGCGTCGCACCCTGCGGAGGCCATACGCCCAGGTCGAAGGAGGCCGAAGGGGAGCCCGACGCCAGGACGCCCGTCGCGTGGCGCTCCCATACCTCGTCCACGGCCGCGTCCTCGGACCGCGAGTACACCGTCAGCGTGCGCCGACCCGACGCGTCGGGGGCGCCCACCGACAGCTGAAGCTGAACGCCGCCCACTTCGGGAAGCACCAACGGCGCCTCCAGGGTCAGCTCCTCCAGCAGATCGCAGCCCACCTGGTCACCGGCGCGCACCGCCAGCTCCACGAACGCGGTTCCCGGCAGCAGCACCGAACCGGCCACCGTGTGGTCCGCCAGCCACGGGTGGGTGTCCAGGGCGAGGCGGCCGGTGTAGAGGAAGCCGTCGGTGTCGGCGAGCGCCACGGCGGCGCCCAGCAGGGGGTGGTCTGCGGCGCCGAGCCCGGCGGACGTCACGTCGCCCATCGGGTATCCGGCGTCCAGCCAGTACGTCTCGCGCTGGAAGGCGTACAGCGGAAGGTCGGTGCGCGTGGTGTCCGTACCGGCGAACACCGCGTTCCAGTCGGGCGAGACGCCGCGTACGTGTGCCCGGGCGAGGGCGGTGGCCAGGCTCCGGACCTCCGGGCGGCCAGTGCGCAGCGCGGGGACAAGGGTGGCGTCGTCACGGGTCAGGCAGTCCTGTGCCATGGCGGTGAGCACACCGTCCGGGCCCAGTTCCACGAACGTCGTGACGTTACGGTCCTCAAGCGCGCGCACGCCGTCGAGGAAGCGCACGGCCTCGCGGACGTGGCGCACCCAGAAGTCGGGGGTGGTGATGTCCTCGGCGGACACCACGGAACCGGTCAGGTTGGAGACGATCGGGATCTTCGGGGCCTCGTACGTCAGCCCCCGCGCCACCTCGCGGAACGCGTCCAGCATCCCGTCCATGCGAGGGGAGTGGAAGGCGTGGCTCACCGAGAGGCGCTTGGTCTTACGACCCTGCGCCTCGAAACCGGAAGCGATCTCCAGAGCCGCGTCCTCGTCACCCGCGATGACGACCGACGTCGGACCGTTCAGCGCGGCGATGCTCACACGCTCGGTGAGCAGCGGCGCCACCTCGTCTTCCGACGCCTGGATGGCAATCATCGCGCCACCAGACGGCAGCTCCTGCATCAGACGGCCGCGAGCAGCAACCAACCGGCACGCGTCCGCCAGGGACAGCACACCCGCCACATGCGCGGCGGCCAGCTCACCGATCGAGTGGCCGGAGAGGAAGTCCGGCCGCAGACCCCACGCCTCGACCAGGCGGAACAGCGCCACCTCCACCGCGAACAGCGCGGGCTGAGTGAACGCCGTCCGGTCCAGCAGCGAGGCGTCATCGCCGAACAGGACGCCCTTCAGCGGGCGTTCGAGATGCGGGTCCAGTTCGGCGCACACCTCGTCCAGGGCAGCGGCGAACACCGGGTACGCCTCGTACAGCTCACGGCCCATCCCGAGCCGCTGGCTGCCCTGGCCCGTGAACAGGAACGCCACCTTGCCGCCCGCCGCCTTGCCGTCGAACAGCCCGGGCGCGGGCTCCTCGCGGGTCAGGGCGTCGAGGGCGCGTACCAGGCCGTCGCGGTCGTCGAGGTCGTCGGCGACGATCGCCGCGCGGTGCTCGAAGGCCGCCCGGCCGGTGGCCAGGGAGAACGCGGCGTCGGCGAGCGGGAGTCCGGGGTTGGCGTCGAGGTGCGCGCGGAGGTTCGCGGCCTGGGCGCGCAGCGCGGGCCGGGACTTGGCCGCGATGGTCCACAGCGGCAGCGTGGCGGCGGGGGCCGCGGCCGGGGCGGCGTCTTCGGCGGTGGGCTGCGCCTCGTCGGCGGCCGGGTCGGGCGCCTGCTCGATGATGGTGTGCGCGTTGGTGCCGCTGATGCCGAACGAGGACACCGCGGCGCGGCGCGGCTGTCCGGTGTCGGGCCAGGCGCGGGTCTCGGTGAGCAGCGAGACGGCTCCGGCGGACCAGTCGACGTTGGGGGTGGGCTGGTCGACGTGCAGGGTCTGCGGAAGGACGCCGTGGCGCATCGCCATGACCATCTTGATGATGCCCGCGACACCGGCGGCGGCCTGGGTGTGGCCGATGTTGGACTTGATGGACCCCAGCCACAGCGGCTGGTCCCCGTCCCGCCCCCGGCCGTACGTGGCGAGCAGCGCCTGCGCCTCGATGGGGTCGCCCAGCGTCGTCCCCGTACCGTGCGCCTCGACCACGTCGATCTGCCCGGCGGAGAGCCGGGCCCCGGACAGGGCCTGGCGGATGACGCGCTGCTGGGAGGGGCCGTTGGGGGCGGTGAGGCCGCTGCTGGCGCCGTCCTGGTTGATGGCCGAGCCGCGGACGAGGCCGAGCACCTGGTGGCCGCCTGCGCGGGCGTCGGACAGCCGCTCCAGCAGCAGCATGCCCGCGCCCTCGCCCCAGCCGGTGCCGTCGGCGGCGCCCGCGAAGGACTTGCAGCGGCCGTCGGCGGCCAGCCCGCGCTGGCGGCTGAACTCGGTGAACGTACCGGGGGTGGCCATGACGGTGACGCCACCGGCCAGCGCCAGCGAGCACTCGCCCCGGCGCAGCGCCTGGGCGGCGAAGTGCAGGGCGACCAGGGAGGAGGAACAGGCCGTGTCGATGGTGACGGCCGGACCTTCGAGGCCGAAGGTGTACGCGACGCGGCCGGAGGCGATGGACCCGGAGCTGCCGTTGCCGAGGAAGCCCTCGACGTCCTCGGGCGCCGTGAACAGCCGGGACGCGTAGTCGTGGTACATGACGCCCGCGAACACGCCGGTCCGGCTGCCCTGGAGCGTCGTCGGGTCGATGCCCGCCCGCTCGAACGCCTCCCAGGAGGTCTCCAGCAGCAGCCGCTGCTGCGGGTCCATCGCAAGGGCCTCGCGCGGCGAGATGCCGAAGAACGCCGGGTCGAACTCGGCGGCGTCGTGCAGGAAGCCGCCCTCGCGGACGTACGGCTCCTGGCCGCTGTCCGGCTCGGGGTCGAAGAGGACGTCCGTACCCCAGCCGCGGTCGGTGGGGTACGGCGAGGCCGCGTCACCGCCGCGGGCTACGAGGTCCCACAGCTCCTCGGGCGTCCGCACACCGCCCGGGTAGCGGCAGCTCATCGCCACGATGGCGATCGGCTCCTGCTCGCGCTCCTCGACCTCGCGCAGCCGCCGCCGCGCCTCGCGCAGGTCGGTGGTGGCCCGCTTGAGGTAGTCGAGGTACTTCTCTTCGTTCGCCGTCGCCATTACGCCGTCTCCGCGGTGCTGAGATGAGTCGATGAGCTCTTGTGGAGCCGGTCAGGAGAGCCCGAGCTCGTCGTCGAGGAGATCGAAGATCTCGTCTGCTGTCGCGGACTGGATTTCACGGTCTTCTGCGGTGCTGCCCGTGGCACTGTGCGTTTCATTCCACTTCGAAAGGAGGTCGCGCAGGCGGGTGGTGATCCCGGGGCTCTCGGCGTCGTCGGGGGCGATCGTGGCGAGGATCGCTTCCAGCTTGTCGAGTTCCGCGTGCACGGGCTGGTGTGCGGCCGTGGCGTCCAGGCCGAGTTCCTCGCGCAGATACCCGGCGAGGGCGGTGGGCGTCGGGTAGTCGAAGATCAGCGTGACCGGCAGCCGCAGTCCGGCGGCGGCGCCCAGTCGGTTGCGCAGATCCACGGCGGTGAGCGAGTCGAAGCCCAGGTCGAGGAAGCCGCGCCCGGCGTCGACGTCGTCGGGGGTGGCGTGTCCGAGGACGGCCGCCACATGGGTCCGTACGACCTCCAGCAGTTCCCGGTCGCGTTCGGTGTCCGAGAGGCCCGCGAGCCGTTCGGTCAGCGAACCCGCGCCGGAGTCGGCCGGGGTCCCGGCACCGGTGGCTCCGGTGTCGGCGGAGCGCCGTACGGGGGTACGGACCAGGCCGCGCAGCAGCGGCGGCAGCAGCCCGGCGGCGGCCTGGCCGCGCAGGGCGCCCGTGTCGATGCTGATGGGTACGAGCGCGGCCTCGGACAGGGTGTCCGTCACGTCGAACAGGGCCAGGCCCGCGTCCTGCGGCAGCGCCTCGTAGCCGCCGCGCGAGATGCGGCTGACGTCGGTGGTGTCCAGGCTGCCCGCCATGCCGTCGGCCGCCGCCCACAGGCCCCAGGCCAGCGAACTCGCGGGCAGGCCCTGGGCGTGGCGATGCTGGGCGAGCGCGTCCAGGAAGGTGTTCGCCGCGGCGTAGTTGCCCTGCCCCGCGCTGCCGAAGGCTCCGGCGGCCGAGGAGAAGAGCACGAACGCGGACAGGTCCAGCCCGCGGGTCAGCTCGTGGAGATTCCACGCGGCGTCCACCTTGGGGCGCAGCACCGCGTCGATCCGCTCACCGGTCAGCGAGCTGATCACGCCGTCGTCCAGCACGCCCGCGGTGTGCACCACTGCGGTCAGCGGATGCGCGGCGGGGATCGCGGAGAGGACTGCGGCCAGGGCGTCCCGGTCGGCGGTGTCGCAGGCCGCCCAGGTCACCGTGGCGCCCAACGCGCCCAGTTCGGTGGCGAGTTCGGCCGCGCCGGGGGCGTCGCCGCCGCGCCTGCTGAGCAGCAGCAGCCGCCGTACGCCGCGCTCGGCGACCAGGTGGCGGGCGAACAGGCCGCCCAGGGCGCCGCTCGCGCCGCTGAGCAGCACGGTGCCGTTCGGGTCGCCGAACCCGGCCGCCGCCGGGGTGTCCGGCGTGGCCGGGACCCGGGCGAGCCGGTAGGCGTGTGCGGTGCCGGAGCGCAGCGCGAGCTGCGGTTCGTCGGTGGCGAGCACCGTCGGCAGCGCCCGCTGGGAGGCGTCGGTGCCGTCGACGTCGACGAGCACGAACCGGCCCGGGTTCTCCGACTGGGCGGACTTGACCAGGCCCCAGACGGTGGTGCGGGCCAGGTCGGCGATGTCCTCGCCGGGGCGTGCCGCGACCGCGCCACGGGTCACGAACACCAGGCGGGTGTCGGCGAACCGCTGGTCGGCCAGCCACTTCTGGACGAGGTCCAGCGCGTCCCGGGTGGCAGTCCTGGCCGTGTCGGGCAGCGGCTCACCGCCACCGGTGAGGGGCACGAGCACCACGTCGGGGGCGGTGCCGTCGCTCTCGGCGAGCGCCGCCAGGTGCGGGTAGTCCTCCAGCCGCTCGCCCGCCGCCGTGAAGGCGGCGTCGGCGCCGAGGGTCACCCAGCGTTCGCCGAGCGGGATGCCGGTGGCGTGGGCGGAGGTCGGCACGGCCGTCCACTCCGGGCGGAACAGCGACTCGTGGTACGCGGCGCGCGAGGCGTTCAGCTGGTCGGTCGACAGCGGGCGCAGCACCAGCCCGTCGATGCTGCCGATGGCGGCCCCGGTGCCGTCCGCGAGGTCCAGCGCCACGCCTTCGGCGGCCGGGCGCAGCCGTACGCGCAGCGACGCGGCGCCCCCGGCGTACAGCCGTACGCCGGTCCAGGCGAACGGCAGCCGCGCGCCTTCGGGGGTCGCGCCGTCCGGCGTGGCGAGGCCGAGGGTGTGCAGGGCGGCGTCCAGCAGGGCCGGATGCACCCCGTACGTGGCGGCCTCGGGCTCGTGGCCGCGCGGCAGCCGGATGTCGGCGAACAGCTCGTCGCCGCGCTGCCAGGCGCTGTGCAGGCCCTGGAAGACCGGGCCGTAGCCGAGCCCGGCGGCGGCCGCGTGCTCGTAGAACGCCTCGGTTTCGAGGGCGGTCGCGTCGGCGGGCGGCCAGACGGCGAGATCGGCCCGCTCCTCGGCGGGTCCGGCCGACGGGGTGAGGAACCCGGTGGCGTGCCGGATCCACGGCTCGTCGGCGGGGACGTCCTCCCGGCGGGAGTGCAGGGTCAGCTGGCGCCGCCCGGACTCGTCGCCCGCCGCCAGCTCCAGCCGCAGCTGGACGGCGCCCTGTTCGGGCACGACCAGCGGCGCCTGCAGCGTCAGCTCCTCGACCGTGTCGCAGCCCGCCTCCTCACCGGCCCGCAGGGCCAGCTCCACGAAGGCGGTGCCGGGCAGCAGGACGGTGTCCATCACGGCGTGGTCGGCCAGCCAGGGGTGGGTCAGCAGCGACAGCCGCCCGGTGAACACGAAGCCGCCGGTGTCGGGGAGTTCCACCGCCGCGCCCAGCAGCGGGTGGCCCGCCGTGCCGAGGCCCGCGGAGGCCACGTCCTCGGCGGAGATGCCCACGTCGAGCCAGTAGCGCTGACGCTGGAAGGGGTACGTCGGCAGCTCGACGCGGCGGGCGCCGCGCCCGGCGTAGACGGCCGCCCAGTCCAGCGCCACGCCGCGTACATGGAGCTGCGCGAGGGCGGCGGCCAGCGCCTGGGCCTCGGGACGGCCGTTGCGCAGGGCGGGGACGAACACGGCCTCTTCCGCGTCCTCCTCGATCTCGGCCAGGCAGTTCTCGCCCATCGCGGCGAGCACCCCGTCGGGGCCGAGTTCCACGAAGGTGGTCACACCGTTGTCGCGCAGGGTGCGCACACCGTCGAGGAAGCGCACGGACTCGCGGACATGGCGGACCCAGAAGTCCGGCATGCAGATCTCGTCGGCCGTGGTCACAGTGCCGGTGAGGCAGGAGACCAGCGGGATCGTCGGGGCGTTGAACGTCAGGCCCTCCGCGACCTTGCGGAAGTCCGCGAGCATGGCGTCCATGCGCGGCGAGTGGAAGGCGTGGCTGACCGTGAGCCGCTTGGTCTTACGGCCCTGCGCCTCGAAGCCGGAAGCGATCTCCAGAGCCGCATCCTCGTCACCCGCGATGACCACGGACGACGGGCCATTCACAGCGGCGATGCTCACACGCTCGGTGAGCAGCGGCGCCACCTCATCCTCCGACGCCTGCACCGCGACCATCGCGCCACCGGCCGGAAGCTCCTGCATCAGACGCCCACGAGCCGCAACCAGCTTCGCCGCGTCCGCGAGCGAGAGCACACCAGCCACATGGGCGGCGGCCAGCTCACCGATCGAGTGGCCGGAGAGGTAGTCGGGCCGCAGGCCCCACGCCTCGACCAGCCGGAACAGCGCCACCTCCACCGCGAACAGCGCGGGCTGGGTGAAGCCGGTCCGGTCCAGCGCCGAGGCATCGTCCCCGAACAGGACGGTCTTCAGCGGGCGTTCGAGGTGCGGGTCCAGCGCGTCGCACACCGCGTCCAGCGCCTCCGCGAACGCCGGGAACGTCGCGAACAGCTCGCGGCCCATCCCGAGCCGCTGGCTGCCCTGCCCCGTGAAGAGGAACGCCACCTTGCCGCCCTCGGCGGCGACCCCGCGCAGCTCTGCCGCCGGGTGCTCGCCGCGCGCCAGCGCGTCCAGCGCGCCCAGCACCTCGTCGCGGCCGTCGGCGACCAGGGCGACGCGGTGTTCGAGCGCGGCGCGGGTGGTCGCGAGGGAAAAGCCCAGATCGGTCAGGTCAGCGGTCCCGGTGGCGGTCCCGGCGGCGGTCCCGGCGGCGATCCGGGAGCGCAGCCGCCGCGCCTGCGCACGCAGGGCGTCCTCGCCGCGCGCCGACAGCAGCACGGGGACGTACGGCAGGGCCGTGGTGTCCGCCGGGGCCGCGACCGCCTCGAAGGCGGGCGGCTGCTCGATGATGGCGTGCGCGTTGGTGCCGCTGATGCCGAAGGAGGACACGGCGGCGCGGCGCGGGCGGCCGGTCTCCGGCCACGTCCGCTGTTCGGTGAGCAGCGAGACCGCGCCCGCCGACCAGTCGACGTGCGGCGACGGCTCGTCCACATGCAGGGTCTGCGGCAGCACACCGTGGCGCATCGACAGCACCATCTTGATGACACCGGCAACGCCGGAGGCGGCCTGGGTGTGGCCCAGGTTGGACTTGACGGAGCCCAGCCACAGCGGCCGCTCCGCGTCCCGCTCCCGGCCGTAGGTGGCGAGCAGCGCCTGCGCCTCGATCGGGTCGCCCAGCGTCGTCCCCGTGCCGTGCGCCTCGACCACGTCGACCTCGCCGGTGGCCAGGCGGGCGTTGGCGAGGGCCTGCCGGATGACACGCTGCTGCGACGGGCCGTTCGGCGCGGTCAGACCGTTGGACGCGCCGTCCTGGTTGACGGCGGAGCCGCGTACGACCGCCAGCACCTCGTGGCCGTTCTTGCGGGCGTCCGACAGCCGCTCCAGCAGCAGCATGCCCGCGCCCTCGCCCCAGCCGGTGCCGTCGGCGGCGCCCGCGAACGACTTGCAACGGCCGTCCCTGGCCAGCCCGCGCTGGCGGCTGAAGTCGATGAACGTGCCCGGGGTGAACATCACCGTGACACCACCGGCCAGCGCGAGGGAGCATTCGCCGTTGCGCAGCGCCTGCGCGGCCAGGTGCAGCGCCACCAGCGACGACGAGCAGGCCGTGTCGACCGTGACGGCCGGGCCTTCGAGGCCGAAGGTGTACGCGACGCGGCCGGACACCACGCTGCTGGAGCTGCCGGTGCCGAGGTAGCCCTCGACCCCGTCCGGCACGGCGTGCAGCCGGGACCCGTAGTCGTGGTACATGACGCCCGCGAACACACCGGTCCTGCTGCCGCGTACGGACGACGGGTCGATGCCCGCGCGCTCGAACGCCTCCCAGGTGGTCTCCAGCAGCAGCCGCTGCTGCGGGTCCATGGCCAGCGCCTCACGCGGGGAGATCCCGAAGAAGGCGGGGTCGAACTCGGCGGCGTCGTGCAGGAATCCGCCGTCTCGGGCGTACGAGGTGCCCGGGGTCTCCGGGTCCGGGTCGTACAGGGCATCGAGGTCCCAGCCGCGGTTGTCCGGGAAGCGCGTGATGCCGTCCTCGCCCGCCGCGAGCATCTGCCACAGCTCCTCGGGCGTGGTGACCCCGCCCGGGTAGCGGCAGCTCATCGCCACGATGACGATCGGGTCGTCGTCGGTGGCGACGGCGGTGACCGGCACCGGCGTGTGCACCTCGGCCGCCTCGTCGCCCACCAGCTCGGTCCGCAGGTAGCGGGCCAGGACCTGCGGGTCCGGGTAGTCGAAGATGAGGGTGGCGGGCAGCCGCAGCCCGGTCACCGAGTTGAGCTGATTACGCAGCTCGACGGCGGTCAGCGAGTCGAAGCCCAGATCCTTGAACGCCCGCCCGGAACCAATGGTGTCCGCGCCCGCGTAGCCCAGCACGGTCGCCACCTGCGCCCGCACCAGGTCCAGCAGCAGCCGCTCCTGCTCCGCCACGTTCAGCCCGGCCAGCCGACCGGCCAGCCCGGCATCGCCACCGGCCGCGACCGCGTCCACCGCGCGCCGCGCCGGGATGCGCACCAGGCCGCGGAAGAGGGGCGAGATCGCGGGCTGGTTGCGCAGCGCCGCGAGGTCCACCCGCATGGGCACCAGCGACGCCGCGTTGAGGGTCAGCGCGGTGTCGAGCAGCGCGAGGCCGTCCGCCACCGGCAGCGGCGGAAGTCCGGCCCGCCGCATGCGGTTGATGTCGGCCTCGTCCAGCGTGGTGCCCATACCGGCCCCGGCCCACAGGCCCCAGGCCAGCGCGGTGGCGGACAGGCCCTGGGCAGCGCGGGCTTGCGCCAGCGCGTCGAGGAAGGCGTTGGAGGCGGCGTAGTTGCCCTGCCCAGGGCCGCCGAACACGCCGGAGGAGGACGAGAACAGGACGAAGGCCGCGAGGTCGAGGTCCGCCGTCAGCTGGTGCAGATTCCACGCCGCGTCGACCTTCGGGCGCATGACATGGTCGACGCGCTCGGGCGTCAGCGAACCGATCACCCCGTCGTCCAGCACACCGGCCGTGTGCACCACGGCGGTCAGCGGATGCTCGGCGGGGATGGTGGCGAGGGTCGCGGCGAGCGCGTCCCGGTCGGCCACATCGCACGCCGCCCAGGCGATCCGGGCACCCGACTCGGCCAGTTCCGCGCCCAGTTCTGCCGCACCCGGCGCCTGGTCGCCACGGCGGCTCACCAGCAGCAGGCGCCGTACGCCACGCTCCGCCACCAGGTGGCGCGCCACCAGCCCGCCCAGCGAACCGGACGCACCGGTCACCAGCACCGTGCCCTCGGGGTCCAGGCCACGGGCCCCGTCCGCCTCCGGCTCCACGGCCACCCGCGACAGCCGTGGCGTCGACACCACACCCGCGCGGAGCGCGAGCTGCGGCTCGCCCGATGCCACGGCGGCGGGCAGCGCCTGCGCCGACTCGTCCCGGCCGTCCACATCCACCAGGACGAAACGTCCCGGGTTCTCCGACTGCGCCGAGCGCAGCAGACCCCATACGGCCGCACCGGCCGGGTCCGCCACCGGCTCACCGGCCTCGGCGGCCACCGCGCCACGGGTCAGGACCACCAGCGGCGCGTCCCCGAACCGCTCCTCGCCCAGCCACTGCTGGACGACGGCAAGCGCCTCGGCGGCGGCCCGGTGCGCGCCCGCGGCCACGTCACCACCATCCGTGGACGGCGACACGACCACGTACTCGGGCGACACGGCCGTGCCCGAGTCGACCGCCTCGGACAGCGCCGCGAGGTCCGCGTACGCCGTGCCACCGAGCCCCTGCGTGTCCGCGCCCAGCACGGCCCAGCGGCCATCGGCCAGGGTGTCCGTCATGGCCACCGGCCCGGCCGCCGTCCACTCCAGACGGAACAGCGAGTCGTGGTAGGCCGTACGCGCGCTCCGCAGCTGCTCGGCCGACACCGGGCGCAGCCCGAGCGTCTCCACGGCCCCGACCGGCGCGCCGGTGGTGTCGGCGATCTCCAGCCGCACCCCGTCGTTGCCCGCGGGCACCAGGTGGACGCGCAGCGCGGACGCGCCGCTCGCGTACAGCGACACCCCGGTCCACGCGAACGGCAGCCGCCCCTCGCCGCCCGTGTTGCCCAGACCCTCCAGCCCGATGGCGTGCAGGGCGGAGTCCAGCAGCGCCGGGTGCAGCCCGAACACGGCGGCGTCCTCGGCGACGTCCTCGGGGAGCGCCACCTCGGCGAACACCTCGCCGTCGCGCTGCCACGCCCTGCGCAGGCCACGGAACTCCGGGCCGTACGCGAAGCCGATGTCCAGCAGGCCCTCGTAGCGGCCGTCGAGGTCGATCTCGGTGGCGTCGGCGGGCGGCCAGGCGCCCAGCTCGAACTTCGCCTCCGGGCGACCGCCCGACGCCAGGACACCGGTCGCGTGCCGGGTCCACGGCTCCTCGGCGGGCAGGCTCTCCACGCGCGAGTGCAGCGCCAGCGGACGGCGGCCCAGCTCGTCGGTCGCGCCCACCGAAAGCCGCAGCTGTACGCCGCCCTGCTCGGGCAGGACCAGCGGCGCTTCGAGGGTCAGCTCTTCGAGGTAGTCACAGCCGACCTGGTCACCGGCGCGGATCGCCAGCTCCACGAACGCGGTGCCGGGCAGCAGCACGCTGTCCAGGATGGTGTGGCCCGCGAGCCAGGGGTGGGTGGACAGCGCCAGACGGCCGGTGAACAGCATCCCGTCCGAGTCCGGCAGTTCGGCGCTCGCGCCGAGCAGCGGATGCCCGGCCTCGCCCAGACCCACCGCGGCCACATCGCCGAGGAACAGCGACGACACCTTCGGCCAGTAGCGCTGCCGCTGGAAGGCGTACGTGGGCAACTCGACCTGCGCGGCGCCCGTACCGGCGTAGAACGCGTCCCAGTCCACCGCCACGCCACGGACGTGCGCCCGCGCGACGGCGTTCGTCAGCGCCTCGGCCTCGGGGCGGTCCTTGCGGAGGGCGGCGACGAAGGCCGCGTCCTCGCCGGTCACGCACTCCTGCGCCATGGCGGTGAGCACACCGTCCGGGCCCAGCTCGATGAAGGTGGTGACACCCTGCGCTTCGAGGGTGCGCACACCGTCGAGGAAGCGCACCGCCTCGCGGACGTGGCGCACCCAGAAGTCGGGAGTCGTGATCTCGTCGGCGTTGGCGACCTGTCCGGTGAGGTTGGAGACGATCGGGATGCGCGGGGCCTCGTACGAAAGCTCCTCGGCCACCTCGCGGAACGCGTCCAGCATCCCGTCCATGCGCGGCGAGTGGAACGCGTGGCTGACGGTGAGCCGCTTGGTCTTGCGACCCTGCGCCTCGAAGAACGCCGCGATCTGCGCCGCATCGTCCTCGTCACCCGCGATGACCACCGACGACGGCCCGTTGAGGGCGGCGATGCTCACGCGGTCGGTGAGCAGCGGCGCCACCTCGTCCTCCGACGCCTGCACCGCGATCATCGCGCCACCGGCCGGAAGCTCCTGCATCAGACGGCCACGAGCCGCCACGAGAGTGCACGCATCCGCCAGCGAGAGCACACCCGCCACATGCGCGGCGGCCAGCTCACCGATGGAGTGACCGGACAGGAAGTCCGCCTTCAGACCCCACGCCTCGACCAGCCGGAACAGCGCCACCTCCACCGCGAACAACGCGGGCTGGGTGAAGCCGGTCCGGTCCAGCGCGGCGGCGTCCTCACCGAAGAGGACATCGCGCAACGGCTGCTCCAGATGCGCGTCCAAATGGGCGCACACCTCGTCCAGCGCGTCCGCGAACACCGGGTACGCGTCGTACAGCTCACGCCCCATGCCCAGCCGCTGGCTCCCCTGCCCCGTGAACAGGAACGCCACCTTGCCGCCCGCCGCCGAGCCCTCGACCAGGCCCGGTGCGGTGGTGCCCTCGGCGAGCGCGTCGAGGGCGGTCAGCAGCCCGGCGCGGTCGTCGGCGACCAGGGCGGCCCGCTCCTCGAACGCCGTACGACGCGTGGCGAGCGTGAACGCCACGTCGCGGCCGTCCAGCTCTGGGCGGGAGTCGAGGTGGGCGCGCAGCTGTGTGGCCTGGTCGCGCAGCGCTTCGGGGGTCTTGGCCGACAGCACCCAGGCGGCGGGGCCATGGGCCCGCGCGGCCGTCGTGGCTTCCTCGGCTTCGATCGCCGGGGCCTGCTCGATGATGGTGTGCGCGTTGGTACCGCTGATGCCGAACGAGGACACGGCGGCCCGGCGCGGGCGGCCGGTCTCCGGCCACTCCCGCGCCTCGGTCAGCAGCGCGACCGCGCCCGCCGACCAGTCGACCTCGGGCGTCGGCTCGTCCACGTTGAGGGTCTGGGGCAGCACGCCATGCCGTAGCGCCAGCACCATCTTCATCACGCCCGCGACACCGGCGGCGGCCTGCGTGTGGCCGAAGTTGGACTTGATGGAGCCCAGCCACAGCGGCTGGTCCGCGTCCCGCTCCTGGCCGTACGTGGCGAGGAGTGCCTGCGCCTCGATCGGGTCGCCCAGCCGGGTGCCCGTACCGTGCGCCTCGACCGCGTCCACCTCGGCGGCGGACAGACCGGCACCGGCCAGCGCCTGCCGGATCACCCGCTGCTGCGACGGCCCGTTCGGCGCCGTCAGACCGTTCGACGCACCGTCCTGGTTGATCGCAGAGCCGCGCACCACGGCCAGCACCTCGTGGCCGTTGCGCCGGGCGTCCGACAGCCGCTCCACGAGCAGCATGCCGACACCCTCGCCCCACCCGGTGCCATCCGCACCCGCCGCGAACGCCTTGATACGCCCATCGGCGGCCAGCCCACGCTGACGGCTGAAGTCCACGAACGAACCCGGCGTCGACATCACCGTCACACCACCGGCCAGAGCAAGGGAGCACTCCCCCGCCCGCAACGCCTGAATCGCCCAGTGCAGCGCCACCAGCGACGACGAACACGCCGTGTCCACCGTCACCGCCGGACCCTCAAGACCCAGCGCGTACGACACCCGGCCCGACATCACACTGGCCGCGTTGCCCGTGCCCAGGAAGCCTTCCGACCCATCGGGGGCGGAGAGGATCACGGGCAGGTAGTCCTGGCCGTTCGTACCGGCGAACACGCCGACCTGCTGGCCGCGCAGCGTCGTCGGGTCGATGCCCGCGCGCTCGAACGCCTCCCACGAGGTCTCCAGCAGCAACCGCTGCTGCGGGTCCATCGCCAGCGCCTCACGCGGCGAGATCCCGAAGAAGACCGGGTCGAACTCGGCGGCGTCCGCGAGGAATCCGCCCTCGCGCACATAGCTGGTGTTCTCGGCGTCGGACTCCGGGTCGTACAGCGACTCGACGTCCCAGCCGCGGTCGGCCGGGAAGTCCGTCACCGCGTCCTGTCCGGACGCCAGAAGCCGCCACAGCTCCTCGGGGGTGCGGACACCGCCGGGGAAGCGGCAGCTCATGCCGACGATCGCGATCGGGTCGTCGTCCACGGCCACGCCCACGGACGACGCTCCGGTGACGGCCGGGTGCGAGCCGATGAGTTCGGCTTGGAGGTGGTCGGCGAGGGCGAACGGGGTCGGGTAGTCGAAGATGATGGTGGCGGGCAGCCGCAGCCCGGTGAGCGTGCCGAGCAGGTTGCGGATCTCGACGGCGGTGAGCGAGTCGAATCCGAGGTCCCGGAAGGCGCGGCTGGGTTCCACCGAGTCCGGCCCGGGGTAGCCGAGGACGACGGCCACCTGGGTGCGTACGAAGTCCACGGCGAGTTGGTCGCGTTCGTCGTCGGTGGCGGCACCGGCCAGCTGCCGGGCCAGCGACGACGCGTCTCCGGGCATGGCGCCGGGGGTGGCCGCGACGGCGGCGCGGGCCGCGTCGAGGGCACGCCGGGCGTCGGGGAGGTCGGCGATCAGCGGGTTGGGGCGGTTGGCGGTGAGGCCGGGCGCGAAGCGGTCCCAGTCGATGTCCACGACGAGGGAGAAGGTCTCGCCCAGGTCGAGCGCGGCGCCCAGGGCGGTGGTCGCGGCTTCGGGGGCGAGGGCGGGGAGCCCTGCCTGCCGGAGGCGTTCGGCGACGAGTTCGTCGTCGGCCATGCCGCCCTCGGCCCAGGCGCCCCACGCGACGGAGGTGGCGGGCAGGCCCTCGGCGCGGCGCTGTTCGGCGAGCGCGTCGAGGTAGGCGTTGGCGGCCACGTAGTTGGCCTGACCGGCGGCGCCGAAGGTGGCGGCCATGGAGGAGAACAGCACGAAGGCGGACACGTCGTGTCCGCGGGTCAGCTCGTCCAGGTGGTGTGCCGCGTCGGCCTTGGCGCGCAGCACGTCGGCCATGCGCTGCGGGGTCTGGGCGTCGAGTACGCCGTCGTCGAGCACACCGGCGGCGTGGACGACGGTGGTCAGCGGGTGTTCCGCCGGTACGGTCGCGAGGAGCGCGGCGAGGGCGTTCCGGTCGGCGACGTCGCAGGCGGCGAGGGTCACCTCGGCGCCCTGGGCGGTGAGTTCGTTGGCCAGTTCGGCCGCGCCGGGGGCGTCGGGGCCTCGGCGCCCGGCGAGCAGCACATGGTCGGTGCCGTGGGCGACCAGCCAGCGGGCGACGTGTGCGCCGAGGGCGCCGGTGCCGCCGGTGATCAGTGCGGTGCCGTGGGTGGTCCAGCCGTCGCCGGTGGTCTCGTGGTGCGGTGCGCGGGCGAGCCTGCGGGCGTGGACGCCCTGCGGGCGGATCGCGAGGTGGTCCTCGTCGCGGAGCGCGTCGGGTCCGGCGAGGAGGTCGGCGAGCCGGGCGAGGGAGCGGTCGTCGGCGGTCTCGGGGAGGTCGATCGACCCGGCCCAGCGGTCGGGCTGTTCGAGGGCGACGGTGCGGCCGAGGCCCCAGATCTGGGCCTGAACGGCGCTGGTGAGCCGGTCGGAGCGGCTGACGGAGACGGCGCCTCGGGTGGCGGACCACACGCGGGCGTCCGTACCGGCGTCGCCGAGGGCCTGGACGAGGGCGAGGGTGCCCGCGAGTCCGGCGCTGAGCGAGGGGTACTGGGCGTGCGGGCGCTCGTCCAGGCCGAGGAGGGACAGCACGCCGTCGACGCGTACCGTCTCGTCCTGCCCCAGGGCGGCGCGGAGGTGTTCGGCGACGGTGGCGCGGTCGTCCGCCGTGCCGTCGACGGTGAGGTGGTGGACGCGTACGCCGCGTTCGGCCAGGGTCCGCAGCGGCCCCTCGACCCAGGGGTGGCCGTCGTGTCCGGCGGGGGTGGCGACGAGCCAGGTGCCGGTGAGCGGCGTGGCCTGGAACGGCGGCAGCGGCTTCCAGGTGGTGCGGTAGCGCGAGCCGTTGACGGTGGTGTCGACGTGGCTGCGGTGGCGCCACGCGGACAGCGCGGGCAGCACCTCGCTGAGCGGCTGGTCGCCGTCGAGCCCGAGGGTGTCGACCAGGGCGGCCAGGTCCTCGCTGTGGACGACCTCCCAGAACCGGGCGTCGGCGACGGCCGGTGCGCCCGCCTCGGCGGCGGACTCGCTCTCGTACGAGAACGGGTTGGCGGGCCAGTAGCGCTGCCGCTGGAAGGCGTAGGTGGGCAGGTCTACGCGGCGGGCGCCGGTGTCCGCGTAGTACGTGGTCCAGTCGACGGGTATGCCGCGGACGTGGGCGTGGGCGAGCGCCTGGTGGACCGTGCGGGTCTCGGGGCGGCCGGGGCGCAGGGTGGGCAGGAACGCGAACGTCCTGCTCTTCGCCTCGGTGACGCACTCCTGGGCCATGGCGGAGAGCACGCCGTCGGGGCCCAGCTCCACGAAGGTGGTCACGCCGAGGTCTTCCAGGCGGCGCACGCCGTCGGAGAAGCGGACGGCCTCGCGGACGTGGCGGACCCAGAACTCGGGCGTGCTGATGTCGTCGGCGCCGACCAGGTCGCCGGTGAGGTTGGAGACGATGGGTATCCGCGGGGCCTCGTACGTGAGGCGCTGGGCGACCTGGCGGAAGTTGTCCAGCATCGCGTCCATGTGCGGGGAGTGGAACGCGTGGCTGACGGTGAGCCGCTTGGTCTTGCGGCCCCGCGCCTCGAAACCGGCAGCGATCTCCAGGGCCGCGTCCTCGTCGCCCGCGATGACGACCGACGTCGGGCCGTTGAGCGCGGCGATGCTGACCCGCTCGGTGAGCAGCGGCGCCACCTCGTCCTCGGTGGCCTGCACAGCGATCATCGCGCCGCCGCCGGGGAGTTGCTGCATCAGCTGGCTGCGCGCGGCCACCAGGGCGGACGCGTGGGTGAGGGACAGCACCCCGGCCACGTGGGCGGCGGCGATCTCGCCGATGGAGTGGCCGCAGAGGAAGTCGGGCAGCAGGCCCCACGACTCGACGAGGCGGAACAGCGCCACCTCGACGGCGAACAGGGCGGGCTGGGTGTAGCCGGTCCGGTCGAGCGCGGTGGCGTCGTCGCCGAACAGTACGTCCTTCAGCGGCCGGTCGAGGAAGCGGTCGAGCTGGGCGCAGACCGCGTCCAGCGCCTCGGCGAACGCCGGGTGGCTCTCGTACAGTTCGCGGCCCATCCCGAGCCGCTGGCTGCCCTGGCCGGTGAAGAGGAACGCGATGTTGCCCTCGACAGCCAGGCCCTCGGTGACCTCGGGGTGGTGGCGGCCCTCGGCGAGCGCTTCGAGGCCCGCGAGGAGTTCGTCCCGGTCGGCGGCGGCGACCACGGCGCGGCGGTCGAGCGCGGCGCGGGTGACGGCCTGCGAGTAGCCGATGTCGGCGGGCCGGTAGCCGGGGTTCGCGGCCAGGTGGGCGTGGAGCTGGGCGGCCTGGGCGCGCAGCGCGTCCCGGTGCTTGCCGGAGAGTGCGACCGGGGTGAGGGGCGGCGTGGTCCCGGCCGGGTCCGGCTCGGCGCGACCGGGCACGACGTGCGTGCGGTCGGCGTCCGTCCGGTCGGTGGCGGGGGTGGGGGGCTCCTCCAGGATGGTGTGCACGTTGGTGCCGCTCATCCCGAACGACGAGATGCCCGCCCGGCGCGGCTCGGCGCCCTCGGGGTCGTGCGGCCACTCGCGGGTGGCGGTGAGCAGTTCGACGTCCCCGGCGGTCCAGTCGACGTGCGGGGTGGGCTCGGTGAGGTGGAAGGTCCTGGGCAGCGCTCCGTGGCGCATGGCCATGACCATCTTGATGACGCCGCCGACACCGGCACCCGCCTGGGCGTGGCCGATGTTGGACTTGATGGAGCCGATCAGCAGCGGCTTGCCCGCGGGCCGGTCCTGGCCGTACGTGGCGAGCAGCGCCTGCGCCTCGATCGGGTCGCCGAGTGCGGTGCCGGTGCCGTGGGCCTCGACGGCGTCGACCTGGTCGGGCGAGAGCCGGGCGTTGGCGAGCGCCTGGAGGATGACCCGCTGCTGGGAGGGGCCGTTGGGGGAGGTGAGGCCGTTGGACGCGCCGTCCTGGTTGACGGCGGAGCCGCGGATCACGGCGAGCACCGGGTGGCCCTTGCGCTGGGCGTCCGACAGCCGCTCCACGAGCAGGATGCCGACGCCCTCGCCGAGGCAGAAGCCGTCGGCCTCGGGCGCGAACGGCTTGGAGCGGCCGTCGAGGGCCAGTCCGCGCATCTTGCTGTAGTCGACGAAGACGCCGGGCGCGCACATCAGGGTCGCGCCACCGGCCAGGGCGAGCGAGCATTCGCCCTGCCGCAGCGCCTGGACGGCGAGGTGGATCGCCACCAGGGACGAGGAGCAGGCGGTGTCGACGGTGACCGCCGGGCCCTCGAAGCCGAAGGTGTACGAGAGGCGGCCGGAGGCGATGCTCGCGGCATTGCCGGTGCCGAAGTAGCCCTCGAAGTTTTCGTCGGAGCTGAGGATCGCCCCGAGGTAGTCGTGATTGCTGGTGCCGACGAAGACGCCGACCTGCTTGCCGCGCGCCGAAAGCGGGTCGATACCGGCCCGTTCGAAGGCTTCCCAGGAGGTTTCCAGCAGCATGCGCTGCTGGGGGTCCATGCCGAGCGCTTCACGGGGGCTGATGCCGAAGAGCGACGGGTCGAAATCGGCGATGCCGTCGACGAATCCACCCTCGTGCACATAGCTGGTGCCGGGGTGGTCCGGGTCCGGGTGGTACATCCTGTCGACATTCCACCCGCGGTCGACCGGGAAGTCGCTGACCGCGTCGACGCCTTCGCTGACGATGCGCCACAGGTCCTCGGGCGACCGGACGCCTCCGGGATAACGGCAGCCGATCCCCACGATGGCGATGGGGTCGTGGTTCTTCGCCTCGGCCTCTTGCAGGCGGAGGCGAGTCTGATGCAGATCCGCCGTTACCAGCTTGAGGTAGTCCCGCAGCGTCTCTTCATTCGCCATTTACGCAATCCATTTACGGCAGACGGCATCGGAAATGCTCCACAGATCCTCAACAGGGGAGCCGGTAACCAACAACCAATTAGTCGACTTCTCCACGTGAGCCTATGCGCGGCTTAACCCTCTCGACAACCCCTAGCTGCCCCCTACGACCCCCTGGTGACTCAGGGATTCAATAGGGGGCAGCCGGTATTGGAGAACTCTATTCAAGGGTGGGGAAAATCCTGTCCGACATCGGATACGACGTCAATAGCAGAATTCGTTTCATGCCCTTCCCAGACCCTTGTTGATGAATGCGAACAGCTCTTCGTCACTGGCCGACTGGAGCTGGTCGGCCTCGGCCGCGCCCTGGGCGAGGGCTTCGGACGGGGCCGCCGCGGGCTCGGCCGGGGCGGCGGTGTCGTCGGACTCGTGCCACTTCGCCAGCAGCGACTGGAGGCGCATGGTGATGCGGGCCCGGGTGATGTTGTCGGGGGCGCTGCCCGCGAGCACGGTTTCCAGCTTGTCGAGTTCTTCGAGCACCGGGGCGCCGGTGGCCGCCGCGTCGGGGACGATCTCGGACCGCATATGGGCCGCCACGGCGGCCGGGGTCGGGTGGTCGAAGATCAGGGTCGGCGGCAGCTTGAGCCCGCTGGCCGCGCCCAGCCGGTTGCGGAGTTCGACCGCGGTGAGCGAGTCGAAGCCCAGGTCCTTGAACGCCCGGCCCGCCTCGATCGCCTCGGCGCCGGAGTGGCCCAGCACGGCGGCGACCGCGCTGCGGACCAACTCCAGCAGCACCCGCTCCCGTTCGGTCTCGGGCAGCGTCGCGAGCTGACCGGCCAGCGCCTCCCCCGCGGCGGTGTCCCCGGCGGCGTCGGCCCGCATCTCCTCGGCGACCTCGCGGGCCTCGGGCAGGGTGTCGAGCAGCGGCCGCGGCCGGTCGGCGGTGAAGGCGAGGGTGAAGCGGCGCCAGTCCATGTCGATGACGGTGAGCGCCGTCTCGTCCCGGTCCAGGGCGTGCTGGAGAGCGGCGGTGGCGGGCAGCGGCGCCATCTCGTTGATGCCGTGGCGGCGCATCCGGTCGCCGGTGGCGCCGTCCACCGAGCCGCCGTCGCCCCACGGGCCCCAGGACACGGTGGTGGCGGGCAGCCCGTCGGCGCGGCGCTGCTCGGCGAAGCTGTGCAGGAACGCGTTGCCGGGCGCCTGGTTGCCCTGGCCCGGTGCGCCGAACGTCGCGGAGAAGTGCGAGAACAGCACGAACGCGGACAGCTCCAGATCCCGCGTCAGCTCGTGCAGATGGCGCGTGGCGTCCACCTTGAGCCGCAGGACGCGCTCGGCCTGATCCGCAGTCAGCCCCTCGATCACCCCGTCCTCGATGACGGCGGCGGTGTGCAGGACGGCCGTCAGCGGCTGGTCGGCCGGGATGGCCGCGAGGGTTTCGGCGAGCGCCGCGCGGTCGGTCACATCGCAGGTGGCGAGGGTGACCTTGGCGCCGAGGCCCGTCAGTTCGGCCTCCAGCTCCACAGCGCCGGGGGCGTCCGCGCCCCGGCGGCTCGCCAGCACCAGGTGTTCGGCGCCGTTACGGGCCAGCCAGCGCGCGACCTCCGCGCCGAGGCGTCCCGTACCGCCGGTGACCAGCGTGGTGCCGGACGGCCTCCAGGGCCGTACGGGGGAGGTGTCGGCGAGCGGGGCGCGCACCAGCCGCGGCCCGAAGACGCCCGCCTCGCGGATCGCCACCTGGTCCTCGTCGTGCTCGGCGGCGAGGACGCCCATGAGCCGGGACAGCGCCTGCTCGTCGGGCGTCCGCGGCAGGTCGACCAGGCCGCCCCAGCGCTCCAGGTGTTCCAGCGCGGCCACCCGGCCGAGCCCCCAGACGAGGGCCTGTTCGGGGCATTCCGGCCGGTCGGCGCCGCCGGTGGAGACCGCGCCCTGGGTCAGGCACCACAGCGGCGCGCCGATCTCGGCGTCGCCGAGCGCCTGGATCAGGGCGAGCTGGGCGGCGGTTCCGGCGGGCAGGGAGGGGGCTTGCGGATGCGCGTCCCCGGCCGGGGCGAGCAGCGACAGCACACCGGTGAAACCCTCCCCGTGGGCCTCGGCGACGGCGGTGCGCAGCCAGTCGGCGAGCTGTTCGCGGCCGTGGGTGGCGGGGTCCACCACGATCTGCTGTACGGAGGCGCCGCGCCCGGTCAGCGCGCCGGTCACGGCGGCCGTCCACGCGTCGTCGGTGCTGGCCGCGACGACGAGCCAGCTGCCGCCCGGGTGCGCGGACCGCGCCTCGGGGAGCGGCTGCCACGTCACGCGGTAGCGCCAGCCGTCCACGGTGGACTGCTCGCGGGCCTGCTTGCGCCAGGACGCGAGGGCGGGCAGGACGGCGCTCATCGGCTGGTCGCCGTCGACGGTCAGCTCGGCGGCCAGGGCCTGCCAGTCCTCGGCCTCCACCGCCGCCCAGAACTTGGCCTCCACGGCGTCGTGCCGCGCCTCCTGCGCCGTGCGCCCCGCCCCGGCCTCGGGCCAGTAGCGCTGCTGCTGGAAGGCGTACGTGGGCAGCTCGATACGGCGGGCTCCGGTGCCGTCGAACACCGTCTTCCAGTCCACGGCGACACCGCGCGACCACGCCTCGCCGACGGAGGCCCAGAACCGGTCGAGACCGCCTTCGTCGCGGCGCAGCGAGCCGATCGCGGCCGCGTCGAGACCCGAGTCCTCGGCGGTCTCCTGCACGCCCATCGTCAGCACCGGGTGGGCGCTGGACTCGATGAACACGCCGAAGCCCTCGTCCAGCAGGCGCCGGACGGCGCCTTCGAGTTCGACGGTGCGGCGGAGGTTGGTGAACCAGTACTCGGCGCCCAGCTCGGGACCCTCGACCCACTCCCCCGTCACCGTGGACAGGAACGGCACCTGTGCGGTCCTGGGCTGTACGGGGGCCAGCAGCGTGAGCAGTTCGTCGCGCAGCAGTTCCACTTGGGCGGAGTGCGAGGCGTAGTCCACCGGCACCCGGCGGGCCCTGATGTCATCCGCCTCGCAGGACGCCAGCAGCTCGTCCAGCGCGGCCGGTTCGCCCGAAACCACCACGGCGGAGGGGCCGTTGACGGCCGCCACCGAGATGCGCTCCTCGCCCCAGGGCGCGATCCGCTCCCGTACCCGGGATACGGGCAGCGCCATGGACACCATGCCGCCCTTGCCCGCCAGCACCCGGCCGATGGCCTGGCTGCGCAGCGCCACCACGCGCGCCGCGTCCTTCAGCGACAGGACGCCCGCCACGCACGCGGCGGCGATCTCGCCCTGCGAGTGGCCGACCACGGCGGACGGTTCGACGCCGAGCGAGCGCCACACCTCGGCCAGCGACACCATCACCGCGAACAGCACCGGCTGGACCACGTCCACCCGGTCCAGCGACGGCGCCCCGTCCACCCCGCGCAGCACATCCACCAGCGACCAGTCGGTGAACTCCGCCAGCGCCGCCGCGCACTCCTCGATGCGGGCGGCGAACACCGGCGAGGCGTCCATCAGCCCCACGCCCATCCGCACCCACTGGGACCCCTGCCCCGGGAAGACGAACGCCGTCTGACCCGCCACCACCGAGCCCCGCTCCACGCCCGCGGCCATGCCGCCGTCGGCGAGGGCGGTCAGCCCGGCCACCAGTTCGTCGCGGTCCCGGCCCTGGACGACACCGCGTACGTCCAGCGCGGCGCGGGTCGTGGCCAGCGACAGGCCCACGTCCACGGGGCGCAGCGCCGGTTCGTCGTGGAGGCGGTCCAGCAGCCGCCGGGCCTGGGCGCGCAGCGCGGACTCGCTCTTGCCGGAGACCACCCACGGCACCACGCCCGGCTGCTTCGCCACCAGCTCGACCGGCTCCCGCTCCTCGGCGGGCGCCTGCTCGATGATGGTGTGCGCGTTGGTGCCGCTGAAGCCGAACGAGGAGATGCCCGCGCGGCGCGGGCGGCCCGTCTCGGGCCACGGGGTGGCCGACCTGACCAGCGAGACCGTGCCGGAGGACCAGTCGATGTGCGGGGACGGCTCGGCGATGTGCAGCGACTCCGGCACCACGCCGTGCCGCATGGCCAGCACCATCTTCATCACGCCCGCGATGCCCGCGGCGCCCTGGGTGTGGCCGATGTTGGACTTCACCGACCCCAGCAGCAGGGGCAGTTCCTCGGGGCGGTCCGCGCCGTAGGTGGCGAGCAGCGCCTGTGCCTCGATCGGGTCGCCCAGCGACGTGCCCGTGCCATGCGCCTCGACCACGTCCACATCGGCACCGGACAGCCGCGCGCTGGCCAGGGCCTGCTGGATGACGCGCCGCTGCGACGGGCCGTTGGGCGCGGTGAGGCCGTTGGACGCGCCGTCCTGGTTGACGGCGGAGCCGCGGACGACCGCGAGCACCTGGTGGCCATTCTTCCGCGCGTCCGACAGCCGCTCCAGCAGCAGCACGCCCACGCCCTCGGCCGGTCCGAAGCCGTCGGCGTCGGCCGAGAACGCCTTGCAGCGGCCGTCCTGGGACAGCCCGCGCTGGCGGCTGAACTCGATGAACAGGCCGGGCGTGGACATCACATGGACACCGCCCGCCAGTGCGAGCGAGCACTCGTCGAGACGCAGCGACTGCACCGCCAGGTGCAGCGCCACCAGGGACGCGGAGCAGGCCGTGTCCACGGTGACGGCCGGACCCTCCAGGCCGAAGGCGTAGCTGAGCCGTCCGGAGACGACGCTGCTGGCGTTGCCCGTGCCCAGGTGTCCGCCGAAGTCGTCGTCCGCGTCGAGCGCCACCGTCAGGTAGTCGGAGGCGTTCATGCCCGCGAACACTCCCGTACGGCTGCCGCGCAGGGCGGCCGGGTCGATGCCCGCCCGCTCGAACGCCTCCCACGATGTCTCCAGCAGCAGCCGCTGCTGCGGGTCCATCGCCGTCGCCTCACGCGGCGAGATCCCGAAGAACGCCGCGTCGAACCGGGTGGCGTCGCCGAGGAACCCGCCCTCGCGGGTGTACGTGGTGTCCGGCGTGTCCGGGTCCGAGTCGAACAGGTTCTGCAGGTCCCAGCCCCGGTCGGCCGGGAACGCCGACTGCGCCTCGCCACCGGAGGACATGAGCTGCCACAGCTCCTCCGGCGTGTCGACACCGCCGGGGAAGCGGCAGCTCATGCCCACGATCGCGATCGGCTCATGGGCCTGATCGTCGACCTCCTGCAGACGCCGGTGGGCGGCGGTGAGGTCGGTGGTGACCTTCTTCAGATATTCGCGGAGCTTGGCTTCGTTCGCAGTCGCCATGGACGTTCACCTATTCGCAGTGCTCTGGATCGTCGGGGGGTCCGGGAGGGGGTGCCGTTCGCGTTCAGCCGTTGCCGAACCTCTTGTCGATGAAGTCGAAGAGTTCGTCATCGCTGACCTCTTCGAACGCGTCCGACTCGGCGTCCGCCCCGTCGTCGTCCGCGGTGCGACGCACGTCGTGCCACTTGGCCAGCAGCGTCTGCAGGCGCACGGCGATGTTCGCATGCGCGGCCTCGTCCCCCGCGACCGCCGCCAGATCCTCCGGCGCCAGCGAGGCGAGGCTGTTCTCCAGCCGCTCCAGCTCGTCCGTGAGGGACATTCCGCTGTGCGCCGCCTCCGGTGCCAGCTCCCGGCGCAGCTGCCGCGCGAGCGCCACCGGCGTCGGGTAGTCGTACACCAGCGTCGCCATCAGCTTCAGCCCGGTGGCCGCGTTCAGCCGGTTCCGCAGCTCCACGGCCGTCAGCGAGTCGAAGCCCAGCTCCTTGAACGCCTGCTCGGCGCCCACCTGCTCCTTGGACGCGTAGCCGAGGACGGCGGCCACCTGTCGGCGCACCAGGTCGAGCGTGGTGCGCTCCTGCTGGGCCTCCGACTGCCGCGCCAGCTGCTGCGCCAGGGTCTCCGCCCCGGCCCCGTCCGCCGTTTCGGCGACGGCCGTGCCGCCGCTGTCGGCGGCGCGCCGCACCGGAGTGCGCACCAGGCCGCGGTAGAGCGGCAGCAGCTCCCCGGCGGAGGCGGCACCGCGCAGCGCCGCCAGATCGAGCCGTACGGGCACCAGCACCGCTTCGTCGGTCACCGCGCGGGCGGCGTCGAACAGGGCCAGGCCCTCCTCGGCGGACAGCGGCAGCACACCGCCGCGCGCCGCCCGCTTCAGGTCGGCCGCGCCGATCCTGCCGCCCATGCCCCGCTCCTCGGCCCACATGCCCCACACGAGGGACTGCGCGGTACGGCCGGTGGCGCGGCGGTGTCCGGCGAGCGCGTCGAGGAACACGTTCGCCGCCGCGTAACCGCCCTGGCCCGGGCCGCCGATCGTCCCGGCCGCGGCCGAGAAGAGCACAAAGGCGGACAGGTCCAGATCGCGGGTCAGTTCGTGCAGGTTGACCGCCGCGTCGACCTTCGGCCGCAGCACCCGGTCCAGCCGCTCCGGCGTCAGCATGTCGATGACGCCGTCATCGAGGACGCCCGCGGTGTGCACCACGGCCGTCAGCGGACGGTCGGCCGGAATGCCCGCCAGCAGCCCGGCCAGCGCCTCCCGGTCGGCCGCGTCACACGCGACGACGGTGGCCTCGGCACCCAACTCGGCCAGTTCGGCGGTCAGTTCGGCCATGCCCTCGGCGGCGGGGCCGCTCCGGCTGGTCAGCAGCAACCGGCGGGCGCCGTGTGCGGTGACCAGATGGCGGGCTACCAGCCTGCCCAGACCACCGGTGGCGCCGGTGATCAGGACGGTGCCCTCGGGGTCGATCGCGGTGCCGGGTTCGGCGGCCGGGGCCTCGGCCCGGGCCAGCCGTGGCGCGTACGCCGCCCCCGCGCGCAGCGCGATCTCGGGCTCGCCCGAGTCCAGCGCCGCCGCGATCGCCGGGTACGACACCTCGCCGTCGACGTCGAGCAGGACGAACTGCCCCGGGTTCTCCGTCTGCGCGGACCGCAGCAGCCCCCACACGGGCGCGTTGGCCAGGTCCGCGACCTCGGTGTCCCCGGCCGCGGCGACCGCGCCGCGCGTGACCAGCACCAGCCGGGCGCTGCCGGGCCTGCCTCCGTTCAGCCACTCCTGGACCAGGCCCAGGGCCCGGTGGGTGGCGGCGTGCGCGCCCGCGACGAGGTCACCGCTGCCGTCGGGCAGGAAGGGGATCAGGACCGTGTCCGGCGCCGTCCCGTCCATCACGACCGCCATGTCGAGTGCCGCCAGGTCGTCGTGGACCGTGGCGGTGTGCCCGGCCGCGTCGAGGGCCACGCTCAGCTTGAGGTCGTCGCCACCGACGACGGCGAAGCTCGCCGATGTGCCGCCCGAAGGCGCCGCCACCGGGGCCCAGTCGACCCGGAACAGCGAGTCCTGGCGCCCGGACGTCGCCGACGCTCCGGCGATGCGGTCCACGTCCAGCGGCTCGGCGGCCAGCGCGTCCACCGACGCGACGAGCGCGCCCGTCTCATCGGCCGCCACCAGCGACACCGTGCCGTCCGCCGCGTCCGCCACCGGGGCCAGCCGCACGCGCAGCGCCTCGGCGCCCACCGCGTACAGGCTCAGCCCCCGCCACGACGCCGCCACCGCGGCACCGTCCACGCCCAGCCCCAGCGGCTGGAGCGCACCGTCCAGCAGGGCCGGATGCAGCGCGAAGCGGGCGGCGTCCGCCTGCTGCGCCTCGCCGACGCGCACCTCCGCGTACACCTCCTCGCCGCGCCGCCACACATGGCGCAGGCTCTGGAACGCCGGGCCGTGCAGCAGCCCGGCGCGCCCCATGCCCGCGTACAGCGCGGCGGTGTCCACCGGCTCCGCGTCGGCGGGCGGCCATACGGCGAACTCGCCGACGGCGGCCGGCCGCATTCCGGCCGGGGCGAGAACGCCCCCGGCGTGCCGCGTCCACGGCTGCTCCTGCTCCGCACCCTCCGGGCGCGAGTACACCGCCAGCGGGCGGCGGCCCTCGTCGTCGGGCTCGCCGAGCGACACCCGCAGCTGAACCCCGCCGCGCTCCGGCAGGATCAGCGGCGCTTCGAGGGTCAGCTCTTCGAGGTAGTCACAGCCAACCTGGTCCCCGGCGCGCACCGCCAGCTCCACGAACGCGGAGCCCGGCAGCACGGCCGTATCGGCGACCGTGTGGTCCGCCAGCCAGGAGTGCGACGCGAGCGACAGCCGCCCGGAGAAGACGTACGCGTCCGCGTCGGGCAGCTCCACCGCCGCACCCAGCAGCGGGTGACCGGCCGCGCCGAGCCCGGCCGAGGCCACCTCGTCCAGGGTGAGCAGTGCGTCGACCCAGTAGCGGCTGCGCTGGAACGCGTACGTCGGCAGGCCGACCTTGCGTGCGCCCCTCCCGGCGAAGAACGCCTCCCAGTCCGGGGCCTGGCCACGCACGTACAGCCGCGCGACGGCGTTCGTCAGCGCCTCGGCCTCGGGACGGTCCTTGCGGAGGGCGGCGACGAAGGCCGCGTCCTCGCCGGTCACGCACTCCTGCGCCATGGCGGTGAGCACACCGTCCGGGCCCAGTTCGACGTACGTGGAGACGCCCTGCGCTTCGAGGGTGCGCACACCGTCGAGGAAGCGGACCGCCTCGCGGACATGGCGCACCCAGAAGTCGGCCGACGTGATCTCCTCGGCGGAGACGACCTCTCCGGTGAGGTTGGAGACGATCGGGATGCGCGGGGCCTCGTACGAAAGCTCCTCGGCCACCTCGCGGAACGCGTCCAGCATCCCGTCCATGCGCGGCGAGTGGAACGCGTGGCTGACGGTGAGCCGCTTGGTCTTGCGACCCTGCGCCTCGAAGAACGCCGCGATCTGCCCCGCATCGTCCTCGTCACCCGCGATGACCACCGACGACGGCCCGTTGAGGGCGGCGATACTCACGCGCTCGGTGAGCAGCGGCGCCACCTCGTCCTCCGACGCCTGCACCGCGATCATCGCGCCACCGGCCGGAAGCTCCTGCATCAGACGGCCACGAGCCGCCACGAGAGTGCACGCATCCGCCAGCGAGAGCACACCCGCCACATGCGCGGCGGCCAGCTCACCGATGGAGTGACCGGACAGGAAGTCCGCCTTCAGACCCCACGCCTCGACCAGCCGGAACAGCGCTACCTCGATGGCGAACAGCGCGGGCTGGGTGAAGCCGGTCCGGTCCAGCGCGGCGGCGTCCTCACCGAAGAGGACATCGCGCAGCGGCTGCTCCAGATGCGCGTCCAAGTGGGCGCACACCTCGTCCAACGCGTCCGCGAACACCGGGTACGCCTCATACAGCTCCCGGCCCATCCCGAGCCGCTGGCTGCCCTGCCCCGTGAACAGGAACGCCACCTTGCCACCGGCCACCGAGCCCTCGACCAGGCCCGGCACCTCGGTCTCGCCGCGCGCCAGCGCCGCGAGACCGGCCAGCAGCCCGTCCCCGCCGCCGTCAGCGGTGAGTACGGCCCGGTGGTCCATGGCGGTGCGGGTGGTGGCCAGCGAGAAAGCTACATCGGTATGGGGCACATCGATGGGTGTGGCGTCGCCGCCCAGGTGGGCCAGCAGCCGTGCGGCCTGACCGCGTACGGCGGCCCGGGACTTGGCCGACAGCACCCACGGCACGGACGGCAGCTCCACCGCCGGATCGGCGGCGGGGGCGGCCTCCGGGGCCGGGGCCTGCTCCAGCACGGTGTGCGCGTTCGTACCGCTGATGCCGAACGCCGAGACCGCCGCCCGGCGCGGACGGCCGGTCTCCGGCCACTCCCGTGCCTCGGTCAGCAACGCCAGTTCACCGGCGGACCAGTCGACGTGCGGCGTCGGCTCGTCCACGTGCAGCGTCTGCGGCAGCACGCCGTGCTGCAACGCCAGCACCATCTTCATCACGCCCGCCACACCGGCAGCGGCCTGCGTGTGACCGATGTTGGACTTGATGGAGCCGAGAAGCAGGGGCTGGCCCTCGGCGCGGTCCTGGCCGTAGGTGGCCAGCAGCGCCTGCGCCTCGATCGGGTCGCCCAGCGTCGTACCGGTGCCATGCGCCTCGACCGCGTCCACCTCGGCGGCCGACAGACCGGCACCGGCCAGCGCCTGCCGGATGACACGCTGCTGCGACGGCCCGTTCGGCGCCGTCAGACCGTTCGACGCGCCATCCTGGTTGATCGCAGAGCCGCGCACGGTCGCCAGCACGGTGTGGCCGTTGCGGCGGGCGTCCGACAGCCGCTCCACGAGCAGCATGCCCACACCCTCGCCCCAGCCGGTGCCATCCGCACCCGCCGCGAACGCCTTGATACGACCATCCGCCGCAAGCCCACGCTGACGACTGAAGTCCACGAACGAACCCGGCGTCGACATCACCGTCACACCACCAGCCAGAGCAAGGGAGCACTCCCCCGCCCGCAACGCCTGAATCGCCCAGTGCAGCGCGACGAGCGACGACGAGCACGCCGTGTCGACGGTGACGGCCGGACCCTCAAGACCCAGCGCGTACGACACCCGGCCCGACATCACACTGGCCGCGTTGCCCGTGCCCAGGAACCCGTCGCCACCGTCCTCCGAGTGGAGGACGAGGGACATGTAGTCCTGGCCGTTCGTACCGGCGAACACGCCGACCTGCTGACCGCGCAGCGTCGTCGGGTCGATCCCGGCCCGCTCAAAGGCTTCCCACGACGTCTCCAGCAGCAACCGCTGCTGCGGGTCCATCGCCACCGCCTCACGCGGCGAAATCCCGAAGAACGCCGCGTCGAAGTCCCCGGCGTCCGCCAGGAATCCGCCCTCGCGGACGTAGGTGGTGTACTCGGTGCCCGGCTCCGGGTCGTACAGCGACTCGACGTCCCAGCCACGGTCGGCCGGGAAGTCCGTCACCGCGTCCTGCCCGGTGGACAGCAGCCGCCACAGCTCCTCGGGCGAGTCCACCCCGCCCGGGAAGCGGCAGCTCATGCCCACGATCGCGATCGGATCGTCGGTGGCCACCAACGAGACCGTGCCGACGGCATCGGCCGGGGTCTCCTCGCCCAGGACCTCCGTACGGAGGTGGCCCGCGAGCGCCGTTGACGTCGGGTAGTCGTAGACCAGGGTGGGCGGCAGCCGCAGCCCGGTCACGGTGTTCAGCCGGTTGCGCAGCTCGACGGCGGTCAGCGAGTCGAATCCCAGCTCGCTGAACGCCCGGCTCGCCTCCACCGCCTCCGCGTCGGCGTGGCCGAGTACGTCCGCCACGGCGGAGCGCACCAGGTCCAGCAGGACGCCCTCGCGCTCCGCCGCCGGAACGCCCGCGAGCCGCTGCGCGAGCGAGGACTCGTCGCCGACCGTACGCGTGGCCTGCTCGCCCGCGGCCTCCAGCGCCGTACGCGCCTCGGGCAGCTCCCGCAGCAGCGGGCTCGGCCGGGACGCGGCGAAGCCGGGGGCCAGCCGCTCCCAGTCGATGTCCGCGACCAGCACGGTCGTCTCGTCCAGATCCAGGGCGCGCTGGAGCGCGGCGATGGCCAGGTCGGCCGCCATCGGCGGCACACCGGCCCGGCGCATGCGCTGCTCCAGCGCGTCGTCCGCGGCCATGCCGCCCTCGGCCCACGGGCCCCACGCCACCGAGGTGGCAGGCAGGCCCTCGGCCCGGCGCCGCTCGGCGAGCGCGTCCAGGAAGGCGTTCGCGGCGGCGTAGTTGGCCTGCCCCGCGGCGCCCATGGAACCGGAGAACGAGGAGAAGAGGACGAAGGCCGTGAGGTCCAGGTCCCGCGTCACCTCGTGCAGGTTGGCGGCGGCGTCGGCCTTCGCGCGCAGCACGGTGGCGAAGCGCTCGGGGGTCAGCGACTCCAGTACGCCGTCGTCCAGCACACCGGCCGCGTGGATGACGGCCGTCAGCGGCAGCTCGGCCGGAAGCCCGGCCACCAGCGCGGCCAGCGCGTCGCGGTCGGCGGCGTCGAAGGCCGCGACGGTGACCCGGGCGCCCGAGGCGGCGAGTTCGTCCCGCAGCTCGGCCGCGCCGGGGGCGTCGAGGCCCCGGCGGCTGGTGAGCACCACGTGCTCGGCGCCCTTGTCGATCAGCCAGCGGGCCACGTGCGCGCCCAGCGCGCCCGTACCGCCGGTGACCAGCACCGACCCCGCACCCGGCCGCCAGTCGCTGCCGCGTGAGGCGGCGGTGGCGTGGGTCAGGCGACGGCCGAAGACACCGGAGGCGCGCACCGCCACCTGGTCCTCGCCCTCGGCGCCGGTCAGCACCCCGGCCAGGCGGGACAGCGCCCGGTCGTCCGCCGTCTCCGGCAGATCGACCAGACCACCCCACCGCTCGGCCAGTTCCAGTGCGGCGACCCGGCCCAGGCCCCAGACCCGTGCCTGCCACGGGTCCGCCGGACCGTCGGACCGGCCGGTGGAGACCGCGCCACGCGTGGCCACCCACAGCGGCGCGGCCACGCCCAGGTCGACCAGGGCCTGCGTCAGCGCGGCCGTACGCAGCAGCCCTTCGGGGCCCGCGGAGACGGACGGCAGCGCGAACACGCCCGCCACCGGGCCCTCCGCGACCGCCTCGCGCAGCCCCTCGGCCATGCCCGCACGGTCCTCGGCGGCCAGCTCGATCCGCCGGACCTCGGCGCCCCGCGCGGACAGCGTCCGTACGGTCCCCTCGGCCCAGACGTCACCGTTCTCACCGTTCTCACCGGCCGGGACGACGACCAGCCATCGGCCGCTCAGCGTCCCCGCACCACGGGCCGACGTCACCGGCTTCCACGTCACCTGGTAGCGCCAGGCGTCCACGGTGGACCGCTCGCCCTGGCGGCGCCGCCACGAGGACAGCATCGGCAGGGCGGCGCCCAGCGAGGAGAGCGCCTCGTCGTCCTCGGACTGGAGCGTCCCGGCCAGGGCGCTCAGATCCTCGCGCTCCACGGCCTCCCAGAACCGGGCGTCCACGGAATCCACCGCCGCCAGCGCCTCGCGGACCTCCTCCGGGTCCTCCACCCAGAAGCGCTGCCGCTGGAAGGCGTACGTCGGCAGGTCGACCCGCACGGCGCCCGTACGGGCGAAGAAGGCCCGCCAGTCCAGTGCGACACCCCGGGTGTGGAGGGCGGCCAGCGCAGCGGTCAGCGACTCGGGCTCGGCGCGTCCCTTGCGCAGCGCGGTCACGAACGCCGCATCGGCCCCGGTGGCGCACTCCTGCGCCATGGCGGTGAGCACACCGTCCGGGCCCAACTCCACGAAGGTGGTGGCACCTTGGGCTTCGAGAGTACGGATGCCGTCGAGGAAACGCACGGCCTCACGGACGTGGCGGACCCAGAAGTCCGGGCTGGTGATCTCCTCGGCGGAGACCACCTCGCCCGTCAGGTTCGACACGATCGGGATGCGCGGCGCCTCGTACGAAAGCCCCTCCGCCACCTCGCGGAACGCGTCCAACATGCCGTCCATGCGCGGCGAGTGGAACGCGTGGCTCACGGTGAGCCGCTTGGTCTTACGGCCCTGCGCCTCGAAGCCGGAAGCGATCTCCAGAGCCGCGTCCTCGTCACCCGCGATGACCACGGACGACGGGCCATTCACAGCGGCGATGCTCACCCGGTCGGTCAGCAGCGGCGCCACCTCGTCCTCCGACGCCTGCACCGCCACCATCGCGCCACCAGCCGGAAGCTCCTGCATCAGACGGCCGCGCGCGGCCACCAGTTTCGCCGCGTCCGCGAGCGAGAGCACACCCGCCACATGCGCGGCGGCCAGCTCACCGATGGAGTGACCGGACAGGAAGTCCGCACGCACACCCCACGCCTCGACCAGCCGGAACAGCGCCACCTCGACCGCGAACAGCGCGGGCTGGGTGAAGCCGGTCCGGTCCAGCGCGGCGGCGTCCTCACCGAAGAGCACCGTCTTCAACGGCTGTTCAAGGTGCCGGTCCAGCTCATCGCATACGGCGTCCAGCGCCTCCGCGAACACCGGGTAGGCGTCGTACAGCGCACGGCCCATCCCGAGCCGCTGGCTGCCCTGCCCCGTGAACAGGAACGCCACCTTGCCGCCCTCGGCCACCGGGCCCTGAGCGGCCAGCCCGGCGGCCGACTCGCCGCGCGCCAGCGCCTCCAGAGCGGACAGCAGCCCGTCCCGGTCCTCGCCGACGACGACCGCGCGCCGCTCCAGCGCCGCCCGGCCGGTCGCCAGCGCGTAGCCGACGTCCGTGGCGTCCAGGTCAGGGTGGGTGCCGAGGTGGGCCAGGAGCCGTTCGGCCTGATCGCGCAGCGCGGCCTCGGACTTGCCCGAGAGCACCCACGGCACCGTCGGCAGCTCCACATCGGAAGCCGCGTCCGCGTCCGGGGCCGGGGGCTGCTCCAGGATGGTGTGCGCGTTCGTGCCGCTCACGCCGAACGACGACACGGCCGCCCGGCGGGGTCGGCCGAGTTCCGGCCACGGGCGGGCGTCGGCCAGCAGCTCGACGTCGCCCGACGCCCAGTCCACGTGCGGGGTGGGCTCGTCCAGGTGCAGCGTCCGCGGCAGCACTCCGTGGCGCATCGCCATGATCATCTTGATGATGCCCGCGACACCGGCCGCCGCCTGCGCGTGGCCGATGTTCGACTTGAGGGAGCCCAGCCACAGCGGCTGCCCCTCCGGCCGCTCACGGCCGTATGTGGCGAGCAGCGCCTGCGCCTCGATCGGGTCGCCCAGCTTCGTACCCGTACCGTGCGCCTCGACCACGTCGATGTCGGCGGTGGTCAGCCGGGCGCTGGTGAGCGCTTCGCGGATGACGCGCTGCTGGGACGGGCCGTTCGGCGCGGTGAGGCCGTTGGACGCGCCGTCCTGGTTGATGGCGGAGCCGCGTACGACCGCCAGCACCCGGTGGCCGTTGCGCCGCGCGTCCGACAGCCGCTCCACGAGCAGCATGCCCGCGCCCTCGGCCCAGCCCGTACCGTCCGCCGAGGCCGCGAAGGACTTGCAGCGGCCGCTGGTCGACAGGCCGCCCTGGCGGCTGAAGTCGATGAAGGTCTCCGGGGTGGCCATGACGGTGACACCACCGGCCAGCGCCATCGAGCACTCGCCGTTGCGCAGCGCCTGCGCGGCCAGATGCAGCGCCACCAGCGACGACGAGCAGGCCGTGTCGACCGTGACCGCCGGGCCTTCGAGGCCGAAGGTGTAGGCGACCCGGCCGGAGGCGACACTGCCCGCGGACCCGGTGCCCAGATAGCCTTCGAGCCCGTCGGGGACCGCGTTCAGGCGGGACAGATAGTCGTGGTACATGACTCCGGCGAAGACACCGGTCCTGCTGCCGCGCGCCGCCGCCGGGTCGATCCCGGCCCGCTCGAACGCCTCCCACGACGTCTCCAGCAGCAGCCGCTGCTGCGGGTCCATGGCAAGGGCCTCGCGCGGGGAGATCCCGAAGAAGTCCGGGTCGAACTCGGCCGCGTCGTGGAGAAAGCCTCCCTGGCCCGTGGTGCTGGTGCCCGCCTTGCCGGGGTCGTCGCTCCGCAGCCCGTCCAGGTCCCAGCCACGGTCGGCCGGGAAGTCGGAGATGGCGTCCACGGAACCCATGACGAGCTGCCACAGCTCCTCGGGCGTACTGACCCCGCCCGGGTAGCGGCAGCTCATCCCGACGATGGCTATCGCGTCGTCGTCGGTGGTGGCCACCGTCGGCACGGGGGCCGCCAGGCCCTCGTCCGCCTGGTCGCCCACCAGCTCGGTCCGCAGATGGCGGGCCAGAACCTGCGGGTCCGGGTAGTCGAAGACGAGGGTGGCGGGCAGCCGCAGCCCGGTCACGGAGTTGAGGTGATTGCGCAGTTCGACCGCGGTCAGCGAGTCGAAGCCCAGCTCCTTGAACGCCCGCGCCGATCCGATGGTGTCCGCGCCCGCGTACCCGAGCACCGTCGCCACCTGCGCACGGACCAGGTCCAGCAGCAGCCGCTCCTGTTCCGGCGCCGACAGCCCCGAGAGCCGCCGCGTCAGGTCCGACTCGACCGACCCGGCGACGGCCTCGACCGCACGCCGCGCCGGTACCCGCACCAGACCGCGCAGCAGCGGCGAGACGGCACCCGCCGCGGCCTGCGTCCGCAGGCCCGGGAGATCCACGCGCATCGGCACCAGGCACGCTTCGCCCACGGACAGCGCGGTGTCGAACAGCGCCAGGCCCTCCGCCACGGGCAGCGGGGGAAGTCCGGCCCGCCGCATACGGGCGATGTCGGCCTCGTCGAGCGTGTCCCCCATACCGCCACCGGCCCAGAGGCCCCACGCCAGCGAGGTGGCGGGCAGGCCACGCGCCGCACGGTGCTGCGCGAGCGCGTCGAGGAAGGCGTTGGCGGCGGCGTAGTTGCCCTGTCCCGGGCTGCCGAACACCGCGGCCACCGACGAGAACACCACGAAGGCCGTCAGGTCCAGGTCCTGGGTCAGCTCATGCAGATTCCAGGCCGCGTCCACCTTCGGACGCAGGACCCCCGCCAGCCTCTCCGGCGTCAACGATCCGATCACACCGTCGTCCAGCACACCGGCGGTGTGGACCACGGCGGTCAGCGGATGCTCGGCGGGGACGGTGGCGAGGGTCGCGGCGAGCGCGTCCCGGTCCGCCACATCGCACGCCGCCCAGCGCACCTCCGCGCCCGCATCGGCCAGTTCGGCGGTCAGCTCGGCGGCGCCGGGCGCCGCCTCGCCACGACGGCTCACCAGCAGCAGCTGCCGTACACCGTGCTCGGCCACCAGACGCCGGGCGAACAGGCCGCCCAGCGAGCCACCGGCCCCGGTCACCAGCACCGTGCCGTCCGGATTCCATTCCGGGGCGCGGCTGTCGGGCCCGGACGTGGCGCGGACGAGCCGGGGAATCCTGAGGGCCCCCTGCCGTACGGCGATGTCGGGCTCGCCGCTCGCCAGCGCCGCGGGCAGCGCGGCGAGCCCCTCCTGACGGCCGTCGACGTCGATGAGGACCACGCGGTCCGGGTTCTCGGACTGCGCCGAACGCAGCAGGCCCCGCACCGTGGCGCCCGCCAGGTCCGCCACCGGCTCACCGGCCTCGGTGGCCAGCGCCCCCGATGTCAGCAGGACCAGACGTGAGTCCGTGAAGCGGTCGTCGGCCAGCCACTGCTGCAACAGCCCCAGTACCTGAGTGGTGGCCTCGTGCGCCGTGGTGGCGGGCGAGGGGTTTTGCCCCACCCCGCCCCTTCCCACAACTTGGGGCTCCGCCCCAAGGCCCCGGTCCTCAAACGCCGGACGGGCTGAAGATGCCGCACCGTCCGCGTGCGGGCCGGAACGCCCTTCGGGCGTGTCCTCAATCGCCGGACGGGCTTGATTTGCCGCACCATCCGATGTCAGGTTCACCAGTACGCATTCCGGCAGCGCCGCGCCGGACTCGATCGCCGCGGTCAGCTCCGCGAGGTCGGCGTACGCCGCGACGTCACCGCCCACTCCTTCCGCCGCCGCGTCACGCGCGAGGTCGTCGGAGCCCAGCACAGCCCACCGGCCGCCGCCATCCGTACCGGCCACGCCCGCGAGTTCGGTCCACTCCAGGCGGAACAACGACTCGTGATGCTCCGTACGCACACTCCGCAGCTGCTCGGCCGAAACCGGGCGCAGCCGCAACGCCTCCACCGCGGCGACCGGCACCCCGGCCGTATCCGCGATCTCCAGCCGCACCCCGTCGCCGTCCACGGGCGTCAACCGCACCCGCAGCGCCGAAGCACCGCTCGCGTACAGCGACACCCCGCTCCACGCGAACGGCAGCCGCCCCTCGCCGTCGGTGTTGCCCAGCCCCGCGAGCCCCACGACGTGCAGAGCCGAATCCAGCAGCGCCGGGTGCAGACCGAACCGGCCCGCCTCCTCCGTCGCGTCCTCGGGCAGCGTCACCTCGGCGAACAGCTCACCCTCGCGCTGCCACGCCCTGCGCAGCCCCTGGAACACCGGCCCATACGCGAAGCCGATGTCCCGCAGACCTTCGTAGCGGCCGTCGAGGTCGATCTCGGTGGCGTCCGCCGGAGGCCACACGCTCAGCTCGAAGGACGCCTCCGGGCGACCACCGGGCGACAGCACACCACTGGCGTGCCGCGTCCACGGCTCCTCGCCCGGCAGACCTTCCTGACGGGAGTGCAGCGCCAACGACCGCCGCCCCGCGTCGTCGGCGGCGCCGACGGCGAGCCGCAGCTGCACACCGCCCTGCTCGGGCAGCGCCAACGGCACTTCCAGCGTCAGCTCTTCCAGATGGTCGCACCCCACCTGGTCGCCCGCCCGGACCGCCAACTCCACCAGCGCCGTGCCCGGCACCAGCACCGTGTCCAAGATGGTGTGCTCGGCCAGCCACGGATGAGTGGACAGCGCCAGTCGGCCGGTGAACAGCGTCCCGTCCGAGTCCGGCAGCTCAGCGGTCGCCGCCAGGAGCGGATGCCCCGCCTCGCCCAGGCCCACGGCGGCCACGTCGCCGAAGAACAGCGACGACACCCGCGGCCAGTAGCGCTGCCGCTGGAAGGCGTACGTGGGCAACTCGACCCGCGCCGCGCCCGTACCGGCGTAGAACGCCGCCCAGTCCACCGGCACCCCACGGACATGCGCCCGCGCGACGGCGTTCGTCAGCGCCTCGGCCTCGGGGCGGTCCTTGCGGAGGGCGGCCGCGAAGGCGGCGTCCTCGCCGGTCACGCACTCCTGCGCCATCGCGCTGAGCACACCGTCCGGGCCCAGCTCGATGAAGGTGGTGACGCCCTGTGCTTCGAGGGTCCGTACGCCGTCGAGGAAGCGGACGGCCTCCCGGACGTGGCGCACCCAGAAGTCCGGGCTGGTGATCTCCTCGGCGGAGACCACGGCACCGGTCAGATTCGACACGATCGGGATACGCGGAGCCTCGTACGAAAGCCCCTGCGCCACCTCGCGGAACGCGTCCAACATGCCGTCCATACGCGGGGAGTGGAAGGCGTGGCTGACCGTGAGCCGCTTGGTCTTACGACCCTGCGCCTCGAAGCCCGCCGCAATCTCCAGGGCGGCATCCTCGTCACCCGCGATGACCACGGACATCGGGCCGTTCACAGCGGCGATGCTCACCCGGTCGGTGAGCAGCGGCGAGACCTCGTCCTCCGACGCCTGCACCGCGATCATCGCGCCACCGGCCGGAAGCTCCTGCATCAGACGCCCACGAGCCGCCACCAGCGTGCACGCGTCCGCCAGCGACAGCACACCCGCCACATGCGCGGCAGCCAGCTCACCAATCGAGTGCCCCGACAGGAAGTCCGCCTTCAGACCCCACGCCTCGACCAACCGGAACAGCGCCACCTCAACCGCGAACAACGCAGGCTGGGTGAACCCGGTCCGGTCCAGCGCCTCGGCATCGTCCCCGAACAACACATCCCGCAGCGGCCGCTCCAGATGCGCGTCCAAGTGGGCGCACACCTCGTCCAGCGCATCCGCGAACACCGGGTACGCCTCATACAGCTCCCTGCCCATCCCGAGCCGCTGGCTGCCCTGACCCGTGAACAGGAACGCCACCCGGCCACCGGCCACCGACCCCTGCACCAGCCCGGCGGCGGAACGTCCCTCCGCCAGCGCCTCCAGACCAGCCAGCAACCCGTCCCGGTCCTCCGCGACCAGCGCCGCCCGCTCGTCGAGCGCCGACCGGCCGACGGCCAGGGAGTAACCGAGATCCGCCAACCGGATCCCGTCCTCCCCCACGAGATGGTCGCGCAGCCGCCCGGCCTGCGCCCGCAGCCCCTCCTCCGTCTTGCCCGAGAGGACGATCGGCAGCACACCGTCACCGGGAACATCCCCGACCACGGACCCGGCCGACTCCACCTCGGCCACCGGCGCCTGCTCCAGCACCGCATGAGCGTTGGTACCGCTGAAGCCGAACGAGGAGACGCCCGCACGGCGCGGCTCACCGGTCTCCGGCCACGGCCGGGTCTCGGACAGCAACTCGATGTCGCCCGCCGACCAGTCCACATGCGGCGACGGCTCATCCACATGCAGGGTCCGCGGCAGCACACCGTGCCGCATCGCCAGCACGATCTTCATCACACCGGCAACACCAGCGGCCGCCTGCGTATGGCCGAGGTTCGACTTCACCGACCCCAGCCACAGCGGCTGCCCCTCCGGCCGGTCCTGGCCGTACGTGGCCAGCAGCGCCTGCGCCTCGATCGGGTCGCCCAGCGACGTACCCGTACCGTGCGCCTCCACCATGTCCACTTCGGAGGCCGACAGACCCGCGTTTGCCAGCGCCTGCCGGATGACACGCTGCTGCGACGGGCCGTTGGGCGCCGTCAGGCCGTTGCTCGCACCGTCCTGGTTGACGGCCGAGCCGCGCACCACGGCCAGCACCGGGTGGCCGTTGCGCCGCGCGTCGGACAGCCGCTCCACGAGCAGCATGCCGACGCCCTCGCCCCAGCCCGTGCCGTCCGCGCTCGCCGCGAACGCCTTGACCCGGCCGTCCTGCGCGAGCCCCCGCTGACGGCTGAACTCGATGAACGCGCCAGGGGTGGACATCACGGTCACACCACCGGCCAGCGCCATGGAGCACTCACCGGCCCGCAGCGCCTGGACCGCCGTGTGCAGGGCGACCAACGAGGAGGAGCAGGCGGTGTCGATGGTGAGGGCCGGGCCCTCCAGGCCGAAGGTGTACGCCAGTCGGCCCGAGATCACACTGGCCGCGTTGCCCGTACCCACATGGCCGTCGATGGCGTCCTGCTCACCGGCCAACAGCACCGACAGATAGTCCTGGCCGTTGGTGCCGACGAAGACACCGGCCGTCGAACCACGCAGCGTCGCCGGGTCGATCCCGGCCCGCTCGAACGCCTCCCACGACGTCTCCAGCAGCAACCGCTGCTGCGGATCCATCGCCAGCGCCTCACGGGGCGAGATCCCGAAGAAACCGGGGTCGAAGTCCGCCGCGTCGTCGAGGAAACCTCCGTCACGGGCGTACGAGGTGCCCGGCTGATCCGGGTCCGGGTCGTACAGCGCCTCCAGGTCCCAGCCCCGGTCCGTGGGCATACCCGAGATCGCGTCCGTACCGGACATGAGCAGCTGCCACAGCTCCTCGGGAGTCCGCACACCACCCGGGAACCGGCAGCTCATCGCCACGATCGCGATCGGTTCGTCATCGACGTCCACGGCCCCGGCCACCGCCGGGCCGTCGACACCGGCCACCTGCCCGCCGAGAAGCTCGGTGAAGAGATGGTCGGCCAGGGCGATCGGCGTCGGGTAGTCGTAGACGAGCGTGGCGGGAAGCCGCAGCTCGGTGGCCGCGTTCAGACCGTTGCGCAGCTCCACCGCGGTCAGCGAGTCGAAACCGATCTCCCGGAACGCCCGCTCGGCACCGACCTCCGCCACATCGGCATGGCCCAGCACCCCCGCGACATGCGTACGCACCAGATCCACCAGCGCACGCTTACGCTCCGCTTCGGGCAGTCCGAGCAGCCGCTCGGCCAGCGCGGAAGCCGACTCGGCACCGCCCTCGCCACGCCCGCCGGAATCCCGTTCGCCGACGTCCCGGACCGGCGTCAGCTCGGCCAGCAGCGGACTCGGCCGAACAGCGGTGAACGTGGACAGGAAGAGTTCCCAGTCGACGTCCGCCACCGTCACGACGGCCTCCGGGCGGGACAGCGCCCGCTGGAGAGCCACCAGGTTCAGATCAGGCGCCATCACCCGCAGGCCACGGCGGCGCAGCTGCTCCTCGGCGTCGCCCTCGGCGGCCATACCGCCGTCCGCCCACGGGCCCCAGGCCACAGCGGTCGCGGGCAGGCCACGCGCCCGGCGCTGCTCGGCCAGCGCGTCCAGGAACGCGTTGCCCGTGGAGTACGCGCCCTGGCCGCCACTGCCCCAGATACCGGCGATGGACGAGAACAGGATGAAGGCGTCCAGGGGGTCGGACGACTCGCCGAAGATGCTGTCGAGGTGGATCGCCCCGGCCGTCTTCGCCTCCACGATGCGGGCGAACTCCGACAGGTCCCCGTCGGTACCGGGCTCCTGGGAGACACCGGCCGCGTGCACCACGGCCCGCACCGGCGTACCGTCCGCCGAAAGCCGCTCCACCAGCGCTTCAAGGGCCTCGCGGTCGGCCACATCGCACGCCTCGACGGTCACGGCGGTGTCGGTGCCGGACAGTTCGGCCACGATCTCGGCCGCGCCCGGCGCGTCCGGACCACGACGGCTGAGCAGCACCAGCCGCTCAGCTCCCTGCTGGGCCAGCCAACGGGCCACATGACGGCCCAACGCACCCGTGCCACCGGTCACCAGCACCGTGCCACGCGGCGTCCACGGCTCGACGGAGGCGGCGGCCGCGTCCCGCGGAGCCCGCACCGCACGCCGTACGAAAACCCCGGCGGCGCGGATCGCCACCTGGTCCTCGCCGCTCGCTCCGGTGAGCACACCCGCGAGCCGGTCCAGCGCCCGCCCGTCCAGCGACTCCGGCAGATCGACCAGACCGCCCCACCGCTCGGGCCACCCGAGCCCCACGGCCCGGCCGAAGCCCCAGAGCTGCGCCTGCGTCAGGCTGTCGAGCCGGTCCGCACCACCGATCGAGACGGCGCCCCGGGTCGCACACCACACGCGCGCCGAGGCATAGCCGTCCCGGTCTTCCAGCGCTTCGACCAGCGCACCGGTCAGCGCGAGACCGACCGGCACCGCCGGAGCTTCAGGATGCGGCCGCTCATCCAGCCCCAGCAGCGACAGGACCCCGGCCACCGGACCATCGGCCGCCGCCGAATCAAGCCGCCCGGCGAGCAATTCGACGTCGGCATCGGCCACGTCCAGCTCGGCCCGGACCACCCGCACTCCGCGCCGCACCAGGTCATCAGCCACCGCGGCAACCCAGGGATCGTCCCCACGACCCGCCGGAACTGCCAGCAACCAGGTACCCGTCAGCGCGGCCGTCTCCGACGAGCCACCGCGCACACGGGACTGGGGCCTCCAGACGACGTTGTAGAGACGTCCGTCGACCGTGGACAGCTCCTGCTGTTCACGGCGCCACGACGACAGGGCGGGCAGCACCGCGCTCAGCGGCTGGTCGCCCTCGACCCGCAGTTGACCGGCGAGCGCCTCCCAGTCGCCGCGCTCCACCGCCTCCCAGAAGCGTCCCTCGACCACGTTCACGGCCGGGGCGCCCGACGCCGCCGCCTCCGGAGGGGCCTCGAGCCAGTACCGGCGGCGCTGGAACGCGTACGTCGGCAGCTCGACCCGGTCGGCGCCCGTGCCCGCGTAGAACGCGGTCCAGTCCACCGGCACGCCACGCACATGCGCCCGCGCCACGGCGGTGGTCAGCGCCTCGGCCTCGGGACGCCCCTTGCGCAGCGCGGAGATGAACGCCGCGTCCTCGCCGGTCACGCACTCCTGCGCCATCGCGCTGAGCACACCGTCCGGGCCCAGTTCGAGGAACGTGGTCACGTTCCGGGCTTCGAGCGTCCGTACGCCGTCGAGGAAACGCACCGCCTCCCGGACATGCCGCACCCAGAAGTCGGGGCTGGTGATCTCCTCGGCGGACACCACGGCACCGGTCAGGTTCGAGGCGATCGGGATGCGCGGCGCCTCGTACAACAGCCCCTGCGCGACCTCGCGGAACGCCTCCAGCATCCCGTCCATACGCGGCGAATGGAACGCGTGGCTGACCGTGAGCCGCTTGGTCTTACGACCCCGCTCCTCGAAAGACGCGGCGATCTCCAGAACCGCGTCCTCGTCACCCGCGATGACCACCGACGACGGGCCATTCACAGCGGCGATGCTCACCCGGTCGGTGAGCAGCGGCGCCACCTCGTCCTCCGACGCCTGCACCGCCACCATCGCGCCACCAGCCGGAAGCTCCTGCATCAGACGCCCACGCGCCGCCACCAATCGGCAGGCATCCGCGAGCGACAACACGCCCGCCACATGCGCGGCGGCCAGCTCACCGATGGAGTGGCCCGACAGGAAGTCCGGCTTCACACCCCACGCCTCGACCAGCCGGAACAGCGCCACCTCGACCGCGAACAGCGCGGGCTGCGTGAACCCGGTCCGGTCCAGCGCTTCCGCGTCGTCCCCGAACAGCACCGTCTTCAGCGGACGTTCAAGATGCGGGTCCATCTCCGCGCACACCGCGTCCAGCGCCGCCGCGAACACCGGGAAGGCGTCGTACAGCTCACGACCCATCCCCAGCCGCTGGCTGCCCTGGCCCGTGAACAGGAACGCCACCTTGCCCGGCACTGGCGAGCCCTGCACCAGCCCGGGGGTGGTCCCGTCCGCCGCCAGGGCGTCGAGTCCGGCCCGGAGGCCGTCGCGGTCGGCCGCGACGACCACCGCGCGGTGGTCGAAGGCCGAGCGGGTGGTGGCGAGCGAGTGGCCGAGGTCGAGCGGGCGCAGGTCGGGGTGGGCCCGCACATGCGCAGCCAGGCGCTCGGCCTGGGCGCGCAGGGCGGCGGCGCCGCGTCCGGACAGGACCCACGGCAGCACGGCGGGGGCCGCGGCGGGGGCCGAAGAGGCAGTGGCCGGTTCGGGCTCGGGCGCCTGCTCGATGATGGTGTGGACGTTGGTGCCGCTGACGCCGAACGACGAGATGCCCGCGCGACGCGGGCGGCCGTCCGTCTCCGGCCACTCCCGCGCCTCCGTGAGCAGCGACACCTCGCCCGCCGACCAGTCGACGTGGGGGGTGGGTGCGTCCACGTGCAGCGTCTGCGGCAGCACACCGTGCCGCATCGCCATCACCATCTTGATGACGCCGCCGATACCGGCGACGTTCTGGGTGTGGCCGATGTTCGACTTCAGCGAGCCGAGCCACAGGGGCTGGCCCTCCGGCCGCTCTTGGCCGTACGTGGCGAGCAGCGCCTGCGCCTCGATGGGGTCGCCCAGCGTCGTACCCGTGCCGTGCGCTTCGACGGCGTCCACGTCGGCGGCGGTCAGGCGGGCGTTCTCCAGGGCCTGGCGGATGACACGCCGCTGCGACGGCCCGTTCGGCGCCGTCAGACCATTGCTCGCACCGTCCTGGTTGACGGCCGAGCCACGCACCACCGCCAGCACCGGGTGGCCGTTGCGCCGCGCGTCCGACAGCCGCTCCACCAGCAGCACACCGACACCCTCGGACCAGCCCGTACCGTCCGCCGACGCCGCGAAGGACTTGCACCGGCCGTCGGCGGACAGCCCGCGCTGACGGCTGAACTCCACGAACACGTCCGGGGAGGACAGCACGGTCACGCCCGCCGCCAGGGCGAGCGAACATTCGCTCTGCCGCAGCGCCTGGACCGCCAGGTGCAGCGCGACCGAGGAGGACGAGCAGGCCGTGTCGATGGTGGCCGCCGGGCCCTCCAGACCCAGGGTGTACGAGAGCCGCCCGGACGCGACGCTGGCGGCGGTGCCGGTCAGCAGATGGCCCTCGACGCCCTCCGGCAGGTCGTACCCGCCCGCCCCGTACGCCTGCGTGGAGGCGCCGACGAACACACCGGTCCTGCTGCCCCGCATCGTCGCCGGGTCGATCCCGGCCCGCTCGAACGCCTCCCACGACGTCTCCAGCAGCAGCCGCTGCTGCGGATCCATCGCCAGAGCCTCACGCGGCGAGATCCCGAAGAAACCGGCGTCGAACTGGTCCGCGTCGTACAGGAAGCCACCGCCGCGGGCGTAGAAGGTGCCCGCGCGCTCCGGATCCGGGTCGTACAGCGACTCAAGGTCCCAGCCGCGGTCGCCGGGGAATCCCGAGATGGCGTCCTGACCGTCCGCGACGAGCTGCCACAGCTCCTCGGGGCTGCCGACGTCGCCGGGGAACCGGCAGCTCATGCCGACGATCGCGATCGGTTCGCGCGACGCGTCGGTGAGCTGCTGGTTCTGCTTGCGCAGCCGCTCGGTTTCCTTCAGCGAGGCCCGCAGCGCGTCAACGAGTTTGTCGTTGGGGGTTGTCATCGTCCTACTCCGTGCTTTGGGTCCGCGTCAGGAATCGTTGCCGTCGAGGCCGTCGATATCGAGCGCCATGTCGATGAGGTGCTGAACGTCCATCGTGTCGATGGACTCGGTGTCGTCTTCGACACCGCTGGTCTCCGAGGTGGCCGCTTGTGGTTCGGCCAGCCGGAGCAGCGTGTCCAGCAGCCCGGCTTCCCGGATCCGGCTCATCGGAAGGGTGGTCAGGATGCGGCGCAGCTCGGCGTCCCGAGGATCGGTGTCCAGATCGGCCGACACGTGGCGCGGGCCGTCGTCCGGAACCAGTTCGGTCAGCAGATGCTCGGCGAGCACGGCCGGTGTCGGGTAGTCGTAGACCAGGCTCGCGGGCAGCCTGAGGCCGGTGGCCGAGCCCAGCCGGGTGCGCAGTTCGACCGCGGTGAGGGAGTCGAAGCCCAGCTCCTTGAAGGCGCGTCCGGCCTCCACCTCGTCGGCGGAGGCGTGGCCGAGTGCGGTGGCCACATGGGTGCGGACCACCTCCAGCACCGCGTCCGCGCGGTCGGCCGCGGCCAGCCCGGTCAGCCGCTCGCGCAGCGCCGACGCGCCGTCGGCCGCCGCCTCGCTCCGGCCCTCGCCGTCGCCCCGCAGGGCCTTGGCGACCTGGGCCAGATCGTCGATCAGCGGGCGCGGGCGGGCGGCGGTGAAGGCCGGAGCGAAACGCTCCCAGTCGACATCGGCCACGGTCACGGCGGTCTCCCGGCGGGACAGCACCCGCTGGAAGGCGGCCATGGTCAGGTCCGGCGCCATCGGCGGCAGGCCACGGCGGCGCAGCTGCTCCTCGGCGTCGCCCTCGGTGGCCATGCCGCCCTCCGCCCACGGTCCCCAGGCCACGGACGTGGCGGAAAGGCCACGGGCGCGGCGCTGTTCGGCCAGCGCGTCGAGGAAGGCGTTGCCCGCCGCGTACGCGCCCTGGCCGCCGCTGCCCCACACCCCGGCGATCGAGGAGAAGAGCACGAACGCGTCCAGCGGTTCGGCGCCCTCCCCGAAGAGGGCGTCGAGGTGGAGCGCTCCGGTGGTCTTCGCCGCCACGATCCGGGCGAACTCCGGGAGTTCGGTGCCGGTGCCGGGCTCCTGGGAGGTCCCGGCCGCGTGCACCACGGCCCGTACGGGGGTGCCGTTGGCGGCCAGCTTCTCCACGAGCGCCGCCAGCGCCTCGCGGTCGGCCACATCGCACGCCTCGACGGCCACGGCGGTGTCGGTGCCGGACAGTTCGGCCACGATCTCGGCCGCGCCCGGCGCGTCCGGACCACGACGGCTGAGCAACACCAGCCGCTCAGCCCCGTGCTGCGCCAGCCAACGGGCCACATGACGGCCCAGCGCACCCGTGCCACCGGTCACCAGCACCGTGCCACGCGGCGTCCACGGCTCGGCGGAGGCGACGGCCGCGTCCCGCGGGGCCGGGGCGAGGCGGCGTACGAAGACCCCGGCGGCGCGGATCGCCACCTGGTCCTCGTCGTCGGACCCGGCGAGCACACCCGCGAGCCGGTCCAGTGCGCGTTCGTCGAGCGTCTCCGGCAGATCGACCAGACCGCCCCACCGCTCGGGCTGCTCCAGGGCGACGACCCGGCCGTAGCCCCAGACCTGGGCCTGGGTGACGCTGTCCAGCCGGTCGGCGCTCCCGGTCGAGACCGCGCCCCGGGTGGCGCACCACAGGCGCGCGGTGGCGTCGCCGCCCTGCCGCGCCAGCGCCTCGGCCAGCGCACCGGTCAGCGCGAGGCCGACCGGCACCGCCGGATGGTCCGGATGCGGCCGCTCGTCCAGCGCCAGCAGCGACAGGACACCGGCCACCGGGCCGTCGGCCGACGCCGAGGCGAGGCGGGCGGCCACGGTCGCGGGATCGGCGTCCGCGGCGTCCAGTTCGACCCGTACGACGCGCACTCCGCGCCGCGCCAGGTCGTCGGCCACCGCGGCGACCCGGGAGTCCCCGGCGAGGCTCGCGGGGACGACGGTCAGCCAGGTGCCGGACGGGGCAGCGGTCGGGGCCTGCGCGTGCGGCTTCCACGCCACGTTGTAGAGACGGCCGTCGGCGGCCGACTCCTCGCGCCGGGCGCGGCGCCACGACGACAGGGCGGGCAGCACCGCGCTGAGCGGCTGGTCGCCCTCGACGCGCAGTTCGGTGGCCAGCGACTGCCAGTCCTCGCGCTCCACGGCGTGCCAGAACCGGGCGTCCACCGCGTCCACGGTGGCCTCGACGGCCCCTTCCGGCGCAGTGTCGGGCCAGTAGCGGCGGCGCTGGAAGGCGTACGTGGGCAAGTCGACGCGGGACGCACCGGTCCCGTCGTAGTACGCCGCCCAGTCCACGGCGGCGCCCCGGACGTACGCCTGGGCGAGCGCCGCCGTGACGGCCTCGGCCTCGGCGCGGCCGTTGCGCAGCGCGGCCACGAAGGCGGCGTCCTCGCCGGTCACGCACTCCTGGGCCATGGCGGTGAGCACACCGTCCGGGCCCAGCTCGACGTACGTCGTGACGCCCTGGGCTTCGAGGCTGCGGACACCGTCGAGGAAGCGGACCGCCTCGCGGACGTGACGCACCCAGAAGTCGGGGCTGGTGATCTCCTCGACGGAGACCAACTCGCCCGTCAGGTTGGAGACGATCGGGATGCGCGGGGCCTCGTACGAAAGCCCCTGCGCCACCTCGCGGAACGCCTCCAGCATCCCGTCCATGCGCGGCGAGTGGAACGCGTGGCTGACCGTGAGCCGCTTGGTCTTACGACCCCGCTCCTCGAAACCGGAAGCGATCTCCAGAACCGCGTCCTCGTCACCCGCGATGACCACCGACGACGGGCCATTCACAGCGGCAATGCTCAAGCGCTCGGTGAGCAGCGGCGCCACCTCGTCCTCCGACGCCTGCACCGCCACCATCGCGCCACCGGCCGGAAGCTCCTGCATCAGACGCCCACGCGCCGCCACCAATCGGCAGGCATCCGCGAGCGACAGCACACCCGCCACATGCGCGGCGGCCAGCTCACCGATCGAATGGCCGGACAGGAAATCGGGCGTCAGCCCCCACGCCTCGACCAGCCGGAACAGCGCCACCTCGACCGCGAACAGCGCGGGCTGAGTGAACCCGGTCCGGTCCAGCACCGAGGCATCGTCCCCGAACAGCACCGTCTTCAGCGGCGCCTCAAGGTGCGGGTCCAGTGCGTCGCAGACCACGTCCAGCGCCTCGGCGAACACCGGGTAGGCGTCGTACAGCTCACGACCCATCCCCAGCCGCTGGCTGCCCTGGCCCGTGAACAGGAACGCCACCTTGCCACCGGCCACCGAACCCTCGACGAGTCCTGCCGCGCCACGACCCTCGGCCAGCGCCGCGAGCCGCTCGCCGGGGAGGTCGCCGTCCGGGCCGAGCAGCACGGCCCGGTGCTCCAGGGCGGAACGGGAAGTGGCCAGGGAGTACGCGAGGTCGAGCGGGCGAACCTCGTCGTCCACGCCGTTCGCGAAGGCGCGCAGCCTCTCGGCCTGGGCCCGTAGCGCGTCCTCCGTACGGCCGGAAACCAGCCAGGCGAGGACGGGCAGGGGCCGTTCCGGAGCCGACTTCTCCACACGGTCGGTGTCCGGGTGCTGCTCGATGATCGCGTGCGAGTTGGTGCCGCTGAAGCCGAACGACGACACTCCCGCGCGGCGCGGACGGCCGGTCTCCGGCCACGGCCGGGACTCGGTCAGCAACTCGATGTCGCCCGCCGACCAGTCCACATGCGGGGTCGGCTCGGCGACGTGCAGCGTCTGCGGCAGCACGCCGTGCCGCATCGCCATCACCATCTTCATGACGCCCGCGGCGCCCGCCGCGGCCTGCGTGTGCCCGATGTTGGACTTCATCGAACCCAGCCACAGCGGTCGGCCTTCGGGCCGCTGCTGACCGTACGTCGCCAGGAGCGCCTGCGCCTCGATCGGGTCGCCCAGCGACGTCCCCGTGCCGTGCGCCTCGACGGCGTCGACGTCGGCGGCCGAAAGATCGGCGTTGACGAGGGCCTGCCGGATGACGCGCTGCTGGGACGGGCCGTTCGGCGCCGTCAGACCGTTCGACGCACCGTCCTGGTTGACGGCGGTGGAACGCAGGACGGCAAGGACCGGATGACCGTTCTTGCGGGCCTCGGAGACCCGCTCCACCAGGAAGAGACCCACGCCCTCGGCCCAGTTGGTCCCGTCCGCGTCACCGGAGAACGCCTTGATCCGGCCATCGGCGGCCAGCCCGCGCTGGAGGCTGAATTCCATGAAGACGCCCGGGGTCGACATGACCGTGACGCCGCCCGCCAGGGCGAGCGAGCACTCGCCGTTGCGCAGCGCCTGCGCGGCCAGGTGCAGCGCCACGAGCGACGACGAGCACGCGGTGTCGACGGTGAGCGCGGGGCCTTCGAGACCGAAGGCGTAGGACAGCCGACCGGACGCCACGCTGGAGGCGTTGCCGGTGCCGAGGTGTCCTCCGAGGCCCTGTGCCTCGTCCAGCACCAGGTTCAGATAGTCCTGTTCGTTGGAGCCGATGTAGACACCGGTCCTGCTGCCGCGCAGCGACTGCGGGTCGATCCCGGCCCGCTCGAACGCCTCCCACGAGGTCTCCAGCAGCAGCCGCTGCTGCGGGTCCATGGCGAGGGCCTCACGGGGCGAGATCCCGAAGAACGCCGCGTCGAAGTCGGCCACATCGGGCAGGAAGCCGCCCTCATGGGCGAAGGTGGCGCCTTCGGCGTCCGGGCCGTCGCCGTAGGGGGCGGTCAGGTCCCAGCCCCGGTCGGCGGGGAAGCCGGTGATGGCGTCCTCGCCGGAGACCAGGAGCTGCCACAGCTCCTCCGGCGACCGTACGCCACCGGGGAAGCGGCAGCTCATCGCGACGATCGCGATCGGGTCGTCGTCGTGGTCGGCCGAAGTGGTCATCCGGTGCGGGACGATCGCGTCGGCCACGTCACCGACCAGCTCGCCGCGCAGATGGCCCGCGAGGACGGCCGCGTTCGGGTAGTCGAAGACCAGCGTCGGCGGCAGCCGCAGCCCGGTCGCCTCGCGGAGGCGGTTGGACAGCTCGACGGCGGTGAGGGAGTCGAATCCCAGGTCCTTGAACACCCGGCCCTCTTCGAGGGCCTGCGGGTCCGCGTAGCCGAGCACCGCCGCGACCTGGTTACGGACCAGCTCCAGCAGCAGCCCGGTCTGCTCGGCCGCGCTCAGCGCGGCCAGCCGCCCGGCCAGGCCGGAAGCTCCCTCGCCCGCGGCGTTGTCCACCACGCGCCGTACCGGAACGCGGACCAGGCCGCGCAGCAGCGGCGCGAGCGTGCCCGCCGCGGCCTGGGCGCGCAGCGCCACGGCGTCGACCCGCATGGGGACCGCCGCCACCTCGCCCGAGCCGAGCGCCGCGTCCAGGAGGGCCAGGCCCTCCGCCGGGGACAGCGGCGGCAGCCCCGCGCGCCGCATCCGGCTGATGTCTATCTCGCTCAGGCCGCTGCCCATGCCGGAGCCCGCCCACAGGCCCCACGCGAGCGAGAGGGCCGGGGCCCCCTCGGCGCGACGGCGCGCCGCGAGCGCGTCCAGGAACGTGTTGGCGGCGGCGTAGTTGCCCTGGCCGGGGCCGCCGAACACGCCCGAGACGGCGGAGAACAGCACGAACGCCGCCAGGTCCGCGTCCCGCGTCAGCTCATGGAGGTTCCACGCGGCATCCACCTTCGGACGCATGACGCGGTCGACGCGCTCGGGCGTCAGCGAACCGATGACGCCGTCGTCCAGCACACCGGCCGTGTGCACCACGGCCGTCAGCGGATGTTCGGCGGGGACGGCGGCCAGCACCTCGGCGAGCGCTTCGCGATCGGCCGCGTCACACGCGGCGACCGTCACCTCGGCGCCCAACTCGCGCAGTTCGGCGACGAGTTCGGCCGCACCCGTGGCCCGCTCACCGCTGCGGCTGGTGAGCAGCAGGTGCCGCACCCCGCGCTCGGTCACCGCGTGCCGGGCGACCAGTCCGCCCAGGGCACCGGTGCCGCCGGTGATCAGCACCGTGCCGTCCGGGTTCCACGCGGCGGGCACGGTCAGCACGACCTTGCCGACGTGCCGCGCCTGGCTCATGTAGCGGAACGCTTCCGGGGCCTGCCGTACGTCCCAGGCGCTGATCGGCAGTGGCCGCAGCACGCCCTGGCGGAACAGGTCCAGCAGCTCGCACAGCATCTCCTGGACACGGTCGAGACCCGCGTCGAACAGGTCGAACGCCTGGTAGGCGACCCCGGGGTACTGGGCGGCCACCTCCTCCGGCTCCCGGATGTCGGTCTTGCCCATCTCGATGAACCGGCCGCCGCGCGGCAGCAGCCGAAGCGAGGCGTCCACGAACTCGCGCGCCAGCGAGTCCAGCACCACATCGACGCCGCGACCGCCGCTGACCTCACGGAACGTCGACTCGAAGGCCAGGTCGCGCGAGGAGGCGATCCGGTCGTCGGCAAGACCCAGCGAACGCAGCGTGTCCCACTTGCCCGGGCTGGCGGTGGCGAACACGTCCGCACCCCAATGCCGGGCCAGCTGCACCACCGCCATACCCACGCCGCCGGCGGCCGCGTGCACCAGCAGCGACTCGCCGCTCTCCAGGTCGGCCAGATCACGCAGCGCGTAGTAGGCCGTCATGAAGACGATCGGCACCGCGGCCGCCTCGGCGAACGTCCAGCCCGGCGGCATCGGGGCCACCATGCGCCGGTCCGCCACCACCAACGGCCCGAAGGCCCCCGGCAGCATGCCCAGGACGCGGTCGCCGGGAGCCAGATCGGTGACATCGGGTCCGGTTTCCACGACGACACCTGCACCCTCGATGCCCATCACCGGGGCATCGCCGGGGTACATCCCCAGGGCGTTCAGCACATCCCGGAAGTTCAGCCCGGCGGCCCGGACCTCGACCCGCACCTGCCCGGCCTCCAGCGGCGCCGCCGCCTCGGGGCACGGCAGCAGCGCCAGGTTCTCCAGCGTGCCCTTGTCCTCGCTGTCCAGCCGCCACGCCCGCTCCCCGGCCGGAGGCACCATCGCGCCCCCCGAGGCGACCCGCGCCAGCTGCGGCGCGTGGACCGTGCCACGGCGCAGCGCGAACTGCGGCTCGCCCGAGGCCAGCGCGGCACCCAGCGCCTCGTACGAGGCGTCGGTGCCGTCCACGTCCACCAGCACCAGCCGGTCCGGCTGCTCCGACTGCGCCGAGCGCACCAGACCCCACACCGCGGACCGCGCCGGGTCGCCCACCCCGGCATCGCCCCCGGCGGTCACCGCGCCCCGGGTGACCAGGACCAGACGGGACGTGGCCAGCCGCTCCTCGGCGAGCCACGCCTGTACCAGGGCCAGCGCGTCCCGTGCGGCGGTGTGGGCGGCACCGGCCACGTCGTCCTCGGCGGTGTCCGCCGGGCCGAAGTACGCGAGAAGGTACTCGGGCGCCTCCGCCTCCCCGGATTCCACCGCATCGCTCAGCGCGGTCAGGTCGGCGTGGGCCGTGGCACCGGCCGTGAGCGCGACCGGCGCACCGGCACCGAGTACCGCCCACGGCGCCCGGGCCCCGGACTTCTCGGCGGACACCGGCACTGTGGCCCAGTCCAGCCGGAACAGCGACTCGTGGTACGCGGCCTGCCAGGTCAGCGCCCGTTCGGCCGGAACGGGGCGCAGGACCAGCGAGTCCACTCCGGCGACCGGCGCACCGGCCGAGTCCGCGATCTCCAGCCGGACGCCCTCCGCGCCGCGGAGCACCAGGCGCACCCGCAGCGCCGAGGCGCCGCTCGCGTACACCGACACCCCGTTCCAGACGAACGGCAGTCCCCCGTTGTCGCTCTCGGCCGGATCGAGCAGGCCGAGCGCGTGCAGCGCGGAGTCGAACAGGGCGGGGTGCAGTCCGTAGTCCCGCGCGTCGGACGCGGCGGAGTCGTCGAGCCGGGCCTCGGCGAAGAGTTCGTTCCCGTTTCGCCAGGCGGCCGTGAGCCCCTGGAACACCGGGCCGTACCGCAGTCCGGCGTCGGCGAGGGTCGCGTACAGCTCCTCGGTACGGACCGCCTCGGCGCCCGGCGGCGGCCACGCGGTCAGCGCGAACCCCGGCCGGGGCGCGCCCGCGACCAGCACACCGTCGGCGTGCCGCGTCCACGGCTCCTCGGCCGAGGCGTCCTCGGCACGGGACAGCACGGTCAGCGGCCGTCGTCCGGTGTCGTCCGGCGCGCCGACCGTGACCTGGAGGCGGACGCCGCCACGCGCGGGCAGCACCAGCGGGGCGTGCAGGGTCAGTTCGTCGAGCAGATCACAACCGACCTGGTCACCGGCGCGGACGGCGAGCTCCACGAACGCCGTGCCCGGCAGCACCGCGGTGCCCCGCACCGCGTGGTCGGCCAGCCACGGATGGGTGTCCAGGCCCAGCCGACCGGTGAACACCAGCCCGTCGGACTCCGCCAGGGGCACGGCCGCGCCCAAGAGCGGGTGTCCGGCCAGCTCCAGCCCCACGAGCGCCACATCGCCGACGGATGCCGCACTCGGCTCCAGCCAGAACCGCTCGTGCTGGAAGGCGTACGTCGGCAGGTCCACCCGGTCCGCGCCCGTCCCGGCGAAGAACCCGGCCCAGTCCACCGCGACCCCACGGACGTGCGCCCGGGCCACGGCGGTGGTCAGCGCCTCGGCCTCGGAACGGCCCTTGCGCAGTGCGGTGATGAACGCCGCGTTCTCGCCGGACACGCACTCCTGCGCCATCGTGGTGAGCACACCGTCCGGGCCCAGCTCGATGAAGGTGGTGACGCCCTTGGCCTCCAGGGTGCGCAGACCGTCGAGGAAGCGCACGGCCTCCCGGACATGCCGCACCCAGAAGTCCGGGCTGGTCACCTCGTCGGTGGACACCACGGCGCCGGTCAGGTTCGACACGAGGGGGATCTTCGGAGCCTCGTACGACAGCCCCTGCGCCACCTGACGGAACGCCTCCAGCATCCCGTCCATGCGCGGCGAGTGGAAGGCGTGGCTCACGGTGAGCCGCTTGGTCTTACGGCCCCGCTCCTCGAAACCGGAAGCGATCTCCAGAACCGCGCCCTCGTCACCCGCGATGACCACGGACGACGGGCCATTCACAGCGGCGATGCTCACCCGGTCGGTGAGCAGCGGCGCCACCTCGTCCTCCGACGCCTGCACCGCGATCATCGCGCCACCGGCCGGAAGCTCCTGCATCAGACGGCCGCGCGCGGCCACCAGTTTCGCCGCGTCCGCGAGCGAGAGCACACCCGCCACATGCGCGGCGGCCAGCTCACCGATCGAATGGCCGGAGAGATAGTCGGGCCGCACACCCCACGCCTCGACCAGCCGGAACAGCGCCACCTCGATGGCGAACAGCGCGGGCTGCGTGAACCCGGTCCGGTCCAGCGCTTCTGCCTCGTCCCCGAACAGCACCGTCTTCAGCGGCCGTTCGAGATGCGGGTCCAGCTCCGCGCACACCGCGTCCAGCGCCTCGGCGAACACCGGGTAGGCGTCGTACAGCTCACGCCCCATCCCCAGCCGCTGGCTGCCCTGGCCGGTGAAGAGGAACGCCACCTCGCCGCCGTCGACTGTGCCCTCGATCAGCCCCGGTGCCAGCTCTCCGCGCGCCAGCGCCGCCAGGCCCGCGACCAGTCCGGCGCGGTCCTGGCCGACGACCACCGCGCGGCGCTCCAGCGCCGCCCTGCCGGTGGCCAGCGAGTAGGCCACATCGGCGGTGCCGAGGGCGGGTTCACGGTCGAGGTGGGAGATCAGGCGCCGGGCGTTGTCGTGCAGCGCCGCCCCGGTCCTGGCGGACAGAGCCCACGGCAGTACGGCGGCGGTGACCGCGGCCGTGGTGCCGTCCTCGTCCGTGGTATGCGGCTCCTCCGGCTCAGGGGCCTGCTCGATGATGGTGTGGGCGTTGGTGCCGCTCACACCGAAGGCCGAGACACCGGCCCGGCGCGGCCTGCCGCTCTCGTCCCACGGCCGGGCCTCGGTCAGCAGGGACACCTCGCCCGCCGACCAGTCGACGGTCGGGGACGGCTGGTCGACGTGGAGGGTCTGCGGCAGCACACCGTGGTGTATCGCCATGACCATCTTGATGACGCCCGCGACACCCGCCGCCGCCTGGGCGTGGCCCAGGTTGGACTTGAGCGAGCCCAGCCACAGCGGCCGGCCCTCCGGGCGCTCCTGACCGTACGTGGCGAGCAGCGCCTGCGCCTCGATCGGGTCGCCCAGCGTCGTCCCCGTGCCGTGCGCCTCGACGACGTCGATTTCGGCGGCGGACAGCCGGGCGTTCTCCAGGGCCTGGCGGATGACACGCCGCTGCGACGGCCCGTTCGGCGCCGTCAGACCATTGCTCGCACCGTCCTGGTTGACGGCCGAACCGCGCACCACGGCCAGCACCGGGTGGCCGTTGCGCCGCGCGTCCGACAGCCGCTCCACCAGCAGCACACCGACACCCTCGGACCAGCCCGTACCGTCCGCCGACGCCGCGAAGGACTTGCACCGGCCGTCGGGGGCGAGGCCGCGCTGACGGCTGAACTCCACGAACACATCGGGGGTGGGCATCACCGCGACGCCGCCGACCAGGGCGAGCGAGCATTCGCGCTGACGCAGCGCCTGGGCCGCCCAGTGCAGGGCGACCAGCGACGACGAGCACGCCGTGTCGATGGTGGCGGCCGGGCCCTCGAGGCCGAAGGTGTAGGCGATACGGCCCGACAGCACGCTGGTGGCACCGCCGGTCAGCAGCAGCCCCTCCAGTTCCTCGGGCGCGTTCTGGGTGTCGAGGCCGTAACCCATGGCCGAGGCGCCCACATACACGCCCGTGCGGCTGCCCTTGACCGACGTCGGGTCGATGCCCGCGCGCTCGAACACCTCCCAGGACGTTTCCAGCAGCAGCCGCTGCTGCGGGTCCATGGCGAGGGCCTCGCGCGGCGAGATGCCGAAGAAGCCGGGGTCGAACGTGGTGGCGCCGTCGAGGAATCCGCCGCCGCTGTTGTAGAAGGTGCCCTTGCGGTCGGGGTCCGGGTCGGCCAGTCCCTCGATGTCCCAGCCACGGTCGTCGGGGAAGCCGGTGATGGCGTCGCCGCCCTCCGCGACCAGCTGCCACAGATCCTCGGGGGATCCGATGCCGCCGGGGAAACGGCAGCTCATCGCAGTGATCGCGATCGGTTCCTGCGCGTCCGCCTCCACCTCGGTCAGGCGGCGACGGGTCCGGCGCAGCTCAGTGGTCATCCACTTCAGATTGTCGAGAAGCTTCTCTTCGTTCACGCTAGCCACGGAAACGTCACCCCCTGAGGTCGGTTGAAGAGCGGTGGGCGGTCATCACGTCAGGACCTTCCGAATTCAGAGTTGATGATGTCGAAGATGTCTTCGGCGGAGGCGGAGTCCAGGTCACGTTCGTCCTCGTCGGTGCCGTCACCGGCCGCCTCGTTCTCGGTGTCGTGCCATTTCCGTAGCAGCGCTTCGAGCCGTGCCGTGACCCGCTCGCGTTCCGCCGTGTCGTCGGAAACGTTGGAGAGGGTGAACTCCAGCTTGTCGATCTCCGCGAGGGCCGGGAGTTCCGGCGTGGTGTCCTCGCCCAGGAGGTCGGCGCGCAGCTGGTCCGCGAGCGCGCGGGGCGACGGGTGGTCGAAGACCAGGGTGGCGGTGAGCTTCAGCCCGGTCGCCGCGTTCAGCCGGTTGCGGAGCTCGACGGCGGTGAGCGAGTCGAAGCCCAGCTCCTTGAACGCCCGGCCCGCCTCGACGGCCGTGGTGTCGTCGTGTCCGAGGACCGCGGCGACCTCCGTACGGACCAGGTCGAGCAGGACCCGGTCGGCCTCGGGCCCGGTGAGTCCCGCGAGCCGCTGCCGCAGGGACTCCGCCGGTGCCTCGGCCGTCCCGTCGCCCGCGCCTGCTTCCTCGGCCCGGTCCGCCGCGAGGGCGCGGACGACCTCGGGCAGCTCGGCGATCAGCGGACGGGGGCGGGCCACCGTGAAGGTGGTGGCGAAGCGGTCCCAGTCGACGTCGGCGACGGTGACTGTGGTGTCGTTCCGGTCCAGCGCCTGCTGCAGGGCGGCGATGGCGGAACGCGGTGCCATCACCGGCAGACCGAGGCGGCGCAGCTGCTCGGCCGCCTCGTCGTCGGCGACGAGTCCGCCGTCCGCCCACGGGCCCCAGGCCACCGAGGTGGCGGCGGCGCCCCGGGCGCGTCGCTGCTCGGCCAGCGCGTCGAGGAAGGCGTTGCCCGCCGCGTACGCGCCCTGGCCGCCGCTGCCCCACACCCCGGCGATCGAGGAGAAGAGCACAAAGGCATCCAGCTCGGTTTCGCCGAGCAGCGCGTCCAGATGGGCCGCGCCCGCGACCTTCGCGGCGACCACATCGGCGACGTCCGCCGGGGTGGTCTCCGCGAGCGGTGCGAACTGCCCCGCGCCCGCCGTGTGCACGACCGCGGTGAGCGGGTGCCGCGGGTGTTCGTCGCGGATCCGGGCCAGCAGCCCGGCGACCGCGTCCCGGTCGGTGACATCGCACGCGGCGACGGTCACCTCGGCGCCCTTCGCGGTCAGTTCGGCCGCGAGCTGCTCGGCGCCGGGGGCCTGCTGCCCACGGCGTCCGGCCAGGACGAGGTGGTCGGCGCCGTGGTCCGCCAGCCAGCGCGCCACATGGGCGCCCAGCGCACCGGTACCGCCGGTGACCAGGACCGTGCCGCGGGGCCGCCACGGCGCTCCGGTGGCCGCGGTGCGCTCGGCGTGGACGAGGCGGCGGGCCAGGACTCCGGCCGTACGGATCGCCAACTGGTCCTCGTGCCCGTCGCCGTGTCCGCCGAGCACTCCCGCCAGCCGGTCGGCGGCCCGTTCGTCGAGCGTCGCGGGCAGGTCGATCAGACCGCCCCAGCGCTCCGGGTGCTCCAGCGCGACCACCCGGCCCAGGCCCCAGATCTGCGCCTGTGCGGCGCTGCCCAGCGGCTCGGAGGCGGCGGTGGCGACGGCTCCGGTGGTGGCGCACCACAGCGGGGCGTCCAGGCCCGCGTCCCCGAGTGCCTGCACCAGCACTCCGGTCCGCAGCAGCCCGGTGGGCACGGCGGGGTGGTCGGGGTGCGGTTGCTCGTCCAGGGCCAGCAGGGACAGCACACCGTGGACGGGGTCACCGGCCGCGGCGTGGCGGATGCGGTCGGCGAGCGCGTTCCGGTCGAGGTCCCGGCCACGGACGACGCGCCGGATGTCGGCTCCTCGCTCGGCGAGTGCGTCCACCAGAACCCGAACGGTGTCGGCCCGGCCCGCCGGTTCGACGACCAGCCAGACGCCGGGGACGGCGGCGAGCCGCGGCTCCTCCAGCGGCTTCCACGTGACGCGGTAGCGCCAGCCGTCGAGTGCGGACTGCTCACGTTCGCGACGCCGCCACTCCGACAGCTCCGGGAGCAGCGCGCTCAGCGGCTGGTCCACGTCGATGCCGGCCACGTCCGCCAGCGAGGCGAGGTCGTCGCTCTCCACCGCCTCCCAGAACCGAGCGTCGGCCGTGTCGGTGGCCGGAGCCGCCTGGTCGGGCGTCTGCCGCGCGGCGCCGTCGAGCCAGTAGCGCCGCCGCTGGAACGGGTACGTGGGCAGCTCGACGCGGTGTGCGCCGGTCCCGGCGAACAGCGCCTCCCAGTCCAGGGCCGCGCCCCGGACATGCAGGGTGGCGAGGGCGCCGGTCAGCGTCTCCGCCTCGGGCCGCCCGCCGCGCAGCACGGACACGAAGGCCACGTCGTCCGGGCCGTCCTCGGTGACGCAGTCCTGCGCCATCGCGGACAGCACACCGTCTGGGCCGAGTTCGACGTACGTCGTGACGCCCTGGGCCTCCAGGGCGCGGACACCGTCGAGGAAGCGGACGGCGTGGCGCACGTGGCGCACCCAGTAGTCGGAGCCCATGCCCAGCTCGTCGGTCACCGGCTGTCCGGTGACGGTCGAGACGATCGGGATGCGCGGGGCGTGGTACGTCAGGCCCTCGGCGACCTTGCGGAACCCGGCGAGCATCCCGTCCATGTGCGGGGAGTGGAACGCGTGGCTGACCGTGAGCCGCTTGGTCTTGCGGCCCCGCGCCTCGAAGTCCGCCGCGATCCCGGCAGCGGCGTCCTCGTCGCCCGCGATCACGACCGACGTCGGGCCGTTGAGGGCGGCGATGCTCACGCCGTCGGTGAGCAGCGGCGCCACCTCGTCCTCCGACGCCTGCAGCGCGATCATCGCGCCACCGGACGGCAGCTCCTGCATCAGCCGACCGCGCGCGGCCACCAGCGTGGCGGCGTCCGCCAGCGACAGCACCCCGGCCACATGGGCCGCGGCCAGCTCGCCGATGGAGTGCCCGGCCAGGACGTCGGGCCGCAGCCCGGCGGCCTCGGCCAGCCGGAACAGCGCGACCTCGACGGCGAACAGCGCGGGCTGGGTGAAGCCGGTCCGGTCCAGCGGCTCCTTCTCGGCGCCGAACAGCACGTCGTACAGCGGCCGTTCGAGATGCCGGTCCAGCTCGGCGCAGACCGCGTCCAGCGCCTCGGCGAACACGGGGCTCGCCTCGTACAGCTCGCGCCCCATACCGAGCCGCTGGCTGCCCTGCCCGGTGAAGAGCACGGCCGTACGGCCGTCCGTGGGCACGCCCCGGATCAGCTGCGCGGCGGACTCGCCGTCCGCGAGCGCGGTGAGGCCCGCGAGCAGCCGCTCCCGGTCCGGGCCGAGGACCACCGCGCGGTGCTCCAGGGCGGACCTGGTGGTGGCCAGGGAGTACGCCACGTCCACGGTGTCGAGCCCGGTGTCGGCCTCGATGTGGGCGCGCAGCCGCCCGGCCTGGGCCCGCAACGCGTCCTCACCCTTGGCCGACAGCGGCCAGGCCACCACATCGGGCCGGACGAGCGGGCGCTTCGGCTCGCCGTCCTCGGCCCGCTCGGTCGGCGCGGTCGGCTCCGGGGCCTGCTCCAGGACCGTATGGGCGTTGGTGCCGCTGAAGCCGAACGAGGAGACGCCCGACCGGCGCGGACGGCCGGTCTCCGGCCAGGGCCGGGCCTCGGTCAGCAGCTCGATGTCACCCGCCGACCAGTCGACGTGCGGCGACGGCTCGTCCACGTGCAACGTCTGCGGCAGCACACCGTGCCGCATGGCGAGAACCATCTTGATGATGCCCGCGACACCGGCGGCGGCCTGCGTGTGGCCGATGTTGGACTTGATGGCGCCCAGCAACAGCGGCCGCTCCGGGTCCCGCTCCTGACCGTAGGTGGCCAGCAGCGCCTGTGCCTCGATCGGGTCACCGAGCCGGGTGCCGGTGCCGTGGGCCTCGACCGCGTCCACGTCAGCGGCCGACAGACCCGCACTGGCCAGCGCCTGCCGGATGACGCGCTGCTGCGAGGGCCCGTTCGGCGCCGTCAGACCGTTCGACGCGCCGTCCTGGTTGATGGCGGAGCCGCGGACGAGCGCGAGGACCGGATGGCCGTTGCGGCGCGCGTCCGACAGCCGCTCGACGAGCAGCATGCCGACGCCCTCGCCCCAGCCGGTGCCGTCCGCGCCCGCCGCGAACGCCTTGCACCGGCCGTCGGTGGCCAGGCCGCGCTGACGGCTGAACTCGATGAACGCGCCGGGGCTCGACATGACCGTCACACCACCCGCGAGCGCGATCGAGCACTCGCCCTGGCGCAGCGCCTGGATCGCCCAGTGCAGCGCCACCATCGAGGCGGAGCAGGCCGTGTCGACGGTGACCGCCGGGCCCTCCAGTCCGAAGGTGTACGCGAGGCGGCCGGAGACCACGCTCGCGGCGTTACCGGTGGCGAGGTAGCCCTCGACATCCTCGGGGACCGTGTCCAGCGAGGCCAGGTAGTCCTGCCCGTTGGAGCCGACGAAGACACCGGCCGAGGTGCCGCGCAGCGTCGCCGGGTCGATGCCCGCGCGCTCGAACGCCTCCCACGACGTCTCCAGCAACAGTCGCTGCTGCGGATCCATGGCGAGCGCCTCGCGGGGCGAGACCCCGAAGAACGAGGCGTCGAAGTGGCCCGCGTCGTAGAGGAATCCCCCCTCGCGTGCGTAGAAGGTGCCCCGCTTGTCGGGGTCCGGGTCGTAGAGCGCGTCCAGGTCCCAGCCACGGTCGGACGGGAACTCCGCGATCGCGTCCCCACCCGCCGACAGCAGCTGCCACAGCTCCTCGGGCGAGCGCACCCCGCCCGGGAAGCGGCAGCTCATCGCCACGATCGCGATCGGATCGTCGTCGGTCGCCACCGTCGCGGCCGTCGGCCCCGAGGTGTCGGCGGCGGTGTCCTCGCCGACCAGTTCGCCCCGGAGATAGCCCGCCAGGGCGGAGGCCGTCGGATAGTCGAAGACCAGCGTCGCGGGCAGCTGGACACCCGTCGCCGCGATCAGACGGTTACGGAGTTCAACGGCGGTGAGCGAGTCGAAGCCCAGCTCGCTGAACGCCCGATCGACCCCGATCGACTCCGAGCCGTCATGACCCAGCACCGCGGCCACCTGGCCACGGACCACATCCAGCAGCAACCGGTCCCGCTCGGCCTCACCCAGCCCGGCAAGCCGCGCGGCAAGCCCGCCCTCGGCGGAAGCTCCGCGGGTGTCCTGCCCCGACTGCGCCACGTCCGCGGACTCCGCGAAGTCCGCGATCAGGCGGCTCGGCCGGACAGCGGTGAACTCCGGCGCGAACCGGGCCCAGTCGATGTCCGCGACGGCCACCGCCGCGTCGTCCACGTCCAGCGCCCGCTGAAGGGCGGCGATTGCCACCCCCGCGTCCATCGGCGGCAGACCACCACGGCGCAGCCGCTGCTCCAGGCCGCCGTCCGCGGCCATGCCGCCCTCGGCCCACGGACCCCAGGCGATCGACGTGCCGGGCAGACCCTCGGCGCGCCGACGCTCGGCCAGCGCGTCCAAGGAGGCATTGGCGGCGGCGTAGTTGCCCTGACCCGCGGCACCGAACGTGCCGCTGATCGAGGAGAACAGCACAAACGCCGACAGGTCCAGCTCACGCGTCAGCTCATCCAGATGCGCCGCAGCGGTCACCTTGGCGCGCAGGACATTGGTGAAACGCTCCGGAGTGAGCGAGTCCAGCACGCCGTCGTCCAGCACACCGGCCGTGTGGAACACACCGGTCAGCGGCAGCTCCTCCGGCAGGGAAGCCAGCAGCTCCGCGAGCGCGTCCCGGTCGGCCGCATCGCACGCGGCCACGGTCACGCGGGCACCGGAAGCGGCCAGTTCATCGCGCAGCTCGACGGCGCCCGGAGCATCGAGGCCACGACGGCTGGTGAGCACCACGTGCTCGGCGCCGTTCGCCACCAGCCAGCGGGCCACCCTCGCGCCCAGCGCACCCGTGCCGCCCGTCACCAACGTCGTACCGGCGCCCGGTGTCCAGGACCTGTCGGAGGACGACGCGGATGCCTGGACCAGTCGGCGTCCGAACACGCCCGACGCCCGCACCGCGACCTGGTCCTCGCCACCGGCTCCGGCCAGCACCTCCGCCAGCCGCGCCAGCGCACGGTCATCGGCCGTTGCCGGGAGGTCGACCAGACCACCCCAACGCCCGGGAAGTTCCAGCGCCGCCGCCAGGCCCAGACCCCACAGCTGCGCCTGTGCCGGGCTGACCGCACCGTCCGAACGGCCCACGGCCACCGCGCCCCGCGTGGCCACCCACAGCGGCGCGCCGATGCCCGCGTCGCCGAGCGCCTGCGTCAGCGCCGCCGTGGTCAGCAGACCATCGGCCTCGTCCGCCAGGGCCAGCAGGGACACCACACCGCCGGTCACGGCCTCGTCGCCGTTGGCCGAGGTCAGCCGCGCCGCCACCGCCGTCCGGTCGTCCTCAGCAGCCAGCTCGACCCGCGCCACGTCGACACCACGGTCGTTCAGCATCCGTACGACACCGTCGACCCACGCGGCCTCGGTTGCCTCAGCCGGTACGACCACCAGCCAACGGCCACTCAGGGAAGCGGTAGCGCGGTCGGTGACCGGCTTCCACGACACCCGATAACGCCAGCCGTCCACCGTCGAACGCTGCGACTGCCGCCGACGCCACGACGAGATCGACGGCAGCAGCGACTCCAGCGCGCCGTTGTCCTCGTCACCAAGACCCAGCGTCGCCGCGAGGGATTCCAGATCCCCGCGCTCGATGGCCTCCCAGAAGCGGGCGTCCACCGCGCCCTGGGCCGTGGCGTCAGAGGTGGCCGTGGCCGTCGACACATCCAGCCAGTACCGCCGACGCTGGAAGGCATACGTCGGCAGCTCCACGCGCCGCGCGCCAGCCCCGGCGTAGAACGCCTCCCAGTCCAGGGCCACACCCCGGACCTGCAACGTGGCGAGGGCAGCCGTCACCGACTCCGCCTCCACCCGCCCCTTGCGCAGCGCGGCAGTGAACGCGGCATCCTCGCCGGTCACACACTCCTGCGCCATCGCGGTGAGCACACCATCGGGACCCAGCTCGACGAACGTCGTCACGCCCTGGGCTTCCAACGTCCGCATGCCATCGAGGAAGCGCACCGCCTCCCGGACATGCCGCACCCAGAAGTCGGCACTCGCGATCTCCTCAGCGGAGACGACATCACCGGTCAGGTTGGAGACGATCGGGATACGCGGCGCCTCGTACGAAAGCCCCTGCGCCACCTCGCGGAACGCCTCCAGCATCCCGTCCATACGCGGCGAGTGGAAAGCATGGCTGACCGTGAGCCGCTTCGTCTTACGACCCCGCTCCTCGAAACCGGAAGCGATCTCCAGAACCGCATCCTCGTCACCCGCGATGACCACGGACGACGGCCCGTTGAGGGCGGCGATGCTCACCCGCTCGGTCAGCAGCGGCACCACCTCGTCCTCCGACGCCTGCACCGCGACCATCGCGCCACCGGACGGCAGCTCCTGCATCAACCGACCACGAGCAGCGACCAACTTCGCGGCGTCCGCCAGCGACAGCACACCCGCCACATGCGCGGCAGCCAGCTCACCAATGGAGTGCCCGGAGAGGAAGTCGGGCCGCACACCCCACGCCTCGACCAGCCGGAACAGCGCCACCTCAACCGCGAACAACGCAGGCTGGGTGAAGCCGGTCTGATCCAGGACAGCAGCGTCATCCCCGAACAGCACCGTCTTCAGCGGCCGTTCAAGATGCGCGTCCAGTTCATCGCATACGGCGTCCAGCGCCTCGGCGAACACCGGGTACGCCTCGTACAGCTCACGGCCCATCCCCAGCCGCTGGCTGCCCTGCCCCGTGAACAGGAACGCGAGCTTGCCAGCCACCGGAGAACCCTGCACCACACCCGTGGCCGGTTCGCCGGAAGCCAACGCCTCCAGAGCACGCAGGAAACCCTCACGACCATCGGCCACCAGCACCGCACGGTCCTCGAACGCCGTACGCCCGGCAGCCAGGGTGTAGCCGATCCCGGCCAGGTCCACATCCCCATCGGCGGAACGCACCCGGTCGAGCAGACGAAGGGCCTGCTCACCCAGCGCCTCCCGGCCCATGGCCGACAACGGCCACGGCAGCACCGGCGGCACGGCGGACGGCCGGCCCGCCCCGTCCTCGGAGTCCTCCAGGACCGGCGGCTGCTCGATGATGGTGTGCGCGTTGGTGCCACTGATGCCGAACGACGACACACCCGCACGACGCGGACGGCCCGTCTCGGGCCACTCCACCCGCTCGGTCAGCAGCGAGACCGCACCGTCCGCCCAGTCCACGTTCGGCGACGGCTCGTCCACATGCAGCGTCTGCGGCAGCACGCCGTGCCGCATGGCCATCACCATCTTGATGATGCCCGCGACACCGGCCGCCGCCTGCGTGTGCCCGATGTTGGACTTGATCGAGCCCAGCCACAGCGGCTGGCCCGACCGGTCGCGTCCGTACGTGGCCAGCAGCGCCTGCGCCTCGATCGGGTCGCCCAGCGTCGTACCCGTACCGTGCGCCTCGACCACATCCACATCGCCGGTCGTCAGACCGGCGCTGGTCAGCGACTGCCGGATGACACGCTGCTGGGACGGGCCGTTGGGCGCCGTCAGACCGTTGGACGCACCGTCCTGGTTGATGGCCGAGCCACGCACGATGGCCAGCACCGGGTGGCCGTTACGCCGTGCGTCCGACAGCCGCTCCACGAGCAGCATGCCCGCGCCTTCACTCCAGCCCGTACCGTCCGCCGACGCGGCGAACGACTTGCAGCGACCATCGGCGGCAAGACCGCGCTGACGGCTGAAGTCCACGAACGTCTCAGGGGTGGCCATGACCACCGCACCACCGGCCAGCGCCATCGTGCACTCACCCGAGCGCAGCGCCTGGATCGCCCAGTGCAGCGCCACCAGCGACGACGAGCAGGCCGTGTCGATCGTGACCGCCGGGCCCTCAAGACCCAGGGTGTACGCCACTCGCCCGGAAGCGACACTGCCCGCGTTGCCCGTGCCGATGTAGCCCTCGACACCGTCGGGGATGTCGCCCGGCCCGGAGAGGTAGTCGTGGTAGATGACGCCCGCGAACACGCCGGTCCGGCTGCCGCGCACGGTCGCCGGGTCGATGCCCGCCCGCTCGAACGCCTCCCACGACGTCTCCAGCAACAGTCGCTGCTGCGGATCCATGGCGATGGCCTCGCGCGGCGAGATCCCGAAGAAGTCCGGATCGAAGTCGGCGGCGTCATGCAGGAAGCCACCCTCACGCGTGTACGACGTACCGGCGTGGTCGGGGTCCGGGTGATACAGACCATCGAGGTCCCAGCCACGGTCCACCGGGAAGCCCGAGATGCCATCGCCACCCGTGGCGACCAGCTCCCACAGGTCCTCGGGAGTACGCACCCCACCGGGGAAGCGGCAGCTCATGCCGACGATGACGATCGGATCGTCCCCCACCGCCGGGCTTGCCTCCACCCGAGCGGGAACGAGCGGCGCCGGGGCCTCCTCGTCTCCCACCAGCTCCTCACGCAGATAACCGGCGAGGGTGGTCGGGGTCGGGTAGTCGAAGATGAGCGTTGCCGGAAGCCTCAGCCCGGTGACCGTCTTCAGGTCGTTGCGCAGCTCGACCGCCGTCAGCGAGTCGAAGCCCAGCTCCTTGAACGCCCGCCCGGCCTCGATCACATCGGCCCCGCTGTGCCCCAGCACCGCGGCGACCCGCCCGCACACCAAGTCCAGCAGCTCACGCTCCTGTTCGGCCCGCGTGAGCCCGGCGAGACGCTGGGCGAACGAGGAACCGTCCGTGGCCGTGACGGCCCCCGCTCCGGCCCGCCGGACCGGAGCCCGCACCAGGCCGCGGAACAAGGACGGTACGACACCGGTAGCCGTCGCTTCGGTACGCAGCCCCGCGTAGTCGAGCCGCATCGGGAACAGCACCGCCGAGCCGTCGGCCCGGGCCGCGTCGAACAGCTCAAGCCCCTCGTCGGCAGCGATCGGGGCGATCCCGCCACGCGCGATACGCCGCAGGTCGACCTCGTCCAGGACGCTGCCCATGCCCGCACCGGCCCACAGGCCCCAGGCCAGGGCGGTGGCGGGGAGCCCCTGCGCCACCCGCTGCTGAGCAAGCGCCTCCAGGAAGGAGTTGGCCGCGGCGTAACTCGCCTGCCCCGGAGCGCCGAACACCGCCGCCGCCCCGGAGAACAACACAAACGCCGACAGATCAAGATCCCGCGTCAACTCATGCAGATTCAGCGCCGCATCCACCTTCGGACGCAACACCCCCACCACCCGCTCAGGCGTCAACGAGCCAAGAATGCCGTCATCCAGCACGCCCGCCGTATGCACCACAGCGCTCAACGGATGCTCAGCCGGAACAGCGGCAAGCGTCCCGGCCAGCGCCTCCCGGTCGGCCACATCACACGCCGCCCAGGTCACCTCGGCACCAGCCGCCGCCAGCTCGGCGCCCAACTCCTCCGCACCGTCCGCGCCAGCGCCACGGCGACTGACCAGCAGCAGCCGCCGCACACCATGAGCCGAGACCAGATGACGAGCGAAGAGGCCACCCAGGTTTCCGGAGGCGCCGGTGATCAGCACCGTGCCGTCCTCATCGAAGGACGGAGCGGCTTCGGCGGCGTCGGTGACCGGCACCCGGGCCAGCCGTGGCGCGAGCACCGCACCCGAACGAAGCGTCAGCTCATCCTCGGTCACGCCCAGCGCCGCAGGCACCGAACGGTACGAGCTCTGGTCCCCGTCCACGTCCAGCAGCACCAGACGGCCAGGGTTCTCCGACTGTGCGGAACGGAACAGACCACGCACCGCGGCCTGCGACAGATCCACCACACCCGCACCCGGCTCGGTCTCCACCGCACCCCGGGTCAGCAACACCAACCGCGACCCGGCAAACCGCTCATCGGCCAACCACGCCTGAAGCGTGGCAAGCATGGTCTGCGTGGCCTCGTGCACGGCCGGCGCGTCGCCGCCGTCACCGAGACCGACCAGCAGCACCGTGTCCGGCACGGACGCCCCGGCGTCCACCGCCGTACCCAGCGCCGCCACATCACCGTACGCGGCGAGCCGGATCTGGGTCCCGAACGTGCCGTCGAGTGCGGCCAGTTGCCCGGCATCCGCCCCGAGCACCGCCCATTCGCCCGTCGCCGCACGCATGGCGGGCGCCGGAACCGGCGACCACTCCAGCCGGAACAGCGACTCGTGCAGCCCACTCCGCGCGGCGTGCACCTGGTCGGCCGAGGCCGGGCGCAGCGCCACGGACTCGACCGTGGCCACCGCGCGGCCCATACCGTCAGCGACCAGCAGCGAGACCACGTTCGGCGACTGCTCGGACAACCGCACCCGCAGCGCACCGGCCCCCGCCGCGTGCAACTGCACACCGCTCCACGCGAACGGAAGCAGCGCGCCCTCCGTCGACGCCGCATCGCGGTCGACGCCCTCACTGCCGAGGGCATGCAGCGCGGCGTCCAGCAGCGCCGGGTGCAACCCGAACCGCTCGGCTTCGCCGCCCGACGTCACGTCCGCGTCCTCGGGGAAGCCGACCTCGGCGTACAGATCCTCGCCAAGCCGCCAGGCGCCCTTGAGCCCCCGGAACACCGGCCCATAGCCGAGGCCCGCCCCGGCCAGCTCCTCGTACAGCCCGTCGACCGCGATCGGCGTGGCGCCCTGCGGCGGCCACACACCCAGCTCATCCAGCTCAGCGCTTCGGGCCCCGACGGCGAGCACACCGGCGGCATGCCGCGTCCACGGCTCCGTCCCGAGTGCGTCCTGCCGCCGCGAATGCAGGCTGAAGGAACGGCGACCCGACGCGTCCGGCCCCTCCACCACGAGCTGCACCCGCACCCCGGTGTGCTCCGGGAGCACAAGCGGGGCCTCCAGGGTCAGTTCGTCCAGCCGCGCATAACCCACCTGGGCACCGGCAGCACACGCCAGCTCCACGAAGGCCGTGCCGGGCAGCAGCACGGTGTCCATGACCTCGTGATCCGCCAACCACGGATGCGTACGAGGGGAAAGCACCCCCGTGAACAGATAGCCATCGTCATCCGCGAGCGCGACGGCGGCGCCGAGCAGCGGATGCTCGATGTCACCCATCCCGACCGACTCCAGGTCGCCCACCGCGAGGGGGGCGGCGGTCGGCCAGTACCGCTGGCGCTGGAAGGCATACGTCGGCAGATCCACCCGCCGCGCACCGGCCCCGCCGAAGACAGCCGTCCAGTCCGGCGTCACCCCGCGCACATGCGCCCGGGCGACGGCCGACAGCAGAGCCTCGGCCTCGGGACGGTCCTTGCGGCAGACGGCGGCGAACGCGGCGTCGGTGTCGTCGCCGGTCAGGCACTCCTGCGCCATCGCGGAGAGCACACCGTCGGGGCCCAGCTCGACGAAGGTGGTCACGCCCTGAGCCTCAAGGGTCCGCACACCGTCGAGGAAGCGCACGGCCTCCCAGACATGCCGCACCCAGAAGTCCGGGCTGGTGATCTCCTCGGCGGACACCACGGCACCGGTCAGGTTCGACACGATCGGGATGCGCGGCGCCTCGTACGAAAGCCCCTGCGCGACCTCGCGGAACGCGTCCAGCATGCCGTCCATGCGCGGCGAGTGGAACGCGTGGCTGACCGTGAGCCGCTTGGTCTTACGACCCTGCGCCTCGAAAGACGCGGCGATCTCCAGAACCGCATCCTCGTCACCCGCGACGACCACCGACGACGGCCCGTTGAGGGCGGCAATGCTCACCCGCTCACCGAGCAGCGGCAGCACCTCGTCCTCCGACGCCTGCACCGCCACCATCGCGCCACCGGCCGGAAGCTCCTGCATCAGACGCCCACGAGCCGCCACCAGCGTGCACGTGTCATCAAGGGAGAGCACACCCGCCACATGCGCGGCAGCCAGCTCACCAATCGAATGACCGGACAGGAAGTCCGGCCGCAGACCCCACGCCTCGACCAGCCGGAACAACGCCACCTCAACCGCGAACAACGCAGGCTGGGTGAACCCGGTCCGGTCCAGCGCCGAGGCATCGTCCCCGAACAGGACGTCCCGCAGCGGCCGCTCAAGATGCAGGTCCAGATGCGCACACACCGCGTCCAGGGCATCGGCGAACACAGGGAAGGCGTCGTACAGCTCGCGGCCCATGCCCAGCCGCTGGCTGCCCTGACCGGTGAACAGGAACGCCAGCTTGCCTTCCGCGACGGTCCCCTCGACCACACCCGGGGCGGACTCGCCCTCTGCCAGCGCGTCGAGCGTCCGCAGCAGCTCGTTCCGGTCACCAACGGTGACCACCGCACGCCGCTCCAGAGCAGCGCGACCGACGGCCAAGGCATGAGCTACATCGAGCAGCCCCGACTCCGGCCGCGTCTCGATGTGAGTGCGCAGGCGCGCGGCCTGCTCCCGCAGCGCCCCAGCGTTCTTGGCCGACAGGACGAACGGCAGGAGTCCGCCGAGGTCACGCGGCTCGGCCACCTCGGTCGGTTCGTCCACCACCGGGGCCTGCTCGATGATGGTGTGCGCGTTGGTGCCGCTGATGCCGAACGAGGAGATACCGGCGCGGCGCAGGCGGCCCGTCTCCGGCCACTCCGTCTGCTCCGTCAGCAGCGAGACCGCGCCCATCGACCAGTCGACGTGCGGCGACGGCTCATCCACGTGCAGCGTGCGCGGCAGCACACCGTGCCGCATGGCCATCACCATCTTGATGATGCCCGCGACACCAGCCGCCGCCTGCGTGTGCCCGATGTTCGACTTGATGGAACCCAGCCACAACGGCTGCTCCCCATCCCGCTCCTGCCCGTACGTGGCCAGCAACGCCTGCGCCTCGATCGGGTCGCCCAGCGTCGTACCGGTGCCATGGGCCTCGACCGCGTCCACCTCGGACACGGACAGACCAGCACCGGCCAGCGCCTGCCGGATGACACGCTGCTGCGACGGGCCATTCGGCGCCGTCAGACCATTCGACGCACCGTCCTGGTTGATCGCCGAGCCACGCACCGTCGCCAGCACCGGGTGGCCGTTGCGGCGAGCATCCGACAGCCGCTCCACCAGCAGCATGCCCGCGCCCTCGCCCCAGCCCGTGCCATTCGCACCGGCCGCGAACGCCTTGATCCGACCATCCGCCGCAAGCCCACGCTGACGGCTGAAGTCGATGAAGTTGTCGGGCGTGGACATGACCGTCACACCACCCGCGAGTGCCATCGAGCACTCGCCACTCCGCAGCGCCTGAACGGCCATGTGCAGGGCGACCAGCGACGACGAGCAGGCCGTGTCCACCGTCACCGCCGGGCCCTCAAGCCCGAAGGTGTACGAGATCCGACCGGACACCACACTCGCCGCGTTGCCCGTACCCCAGTGGCCCTCAAGCCCCTCAGACGCACGCTCAAGCAGCGACAGGTAGTCCTGGCCGTTGGTACCGGCGAAGACACCGACCTGCTGACCACGCACAGTGGCCGGGTCGATGCCCGCCCGCTCGAACGCCTCCCACGACGTCTCCAGCAGCAACCGCTGCTGCGGATCCATCGCAAGCGCCTCACGCGGCGAAATCCCGAAGAACGAGGCGTCGAAATCCCCGGCGTCGTAAAGGAAACCACCCTCACGCGTGTACGACGTCCCCTGACGCTCCGGGTTGGGGTCGTACAGCCCCGCCAGGTCCCAGCCACGGTCGGACGGGAACTCGGCTACCGCGTCCCCACCCGCCGACAGCAACTCCCACAGCTCTTCCGGCGAGCGCACCCCACCCGGGAAGCGGCAGCTCATCGCCACGATCGCGATCGGATCGTCGGCCACCGCAACCGTCGGCGCCACCACACCACCGGTCACCGCGACATCCACGCCCAGCAGTTCGGTACGCAGATGATCGGCCAGAACGGCCGCGTTGGGGTAGTCGTAAATCAGCGTGGCGGACAGCTTCAGCCCAGTCGCCGCGCTCAGGCGGTTACGGAGTTCAACGGCGGTGAGCGAGTCGAAGCCCAGCTCCTTGAAGGCACGCCCGCCCTCGACCGCCTCGGCCCCGCCGTGCCCCAGCACCGACGCGACCTGCCCACGCACCAACTCCAGCAGCGTCTGCGCGCGCTCGGTCTCCGTCAGACCGGCCAGCCGCTCGGCCAGCGTCCCGGTCCCGGCGGTGGCGGCCGGACGCGGCGCACCCGCGCCGTCCGACACCGGACGGGCCGCAGGCAGCTCGCCGAAGAGCACACTCGCTCGCACGGCGGTGAACTCGCCGAGGAACCGGTCCCAGTCGATGTCCGCCACCGTCACGGCGATGTCATCGAGTTCCAGCGCGCGCTGCAGTGCGGCGACGGCCGACTCGGGCGCCATCGGCGGCACCCCATCACGACGCATCCGCCGCTCAAGCGCCTCATCCGCAGCCATGCCACCCTCGGCCCACGGGCCCCAGGCGATCGACGTGGCAGGCAGCCCCTCGGCACGCCGACGCTCGGCCAACGCATCCAGATACGCATTGGCCGCCGCATAGTTGCCCTGACCGGCCGCACCCACCGAACCACTGATGGACGAGAAGAGCACAAACGCCGAAAGGTCCAGCTCACGCGTCAGCTCGTCCAGATGGAACGCGGCGTCGGCCTTCGCCCGGAGCACCGAGGCGAACCGCTCGGGGGTGAGCGAGTCCAGTACGCCGTCGTCCAGCGCACCGGCCGCATGCACAACAGCGGTCAGCGCAAGCTCCGCCGGAAGCCCGGCCAGCAGCTCCGCGAGCGCGTCCCGGTCGGACACATCACACGCGGCCACGGTCACCCGCGCACCGGACGCGGACAGCTCGTCCCGCAGCTCCACCGCACCCGGGGCCTCCAGCCCACGACGGCTGGTGAGCACCACGTGCTCGGCGCCCTTGTCGATCAGCCAACGGGCCACGTGCGCGCCCAGCGCACCCGTGCCACCCGTCACCAGCACCGACCCGGCACCCGGAGTCCAGGAGCCGTCCGACGCGGAGGCGGACGCCGGCACCAACCGACGTCCGAACACGCCCGAAGCACGTACCGCGGCCTGGTCTTCACCACCGGCTCCGGCCAGCACCTCGGCCAGCCGCGCAATCGCACGGTCATCCACCGACTCCGGCAGATCGACCAGACCACCCCAGCGCTCCGGCAGCTCCAGAGCCGCCACCCGGCCCAGACCCCACAGCTGCGCCTGATCCGGGCTGACCGCGCCATCCGAACGGCCCACAGCCACCGCGCCACGCGTGGCCACCCACAACGGCGCACCGACACCCGCATCGCCCAGCGCCTGCGTCAGCGCCGCCGTACGCAGCAGCGCGTCACCCTCAGCGAGGGCGAGCAAGGACACCACACCGGTCACGGCCTCGTCACCCACGGCCGAGGTCAACCGCTCCGCCACCGCGGCACGGTCCTCATCGGCAGCCAGCTCGACCCGCACCACGTCGACACCACGGTCGTCCAGCATCCGTACGACACCGTCGACCCACGCATCCTCGACCGACCCCGCCGGTACGACCACCAGCCAACGACCGCTCAGGGAAGCAGCAGCACGGTCAGTGACCGGCTTCCACGACACCCGATAACGCCAGCCATCCACCGTCGAACGCTCCGACTGCCGCCGACGCCACGACGAGATCGACGGCAACAGGGCTTCCAGAGCGCCATTGTCCTCGTCACCAAGACCCAGCGTCGCAGCAAGCGACTCCAGATCCCCACGCTCCACCGCATCCCAGAAGCGGGCATCCACGGCGTCCAACGCCGTGGCACCGGAGGCGACCGTGGCCGTCGACACATCCAGCCAGTACCGCCGACGCTGGAAGGCATACGTCGGCAGCTCCACGCGCCGCGCACCAGCCCCGGCGTAGAACGCCTCCCAGTCCAGGGCCACGCCCCGGACCTGCAACGTGGCGAGGGCAGCCGTCACCGACTCCGCCTCCACCCGCCCCTTGCGCAGCGCGGCCACGAACGCGGCATCCTCGCCGGTCACGCACTCCTGCGCCATCGCGGTGAGCACACCATCGGGACCCAGCTCGACGAAAGTCGTCACGCCCTGAGCCTCAAGGGTGCGGACACCATCGAGGAAGCGGACCGCCTCCCGGACATGCCGCACCCAGAAGTCGGCAGTCGTGATGTCCTCGGCGGAGACGACATTCCCGGTCAGGTTGGAGACGATCGGGATACGCGGCGCCTCGTACGACAGCCCCTCGGCCACCTCGCGGAACGCGTCCAGCATCCCGTCCATACGCGGCGAGTGGAAAGCATGGCTGACCGTGAGCCGCTTCGTCTTACGACCCTGCGCCTCGAAACCGGAAGCGATCTCCAGAACCGCATCCTCGTCACCCGCGATGACCACGGACGACGGCCCGTTGAGGGCAGCAATGCTCACCCGCTCGGTCAGCAGCGGCACCACCTCGTCCTCCGACACCTGCACCGCAACCATCGCGCCGCCCGCCGGAAGCTCCTGCATCAGGCGACCACGCGCCGCCACCAACTTCGCGGCGTCGTCAAGGGAGAGCACACCCGCCACATGCGCGGCAGCCAGCTCACCAATCGAATGACCGGAGAGGAAGTCCGGCGTCAGACCCCACGCCTCAACAAGACGGAACAGCGCCACCTCAACCGCGAACAACGCAGGCTGGGTGAAGCCGGTCTGATCCAGAGCCTCGGCATCGTCCCCGAACAGGACGTCCCGCAACGGCCGCTCAAGGTACAGATCCAGATGCGCGCACACCGCGTCGAGAGCATCGGCGAACACCGGATAGGCGTCGTACAGCTCACGCCCCATCCCGAGCCGCTGGCTCCCCTGCCCCGTGAACAGGAACGCCACCTTGCCGCGCTCGGCCACCGAGCCCTCGATGAGGCCCGGGGCGGACTCGCCCCGCTCCAGCGCGTCCAGGCCCGCGAGGAACGTCTCACGGTCAGTGGTGACGAGCGCCGCACGCTGTTCCAGCGTGGCGCGGCTGGTGGCAAGCGAGAAGGCAAGGTCGGTCGCGGTCAGTTCGGGACGGGCCCGGAGATGGGCGGCCAGCTGAACGGCCTGGGCGCGCAGAGCCTGCCCGTCCTTCGCCGACAGCAGCCACGGCAACGCGGCCAGCTCACGCGACTCGGGTTCCTCGGCCAGTGCGGCCGAAAGGGCCGGGACCGGGGCCTGCTCGATGATGGTGTGCGCGTTGGTGCCGCTGATGCCGAACGAGGAGATACCGGCGCGGCGCAGGCGGCCCGTCTCCGGCCACTCCGTCTGCTCCGTCAGCAGCGACACCGCGCCCGCCGACCAGTCGACGTGCGGCGACGGCTCGTCCACGTGCAGCGTTTGCGGCAGCACGCCATGCCGCATCGCCAGCACCATCTTGATGATGCCCGCGACACCAGCCGCCGCCTGCGTGTGCCCGATGTTCGACTTGATGGAACCCAGCCACAACGGCTGCTCCCCATCCCGCTCCTGCCCGTACGTGGCCAGCAGCGCCTGCGCCTCGATCGGGTCGCCCAGCGTCGTACCCGTACCGTGCGCCTCGACCACATCCACATCACCGGCCGACAACCCCGCACCGGCCAGCGCCTGGCGGATCACCCGCTGCTGCGACGGGCCGTTCGGCGCCGTCAGACCATTCGACGCACCATCCTGGTTGATCGCCGAACCACGCACGACCGCCAACACCGGGTGGCCGTTCTTCTCCGCGTCCGACAGCCGCTCGACCAGCAGCATGCCCGCGCCTTCGCCCCAGCCCGTGCCATCCGCACCGGCCGCGAACGCCTTGATACGACCATCCGCAGCCAGCCCACGCTGACGGCTGAAGTCGATGAAGTTGTCGGGCGTGGACATCACCGTCACACCACCCGCGAGTGCCATCGAGCACTCGCCACTCCGCAGCGCCTGAACGGCCATGTGCAGGGCGACCAGCGACGACGAACACGCCGTGTCGACGGTGACGGCCGGACCCTCAAGACCGAAGGTGTAGGCCACCCGCCCGGACACCACGCTCGCCGCATTGCCCGTGCCCAAATGGCCTTCCAGACCCTCGGGCGCCTGCATCAGCAGCGACAGGTAGTCCTGGCCGTTGGTCCCGGCGAACACACCGACCTGCTGACCACGCACAGTGGCCGGGTCAATGCCCGCCCGCTCGAACGCCTCCCAGGAGGTCTCCAGCAGCAACCGCTGCTGCGGATCCATCGCCAGCGCCTCACGCGGCGAAATCCCGAAGAACGAGGCGTCGAAATCCCCGGCGTCGTAAAGGAAACCACCCTCACGCGTGTACGACGTCCCCAGACGGTCCGGGTCCGGGTCGTACAGCCCCGCCAGATCCCAGCCACGGTCGGACGGGAACTCCGCAATCGCGTCCCCACCCGCCGTCAACAGCTCCCACAGGTCTTCGGGCGAGCGCACGCCGCCCGGGAAACGGCAGCTCATCGCCACGATCGCGATCGGATCGTCGGCTACCGCAACCGTCGGCGCAACCACACCACCAGTAGCCGCGACATCCACGCCCAGCAGCTCCGTACGCAGATGGTCTGCGAGGACGGCCGCGTTGGGGTAGTCGTAAATCAGCGTGGCGGACAGCTTCAGCCCGGTCGCCGCGTTCAGGCGGTTACGCAGCTCCACCGCCGTGAGCGAGTCGAAGCCCAGCTCCTTGAAGGCACGCCCGCCCTCGACCGCCTCGGCCCCGCCGTGCCCCAGCACCGACGCGACCTGCCCACGCACCAACTCCAGCAGCTCACGGTCCTGTTCAGCCCTCGGGAGGCCGCTCAGCCGCTCACCGAGAGGCGAGGCAGCGTTGGCGTCGGTGACGACCTGTCCGGTCTCGGCGCCGGTCGCGCCACGCGTCCCGACCTCCGGCAGATCGGCGATCAGCTGGCTCGGCCGTACGGCGGTGAACGTGCGGGCGTAGCTCTCCCAGTCAATGTCCGCGACCGTTACGGCGACGTCATCGAGTTCCAGCGCGCGCTGCAGTGCGGCGACGGCCGACTCGGGCGCCATCGGCGGCACCCCATCACGACGCATCCGCCGCTCAAGCGCCTCGTCCGCAGCCATGCCACCCTCGGCCCACGGACCCCAGGCGATCGACGTGGCAGGCAGCCCCTCGGCACGCCGACGCTCGGCCAACGCATCCAGATACGCATTGGCCGCCGCATAGTTACCCTGCCCGGCCGCACCCACCGAACCACTGATGGACGAGAAGAGCACAAACGCCGAAAGGTCCAGCTCACGCGTCAACTCATGGAGGTTCTGCGCGGAGGCAGCCTTGGCGCGCAGCACCCGCTCCAGGCGCTCGGCGTCCAGCGTGTCCACAACGCCGTCGTCCAGCACACCGGCCGCATGCACAACAGCGGTCAGCGCAAGCTCCGCCGGAAGCCCGGCCAGCAGCTCCGCGAGCGCGTCCCGGTCCGCCACATCACACGCGGCCACCGTCACGCGAGCGCCCGACGCCACCAACTCGTCCCGCAGCTCCACCGCACCCGGAGCCTCCAGCCCACGACGGCTGGTCAGCACCACATGCCCGGCGCCATTCGCCACCAGCCAGCGCGCCACATGTGCGCCAAGCGCACCCGTGCCACCAGTCACCAGCACCGATCCGGCACCCGGTGTCCAGGAGCTGTCCGAAGCGGGCGCGGATGCCCGTACCAGCCGACGTCCGAACACGCCCGAAGCGCGCACCGCGGCCTGGTCCTCACCAGCGGCCCCGGCCAGCACACCCGCCAGCCGCGCCAACGCCCGCTCATCCACCGACTCCGGCAGATCAACGAGACCGCCCCAGCGCTCCGGCAGCTCCAGCGCCGCCACCCGGCCCAGACCCCACACCTGCGCCTGCACCGGGCTGACCGCGCCATCCGAACGCCCAACGGCTACGGCACCCCGCGTGGCCACCCACAACGGCGCACCGACACCCGCATCGCCCAGGGCCTGCGTCACAACAGTCGTACCCAGCAGCCCATCACCGCCCCCGAGGGCCAGCAGCGACACCACGCCACCGGTCACGGCCTCGCCGCCGACGGCCGAGGTCAGCCGCTCCGCCACCGCAGCACGGTCCTCATCGGCAGCCAGCTCGACCCGCACCACGTCGACACCGCGGTCGTCCAGCATCCGTACGACACCGGCCGCCCACGCATCCTCGACCGACCCCGCCGGTACGACGACCAGCCAACGACCGCTCAGGGAAGCAGCAGCACGGTCGCTGACCGGCTTCCACGAAACCCGGTAACGCCAGCCATCCACCGCCGAACGCACAACCTCCTGCCGCCGCCACGACGACAACGCAGGCAGCACCTCGCCCAGCGAAAGCCCCGGATCCACCTCCAACTCCGCAGCCAGCGCGGCTACATCCCCACGCTCCACCACATCCCAGAACCGCCCGTCAACGGCAGAACCCGGTCCGGCCTCCGCCACCACGGCCGCCCGTGCCGGGGCGTCGACCCAGTACCGCTGGCGCTGGAAGGCATACGTCGGCAGCTCGTCCGACTCCACCCGCCGCGCACCCGCACCAGTGAAGACAGCCGTCCAGTCCGGCGTCACCCCACGCACATGCGCCCGGGCGACGGCCGACAGCAGAGCCTCGGCCTCGGGGCGATCCTTGCGGCAGACGGCGGCGAACGCGGCGTCGGTGTCGTCGCCGGTCACGCACTCCTGCGCCATCGCGGTGAGCACACCGTCGGGGCCCAGCTCGACGAACGTCGTCACACCCTGCGCTTCCAGAGCACGCACGCCATCGAGGAAACGCACCGCCTCGCGGACATGCCGCACCCAGAAGTCGGCGGTCGTGATCTCCTCGGCGAAGACGACGTCCCCGGTGAGGTTGGAGACGATCGGTATGCGCGGGGCCTCGTACGACAGCCCCTCGGCCACCGCACGGAACGCCTCCAGCATCCCGTCCATACGCGGCGAATGGAACGCATGGCTGACCGTCAGCCGCTTCGTCTTACGGCCCTGAGCCTCGAACGACGCCGCGATCTCAACCACAGCGTCCTCGTCGCCCGCGATGACCACCGCTGTGGGCCCGTTGAGGGCGGCAATGCTCACCCGCTCACCGAGCAGCGGCAGAACCTCGTCCTCCGACGCCTGCACCGCGACCATCGCGCCACCAGCCGGAAGCTCCTGCATCAACCGCCCACGCGCCGCAACCAGCGTGCACGCGTCCTCAAGGGACAACACGCCCGCCACATGCGCGGCAGCCAACTCACCAATGGAGTGCCCGGAGAGGAAGTCCGGCGTCAGACCCCACGCCTCGACCAGCCGGAACATAGCCACCTCAACCGCGAACAACGCAGGCTGCGTGAACCCGGTCTGATCCAGCGCAGAGGCATCGTCCCCGAACAGCACATCCCGCAACGGTCGCTCAAGCTGCAGGTCCAGATGCGCACACACCTCATCCAACGCATCCGCGAACACCGGGAAAGCGTCATACAGCTCGCGGCCCATCCCCAGCCGCTGGCTGCCCTGACCCGTGAACAGGAACGCCAGCTTGCCCTCGGCGACCGTCCCCTCGACCACACCCGAGACAGACTCGCCCTCTGCCAGCGCATCAAGCGTCCGCAGCAGCTCATCCCGGCCACCAACGCTGACCACCGCACGCCGCTCCAGAGCAGCGCGCCCGACCGCCAAGGCGTGAGCCACATCGAGCAGCCCCGACTCCGGCCGCGACTCCACAAACGCCCGCAACCGCGCGGCCTGCTCCCGCAGCGCCTCGGTGTTCTTCGCCGACAGCACGAACGGCAGCACACCGCCGAGACCACGCGGCTCGGCCACCTCAACCGGTTCATCGACCGGCGGCGCCTGCTCGATGATGGTGTGCGCATTGGTGCCGCTGATACCGAACGCGGACACGCCCGCGCGGCGCGGACCGCCGGTCTCCGGCCAGCCCATCCGCTCGGTCAGCAGCGACACCGCACCCGACGCCCAGTCCACGTGCGGCGACGGCTCGTCCACATGCAACGTCTGCGGCAACACGCCATGCCGCATCGCCAGCACCATCTTGATGATGCCCGCGACACCGGCGGCGGCCTGCGTGTGACCGATGTTCGACTTGATGGACCCCAGCCACAACGGCTGGCCCGACCGGTCACGCCCGTACGTGGCCAGCAGCGCCTGCGCCTCGATCGGGTCGCCCAGCGTCGTACCCGTACCGTGCGCCTCGACCACATCCACATCAGCGGCCGACAACCCCGCACCGGCCAGCGCCTGCCGGATCACCCGCTGCTGCGACGGACCATTCGGCGCCGTCAGACCATTCGACGCACCATCCTGGTTGATCGCCGAGCCACGTACCGTCGCCAGCACCGGGTGGCCGTTGCGGCGAGCATCCGACAGCCGCTCCACGAGCAGCATGCCCGCGCCCTCGCCCCAGCCCGTGCCATCCGCACCGGCCGCGAACGCCTTGATACGACCATCCGCAGCCAGCCCACGCTGACGGCTGAAGTCGATGAAGTTGTCGGGCGTGGACATCACGGTCACACCACCGGCCAGCGCCATCGAGCACTCGCCCGAGCGCAGCGCCTGCACCGCCATATGCAGGGCCACCAGCGACGACGAACACGCCGTGTCCACCGTCACCGCCGGGCCCTCAAGCCCGAAGGTGTACGCCACCCGACCGGACACCACACTCGCCGCGTTACCGGTGCCCCAATGGCCCTCAAGCCCGTCAGACGCCCGCTCGAGCGACAGGTAGTCCTGTCCGTTGGTTCCGGCGAACACACCGACCTGCTGACCACGCACAGTGGCCGGGTCGATGCCCGCCCGCTCGAACGCCTCCCACGACGTCTCCAGCAGCAACCGCTGCTGCGGATCCATGGCCAGCGCCTCACGCGGCGACACGCCAAAGAATGCCGCATCGAAGTCGGCAACGTCGTAGAGGAAACCACCCTCGCGCGTGTACGAGGTGCCCTGACGCTCCGGGTCCGGGTCGTACAGCCCCGCCAGGTCCCAGCCACGGTCATCCGGGAAGTCCGCGATCGCGTCCCCACCCGCCGACAGCAACTCCCACAGCTCCTCGGGCGAACGCACCCCGCCCGGGAAACGGCAGCTCATCGCCACAATCGCGATCGGATCGTCGGCCACCGCAACCGTCGGCGCAACCACACCACCGGTAGCCGCGACATCCACGCCCAGCAGCTCAGTACGCAGGTAACCCGCGAGAGCCGACGCCGTCGGATAGTCGAAGACCAGCGTCGCGGGCAGCTGAACACCCGTCGCCGCGATCAGCCGGTTACGCAGCTCCACTGCCGTGAGCGAGTCAAAGCCCAGCTCACTGAACGCCCGATCGACGCCGATCGACTCCGAGCCGTCATGACCCAGCACCGCGGCCACCTGGCCACGGACCACATCCAGCAGCAACCGGTCCCGCTCGGCCTCACCCAGCCCGGCAAGCCGCGCGGCAAGCCCACCCTCGGCGGAAGCGCCACCAGCGTCCTGCCCCGGCTGCGCCACGTCCGCGAACTCCGCGATCAGGCGGCTCGGACGTACGGCAGTGAGGTCCGGCGCGAACCGGGCCCAGTCGATGTCCGCGACGGCAACCGCCGCGTCGTCCACGTCCAGCACCCGCTGAAGGGCGGCGATCGCCACCTCCGCGTCCATCGGCGGCAGACCGCCACGGCGCAACCGCTGCTCCAGGGCATCGTCCGCGGCCATGCCGCCCTCGGCCCACGGACCCCAGGCGATCGACGTAGCAGGCAAGCCCTCGGCACGCCGACGCTCGGCCAGCGCGTCCAAGGAGGCGTTGGCAGCGGCGTAATTGCCCTGACCCGCGGCACCGAACGTGCCACTGATCGAGGAGAACAGCACAAACGCCGACAGATCCAGCTCACGCGTCAGCTCATCGAGATGCGCCGCCGCGCCCACCTTGGCGCGCAGCACGGTCGTAAAGCGCTCGGGCGTCAGCGCGTCGAGCACGCCGTCGTCCAGCACACCGGCCGTGTGGAACACGCCGGTCAGCGGCAACTCCTCCGGGACGGAAGCCAGCAGCTCCGCGAGCGCATCCCGGTCCGCCACATCGCAGGCGGCCACCGTCACTCGGGCACCGGACGCGGCCAGCTCGTCCCGCAGCTCCACCGCACCCGGAGCCTCCAGCCCACGACGGCTGGTGAGCACGACATGCCCAGCGCCATTCGCCACCAGCCAGCGGGCCACGCGCGCACCCAACGCACCCGTGCCACCGGTCACCAGAGTCGTACCGGCGCCCGGTGTCCAGGACCCGTCGGACGACGCGGTCGATGTGGCTCGTACGAGGCGGCGCCCGAACACGCCCGACGCCCGCACCGCGACCTGGTCCTCGCCACCGACCCCGGCCAGCACCTCCGCCAGCCGCGCCACCGCACGGTCATCAGCCGTCGCCGGGAGGTCGACCAGACCACCCCAGCGCTCGGGCAGCTCCAGCGCCGCCGCCAGGCCCAGACCCCACAGCTGCGCCTGCACCGGGCTGACCGCGCCATCCGAACGGCCCACAGCCACCGCGCCACGCGTGGCCACCCACAGCGGCGCGCCGATGCCCGCATCGCCCAGCGCCTGGGCCAGCGCCGCCGTGGTCAGCAGCGCGTCACCCTCAGCGAGGGCCAGCAAGGACACCACACCGGTCACGGCCTCGTCACCCACGGCCGAGGTCAACCGCTCCGCCACCGCGGCACGGTCCTCATCGGCAGCCAGCTCGACCTGCCGCACCTCGACACCACGGTCGTCCAGCATCCCGACGACACCGGCCGCCCACGCGGACCCAGCCGATCCCGCCGGTACAACGACCAGCCAACGACCACTCAGAGAAGCGGCAGCACGGTCGGTGACCGGCTTCCACGACACCCGATAACGCCAGCCATCCACCGTCGAACGCTCCGACTGCCGCCGACGCCACAACGACATCGACGGCAACAGGGCTTCCAGAGCGCCATTGTCCTCGTCACCAAGACCCAGCGTCGCAGCAAGCGACTCCAGATCCCCACGCTCCACCGCATCCCAGAAACGAGCATCCACGGCATCCAGCGCCGCGGCACCGGAGGCGACCGTGGCCGTCGACACATCCAGCCAGTACCGCCGACGCTGGAAGGCATACGTCGGCAGCTCCACCCGACGCGCACCAGCCCCCGCGTAGAACGCCTCCCAGTCCAAGGCCACACCCCGGACCTGCAACGTGGCAAGAGCACCGGCCAGCGTCCCGGCCTCCGAACGACCCTCACGCAGAACGGCGACAAAAGCCGTCGCGGCCGCGCCCTCGGTGAGACAGTCCTGCCCCATCGCGGACAGCACACCGTCGGGCCCGAGCTCGACGAAGGTGGTCACGCCCTGCGCTTCCAACGTCCGCACACCGTCGAGGAAACGCACAGCCTCACGGACATGCCGCACCCAGAAGTCGGCAGTCGCGATCTCCTCAGCAGAGACCAGCTCACCCGTCAGGTTCGACACGATCGGGATGCGCGGGGCCTCGTACGACAGCCCCTCCGCCACCTCACGGAACGCCTCCAGCATCCCGTCCATGCGCGGCGAGTGGAACGCATGGCTCACCGTGAGCCGCTTGGTCTTACGGCCCTGAGCCTCGAACGACGCCGCGACCTCAACCACAGCATCGTCGTCACCCGCGATGACCACGGACGACGGCCCGTTGAGGGCGGCAATGCTCACACCCTCACCGAGCAGCGGCAGAACCTCGTCCTCCGACGCCTGCACCGCGATCATCGCGCCACCGGCCGGAAGCTCCTGCATCAACCGACCACGCGCCGCCACCAACCGGCAGGCATCCGCCAGCGAGAGCACACCCGCCACATGCGCGGCAGCCAGCTCACCAATGGAGTGCCCGGAGAGGAAGTCCGGCCGCACACCCCACGCCTCGACCAGCCGGAACAGCGCCACCTCGATGGCGAACAACGCAGGCTGCGTGAACCCGGTCCGGTCCAGCGCCGAGGCATCATCCCCGAACAGCACCGTCTTCAGCGGCCGTTCAAGATGCGCGTCCAGCTCATCGCATACGGCGTCCAGCGCCTCCGCGAACACCGGGTACGCCTCGTACAGCTCACGGCCCATCCCCAGCCGCTGGCTGCCCTGCCCCGTGAACAGGAACGCCACCTTGCCCGGCACCACCGAGCCCTGCACCACACCCGTGGCCGGTTCGCCGGAAGCCAACGCCTCCAGAGCACGCAGGAAACCCTCACGACCATCGGCCACCAGCACCGCACGGTCCTCGAACGCCGTACGCCCGGTGGCCAGCGTGTAGCCGATGTCGGCGAGGTCGTCCGTCTCGTCGGCGACGCTCAGCCGGTCGCGCAGGCGGCGGGCCTGGTCGCGCAGGGCCTCTTGGCCCATGGCCGACAGCGGCCACGTCAGCATGCCACCGGGGGCGTCCGACTCGGACACCACGGCCGGGGTCTCGATCGCCGGCGCCTGCTCGATGATGGTGTGCGCGTTGGTGCCACTGATGCCGAACGACGACACACCCGCACGACGCGGACGGCCATCGGTCTCCGGCCACTCCCGCGCCTCCGTGAGCAGCGAGACCGCGCCCTCCGCCCAGTCGACCTGCGAGGACGGCGCATCGACGTGCAGCGTCTGCGGCAGCACACCGTGCCGCATCGCCATCACCATCTTGATGACACCCGCGACACCGGCCGCCGCCTGCGTGTGCCCGATGTTCGACTTGATGGACCCCAGCCACAACGGCTGACCCGACCGGTCACGCCCGTACGTGGCCAGCAGCGCCTGCGCCTCGATCGGGTCACCCAGCGTCGTACCCGTACCGTGCGCCTCGACCACATCCACATCACCAGCGGAAAGCCCCGCACTGGTCAGCGACTGCCGGATGACCCGCTGCTGCGACGGCCCGTTCGGCGCCGTCAGACCATTCGACGCACCATCCTGGTTGATCGCCGAACCACGCACGGTGGCAAGAACCGGATGACCATGGCGACGGGCGTCCGACAGCCGCTCCACGAGCAGCATGCCCGCGCCTTCGCCCCAGCCCGTACCGTCCGCGGCCGCCGCGAAGGACTTGCACCGGCCGTCCGTGGCCAAGCCGCGCTGACGGCTGAAGTCCACGAACGTCTCAGGGGTGGCCATGACCGCCACACCACCGGCCAGCGCCATCGTGCACTCGCCCGAACGCAGCGCCTGAATCGCCAGGTGCAGCGCCACCAGCGACGACGAACACGCCGTGTCCACCGTCACCGCCGGGCCCTCAAGGCCCAGGGTGTACGCCACCCGACCGGAGGCAATGCTGCCCGCGTTCCCGGTGCCGATGTAGCCCTCGACGCCATCGGGGATGTCGGCTGTACCAGTGAGGTAGTCGTGGTACATGACGCCCGCGAACACGCCGGTCCGGCTGCCGCGCACGGTCGACGGGTCGATGCCCGCCCGCTCGAACGCCTCCCACGACGTCTCCAGCAGCAACCGCTGCTGCGGATCCATGGCGAGGGCCTCACGCGGCGAGATCCCGAAGAAGTCCGGGTCGAAGTCGGCAGCGTTGTGCAGGAAGCCGCCCTCGCGGGTGTACGACGTACCCGCGTGGTCGGGGTCCGGGTTGTACAGGCCGTCCAGGTCCCAGCCGCGGTCGACGGGGAAGCCGGAGATGCCGTCGCCACCCGCGGCGACGAGGTCCCACAGCTCCTCGGGCGTGCTCACACCACCCGGGAAGCGGCAGCTCATGCCGACGATGACGATCGGGTCGTCCTCCACCGCCGACACCGCGCCCGCGCCCCTGGTGAGGGCGGGTGCCACGGCCTCCTCGGCGCCCACCAGTTCCTCGCGCAGATAACCGGCGAGGGCGGTCGGGGTCGGGTAATCGAAGACAAGCGTGGCCGGGAGGCGCAGTCCGGTCACGGACTTGAGGTCGTTGCGCAGCTCGACCGCCGTCAGCGAGTCGAAGCCCAGCTCCTTGAACGCCCGCCCGGCCTCGATCACATCGGCCCCGCTGTGCCCCAGCACCGCGGCGACGCGCCCGCACACCAAGTCCAGCAGCTCACGGTCCTGTTCGGGCCGCGTGAGCCCGGCCAGGCGCCGTGCGAGGGTGGAGCCGTCGGCGGTGACGGCCGCAGTGGCCGCCCGCCGGACCGGGGCCCGCACCAGGCCGCGGAACAGGGCCGGTACGGTGCCGGTCGCGTTGGCCTCGGTACGCAGCCCCGCGTAGTCGACCCGCATCGGGAACAGCACCGCCGAGCCGTCGGCCCAGGCCGCGTCGAAGAGGGCAAGCCCCTCATCAGCGGCGATCGGGGCGCCTCCGCCACGCGCGATACGCCGCAGACCCACCTCATCCAGCCCGCTGCCCATGCCCGCACCGGCCCACAGACCCCAGGCCAGGGCGGTGGCGGGGAGCCCCTGCGCCACCCGCTGCTGAGCAAGCGCCTCCAGGAAGGAGTTGGCCGCGGCGTAACTCGCCTGCCCCGGAGCGCCGAACACCGCCGCCGCCCCGGAGAACAACACAAACGCCGACAGATCAAGGTCACGCGTCAACTCATGCAGATTCAGCGCCGCATCCACCTTCGGACGCAACACCCCCGCCACCCGCTCAGCAGTCAACGAGCCAAGAATGCCGTCATCCAGCACACCCGCCGTATGCACCACAGCGCTCAACGGATGCTCAGCCGGAATGGCCGCCAGCGTCCCGGCCAGCGCCTCCCGGTCGGCCACATCACACGCCGCCCAGGTCACCTCGGCACCAGCCGCCGCCAGCTCGGTACCCAACTCCTCCGCACCGTCCGCGCCAGCGCCACGGCGACTGACCAGCAACAGCCGCCGCACACCATGAGCCGAGACCAGATGACGAGCGAACAGAGCGCCCAGAGAGCCCGAGGCGCCGGTGATCAGCACCGTGCCGTCCTCATCGAAGGACGGAGCCGAATCGGTGTCGGCGTCGGCGTTGGCATCGGCGTCGGCGCTGACCGGCACCCGGGCCAGCCGAGGCGCGAGCACCGCACCCCCGCGCAACGTCAGCTCCGCCTCGTCCATGCCCAGCGCGGCAGGCACCGAACGGTACGAACCCTCCTCGCCGTCCGCATCCAGCAGCACCAGACGGCCAGGGTTCTCCGACTGCGCGGAACGGAACAGACCACGCACCGCGGCCTGCGGGAGATCCACCACACCCGCACCCGGCTCGGTCTCCACCGCACCCCGGGTCAGCAACACCAACCGCGACCCGACGAACCGCTCATCAGCCAGCCACGCCTGCAGCAACGTGAGCATGGCCTGCGTCGCCTCGTGCACGGCCAACGCGTCATCACGACCGCCGCCAAGACCGGCCAGCACCACGGCGTCCGGCACGGACACCCCGGCGCCGACGGCCGCGCTCAGCGCCGACAGATCGTCATACGCCGCCACCCGGATCCCGGGCCCGAACCCGCTCTCCAGCGAAGCGAGTTCCCCCGCATCCGCACCGAGCACCGCCCAGTCACACGTCGCCGCACCCGTCGCGGGTGCCGGAACCGGCGACCACTCCAGCCGGAACAGCGACTCGTGCAGCCCACCCCGGGCCGCCCGCACCTGGTCGGCCGACGCCGCCCGCAGCGCCACGGACTCGACCGTGGCCACCGCACGCCCCGTACCGTCAGCCACCAGCAGCGACACCGCATTCGTCGACTGCTCGGACAGCCGCACCCGCAGCGCACCGGCCCCCGCCGCGTGCAACTGCACACCACTCCACGCGAACGGAAGCAGCGGACCCTCCACCGACTCCGCCGCACGGGCAGGGCTGTCGAGGCCGATGGCATGCAGCGCGGCATCCAACAGGCCCGGGTGCAGGCCGAACGCCTCGGCCTCGGCGCCCGACGTCAGCGGCGCGTCCTCGGGAAAACCGACCTCGGCATACAGGTCCCCACCGAGCCGCCAGGCGCCCTTGAGCCCCCGGAACACCGGCCCATAGCCGAGCCCCACCCCGGCCAGCTCCTCGTACAGCCCCTCGACCGCGATCGGCGTGGCACCCTGCGGCGGCCACACACCCAGCTCATCCAGCTCAGCACCCCGGACCCCGACCGCGAGCACACCCGCGGCATGCCGCGTCCACGGCTCCGTCCCCAGCGCGTCCTGCCGCCGCGAATGCAGACTGAAGGAACGACGACCGGACTCGTCCGGCCCCTCCACCACGAGCTGCACCCGCACCCCGGTGTGCTCCGGCAGCACAAGCGGGGCCTCAAGAGTCAGTTCGTCCAACCGCTCACAACCCACCTGCGCGCCCGCGGCGCTCGCCAGCTCCACGAAGGCCGTACCGGGCAGCAGCACGCTGCCCATGACCACGTGGTCGGCGAGCCACGGGTGGGTACGGGTGGAGAGCACCCCGGTGAGCAGGAGGCCATCGGCGTCCGCGAGCGCGACGGCGGCGCCGAGGAGCGGATGGTCGATGTCGCCCAGCCCGATCGACTCCGGGTCACCCGCCGCGAGGGCGGCGGCGCTGGGCCAGTACCGCTGGCGCTGGAAGGCATACGTCGGCAGCTCGGCGGGCTCGATGCGGGCACGCGTTCCGCCGAAGACGGCGTCCCAGTCCAGCGGCACGCCACGGACGTACGCACGCGCGACGGCGGCCGTCAGCGCCTCGGCCTCGGGGCGGTCCTTGCGCAGGACGGACGCGAAGGCAGCGTCGCCGCCGGTCACGCACTCCTGCGCCATCGCGGTGAGCACACCATCGGGGCCCAGCTCGACGTACGTAGTAACGCCCTGAGCCTCCAGAGCACGCACGCCATCGAGGAAACGCACCGCCTCGCGGACATGCCGCACCCAGAAGTCGGCAGTCGTGATCTCCTCGGCGGAGACGACATCACCGGTCAGGTTCGACACGATCGGGATACGCGGCGCCTCGTACGACACCCCCTCCGCCACCGCACGGAACGCATCCAGCATCCCGTCCATACGCGGCGAATGGAACGCATGGCTCACGGTGAGCCGCTTGGCCTTACGACCCTTCGCCTCGAAACCGGAAGCGATCTCCAGAACCGCATCCTCATCACCCGCGATGACCACGGACGACGGCCCGTTGAGGGCGGCAATGCTCACACCCTCACCAAGCAGCGGCAGAACCTCGTCCTCCGACGCCTGCACCGCAACCATCGCGCCACCGACCGGAAGCTCCTGCATCAGACGCCCACGAGCCGCCACCAGCGCACAAGCGTCCTCAAGCGACAGCACACCCGCCACATGCGCGGCAGCCAACTCACCAATCGAGTGCCCCGACAGGAAGTCCGGCGTCAGACCCCACGCCTCAACAAGACGGAACAGCGCCACCTCAACCGCGAACAACGCAGGCTGCGTGAACCCCGTCTGGTCCAACACCCCCGCATCATCCCCGAACAGCACATCCCGCAACGGCCGCTCAAGGTGCAGGTCCAGATGCGCACACACCTCATCCAGCGCATCGGCAAACACCGGGAAGGCGTCATACAGCTCGCGGCCCATCCCCAGCCGCTGGCTGCCCTGCCCCGTGAACAGGAACGCCAGCTTGCCCTCGGCGACCGTCCCCTCGACCACACCCGAGACAGACTCGCCCTCTGCCAGCACGTCAAGCGTCCGCAGCAGCTCATCCCGGCCACCAACGCTCAGCACCGCACGCCGCTCCAGAGCAGCGCGCCCGACAGCCAAGGCGTGAGCCACATCGAGCAGCCCAGCCTCCGGCCGCGACTCCACAAACTCCCGCAACCGCGCAGCCTGCTCCCGCAGCGCCCCGGCGTTCTTCGCCGACAGCACGAACGGCAGCACACCGCCCAGACCACCCGGCTCGGCCACCTCAACCGGCCCGTCCACCACCGGGGCCTGCTCGATGATGGTGTGCGCGTTGGTGCCACTGAGCCCGAACGACGACACACCCGCACGGCGCGGACGGCCCGTCTCCGGCCACTCCCGGGCCTCGCTCAGCAGCGACACCGCACCCGACGCCCAGTCCACGTGCGGCGACGGCTCGTCCACATGCAACGTCTGCGGCAACACGCCATACCGCATGGCGAGCACCATCTTGATGATGCCCGCGACACCGGCGGCAGCCTGCGTGTGCCCGATGTTGGACTTGATGGAACCCAGCCACAACGGCTGCTCCCCATCCCGCTCCTGCCCGTACGTGGCCAGCAGCGCCTGCGCCTCGATCGGGTCGCCCAGCGTCGTACCCGTACCGTGCGCCTCGACCACATCCACATCACCAGCGGAAAGCCCCGCACCGGCCAGCGCCTGCCGGATCACCCGCTGCTGCGACGGACCATTCGGCGCCGTCAAACCATTCGACGCACCGTCCTGGTTGATCGCCGAACCACGCACGACCGCCAACACCGGGTGACCATTGCGCCGCGCGTCCGACAGCCGCTCCACCAGCAGCATGCCGACGCCCTCACCCCAGCCCGTGCCATCCGCACCGGCCGCGAACGCCTTGATACGACCATCCGCAGCCAACCCCCGCTGACGGCTGAAGTCGACGAACGCCTCCGGCGTGGACATCACCGTCACACCACCGGCCAGCGCCATCGAGCACTCACCACTCCGCAGCGCCTGCACCGCCATGTGCAGGGCCACCAGCGACGACGAACACGCCGTGTCCACCGTCACCGCCGGGCCCTCAAGCCCGAAGGTGTACGAGATCCGCCCGGACACCACACTCGCCGCGTTGCCCGTGCCCACGTGGCCCTCAAGCCCCTCGGGCGTGGCGGATACGAGCCCGGCGTAGTCCTGCCCGTTGGTCCCCGCGAAGACGCCGGTACGGCTGCCGCGCAGCGCCACCGGGTCGATACCCGCCCGCTCGAACGCCTCCCACGACGTCTCCAGCAGCAACCGCTGCTGCGGATCCATCGCGAGGGCCTCACGCGGCGAAATCCCGAAGAACGAGGCGTCGAAGTCGGCGACGTCGTAGAGGAAACCACCCTCGCGCGTGTACGAGGTGCCCAGACGGTCCGGGTCCGGGTCGTACAGCCCCGCCAGGTCCCAGCCACGGTCGTCCGGGAACTCGGCTACCGCGTCCCCGCCCGCCGTCAGCAGCTGCCACAGCTCCTCGGGCGAACGCACTCCACCCGGGAAACGGCAGCTCATCGCCACGATGGCGATCGGGTCGTCCTCGACGGCCCCGGCGACGTGGCCGGTCTCGGCCGTGGCGCTCCGGGTGCCGACCAGCTCCGTCCGCAGATGCTCGGCCAGCGCGGCCGACGACGGGTAGTCGTAGATGAGCGTGGCGGTCAGCCGCAGACCGGTGGCGGCGCCGAGCCGGTTGCGGAGTTCGACGGCGGCGAGCGAGTCGAAACCCAGCTCCTTGAAGGCGCGCCCCGCCTCGACCGCGTCGGCCCCGTCGTGCCCCAGCACGCCCGCGACGTGCGTACGGACCAACTCCAGCAGCGCACGGTCCTGTTCGGCGCGCGGCAGTCCGCCGAGCCGCTCCCCCAGGGGCGAGGCGGCGTCGGCGTCGGTGATCACGCGTCCGCCATACGGTCCGGTCGCGGACTGCTGCCCGGCCTGCGGTGCGGCGACCTCCGGGAGGTCGGCGATGAGCGGGCTCGGCCGTACGGCGGTGAGGGTGCCGACGAAGCGGTCCCAGTCGACGTCCGCGACGGTCACGCACGTGTCATCGGCGTCGAGCGCCTGCTGAAGAGCGGCCAGCGCCAGCTCCGGCGCCATCGGCGGCAGGCCCTCGCGACGCATACGCCGCTCCAGCGCGTCGTCCGCCGCCATGCCACCGTCGGCCCACGGACCCCACGCGAGAGCCGTCCCCACCAGCCCTTCGGCGCGCCGCCGCTCGGCCAGCGCGTCCAGGTAGGCATTGGCCGCCGCGTAGTTGCCCTGACCGGCCGCACCCACCGAACCACTGATGGACGAGAAGAGCACGAACGCCGACAGATCCAGGTCACGCGTCAGCTCATCCAAGTGGCGCGCGGCGTCGACCTTCGCACGGAGTACCGAGGCGAACCGCTCGGGGGTGAGCGAGTCCAGTACGCCGTCGTCCAGGACACCGGCCGTGTGGATGACGCCGGTCAGCGGAAGCTCGTCCGGCAGCGACGCCAGAAGCTCCGCCAGCGCGTTCCGGTCCGCCACATCGCACGCGGCCACGGTCACCCGCGCGCCCGACTCCACCAGCTCATCGCGCAGCTCCACCGCGCCCGGAGCGTCCAGCCCACGGCGGCTGCTCAGCACCACATGCTCGGCACCGTTCGCCACCAGCCACCGCGCCACGCGGGCGCCCAATGCACCCGTACCGCCCGTGACCAGCACCGACCCAGCACCCGGAGTCCAGGAGCCATCCGACGCCGAGCCGGACGCCCGCACCAGCCGACGTCCGAACACGCCCGAAGCGCGCACCGCGACCTGATCCTCGCCACCAAGCCCGGCCAGCACCCCCGCCAGCCGCGCCAACGCCCGCTCATCCACCGACTCCGGCAGATCGACCAGACCACCCCAGCGCTCCGGCAGCTCCAACGCCGCCACCCGGCCCAGACCCCACACCGAAGCCTGGCCCGGCACCACCGCGCCATCCGAACGGCCCACCGACACCGCGCCACGCGTCGCCACCCACAACGGCGCACCGACACCCGCATCGCCCAGCGCCTGCGTCACAGCAGCCGTACGCAGCAGCCCCTCGCCGCCCCCGAGGGCCAGCAGCGACACCACACCCGTCACCGCCGCATCGCCGACCGCCGCGCGCAGCCGCTCGGCCACCGCCGCCCGGTCGTCATCCCCGGCACCCAGCTCTACGAGCCGCACCTCCACGCCACGCTCGGCCAGCATCCGCACCACACCCGCGGACCACTCGCCCTCGGCCTCACCGGCCGGAACCACCACCACCCAGCAACCGTCCGGCACCCCGGCGGACCGGTCCCTCACCGGCCGCCACGACACCCCGTAACGCCAAGCATCGACCGCCGCACGCACCGCCTCCTGCCGCCGCCACGACGACAGCGCGGGCAGCACCTCACCGAGCGAGAGCCCCGGATCCACCGCCAGCTCGGCGGCCAGCGCGGCCACGTCCCCGCGCTCCACCACATCCCAGAAGCGCCCGTCGACCACACCGCCCGAAGTGGCGACGGCCGCCGTGGGGACGGGGGCGTTGAGCCAGTAGCTCTGGCGCTGGAAGGCGTACGTGGGCAGGTCGACGCGGCGGGCGCCGGTACCGGCGTACGGGGCGGCCCAGTCGACCTTCTTGCCCCGTACGTACGCCAGCGCCACCGCCGCGGTCAGGGTCTCGGCCTCGGGGCGCGCACCGCGCAGCGCGGCGGCGTACACGGTGCCGTCGGCCTCGGGCAGACAGTCCTGTGCCATGGCGGTGAGCACCGCGTCGGGGCCCAGCTCCAGGAAGGTGGTGGCACCCTTGTCGGCCAGGGTGCGGACGCCGTCGAGGAAGCGCACCGCGTCGCGGACGTGGCGTACCCAGTACTCGGGCGAGCACAGCTCGTCGGCGGTGGCGGGGCGCCCGGTGACGGTGGAGACCACGGGGATGCGCGGCGGGGCGTACTCCAGCACCTGGGCGACGCGCCGGAACTCGGCGAGCATGTCGTCCATGAGCGGGGAGTGGAAGGCGTGGCTGACCGTGAGCCGCTTGGTCTTACGGCCCTGCTCCTCGAACGCCGCCGCGACCTCGGCGACAGCGTCCTCGTCGCCCGAGACGACCACCGAAGTCGGCCCGTTCACAGCGGCGATCGAGACCCGCTCACCGAGCAGCGGCGCCACCTCGTCCTCCGACGCCTGCACCGCGACCATCGCGCCACCGGCCGGAAGCTCCTGCATCAGACGGCCGCGCGCCGCCACCAGCGCGGCGGCGTCCTCCAGGGAGAACACCCCGGCCACATGGGCCGCGGCGATCTCGCCGATGGAGTGTCCGGCGAGCAGGTCGGGACGCAGCCCCCAGGACTCGACGAGGCGGTAGAGCGCGACCTCGACGGCGAACAGGGCGGGCTGGGTGTAGTCGGTGCGGTCGAGGAGCGCCGCCTCGGGCGATCCCTGCTCGGCGAAGAGCACATCGAGAAGCGGGTGTTCCAGCTGCTCTTCGAGGTACCAGCAGGCGTCGTCCAGGGCTTCGGCGAAGACGGGGTACGTGTCGTACAGCTCGCGGCCCATGCCGAGGCGCTGACTGCCCTGGCCGGTGAACAGCAGGGCGAGCTTTCCGGCGGCGGGGGCGCCCCGGACGACGGACGGTGTGTCGCCGCCCGCGGCCAGGGTGCGCAGCGCGTCGAGGACTCCCCCGCGACCGTCGCGGCCGTCGCTGCCATCGCTGCCGTCGGCGAGGAGCACGGCGCGCTGCTCGAAGGTGGCGCGGGTGGTGGCCAGGGAGTGGCCGATGTCGGTGAGGGCGAGGCCCGGGTCGGACTCCAGCAGCGCGTGCAGCCGCTCGGCCTGGTCGCGGAGGGCGTCGGTGGTCTTGGCCGACAGGACCCAGGGCAGTACGGCGGGGGCGGGGTCCCCGGTGACGTCTTCGGCGCCCTCTTCGGCGGCGGGCGGCTGCTCGATGATGGCGTGGGCGTTGGTGCCGCTCATGCCGAAGGAGGAGACACCGGCTCGGCGCGGACGGCCGTTCTCCGGCCAGGGCCGCGCCTCGGTCAGCAGCTCGATGTCGCCGGTGGTCCAGTCGACGTGCGGGGACGGCTGGTCGATGTGGAGGCTGCGCGGCAGCACTCCATGGCGCATCGCCATGACCATCTTGATGATGCCGCCGACACCGGCCGCGGACTGGGTGTGGCCGACGTTCGACTTGAGCGAGCCGAGCCACAGCGGCTGCCCCTCCGGCCGCTCCTGCCCGTACGTGGCGAGCAGCGCCTGCGCCTCGATCGGGTCGCCCAGCGTCGTCCCCGTACCGTGCGCCTCGACCACATCCACATCACCAGCGGAAAGCCCCGCACCGGCCAGCGCCTGGCGGATGACCCGCTGCTGGGCGGGGCCGCTGGGGGCGGTGAGGCCGTTGCTGGCGCCGTCCTGGTTGATGGCGGTGCCGCGTACGACGGCCAGCACCCGGTGGCCGTTGCGCTGCGCGTCGGACAGCCGCTCCACCAGCAGCATGCCCACGCCTTCGCCCCAGGCGGTGCCGTCGGCGGCGGCGGCGAACGGCTTGCAGCGGCCGTCGGCGGCCAGGCCGCGCTGGCGGCTGAAGGCGATGAACGAACCGGGGTTGGCCATGACCGCCGCACCACCGGCGAGCGCCATGGTGCACTCGCCCGTGCGCAGCGCCTGGACGGCCAGGTGGAGCGCCACCAACGACGACGAGCACGCGGTGTCGACGGTGACGGTGGGGCCTTCGAAGCCGAAGGTGTAGGCGATGCGGCCGGACGCGACGCTGGCCGCGTTGCCGGTGACCAGATAGCCCTCGAAGCCCTGCTCGGCCTCGTGCAGCCGGGGGCCGTAGTCCTGGGTCTCGGCGCCGACGAACACACCGGCCCGGCCGCCCCGGAGGGTCGCGGGGTCGATCCCGGCCCGTTCGAAGACCTCCCATGAGGTCTCCAGCAGCAGCCGCTGCTGCGGATCCATCGCGAGGGCCTCGCGCGGGGAAATTCCGAAGAACGCCGGATCGAACTCATCGGCGTCGTGCAGGAATCCGCCTTCGCGGGTATAGCTGCTGCCCGCCTTGTCCGGGTCGGGGTCGTAAAGCCCGGCGAGATCCCAGCCCCGGCCCACCGGGAATTCGGAGATGACGTCTTTTCCGCCCGCGACGATTTCCCAGAGTTCTTCGGGGGAACCGGCCGAACCGGGGAATCGGCAGCTCATTCCGACAATGGCGATGGGCTCGTCGGGGGCGATCGGGGCCGCGGTGGAGTCGTCCGAGGGGGCGTCTGAGGTGTCGTCGGCGCCGAGCAGTTCGGTGCGCAGACGGCGGGCGAGGTCGGCCGGGGTGGGGTGGTCGAAGGCGAGGGTGACCGGCAGCCGCAGCCCGGTGGCGGCGGTCAGCCGAGCGTGCAGGTCGACCGTGGCGAGGGAGTCGAAGCCGAGGTCGAGGAAGGGACGCTCGGGGTCGAGGACGTCCGGCGCCTTGTCCTTGAGGGCCTGTGCGACGACCTCGCCGACCCATGCGGTGAGGGCCTCGGCGCGCTCGGACTCGGGGAGGGCGGTGAGCTGGTCCCGCCAGGGGGAGGGTCCGTCGGGGGCGGCGACCTGTATTTCCGTGTGCTCGGGCGTCAAATCCACGGACTCACTCACCATCACGCGCCCCATTACCTCGCAAGACATACACCTAGACCGTAGGTCAGCCTTACACAGGGCAGGGGGACGGGATACCCCTTCAAACCCCCTATGGGCCCCTATTGTTCCTTTGGGGTCCCGTATTCGCGGGCCGTCCCGTATTGGCCACGCTTAGCTCACCAGAATGCATGAGAATTCCGGTGACGACAAGGAGTTCGAAGAAACGGGGGGGCATTCGGAAGGGAAGCGGGCCGCGGCGGCGGGAAGCTGTTCAGAGGTGGAGGGGCGGCCTTTCGGTCCGCCCCTCCACCTCTCGGGGGATCGCCAGTTGGTCAATGGAGGGTCAGCCGCGGTCCGGGGCCCGCTCGATGAATGGGGCGAGCAGCCCGGAGACCGTGGTCTCGGCGAGGGCGATCCCCTGGCCTTCGGTCAGGTCGTACACGTGGTAGACGCCCTCGCCCGCCGCGGTGGTGGCACCGACGGTGAGCAGCCCCGCCCGGCGCTGGAAGGGCGTGCGGGAAATCTTCCAGCCGATGATCGCCTCGCGCTGGAGGGCGACGGTGCGGTGGGCGAACGTCCCGGCGGAGGCGACCAGATAGCGGCCGCGGAGCCCATGGCCGAGGGTGCGGTAGGCGTTGAAGGCGAAGGCCACCAGGATCGGCACCAGCACCACACCGGTGATCACTCCGGCGATGACGAGCCCGGTACCGAGCCACAGCCCCAGCCCCACCGGGACCGCCGCGATCAGAACCGACCAGATGAGGGCGCGGTTGATACGGCGTCGCAGGGCGGCCCTGGGGTGCCGGACGAGGCCGTCGCGCTCCATCAGACCGGGCTCGTTCAGACCGGGCTCGTTCAGGCCGGGCTCGTTCAGGCCGGGCTCGTTCAGACCGGGCTCGTTCACCGGCAGCGCCTCGGCGGCGACCCGCAGGGCCTCGGCGCGCGGGGTGGGGGAGGTCAGGGCGCGGCGGCGGCGATTCTCGTCCTCGCCGCCCAGGCCGCTGGCGACGGCGTTGAGCTTGGCGCCCTTGGCCCAGCGCAGCGGAATGGGCTCGACGAGTTCGAGGCCGCGCAGATTTCGTTCCGCGATGGTCACGGAGCGGGTGGCCAGCAGCCCGCGGCGGACCCGGAGCGCTCCGCCCTCTTCGCGGCGCAGCTCGTAACCGGCCCAGTTCTCGATGAACGTGGCGGTGGAGCCGACCATGCCGAGGGCGACGATGACGAGGACGGACACCAGGATTCCGTACCAGAGCGGAACGGAGCCGAAGCGGTGCTCGATGTCCTTGACGATGCCGAGTTCGAGCGGGTTGACCTGCATCTCGTTCAGGGTGCGGTACACACTGCCCGCGGCGATGAAGACACCGCCGACGCCCCAGATGGTGAGCGGGCCGTAGCGCAGCCAGGACCAGTCCAGTCGGCAGAGCACACCGTCGTTGTCGGCCACCGCGCGGGACCGGCCCGCGTCGCGCAGGGCGATGATCCGGCCGCGCAGTTCGAGGGCCTCGGCCTTGGTGATGCCGTCGAGGGAGAGCCTGCGCGCGACGGCGTCGCTCTGCTCCCCGCTGTCGATCCGCAGCGTGGTGAGTCCGAAGACCCGGTGGACCGGGTTGGCGGTGAGGTCGACGCCGCGGATGCGGCCGATCGGGACCGAGCGCTCGCTGCGGAAGAGCCAGCCCTTGCGCAGCTCGAAGCGGTCCTCGGTGAGCCGGAAGCGGGTGGTGAACAGCCGCATCAGGCCGATGCCGCTGATGACCAGGAAGGTCACGAACAGCGACGCGAGGGTGATGATGATCTGGAGGTTGGTCTTGCCTCCGGTGAGCGCGAGGCTGGCGAGGAACATGGCCAGCGGTGCGCCGAGGATGGACAGGTTGACCAGGAGCAGCCGGCGGTTCAGCCTCCCCCAGTCCTGGTCGACCGCGGGGGCCGACACCGTGGTATCGGGTGTCATGTGGCGTCCTCCGGGACCGACTCGACGCGCGCGGCCAGGTACTCGACCAGGTCCTGGGCGGTCTTGTGGTCGATGCCCTTGATCTTCACCGCGCCCGAGGAGGAGGCGGTGGCCACGGTGACACCGGAGAGGCCGAACATCTGCTGCAGCGGGCCGCGCAGGGTGTCCACCGTCTGGACCCGGGACAGCGGGACGACCCGCCACTGCTGCCACAGCCACCCGGAGGCCGCGTACACGGCCTCGTCGGTGGTCTCCCAGCGGTGCACCCGGTAGCGCCAGGAGGGCATGACCCCCATGTACAGCAGTCCGGGGACGCACGAGATCAGCGTGGCCCACATGAAGAACTCACGCGTCGGGGGGATGGTGGCCCACAGGATCCCGAAGGTGAGCGGCAGGGGCAGGGCGAACAGTGTCGACTGCAGCGTCCACCAGCCGATCGCACGGCGGTCGACCCGGTGACGAGGCGGACGGAGCCTCAGATTGTCATGGCGTTCCACTGTTTCACCCTGCTCTTGCTTCGGATGGGTGCCGGGGGACGGCCCCGGCGGGGTTGGCGGACTATGTAATCAGGCTTCGGCCGACGCCTTGTCCTCGGCCTGCTGGGGCAGCTCGCCGCTCCCGGCGCCCTGGCCGCTTCCGGCCTCCTGGGCCCGCAGCTTGCGCATCTTGGCCAGCAGGACGGCCGTACGCGTCAGCACCATGGCCAGCGCCATGAAGATGAAGGCGTTGGAGTAGGTGTCCTGACCGCTGATCCCGTATTCGATGGAGAACTTGATCAGACCCATGGGGAACCAGTGCTCGGCGCCGTAGACGAAGATGATGCGTCCGCTGGAGAGGACGATCCACACCACGGCGTAGCCGATGCCGCCGATCGTGTACAACGCGCCCGAGCCGGCGTCCCGGTAGGCGGGCAGCAGCGCTCCGGCGATCAGACCGCAGATGACACCGATACCGACGCCCACGAGCTGCAGGGACAGGTCGTTGTCGCCCTTGGTCGGGAAGGAGTGGACGAAGATCGCGATGACCACGGCCACGGCGATGATCGAACGTGCCATCCGCATGGTGGTGATGCGACGGCGGCCGAGGTCGGTCGCCAGGACGATGGTCAGAATCGTTCCGCTGGCGATCAGCGCGGCCATGAACTGGCTCAGCTGGGGCATATTACGACGTTCTCCAAGCCAAGAGGTCGATGTGCTTCGCGGTGTGACGACTGGCCGTCCCACCGAGATCAACGCTAGAAGCGGGCCAAGCGACGCGCGACGACTGAACGGTGGGTTCCGGCTGTCAACCGACCGGTGGACACGGTGGACACCCGTGGTAGTACTGAGGCCGTGCGCAATCACTCCCCGGGGGACGACTCGCCGACCGGCGCGTATTACGGCCCCGAGTCCGGCACCCGCTGGTTCGGCCTCTGGGACGGCTTCTTCGCCGTCTCCTACCTCGTCACCGCGACCCTGCTGCTGCTCTCGGACGGCTCCCAGGTCGACCACTCCCTCCCGATCGCCGCGCTGACACTGATGGTGCCCTGGTACGCGGCGGTCGGCCGGTCTCTGATGATCGAGGCGAGCTACGGGTCACGGAACCTGGTCTTCGCGCTGGTCCTGGTGGCGCTGTTCTGCGCCACCACGGCGTTCAGCCTGATCGGCGCCTTCGCGCTGTTCGCGGTCATCCCGATGCTGATCATGAGCCTGCCGATGGGCCCGGCGGTCGCGCTGGCCACGGTGGCCAATCTGTGCCCCGTGCTGGTGGTGGCGTTCGTCGGCGAGGACGTGGGCCTGAGCGTCTGGGAGATCGTCCCCATCTCCCTGCTGAGCATCGCGCTGTCGTTGCTGCTGGGCATGTGGATCAAACGGGTGGTGCGGCAGAGCAAGGAGCGGGGGCTGCTCATCGAGGAGTTGCGGCGCAGCCGGGAGCGGGAGGCCAGGCTGTCCCACGAGGCCGGTATCTCCGCCGAACGCGAGCGGCTGGCCCGGGAGATCCACGACACCCTCGCGCAGGGCCTGACCAGCATCATCAGCCTGGTCCAGGCGGCGGAGTCGGAGGTGCGTGGCGCACCGGACCAGGCGGAGAACCATCTGTCGCTGGCCGGGCGGGTGGCCAAGGAGTCGCTGGCGGAGGCCCGTGACTTCGTGGCGGCCCTCACCCCGCCCGCGCTGCGCGGCGGCTCGCTGGTGCAGGCGGTGCGGCGGCAGGCGGACGGGCTGATCGCCGAGACCGGCCTGGAGGTGCGGTGCTCGGTCAGGGGCGAGGAGCACCCCCTGCCGATGGCGGTCAGCGTCGTGCTGCTGCGCTCGGCGCAGGAGGCCATCGCGAACGTACGCAAACACGCCAAGCAGGCCCGTACGGTGGATGTGATCGTGGCCTTCGACGACGACGGCGTCCGGCTGCTGGTCCGTGACGACGGCGAGGGCTTCACCCCGGACGGCACGCAGGAAGGGTACGGGCTGCGCGGAATGCAGGCCCGGATGGAGGAGATCGACGGAGTGGCGTCCATCGTCAGCAGCCCCGGGCGGGGCACCACCGTCGAGGTGAACGTGCCGGTGACAGCGCTGGCCGGGGAGGCATCGCATGCCTGAGAAAGAGCCGAGCGGACCGATCAGGGTTCTGCTGGCCGACGACCATCCCGTGGTGCGGGAGGGCCTGAGCGCCATGCTGGATTCCGCCGACGGCATCACCGTCGTCGGGCAGGCGGGTTCCGGTGAGGAGGCCGTGGTCCAGGCGGTCGCGCTGCGACCGGACATCATCCTGCTGGACCTGCGCATGGGCGGGATGGACGGGGTCGAGGCCACCACGCAGATCCTGCGGCAGGAGCCCGGCTGCAAGGTCGTCATCGTGACCACGTACGAGGACGACTCCGACATCCTGCGCGCGGTGGAGGCGGGCGCCGCGGGCTATCTGCTGAAGGGCAGTTCGCGCCAGGAGCTGATCGGCGCCGTCCAGACCGCGGTGCGCGGCGAGACGGTGCTCACCCCGTCCCTCGCGGGCAAGCTGCTGCGCACCCGGGTGGCCGAGCCGTCGCCGCTCTCCGGCCGGGAGCGCGAGGTGCTGCGGCTGGTCGGCCAGGGGCTGACCAACGCCGAGATCGGCGGCAAGCTGTTCGTGGCCGAGGCCACGGTCAAGACGCATCTGCTGCGCTCGTTCAAGAAGCTGGGCGTCTCCGACCGCACGGCCGCGGTGATGACGGCGATGGAGCGGGGCCTGCTGTCCTGACCAACAGCCCTCACAGCGTGCCGGACAGGCTGCTGTCGGAGAGCTTGGCGGGCAGGTCGCGGCGGCGCTTGACGTTCAGCTTGCGGTAGATGCGGGTGAGGTGCTGCTCCACCGTGCTGACGGTGACGAACAGCTTGGAGGCGATCTCCCGGTTGGTGTTGCCGTGCGCGGCCAGCAGCGCGACCCGCACCTCGGCCTCCGTCAGCGCCTCGACATCGCGCTGCGGTTCGGCGTCGCCGCCCGGCTGGGCGGGTGCCGGGGCGAGTTCGCCGGTCTCCGCCTGCCGGGGCATCAGCTCCCGGCACAGCGGCTCGGCGCCGCAGCTCTTGGCCACGTGCCAGGCTTTGCGGACGAAGACCCGGCCCCGGTTGAAGTCGCCCGACGCGCGGTAGGCGCGGCCGAGTTCGCCCAGCGCGACGGCGAGCTGGATGCGGTCGTCGCCGCCCTCCAGCACCTCGACGGCCTCCTTGAGCCGGGGCAGCCGCCGCCTGAGCTGGTCGGTGCGGGCCAGGACCACCAGCAGGGCGCCGCGCAGCCGTGCGTCACCGGCGCCCCGGCGCAGCTGTTCCTCGGCGAGGGAGCGGGCCTGGGCGGGGTTGTCGAGGGCGAGCCACGCCTCGGCGGCGTCCAGCCGCCACGGCGTCAGCAGGGGCGTGTCCATGCGCCACGACTCGGCCATCTCCCCGCAGGCCATGAAGTCGCCGAGAGCGGCGTGGTAGCGGCCGGTGGCCAGGTGGCAGCGGCCGCGGGCGCGCAGGTAGTACAGCCCGGGGACGGTGCGGAAGAGCCCGTCGGGGAGCGGCTGTTCGAGCAGCGCCATGGCCTCGTCGTGGTGGCCCATCCCGGTCTCGGCCTGGATCAGGGCGGACAGCAGCAGGCCCAGCCCCACGCCCCAGCCCGGTGCGGGAATCTGCCCCAGGGCGCTGCGCGCCTGGTGCGCGGCCACCTGCAGATCGCCCTGGCGCAGCGCGATGTCGGCCCGTACGGCGGACAGCATCGCCTGCCACGCGGGGACGCTGCGGGAGGAGCATTCGCCGAGCAGCCGCTCGCACCAGGACAGGGCGAGGTCCAGGCGGTCCACGACGACGAGCGCGTACAGGGCGATGATCAGCGGCTGGAGGGTGTTGTCGCCGAGGTGGTAGCGCTGCAGGACGCGTTCGGCCTCGATGACCGCCTGGTCGGCCCGGCCCTCGGTGAAGGCGGCGGTCAGGGTGGCGGCGGCGTGCGCGTGGGCGAGTTCGGCCACGTCGTGGGGGGAGCCGGTGGCCTTCGCGGTCCCGGCGCCGAGGGTGGGGAGGCGGTCGCGCAGCGGCGGGCTGAGCATCGTCAGCCACTGGACGGAGGCCGAGAGGGCGGCGCCCATCGCGGGGTCGCCGCCGTCGGTGGCGCCGGGGCCCGCCGTGCGGCTCAGCGCGGTGATGGCGTCGGCGGCCGCGTCCAGCCGCCCCGACCAGGCGAGGTACGAGGTGATGGGGGCGATGTCGCGCGGGGCGAGCCAGCCCTGCTCGGCCTCCTCGGTGAGCGACGGCAGATACCCCTCGGCGACGCCCGGGCCGACCCGCCAGGCGACGCTGACGAGTCGCGCTTTGAGGGCGGTGCGCGTGGGGCCGGGCTCGCACGCGTGGTGGGCGTGTTCGAGGCAGCGGAGCGCGACGTCGAGTTCCTTCTGCACCAGCGCGTATTCGGCGGCCTCGCGCAGTACGGGGACGGTCCAGGGCTCGCCGTCCTGACCGGCGCGGACCAGATGGCGGGCGACGTCGAGCGCGGAGGCGCCGTCGGCGTGCAGCAGCCGGGCGGCGCGGGCGTGCAGGTCGTGGCGGACGGCGGCGGGGGCCGCGTCGAGCACGGCGGTGCGGGCCACCTCGTCGCGGAACCGGCCGTTTTCCAGGATGGCGCACTCGTGGAGGTCCTGGACGCCTTGTTCGACGGTGCCGACGCTCAGGTCGAGCAGGCTGCTCAAGGACCGGGGGGACCGGGCGTCGCCGAGGACGGCGACGCCGCGGGCGATCGTCGCCACATCGGGCTCGCCGCGGTACAGACAGCCGATGACGGCCTGGGCGAACGCCTCCCCCGGCGAGGGGCGTTGCAGCGCCTCACCGTGGTCGCCACCGGCCCGCCAGTCGTCCAGCAGGGCGCGCAGCAGCAGCGGGTTGCCCCCGGAGAGGCGGTGGCATTCGGGGGCGAGCCGGGCGGCGACGGCGGAGGACAGGGTGTTCGACAGCGCGTCGGCGACGCCCGCCTCGGTGAGCATGGGCAGCCGCATGCGCACACAGTTGGGCTGGCGGAGCAGCTCGGCGTGGAAGGTGAGCTGCCGCTGACGCAGCCGGGGGGATTCGGTGAGGACGATGAGAACCCTCGCCTGGCGGACCCGGCGGGCGAGGTGGAGCAGGAATTGCAGCGAATGATCATCACCGCAGTGCACATCGTCGACGGCGATCACGAGGGTGCGTTCGTCGACCAGCCGCAGCAGCACCGAGGAAATCTGGGACATCACGTGCATGCGTGCCGCGGCGGTAATGTCCGGACCGATGTCGGCAAGCAGGCCGACCGCCTCGGAGCGGACATCCGGGGGCATGGCGGCATTGTCGAAGATCTTTCGGAGAATGCCGAAGGGCAGGTCGCGTTCGGCGCGCGAACCGGTCACTTCGAGGAGCAACGCGCCGCTCTCGATTGCCTGTTCGGCAAAACTGTCCAGCAGCCGGGTCTTCCCACTGGCCACCGCGCCGCTGACAAGCGCCAGTCGGCCTCGGCCCTGCGTCGCGCCGTGCAGCATTTCACGCAGGACGGAGAGGCGGCTCTCCCATTCGAAAAGATTTGCTGGCACAGGACTCATCCCCCGGATGACGCATCACCTCATGCCCCCGGCGGCGGTGCCGAGGGCATGAGACATGAGGTGTGGCGTTTCGTTGCTTTTCGAATCGTGCTGACGAATCGTCGTCCGAGCGAGGGCCGGGTCAGGGCCTTACGCCGAAAGCGCCTCGGACATCAGACTCGTCATCTCCGCTTGATGGTTGGCCAAGAAGAAGTGGCCGCCTGAGAACACCCTGACGTCGAACGCGCCGGTGGTGTGCGACCGCCACGCCTCCGCCTCGTCCAGGCTGGTCCTGGGGTCGCTGTCGCCGGTCAGCACGGTGATCGGTGCGCGGACGGCGGCGCCGGGCTCGGAGCGGTAGGTCTCGATCGCCTTGTAGTCGCTGCGAATCGCGGGCATCACCATGCGCAGAATCTCCTCGTCTCCGAGGACCCGCGCATCGGTTCCGCTCAGCACCTTCATTTCGCGCACGATGCCGTCGTCGTCACGGCGGTGCACATTCTCGTCCCGGTAACGGGAAGGCGCCCGGCGGCCCGAGGCGAAGAGGGCGACCGGGGAGAACTCCGGATCGGCCGCCTCCAGCCGACGCGTGACCTCGAACGCGAGGACGGCGCCCATGCTGTGGCCGAAGAAGGCGATCGGCAGATCGAGCCAGGGCTTCAACTCCGCGGCGATGGCGTCCGCGTACTCGCCGATGTCTTCGATCCGCGGATCCAGCCGCCGGTCCTGACGCCCCGGATACTGCAGCGAGAGGACGTCGACGCCCGGCGAAAGCGCTTTCGACACCGGGAAGAAGAACGACGCCGAACCTCCGGCGTGCGGCAGACAGACCAACCGCACACGGCTGTCGGGTGCCGGATGGAACCGTCGTATCCAGACGCTGTCTTCTTGCTGAGCACCCATGAACGTGAAAAGTCTTTCCCTCATCAGATTCGCCGTCGCGAACAGCCGTTCAACACGTCCTCACACTTCGAAGACGCACCGGAACATGCTGCCCCTAAACGTTCTAACACGACAATTGATGTAGGGGGCACCCCTAACGCGAGGGGCCACCCCCACGATCGGGGCCCTGTAGCGCGCGCTGCTGCTGCGCGCCCCCGGCAAGCGCCTGCGCCAGGTCGTCCAGCGCCTCCACCAACAGGTCGGCGCTGCGCACCGCGACCCCCTGCCGCTCCCCGGCGGCCTCCTGCCAGTGCTCCAGCGCCTCGGTGACGGCGGTCCAGTCCAGCGCCCGCCGCTCCCGTACCGCCTCTACAGCCTTCGGGACCGCCGTCCGCAGCGCCGCGGCGAACTCCTCGGCCTCCCGCGACGGGGCCGCGTCCCGGTCCGGAAGGTGCGCCTCCAGCAGCATGGTGACCCGGCCCGTGGTGGACAGCGCGGTCTGCGCCGCCTGCGCCGCGGAGCGGCCGAGTCCCCGGTGGCGCACCGGCTCCCGGCGCGCCCGGCCCTCCAGTTGCTCGTACTCGCTGCGGGCCGCCCGCGCGTCCAGCAGCGCCTCCCGCACCTGGCGGGGGCGGCGGTCGGCGGGGCGGGCGTGGGCGTCGAAGACGGCGATGGCGTACTGGCCGCCCGTGGCCAGCCAGTCGGCCAGCCGGTCGCGCAGCAACGGGGTCTCCCAGGCGGGGAAGACCACGTACGAGGCCATCGCCATCAGCCCGCCGAGCAGCGTCAGCGCCACCCGCGCCTGGACGGTCTGGCCGACCTCCGCGCCCGCGATGCCGAGCAGGAAGACGACGTACGCGCTCACGCACAGGGAGGCCACGATGAAGCCGGTGCGCAGCAGCATGAACATGCAGGCCGCGCACACCACGGCCAGCGCGGCGCTCACATACGGGTCCGGGTGGGCCAGCGTGACCACCACCCCGCCGATCAGAACCCCGGCCAGGGTGCCGAAGAAGCGGGCGACCCCGCGCGAGAAGGTCTGGCCGAAGTCCGGGCGCAGCACCATCACCGACGTCAGCGGCGCCCAGTAGCCATGGCCGAACGGCAGCACGGCGCCCAGCAGATAGCCGCAGACCGCGACCACCGTGAGGCGCACCGCGTGCCGCAGGATCCGCGAGTCCCAGCGGGCCTCGCGGCGCAGGGCGCGCAGCGCCACCGGCACCAGCCCGGGGACGGTGGGGCGGGGCAGATGACGGCGGTCCTTGGCGCCCTCGGCGGTCACCGCCTCCACCGGCTCGTCCGAGGACTCCACGACATCGTTCACCAGGGCCATCAGCTTCAGCGCGGCGCGGCGGGCCGCCCCGTTGAGCATCGGGCCGCTCGCCGGCACCTCCAGGACCGCCATCGCCTCGGGCGGCAGCCGGACCGGCTTGTTCCGGCGGATGGCGTGGGCCACCGCGTCCAGCAGGGAGGCGGTCGCGGCCAGCAGCTCGCGGACCCGGTCGCGCTCGGACCCGAGCATCGGGGCGCCGACCACCGGGTCGGCCATCGAGGCGAGCACCGGCCGGATCCGCTCGGCCAGCAGCCGGTAGCCACGCAGCTGGCGCGGGCGCCGCTTCGCCGCGCGCGGGGTCACAGCGGCGGCGCTGCGGGCGTCCATCAGCGGCTGCGGGTCGAACGGCGCCTGCGGGTCGTGGCGCAGCCGCCGGGCGTAGTCGGCGACGGCGGCGAGCGCGTCCGCGAGGGCGTCGCGCTGCACGCCCCAGGGCCGCACCGGGAAGAGCACGACCAGCGCGGCCTGGACGACCCCGCCGACGCCGATCAGCGCGGCGTGCTCCAGGGCGCCGAGCACCGAGGTGGGGAGGGTGACCGTGACGAGCATCACCGCGACCATCTGGGTCGAGACCAGCCCGGAGACCGGGCCGACCGCCCACGACATGCCGGTCAGCAGCGTCCATACGGCGAGCATCACGACGAAGGTGGCGACGTGGGCGGCGGCCAGATAGCCGAGGAAGGTGGAGACCGCGAGCAGTGACGCGGCGGCCAGCGCCAGCTCCGGCCGGGGCCGCCAACTCTTCTGGAAGATGGCGATCCCGGCGGAGAACGCGCCGAACGCCGACGACACCGCGAGGGTCGGCGAACCGAACCAGAGGGTCAGCCCGACGACGATGGCCACACCGCAGGCGCCACGGACCGCGACCAGCGGCTCCAGCCGGATGCGCTCGATCGTCAGACCCGCCTGGGCCGTCTGCTTCAGCGCGTGTGACCAGCTCATACGGCGAGACTACGACCTTGATCTGCGAGCGAGGAACCGGCCGTCTTGGGCCGATTCCTCGCTTACCCGTCCTTTCGGCCCTCGTCAGCCCTCGGGTGTTGCGCAATCCACGTTGAGCAGCTCGATGGGCCGGGTCGCGTCGAGGTCGACGTAGGCGGTGAAGGAGCTGGGCTCGCCCTGGCCCCAGTACGTGGTGATCGTCGCCCAGCCGACCCGGGCGGACTGGGCCGTGGTCACCTCGCCGACCTCGATGTCCCGCGGCTCGTTCTGCGCGCACAGCAGCAGGTCGTACTCGGGGGTCTGCGCGATCCGCTCCTTCAGGTACTCGGAGACCAGGTTCTCGCGCTCCCAGGGGCGCGGCCCGTGGTTGCCGTAGAAGCCCTCCAGGAAGTGGTGGATCTCCTCGGCGGTGAAGCGGCCGTTCGGATCGGTCTTCACGCCGTGGGACGCGGCGGCCGCGGGCGAGCCCGCGGCCAGCACGAGTCCGAGGCCGAGCGCGGCGGCGCAGCTTCCGGCGACCGCCGCGGACCGACGAAGGGTACGAAGCATGAAACATCCCCCTGTGTATGGTCTTGTGCCCATTGTTCGGGCGAACACTCAAGAAGACCTACAGGCGGGGTGGATGGTTGCACTGTGCCGCGGCGTTTTCCGGCACGACCAATCCCCCGCCGGTCGGTGACCGGCGGGGGACGCGAGTCTCAGGCGATCAGTGGTTCTTGGGGAAGCCCAGGTTGATGCCGACCTCTTCCGACGGCTCCGGCCAGCGGGTGGTGACGACCTTGCCGCGGGTGTAGAAGTGCACCCCGTCGTTGCCGTAGATGTGCTGGTCGCCGAAGAGCGAGTCCTTCCAGCCGCCGAAGGAGTGGTAGCCCACCGGCACCGGGATCGGCACGTTGATGCCGACCATGCCCGCCTCCACCTCCAGCTGGAAGCGGCGGGCGGCACCGCCGTCGCGGGTGAAGATCGCGGTGCCGTTGCCCCACTTCGAGGAGTTGATCAGCTCGATGGCCTCGTCGTAGGTCTCAGCGCGGACCACGCACAGCACCGGGCCGAAGATCTCGTCGCGGTAGGCGTCGGCGGTCGTGGGGACCTTGTCCAGCAGCGAGACGCCGATGAAGAAGCCGTTCTCGTGGCCGTCGACCGTGTAGCCGGTGCCGTCCACGACCACCTCGGCGCCCTGGGCGGCGGCACCCTGGACGTAACCGGCGACCTTGTCCCGGTGCTCCTTGGTGATCAGCGGGCCCATCTCGGAGGACGGGTCGTTGCCGGGGCCGATCCGGAGCTTGGCGGCGCGGTCGGCGATCTTCTTCACCAGGTCGTCGCCGATGTCGCCGACGGCGACGACGACGGAGACCGCCATGCAGCGCTCACCGGCCGAGCCGTAGGCCGCGTTGATCGCGTTGTCGGCGGCGAAGTCCAGATCGGCGTCGGGCAGCACCAGCATGTGGTTCTTGGCGCCGCCGAGGGCCTGCACCCGCTTGCCGTGCTCGACGGCCTTGGACTGGATGTACTTGGCGATCGGGGTGGAGCCGACGAAGCTGACCGCGGCGACGTCCGGGTGCTCCAGCAGCCGGTCCACGGCCACCTTGTCGCCGTTGACGACGTTGAGCACACCGTCCGGCAGCCCCGCCTCGGACGCCAGCTCGACCAGCCGGTGGGAGGCCGACGGGTCCTTCTCGCTGGGCTTGAGGACGAAGGTGTTGCCGCAGGCGACGGCCACCGGGAACATCCACATCGGCACCATGGCCGGGAAGTTGAACGGCGTGATGCCCGCGACGACGCCCAGCGGCTGGCGGATCGAGGAGACGTCGACCCCGGTGGAGACCTGGGTGGACAGCTCGCCCTTGAGCTTCTCGGCGATGCCGCAGGCCAGCTCGACGATCTCCAGGCCGCGGGCCACCTCGCCGAGCGCGTCCGAGTGCACCTTGCCGTGCTCGGCGGTGATCAGCTCGGCGATCTCGTCGCGGTGGGCGTCCAGCAGCTCGCGGTACTTGTAGAGGATCGCGGAGCGCTTGGACAGCGAAACGGTGCCCCAGGACCGGTACGCCTCCTTCGCGGAAGCGACGGCCGCGTCGACGTCCTGGACCGAGGCCAGGGCGACCCGGGTGTCCTGGGCGCCGGTGGCCGGGTTGAATACCGGGCCGAAGGTGCCGGACGTGCCCTCGACGGACTTTCCGCCGATCCAGTGGTTGACGGTCTTCATGGGTGCGAAGCCTTTCTCTCGAAAAACGTCAGAGGTGGCGGCGGCGGCCGGCGGCGTGCCGGTCGTACTCCTCGCGGGCCTTCACGGCAGCCGGGCGGGTCGCGGTCTCGGCTACAGGCACATCCCACCACGCCTGTGCGTCGGGTGCGCCCGACACTGTGTCGCCCGTTTCCGTCTCCACGTAGACACATGTGGGACGGTCCGATGCGCGGGCGGTCGCCAGCGCCTCCCGCAGCTCGGCCACGGTCGCGGCGCGCAGCACGTCCATGCCGAGCGAGGCGGCGTTCGCGGCCAGGTCCACGGGGAGCGGATCGCCGGTGTACGTGCCGTCGGCGGACCGGAAGCGGTAGGCGGTGCCGAACCGCTCGGCGCCGGTCGTCTCCGACAGACCGCCGATCGAGGCGTAGCCGTGGTTCTGGAGGAGGACGATGTTGATGTTGATGCCCTCCTGGACCGCGGTGACGATCTCGGTCGGCATCATCAGGTACGTACCGTCCCCGACCAGCGCCCACACGGGGCGGTCGGGCGCCGCGAGCCGTACGCCGATGGCGCTCGGGATCTCGTAGCCCATGCAGGAGTAGCCGTACTCCAGGTGGTACTGGCGGGGCGACCGGGCCCGCCACAGCTTGTGCAGGTCGCCGGGGAGCGAACCCGCCGCGTTGATCACCACGTCGTCGTCGCCGACCGTCGCGTCCAGCGCGCCCAGCACCTGGGTCTGGGAGGGGCGTACGGAGGTGTCCTCGGCGGCGTACGCGGCGTCCACCAGGCGCTCCCAGCGGGCCTTGCCGGTGCGGTACTCGGCCTCGTACGTCTCGTCGACCCGGTGACCGGCCAGCTCGGCGGTCAGCGCGTCGAGACCGGCGCGGGCGTCGGCGACCAGCGTGGTGGCGGCGAGCTTGTGGGCGTCGAAGCCGGTGATGTTGAGGTTGAGGAACCGGACGTCCGGCTGGGCGAAGAGGGTCGCGGAGGCGGTGGTGAAGTCGCTGTAGCGGGTGCCGACCCCGATGATCAGGTCCGCGGTGCGGGCCAGGTCGTCGGCGACGGCGGTGCCGGTGTGCCCGATGCCGCCGATGTCCGCGGGGTGGTCGTAGCGCAGCGACCCCTTGCCCGCCTGGGTGGAGGCGACCGGGATGCCGGTGGCGTCGGCGAACGCCAGCAGGGCGCCCTCGGCCTCGCTGTGGTGAACGCCGCCGCCCGCGACGACCAGCGGCCGCCGGGCGGCCCGGATCAGCCGCGCGGCCTCGGTGGTCTCGGCCGCCTCCGGGGCGGGGCGGCGCACCCGCCACACCCGGTCGGCGAAGAACTCCTCCGGCCAGTCGAACGCCTCGGCCTGCACGTCCTGCGGCATGGCCAGGGTGACCGCGCCGGTCTCGGCCGGGTCGGCGAGCACCCGCATGGCGGCGAGCGCGGCCGGGATCAGCGCCTCGGGGCGGACGACGCGGTCGAAGTAGCGGGAGACCGGGCGCAGCGCGTCGTTGACGGACACGTCGCCCGCGTACGGCACCTCCAGCTGCTGGAGCACCGGGTCGGCGGGCCGGGTCGTGAAGACGTCGCCGGGCAGCAGCAGCACCGGCAGCCGGTTGACGGTGGCCAGCGCGGCGCCGGTGACGAGGTTGGTCGCGCCGGGCCCGATGGAGGTGGTGACGGCCTGGGCGGCGAGCCGGTTGGACTGGCGGGCGTAGCCGACCGCGGCGTGCACCATCGACTGCTCGTTGCGGCCCTGGAGGTACGGCATGGTGTCCTGCCCGGCCTCCAGCAGCGCCTGGCCGAGCCCGGCCACGTTGCCGTGGCCGAAGATGCCCCAGGTGGCGTTGATCAGACGGTGCCGCTGCCCGTCCCGCTCGGTGTACTGGTGCGCCAGGAACTCGACCAGGGCCTGGGCGACGGTGAGGCGGCGGGTGGTCATCGGGCGTCTCCTGCGGGCGCGTCAGGGGCGGGAGTCTCAGGGGCTTCGTACAGCGGAAGGCGGGAGTCGACGGGCTGGTCGGGCCAGGTGGAGCGGATCCAGCCGTGGTCGGGGTGGTCGCAGATCAGCCAGGCGCGCTCCTCGCCGGGGCCCGACATGACGTTGAGGTAGTACATGTCGTGGCCGGGCGCGGCGATCGAGGGGCCGTGCCAGCCGTCCGGGATCAGCACGGCGTCGCCGGAGCGGACCTCGGCCAGCACATCGGTGTTGCGGCCGTGGCCGGAGGGCGAGACCCGCTGGTAGCCGATGCCCTCGTTGCCATGGGCCTCGGCGATCTCGAAGTAGTAAATCTCCTCCAGCTCGCTCTCCACGCCGGGGCGGCACTCGTCGTGCTTGTGCGGCGGGTACGAGGACCAGTTGCCGCCGGGGGTGATCACCTCGACGGCGATGAGCTTGTCGCACTCGAAGACCCCGGCGGCACCGAAGTTGTTGACCTGGCGCGAGCAGTTGCCGGTGCCGCGCAGCTCGACGGGGACGGCGGAGGCGGGCCCGTAGCGGGCGGGCAGCCGCCGCTCGCAGCGGGCGCCGGTGAGCGCGAAGCGGCCCCCGGCGCCGCTGGCGATCGTGGCGTGCGCGTCGCGCGGGACGTACGCGAAGTCGCTCACCCCGCTGAACACGCTCTCCCGGCCGTGCAGTTCGAAGGTCTCGCCCTCGGTGATCACCGTGCAGCCGCCGCTGAGCGGCAGCACGATCCACTCGCTGTCGCCGGTGGCCAGCTGGTGCGAGCCGCCGGGCGGCAGGTCGAGCACGCGCAGGCTGGAGTAGCCCCAGCCGGCCCGCCCTGGGTCGATGTCCAGCGCGTACGGGCCGTCGGCCGCCTTGCCGGCCTGCACATGGAAGCCGAGGGACGATTCGTTGGTGGTCATGGCGTCAGTGTTTCCTCCGGTTCCGGGGCCGATTCACAACAGGCCGATTCAAGGCAGGCCGATTCACAGCAGGCCCGTTCACAGCAGGCCGACGGCAGTGTCCACGGCGGTCTCCACGCTGCCCTCCGCCGGATAGAGCAGCGAGCGGCCGACGACCAGGCCCTGGACGGTGGGCAGACGCAGCGCCTTGCGCCACTTCTCGTACGCCCCCTCCTGGTCCTTCCCCACCTCGCCGCCGAGCAGCACCGCCGGGAGCGTGCTCGTCTCCATGACGGCGGCCATCTCGTCCGGGTCGTTGGTGACCGGCACCTTCAGCCAGGTGTACGCGGAGGTCCCGGCGAGCCCGGAGGCGATCGCGATGGACTTGGTGACGGCCTCGGCGCTCAGGTCGTTGGAGACCCTGCCGTCTATCCGGCGGGAGATGAACGGCTCGACGAAGACCGGCAGCTGCCGCTCCGCCATCTCGTCGATGGCGCGGGCCGTGGTCAGCATGGTGTTGAGCGACCCGGCGTCGTCGTAGTCGACCCGCAGCAGCAGCTTCCCGGCGTCGAAGCCGAGCCGGGCGATGTCCTGGGGGCGGTGGCCGGTGAAGCGGTCGTCCAGCTCGAACGAGGCACCGGCCAGCCCGCCGCGGTTCATCGAGCCCATGACGACCTTGCCGTCGAGGGCGCCGAGCAGCAGCAGGTCCTCCAGGATGTCGGCGGTGGCCAGCACCCCGTCGACGCCCGGGCGGGACAGCGCCACGCACAGCCGCTCCAGCAGATCGGCCCGGTTGGCCATGGCCAGCTTGTGCCCGCCGACGGCGAGGGCGCCGCGCGCCGGATGGTCGGCGGCCACGATCATCAGTCGGCCGCTGTCGCCGATGAGCGGGCGGCGGATCCGGCGGGCGGCCGCCTCGGCGATGGCCTCGGGATGCCTGCTCCGCACCGTCACGAGGTCGGAGATGCTGATGCTCAAGGTAGGGGTCCTCTCTTATCGGCCGGTACGGCGGGCTTCCCGAGCGCCGGATGTGCCCCATGGATTGAGGCGGCACGGGCGCACCGCGTCACTCTTGGCTGAGCAGGGCCTCGACCTCGGCCTGGGTGGGCATCGCGGAGGAGCAGGCGAGGCGGGACGCGACGATCGCGCCCGCGGCGTTGGCGTACCGCATGATCCGCTCCGGGTCCCAGCCCGCCAGCAGCCCGTGGCACAGGGCGCCGCCGAACGCGTCGCCCGCGCCGAGGCCGTTGACGACGTCCACGGGGACGGGCGGGACCTCGGTGGCGGTGCCGTCGCGGTGCACGGCGAGGACGCCCTTGGGGCCCTGTTTGACGACGGCCAGCTCGACCCCGGCGTCCAGCAGGGCCTGGGCGCATGCCGCGGGCTCCCGTACGCCGGTGGCGATCTCGCACTCGTCCACGTTGCCGACGGCGACGGTGGCGTGGCGCAGGGCCTCGGCGTAGAAGGGGCGCGCCGTCTCCGGGTCCTTCCAGAACATGGGGCGCCAGTCGAGGTCGAAGACGGTGGTGCCGCTCTTGGCGCGGTGGGCGAGGGCGGCGAGGGTGCTGCCGCGGCTGGGCTCCTCGCTGAGGCCGGTGCCGGTCATCCAGAAGATCCGGGCGGCGCGGATCGCGTCAAGGTCCAGCTCGCTGGGGTAGATCTCCAGGTCGGGGGCCTTGGGGCGGCGGTAGAAGTAGAGCGGGAAGTCGTCGGGCGGGAAGATCTCGCAGAAGGTGATCGGGGTGGGGTAGTCCTCGACCGGCGTGACGAAGCGGTCGTCCACCCCGAATCCCTGGAGTTCCTGGTGGATGTACTCGCCGAACGGGTCGGCGCCGGTACGGCTGATCACCGCGGAGCGGTGGCCGAATCGGGCTGCGGCCACCGCGACATTGGTCGCCGAGCCGCCCAGGAACTTTCCGAATGACTCGACCTGCGGCAGCGGCACTCCGGTCTGCAGCGGGTAGAGGTCCACTCCGATGCGGCCCATCGTGATCAGGTCGTACGGCTCACTCATGCGTGCCCCTTCGGGAAAGACGCAGCTCAGGGTTGTCGAGGGCGAACACCTGGTCCCGCCCGGCCCCTTCAGGTCTAGACGGGCCCACGGCCCGCTGTCAAGGATTTGTCATTACATTCGGACGTAACCACGAGAGCGCCACGGAGCGCGTTATAGCCTCGTTACGTCCAGATGAAATGTTGTCATGACAAACTCTTGACAGGTAGTGGCCACGAGGAGTTGGCTCCCCCTCATGCAACGGCTGTGTTAACACCGGACCTGGCTTGAGAGGTGCTGGAGCAGATGGACCTCAGATTCGACCGTCGCCACAGAGCGGGACTCGCCACCATCGCCGCCGTAACGGTTCTCCTCGCAACGGGATGCAGCAGTCAAGGGGGCAAGAAGGCCCAGGACGCCGCGGACGACATCTCCGCGGGCAAGGCCAACACTCCCCGGATGAAGATCGCGATGATCACCCATGCCGCCCCCGGTGACACCTTCTGGGACACGGTGCGCAAGGGCGCCAAGGCGGCCGCCGCCAAGGACAACGTCGATCTGGTCTACTCCAGCAGCCCCAACGGCGGCGACCAGGCCAACCTCATCCGGAACGCGATCAACCAGAAGGTCGACGGCATCGCCGTCACGCTGGCCAAGCCCGCCGCGATGAAGGGCGCGATAGCCAAGGCCGAGAAGGCCGGGATCCCCGTCGTCGGCTTCAACTCCGGGCTTGAGGACTGGAAGTCCCAGGGGCTGCTCGAATACTTCGGCCAGGACGAGAACCTCGCCGGACAGGCTTTCGGCAAGCGCCTCAACGAGGTGGGCGCCAAGCACAACATCTGCGTCATCCAGGAGCAGGGCCATGTCGCCCTGGAGGCCCGCTGCGCGGGCGTGAAGAAGACCTTCAAGGGCAAGACGGACACCCTCTACGTCAACGGGACCGACATGCCGTCGGTCAAGTCCACGATCTCCGCCAAGCTCAAGCAGGATTCGAGCATCGACTACGTGGTCACGCTGGGCGCGCCGTTCGCACTCACCGCCGTGCAGTCCGCCAAGGAATCGGGCGGCAAGGCCAAGGTCGCCACCTTCGACCTCAACAAGGACCTCATCGCCGCCGTCAAGAGCGGGGATGTGCAGTTCGCGGTGGACCAGCAGCCCTACCTCCAGGGCTATCTGTCCATCGACTCGCTGTGGCTCTACAAGAACAACGGCAACTTCAGCGGCGGCGGCGAGAAGCCCGTGCTGACCGGCCCCGCGTTCGTCAACAAGGACAACGTGGAGAAGATCGCCAAGTTCGCCGAGAAGGGCACGCGGTGATCCGGCCATGACCCAAGCCGCCCCACCCGCCGCCGCCATGCCACCGGCCTCCCCCGCGGCGCGCCCCAAGACCCGCACCGCCGAACGCTCGCTGGCGCGCCGGGCCTTCGCCCGGCCGGAAATCGGCGCGCTGGTCGCCGCCGTCGGCGTCTACGTCTTCTTCTTCGCCGTCGCCCCGACCTTCCGGCAGGCGGACTCGTTCGCCACCGTGCTCTACCAGGGCTCGACGCTGGGCATCATGGCGCTCGCCGTGTCCCTGCTGATGATCGGCGGCGAGTTCGACCTGTCGGCCGGTGTCGCCGTCACCTCCTCGGCGCTGACCGCGAGCATGCTCAGCTTCCAGCTCACCGCCAACGTCTGGGTCGGCGTCGGGGTCGCCTTGGTCGTCTCGCTCTCGGTGGGCCTGATCAACGGCCTGCTGCTGATCAAGACCGGGCTGCCCAGCTTCCTGGTCTCGCTCGCCAGCTTCCTGATGCTCCAGGGCCTCAACCTGGCCGTCACCAAGCTGCTGACCGACAACGTCGCCACCAACACCATCAACGACATGGACGGCTTCGACTCGGCCAAGGCGGTCTTCGCCTCCGAGATCACGGTCTTCGGCGTCGATGTGAACATCACCGTGTTCTACTGGCTGGCCTTCGCCGCCCTCGCCACCTGGGTCCTGCTGCGCACCAAGTTCGGCAACTGGATCTTCGCGGCCGGCGGCTCCAAGGAGAGCGCCCGGGCGGTCGGCGTGCCGGTGAACCTCACCAAGATCGCGCTCTTTATGACGGTGGGCCTCGCGGCCTGGTTCGTCGGCATGCATCTGCTCTTCGAGTACAACACCGTGCAGGCCGGTGAGGGCGTCGGCAACGAGTTCTACTACATCATCGCGGCGGTGATCGGCGGCTGTCTGCTCACCGGCGGCTACGGCTCCGCGATCGGCGCGCTCCTCGGCGCCTTCATCTTCGGCATGGTCAACCAGGGCATCGTCTACGCCAACTGGAACCCGGACTGGTTCAAGTTCTTCGTCGGCGTGATGCTCCTGCTCGCCACGCTCGTGAATCTGTGGGTGCGCCGTCAGGCCGCCAGGAGGTGATGGGAATGTCCGCCAACGACCTCACGAAGCCCGCACCGGCCGCGGAGGCCGCCACGGAGCCGGTCGTCCAGCTCAAGGGCGTCGGCAAGCTCTACGGCAACGTCCGGGCCCTGGAGGGCATCGACCTCGACGTCCGGCCGGGCCAGGTGACCTGCGTACTCGGCGACAACGGCGCGGGCAAGTCCACCCTCATCAAGATCATCTCCGGGCTGCACCGGCATGACGAGGGCGAGTACATCGTCGACGGCAAACCGGTGCGGCTGAGCAACCCGCGCGAGGCCCTCGACCTCGGCATCGCCACCGTCTACCAGGACCTGGCCACGGTGCCCCTGATGCCGGTGTGGCGGAACTTCTTCCTCGGCTCCGAGCTGACCCGCGGCCCCTGGCCCGTCCGGCGGCTCGACATCGAGCGGATGAAGGAGACCACCCACGCGGAGCTGTCCGCCATGGGCATCCACCTGGACAACCTGGAACAGCCCATCGGCACCCTCTCCGGGGGCCAGCGGCAGTCGGTGGCCATCGCGCGGGCGGTGTACTTCGGCGCCAGAGTGCTGATCCTGGACGAGCCCACCGCGGCGCTGGGCGTCAAGCAGTCGGGCGTCGTCCTGAAGTACATCGCGGCGGCCCGCGAGCGGGGCCTGGGTGTCATCTTCATCACCCACAACCCGCACCACGCGTACATGGTCGGCGACCACTTCTCGGTGCTGAGACTCGGCGCCCTGGAGCTGAACGCCGCCCGGGACGACGTCAGCCTCGAGGAGCTGACCAACCACATGGCCGGCGGCACCGAGCTGGCCGCCCTCAAACACGAGCTGGCGCAGGTGCGCGGGGTCGATGTGGAGGAGCTTCCCGAGGTCGTCGACACCCCTTCACCCTGACCTGACGACCTGACATTCGGACCTGATGACGTGACATTACGTCCGAATGTCCTGACGAAGTCTTGACGGCCCCCGGTCCGGCCCGTAAAGCTGCCCAAACCAGCATGAAACGCGGGCCCCGGCCACCACCGGAAACGAGCGACCCGCACCGCCCCCTTCCCCGGTCCCCCGACCGGCGAGAGGAGACCCTCTTCCATGACTGCCGCCGCCTCCCCCGTGCCCGCCCTGGACCGACTCCGGGTCGGCTCGGCCCCCGACTCATGGGGGGTGTGGTTCCCCGACGACTCGCAGCAGGTCCCCTGGCAGCGCTTCCTCGACGAGGTCGCGGAGGCCGGCTACGAGTGGATCGAGCTGGGCCCGTACGGCTATCTGCCGACCGACCCCGCCCGGCTCACCGAGGAGATCACCCGCCGGAACCTCACGGTCTCGGCGGGCACGATCTTCACCTCCCTGCATCACGGCCCCGAGGTCTGGGACGCCACCTGGGAGCACGTCTCCCAGGTAGCGGAGCTGACCCGGGCCATGAACGCGAAGCACCTCGTGGTCATCCCCTCCTTCTGGCGCGACGACAAGACCGCCGAGATCATCGAGCCGCCCGAGCTGACCGCCGAGCAGTGGCGCCATCTGTCCACCGGCATGGAGCGCCTCGGCCGTGAGGTGCGCGAGCACTACGGGCTCGACATCGTCGTCCACCCGCACGCCGACACCCACATCGACGGCGAGGAGAACGTGGCGCGCTTCCTCGACGCCACCGACTCCGACCTGGTCAACCTCTGCCTGGACACCGGCCACTACGCCTACTGCGGCGGGGACAGCGTCAAGCTCATCGAGACCTACGGCGAGCGCATCGGCTACCTCCACCTCAAGCAGGTCGACCCGGAGATCCTGGCCGATGTCGTCGAGAACGGGGTGCCGTTCGGCCCGGCCGTCAAGCGCGGCGTGATGTGCGAGCCGCCGAAGGGCGTCCCGGAGCTGGGGCCGGTCCTGACGGCCGCCCAGAAGCTGGACGTGGACCTGTTCGCCATCGTCGAGCAGGACATGTACCCGTGCCCGCCCGACCAGCCGTTCCCGATCGCCGAGCGCACCCGCCGCTTCCTGCGTTCCTGCGGCGCCTGACCCGCTCCCCTTCGATCCCTTTCCGATCCCCTCCGATCCTCCGGACGAGCAGAAAGAGAAGAGAGACACCTATGACCCAGCAGGGCACGCTCGGGATCGCCGTCATCGGGACCGGCAAGATGGGCGCCGACCATGTGCGCCGCATCAACGAGGTGATCAGCGGCGCCCGGGTGGCGGCCGTGGTCGACATCGACGAGGCACGCGCGAAGGCCGTCGCCGACACGTCCGAGGGCTGCCAGGCGTTCACCGACCCGGCCGCCGCCATGGCCGCGCCGGGCGTGGACGCGGTACTGATCGCCTCGCCCGGCCCCGCGCACGAGGCCGCGCTGCTCAGCGCGTTCGAGCACGATCTGCCGGTGCTGTGCGAGAAGCCGCTGACCCCGGACTCGCAGTCCGCGCTGCGGGTGCTGGAGGCCGAGCAGCGGCTCGGTCACCGTCGCATCCAGGTCGGCTTCATGCGCCGCTACGACACCGAGTTCATGAAGCTCAAGACGCTGCTCGCCTCCGGTGAGCTGGGCCGTCCGCTGCTGATGCACTGCCGTCACCGCAACGCCTCGGTGCACTCGTACTTCACCACCGAGATGCTGATCAACGACTCCGTGGTGCACGAGATGGACCAGTCGCGCTGGCTGCTGGAGCAGGAGATCGCCAACGTCACCGTGCTCAAGCCGACCCCCAACTCGCACGCCCCCGAGGGGCTTGCCGACCCCCAGCTGGTGATCTTCGAGACCACCGGCGGCGCGATCGTCAACGTCGAGATCTTCGCGAGCTGCGGCTTCGGCTACCAGGTCCAGGCCGAGGCGGTCTGCGAGCGCGGCACCGCGCGCGTCGGCGACGCCCACGGCATGCTCGTCAACCGCCCCGGCACCTGGGGCGGCGAGATCGCCCCCGACTTCGTGGCCCGCTTCGAGGAGGCGTACGACCGCGAGGTGCAGGCGTGGGTCGACGCCACCCGGCGCGGCGTCGTCGAGGGCCCGAGCGCCTGGGACGGCTACGCCGCGGCCGCCGTATGCGAGGCGGGGGTGCGGGCGCAGACCACCGGCGAGCGCACGCCCGTCGACATGATCGCGCGCCCCGACTTCTACGCCTGACGCTCAGGGGCGGGCCGGTCGCCACCACGACCGGCCCGCCCCCTTTGTTCCACACTCCGCACGCTTCCCCGCTTGAAAGGTTTGTCCTTCTTATGAAGATCGCCCTCGACCCGCATATGCTGCGCAAGGGGCCCCTGCTCGAACTCCCCGCGCTCGTCGCCGAGCTGGGCTTCGAGTACATCGAGCTGTCCCCCCGCGACGACTTCATCCCCTTCTTCAAGCATCCGCGGGTGGACGACGGCACGGTGCGGCAGTTCCGGAAGGCGCTGGACGCCGCCGGGGTGCAGATCTCCTCGATTCTGCCGCTGTTCCGCTGGTCCGGTCCGGACGAGGACGAGCGCCAGGCCGCCGTCCGCTACTGGAAGCGGTCCATCCAGATCGCCGCCGACCTGGGCGTGGACAGCATGATCTCGGAGTTCAACGGCCGCCCCGAGGACCCCAGCCGCAGCGAGGGCCAGTTCTGGCGGTCGATCGAGGAGCTGCTGCCGGTCTTCGAGCGCGAGTCCATCCGGCTGACGCTGGAGCCGCACCCGGACGACTTCATCGAGGAGGGGTACGAGGCGATCAACATGATCCGGGGCATCAACCACCCCCTGGTCTCCTACCTCTACTGCGCCCCGCACACCTTCCACCACGGCAATGACGCCCCCGGCCTGATCAAGCACGCGGGCGACCTGCTCACCCATGTGCATCTGGCCGACACCTTCGACCACACCGCGTCCTCGGGCCTGCGCTACATCATCAACCCGCCCGGTTCGGCGGCCCGTATCCACCAGCACCTGGACATCGGCCAGGGCGAGGTCGACTTCGACGCGCTGTTCGGCGCGCTGCGGGACAACAACTTCGACGGCACGCTGACCTCCTGCGTCTTCGCCTGGGAGGACCGCGCCCGCGATTCGTCCGTCTTCATGCGCCGGAAGATCGACGAGTACCTCTCCACCTGGAAGTAACCGGCCTCCTGGAAGCAGGGGCCGCCGCGTCACCCGGCGGTCACAGGCGTCACATCTCCGCGCGGCTTACGTCACAGGTGTTCAACAGCCCCTAGCCGCCCGTCACCCGGCTCGTTCACCGAACACAGGCCGAGTGAAAGGGCGCGAGTGATGACCGATCGAAGGCTGTGGTCCTACAAGGAGATCGCCGCACATATCGGTGTACAGACCGACACCGTACGGTCCTATCGCAAGCACGGTCACATGCCGCCCCCCGACCTCGTGGAGGGCGGCAAGCCGTTTTGGTACGCGGACACGATCCGGGCCTGGGTGGCCCGCAGACCCGGCAACCGCCGCGCCCGGCGCGACTCCAAGGACTAGGGGGTGTCTTGTGGATCGCGCCGGGCGCCGCGGGTCAGCGGACGCTCACCCGGTCCCGGCCGCGGCCCCTCCCCGGGTCCGCGCCGGTGTCCCCGTCCGCCTCCCCGGCGGCGCCGGGAGACTCATCGGAGGGGGCGAGGGAGCCGGGCGCGGCCTCCCCTTCGCTCAGCCCGAACCGGGTGTGCAGCCGCCGCAGCGGGCCCGGGGCCCACCAGGTGGCCCGGCCGGTCAGCTTCATCACCGCCGGGACCAGCAGACTGCGCACCACCATCGCGTCCATCAGCACGGCCAGGGCGATACCGAGGCCGAGCATCTTGGTGTTGGTGACCCGCGAGGTACCGATGGCCACCATGACCACGGCCAGGATCAGCGCCGCCGCCGTGATCAGCCCGCCGGTGCGCCGCAGGCCGAACTCCACCGCCGCCTCATGGTCGCCCGTGCGCTCGTACTCCTCCTTGATACGGGAGAGCAGAAAGACGCCGTAGTCCATGGAGAGCCCGAAGGCGACGCAGAACATCAGCACCGGCAGGGTGGTCTCTATGTCTCCGGAGCTGGTGAAGGCCAGCGGCCCGGACAGATGCCCCTCCTGGAAGACCCACACCATGGCGCCGAACATCGCGGTGAGGCTGAGCGCGTTGAGCAGCACGGCCTGGAGCGGGATCAGCACGCTTCCGGTGAGCAGGAAGACCAGCAGCAGGGTGACGGCGATGATGATCGCGCCCGCCCAGGGCACCCGGTCGGCCAGGGACTCCTTGGTGTCCACCAGGACGGCGGCGGTGCCGGTCACCGAGGTGCGGAACGGGGGATCCTGGGCGCGGATGTCCCGCACCAGGTCCTGGGTGGCGGGCTCCACGCCCTCGCCCTTGGGCTGCACGCTGAGATACGCCGCGCCGTCGGCCGCGCGCGCCGCCTCGGCCGGGCCGGGCTTGCCCAGCTGGCGGCCGTCCGCGAAGTGACCTGCCGGGCTGTCCACCCGCAGCACCCCGGGAAGGGCGGAGACCTTGGCGCTGTAGTCGGCGAGCGCCGCGGCACCGGGCCTGCCCTCGGCCAGGATCTCGACCCCGCCGCCGGGTCCGCCCGCGAAACCGTCCCGGATGTGCTGCTGGACCACGTGCGATTCGGCGCCGGAGGGCAGCTGGCGGTCGTCCGCGGTGCCGAACTCCACCCGTAGGAAGGGCAGCCCCAGCGCCACCAGCCCGGCGACGGTGGCCAGCGCGAAGAGGGGGGCGCGCCGCATCACCAGCCGGGCGAACCGCCCCCAGCCCGCGCCCGGTTCGGCCTTGCCTGCGGCCCCGTCGCTCCCGTCGGCGCTCGCGTCGGCGCGACGGCCGCGGCGCAGCAGCCGGGTGAGGTCCCACTTGTTGACCCGGTCGCCGAGCAGCAGGAGCGCGGCGGGCAGCACCACCAGGGCGGCGGCCGCGGCAATGAGCACCACGGCGATGCCCGCGTAGGCGAAGGAGCGCAGGAAGTACTGCGGGAAGACCATCATCGCGGCGAGCGAGACGGCGACGGTCAGCGCCGAGAACAGCACGGTCCGCCCGGCGGTGCGCAGGGTGGCGGCGACGGCCGGGAGCGTCTCCCCGCCCGCCGACAGCTCTTCGCGGAAGCGCCGCACGATGAACAGGGCGTAGTCGATGGCGAGTCCGAGGCCGAGCGCGGTGGTCAGGTTCTGCGCGAAGACCGAGACATCGGTGAACTCGGTGAGCACGCGCAGCACGGCGTCGGTGCCCAGGATCGCGATGACGCCGATGAGGAGGGGAAGCAGGGCGGCCACCGCGCTGCCGAAGACCATGACGAGCAGCACCAGGGTGACGGGCAGCGCCATCATCTCGGCCCGCAGCAGGTCTTCCTGAATGGTGGTCTGCATCTCCTGCTTGACGGCGACCGGTCCGCCGACGGAGACCTCGACCGGCCCGTGCTGCCCGCGGAGGTCGGGGGCGATGCGCTCCAGCGTCTTGCCCGCGGCGTTCTCGTCACCGGTGATGCGCGCGGCGATGATCGCCTCGCCGCGGTCCTTGCTGCGCAGGGCGGACGCGCCGGTGCCCCAGTAGGAGGTGACGCCCGTGACCGCCTGCTCGGCCGCGAGCTTCTTGGCGAGCCCCCGGGCCTCGGTGGCGACCGCCGGGTCGTCCACCTTCTTGCCGCCGCTGTCGACGAGCAGGATCAGGTTGGGCTGGGAGGCGGGGAACCGCTTCTCCAGCGCCTTGGTGGCGTACGAGGACTGGGACGCCGGGTCCTCCCAGCCGCCGCCCGAGAGCCGGTCGGCGACGCCGCTCCCGGCCACGACGGCGAGCGCCGTGAAGAGCAGAGCGATCAGCAGGGACAGCCGCGGCCTGGCGGTGACCAGGCGCGTCCATCCTCCGATCCGCTCGCCGGGCGGCCGATTGGCATCGGTCATGACGCGGTGTCCCCTTCGCCTGTGCCCATGCGGCCGGCCCCGCCCGGACGGACATACCGGCAGGCGGGCAGGCAGCATGGGTCGCTGATTGCCGACGAACCGGCAAACACGAGCGACCGCTCGCATTTCTCAAGAATGCGAGCGGGCACTCGTGTTTGTCAATCGCACATGGGAAGCTGTGGATTGTGACCGAGAGCCAGGAAGCCCGACCCGCGAGCCCCCGCCGCAGGCAGGCGCGCGGCGAGCGCCGGATCCAGCAGCTGCTGGACGCCGCCGCCAGCATCTTCTGCCGCACCGGCTACGCCTCCGCGAGCACCAACGCGATCGCCCGCGAGGCCGGGGTCTCCCCCGGCACGCTGTACCAGTTCTTCCCGAACAAGGAGGCCATCGCCGTCGAGCTGGGCGACCGCCTCACCCAGCAGATGCGGGACGCCCACGGCGTGGCCTTCACCGCCGAGAACGCCGCACTGCCGCTCGGCGAGATGCTGGACGTGGTCCTCGACCCGCTGATCGAGTTCAACTGCGCCAACCCCGTCTTCGTCGCCCTGATCTGCTCCTCCGATACCCCGGGCACGGTCGCCGAGGAGCATGTGGCGCTGCACGCCGCGCTGCAGACCCAGGTCGAGGACCTGATCGGCACCTACGCCCCCGAGCTGCCCCCGGAGCGCCGCACGCGCACCGCGACCATGGCGTTCGCCCTGTTCAAGGCCGGGCTGGAGCTGATCATCTCCCACGAGGGAGAGGACCGCGAGGCGTACATCACCGAGGTGAAGAACTGCCTGTACGGGTACCTGGCCCCCGTCATCGGCACCGAGGCGGCATCCGCCAGGACCTGACCGCCACCGGGCCGGCCACCCCTGTGACGACACCCCAAGGGGGTATCACTCCAGCGGCGCGATGAGCGCTGTCGACAGCCGGAGCACTCCCGGCTTCCGGGAATACCCCCTAGGGGTATAGAGTTGAAGCGTCAGGAGGCGCTGCGCCAACCGGCGCCCCTCGCGTACCGTCAGCCACTCCCCCACAGAGGAGAAGTCCATGAGCTCCGAGGCGAACACCGTCACCGCCGTCTACCAGGTGACCGGCATGACCTGCGGCCACTGCGAGGGTGCCGTCGCCGAGGAAATCGGCGCCCTCGACGGCGTCAGCTCCGTCAAGGCCGTGGCCTCCAGCGGCCAGGTCACCGTCATCTCGGCCGCCCCGCTGGACGACGAGGCCGTCCGCGCCGCAGTCGACGAAGCAGGTTACGAGCTCGCATGACCATCACGGCTCCCGTCGCCGGGCACGAGGAGCGGGTCGAGCTGGCCATCGGCGGCATGACCTGCGCCTCCTGCGCGGCGCGTATCGAGAAGAAGCTCAACCGACTGGACGGCGTCACCGCCACGGTGAACTACGCCACCGAGAAGGCCCAGGTGTCCTACGGCAGCGGCGTCGAGGTCGCGGACCTCATCGCCACGGTCGTCAAGACCGGCTACACCGCCGAGGAACCGCGCCCCGAAGAGCCCGAGCCCGCCCCCGACCGCACCGCCGACGGCGCCGAGGCCGCGCCCCCGGCGCCTGGCGAGCACGGCGCGCTGCGCCACCGCATGCTCGTCTCGCTCGTCCTCTCCCTGCCCGTCGTGGTGCTGGCGATGGTGCCCTCGCTCCAGTTCGACAACTGGCAGTGGCTCTCCCTCACCCTCGCCGCGCCCGTCGTCGTCTGGGGCGGCGCGCCCTTCCACAAGGCCGCCTGGACCAACGCCCGGCACGGCGCGGCCACCATGGACACCCTGGTCTCCCTCGGCACGCTCGCGGCACTCGGCTGGTCCCTGTGGGCCCTGTTCTTCGGCGACGCGGGCATGCCCGGCATGCAGCACGGCTTCGACGTCACCGTCACCCGTGCGAACGGCTCGTCCTCCATCTATCTGGAGGCGGCCGCCGGGGTGACCGCCTTGATCCTCCTCGGCCGCTATCTGGAGGCGAAGTCCAAGCGGCGGGCGGGAGCGGCGCTGCGCGCCCTGATGGAGCTGGGCACCAAGGACGTCGCCGTCCTGCGCGGCGGCCGCGAGGTACGGATCGCGGTGCGCGAACTGGCCGTCGGGGACCGCTTCGTCGTGCGCCCCGGCGAGAAGATCGCCACCGACGGCACGGTGGTCGAGGGCAGTTCGGCCGTCGACGCCTCGATGCTGACCGGCGAATCCGTCCCCGTGGACGTCGCGGTGGGCGACGCGGTCGCGGGGGCGACCGTCAACACGGCGGGCCGCATCGTCGTGGAGGCCACCCGGGTGGGCGCCGACACCCAGCTGTCCCGGATGGCCCGGCTGGTGGAGGACGCGCAGAACGGCAAGGCCGAGGTGCAGCGGCTCGCCGACCGGATCTCCGGCGTCTTCGTGCCGATCGTGCTGCTGATCGCCGTGGGCACCCTGCTGGTCTGGTGGCTGACGACGAACGACGCGACCGCCGCCTTCACCGCCGCCGTCGCCGTCCTGATCATCGCCTGCCCGTGCGCCCTGGGCCTGGCGACCCCGACCGCGCTCATGGTCGGCACCGGCCGCGGCGCCCAGCTGGGCATCCTGATCAAGGGCCCAGAGGTGCTGGAGTCGACCCGCCGGGTGGACACGGTCGTCCTCGACAAGACCGGCACGGTGACCACCGGCAGGATGAGGCTGCACCGGATCATCCCGGCACCGCGCACCAGCGAGGACGAGCTGCTGCGGCTCGCGGGCGCGGTCGAGCACGCCAGTGAGCACCCCATCGCCCGCGCCATCGCGGACGGCGCGGCCGAGCGCACCGGGACGCTCCCCGCGCCCGAGAGCTTCGGATCCGTGCCCGGGCTCGGCGTCCAGGGCGTCGTGGACGGACACGCGGTGCTCGTCGGCCGCGACACCCTGCTCACCCAGTGGGCCATCGACCTGCCGGAGGACCTGGCAGCCGCCAAGGCCGCGGCCGAAGCGGAGGGCCAAACGGCGGTCGCCGTGGCCTGGGACGGGCACGCGCGCGGCGTCCTCACCGTCGCCGATGCCGTGAAGGAGACCAGCGCCGAAGCCGTCGCCCAGCTGCGCGCCCTCGGCCTCACCCCGGTGCTGCTGACCGGCGACAACCGGCGCGTGGCCGAGACGGTCGCCCGCGAGGTCGGCATCGACGAGGTCATCGCCGACGTCCTGCCGCAGGACAAGGTCGACGTCGTGAAGCGGCTGCAGGGCGAGGGCCGGTCGGTCGCCATGGTCGGCGACGGAGTCAACGACGCCGCCGCCCTGGCCACCGCCGACCTCGGGCTCGCCATGGGCACCGGAACGGACGCGGCGATCGAGGCCGGTGACCTCACCCTCGTCCGGGGCGACCTGCGCGTGGCCGCCGACGCGATCCGGCTGGCCCGCCGGACCCTGGCCATCATCAAGGGCAATCTGTTCTGGGCGTTCGGCTACAACGTCGCCGCGCTGCCGCTCGCGGCGGCCGGTCTGCTCAACCCGATGATCGCGGGCGCCGCGATGGCGTTCTCCTCCGTGTTCGTCGTGAGCAACAGTCTGCGACTGCGTTCCTTCACGGCATCCACGGTCTCCACCAAGTCCCCATAAGCCGCACAACACCCATACACAGGAGCCTCGATCTTTGAATCGAGGCTCTTGCCCTTTTACGCCCCCATATGACAAGAGACGCAGATCACAGACAACCCAACGTAACCATTGAGGGGGGTCGCGAGTCTAATGGGGCGGTGAGGATACGTCTTGGGGGACGCATCCTGCTACGCGTGGCCGGGGCGACGTACTCGGGGAGCTTTGAGCGGCCCTCCCGTACGTACGCGTCCCGGCAGATCGCGTCCGTACGAGCCCGTACGGCCCACTGAACGCCCGGACCGGATCCCGTGGGGGGAATCCGAACCGGGACAAGGGAAGCGCCCCGCTCCGACCCGTGGGGGGATCGGTAGCGGGGCGCTTCTGGCCTACTGCGGCGCTTGCGGCGCCGCGCTCAGCACTGTCGTTTATTTAGCGCTGCTCGACCGGGACGAAGTCGCGCTCGACGACGCCCGTGTAGATCTGGCGCGGGCGGCCGATGCGGGAGCCCGGCTCCTTGATCATCTCGTGCCACTGGGCGATCCAGCCCGGCAGCCGGCCGAGCGCGAACAGCACGGTGAACATCTCGGTCGGGAAGCCCATCGCCCGGTAGATCAGACCGGTGTAGAAGTCCACGTTCGGGTAGAGCTTGCGCTCCACGAAGTAGTCGTCGGCGAGCGCGTGCTCTTCCAGCTTGAGCGCGATGTCGAGCAGCTCGTCGGACTTGCCGAGCGCGGAGAGGACGTCGTGCGCCGCGGACTTGATGATCTTCGCCCGGGGGTCGAAGTTCTTGTAGACGCGGTGCCCGAAGCCCATGAGCTTCACGCCGTCTTCCTTGTTCTTCACCTTGCGGATGAAGGTGTCGACATCGCTGCCGGACGCCTGGATGCCTTCCAGCATCTCCAGCACCGACTGGTTGGCGCCGCCGTGCAGCGGGCCCCACAGCGCGTTGATGCCCGCCGAGATGGAGGCGAACATGTTGGCCTGCGAGGAGCCGACGAGCCGGACCGTGGAGGTCGAACAGTTCTGCTCGTGGTCGGCGTGCAGGATCAGCAGCTTGTCGAGCGCGCTGACCACGACCGGGTCGAGGTCGTACTCCTGCGCCGGGACCGAGAAGGTCATCCGCAGGAAGTTCTCGACGTAACCGAGGTCGTTGCGCGGGTAGACGAACGGGTGACCGACCGACTTCTTGTACGCGTACGCCGCGATGGTCGGCAGCTTGGCCATCAGCCGGATCGTCGACAGGTTGCGCTGCTTCTCGTCGAACGGGTTGTGGCTGTCCTGGTAGAACGTCGACAGCGCGCTGACCACGGAGGACAGCATCGCCATCGGGTGCGCGTCACGCGGGAAGCCGTCGTAGAACCGTTTGACGTCCTCGTGGAGCAGCGTGTGGCGCGTGATGTCCTCACGGAACGCGGCCAGTTCGTCGACCGTGGGCAGCTCGCCGTTGATCAGCAGGAAGGCGGTCTCCACGAAGGAGGCGCGCTCCGCCAGCTGCTCGATGGGGTACCCGCGGTACCGCAGGATGCCCTGCTCACCGTCCAGGTAGGTGACGCCGGACTTGTACGCGGCGGTATTGCCGTAGCCGGAGTCCAGGGTCACCAGACCGGTCTGGGCGCGCAGCTTGCCGATGTCGAAGCCCTTGTCACCGACGGTGCTGTCGACCACCGGGTAGGTGTATTCGTCGTCTCCGTACCGCAGTACTACAGAGTTGTCGCTCACGTCATCCCTCACCGACGTCTGGTTCTCTTCCTCGAGGTGCCCTGACTCCCCCACCTTCCCCTACTCGGGTGATGGATGTGCACTCGGGGTCGACTAAAGGGCCTTTTGGCGGCACTCAGTGCCGCCTACACGGCCATCCTGCCCCGTTCGTCACCGTTCGGAAACCCTCTTGACACGCTCGACTCCTATGGCCCGCCGAGCCGGTGATCCAGCGCCGTACAGCGTCTGCCCGCCGAGACGGTACGCACCGCCTGCCCGAGCGCGCGGCGCGAGCCGACCAGCACCACAAGGCGCTTGGCCCGGGTCACCGCCGTATACAGCAGGTTCCGCTGCAACATCATCCAGGCCCCGGTGGTCACCGGGATCACGACGGCCGGGTACTCACTGCCCTGGGAGCGATGGATGGTCACCGCATAGGCGTGAGCCAGTTCATCCAGCTCGTCGAAGTCGTACGGCACCTCCTCGTCCTCGTCCGTCAGCACGGTCAGCCGCTGCTCGTCGTTGTCGAGGGAGGCGACGACTCCCACCGTGCCGTTGAAGACCCCATTGGCCCCTTTCTCATAATTGTTGCGGATCTGCGTCACCTTGTCGCCGACACGAAAGACCCGGCCGCCGAAACGGCGCTCCGGGAGGTCCGGCCGGGCCGGGGTGATGGCCTGCTGCAACAGTCCGTTGAGGGTCCCCGCGCCCGCCGGGCCACGGTGCATCGGGGCGAGAACCTGCACGTCACGGCGGGGGTCGAGGCCGAACTTCGCGGGGACGCGGCGGGCCGCGACGTCCACCGTGAGCCGCCCGGTCTCCTCCGTGTCGTCCTCCACGAAGAGGAAGAAGTCCGACAGGCCCTGGGTGATCGGCGGGGTCCCTGAATTGATCCGGTGGGCGTTGGTGACCACCCCGGACTGCTGCGCCTGGCGGAAGATCCGGGTCAGCCGGACGGCCGGCACCGGGCTGCCGTCGGCCAGCAGATCGCGCAGCACCTCCCCGGCGCCGACGCTCGGCAGCTGGTCCACATCCCCCACGAACAGCAGATGGGCGCCCGGTGGGACCGCCTTGACCAGCTTGTTCGCCAGCAGCAGGTCGAGCATCGAGGCTTCGTCGACGACCACCAGGTCGGCATCCAGCGGTCGGTCCTTGTCGTACGCCGCGTCCCCGCCGGGCTTCAGCTCCAGCAGCCGGTGCACCGTGGACGCCTCGGCCCCGGTCAGCTCGGCGAGCCGCTTGGCGGCCCGGCCGGTGGGGGCCGCGAGCACCACCTTGGCCTTCTTGGCGCGGGCCATCTCCACCACGGACCGCACGGTGAACGACTTGCCGCAGCCGGGGCCGCCGGTGAGCACCGCGACCTTCTCGGTGAGCGCGAGCCGCACCGCCTGGCTCTGCTCGGGAGCCAGATCGGCGCCGGTGCGCTGGGCGAGCCAGCCCAGCGCCGCGCCCCAGTCCACGCCCCGGAAGGCGGGCATCCGGTCCTCCTCCGTGCGCAGCAGCCGCCGCACCTGCCCGGCCAGCGAGATCTCGGCGCGGTGGAAGGGCACCAGATAGACCGCCGAGACCGGCTGACCGTCCTCCGGGCCGGGCACCGGCTCGCGCACCACACCCTCGTCGTCGGCCGCCAGTTCGCCCAGGCAGTCGATGACCAGGCCGGTGTCGACCTGGAGCAACTTCACCGCATCGGCGATCAGTTGCTCCTCGGGGAGGTAGCAGTGGCCCTGGTCGGCGGACTGGGACAGCGCGTACTGCAGACCGGCCTTGACCCGGTCGGGGCTGTCGTGCGGGATGCCGACCGATTGGGCGATCTTGTCGGCGGTGAGGAAGCCGATGCCCCAGACGTCGGCGGCCAGCCGATACGGCTCGTTCTTCACTATCGCGATCGACGCGTCGCCGTACTTCTTGTAGATCCGCACCGCGATGGAGGTGGAGACGCCGACGCCCTGGAGGAAGACCATCACTTCCTTGATGGCCTTCTGCTCCTCCCAGGCCGCGGCGATCATCTTGGTCCGCTTGGGACCCAGACCCGGGACCTCGACCAGCCGTTTGGGCTGCTCCTCGATGACATCGAGGGTGTCGACGCCGAAGTGCTCGGTGATCCGGTCGGCGATCCGCGGGCCGATGCCCTTGATCAGGCCCGAGCCGAGATAGCGCCGGATGCCCTGGACGGTGGCGGGCAGGACGGTCTGGTAGTTCTCGACGGTGAACTGTTTGCCATATTGCGGATGGGAACCCCAGCGGCCCTCCATCCGCAGCGACTCACCCGGCTGCGCGCCCAGCAGTGAGCCGACGACGGTCAGCAGATCCCCCGAGCCGCGGCCGGTGTCGACCCGGGCCACCGTGTACCCGTTCTCCTCATTGGCGTAGGTGATCCGCTCCAGAACCCCTTCGACCACCGCGAGTTTGAGCATGCACCGACCGTACCGCCGGGGGCGGACACCGGGTCAGGGGCGGACGGCGAGCCTGTGGATAACCCGGGGGACCGAGGCGACGCATCGGGCGGAGCGGATCATCACGATCCGGTTGCGGCCCGTTCCGGCATCTTGCACCGGCCTCGTGTAATCGATTCCAATCTCCCTCGGCGTCATCGATGTAATCGATTCCACGAGGAGGTGGGGGATGCCGGCCATCAAGGACGTGGCGCAGCGCGCCGGGGTCTCCGTCGCGACGGTCTCCCGGGTGCTCAACGATCACCCGTCCGTCCGTACGGACACCCGGGACAGGGTGCTCGCCGCCGTCGCCGACCTCGGCTACCGGCCCAATGCCGTCGCCCGCTCGCTGCGCACCCATCAGACCCGGGCCCTCGGGCTGGTCATCAGCGATGTGCTGAACCCCTTCTTCACCGAACTGGCCCGCTCGGTCGAGGACGCCGCCCGGGACCGCGGCTACAGCGTGGTCATCGGCAACGCCGACGAGCGGCCCGACCTCCAGGACCACCACGTCCGCACCCTGATGGACCGCCGCATCGACGGCCTGCTGGTCAGCCCCACCGACGGCGGCTCCCCGCTGATGCTGGACGCCGCCCGCGCCGGAACGCCCATGGTCTTCGTCGACCGCTGGATCGAGGGCGAGGGGCTGGACGAGGTGCCCGTCGTCCGCACCGACGGCGGGGCCGCGGTCCGCGATCTGGTGGCCCATCTGCACGCCCTCGGCCATCGCAGGCTCGCCATCATCGCGGGCCCGGCCGCCACCACCACCGGGCGCGAACGGGTCGACGTCTTCCGCTCCGCCCTGCGCGAATTCGGCCTCGCCCTGCCCGACGACCACATCGGCCAGGGCGACTTCCAGGCCGACAGCGGGCGACGGGCGACCGCCCGCTTCCTCGACCTGCCCCATCCCCCGGAGGCGATCTTCGCCGCCGACAATCTGATGGCGCTCGGCGCGATGGACGAGATCCGCTCCCGCGGGCTGCGGGTGCCCGACGACGTGGCGCTCGCCGCGTTCGACGACATCCCGTGGTTCGTCCACACCGATCCGCCGATCACCGCCATCGCCCAGCCCACCGGAGACCTCGGCCACGCCGCCGTCGGCGCGCTGATCGATCGCGTCGAGGGGCGGCCCACCGCATCGGTGACCCTGTCCGCCCGCCTGGTCCCCCGCCGCTCCTGCGGCGAGCCCGAAGGGAGCACGCCATGACCACGACGCCCAGCCCCGAGCCGGAACCGGCGGACCACGGGGCGGAGATATTGCGGATGGAGGAGGTCCGGAAGACGTTTCCCGGCGTGGTCGCGCTGGACGGCGTCGACTTCGACCTCCGCCGGGGAGAGGTGCACGTACTCCTCGGCGAGAACGGCGCGGGCAAGAGCACGCTGATCAAGATGCTGTCCGGGGCGCACCGCCCCGACGGGGGACGCGTTCTGGTCGACGGGAGCCCGGTCCGTATCCATGGTGCGCAGGATGCCGAGCGGCTGGGCATCGCCACCATCTACCAGGAGTTCAACCTCGTCCCCGACCTGAGCGTCGCCGAGAACATCTTCCTGGGCCGTCAGCCGCGCCGCTTCGGGGTGGTCAACCGTACGAAGATGGACGAGCAGGCCGCCGAACTCCTCGCCCGCGTCGGCGTGGACGTCTCCCCGCGGACCCGGGTCCGCGACCTGGGGATCGCCCGGCTCCAGATGGTGGAGATCGCCAAGGCGCTGAGCCTGAACGCCCGCGTGCTGATCATGGACGAGCCGACCGCCGTGCTCACCACGGAGGAGGTCGACAAGCTCTTCCGGATCGTCCGCACGCTGCGCGCGGACGGAGTGGGCGTCGTCTTCATCACCCACCACCTGGAGGAGATCGCCGCCCTGGGCGACCGCGTGACCGTCCTGCGCGACGGCCGCAGCGTCACCCAGGTCCCGGCCGACACCGATCAGGACGAGCTGGTGCGGCTGATGGTCGGACGGTCCATCGAGCAGCAGTACCCGAGGGAGCGCCCGACGTCCGACGGCACTTCGGCAGGCTCCTCCGAAAGCGCCTCCGGGGACGCCTCCGGAAGCGCCGGCGAGCCGTTGCTGAAGGTCCGGGGCCTCACCCGGGACGGCAGCTTCCACGGCGTCGACTTCGACGTGCACGCCGGAGAGGTGGTCGGCCTCGCCGGGCTCGTCGGGGCGGGCCGTACCGAGGTCGTACGGGCGCTCTTCGGCGCCGATCCGTACGACACCGGCACCGTCGAGGTCGGCGGCGTACCGCTCCCCCGCCATGACGTGGTCGCCGCGATGGACGCCGGGATCGGCCTCGTACCGGAGGACCGCAAGGGCCAGGGGCTGGTCCTGGACGCGTCCGTGCACGAGAACCTGGGCCTGGTCACGCTGCGCGGCGCCACCCGCGCCGGGCTCGTCGACCGGGCCGGACAGCGCCGCGCGGCCGAGCGGATCGCCGGGCAGCTGGCGGTCCGGATGGCCGGGCTCGACCAGCAGGTACGCACCCTCTCCGGCGGCAACCAGCAGAAGATCGTCATCGGCAAGTGGCTGCTCGCCGACAGCAAGGTGCTCATCCTCGACGAGCCGACCCGCGGTATCGACGTGGGCGCCAAGGTCGAGATCTACCAGCTCATCAACGAACTCACCGCGTCCGGCCATGCCGTCCTGATGATCTCCAGCGACCTCCCCGAGGTGCTGGGCATGAGCGACCGCGTCCTGGTCATGGCCCAGGGCCGGATCGCCGGAGAGCTGACCGCGCGGGAAGCGACCCAGGACGCGGTCATGGCCCTGGCGGTGAAGGACGTCAAGGGCGTCGAAGGAAGCACAGACGGCGCCGACGAGGGAGTCGGCGGCAACGAAAAGGAGGGCTCCCGTGGCCACTGACACGCTTCGGTCCACGAAGGACCCCGGGGGCCCGGCCGTGCTGCGCCGTGTGCTGCTCGACAACGGCGCGCTGAGCGCCCTGGTGCTGCTGCTGGCGGCGATGTCGCTGCTGTCCGGCGACTTCCTCACCACCGACAATCTCCTCAACGTCGGCGTCCAGGCGGCGGTCACCGCGATCCTCGCCTTCGGCGTCACCTTCGTCATCGTCTCCGCGGGCATCGACCTGTCGGTCGGCTCGGTGGCCGCGCTGTCCGCCACCGTGCTCGCCTGGTCGGCGAGTTCACAGGGGCTGCCGGTGTGGCTCGCGGCGGTGCTCGCCGTCGCCACCGGTGTGGCGTGCGGCCTGGTCAGCGGGGCACTGGTGTCCTTCGGCAAGCTGCCGCCGTTCATCGCCACGCTCGCGATGCTGTCGGTCGGCCGGGGCCTGGCCCTGGTCATCTCGCAGGGCAGCCCGATCGCCGTCCCCGACTCGGTGTCCGGCCTCGGCGACACGCTCGGCGGCTGGCTGCCGGTCCCGGTGCTCGTGATGATCGCGATGGGCCTGATCACCTCCGGGGTGCTGGGCCGTACGTACGCGGGCCGTGCGATGTACGCGATCGGCGGCAATGAGGAGGCGGCCCGGCTCTCCGGTATCCGGGTGGGGCGTCAGAAGCTCGTCGTCTACGCCCTGTCCGGCGGCTTCGCCGCGATCGCGGGCATCGTGCTCGCCTCCCGGCTCTCCTCCGCGCAGCCGCAGGCGGCGGTCGGCTACGAACTGGACGCGATCGCCGCGGTCGTCATCGGCGGCGCGAGCCTGTCCGGCGGCGTCGGCAAGGCGTCCGGCACGCTCATCGGCGCGCTGATCCTGGCCGTGCTGCGCAACGGGCTCAACCTGCTGGACGTCTCCGCCTTCTGGCAGCAGGTCGTCATCGGCGTCGTCATCGCGCTCGCGGTGCTGCTCGACACGGTGCGCCGCCGCGCCGGGGCCCGGCCCGCGGCGCCCGGTGCGTCGGCCGGAGGACCGTCCGGTGGCGGTCGCCAGGCGGCCATGAACGCCGGGAAGTTCGCGGTGGCCGCGGTGGTCGTCGCCGCCTTCGCCTTCGGCTCGTCCCTCTGGCACTCCGGTTCGGACAGCGGCGCGAAGACCAAGGTGGGGCTGTCGCTCTCGACCCTCAACAACCCCTTCTTCGTCCAGCTCAAGACGGGCGCCCAGGCCGAGGCCAAGCGCGCCGGGATCAGCCTCACCGTCACCGACGCCCAGAACGACGCCTCCCAGCAGGCCAATCAGATACAGAACTTCACCAGCCAGAACATGAAGTCGATCATCATCAACCCGGTCGACTCCGACGCGGCGAGCCCGTCCGTCAAGACCGCCAACAAGGCCGGTATCCCGGTGCTCGCCGCCGACCGCACCGTCAACAAGGCGGACATCGAGTCCCTGGTGGCCTCCGACAACGTCGCGGGCGGCAAGCTCGCCGCCAAGACGCTGGCCGAACGGCTCGGCGGCAAGGGCAAGATCCTCGTCCTCCAGGGCGTCGCCGGTACGTCGGCCTCGCGCGAGCGCGGCCAGGGCTTCGCGGAGGGGCTGAAGGCGTACCCGGGCATCAAGGTCGTCGGCAAGCAGCCCGCGAACTTCGAGCGGGCCAAGGCCCTGGACGTGACCACCAACCTGCTCCAGACCCACTCCGACGTCGACGGCGTCTTCGCCGAGAACGACGAGATGGCGCTCGGCGCGATCAAGGCGCTCGGCTCCAAGGCGGGCAAGTCCGTCAAGGTCGTCGGCTTCGACGGCGAGCCGGATGGCCTCAAGGCGGTACAGGACGGCACGCTCACCGCGACCGTCGCCCAGCAGCCCGAGCAGTTGGGGCGGCTGGTCGTACGGAACGCGATCAAGGCCGCGAAGGGTCAGAAGGTCGCCGGGGCGGTCAAGGTCCCGGTGAAGGTTGTCGAGTCGAAGTGACCGGCTGACGCGTATCAGCTGACAGGCAACAGCTGACGAGTAGCGGCTGACAGGTATCGGGTGACAGATATCGCCTGACAGGTATCAGCTGACAAGTAGCGGCTGACACATAACAGCTGACAGATATGGGCTGACAAAAATGCCCGTCTGAGAGGACATACCGCATGCACGACTACGACCTGCTGGTCGTGGGGTCGGCCAACGCCGATCTGGTGGTCGGCGTCGACCGCCGCCCCGGGGCCGGGGAGACCGTCCTCGGCTCCGACCTGGCCGTCCACCCGGGCGGCAAGGGCGCCAACCAGGCCGTCGCCGCCGGGCGCCTGGGGGCTCGTACGGCCCTGCTGGCCCGGGTCGGCGACGACGACTACGGCCGACTGCTGCTGGACTCGCAGCGGGCGGCCGGGGTCGACACCGTCGGCGTCCTGGTCGGCGGCGCGCCCACCGGGGTCGCGCTGATCACCGTGGACCCCTCGGGCGACAACAGCATCGTGGTCTCCCCCGGCGCCAACTTCCGGCTCACCCCCGGGGATGTGCGCGACGCCGGGAGCCTGCTGGCCGCCGCCCGCGTCGTCTCGCTCCAGCTGGAGATCCCGCTGGAGACGGTCGCCGAGGTGGTGCGCACGGCGGAAGCGGGCATCGGCGACCGGCCCGGGCCGCGCGTGGTGCTCAACCCCTCGCCGCCCGCGCCCCTCCCCGCCGACGTACTGGCCGCGTGCGATCCCCTCGTCGTCAACGAGCACGAGGCGCGGTATCTGCTGAGCGACCATCCGGCCGGAAGCGCCACGGACCCCGAGGCGTGGGCGTCGGCGCTGCTGGAGCGCGGCCCGCGCTCGGTGGTGGTCACCCTGGGCGGCGCGGGCGCGCTCGTCGCCGACGGCGACCGTACGGTCCGGGTCCCCAGCCTGCCGGTCGAGGCCGTGGACACCACGGGCGCCGGTGACGCCTTCACCGGCGCGCTCGCCTGGCGCCTGGGCGTCGGCGACGACCTGGAGACCGCGGTCCGGTACGCCGTGCGCGTCGGCGCGGCCGCGGTGACCCGGGCCGGGGCGCAGGTGTCGTTCCCGACCGCCGACGAGGTGTCCGCCCTGTGAAGCGTGCGGGGATCCTCAACCGTCATCTGAGCGCGGGGCTGGCGCTGCTGGGCCACACCGACACGGTGATGGTGTGCGACGCGGGCCTGCCGATACCGTCCTCCGGCCCCGTCGTCGTCGACCTCGCCTTCACGGCGGGGGTGCCGTCCTTCGAGCAGGTGCTGACCGGGCTGCTGGACGAGCTGGTGACCGAGGGGGCCGTCGCGGCGCAGGAGGTGAGCGAGTACAACCCGGCGGCGATGGCCCTGCTCGACGCCTATTTCCCGTACCCCGCGCTGGATCTCGTGTCCCACGAGGAGCTGAAGGCCCGTACCGCCACGGCCAAGCTGGTCGTCCGTACCGGCGAGGCGCGGCCGTACGCGAACGTGCTGCTGCGCTGCGGCGTGCCGTTCTGAATTGACCCGGTGCGGTGGAGGCGAAATACGTTCCGGCGCCTCCGCCCTTCCGCCGTTCCGGCCTTCCGCCATAAGTGAGTTATTTGTCACGCGACCAACTGGTCAGTAGGAATTCGGGGGCTCGCGTAGAAATGACTGATCGCTACACTCCCTCCACATGTGTAAGGCCAGCCGGAACCTCAAACGACAGAAAACCCGTCTCATAGCGACAGCTCACCGCCTCGCGGTGGTGAGCTCCGTGCCCGGCACCGCACCGGGCCGAAGACGTGTCGTCCGGGTCCCCCGGCAGGTGGCCCCGGGCGTCGACGGATGAGCCGCAAACCCAGACGCAGGCATGCCGCGGCCCGTGATCCCCGCGGGCACTGGCTGTTCCTGATCATCGTCCTCCCCGTGATGTTCGCGCTGCTGATGTTCCAGGGGTGGACCGACAACGAGATCGACACCGCGAAGACGCGGCGCTCCTGCACCACCCCCGTTCCCCGGGCCGTGGACAAGGGAGGTCCGGTTCTCCGCATCGAGGACGGCAAGGTGTCCTCCGCCTCGGTGCCCGCACGTACCGTGGCGCTCACGTTCGACGGCGGGCCCGACCCCGTATGGACGCCGCGCCTGCTCGACCTGCTGCGCAAGCACCATGCGCATGCCACCTTCTTCCTCTACGGCGCCAAGGCGGCCGAGCATCCGGACCTGGTCAAGCGGATCCGCGCCGAGGGCCACGAGGTCGGGTCGAACACCTACACCGGCGCCGACCTGGGCACCTCGTCCACCGCCCGCACCCGGCTGGAGCTGTCGCTCACACAGTCGGCGCTGGCGGGCTCCTCGGGCGCCCGCACCCAGCTGCTCCGGATGCCCCAGACGACCGCGATGGACACCCTGTGCGGCGCCGAGTGGCGGGCGGCGCAGCGCGTCGCCGCGGACGGATACACCCTGGTCACCGCCGACCAGTGGTACCGCAAGCCGTCGCAGGGGGTGGTCCGGCAGTTCAGCCAGACCTCGGCGGCCTACCAGGAGACGAAGAAGCTGCTCGGCGACCGGCACGTCCACCGGTTCACCACCGTGAGCGCCGGGGTCGGGGCGTCCTCGGGCGACCCGTCGGCGTCCACCTGGGAGCACTGGGAGGGCAAGGCCCTGATCTGGGCAAGTGCCATCGGGCGGGCGTTCACCAACGCCATGGCCTGGGTGCTCGTGATCGCGGGCACGCTGGGCCTGCTGCGCCTGGTGACGCTCGTCTTCTTCGCCCGCGCACACGTCCGGCGACTGACCCGCTACCGCCCCGGCTCCCCCTGGCTGCGCGAGGTCAACGATCCGGTGACGGTGATCGTCCCCGCGTACAACGAGGAGGCGGGCATCGAGGCCACCGTCCGTTCGCTGCTGGCCTCCACCCATCCGTATCTGCAGGTCATCGTGGTCGACGACGGGTCGACGGACCAGACGGCGGACCTCGCCACGTGGATCGACGACCCCCGGCTGTCGGTCATCCGGCAGATCAACTCCGGCAAGGCGACCGCTCTCAACACCGGGCTGGCGTACGCGTCGCACGACATCGTGGTCATGGTCGACGCCGACACCGTCTTCGAGCCCGACACCATCCACCAGCTCATCCAGCCGCTCGCCCATCCGGCCGTCGGCGCGGTGAGCGGGAACACCAAGGTCGGCAACCGGCGCAGCCTGCTGGGCCGCTGGCAGCACCTGGAGTACGTCTTCGGCTTCAACCTCGACCGCCGCATGTTCGAGGTGCTGGAGTGCATGCCGACCGTCCCCGGTGCCATCGGCGCCTTCCGGCGGGACGCCCTGATGGGCGTCGGCGGGGTCAGCGAGGACACCCTCGCCGAGGACACCGACCTCACCATGGCCCTGTGGCGGGCCGGGTGGCGGGTGGTCTACGAGGAGACCGCCGTCGCCTGGACCGAGGTGCCCACCTCGCTGCGCCAGCTCTGGCGACAGCGCTACCGCTGGTGCTTCGGCACGCTCCAGTCCATGTGGAAGCACCGGAGGGCCGCCGTCGAGCTGGGCCCGGCCGGGCGCTTCGGGCGCCGCGGCCTGTCGTACCTCCTGCTCTTCCAGGTGCTGCTGCCGCTGATCGCGCCGATCGTCGATCTGTTCGCCCTGTACGGTGCGCTCTTCCTCAGCCCCGTGCAGTCGGCCGGGATCTGGTGCGCCTTCCTCGCCGTCCAACTGGTGTGCGCCGGGTATGCGCTGCGGCTGGACGGGGAGCGGATGCGGTCGCTGTGGTCGATGCCGTTCCAGCTCTTCGTCTACCGGCAGCTGATGTACCTGGTGGTCATCCAGTCCGTGGTCGCCGCCCTGCTCGGAGCCCGGCTGACGTGGCACCGCATGCAGCGCTCCGGCACCGCCGCCCAGCAACTCCGGTCTCACGATCATGAAGAACTGTCGTCTATTTGATGTAGAGGAAGTGAACATGCAGACTGGCGCGCCATGAACGAGTGGGCGGACGGGCGGACCGGTATGAACCAGTACGGCGGCGGGATGGAGCCGCCGCACGTCACGACGGGCGACGTGTGGGGCCCCGGCGGCCCTGGCGGCTCCGGCAGCCCCAGCGGCTCCGGCAGCCCCGGCGGCTCCGGCGGGGGCCCGGTCCTCAGACGCAGACCGCCCTGGAGACCCGCCAGCCGGCGACGCCGGATCGCCCGGGCGCTGGCCCTCCTGATCTGCCTGCCGCTCGTGGCGTCCGCCGGGACCTACGGCTGGGCCGACAGCACGCTCGACCGCGAGGTCGACCTCGGCAAGGCCGCCGCGGACCGCCCGCCGCACGGCAAGGGGACCAACTACCTGATCGTGGGCTCCGACAGCCGTACGGGACTGTCCGGCGCGGCCAAGAAGCAGCTGCACACCGGCTCCGCCGACGGCGGCCGCACCGACTCGATGATGGTGCTCCACACCGGAGCCCACGGCAGCACGCTGATGAGCCTTCCGCGTGACTCGTGGGTGACCATTCCCTCATTCATCCGCCCCGAGACCGGCAAGCATTACCCGGCCGCCCGGAACAAGCTGAACGCGGCGTACTCGCGCGGTGGTCCCGACTTGCTCATCCGTACCATCGAGCGCAATACGGGCCTCCGCATCAACCACTACGCGGAAATAGGTTTCGCGGGTTTCGTGGGTCTGGTGAACGCGGTCGGCGGCGTGGACATGTGCGTGAAGAAAAATGTCAGGGACGAAAAATCGGGCCTGAACCTGAAGAAGGGCTGTCACACCCTCGACGGCACCAAAGCGCTCGCATTTGTCCGGCAGCGCCATCAAGAGGCCCAGGGTGATCTCGGCCGTTCCCAGAATCAACAGAAATTCCTGGCCGCGCTCGCCCACAAGGCCGCCACGCCGGGTGTCGCGCTCGATCCGTTCACGGTCTATCCGACGATGCGTGCGGGGCTGGACACGCTCATCGTCGACAAGGGCATGGATCTGAGCGACCTCCTGTCGCTGTTTCAGGCGATGAAGGGCGTGACGGCCGGTGAGGGGCAGCGGATCAACGTCCCTGTCTCCAGCCTGGGCTTCCGGACCTCGAAGGGCAGCGCCGTACGGTGGGACACCGCCCGGGCGAATAAGCTCTTCGGCGAGCTGAGGGACGACCGCCCGCCGAGCCCCGACCCGCGCTAGATGAGCCCCGACCTGCGCTGGAGCGAGGTGCGGAAACATTTCGAGGGGCCCGGTCCGTCGACCGGGCCCCTCGTTTCCCCCTCCACAGGGCTCCCTCTGAAATCCCCCCAGATCCCCTCCCAGGAAGCCCGATGCCAGGTACGACCTGCCAAGGCCGGGAAGGGTTGCACGGTTTTCGGAAGTTATCGTTCTGTGACGTAGCGGCCGCAGAACTCCGCCTCGATCACGTCAAAGAAGCGGGACGAGTCCGGAAGCCGGTCGCCGTTGGCGTTGAACGTCAGCTGGTGCGTGCCGTCCTCCGTGCCCACCACCGCCGACAGCGAGCCGTTGGTACGGCCGGTCTTGCCCACCACGGTCACCCCGCAGGACAGGGTGGCCGATTCGACCCCGAGCCCGTACCGGATCCCCTCGTCCGAGGGCACCAAGTTCAGCATCTCGTCCAGCTGGGCGCGGGGCAGCAGCCGACCGCGCATCAGGGCGCGGTCGAAGCGGTTGAGGTCACCGGCGGTGGAGATCAGCTCGCCCGCCGCGCCCAGCCAGCTCATGTTCTGCTCGGTGGCGTCGTGGACCGGGGCATCGGGCGAATCGTCGTGGAGCCACGAGTACGCGACGGGGTGCGGCCTCGGCATCCGCGGCCCGGTGCCGGGGAACAACGTTTCGCGCAGCTTCAGCGGCTTGATGATCCGCCGCTTCGCCTCCCAGGCGTAGGAGTGCCCCGTCACCTTCTCGATGACCATTCCCGCGAGTACGTAGTTGGTGTTCGAGTACCGCGGCTTCCCGCCCGATACGGAGGGCTGCGAGTGCTTCATCGCGACCGCCACCAGGTCCTCGGGCGAGTAGGTGTCGTAGCGGTGCTCGGGGAAGCCGCTGCCCGAGGTGTTGATCTGGAAGTCCGGGTCTTCGGTGTAGTTGTAGAGGCCGCTGGTGTGGTTGAGCAGACTCCGCAAGGTGATCTCGCCACCGTCGTTCTCGTTGCCCGGCACCACCCCGGGCAGCCACTTCTCGACCGAGTCGTCCAGGCTCAGCCGTCCCTCCGCCTCCAGTTGAAGGAGAACGGTCGCGATGAACAGCTTGGTGATGCTCGCCGCCCGGAAGTGCTCACCGGACGACCGCTTCCGGCCGGTGTCGGTGTCCGCGTATCCCGCCGACCCGAACCACTCCTCCCCGTCCTTCCACACTCTGGCCGCCACTCCGGGCGTCCCGCCCTCCGCTACCCACACCCGCAGCGCGTCCCGCGTCGCCTCATGGCCGTCCGCCGTGGCGGCGTGCGCGGGCGTGAGGGTGGCCGCGCCCACGGCCAGGCTCACCATCAGGGCGCATAAACCGCTGCGTATCGCTCGCTGTCTCATCCACAGACCTCCGGATCACCGGTGGGCCCGAATGGCCCCCGGGTGTGAGTGACGCGCACCACGGCCCGGGGGTTGATCCGAACGGGTCCGGGGTCGGCCGCGCCGACCCTCCGCCGACCGGCTGTTCGGCCGCTACGTGAGCGGATCCACCCGGCTCCAGCCGCGCGAGTACGTCGCCGAGACCTCGGCGCGGGAGGAACCCCCCGCCGGGTGACGCCGGAAACCGGCCTTCTCCAGCACCCTGATGGACGGCGGGTTCGACAGCTCCACGGTGGCGTGGACCGTGTGGACATCCGGGGCGGTGAGCGCGAAGGCGGTGAGGGCGCCGGTCGCCTCGGGGGCGTAGCCGTGGCCCCGGCGGGAGGGGACGATCCCGTAGCCGATTTCGAGGGTGCCGTCGCTCGGCGGCCAGAACAGGCCGATCGAGCCGATCACCAGGCCGGTGGTCCGCTCGATGATCTGGCGGTGGCCGTACGGGCCCAGCCAGGCGGGGTGTTCGGGGAGGAGACCGGCGATGACCTGGTCGCCCTCGGCGGGGAAGTCGTCGGCCCAGTGCGGTGGACGGGCGCCGTCGCGGACGGCGGTGGCCTCGGCGGGGGTCCAGGACCGCAGGATGAGGCGGTCGGTGGTCAGGTCGGGATGCGTGGCGGGGGTGGAAGAGGACACGTGGTGCTCCTGGTTGTCCGGAGGAGCCGGTCCGCGGTGGCGCTGTCGCCGTGCGCGGGCCGGACGAGGGCATGCCGACGAGGGCTGGTGGCAGCCATATTCATCAAGCTCCCTCGTCACCGATGAGCACGCGTCTCTCGCGCCGCGGCGACCGTAGTGGCCCTTCGCCGCACGTGCAACGGAATTACCGCGTCGGCGTCAGGTCCCGTAGAGCCAGCTCCCGTACGCCGCCTCATCGACCACGCCGTACAGCCCGATCGCGGCGGGCGCCAGGACCAGGGCCATGACGCCGCAGCGGACCAGGGCCGGTGCCATGATCGTGACGCCCTCCGTCTGCCCGGTGACCGAGCGCCAGTCGCGCCACCGGCGGATGTCGCCGCCGCAGGTCCACCAGAAGAACGCGCCGCACAGGAGGAAAACCCCGCCGAAGATGAGCCCGATGCCACCGACGACCGCGAGGAACTCCATCCGGTCGTGGTGGTCGGCGACGCACCACATGGCGACCACGAGCGCGAGGAGCGCTGCCAGCCCGTACAGCGCGCCGCGCCACAGTACGTCGCGCAGCCGCAGCCGTGGCCGGATGATTCCGCTCGCCCCCGAGTTCATGATCGCACCCTAACCGGCCCGGTCGGTGCTAGCTTCCGGAGGCGTGAACGACAGCGTGGACGACAGCGGGAACGGCAGCGCGAGCGACAGCGTGTACGTGGGCAACGCGGGCAAGGACGCGGCACTGGACCGGGGATGGATCCTCGGTCACTTCAAGGACGCCGACGACCCCCGCCACAGTGCGGACGTGGAGATCAAGTGGGGTGTCCACCCGCCCGGGGACGAGCGGGCGGAGTGGGTGCGGGGCGAGGAGCGGACGGCTCTGCTGGTGCTCATCAGCGGCCGCTTCCGCGTGGAGCTGCCCGGCCGCAGCGTCCTCCTGGAGCAGCAGGGCGACTACGTCGTGTGGGGGCACGGAGTCGACCACTCCTGGGTCGCGGAGGAGGAATCGGTGGTGCTGACCGTGCGGTGGCCGTCGGTGCCCGGATACGCGGTGGCCCCTTAGATATACGGGCGGCCGACGGCGGGAGCCACGAGCGTCAGAGCACCAGCGCGCGGTAGCGGTCGGCCACCTCTGCCAGGACCTCGGCGCCGTCGCGGGCCCAGAGCTCCGGGTTGAAGATCTCGACCTCGATGGGGCCGTCGTAGCCGGTCGCGTCGACCTGCTCGCGGAACCAGCGGAAGTCGACCGCGCCGTCGCCGAGCTGGCCGCGGCCCAGCAGGACCCCCTCCGGCAGCGGCGTGATCCAGTCGGCGAGCTGGAAGGCGGCGATGCGCCCCTCGGCGCCCGCGCGGGCGATCTGGGCGGCCACGGTGTCGTCCCACCACAGGTGGTACGTGTCCACGACGACGCCGACTTGGTCGGCCGGGAAGCGTGTCGCCAGGTCGAGGGCCTGGGCGAGGGTGGAGACCACGCAGCGGTCGGAGGCGTACATCGGGTGCAGGGGCTCGATGGCCAGGCGTACGCCGCGCTCGGCGGCGTACGGGCCCAGCTCCCCCAGCGCGTCGGCGATGCGCTCGCGGGCGGCGAACAGGTCGCGGCTGCCGGGCGGGAGGCCGCCGGAGACCAGGACCAGGGTGTCGGTGCCGAGGGTGGCGGCCTCGTCGATGGCCGCGCGGTTGTCGGCCAGGGCCGTGGCGCGCGCCTCGGGGTCGAGCGCGGTGAAGAAGCCGCCGCGGCACAGCGACGTGACGGTCAGGCCCGCGTCGCGGATGAGCCGGGCGGCGGCCTCCACGCCGTACTTCTGGACCGGCTCGCGCCACAGGCCGACGCCCGTGACGCCCGCCTTGACGCAGCCCTCCGCCAGCTCCGGCAGCGACCACTGCTTGATGGTCTCCTGGTTGAGGCTGAGACGCCCTGCGGAATTCAGGGATGCGGAACTCACTGGGCGACTCCATGGACGTTCAGCAGGTGCTTCATACGGGACTCCGCCAGAGCCGGGTCCGGGAACAGGCCCAGGCCGTCGGCCAGTTCGTACGCCCGCGCCAGGTGCGGCAGCGAACGGGCCGACTGGAGGCCGCCCACCATCGTGAAGTGCGACTGGTGGCCCGCCAGCCAGGCCAGGAAGACCACGCCGGTCTTGTAGTAGCGGGTCGGGGTCTGGAAGAGGTGCCGGGAGAGTTCCACGGTGGGGTCGAGCAGGGCGCGGAACGCCTCCGTGTCGCCGGTGTCGAGGCGGCGTACGGCCTCGGCGGCGAGCGGGCCCAGCGGGTCGAAGATGCCCAGCAGGGCGTGGCTGAAGCCGCGGTCGTCGCCCGCGATCAGCTCGGGGTAGTTGAAGTCGTCGCCGGTGTAGCAGCGCACCCCGTCCGGCAGGCGGCGGCGCAGGTCGATCTCGCGCTGGGCGTCGAGCAGGGAGACCTTGATGCCGTCGACCTTGTCGGGGTGGGCGGCGATCACATCGAGGAAGGTGTCGGTGGCGGCGTCCAGATCGGCGCTGCCCCAGTAGCCCTCCAGCGCCGGGTCGAACATCGGGCCCAGCCAGTGCAGAACGACCGGTTCGGTGGCCTGGCGCAGCAGGTGGCCGTAGACGTCGAGGTAGTCGTCCGGGCTCTTCGCCACGGCGCACAGGGCGCGGGAGGCCATCAGGATCGCCTGGGCGCCGGACGCCTCTACGACGGCGAGCTGTTCCTCGTACGCCGCGCGGACCTCGTCCAGGGTGCGGTCGCCGGGCGGCAACTGGTCGGTGCCGACGCCGCAGGCGATGCGGCCGCCGACCGCCTGGGCCTCCGCCGCCGAGCGGCGGATCAGTTCGGCGGCGCCCGCCCAGTCGAGGCCCATGCCGCGCTGCGCGGTGTCCATGGCCTCGGCCACGCCGAGCCCGTGCGACCACAGGTGGCGGCGGAAGGCGAGGGTGGCGTCCCAGTCGACGGCGGCCGGGCTGTCGGGGCTGACGTCGGCGTACGGGTCGGCGACCACATGGGCGGCCGAGAACACGACTCGGGAGGTGAGCGGAGCCCCGGGTGTCAGGGAGAGGGGCTCGGTGCGGGGTTCGTGGGGGCGGGTCGTGCCGCCCGGCCCGGGGAGGTGGAGGGTCACAGGCTCAGCTCCGGTACGTCCATCCGGCGGCCTTCCGCCGAGGAGGCGAGGCCCAGTTCGGCGAGCTGCACACCGCGCGCACCGGCCAGCAGGTCCCAGCGCCAGGGCTCGTCCAGGGCGACGTGGCGCAGGAACAGCTCCCACTGGGCCTTGAAGCCGTTGTCGAACTCGTCGTTGTCCGGGATCTCCTGCCACTGGTCGCGGAAGGACTCGGTGGCCGGGAGGTCCGGGTTCCAGACCGGCTTGGGGGTGGCCGAGCGGTGCTGGACGCGGCAGTTGCGCAGGCCCGCGACGGCCGAGCCCTCGGTGCCGTCGACCTGGAACTCGACCAGCTCGTCGCGGTTGACGCGGACCGCCCAGGAGGAGTTGATCTGGGCGATGGCGCCGCCTTCGAGCTGGAAGATGCCGTAGGCCGCGTCGTCGGCGGTGGCGTCGTACGGCTTGCCCTGCTCGTCCCAGCGGTGCGGGATGTGGGTGGTGGCCTGGGCCGAGACGGTGCGGACGGGGCCGAACAGCTCGTGCAGGACGTACTCCCAGTGCGGGAACATGTCGACGACGATGCCGCCGCCGTCCTCGGCGCGGTAGTTCCACGAGGGGCGCTGGGCGCTCTGCCAGTCGCCTTCGAAGACCCAGTAGCCGAACTCGCCGCGGATGGAGAGGATCTTCCCGAAGAAGCCGCCGTCGATGAGCCGCTTCAGCTTCAGCAAGCCCGGCAGGAAGATCTTGTCCTGGACAACGCCGTGCTTGATGCCCGCGGCCTGGGCGAGCCGGGCCAGTTCGAGGGCGCCGTCGAGGTCGGTGGCGGTCGGCTTCTCGGTGTAGATGTGCTTGCCCGCCGCGATGGCCTTCTTGAGCGCGTCCTCGCGGGCAGCGGTGACCTGCGCGTCGAAGTAGATGTCGACGCTTTCGTCGGCGAGCACGGCGTCGAGATCGGTGGAGACGTCGGCGACGGGGTCGAGGCCATGGCGCTCGGCCATGTCCTTCAGGGCGTGCTCGCGGCGGCCCACGAGCAGCGGTTCGGGCCACAGCACGCTGCCGTCACCGAGGTCGATGCCGCCTTGCTCGCGGATGGCGAGAAGCGACCGGACGAGGTGTTGGCGGTATCCCATCCGGCCGGTCACACCGTTCATGGCGATCCGCACGGTCTTGCGTGTCACGTGGCTTCGTCTCCTCACCAGAGTCACCAGTTCCACCGGAGGTGGTGGCAAGCGTCGTAGTAAGCGCTTCACAGTAAGCGCTTACTAAAAGCTACGCTAGCTGCCCCGGCCACCCCTGTACAGGGCGTGCACAGGGGCGGCACAGGGGCAGTCAGCGCTTCATCACGGAGTCACCGCGGACTCACCGCAGAGTCAAGCGATATGCGAGGGGCGAACGCCCGGTGATCAGCACGCGCGGCCCGGACACGGGCAGATCGCCGCCCATCCAGGTGTAGCGCTCCCCCGGGTCCACCACGGCGGGCTGGCGCGGGCCGCTGCCGTTGCCCGGCCCGAAGGTGATCACGTCATCGCCCGACGTGTACGTCCCGTACCCCTTGACCAGCTGATACGTGTCCTTCTGGCCGGGCACGGGCTCGACGCCGCTCAGCGTGCCCCCGGCGCGGAAGCACAGCTCGAAGGCGAGCGGGACCTCGGACTCGCCGACCTCGACGTCCAGATTCCAGCCGCCGTCCGCCTCGGCCGCCCGCACCTCGGTGTGCAGAGTGCGCCACTGCTTGGGGCGGTGCGGGAAGTCCATCGCAGACCAGAAGCGGCCGTCGTCGGTCAGCGGGTAACGGCCGTCCGGGCGGCGGTGCTGCGGCGGCAGCGGGAGGTGGTATCCGGCGCGGACGTCCGCCCACAGCCGCCAGCCGTCCGCCGTGCGCTCGACGTTCTCGGCGCGGAAGTGGCCGAGCGAGAAGAACTGCGGGGACAGCCGCAGCGAGTCCAGGATCGCGGCGCCCTTGCGCCACTTGAAGAAGGTCGGGTTGGTGGACAGGCCCGAGGAGATCGCGTGGACGTCGGGGAAGTCCGTGCCGCCGAACAGGGACGTACGGGTGGCGCCGCGGCCGATCCGGACCAGCCCGCTGTCCTTGTCGTGCCAGGTGAACTCGGACGGCGCCGCGGTGGCCTTCGGCAGCGGCGCGGCCAGCTCCGGTTCGTCCAGCACCTCGGCGAGGAAGTCCCCGAGCGGGGTCTCGTCGAAGGTCTGGTCCGCCCCGCGCCGCTGGACGGTCTCGGCCATGGCCGCGAAGCGCCCGTCCTTGTCCCGTATCGCCAGCGCCCGGTACTGGAGCCAGTACTCGGACAGATGCTTGACCGTCTTCTGGTCCTGGCGGCGCGAATGCACCGTCTCCACATCGCCGTTGGGCTCCACGAGGTGGAGCGTGGCCTCCAGATTGCGGCGCACGGTGTCGTACAGCTTCGGGCGGTCGGTGAGCCGGGCGAGGGTCAGCAGCGCGGGGTTGGTGACGATGGGCGCGTACGTGGCGCTGCGCTCGCTGTACTGGCCGCGCTCGTACTGGTCGATGCCCTCGGCCAGCCAGGCGTCGATGCGGCGGGTGTAGCGGGCGTCGGGCCAGAAGGAGTGGATACGGGCGAGCGCGGCGCACACCTTCCAGCGGTGGTTGGGCGTGTGCAGTCCGCCCGTGGAGAGCCCCGCCCCGGCCTTGCGGAGGATCTTCTTCAGGGTGGCGCGGACCTTCGCGGTGGACGCGTGGTCGTCGTCGTCCAGCAGCCCGTACAGCAGGCCCAGGTCGACGATCGAGAAGGCGGTGTCCGGCGGGGAGTGCACCGCGCCCTGGTCGAAGAGCCCGTCGTCGAACTGGGCGGCGGCCAGCGCGTCGGCGAGCCGGGTCATCGGCGCGATGAGCGCCGCGTCGTGGTGGTGCTCGGCGTCGGCCCACACATGGACCGAGGTGAGCAGGCGCAGACCGCGGGCAGCCGGGCGGGCCTGGCCGAGGTTGTTGAGCTGGGCGAGCGTCGCGTCGAGCCCGTCCACCACCTCGGCCACCCGCTTGTCGGCGGCCTTGGTGAGCAGGTCCAGGAACGGCTTGTCGGTACGGCCGGGGGAGGCAGCCGCGGCCTGGGGCGCCCCGGAGGCGAGCAGTCCGCTCACGGCGGCGGTTCCGGCGACGAAGTGACGGCGGGGCAGGCTCATAGGTGGTGCTCCGTGGCTCTGGCGGCGATCGCGAGGGGGCCGGGGACGAGGAAGAGGAGGGGCGGGTAGGCCCAGGCGCAGACGGCGGCGGTGGCCACGGCCAGCAGCAGGACGAGGCTCGCGCGGGGGGTGCGCACGCTGGCGTACGCCGCCGAGCGCAGTGCGATGCGCCAGCTCGTCGCCGATTCGGGGCGGGCGCAGGCCCGCAGCAGGACGACCGTGAGCAGCCCGGTCACGACGAGCAGCGCGGGCCGGAAGGCGACCGCGCCGGGCAGGCCCGCCCCGGACGCGAGCGCGTTGAACAGCAGCAGCGCGCCACCGGCCAGCATCCCGGCCCCGGCCAGCAGATCGCCGGTGCGCAGCCGGGCCCGCAGGGCGCGGAGGTAGCCGCCCGCGGTGGCGGGGGCGTCCTCCCGTACCCGCCGGTCGAGGACGGCGCAGGCCGTGGACATGGCGGCGGGGGCGGTGATCAGCGGCAGCGAGGCGGCGGCGGTGGCCAGCCCGACCGCCAGGACGTCGGCGAAGAGGGCGAAGCGGGGGCCGGTCAGCTCGCCCGGTTCACGGGTGGACGCGGAGGACGGCATGGCGTCTCACCCCTTCAGCCCGGAGTTGGCCATGCCCTCGACCAGGAACCGCTGGAAGGCGAGGAAGAAGAGCACGATGGGCAGCAGGGCGAAGACCGACATCGCGAACATCGGACCGAACGCCGACTGGCTGGAGGCGTCCACGAAGGAGCGCAGGGCCAGGGTCAGGGTGAACTTCTCCGGCTCGAAGAGGTAGATGAGCTGGGTGAAGAAGTCGTTCCAGGTCCAGATGAAGGTGAAGATCGCGGTGGTGATCAGCGCGGGCCTGGTCAGCGGCAGGATGACGCTGAAGAAGGAGCGGAAGGGCCCGCAGCCGTCGATCCGGGCCGCCTCTTCCAGCTCGCGCGGCAGGGAGCGCATGAACTGGACGATGAGGAAGACGAAGAAGGCATCGGTGGCCAGGAACTTCGGCAGGATCATCGGCCAGTAGGTGTTCACCATGCCGAGCTGGTTGAAGATGATGTACTGCGGGATGAGGATCGCGTGGTGCGGCAGCATGATCGTCGCGATCATGAAGGCGAACAGCGGCCCGCGCATCCGGAACCGCAGCCGGGCGAAGGCGTACGCGGCGAGCGAGCAGCTGATGACGTTGCCGAGGACGGCACCGCACGCGATGAGCAGCGAGTTCCAGAGCAACCGCCCGACGCTGACCTCGTTCACGCCCTCCAGGGCGGTGGTGTAGTTGCTGAATTCCAGGTGGCTGGGGAGCAGCTTCAGGCTCGCGATGACCTCGTCGGCCGGTTTGAACGAGGTGGCCAGCAGCCAGGCCAGCGGATAGAGCATCACCAGCATGACGGCGATCAGGCAGACGTGCAGCACGATCCGGCCGGTGGGCTTTGGCCGGGCTGCCGGAGTGGTGGCCATCGGGGCGGTGGTCATCGGGCCCCCTCGTTGTTGTCGTTGGCGTAGAAGACCCAGGCCCGGGAGGTCCGGAAGAGGATCGCGGTGACGACGCCGATGGCCAGCAGCAGCGCCCACGCCATGGCGGAGGCGTAGCCCATGTGGGAGGCGGTGAAGGCGCGGTCGTAGAGGTAGAGGGTGTAGACGAGGGTGGAGTCGGCGGGGCCGCCCTTGCCCGCGCTGACCGCGAAGGCCGGGGTGAAGACCTGGAACGCCTGGATCATCTGCAGCACCAGGTTGAAGAAGAGCACCGGCGACAGCATCGGGATGGTGATCGAGCGGAACTGCCGCCACCAGGACGCCCCGTCGACCGCCGCCGCCTCGTACAGCTCGGCGGGGATCTGCTGGAGCCCGGCGAGGAAGATCACCATGGGGGCGCCGAACTGCCAGATGGTCAGCAGCGCGACCGACAGGATCGCCCAGCCCGGCTTGTTGATCCAGCCGCCGATGTCGATGCCGACGCCGGAGAGGAGGTTGTCGACGGTGCCGCCGTCGTTGAAGATCGCCCGCCAGACGAGGGCGATGGACATCGACGCGCCGAGCAGCGAGGGGGCGTAGAACGCCGAGCGGTAGAAGCCCTTGCCGCGCTTGACGGACTTCAGCGCGATCGCGACGGCGAGGGCCAGCACCAGCTGGAGCGGCACCGCTATCACGACGTACGTGAGCGTCGTGGTGACCGACCGCCAGTAGCGGGGGTCCTCCGTGAACATCTGCGTGTAGTTACGGAGGCCCACCCACTGCGGGGCGTCGAACATGTCGTAGTCGGTGAACGACAGATACAGCGAGACGGCCATCGGCAGCAGCGTCAGCACGGTCGCGCCGATCACCCATGGCGACAGGAACACCCAGGCGGCGCCCTGCCTCTCGCGCTTCGGTGCCCGCTTGGCGCCCGCGGCGGGGGGCGCGGCGTCCTGGGGGCGGGTCGCGGTCGCGGTCATTGCCTCAGCTCCGCCTTCGCCTCGGTGATGTAGTTCTCCGCCGCTTCACGCGGCGACAGGCGCTCGTACGACACCTGGTCGTAGTCGCGCGTGAAGGTGGACTGCAGCGAGGCGTCGCCCTTGGGCGGCGCGGCGGGCGGAGCGCTGAGCTTGCCCTCGAACTGCTTCTGGTACGCGGAGACGACCTTGTCGAAGCCCTCCAGCTTGGGCAGCACCTTGTCCCGGATCGAGTCGTTGGCCGGGATGCCGCGGGTGGCGCCGAGGATGGCCCCGGCCGCCGGGTCGTTGAGCAGGAAGTCGATGAACTGGGCGGCCTGCTTGGGGTGCTGGGTCTTGGCGGAGGCCCCGAAGAACATCGACGGCTTGTAGTACAGGGCGGGCTTGCCGTCGTCACCGGCGGGCATCGGGGCCAGCTTCAGCCCCTTGCCGACGATCGGGTCGTAGCCGCTGGACGGGGCGTCCCAGTTGAAGTCGGAGACGGACTTGAGGCGGCCGAGCGGGGTGTTCTCCACCGTGCCGTCCATCTGGGTGGTCTGCTCGGCGGGAGCCACCACGCCCTCCTTGCGGAGCTTGGTGGTGAACTCCCAGAAGCGCGTCAGATCGTCGGCCGTGAAGCCCAGCCCGCCGCCGTCGGTGTACAGGGCCTTGCCCTGGCCCCGCAGCCAGATCTCGAAGACGTCCTCGCTCTGGCCCGGGTCGGTGGAGCCGACCCGGCCGCCGGTGGCCTTCTTCGACGCCTTCAGCTTGCGCATCGCGTCGGTCCAGTCGGCCCACGTCCAGTCGATCGTCGGCTCGGGTACGCCCGCCTTGCGCCACAGCGCCGCGTCGTACGGTATGGCCTCGGCGCCGCGGGCGACCGGCAGCGCGTACTGCTTGCCGTCCACCGCCCCGGTGGCCAGCAGCCCCTTGTCGATGTCCTTGGTGCGCAGCTCGCGGTGTTCGCCGAGGTCGAGCAGGATGCCGGAGGTGGCGTACTGGTTGATCTGCCGGTAGTCCAGCTGCATCACATCGGGTGCGTCGCCGCCCGCGGCCTGGGTGGCGAGCTTCGCCTTGTACGTGTCGAAGCCCGCGAACGACGTGCTGATGTCGATATCGGGATGGCGTTTCTCGAACAGCTTGACGGCCTTGTCCGTACGGGCCGCCCGGTCGGGGTTCCCCCACCAGGTGAACCGCAGGGTGACCTTGCCGCCCGAGCCGCCGCCCTCACCGCCGCCGCAGCCCGTCAGGGTCCCGCCGAGTGTGAGGACGAGAGCCAGGGCGCAGGACACCGTTGTCCTTTTCTTGCGCATCGCCGGACCGACCTCCCTCCTGTGATGTGCCGATGTGCCTGTTCATGTGGGGGGAATGCCGGTGCTTATTCGCCGTAGTACGGGAGCGTGGCGCCGGGCAGTTCGTACTCGTCCCGCCGCCCGCACATGCCGTAGCCGCCGCGGCGGCTGGGCCCGGTCGCGGTGACCCGCGCCTGCGCGAGATGGGCCGGGTCGCCCGCGGCCAGCGCGGTCAGCTGCTCGCCGGTGCGGTGGGCGGCGGCGAGCGCGCCGTCCCGCCAGCGCGGCTCCCAGTCCTTGACCTTGGGGGCGACGATCCGCACCGCCGCCTCGTGGAAGGCGCGCAGCGGTGCGTCGTCGCCCTTCTCGGCGGCGGCCCGCAGGGTCAGATAGCCCTCGACCGCGAGGTCGCGGCGGCGCCGGGCGGCGGCGTCCGCCTCCGGGCCCTCCTTGGCGGGCAGCGCGGCGGCCGCCGCGTACGCCTCGGGGTCGGCCAGCACCTCGGGCGGGAACGTGAACACCGCGTCCCCGGCCTCGGGCAGCCCGCTGTTCTGCATCAGCACGGTCACCTTGAGCCCGCCGCCCTGCACCATGCGGTGCACGGTGCCGGGGGTGAACCACACCACCGCGCCCGGCTCCAGCGGCGTCTCGGTGAAGCCGTCGGCCACGGTCAGGGTCTGGACGGCGCCGCGCCCGGCGGTGACCACGTACGCCTCGGTGCAGGCGAGGTGGAGGTGGGGGCTGCCGCCGCATACGCCGTCGGCCGCCTCCCAGTCGTAGGCGCTGATGTGGGACATCCCCACGCCGCCCGGCAGCGGGGCGGGCATCGCTGTCATCTCGCTCACCATCCGTGGTTCTTGAGGTAGCCCTCGGCGCGCGTACGGTCCCACGCGCCGTCGGCGACCACCACGCGGTAGCGGTAGCCGAAGGACTCCCCCGGCGGCAGCTCGAACTCCTCGAAGAACGCCCACGAGGGGGCGACCGAGGGGATCGGCTCGGAGCGCACGAACCAGTGCGAGGCGTGGATCGCGTCAGCGTTCTCGGGGGCGTGCGCGAACAGCAGCGTGGAGTGCGCGTCGATGTCGTCGTGTTCGCCGGTGAAGGCGACCCAGGGGGCGTCGGCGGCCGGGGTGCCCATCAGGTCCGAGGCGCCCTTCTCGCCCTCGCCGCCGCGCCCGTCCGGGCCGAAGGCGTCGCCGCCGGTGAAGTCGCGGGGGCCGCGCCAGTTGAGCCCGGTGTACCCGGCCATCTCGCGGCCCGCGGTGGTCGGGGAGCCGAAGTGCAGCGCCTCGCCGCGGGTGTTGGTGAGGCGGATGGACCAGTCCAGGGCCCAGGTGCCCTCGTCCGGCTCGACCGAGTGCAGCTCGATGGTGCGCAGTTCGCGCGCCCACTCCTGGCCGCCGTTCTCGATCCAGGTGAGCTGCTCGGTGAAGCGCAGCCGGTCGTCGGTGACCGTGAACTCCTCGAAGCCGTCGTGCCGCATGGAGCCGACCCGCTCCTCGACCCGCTGGTAGCCCTGGTCGGGGCCGAGGTAGGAGTTGCCGCCCCAGAAGTTCTGGCCGGACAGATGGCTGGAGGTCATCTGCAGACCCTTGTGCCAGCGGTGGTCGTTGGGCCGGTAGCCGGAGACCGGGCTTCCGGCGAGGGTGCGCAGCGGGTGGGCGTACGGCTTGCGGGCCTCGAAGGCGTCCGGGTCGGGCGCGTAGACGTAGGCCATCAGCTCGACGCCGCCGGAGGCGACCGAGATCCGCTCGCCGTGGGTGTGGGTGACGGTGATCTGCGAGGTCATGACGGCCTCAGCTCTCCTTCTTCTCGGCCTGCGGTGCCTTCGGTGCCCACTCGGGGTGGTTTCCGTGCATGGCGTCGTAGTACGGGTCACCGGGCGCGATCTCTCCCGCGTGCACGGGCCGTCCGGTGAAGGCCGCCTTGTAGAGCGCGGCGATGAATTCGAGGGTGCGCCGGGCGTCCGGGCCGCTGCCCGGGGGCCGTACGCCGTCCCGCATGGCGTCCAGCAGCCCCGTCAGCTGGGCCGCGTGCGAGCTGGGCAGATCGGCGGCGGGGGTGCGCCAGCGCTCCTGCCGGGCGGGCTCGTCGCGGACGTGCGGGGCGGGGGTGTAGATCCAGTCGTCGTTGCGGTGCCCGTAGAGATGGGTCAGCTCGACGGTGGCGTCGGCGCAGTCGATACGGATGCGGCTGACCTCGTCGGGCGAGAGCACGCTGTTGACGACGGTGGCCATCGCGCCGTTCGCGAAGCGGACCAGCGCGGTGGACACGTCCTCGCTCTCCACGTCGTGCACCAGCCGCCCCGCCATGCCGCGGATCTCGGTCCAGTCGCCGAGGAGGTGCAGCAGCAGATCCATCTGGTGGATGCCGTGGCCCATCGAGGGGCCGCCGCCCTCGGTCTCCCAGCGGCCGCGCCAGGGCACGGCGTAGTACGCGGTGTCCCGGTGCCAGGTGGTCTGGCAGTGGGCCACCAGCGGGCGGCCGAGGGCTCCGGTGGTCAGCAGGTCCCGGGCGTGGACGGCGCCCGAGCCGTAGCGGTGCTGGAAGACGACGGACGCGTACGGCCCGCCCGTCTCCTTCTCCGCCGCCGCGATCTCGTCGTACTCGGCGAGCGTGAGGCACAGCGGCTTCTCGCACAGCACCCACGCGCCCGCCTTCAGCGCGGCCACCGTCTGCTCGCGGTGGAGGGACGGCGGGGTACCGATGAGGACCAGGTCGGGGCGCTCGGCCTTCAGCATCGCGGCCACATCGGGATAACCGGCGACGGTGAATCCGGCGCTCTCGGCCGCCGTCGCGCGGAAGGCGTCGAGCCGGTCCTCGTCCACGTCGACCGCGGCGACCAGATCGACCCGGTCGGCGTGATCGCGCAGGGCGGGCAGATGGCTGCCCGTGACGATGGCTCCGGTGCCGATGACTGCGGCACGGATACGGGCGGTGGCTGCTGAGGCCATGGAGTGGGGCTCCTCGCCGACGGGACGGAAAGCGCTTGCTGGGGGTCGACCCTAGGCACGGTCCGGATGTCAGGACAAGACCCCGGCGAGCAGATTCCCGCGCCCGTTCCCGGTTCGATACGCGAGGGCCGGAGCGGCGCTGACCAGTGAGACGATGGACCCGGCCCCACCAGCGCACGGTGTCGCACCAGATGACCCAGGTGACCATCCGACGGAGGAAAAATGGCAGTGACCCTGGCCGATGTGGCCGCACGGGCTCGGGTCTCGGCGGCCACCGTGTCGCGCGTCCTGAGCGGCAACTATCCGGTTGCCGAATCGACCCGGGCCCGGGTGCTGCGCGCGGTCGAGGATCTGGAGTACGTGGTCAACGGCCCGGCAAGCGCTCTCGCGGCCGCCACGTCCGATCTGGTCGGGGTACTGGTCAACGACATCGCGGACCCCTTCTTCGGCATCATCGCGGGCGCCGTGCAGTCCGAGATGGGCGCCCCGGGCGGCAACGGCGGCCTTGATGGCTCCGGCGGCTCCGGCGGCTCCGGCGGCGAGGTCGTGCGCGGCGGCGAGAAGCTGGCCGTCATCTGCAATACGGGCGGCTCGCCCGAGCGCGAGCTGAACTACCTCACCCTCCTCCAACGGCAGCGCGCCGCCGCCGTCGTACTCACCGGCGGCGCGGTCGAACACCCCGACCACGCCGCCGCGGTCGCCGCCAAGGCGTCCCGGCTCGCCGCCTCCGGCACCCGGGTGGTGCTGTGCGGGCGGCCCCCGATCGAGGACGCGATCACCCTCACCTTCGACAACCGCGGCGGCGCCCGCCGGTTGACGGAGCATCTGCTGACCCTCGGCCACCGCCGCATCGGCTACGTCGCTGGCCCCGCCGAGCGCACCACCACCCGCCACCGGCTGGAGGGCCACCGCGAGGCCCTGACCGCGGCCGGGCTCGACGCGGACGCGGAGCAGCTGACCGTCCACGGCCTCTACGACCGCGCCTCCGGCTACGACGCCACCCTCGAACTCCTGCGCCGCGACACCGGCTTGACCGCCATCGTGGCCGCCAACGACACCATCGCCCTGGGCGTGTGCGCGGCCCTGCGCGACCAGGGCCTGCGGATCCCCGACGACGTATCGGTGGCGGGCTTCGACGACCTCCCCTTCAGCGCCGACGCCGTCCCCGCCCTCACCACGGTGCGGCTGCCGCTGCACGACGCGGGCGTACGCGCCGGACGGCTCGCCCTCGGCCGCGAACCACAGCCGCCGGGCGGGGTGGCCATGATCCGCGCCGAACTGATGGCCCGGGCCTCGACGGCCCCGCCGAGCCACTGAGGCGGGCGGCATGTCCGAGGCACACCTCCGCACCCCCGGCCCCGGCGACCTGGGCTGGATCGTCCACCGGCACGGCGTCGAGTACGCCCGGGAGTACGGCTGGAACACCGAGTTCGAGGCCCTGGTGGCCCGTATCGTCGGCGACTTCGGCACCCAACACGACCCGGCGTACGAGCGCGTCTGGATCGCCGAGCGCGACGGCCGCCCCGTCGGCTCGGTGATGTGCGTACGGGACGAGGCCCCCGCGACGGCCCGCCTGCGGCTGCTCTTCGTCGAACCGGACGCCCGGGGCCTGCGGCTCGGCGAGCAACTGGTGGCGGCATGCGTGGACTTCGCCCGCGCGGCGGGCTACCGCGACCTGGTGCTGTGGACCACCGACGTCCAGGCCACCGCCCGCCGGATCTACCAGCGGGCGGGCTTCGAGCTGACCGCCGAGGAGCCGCACCCGGGATACGGCGCGGGCCCGGTGACGGCGCAGGACTGGCGGCTCTCCCTTACGTCCCCGTAGGACGTACCTCCCCCTAGGACCTACCTCTCCGTAGGACTCCGCTCCGATCACGCGGAGTCTTCCAGGGTGGCACGCCAAACGGGGCTGTCGACATAGTGGTTGTCGAAGCGGTCGGCGGACTCGGCGATCTCCTTCGGGTCGGCCTCCCCGCGCATGACCCGGCCGAGCAGCCGCAGGTAGTCGAACCGGCCCATACCCGGGGTGAACACGAACAGGACGTCCGCCTCCGCGCCGGGCGCCGCGGCGAAGGCGTGCGGGGTGTGCGGCGGCACCGCCAGGAAGTCACCCTCGTCGAGGACGGTGACCTCCTCACCCACCAGCACGCGCAGGGATCCGCCGATCACGAAGAACAGCTCCGTCGCCTTGGTGTGGAAGTGGGCCGGTGCCCCCACGGCCCCCTCGGCGAAGCTGGACCGATAGCTCGTGAAGCCGCCGGGGGTGCCGTCCGACTCGCCGAGCAGGGTCATCACACTGCTCGGGTCGGCACAGGTCTCGGCGTCCGCGCGGCGGGTCAGTACCGCCTCGTTGTCTGCAGTCATGGGGCGACCGTACGGCCTGGAATGACCCGCCACATGGGTCATTCCAGCACCGAAATCCCGGGCCAATTAGGGAGGGGTCAGCCGCCGGGGAAGATCACATCACTGCACGAGTAGAAGGTCTGGTCGAAGTGGCTGGCCTGCCAGATCATGAACACCACGTGGCGGCCCGTGCGCCCGGGCGCGTTGACCGGGATCGAGACCGTGACCCCGTTCAGGACGGGGTCGGTGGAGGGCTCCCCCACTCCGGGGGCGATCTTGCCGGTCTGGGCGACGAGTTCGAGGTTGCTCCAGCGCAGCGGCTGGGTCGTGGGGTCGTAGCCCTGCTTGGTGACATAGATCCGGTAGTAGTCCGCGCCATGCTTGGCCTGGTCGTGGTTCTTGAAGGTGAAGCTGTTGCCGACCGAGGTGGCCTCCCACTTCCCGGGCACGTCCAGCGCGTTGTAGCGCCCGGACGAGGTGTGCCCGGCGCTGCACAGCTGCCCGTCGGGCAGCGCGGCCTGGTGATTGCCCGCGACCCCCTCGCGGTAGAGGCCGTTCCAGTTCCACATGGCGTTGGTGTCGGCCTGCCACGCCTGCCAGCACATGGGGTCCTTGGTCTTCATCTCCGGATTCTGGAAGTCCCCTCCCCAGCGCTTCCAGCACCCGTAGTTCCGCGACGCCGGCCCGATGGCCGACCCATGCGCATCGGCGGTGCCCACCAGCCCCACGGTGGCCAGCAACGTCGCGGCCGACGCGACGGCCGAGGCGCGAAGCCCCCATCTACGAGCATGCCCATGACAATTCATTGCGCCTCCAGAACCGCTGCGAGAGTGTGCGGGAGCGCTCCCATCGTAGGACGGGGATCATGAAGCGACCAGAGGCACGACGGGGCGTCATGGGCCCTGCCCATGGGATGGTCCGGCCGCGCATTCCGTGGCCGGTGTTCACGGCGGAACCGCCGCCCCCTACCGGGGCAGCAGCTCCACCCGGCCCCTTCAGAGCCTACGCTTCATGGGTCTCAATCCAGGCCGGTGCGACCGCTCCCAGAAGCGTTCGCCAGGGGCGCGCGGAAGAAGTTTGTGATGGTGCACCATTACGACTGCCCCTCTCCGGGTTCCTCACCGGTCGTTGAGGCCCGCTCGTCATCGGGAATCGCCAGCACGACCCAGACCGCTTTTCCCACCACCGCCCTTGGGGTCACACCCCACTGGTCGGCGAGCGCCTTCACCAGGAGCAGCCCTCGGCCGTGCACGGCATCTGGAGCCAGCGTCCCCAGCCTCGGGTACTGGTCGGCCGCGTCGTGCACCTCGATTCGCACGCTGCCCCCTTGATGCAGGTAGCGCGTCTCGATGTGACGTCCGGGCACGTGTGCATGACGCACAGCGTTCGTTATCAACTCGGACAGCACCAGGAGCGCGACTTCTTCCATGGTGGACAGACCCCAACTCGTCAACACTGTGCGCAAGTCGGCCCTCGCCCGGGCGACACATCGAGGGTGGCGGGCCCAGTGCCGCACCACCGTGGTCTCGTCCGGGCCTGTCAGCTCTGGCTTCATGGCGATAAGCGTGCAGGTGGAGCACAGAGTTCGGGACGACCAACGGGGTACCCAAGGCAGCGGAATGGGGTACCCCGACGCTCGGCAAGATCTACGCTTTACTTGACATACACCCCTACACCTCGTGAGCCGCCCATGAGTGAACGTGATGCCCGACGCAGCGGATATCCCCTCACCATCCCGAATCGCTTACTGCTGAGCGAGGACATGAAACGGGCCTGTAGGCGTCAGGACTTCGGTGAGATCTTCCGGCTGGTCAACCGGCGAGGACCAGCGAGCTACGCCGAAATCGCCGCCGCGGTCGGCAAGATGACCAGCGCCCGGGTAGGCGATGTGATCCGGGGCGTTCGTGGTATCCGCGGCGTCGCCGTCATGGAACGCATCGCCGATGGACTGGGGATTCCAGGCCACATGCTCGACCTTCCCGAGCGGCCGTGGGAGGGTACCCCGTCGCCGCGCGCCACCGCCCCGCCCCACGACTACGCTCACAGTTGCCAAGACGGTCCGGACGAAATCCCGTCCGTATTTCCATCGGGGACAACGTCTGGTCTGCCGACTGTGCACGTGGACCCACCGGACTCGGTGAACGCAAACGCGTTAACCAGACCCCTTCTGGTGTCGGTATTTGTCGACGGGAAGGAGCAGATGGTGCCGGTAAGCCGCCGAGCCCTTCTCGAGCACGCAGTCGGCGTGGCCCTGAACGGAAACGGTCCCTTCAGTACCGCGACCGCTTCTGCTGACATCGTACGACGCACCAGTTCACCCCGCTTATCAGCCGGGCGTAGCGAAGCGGCGATTGAGCACCTTCGGGACATGTGGCATGCACTGGTCAGAGCCGATAACCTGTTCGGGCCGCGCCATGCCCTCACGGCAGTCCATCATCAGCTCGCTGTGCTGCAAAGTCTGTTGGAAGACAGCCGCGGCGGGTACCGGCAAGAGCTTCTGAAGCTGTCGGCTCAGTACGCCGAGTCCGCGGCATGGCTCCACGAGGACTCCATGGATGCGTCCAGCGCGGAAACTTGGACGAGCCGTGCCATGGAATGGGCCATGGAAGCCGGCGACGAGGCGATGTTGTCGTGGACTCTGTTTCGCCGCAGCCAACTTGCGGCAGGAAAGAAGAACCCGGGCCAGACGATCGGATTGGCTCAGGCTGTCCAGCGCCACGAACGAGCTCTCACCCACCCAATGAAGGCAGCGGCCATCCAACAGGAAGCCCAGGGACTCGCACTCGACGGGGACGAGGTGTCCTGTCACCAGAGACTGGATGAGGCCCACGAGTACGCCGCCATCGCTGAATCCTCCGGTGACGCACGATCCGGCCACGGGGATTTCTGTACCCCCGGCTACATCGAAATCCAGCGCGCGAATTGCTGGCTCAACCTGTCCCGGCCTGACCGGGCGGTCTCCACCTTCCAGACCGCCTTGGCCGAACTTCCGGACGTCTACCAGCGAGACCGGGGATTCGCCCAGGCGCGCCTGGCCGTGGCGTACGTGGGAATCCAGGAGTACGAGCAAGCTGCCGCAGAGACCGCGTCAGTACTCGACATGGCCCACGACTCGGGCTCCGGCCGCACTCTGCAAGAGGCTGCCACAGCGATCAACGCTCTTGCGGCGGCGAGTAATGTTCCCGCTGTGCGGCAGCTACTCGACGCAGTCAAGGAGAACGCGGGGTTCTGATGGCCACGCCCAATGAACTGGCTGCCATGCGGCGGGCAATCGTCATCTCCGCCCAAGGCCTCGGGACGACGAGCCCCAACCCACCCGTTGGGTGCGTGATGCTCGACCGCGACGGCGTGCCGGTCGGCGAGGGCTACCACCTCCGCAAAGGAGACCACCACGCCGAGGTCAACGCCCTCACGGCAGCGGGCGAGCGGGCCGAGGGCGGCACGGCGGTGGTGACGCTGGAACCCTGCAACCACCACGGCCGCACCCCGCCCTGCCGACAGGCCCTGATCGACGCCAAGGTGTCCCGCGTCCTGATGGCGGTCATGGACCCCACCTCACGCGGGGCGGGCGGCGCGACGGTGCTCGCACAAGCGGGCATCGAGGTGGAGCGCGCAGTCCTGGAGCAGGAAGCGCTGCTCGTCCTCAGCCCGTGGCTGCACTCACTGCGTACGGGGCGGCCGCACATCACCTGGACGTACGCCGTCGGCGCCGACGAGGACCACAGCGACCAGCTGGTGACCGAGCTGCGCCGCACTCATGATCTGGTGATCCGGCGGAACGGGGCGATCGAGGAAGGCGTGCCGGGCGGCCACGGTGAAGGCGCCTTCCGTACGCCAGCTGGGCCGCTCGGCGACGAGCCAGCGAAGGCGGCGAGCGACTTGACCGAGTCCGGCGCTCGCTCGGTACTTATCGAGGGGGCCGGGAATGAAGCGGCACGTTTGCTCGCCAGCCTTGTAGACCGCGTCATCATCGACGCGCCCGGCACTCCGCCATCCTCTGCGCCGCCGTCGGCGAGCAGATTGATCCCGGGCGGATTCCGGCTTGTGGACACAGAGAGCTTCGGTGCGCACGTGCGTCTGATAGCGAAGCGAGCAGTCGACCGAGGTCATTAGGGCCTGTCCGGCGGATCTTTGATCAGTATGGTCATAGCCCTATGAAGGTTCTGATCGTGTTGTCCGCTGCGTTCGTCGTTTTCGTCATGCCAACCTCCCTAGTTTGGCTGCTGGGGCGGCGAGCGAAGATCCCTAACTGGATGCTGATCGTTTTCTTGCTGGCCGGGTGGCTGACAGTGTTCGCCGGCTGGTTCCTCTCGCAGCGTGCGCAGCCGAGCCTGTTTCCCGATACGTCGCCCTGCCACGGCATCAGCGCCACCCCTGTCTCGCAGTACTTCCCGCCCGACTCTTTCTGCCGCCACGCTGACGGGGAATTGCGGACGGTCAACGGGTCGGACTCCAAGTTCGTGTTCTGGGCCGCCGCCAGCACCACCTTGGCGATGCCGATCGCCGCCGTCCGTGCGCGGCGTCGTCAACAAGCCTGATCGCGCTCGCCTCGTCACAGGCGCCCCGGACCTCGACCACTCACCTGTAGTCGGGTAGCTGGGTCGCGCCAACGTGACTTGGATGCCCATCGCTTGAAGCCTGAGCTGTGTACCGAGGTCGCTTGATCGGGTTGTGCAGGTCAGGAGCGAAGCCAGAGACGGATCGAGGCGACGGTGACGGTGCCGTGGAAGATGTAGGCGCGCTTGTCGAACCTGGTGGCTACAGCTCGGAAGTTCTTGAGGCCGTTGATCGTCCGCTCGACTTCGTTCCTCCTCTTATAGATCGTCTTGTCGAAGCTGGTGGGCCGGCCGCCTCTGCTGCCCCGGTTCTGGTGGTTGACGCGCTGATTCTTCGGCTCGGGGATGGTGTGCTTGATCTGGCGGCGCCGCAGGTAGCGGCGGTTGCGGCGGGAGGAATACACCTTGTCGCCGCCCACATGGTCGGGACGGGTACGGGGGCGGCCGCCATCGGATGCGGTCCATGATGGGGATGAACTGTGGGGCATCGCCCCACTGGCCCGGCGTGATCAGTAAGGCCAGTGGGCGGCGTCCGCCTTCACTGGCGAGATGGATCTTGCAGGTAAGACCGCCCCGGGAGCGTCCGAGTCCCTCATCAGGGCGGTGCTGCCGGGGCGTTGTTCTTTTCGCTTCGGCAGATGCGGCTTCAGCCGGGCCCACTCCTCGTTCGTGAGAGCCCCCGCCCCATGAACACGTCAACGACCTCAGCGTGAGGAAGTCACATGATCCGTCGGACAGGCTCTAGTCGGCTTCCCCGGATCGGAGGTTCGCGCTCTTGAGGAGCAGGCGCCTGTCGGTCCCCCAGACGGCCAGCGCGCAGGCCGCGGATCCGGCCCCGAGGAGACTGGAGCCCGGCCAGCCGTGGGTGGCGAAGAGGGCGGTGGTTGCGGCTGCGCCGAGGGCGGAGCCGAGCGAGTAAAAGACCATGTAGCCGCCGATGACACTGCTGAGGCGATCCGGATGCGCGGCGGTGAGCAGGTGCTGGTTGCTCACATGCACGACCTGGACCGCGAAGTCGAGAACCACGATTCCGACGAGGGGGAGCCACAGCGACCACGGCAGCCGCGCTATCGCTGCCCACGAGAGGATGAGCAGAGTGAGCGCGAGACCGGTGACCGGGGCCGCCCGTCCTGCATCCGCCCACCGTCCCGCGCGTGCCGCGCCGAGCGCACCGGCGAGCCCGGCGAAGCCGAACAGTCCGATCTGGCTCTCGCTCAGCTGCCACGGCGTGTCCGCCAGCGGCAGCGACAGTCCGCTCCACAGGGCGCCGAACGATGCGAACAAGAAGAACGCGATGAGCCCGCGCGTCAGGAAGATGCGCTGCCCGAACAGTCCGCCGAGCGAGGCGACGGCCCGCCTGTAATCCCCAGATCGGTTGGGGCGCTCCTCTGACGGCAGTACGACGAGGACGAGGACCGCGAGCACGAGGGACAGCACCGCGAGCAGGGCGTAGACGCTCCGCCAGCCCCACACCTCGGCGAGCGTGCCGGTGACGGCCCGTGCGCCCAGGATGCCGACCACAACGCCCGAGGTCACTACACCGATGTTCCGTCCGCGTTCGGCAGGCGGCGAGACCGACGCGGCGTAGGCCACCGCGGTCTGCACCACGACCGCGAACACCCCAGCCGCCGCGAGCCCCGCGAACGCCACCCATGCGGCTGATGCCGAGGCCGTAAGGACCATGCCCACTGCGGTGACTGCCAGGTGCACGGCGATGAGTCGGCGCCTGTCGACCACATCGCCAAGCGGCACCAGCAGCACCAGCCCTGCCAGATAGCCGAACTGGCCGGTCGCGACGATCCACCCGGCGAGTTCTGCCGACACACCGAGGTCGCGTCCCATCGGCTCCAGAACGGGCTGCGCGGCGTAGATGCTCGCCACAGCGACACCACACACCATCGCGAGCAGCAACCGTCGCCACACGTTCATCGCACCCCAACCCCAATGAGTAGCAGATTGCAACCATTTTGACCGTACGACATAATGGTTTCAATCTGCAACTCATTGGGAGGTGTCATGTCACGCACGACCGTGCGCGCCCCGAACTCCGACTGGACCGACCCCGACTGCCCCGTCGCCCGCACGCTCGACCTCGTCGGCGACAGGTGGAGCCTTCTCGTCATCCGCGACGCGATGGACGGGGCACGATCGTTCACCGAGTTCCAGCGACGCACCGGCATCGCCCGCAACATCCTCACCGACCGCCTCCGCAAGCTCTCCGCTCACGGGCTCCTCGCCCAGCGCACCGCGCTATCGGGCCGCCGCCAGGAATACGTGCTCACCGACGTCGGGCACGACCTCTTCCCCGTCATCCTCACCCTGCGGCAGTGGGGAGAACGCCACGCCTTCGCCCCCGGCGAGGCCCACTCCACCCTTGTCGACCAGCACGGCACCCCTGTGCCGGAAATCGCGCCGACCAGCGCCGACGGCACCCTCCTCGACAGCGACACCACCCACGTGCGGAAGACCCGGTAGAAAGCAGACCTCGGCGCCTCATGCTCGGTCACCGACTCCTCGGCCTCGGCGAACGCCCGGTGCGGCGTCCGTACGGCGCTCATCGGTCCGAGGTCACTTGAAGCTGTGTGCTCCGCTGTCCGATGGCTCAAGTCCTCGCCGCAAGTCCAGCTCGCCGGCGCTCTGGTTCCCGCTCGTCTCGCCCGTCGGCTGAAATCCGAGCCTGAGGTAGAAATTCACGGGTCCGCCCGCGCCCGGACGCCAGGGGGTGGTCATGCGGGTGCCGTCCCGACGGCGGATTTCGGCAGCTACGGACTCGACCGCGAAGCGGCCGTCGATCGAGTGGTCGGACCGCTATCAGCCCGGGGCTCCGGCCGTAGTCTGCGAAAGGCAGTCGCACGGTCAACGCTTCTACCGGCGGCCAGTGATATTCCCGCTGCGCGAGATCTGATGGCCTTCCCCGCACTCAGGTAAGGAACCACGCCATGACCACCCCGGACGCCTTCCCCCTGGAGCCCACGCCGATCCATGTGGCCGACGGGGTCCTCGACGACCTGCGGGCCCGTCTCGCGCTGACGCGGCCGCCGCTGGACGAGGGGAATGGGGACTGGTCCTACGGCGTCCCGGACGGCTATCTCCGGGAGCTGGTCGCCTACTGGCGGGACGGCTACGACTGGCGCGGGGCCGAGGCGGCCATCAACGCCTACGAGCACTACCAGGTGAGCGTCGCCGGTGTCCCGGTGCACTTCATGCGCAAGCCCGGCCGTGGTCCCCGCCCGGTCCCGTTGATCCTCACCCACGGCTGGCCATGGACGTTCTGGCACTGGTCGAAGGTGATCGATCCGCTCGCCGACCCGGCCGCGTTCGGCGGTGACCCCGCCGACGCGTTCGACGTCATCGTGCCGTCCCTGCCCGGCTTCGGTTTCCCCGGCCCGCTCACCGGCTTCCCGGACGTCAACTTCTGGAAGGTTGCCGACCTCTGGCACACCCTGATGACCGGGACCCTGGGATACGAGAAGTACGCCGCCGGGGGCTGCGACATCGGCGGGATCGTCTCCAGCCAGCTCGGCCACAAGTACGCCGACGAGCTGTACGGCATCCACATCGGCTCCGGGCTGCCGCTCGACTTCTTCACCGGACCCCGCGCCTGGGACTTCGCCCGGAACCGGCCCCTCACCGACGACCAGCCCGCCGACGTCCGCGCCCGCATCATCGAGCAGGACCACCGCTGGGCATCCCACCTCGCCGTGCACATGATCGACGGCGCCACCCTGGCCCACGGGCTGAGCGACTCACCCGCCGGACTGCTCGCCTGGCTGCTGGAGCGGTGGAACGCCTGGAGCGACAACGGCGGCGACGTCGAGTCCGTGTTCACCAAGGACGACCTGCTCACCCACGCCACGATCTTCTGGGTGAACAACTCCATCGCCACGTCCATGCGTTACTACGCCAACGCCAACCGCTACCCTTGGGCCCCCGCCCACGACCGCACCCCGGTCGTACAGGCCCCGGTCGGCCTCACCCTCGTCACGTACGAGAACCCGCCCGGCATCCACACCGCCGACGAGCGCGTCCGGGCGTTCAGGACCGGCCCGCAGGCCGACTGGTTCCACCATGTCAACGTCAATGCCCACGACCACGGCGGCCACTTCATCCCCTGGGAGAACCCCGGCGCCTGGGTCAGCGACCTGCGCCGCACCTTCCAGGGCCGCAGGCCCTGAACACGGCAGATGTCCGACTCCCGTCGTAGGCTGAATCCCGCGCGCGAGAGCTGAGGTATCGGGAGGCTGACGTGGCCGAGACGACGGTGGCCGAGGTGATGGCCGAGCTGGCCGAGCTGGCGGACCCGAAGATCCGCAAGGTGAACGAGAAGCACGGTGACGATCACGGTGTGAACCTCGGCAAGCTGCGCGCGCTCGCGAAGCGGCTGAAGACGCAGCAGGAACTCGCGTGCGGGCTGTGGAGGACGGGTGACAGCGCGGCGAGGCTGCTGGCGATCCTGATCTGCCGCCCCAAGGCGTTCGGGCGGGATGAGCTGGACGGCATGTTGCGCGAGGCGCGCACCCCCAAGGTGCAGGACTGGCTCGTCAACTACGTGGTGAAGAAGAACCCGCACGCCGAAGAGCTGCGCCTGACCTGGTTCGCCGATCCGGATCCCGTGGTCGCCAGTGCGGGCTGGGCGCTGACCACCGAGCGCGTGGCGAAGAAGCCCGAGGGCCTCGGCCTCGTGGGGCTGCTCGACGTCATCGAGGCCGAGATGAAGGACGCCCCGGACCGCCTGCAGTGGGCGATGAACCACTGCCTGGCTCAGATCGGGATCGAGCACGCCGAGCACCGCACCCGCGCCCTCGGCATCGGTGAGCGCCTGGAGGTGCTCAAGGACTACCCGACGCCCCCGGGCTGCACCTCCCCGTTCGCGCCCGTCTGGATCACCGAGATGGTGCGCCGGCAGAACGGCAAGACGGTGGCGTGACCCGGGCCTCTACCTGAAAACCGCTCGCGCCGGGGCGGCCGTACCGGAAGGATCGGCTCCCATACGCACCACTGGTGCGAACCGCACAACAGCAAAGGGTGTACCCCCTGCGCGGCGCACCGCCACCCCGGCGGGTCGTGATCGCCGACGACCGGATGACGGCCGACGCCGCGTACCGCCTCGTCTGCGAGGGCACCGCGCTGCTCTGGCACGGCGACTACCAGGGCGCCCGCCAGCTCCTCGCCGCGCTGGCGCGGCGGGTCGACCGGGGGCCACGGCGGCCCCGGGGGCGGCGCGGACCGGCGGAGAGCCCGGCCGAGGCGTTCCACCGGCACCGCCAGGAGCAGGGCCGCCGGGCCCGGTTGCTGGGCATGCTGCTGGTGCCGCTGGACGCCGACCTCGCCGTACCGCTGCACCGGGCGCCCGAAGTTCGCCGGGTGCTCCTTGTCCCCCGACGCCTTCAGGACCGCACGCCGCCTGTCGGCTGCCCTGCCGACGTCGAGGACCAGGCCGCAGCCCACTCCGCAGTAGGAGCAGACCGTCCGCACCTTCGTCGTGTCCTCACCGCGCGAAGCCGGCGCGGCCACGGGCGCCTCCTTGCTCTGCTCGGTCCGATCTCACTCTTCGTGACCGTACGAACAGCTCATTACGCGGGTGCCTCTGCACCCGATCGCCCACGGTTAAGCCCGTCGCGCAGGACGGGGCGAGCGGGTGTGAGCAGAGGCTCCGAGTGGAGGTGAGCAGAGGCTCCGGCGTACGGGCTCGGGCAGCTGGGAAGCAGTGCTCAGCTGGGGAAGCTGCGCAGGAGCAGGCGCCACGCCGCGGTCGACGAGACCGGCGTCAGGGTGGCCGTCCGGGCGTCCGCCCCGGTCACGGCCCACAGCCCGTCGGCGGTGTCGAGGACCCGCAGGGTGCCCGTGCAGGTGTTGCCCGACGCATCGGGCCACCGCGTCGCCACCTCCCACCACCGCGCGCCGTCCGCGGTGGACGCGCCGACCGCCGCCAGCACCCGGAGTCCGGCCGGCGGACCGTCGTGCGGCGCGGCACCGGACAGCTCCTCGGGTGCGGCACCGAACAGGCCGTCGACCTCGGCGGCGGGCAGCGGCACCGGCACCGCGCCGGGCACCGGCCGCGGCCCGAGCCCGACGACCCGGGCCACCGCGGCCGGCACCGAAACGGGCACCAGGCAGGCCAATTCCACCAGGCCGTCCGGGGCGTCTTGCGCCTTCGAGGTGTCCGGGGGCTCCGGGGTGTCCGGGACCTCGGGGAGGTCCAGGAGCAGTGCCGCGGACTCGGCGCCCAGCCAGCCGGCGCCGTGCACACCGCTGCCGTCCACCGCGGCACCACGGACGGACACCATGGACACGGGGTCGGCGATGGCTTCCGCCAGCGGCGCGACGGCCGGGTGCGGCTGCCCGTCGGACAGCACCCCGGCGTCCACCAGCGCCCGCAGCCCCGCGCCGTCGGCCCGCTCGCCCTCCGCCCAGTCGTAGAAGGCCTCGAACAGCTCCGGGGACAGCCGCAGCCGCCCGCTGTCACGGTCGAAGTACGCAGTGGCCGTGCCGGCCGTACCGGCCCTACCGGTCACGCGGCCCCCTCCCGGAGCCGGAAGCGGCCCGCGACCGAGGCGAACAGCTCCGCCTTCGCGTCGTAGTCGAAGGTCGCGGCCGAGGCGGTCACGGTGAAGCCGCGCCGCCCGCTCGTCCACGCCCACTGTTCCCCGGTGATGGCCCCGGCCTCGGGGAGAACATGGTGGAAGAGCCGCCGCGTACCGGAGCCCGCGGGCTGCTCGTCCAGCAGCAAGTAGTCCTGGAGGTGGTCCGTCAGCGCCTGGCCCACGATCCGCTGCCACTGGTGCCCGTCGGCGACGTCCTCGGCCGTGACGACGACGTTCGCACGGAACGCCGCGCCGTCGCCCGGCTCCACCGCGATCAGGGCGACCGGCGGCCCCGGTGACTCGACCTGCTCCCAGTGCGCCGGCAGCGCGATGCGGAACTCCCGCTCCTCGTAAGGGCGCAGTTCGGTACTGGTCATGTGAGCTGCCCCGCCTGCTCCTTGATGAACGCGGCCACCTGCGGTGCCTTGCCCCTGGCCACGTCGAATACGTGGGCGTCGCTCGCGGTCCGCACGACCAGCCGGCGGAAGGGCGACCGCATCCAGAACCCCCGGCGCGGGCGGCCGTCCGCGCCCGCCCGCGCGGGCACCACCTCGACCCCGGTGATCTCCCCCGCGGGAACCGTCACCACGGTCGCCTTCCCGCGCAGCGAGTCCTCGCGCTTGGTGGCGGCGAAGCCGAGGCCCTGCGGGTACCAGGCCAGCGTGCCCTCGACGGTGCCCTTGCGGGCCAGCGCGTGATCCTGCTCGTCGGTGTCCGGGTCGCGCACCCACCCGCCCTTCCACTGCGCCACGGGCTCAGCCACGTGCCCGAACTCCCGCCGGACCTCTTCCTGGCTGAGCACGGCGGGAGCGTCCTCGGCGTAGGAGTCGATCAGGGTCGTCAGCGCGCCCTGGGGCGGCGCGCCCTTGAAGTCCTTCTTGTACTCGCCACTACGGAACCAGCGAGGCCCCCACCATTTCGGGAGGCTGAAGAACCCGGCGAACAGGACCAGGGCATGCACAGCGCTGATCAAGCCGAAGGGAAGGATTACCCACTTGGGAACGCCGAAGAGGTAGTAAATCCCGCCGCCGAACAGCACGAAGGCGAAGGCGGGAATGCCGATGAGCGCCAGGTTCGGGCCGCGGTCGATGACTGCCCAGGAACGGGCCTGCAGCGTACGACCGAGCCAGCACCAGACGGTGTAAACACTTCCGACCCCGCCTACGACGGTCCCGGAGAGGCCCCGGACCCCCCAGGATTCCGCATGGTCGAATTCCAGGTAGCCGCCCAGGAAGACCAGACCCATGACGACCACGGGCGACCTCGGCGAAAAGATCGACAGGGTCCGCTGGCGCCCCACGATTACCTCACTTCCCAATAATTCCGTTGATCCAGTCGCCGGCTTCACTGCCGATACCGGAACCTGCCGCAGCACCGACAAGACCACCGACCACCGCGCCCACCGGCGCGCCGACACCGCCGAACACGGCACCGACCGCCGCACCGGCTGCGGCGCCTCCCTCCGCGCCTGCCCAGGTTCCGCCGGTCGTCGCGAGGGATTTGGTAGCGGTACGGGCAACCCGCTTCCCGGTGGACATGTTCTTGTCCTGCGCATCGGCGCCCCACTGGCTCAGCCCCGAGGTGACGGCGGTGAGACCGAGGCTGGCCCGGCCACCCCACTTCCCGACCGCGGCCCACTTATTGCGGGCCGCGGCCGCATAAGGCTTGGCCTGCCAGTTCTTGCTCCACATCCGCCGGTAGGTGTTCTTCCAGAGCGGCTCGTTCTTCCACTTCAGGTAGCCGTAGCGGCCGCTCGACAGCACTCCTCTGGGCGCGAATCGGCCGTGTCGGTAATAGCCCATCCAAGAAACGGCGGCGCCGAGCCCCGTCGTCCCGAAACCACCCCACCCCAGGGTCTGTCGTCCCTGCTCGGCCCAATTCGTCCCGGGCCCGTCATTCGTGGCGTTGATCTTGTCCACGGCGGTCTGGAGGGCCTCGCCATACGCGGCGACCTTGCCGCGAACGGCCGAGGCGATGCGGTCATTCTCCTCGACCAGGTCCGGCTTGTGTCGCCAGCCGTCGCCCAGTGGCTTCGCCTTGGCGGCGAGGCTCTCGGCGTCGCGTTTCAGCTGCCGAAGCGACTTCTTGACCGGCGCGCCGGTGTGGGCGTATTCCTGCAGGGCGTCGGCGGTGGTCCGGGCGGCCTCGGCGACCTTGCTCGCCTGCTGCTTGACGGGCGTCATCTTCTCGCTGAGGACGATGCCGTTGGGCACGAGGTAGTGCATACCGACACCCTCGGCCCACGCCACATCGATTTCCCCGCCGCGGCGCTCCAGCCCGGAGGCGTTACGGCGGATTTTCTTGACCGCCGTCTCCAGATCATCGAAGTGCACGTCGTCCAGCGACGGGATTTCCTCCGGGTCGACCAGCGTGTCCGTCATTCACCGAACACCCGGCCCGAGCCAGTCGTTTCCCGTGGAGTTCGCCCGGTCGATTCCCTGGTTCGCGTTCCCCCGCATTTCGTGATCCCCCTCGTCGAACACTCCGGTTGCCTGCCCGGCACCGTCCACCGTGCGCGTCACCCGGGACGACATGATGCCGGTCTTCTGCTGGACGTCTCCCGCGAGCCGGGTCAGGGCGCTGGCGACGGGAGCGTCGCTCGCCAGCCCCGCTTCGTCGAGGGCGTCGAGCAGCATCCGGACGTCCGTGCCGATGTCGTCGCCCTGCCGGGTGGCCTTCCGGCCCGTCTCATGCATCCCGGTCGGCGAAATGTTGAATTTCATGACTCGGCCCTCAGCGAATTCCGTTCGGCGCACTCTCGAATAGCCGTGCGCCAACGATTCGCTCCCCCGGCATCCCGCGGCCGCCCTCGGCAGCGGCACGGACCGGCCGGCAGAGCGCGGACAGCGTCTCGCTTCTCCGGTTGAATTCGAGGCTCACCCCGTTGTCCTCTCGCTCGGGTATACGGATGCGTCCACCCGCACCGACCCCAGTGAACCCGACCGCGCGACGCCGGGACAACCCCGGCCCGAAGGGCGCGCCTGCTATTGCCAGGGATGTCGGACACCGCCGGATGAAGTGCCCTGCGGACCCTGGACCACCGTCTCCAGCGGGTGCGGCGGCTCACCGATCTCGATCCCGGGACCGCCATTGGCGTCCGCATCCTGAGCGCCGTGGCCGCCAGGGACTCCTCCGGCGCCTGGACGACATGAGCCCGTTGCGCCGAGCCTCAGAGCTCGCAGTTGATCTCGACTTCGGCATCACACCGGTCGGTCCCGGGACCGCCGTTGGCGGCGTCGTAGCCGGGGACGCCGATCAGGGTGTCGTTGCCGGAGTGTGAGGCGTTGTCGGGGCTGTCGCCGAAGAGGTAGTCGTTCCCGGTGCCGCCCGTGATGTTGTCGTTGCCGTTCTGGCCGCTCACGCCGAAGTACGTCCCCACCGACACATTGGTCGGGTCGCTCGGGTTGAAGTTGTCCGAGCCGCCCGTCCGAGACGGGCGCCGGACTGTCAATCCGCGCAAAGCCGGAGTGGTCCGGGCGCTATGTTCTGAAAAACCGCTCGCTCCGGGACCGCCGTGCCGGAAGGATCACCTCGCACGCACCACGGATGCGAACCGCACAACAGCAAAGGGTGTACCCCCTGACTACGCAGCACCTCATCGAGTGGACCGAGGACGGCCATCCCCGAACCGCCCAGTGGCGCTCCGAAAGCGGCGCGCCGCCACCGCGACGGGTCGTGATCGCCGACGACCGGATGACGGCCGACGCCGCGTACCGCCTCGTCTGCGAGGGCACCGCACTGCTCTGGCACGGCGACTACCAGGGCGCCCGCCAGCTCCTCGCCGCGCTGGCGCGACGGGTCGACCGGGGGCCACGGCGGCCCCGGGGGCGGCGCGGACCGGCGGAGAGCCCGGCCGAGGCGTTCCACCGGCACCGCCAGGAACAGGGCCGCCGGGCCCGGCTGCTGGGCATGCTGCTGGTGCCGCTGGACGCCGACCTCGCCGTACCGCTGCGCCGGGCGCCCGACGTACGGGAGGCGTGTACGCAGGCGTACGGCGTGGCCGAAGGCCCGTCCGTGGTCTCGCTGCGGGAATTACTGGGACTGATCGGCGCGCACGAATGGCGCGAGAAGGGCGTCGAGATCCCGGCGCTCGGCGGCGACCGAGTCCATCCGTACTACGGGGTCTTCTCACCCGTGCGCGGCGAATACGTCGACCTGGTGGCCGAAGCCCCGCTGCCCGCCTCCCGCGCGGCCGCCTTCGACATCGGCACCGGGACGGGCGTGCTGGCCGCCGTGCTCGCGCGGCGCGGCGTGGAGCACGTGGTGGCCACGGACCAGGACGAGCGGGCGCTGGCCTGCGCGCGGGAGAACGTGGCGCGGCTGGGCGTCGCCGAGCGGGTCGAGGTGGTCCGCGCGGACCTCTTCCCGCCGGGCCGCGCCCCGCTGGTGGTCTGCAACCCGCCCTGGGTCCCGGCGCGCCCCAGCTCACCGGTCGAGTACGCGGTGTACGACCCCGGGAGCCGCATGCTGCACGGCTTCCTGAACGGGCTCGCGGACGCCCTCACCCCCGGCGGCGAGGGCTGGCTCATCCTCTCCGACCTCGCCGAACACCTGGGCCTGCGGCCCCGAGAGGAGCTGCTGGGCGCCTTCGAGGCCGCCGGACTGCGCGTCGTCGACCGCCTGGACACCCGCCCGTCCCACCCCCGCGCCACCGACGCCACCGACCCGCTGCACGCGGCCCGCGCGGCTGAGGTGACGTCCCTGTGGCGGCTGGCAGCGGGGTGAGAGCGACGCCTTAGCGAGTCGCGGCGGCGCGGGCTTCCTCGCGGGCTGCGCGGTGCAACTCGTTCCCGGTGGCACATCTCCGCCCCGCCCGGCAGTGGGCGCAGCCTTCGGCGTGGTCGAGGAAGCGGCTCCATGCGAGCTGTTGAGGTGGCGTCATCGGCGCTCGCCCGAGCGCAGATTGGGGTCCAGCCGGGTCCCGGCGAAGGGGTCGGGCTGCTTGGGAAAGGTGGGCGCGCAGTCGGGACAGGCGTAAAGGGTGCGGCCTCCCACACTCCCGCCGTGCTCGATCGCGACGATGACCGGCCGACTGGTGGTCTTCTGGCAGCGGGCGCAGACCTGGGGCATCACGGAGCCGTCACCTCGTCGGCAAGCTCGGTGGCGATCGCCCGTACCAGGGCCTCGCACAGGGCGTCGGCGTCCGTGAGGTACCGGTCCGGACCCATCGGGACGCGCCAGTGGAGGCGGGGGCCGGTGGTGTGGGCGGCTGGCGGGACGCCGACGTACGTGGTCTCGGCACGGTCCGTCCCGAGCACCTGGACGTGCCGGATGCGCCGCCACTCCCCGGCGCTTCCGGTCCGGATGAGCCAGTACATGCGGCCGTAGTCGGCGATGACGGCCCCGGTCCGTTCGCCCAGTAGCTTCAGTGCGCGTGCACCTAAGTCGGCGGGAGCGCGTACGGCGTCCCAGCGGGAACCGACCTCGACCATCTCGACGTCGTTGCCGTGCGGCGGCGTCCATGGCGCGGATGTTCTGTGGTTCTGCACGGGGTCCCCCGGCATCATCGGTGAAGGAGCTGACACTCCTTGAGATTGGCCGTGTGACCGCGACTGCGGGATAACCGGCAGGGGTTACCAAGGCGGTAATACGCTCGTTCTTCGTTCAGCGCAGCGGTTAACTGTGCTTACGATCAACCGGAAGTCGGCCTCATGGATGCCATCAGCCCCGGCCCGCTCGCCCCGGACGTCCTCGACAGGGACGACGTACGCCAAGCCTTGGAAGAGCACGACTTCGCCGCAGCGTTCTCCCTGATCAAAAAGTGGGGCGGTCTGTCACAGAACCGGATCGCCGCTGCGTGCCAGCTCACTCCCGGCAAGGTCTCCACGATCATGAGCGGGGCCAGCCGGGTCACTTCGATGGAGGTCATCCGCCGGATCTCGGACGGGCTGCGCATCCCCGGGCACCTCGTCGGCCTCGCGCCTCGCCCGTGGGAGAGCGCGACGCCCGTACCGCAACCGCACGGCCCCCACACCGGGCAAGCAGATGCCGACGCCGTACCGTGGCGGCCGGACGCCACCAGTGGCATGGCCGCCGACCTCACCGGGAGCGATCTGATGGACCGCCGAGCCGCAGCGCGTACCCTCGCGGGCATCATCAGCGGCGCCCCGCTTCTCGACGCCCTCGACGGGTGGCGCACACCAGCCGCCGCCGACGACCGATCACGCCGCCCCGGCCGCCTCGGTGCTCGCGATGTGGAAGAGCTGGAGACCATCGCCCGCGCCTTCCGCCACTGGGGCCGCGCCGGTGGGGCCGGGCTCTACCGCAAGGCCGTCGTCGGGCAACTCGGAGAAGTGACTGCGGCCCTGGACGAGCACCAGGCCCCGGCCATCGAACGACGTCTGTACAACGTGATGGCCGAACTCGCGAGCACGGCAGCCTCCATGGCATGGGACGTCGGCCAGCAGCGCCGTGCCCAGGACTACTACAAGCTGGCGCTCCGTGCTTCTCATGCGGGTGGCGACATACTCTTCGGCGCGAACGTGCTGGCGGGCATGGCCCGGCAGATGCTCTACCAGGACCGACCGCATGACGCCCTCGAACTGGTTCGCCTGGCTCAGGATGGCGCGCGGCGCATGGCTGGCTCCCGGCTCCGGGCGATGCTCCACACCCGAGAGGCTTGGGCCCTGGCTAGCATGGACCGGCCTTCCGGGTTCCGGCGCGCGACCGCGCAGGCGGCCGATGTCCTGGGCGCCGCTGACCAGGGCGAGACCGAGCCTTACTGGATCGGCTATTTCGACGAGGCCGAACTGGCCGGAGTGACTGGCGGCAGGCTCCTGGAGATGGCCCGCTCACGACCGCGCGCCTACGCGGACCAGGCATCCGAGCACATCCGGACGGCGCTGAAGAGGCGCGGCCCGGAGGCGGGCCGCAGTCACGCCCTGGACTGGATCGGCCTGGCCGAATGCGCGTTCCTGCTGGGCGATCTTCAGGGCGCGGCCGACTACTCACAGCGGGCCGTCGGCGTGGCGTACGGCCTCCGATCCGGACGCGTGCGCGCGCAGCTCGCGCAGTTGTATCCGTACACGGTGGGGGACGGTGTGCCGCGGAACGTGGCTGAGGTGCGCGGTAGCATCCGGAACCTGCTGACGACATGACGAGTGACCACATGACGAGGAAGGCCGCGATGACGACGATCGCCGTGACCGGGCACATGGACCTCACCGACGCCTCGGTCCCCCTGGTGCGGGGCGAACTGGACAAGCTCCTCGCCGCGTACGAGCCCTCCGGCCTGGTCGGTGTGTCGTGCATCGCGCAGGGCAGCGACAGCCTGTTCGCGGAGGCGGTCCTGGCGGCGGGTGGGCGCCTCGTCGTGGTGGTGCCTTCGGAGGACTACCGGCAGGCGAAGGTGAAGCCCGGCCACGCCGAGACCTTCGACCGGCTCGTGGACGCGGCGTACGAGGTGCTGGTGATGCCGCATGCCACGGCGGACCGGGAGGCGTACGAGGCGGCGAACGGCGTACTGCTGGAGCGTGCCGACCGGCTGGTGGCGGTGTGGAACGGGCAGCCGCCGAACGGCAAGGGCGGCGGCACGGCGGATGTGGTGCTCGCGGCGCGGGCGGCGGGCGTTCCGGTGGATGTGGTGTGGCCGGACGGCGCGTCCCGCCGGTCGGGGTGACGGACGCCGCAGCGGCGCGTCCCGACGGTCGGGGTGACGGACGCCGCAGCGGCGCGTCCCGACGGTCGGGGTGACGGACCCCTCAGCGGTGCGTCCCGACGGACGCGGGGGGACACCCCAGCGGTGGGGTGAGGGCGCGTTTGGGGTCGGCGGTGCCGGGATACCGGTCTTCGGCACGGCAGGATTGACCTCGCCCCTGCCGAGTCCCCACGACCCACGCCCCCACGACCCGATGGAGCCCGCCATGAAGCTCGCCTTCTCGACCCTCGGCGTCCCCGGCCTGCCCATGCCCGACGTCGCCCGGCTCGCCGCCGGGAGCGGGTATCACGGTGTCGAGCTGCGCGCGCACCCCGAGGAGCCGGTGCATCCGGGGATCGCCGCGGACGAACGCGCCCGGGTGGTCGGGGAGTTCCGGGACGCCGGGGTGGAGATCCTGACCGTCGCCGGGTACGTACGGGTCGCGGCGGAGGGCCCCGACGAGCCGGTCCTGTCCGGGCTGCGGGAACTCCTCGCGCTCGCCCACGACCTGGGGGCGCGGAACGTCCGCGTCTTCCCGGGCGGCGGCGACCAGGACCCCGCCGAGGCCGACGCGACGGCCGCCCGCCGGCTGGGCGCCGCCGCGCCGTACGCCACCGAGCTGGGCGTACGGCTGCTGCTGGAGACCCACGACTCGCACCGCACCGGCGCCGACGCGGCCCGCGTCCTGGGGCCGGTCGGGCACGGCAGCGTCGGCGCGATCTGGGACGTGATGCACCCCTGGCTGGGCGGCGAGGACCCCGCCACCAGCTACGCGGCGCTCTCCCCGCACCTGGGCTACGTCCAGGTCAAGGACATCGCCTCCGCCGAGGACACCACCCCGCTGCCCCTGGGCGCGGGGGTGCTGCCGCTGACCGAGTGCGTGGAGCTGCTCAGCCGCGAGGGGTGGGACGGCTGGCTGTGCTGGGAGTACGAGAAGCGGTGGTACCCGCAGGCTCGGGAACTCCCGGCGCTGCTGGGCCCGGGCCGGGATCACCTGCTGCGGCTGCTCGCCGACGCGGCCTGAGCCGGACAACGCTCAGGGACGGGAGCGACGTCAGCGCCACGCCGCCCACCAGCAGGGCCGCGGCCAGCCACCGCAGCGGGCTGATCCCCTCCCCCAGGACCAGCGCCGCCGAGGACATGCCGAAGACCGGCACCAGCAGGGAGAAGGGCGCCACCGCGGAGGCGTCGTACGTGCGCAGCAGGAACCCCCAGAGGCCGAAGCCCAGCACGGTGGCGCCCCAGGCGACGTAGACGATGGCACCCGCCCCGGCCCAGTCGAGCGCGGCCAGCGCGTGCAGGCCGGGGTCCGCGCCCTCGAACATCAGCGACAGCCCGAGCAGCGGCAGTACGGGCACCACGCTCACCCACACCATGAAGCTCAGCGGGTCGGGCGGGGCGGCCTTGCGGGTGAGCACGTTCGAGACGCCCCAGAAGGCCGCCGCCGCGATGACGAGGACGAAGCCGAGCAGCGGGCCCGAGGTACCCTCGTCGACGGCGGCGACGGCGATACCGGCGAGCGCCACCGCCATGCCCAGCAGCCGTCGGCGGCCGGGGCGTTCGGCGAGCACGACGGCCGCGAACAGCGCCGTGAACACCGCCTGGATCTGCAGTACCAGCGAGGACAGCCCGGCGGGCATCCCCTCGTGCATCCCGATGAACAGCAGCCCGAACTTCGCCACGCCCAGCGTGAGTCCCACCCCCAGGATCCACCGCCAGGAGACCCGCGGCAGGCCGACGAAGAAGATCGCGGGCACCGCCGCCACCAGGAAGCGGAGGGAGCAGAAGAGGAGGGGCGGGAAGTGGTCGAGGCCCACGTCGATGACCACGAAGTTGATGCCCCACAGGGCCGTGACGAGCACGGCGAGGCCGATGTGTGCAGGTCGCATAAGTCGAGGATCGGGGGCGGGACCTTTTAGCACCAGCGCGGATGACTTCATGGTTGGATGCAGCATCCGTAAAAAGTGAGGGAGTGGCCGATGCTGGACCTGTCCCGGCTGCGGGCGCTGCACGCGGTGGCCGTGCACGGCTCGGTCAGCGCGGCCGCCATCGCGCTCGGCTACACCCCGTCGGCCGTATCGCAGCAGATCGCCAAGTTGGAGCGGGAGACCCGGACGACGCTGCTGGAACGGCAGGGCCGCGGCGTCGCCCTCACCGACGCGGCCCAGCACCTGGCCGCCACCGCGCGGCAGCTCCTGGCGATCGTCGAACAGGCGGAAACCAGCCTGGAGCAGCGGCGGGGCCGACCGACCGGGCGGCTGGTGATCGGCGCGTTCGCGTCCGCGGCACGCGGGTTGATGCCCGCCGTCCTGGCCCGGCTCGCCGCGGACCACCCGACGCTGGACGCCCGGCTCGTGGAGGTCGACCCGCATCTGTCGGTGGACCTGGTGGCGCAGGGCGTCATCGACCTGGCCGTCGCCCACGACTGGGACATCGCCCCGCTGCCCGCCCCGGACGGGCTGGAGCGGTCGGTCATCGGGGACGACCTGTGCGACGTCCTCGTACCGGTGGGGCACCCGCTGGCGGAGCGGGGGACGTTGCGGCGGGAGGAGCTGCCGGGCCAGCGATGGATCTGCCAGCCGCCCGGGACGGTGTGCCACGACTGGCTCGTACGGACGCTCCGCGCATCGGGCAGCGAACCGGACCTGGCCTACCAGGCGGCCGAGAACCACACCCAGATCGCGCTGGTCGCGGCGGGCCTGGGCATCGCCCTGATGCCGCGCCTGGGCCGCGGCCCACTGCCGGAGGGTGTGCGGGCGCTCCCACTGGAGCCGATGCCGGTACGCCGCCTCTACGCCCTCTGGCGCGAAGGCGCCGCCCGCCGCCCCGCGATCACGGAGACGGTAGCGGTGCTCGCGGAAGAGTGGCCCCGCGGCGCCGCCGCCTGACGCTTCCGGCCGGTGTTGTCCCCCACCCCGCCCCTTCCCGAACCGGGGGCTACCCCCGGGCCCCCACACGCGGGCTGCGCCCTCGGCCACCGAAGGGCGCCGACCGGCCCGGCGAAGCTCAGGGGCAGGCCCCGCCACATCCCGAACCGACGGTTTCCCCGGGCCCCCACGCACAGGCTGCGCCCCCGGCGCCCGAGGGAACCGACCGGCGCGGCACGGCTCAGGAGCAGGCGGCTTCCCCCACCCCGCCCCTTCCCGAAACCGGGCGTACCCCGGGCCCCCTTCCGGGGGTGCGCCCCAGACACCCGAACGCCCGGGGCCGCCCGAGGGCGCCAACCGGCCCGGCGGGGCTCAGGGACAGGCCCGGGCGCGGGTGTGCACCGATTCGCCGAGCCCGGTCCCCACCGCGGAACCGGCGCGGCCCGGGGGGCGTCCAAGCGGCGTGCTGATGGGGAGTCTCCGTACGGCGGTATCGGCCTCGCTGCTGGCTGCGTCGCTGACCACTCTCCTCGCCGCCCGCGGCCATCAGCCCCCGCCGTCGGCGCACACCCCTCCCAGAGCGTCGGCGGCACGGGCCGCGCTTCGATGCCTTTTGGCGACCGAAGCCGCCCGCTCATGAACGAAGTTGAACCGAATCACCGGTTCCCATTGACCCGGCCCCACCGGGCACACCAGCGTGTCATATGAACGCCAGTCACCCCCTCCGCTGCTCATGGAAGGAGTGCGGGTGCCCAAGCCGACCTCGCGCCGCACCCTGCTCGCCGCGGCGACCGCCGCCGTCGCCACCGCGTGCAGCCCACGGACGCTCAGCTCGCCCGAGATTTCCGGCTCGACGTCCACGTCGGCCTCCGCCTCGCCCTCCGCGTCGGCGGCTCCGCGGCGGACCGCGCCTGCCCGCCGCAGCGATCGGGACCGCGCCTCGGCGCTGCTCGGCCGCATGACGCTGGACCAGAAGATCGGCCAGCTCTTCGTCCTGTCGGTGTACGGCCACTCCGCCACCGCGCCCGATCCCGCCGACGCCGCGGCCAATCGGAAGAAGTACGGCGTCGGCAGCGCCGCCGAGTTGGTGGCCAGATACCACCTCGGTGGGATCATGTACACCGAGTGGGCGCACAACATCCGCGGCCCCCTGCAGATCGCCGCGCTCTCCAACGGTCTGCAGAAGGCCGCCCTCGACGGCTCGGCGGGCGTGCCGCTGCTCCTCTCCACCGACCAGGAGCACGGCATGGTGGCCCGGATCGGGGCACCGGCCACGCTGCTCCCGGGCGCGATGGCGCTCGGCGCGGGCGGCAGCGTGCCGGACGTACGGGACGCCGCCCGGATCGCCGGGGCGGAGCTGGCCGCGCTCGGCATCCGGCAGGACTACGCGCCGGACGCGGACGTCAACGTCGACCCGGCCAACCCGGTGATCGGCATCCGCTCCTTCGGTGCCGACCCCAAGGCGGTCGCCCGGCTGGTCGCGGCCCAGGTCGCGGGGTATCAGGGCGCCGGGGTCGCGGCCACCGCCAAGCACTTCCCGGGGCACGGCGACACCTCCGTGGACAGCCATGTCGGGCTGCCGACCATCACCCACTCCCGCAAGGAGTGGGAGCGGCTGGACGCGCCGCCGTTCCGGGCCGCGATCGCCGCCGGGATCGACTCGGTCATGACGGCGCACCTGCTGTTCCCCGCGCTCGACCCGGCCGACGACCCGGCCACGCTCTCCCGCCCCATCATCACCGGCGTCCTGCGCGACGAACTCGGCTACGACGGCGTCGTGATCACCGACTCCCTCGGCATGCAGGGCGTGCGCGAGAAGTACGGCGACGAGCGGGTGCCGGTGCTCGCGCTGAAGGCGGGCGTGGACCAGCTGCTGACCCCGCCCGACCTGCCCGCCGCCTGGAACAGCGTCCGCGCGGCGGTGCGCAAGGGCGAGATCAGCGAGGCCCGGCTCGACGCGTCGGTGCTGCGCATCCTGCAACTCAAGGCGCGCCGGGGGCTGCTGGACGAGCCGTACACCAGCGGCCGCGCGGTGGACCGTACGGTGGGCACTCGCGCGCACGCCGCCACCGCCGCCCGGATCGCGGACCGCACCACCACCCTGATCACCAACCGCGGCGGGCTGCTGCCGCTGTCCCGCCGCCGCCACCGCAAGCTGCTCGTGGTCGGCGTGGACCCCGCCGCCCCGACCGGCACCGGCGGTCCGCCGACGGCCGTCCTCGCCCGTGCCCTCGACGCGCTCGGCTTCACGGCGAAGGCCCTGTCCACCGGCACCGGCAGCGCGCCCGATCCGTCCCCGGGACGGATCGACGAGGCGGTCGCGGCGGCGCGCGAGCGGGACGCGGTGGTCGTGCTGACGCGTGACGTCGACGCCGGGTCGTCCGGGCAGCGGCGACTGCTCTCGGAGCTGTCCGCCACGGGGGTGCCGGTGGTCCACGTCGCGATCAAGGATCCGTACGACATCGCCCAGTTGGGCAACGACCCGGGCGCGTCGCTGGCCACCTATGGCTGGACGGACGTCGAAGTGCGGGCCGCCGCGCGGGTCATCGCCGGGAAGCGGAACCCGCGCGGACGGCTGCCGGTCGCCGTGCGGCGCGCGGATGCGCCGTCGCGGGTGCTGTACCCGATCGGGCACGGGCTGTCGTACTGAGTCCGGTGGGCGGGGTGGGTAATCCCCCACCCCGCCCCTCCCCGAAACCGGGGGAAACCCCCGGCACCCCGGCCTTCGGGCCTGCGGCCCAAGCGGTCAGGTCCAGGCCCGGTCGACGCCCCAGACCCCGGGACGAGATGCCACGGACCCGCCCGAGCCCGGCGGCAGCCGGGACCCGCGACCCGCCCCCAGGGCGGAGCTCCGGGGCGGCCCGGGCCCGTCCCCGGGCCGGGCGGCCAGCCCACGAGCCCGACACAGGCCAGGGCCCAGGGCCCCGAAACCCGAAGCCGGAGCCAGGCCAGAGCCAAGGCCACCGGCTCCGGGACGGGAACCCGAGGCCGGGACCGAAGCCCGGGGCCGGGACCGAAACCCGGGGCCCGTGCCAGGCCGGGGCTCAAGCCAAGGCCCGTGGGTGCCGGTCCGGCGCCGAGGCCAAGGGCCCGGCCAGAGCCAAGGCCAGCGGCCCCGAGCCCGAAGTTCGAAGCCGGGGTCCGAAGCCCGAGGCCGGGGACCGGGGCCAAAGCCCGGAGGTGCCGGGGCCGGGTGGGCCGGGGCGGCATGGGCACTGGCCCGGGCGGGGCCGGGGCGTGGGCCGGGGTTATGGGCGCAGTACCGGCTCGTGTTTGGGCTCTTGGCGGTCCAGCTTCGCGTCGTGGCGGGCCAGGGGCTTGGACGAGGCCGGGACGCCTGCCCACTTCTGGACCGCGGCCGTCGCCTTCGCCTTCTCGGCGGCCGTCAGCTGGGCGATGTTGGAGCCGTGGTTGCCGCCGGGGGCCGTGTAGACGTAGGAGTCGCGCGCGCCCTTGCCCAGGCGGAACGGCTCGGCGCCCCACGGGTCGTTCTCCCCGTAGACGAACAGCATCCGCTGCGCGTCATGGCGGACCCAGCGGTCCACGTCCCGCATCGCGCTCGGCTTGAAGCGCATCGGGATGTCGCGCGGGACGTAGTTGCGCGGGTTGTAGATGCCGGGGTAGCGCAGCAGGCCGTCCAGGTGCGGGGTGTCGAAGGTGGGGGCGCCCAGTTCGGTGCCCGCCTGGTAGTAGTACGGGGTGTAGGTCTCCAGGCCCTGGTCGGTGTAGGCGGAGAAGCCGGAGATCTCGTCGATGAACTTGTACAGCTCATCGGTGGAGGCCGTGGCCGCGGGGACGTCCGCGCAGTCCTTCAGCAGGTGGTACTGCCAGAAGGCCCACACCAGGTCGAGGACGACGTTCTCGTACGCCTTGTCGGCGCTGCCGACGACCTTGAAGGTCTGGTCGTTCTCGTCGGCCCACTTCTGGTAGCGGTCCACGATCTCGTCGCGCCGCACGAGCGCCTCGCGCTGGACCGCGTTCAGCCTGGTGCGGCATTCGGCGGTGCCGACGCCCGCGAAGAAGCGGTCGTAGGCCGAGTCCTCGTTGTTGACGACGTCGTTGGGCGCGACATAGGCGATCGTGCCCGCCATGTCGTGCGGGTAGAAGCGGCGGTAGTACGTGGCGGTCATGCCGCCCTTGCTGCCGCCGGTGGCGAGCCACTTCTTGTCGTAGACGCGGTGCAGCGCCCGGTACAGCCGGTGCTGGTCGCTGGCGGCCTGCCAGATGTCGAGCTTCGACCAGTCGGCGGGCTGGGGCCGCGACGGCGTGAAGAACCGATACTCCATGGACACCTGGTTGCCGTCCACGATCTGCGTGGGCTCACTGCGGCGCGGCGCGGTGTTGACGTTGTAGCCGGAGGTGAAGAACACCGTCGGCCGGTCGGTGGCCTTGTGCAGCAGGGTGAACCGCTGCGTGAAGGTGCCCTTGGACGGGTGCCGGTGGTCGACCGGCTGCCGGTAGGTGAAGACGAGGAAGCGGTAGCCGTCGTACGGCTGCTCCTCGACGAAGCTCATCCCGGGTATCGCCAGGACACGTTCCTTGATGTCCGGCTCGGCGCCGGGGGCGGCCGCCGCCGCCGGTGCGCCGCCCGCACCGGCGCCGACCGCCCCCACGATTATCACGAGCGACAACAGCCATCTGAGCGCCTTGCCCATTCGCCCTCCCCTTGGAACACATCATCTGGGTGCACATCAATCGCACAGGTCGCCGAGAACCTATCGGGGCACAGACGACAGTGGCTAGAGGTGTCGGATCGCGCCAACCAGTCGCCGAATACGGAGAGTTGTTACCGTCACCCTCTTTCGTAGCGGGCTGTGATGGCGCATCCTGGCGACATGGACCGAGACGAACGGCACGACCGGAGCGAACGGGCCGAGCGGCTGACGCAGTATCTGACCGAATTACAGGACCGAATCGATCCCCGCTCGCTGGAGCTGCTCATGCGGCTGCTGCGCGAGCTGAGCACCTCACCGGCCGTCCGCGGGGGGACGTACGAGCTCGGCATGGGGCCCGAGGAGAAAGAGCTGTTCACCCCCGCCCTCCAGGCCGAGTTGCTGGTGCTGTTCGGCCTGCTCACCTCCCAGGACGAGCGGGTGGTCGTCGACCTCGGCGACAGCCCGCACGCCAAGGGCATGAAGGTGCTGGTGCCCCAGGACCGGGCCCAGGACCCCGACTTCCTGCACCGCCACAAGCAGCGCGTGGCGGCCGAGGCGGAGCAGCGGGAGGCGGACCGGCGCGAGGTGGAGGGCATCGCGAGGGCGAGCGGCATGGAACCGTGACGTCACGGTACGTGATGAGCGGCGAACGCCGAGAGTTACCGGCCGTATAGTCACGGCCGGGCGGCGCACTCACGAGACGGCATGTGGCGGCCGAACCCGCCCCGACGGCACGGGCGTTACGCCCCCACCGGTGCCGTCTCTCCCGTGAAGGTGCGCCACAGCTCGGCATACCGGCCGTCCGGCCGCGCCACCAGCTCCTCGTGCGTACCGTCCTCGACCACTCGTCCGTGATCCAGGACCACCACCCGGTCCGCGCGGGCCGCGGTGGTCAGCCGGTGCGCGACAACGAGCGTGGTACGGCGGCCCGCCAGCCGGTCCGTGGCCTGGTTGACCAGGCCCTCGGTGGCCAGGTCGAGTGCGGCCGTGGCCTCGTCGAGCAGCAGGATGTCCGGGTTGACCAGCTCGGCGCGCGCGAGCGCGATCAACTGGCGCTGCCCGGCCGACAAATTGCGCCCGCGCTCGGAGACCGCGTGCAGATAGCCGCCGTCGAGCGAGGCCACCATGGCGTGGGCGCCGACCGCCCGAGCGGCCGCCTCCACTTCGGCGTCGCTCGCGCCGGGGCGACCGTAGGCGATGGCATCGCGCACGGTCCCCGGGAAGAGATACGGCTCCTGCGGGACGACGCCCAGCCGGTTGCGGTACGCGGTGAGGTCCAGCTCGCGCAGATCCGTACCGTCGACCCGTACGGCACCGCCGGTGGGGTCGTAGAAGCGGGCGACCAGCTTGACGAGCGTGGACTTGCCCGCCCCCGTCTCCCCCACGAACGCCACCGTCTGCCCGGCCGGGATCGACAGCCGGATGCCCGACAGGGCCTCCTCGCCGTCCCCGTAGCGGAAGTGCACCTCGTCGAAGGCGACCTCGCCGCGCACCGTCCGCACCGCGCGCGGGTCCTTCGGCGCCGGGGTGGTGGTCGGCTCCCGCAGCAGCTCCTGGATGCGGCCCAGCGACACCGTGGCCTGCTGATAGCCGTCGAACACCTGCGAGAGCTGCTGCACGGGCGCGAAGAACAGGTCGATGTAGAGCAGATAGGCGACCAGCGCGCCCGCCGTGAGCGTCCCGTCGCTCACCCGCCCGGAGCCGACGATCAGCACCAGTGCGGCGGCGGTGGACGACAGCAGCTGCACGAACGGGAAGTACACCGAGATCAGCCACTGACCGCGCACCCGCGCCTGCCGGTACGCGTCGCTGCGCGCGGCGAACCGCTCCCGGCCGAGGCCCTCCCGCCGGAACGCCTGCACGATCCGCAGCCCCGCCACGCTCTCCTGAAGGTCGGCGTTGACGGTGCCCACGCGCTCACGGGCGAGTTCGTACGCCTTGACGCTCTTGCGGCGGAACACGAACGTGCCGATGATCAGCGGCGGCAGGGTGGCGAACACCACCAGCGCCAGCTCGACGTCGATCACCAGCAGCGCGACCAGGATCCCGAAGAAGGTCAGCAGGCTGACGACGGCGGTGACCAGACCGGTCTGGAGGAACGACGACAGCGCGTCCACGTCGGTGGTCATCCGCGTCATGATCTTGCCGGTCAGCTCGCGCTCGTAGTAGTCGAGTCCGAGCCGCTGCAACTGCGCGAAGATCTTGACCCGCAGGGCGTACAGCACGCGCTCGCCCGTGCGCCCGGTCAGCCGCGTCTCCCCGAACTGCGCGGCCCACTGCGCGACGACGACGACCAGCGCCAGCCCGGACGCCGCCCACACCGCGCCCAGCGCGAGGCGCTGGACGCCCTGGTCGATGCCGTGCCGGATGAGCACGGGCAGCAACAGCCCGGACACCGCGTCGACCATCACCAGCAGCAGACAGAACAGCAGCGGCGCCCCGAAGCCGCGCAGCAACTGCCGCAGCCCGTACGCCTCCTCGGGCCGCGCGGCCCGCTCCTCGTCCACCTCGGGCGCGTCGGTGGCGGGCGGCAGGGCCTCCACCTTGGCCAGCAGCTCGGGCGTGGCGGGCATCCCGGCGAGCGCCCCGGCCATCCCGGGGGCGGGGGCGGGGGCGGCGGTGGATCGCGCCTCCGGGGACGCCTTGCCGTCCCCGTCGGGCCGCACCCACAGCTCGGGGGTCACGCCGCCCTCCGTACGCGGTGCCGCATGCTCGGGGTCGTCGCCGCCGCGCGCCGTCGGCCGGTCGCCATTGTTGTGGGCGGCGTTCCCGTGGGCGCCGTTGCCGTGGGCGGCGTTCCCGTGGGCGGCGTCCGGGCACGGCTCGACCAGCGCGGTGGCGGCGGCCTCGCCGCCGAACGCCCCGGCGAGCCCCACCGCGTTCGCGCTCGCGTGCTCGGGGTCGTCCCCGCCGCGCGGCCGCACGGCCAGGCGCCCGGCCGGGTCGCGGGCGATGCCGCTCAGCTCGTCCGGGTCCGTCAGCAGGCGGCGGTACAGCTCGCACCGCTTGCGCAGTTCCTCGTCCGTGCCGATGTCCACCAGGCGGCCGCCGTCCAGGACGGCGATGCGGTCGGCGAGGGCGAGGGTGGAGAGGCGATGGGCGATGAGGAGGGTCGTACGGCCCGCCATGACACCCCGCAGCGCCTCGTGGATCTCGTGCTCCACGCGCGCGTCCACCGCCGAGGTGGCGTCGTCGAGGACGAGCAGCCGGGGATCGGTGAGGATCGCGCGGGCCAGGGCCATGCGCTGGCGCTGGCCGCCGGAGAGCGTGAGGCCCTGCTCGCCGACCTCGGTGTCGTAGCCGTCCGGGAGGGCGGAGATGAAGCCGTCGGCCTGGGCGGCCCGGGCGGCGGCCCTGATCTGCTCGTCGTCGGCATCCGGCAGCCCGTAGGCGAGGTTGGCGCGCACGGTGTCGGAGAAGAGGAAGCTGTCCTCGGGGACGAGCCCGATGGCGGCGCGCAGCGACGCGTACGTCAGCTCGCGCACATCCTCGCCGCCGACCCGCACCGCGCCGCCCGTCACGTCGTAGAAGCGGGGCAGCAGCATGGACAGGGTGGACTTGCCGCTGCCCGAGGCGCCGACCACGGCCACCGTCTCGCCCGGTTCGATGCTCAGCGACACATCGGAGAGCACGGGCCGGTCGGGGTCGTAGCCGAAGGTGACGCGATCGAATTCGACCGTCGCGGGCGCGTCGGCGGGCAGTTCGCGAGCGTCCGGGCGCTCCTGGATGACGGGTTCGGTGTCGATGAGTTCGTAGACCCGCTCGACACCGGCCCGGGCCTGCTGCCCGACGGTCAGCATCATGGTCAGCATCCGCACCGGGCCGACGAGCTGCGCGAGGTACGTCGAGAAGGCGACGAACGTGCCGAGGGTGATCTGCCCGCGGGTCGCCATCCAGCCGCCGAGGGCCAGCATCGCGACCTGGCCGAGGGCGGGGACGGCCTGGAGGGCGGGGGTGTAACGGGCGTTCAGCCGGACCGTGCGCAGCCGGGCGGCGAAGAGGCCGCGGCCGACCTCGCGGAGCTTGCCCGTCTCCTGGGCCTCCTGCCCGAAGCCCTTGACGACGCGGACGCCGGTGACGGCCCCGTCCACGACCCCGGCGACGGCGGCGGCCTGCCCCTGGGCGTACCAGGTGGCGGGGAAGAGCCGGACGCGGCTGCGCGAGGCGATGACCCACAGGGCGGGGGCGACGGCGAGGGCGACGACGGTGAGCAGCGGGGAGAGCACCGCCATCACGACGAGCGAGACCAGGAAGAGCAGTACGTTGCCGATCATCATCGGCACCATGAAGAGCAGGCCCTGGACCAGCTGGAGGTCGCTGGTGGCGCGGCCGACGATCTGGCCGGTGGACAGTTCGTCCTGGCGCCTGCCGTCGAGCCGGCTCAGGGACTCGTACATCTCGGTCCGCAGATCGTGCTGGACGTCGAGCGCGAGCCGTCCGCCGTAGAAGCGGCGGACGTAGGTGAGGGCGTAGACGACGAGGGCCGCCACGAGCAGCAGGACGGCCCAGGGCGCGAGCGCCCGGTCGTGCCGGACTATCACCTCGTCGATGATCAGCTTGGTGACGAGCGGGACCAGCGCCATGACGCCCATCCCGGCGAGCGAGGCCCCGAGCGCGAGCAGCACATTGCGGCGGTACCGCATGCTGTGACGGGTCAGCCGCCGCGCCCAGCCCGGCTCCGCGCCCGCCGCGTCACCCTTGCCGCCATCGCTGTTTTTGTCGGCCTTGTCACCTTTGCCGCCCGCCACTCGTGACCTCCCGGTTTCCACTGCTGCCGGAAGGCCCAACACACAGGTGTGCGGATTTCATCCTTCCGCAACAAAAGGGAGCCGGGGGCGCCTGGGGGTGTCTTGTCGATCAGGCCGGGTCAGCGAGCGGCGTCTGGTGCAGGGGGCACCTCCCAGCGGTAGCTGGGGGAGGCTCGCAACCCGCGTGAGGAGAGCGCAGGGGGCACCGCCCAGCGGTAGCTGGGGGAGGCGCTGCGTGCGACGAGCGCGGGGCCGCGAGGTGCCGCCCGCCGCGGCAGCGGCTGATGTCACAGCGGCGTCGGGAGCCCGGCATGATCGGCGAGACACCCCCTCAGGCAGCCTCGTCGCGCGGCACCTCCTCCGGGGCGGTGACCACGGCGCAGCGCGCGGCGATGTCGTCCAGCCGCAGACCCAGGGTGGTGGCCAGGGCGGCGAGGGTGAAGAAGGCGGGCGTGGGGGCCCGGCCGGTCTCGATCTTGCGGAGGGTCTCCGCCGAGATCCCGGCCGCGGCGGCGACGTCCGCCATGCTGCGTTCGCCGCGGGCCTGCCGGAGCAGGACGCCGAGGAAGCGGCCGCGTTCACGTTCCAACGGGGTGAGAGGAGTGCGCACCATGACCGTGATACTAATACCGGTATAAGAATTGGGTCGAGCCCGGGAGGGCAGCACTGTGGTCGAGATCAAATCCGACGCGTCGATGGACGCCATGCGGGAGGCGGGCCGGATCGCCGCGGACATCCTCACGGCGACGCGCGAGACCGCCGCCGTGGGCGTGAGCCTGCGCGAGCTGGACGAGGTGGCCCGGGACGTGCTGCGCCGGGCCGGGGCCACTTCTCCGTTCCTCGGCTACCGGCCGCACTTCGCCCCGACCCCCTTCCCCGGGGCCATCTGCGCCTCGGTCAACGACGCGATCGTGCACGGCATCCCGGACGGCTACCGGCTGCGCGACGGCGATCTGGTGTCCATCGACTGCGGCGCGGTCCTCGACGGCTGGGCCAGCGACTGCGCGACCAGCTTCATCATCGGCACCCCCCGCCCCGAGGATCTGCAGCTCGTCGAGACCGGCCGAAAGGCCCTGGAGGCCGCCATCTCGGCGGCCGTCGTCGGCGCCCGGACCGGCGACATCGCGCACGCCGTCGGATCGGTGGGCCGCGCGGCGGGGTACGGCATCCCCGAGGACTTCGGCGGCCACGGCGTGGGGCGGCAGATGCACGAGGACCCGCCGGTGCCCAACGAGGGGCGCCCCGGGCGCGGTTACCCCCTGCGGCACGGGCTGGTGCTGGCCATCGAGCCGATGCTCACGGCGGGCGGCCGGGACACGTACCTGACGGACGACGACGGCTGGACGCTCCGCACGGTGGACGGCAGCCGGGCGACGCACAACGAGCACACCGTGGCGATCACGAACGACGGACCACGGGTGCTGACCGCGCCCTGACCCCTGAAGCGTTCATCAAACACTTATGGCTGCCGACTAGGGTCACACCAGGTGAATCACCGCACATCAGAAGGGTGATGATCGAGATGGTGACCCCGATCGACGACATCCCGCCCTCGGAACGGTTCGCGGCCTGGCGCGCCCTGTGCGACCGGACGACGATCCCCATGGAGCTGCGCAGCACCCACGAGGACGACTTCCGGGCCACGATGTGGGGCATCCACCTGGGGCAGGTCATGGTGTCCGGCACCTCCGTACCCTCCCTGTGGAACGACCGGGCACCGGCCCACATCCGCCGGTCGGATCCGGAGCTGTACCACCTCCAGCTGCATCTGCGCGGGGAGACGGACGTCCGGCACGCGGGCACGACCACCACGCTCGGGGCGCGGCAGTTCATGCTCTCCTCCACGTCCCGGCCCTATCAGGCGCTCGTCGGGCGCGGCAGGACCGACACGATGACGGTCGCGGTGCCGCCGTCCCTGCTGCCGTTCCCGGCGGCCGACCTCGACCGGCTGCTGGGGCGGCGGCTGTCGGGGCGGACCGGCATCGGCGCGCTCCTCGCCGACGTCCTGATCCGGCTGAACGCGGAGCACGCCGCATACCGCCCGGCCGACGCGCCGCGCCTGGGCACCGTCGTGGTCGATCTGCTCACCGCGCTGCTCGCGCACGAGCTGGACGGCGACGCGGAAACCGGGGCCGGGACGGAGGCCGGGGCCGCCACTGCCCGGATGGCCCCCGAGAGCCACCGGCGCGCCCTCGTCCTGCGGATCCAGGACTTCATGCGACGGAATCTGCACGCCGCCGACCTGACCCCGGCCTCGATCGCCGCGGCCCACCACATCTCGGTGCGCTACCTCCACCGGCTCTTCGAGCGGCAGGGGCACACCGTCGCCGCCTGGATCCGCGCCCAGCGCCTGGAGCGCTGCCGCCGCGACCTGGCCGACCCGGCGCAGAGCGGCATACCCATCCACGCCATCGCCGCGCGCTGGGGCTTCAGCCACGCGGCCGACTTCAGCCGGGCGTTCCGCGGCGCCTTCGGCGTACCGCCCCGGGACTTCCGCCGGACGGCGCTGACGCTGCAGCCGTCGGAGCTGGCGGAGCTACCGTCGGAGCTGCCGCAGCTTTCGCAGCTCTCACACGGCGGAAAGTAAGCAGGGCTCCCCCCGTCGAAGCCCTGCTTACCTTCGCTGATCAGCATGGACCGGCGGCCGCCGGGTGTCGTTGGCGTGCAGTGCACAGCTCTTGATGCTCTGTGCACTGCACGCCCGGTGCGGGGGCTACTTGGTGACCTTCAGCTCCTCGATGCCCGCGCGCTTCTTGTCGTCCGCCGAGCGCAGCGTGACGCGCACATAGCGGGCCGGGCCCGTCGCACCGTCGCGCCAGTGCTTGCCGTCGAGCGAGGTCTCGACGCGGTGCGAGGCGGGGCGGGTGGTGGTCCACTCCGCGGTGACATTGCCGATCCGTACGGTCCGGCCGAGGTCGGCGGTGAGCGTGCCCTTGGCCGCGTCGGGGACCCAGGCGGTAGCCGTGTTGCCGTCGAGGGCGGCACCCGGCTCCATGCCCGGCTCCCGCGAACTCGCCGTCGCCTCCTGGCAGCGGGCGAGGTTGGTGGTCGGGGTGAGGTCCGGGCGGCGGGTCTTGAGGACGGCGGGGGCGCCCTCGCTCACGACCTGCTTCCCGCCCTGCGGGGTGTCGATGTCGAACGGCGCACCGGCGGTCAGCCGCACCGTCGTCTCGTGCGGGCCGATCGCCACGTCGTACGTACGGCCCTGCCAGCGCAGGCCCCGCAGGGTGACTCCGTCGCGGAGCTGCGGCGGCAGCATGGGGTCGAGCCGTACGGCGTCCTCGCGCATCCGCATCCCGGTCAGGCCGTGCGTGAAGACCTGGAGGAAGCCGCCCTTGCCGGTCAGGAAGTCCTGGGCGGGGGACCCCGCGAGGGGGTCGTTGGCGCCCGCCTTCTCGCCGCGCGCCTCCGAGAACTGGTCGAACGGGCCGCGCACGAACGGCTTGATGGAGCGCATCAGGTACGTGTACGAGGAGCAGCCGGGCTCCCCGATGGACGCGGCGTCGACCGCGTGCACCGAGTCGGTCATGGCCGGACCGTCGGGGTCGGTGCGCGCCGCGTAGTAGTCGAGCGTCTTCGCGGCGGACTGCCCGGACATCGGCCACTCCAGCGGATACATGAGCAGCACGGTGTCCGCCTGCTTGATCATCGAGCCCTTGTAGCCGTCGTACTGCTGGAAGACCTGCTTCTTCTTGTCGTACGGAATGCGCAGCTTGTCCGCGATCCGGGACCATGCGGCGGGCGGCTTCTCGCCGAGGACGCGGGCGGCGCGGGCGGCGTCGCGCAGGGCGGTGGCGGCTCCGGCGTTGGTGAACACCGCGTCGTCCACGCCGTTGCTGTACTCGTCGGGGCCCGCGACGTTTTTGATGGAGTAGCTGCCGTCGGCGTTGTGGGTGGCGCGCCCGGCCCAGAACTCGGCGATGCCCTTGAGCACCGGCCAGCCGCGCTCGCGCAGCCAGGCGGCGTCCCCGGTGGCCTGGAAGTACTGCCAGGCCGCGAGGGCGATGTCGCTCTGGAGGTGGTTCTGGGTGCGGCAGTGCGGCGGGTCCCAGCTGTGGCATTCGGTCCACAGCCCGCCCTTGCTCGCGCTGGTCCAGGGGTAGAAGAGGCCGGGGTAGCCGAGCTTGCGCGCGTTCGTCCGGGCACCGGCGCGGGTCTTGTAGCGGTACTCGACCACGGACTTGGCCAGTTCGGGGTGGCTGGCCAGCAGCCCCGGGTACATCCAGGTCTCGGCGTCCCAGAAGATCAGGCCGCCGTAGTTGTCGCTGGTCAGCCCGGTCGGGGAGATGCTGTTGCGGGAGCCCGCGCGCGTGGCGGACAGCAGTCCGTACTGCGCGGAGCGCACCCAGCCCTGGAGGTCGCGCTGCCTGCGGCCGCCGATCTCGATGTCGGAGCGCCAGAGCTTTCGCCACGCGGCGGTGTGCTCGGAGAACAGCGCGGGCCAGCCGCGGTCGGCGGCCCGGCGGGAGGCGGCGACGGCGTCGGCGCGCGGGGCGTGCGAGGTCAGGGCGGTGTCGACGCCCACGTACTTGGTGAAGTCGTAGGCGCGGCCCTGCCGCACCGGGAAGCGGACGCCCTGCCGGGCGCTCAACTTCTCTTCCCTGTCGGCTTGTTCCGCGTTCGCCTTCTGTACGTTACGGCCGGGCCGCAGGGTGGACGCGACGGCGCCGTCGGTCTTGGTGCCGTCCGTACGGAACGCCACATCGACTGTACGGTCGCCATGGGTTCCGCCGCCGGTCTGCGTCATGCGGCGCGCGCCGCGCCCGTCGATGCGGTCGGTGACGGTGGCGTCGCCGCTCCAGTGCGGGGTCATGCGCAGCCGTACGGCGCCCACATGCGCGTCGTTGCGGTCGGCGAGCACGTCGTAGGTGAGGTCGGTGGCGCGGCCGTCGGACGCCGTCCAGGTGAGGGACGTGCGCACGAAGCCGCAGCGCAGGAAGACGGTCTGCCGGTAGTGCGAGACGCGCCCCGGGGACGTCCCGGAGCCGAAGGTCTCCGCGCCTTTGCCCCCGGTGGCCACGTTGAGGGTGGACCAGTTGGGAATGGCGGCGGCGACCTGCCGGTTCTCGGTGGTCTTCTTGTTGTGCGCGTACAGGCCGGAGACGAACGCGCCGTCGTAGCGGGGCGTGAACAGCGGCCAGCCGGTCTTGTCGCCGCCGCCCGAGTAGCCGGTGCCGTTCGGCGGTACGCGCTGCCCGAGATAACCGTTGCCCACGTACGCGTGGTAGCTGTCCTTGGGATCGATGCGGTCGGAGGTCTGCGCCCAGCCGTCGGACGGCCCACGCGCGCAGCCCCCGGCGCCGGCACGGGCCGCCGCTGAGGAGTCGGATTCGGGAGCGGCGGACGCCGGGGGCACGGCGGCGATCAGCCCGCAGACGAGCAGCGGGGCGATCAGCCGGGCAGCGCGCGGCAGCCGGGGGGAGGAGTACGTCATTGTTCTCCGTCGTGGTTCGCCGGTGACGGTCGCAGCGACGATAAAGAGGTGAACACAATCGGTCAATGGATGGCGTGATGTCTTCACTAACTGAACATGCGTTCACGAGTCAGAGCGTCGTGGGGCGTACGAGACCCGTCTCGTACGCGAACACCGCGGCCTGGGTCCGGTCGCGCAGGCCCAGCTTGAGCAGGATCCGGCCGACATGGGTCTTCACGGTCTGCTCCGCCACCACCAGCCGGGTGGCGATCTCCGCGTTGGACAGGCCCTGCGCGATCAGGGCCAGCACCTCGGTCTCGCGCTCGGTCAGATCGCCGACGCGGTCCTTGAGGGGAGCGCGCGGGGCGGCGGCGGTCACCCGGGAGAACTCGGTGATCAGGCGCTTGGTGATGTTCGGCGCGAGCAGCGCGTCCCCGGCCGCCACCACCCGTACCGCATGGGCCAGTTCCTCGGCCGACGCGTCCTTCAGCAGAAACCCGGACGCGCCCGCGCGCAGCGCCTCGTACACATACTCGTCGAGGTCGAAGGTGGTGAGGACGAGGACCTTGACGGTCGCGCCGTCCGGTTCGGTGAGCCGCCGGGTGGCCTCGATGCCGCCGAGGCCGGGCATGCGGATGTCCATCAGGACGACATCGGGGGCGAGTTCGGTGACCTGGGCGACGGCGTCCTCACCGTCCACGGCCTGGCCGACGACCTCGATCCCGGATTCGGCGTTCAGCAGCACCGTGAAGCCCTGGCGGACCATGCTCTGGTCGTCGGCGATCAGGACGCGGATACTCGTCGTCATGCGGTGTCCTCGGCGGTCTCGGCGGTCTCGATCGGGCCTGGGGATAAGAGAGAGGCGGGCTCGCGCAGGGGCAGGACGGCGGCCACCTCGTAACCGCCGCCCGGTATCGGCCCGGTGGCCAGCTCGCCCCCGAGCATCGCGGTGCGCTCACGCATCCCGAGCAGCCCGTGCCCGGCGCCCGGCGAGGGCGGGGCGGGCCGGTCCGGGGCGGTGTTGACGACCCAGACGGTGAGCCCGTCCGGGTGATACCCGATCTCCACCCGGACCTCCGCCCCCGGCGCGTGCCGCAGCACATTGCTCAACGCCTCCTGCACGATGCGGAACGCCGACAGCTCGATGCCCGGCGGCAGCGGCCGCCGCTCGCCGGTGATCTCGACGGCCACCTCGATCCCGGTGCTCCGCACCGTGCCCACCAGCTCGTCCAGCCGGTCGAGGGAGGGCTGCGGGGCATGCGGTACGCCATCGGCGAGGGCGTCCTCGGAGCGCAACACGCCCAGCACCCGGCGCAGTTCGGTCAGCGCCTCGACCGCGCTCCATCGGATGCCCGCGAGATTCTCCCTCAGCTCGTCGGAGGGGTTCTCGACCAGATGCGGGGTGACTTGCGCCTGGATGGAGATCACCGACATGTGGTGGGCGACCACGTCGTGCAACTCGCGGGCGATCCGGTTGCGCTCCTCCAGCAGGGTCCGCCGGGCCCGCTCCTCCGCGGTGATCTCCTCCTGCGCGACCAGCCGCGCCCGGGCCACCCGGCGGCCGCGCAGCGCGGTGCCGACCACCACGGCGATCACCAGGACCGAGACGACGAAGCCCGGGTCGGAATCGGGGACGGGCGCCGGGCCGATGAACACGCGGCTGGCCAGGCACACCAGCAGGCTGATCACCAGCACCTCGGCCGCGATCCGGGGGCGGGTGCGCAGCGCCAGCAGGAACAGCACCAACGCCTGCACCGTCAGCCCCTCGCCGGACCACGGGTACATCGTCTCGGAGAGGGCTCCGGGCCTCGCGAACAGCTCGATCACCATCGTCACGGCCGTGATTCCCCACCAGGCCGGGACCGGCCGGAACAGCGCCACGGCGAGCGCCAACGACTGGACCGCGGCGAGCAGGACGCCGACACCCTGATTGAACCCGTACAACTCCCCGTACTTGTCGACGCACGCGATGAACAGCACCACCGCGCCCAGCACCACCGGGAGCGCGAACGCGGGCAGCCAGTCCAGCCAGCTCGGCCCGCTCCGGCGCGGCAGGGGATCGGCCGCCGTCGTCCACAAGTCCTCGCGCAGGGTGCCCGGAACCGCCCGCAGCCCCCGCCGCACCCGCCCCGCCCACGCCCGCCCCCTCATGGACGCGACCCTATCCACGGCGCACCACTCCCGCTCCCTTCCGCGCCTCCCCCGGCGCCCCGTACGGGCGGCCCTCGCGCACCACCCGGCCGCCCCCGCGCGGCCTGCCGTGCTCGTACGCGCCGAACGCCGCCCGGCACACCAGCAGCGCCGCCGCGAACACCGGCAGCCAGGCCAGCCGGGCGGCCAGCCAGCCCGGCCCGTCGGGCACGGTGTGCAGACCGGGCAGCGGGCCGCTCAGCCGCAGAGCGGTCGAGGTGACCGCCATCATCGCGGTCTGGTGCCACAGGAAGACGGTCATCGCGGAGAGGTTCAGCAGCGCCACCACCGCCCAGACCGCGGGCCGCGCCAGCACCCGCCGCAGCGGCCCGAGCAGCAGCAGGGCCGCCCCGCACTGGGCCAGGCCGAAGGTGACGGCGGCCAGGGTCGGCGGGTTGAGGTTGGATATCGCGGCGCCGGGCACCCCGACCATGGCCGCCGGATAGCCGCCGAACAGGACGAGAGCGGCCGTGGTCACCCCGCCGCCGAGCAGCAGCACCCAGCCGGTCGTGCGCCCCCGCAGCCCACCGCGCGCCCACGCCGCGCCCAGGCAGTACGGGACCAGCCAGCCCGCCGCCAGATTGATCCAGCCGACCCAGGCGGGCCCGCCGAAGCCGAACCGGAGCAGGTCGACGTGGAGGACGACGGCGAGCGGCCACAGCGGATGCAGCCGCGCCACCAGCGGGGTCGCCGCCGTGAGCGCCGCGAAGACCAGCAGGAACCAGAGCGGTGACAGCACCAGTTTGAGCAGGGTGTGCAGGGTCGTCAGGCCCACCCCGGAGGCCAGCATCGCGCCCGCCGCCAGGGTCCACACCACCAGCACCGCGGCGACCGGCCGGAACAGCCGGGCCAGCCGGGCCCCCAGCCACTGCCGGTACGTCACGCCCCGGGCGCGAGCGGACGCGTGGCTGCGCGCGCTCATCTGCCCTCCCACCAGGAAGAAGACCGCGAGGGTCTGGAACGCCCAGGAGAGCGGGACGAGATGGGGCTGGTACTGCAGCGGGCTGGCGGCCCGCACCGTGCCGCTGTCGGCGACCAGGGCGGTCACCAGCCAGTGGCCGAGCACGACGCCGAGGATGGCGAACGCGCGCAGCGCGTCCACGGCGCGGTCGCGCTCGGGTGCGGTGGCGGCGTCGACCCGCCGGATCAGCTCACGCATGCCCGTCCCCCACGATCCGGGCCAGGCTCCGCAGGCTGACGGAACCGGGCTTGAGGTAGTCGCTGTGGCCGCCGCCGCCCGCGTCGAAGATCTGGGCGCCGAAACCCTTCGAGACGGGATCGGTCCCCAGCCCGACGGTGGTGAACAGCAGCGGAATCCGCACATGCGGGACGTCGGCTATCCAGTCGTGCCCGCCCCGGCCCGCCCAGACGGCGGCCCGGGTGTGCAACTGGCCGACGCTGTGGGCGCCGACGCCGGGGCTCCCGTACAGGACGATGTCCGCTATCGCCAGGCCGGACGCGGCCCGGGCGCAGAGCAGCGAGCCGTAGGAGTGGCAGAGCAGCGATATCCGGGCCCGGGGCGCGGCGGAGGCCAGCTCCCCGGCGAAGGAGGCGAGCCGGGGCGCCGCCCGGTCGGCCCGCCCCGCCGTCAGCACCTCGGGGCTCACCGTGCCCGGCGTCCGGTACCCGAGCCAGGCGACGACAGCGCCCCGCTGCCCGAGTTGGTGCTTCAGCGCGACGGCCCCGGCGCGCAGGCGCCGGTACCGGTCGAGACTGGTGTCCGACCCCGGGACCAGGACGGCGATCCGCGTGGCGCGCGACAGATCCCCGAAGACCTCGGCGGAACGGCCCCCGTCCCGCCCGTCGAAGGAGAGGAACTGCCGCGCCGGGTCCGCCATTTCCCGCAGCGCGGCCGCCCGCCGCCGGTCCCCGTGCCCCGCGGCCATCCGCTCGGCGGCCCGGATGTCCGCGCGATGGGCGGCATACCGCGCGCCGAGGGCGGCGGGCGTCGCGGCGGTCAGCGCGGGGAGCGCCGACGGCGCGGGCGCCGGAACCGCCGCGGGCCGCGCGGCCCCCGCCACCGGCACGGCCACCGAGGCGGCGACGAGCACACCGAGCAGAGTGCGGCGCAGGCGGCCGCGCACACGAGATGCCATCCCTGTCCCCTTCCGTGCCGGATGTCGCACATACGGAAGGTAGGGAGCGGGACGGGTAGTTGGCGTCACTCCTGGGGGTGCACTCGCCACGTAGCTCTCAGGTACTACGGGTACGACCACTACGGGTACGGCCCGGGGCGCCCCTCAGCACCCGCCCACCCGCGGGCGCAGCACCTGCCCACCCGCGGGCGCGGGACCTGCGACGATCACGCCATGCCTGAAATCACCTTGATGTCCGACCCGAGGGTCGCGGCCGTGCCGGTCAGGGAGTGCGGGGAGCCGCTGGCCGACGTACGCCGCACACCGCGGCTGCTGGTCGACGGCCGGGCGGCGGACCCGGCCGGGGCCTACGCCTATCTGCGGCAGGGTCTGCTGGAGCGGCTGCTGGCGGCGCAGTCGGCGCTGCCGCGGGGGCTGCGACTGCTGTTCATCGAGGGTTACCGGCCGCCGGAGCTGCAGCGGCACTACTTCGAGCGCTACTCCGCCCGGCTGCGCGCCGCGCACCCCGCCTGGTCCGACGGGGAGATCCGGACCGCGGCGAGCCGCTACGTATCGCCGCCCGAAATCGCCCCGCACGGCGCCGGTGCCGCCGTCGACCTGACCCTCGCCGATGCGGACGGGCGCGAGCTGGACATGGGCACCCCCTGGGACGCGCCCCCGGAGGAGAGCGCGCGCGCCTGCTACACCGAGGCCCCGAACATCCCCGCCGGGGCCCGCGCCCACCGGAACGCCCTGGGCGCGGCGCTGACCTCGGCCGGGCTGGTGAACTACCCGACCGAGTGGTGGCACTGGTCGTACGGCGACCGCTACTGGGCCCTCCAGACCGGCGCCCCGGCGGCCCTGTACGGTCCGCGGGACCTCATGGAGACGCCCTGACCACACGGGCAGAGCGCGGCGACGGGCCCGTGTCGACGGACCTCAGACGGCGCGCGAGGCGGCGATCTGGCGGGCCATGATCGTCGTCAGTTCGTACGCCGTGTGGGAGGCCGCCACCGCGGTGATCTCCGCGTGGTCGTACGCCGGGGCGACCTCGACCAGGTCGGCGGAGACCAGGTGGCATCCGGCCAGGCCGCGCAGGATCTCCAGCAGCTCGCGGGAGGTGAGGCCGCCCGCCTCGGGGGTGCCGGTGCCGGGGGCATGGGCCGGGTCCAGGACGTCGATGTCGATGGAGATGTAGAGCGGCCGGTCGCCGATGCGCTGCCGCAGCTGGTCGGTGATCTCGTCCACGCCGCGCCGCATGACGTCGGCGGAGGTGACGATGCCGAAGCCCATTTTCTCGTCGTCGTCCAGGTCCTGCTTGCCGTACAGCGGGCCGCGGGTGCCGACGTGCGAGAGGGCGGAGGTGTCGAGGATGCCCTCCTCGACGGCGCGCCGGAAGGGCGTGCCGTGGGTGTACTCGGCGCCGAAGTAGGTGTCCCAGGTGTCCAGGTGGGCGTCGAAGTGCAGCAGGGCGACCGGACCGTGCTTGCGGGCGACGGACCGCAGCAGCGGGAGGGCGATGGTGTGGTCGCCGCCGAGGGTCATGAGTCGGGCGCCGCTGTCGAGGATGTCGTCGGCGGCGGCCTGGACCGTCTCCACCGCCTCGTCGATGTTGAAGGGGTTCGCGGCGATGTCCCCGGCGTCGGCGACCTGGGCGAGGGCGAAGGGCGCGGCGTCCTGCGCCGGGTTGTACGGGCGCAGCAGCCGGGACGCCTCGCGGATGGCGTTGCCGCCGAAGCGGGCGCCGGGGCGGTAGGAGACGCCGGTGTCGAAGGGCACACCGACCACGGCGACGTCCGCGGTGCCGCCGACCTCGTCGACGCGCGGCAGCCGGGCGAAGGTGGCGGGGCCCGCGTAGCGGGGGATGCGGGACGAGTCGACGGGGCCGACGGGGGTTCCGGTGGGCTCACTGTCTGCTGCGGTCATGAATTCGAGCGTAGGCAGAGTGGTCGCGCGACCACATGTACGTTCCCCAGCACCCGGCCCGGGCGATTTGGACACCGCGTCCATTGGCCCCACGGCCGCGCGGGTGTCGTGCCTGGTGACGCGCCCCGGGCGCGCCCGGGGTGCGCCCGGGTCGCGCCGGGTGACACGCCCGGGTCACTGCCCGGGTGCACCTGATGTCGCGGCGGCTCTGTCGGGTGATCTGTATCTCCCCCCGCTCGAGCACCTCGCGTGTTAGGCTCGTGGCAGTTGCAGTTTTGGTACCCATGAACGTTATGTGCGCCTGACGAGATGTAGCGTCAGGCGCATTTTTGTTTTCACCGGTCATTTCCGGATGGGGTCAATGCGGCGACGCGGAGTCCGTGACATACGGGTTCCGGTTCGGCCCCCATTGAAGGAGAAATGACATGGCTACTGGCACCGTGAAGTGGTTCAACTCGGAAAAGGGTTTCGGCTTCATCGAGCAGGATGGCGGCGGCGCCGACGTCTTCGCCCACTACTCGAACATCGCCACCCAGGGCTTCCGTGAGCTGCAGGAAGGCCAGAAGGTGACCTTCGACGTCACGCAGGGCCAGAAGGGCCCGCAGGCCGAGAACATCGTTCCCGCCTGACGCAGCGCATACCGCGAGCCGGGGCCCGCACCTGACCAGGTGCGGGCCCCGGCTCGTGCCCGCTTTCCGCGGGCCGATCCCCGCCCGTTACAGGAAGGCGCCGCATGAGCCGTTACGCCAGCTCGTCCCGCAGGCCCCGGTCACACTCCCGTTCCCCCGTTCGTACCAGCCGTCCCTCCGACGGCGGCAACGAATTCGCCCTGCCGCGCGGCACCACCCCGGTGCTGCCCGCCGTCGCGACGTTCGCCGAACTGGACCTTCCGGACGGTCTCGCCGCGGAGCTGGCGCTCCAGGGCGTCACCGTGCCGTTCCCGATCCAGGCGGCCACCCTCCCCAGCGCTCTGGTGGGCCGTGACGTACTCGGGCGCGCGCAGACCGGCTCCGGAAAGACACTGGCCTTCGGCCTCGCACTGCTGGCCCGCACCGCCGGGCAGCGCGCCGAACCCCGCCGTCCGCTCGGCCTGGTCCTGGTGCCCACGCGGGAGCTGGCCCAGCAGGTCTCCGACGCGCTCACGCCGTACGCCCGTCGGCTGCGGCTGCGCCCGGCCACCGTGGTGGGCGGCATGTCGATCAACCGTCAGGCCGAGGCCCTGCGCAACGGCGCCGAGGTGGTCATCGCGACGCCGGGCCGCCTTCACGACCTGATCGAACGCGGCGACTGCCGACTGGACCAGGTGCGCATCACCGTTCTCGACGAGGCCGACCAGATGGCCGACATGGGATTCCTCCCCCAGGTGACCCGGCTGCTGCGTCAGGTGCCCGCCGACGGCCAGCGCATGCTGTTCTCCGCGACCCTCGACAACAACATCAGTAAACTGGTGCGCGAGTTCCTCACCGACCCGGCGCTGCACTCGGTCGACCCGTCGGCGGGCGCGGTCACCACGATGGAGCACCATGTGCTGCACATCGCGGACACCGACAAGCGCTCCGTCGCCACCCGGGTCGCCGCGCGGGACGGCCGCGTCATCATGTTCCTGGACACCAAGCACGCCGTCGACCGGCTGACCCGTCATCTGCTGGCCAACGGCGTACGGGCGGCGGCGCTGCACGGCGGCAAGTCCCAGCCGCAGCGCACCAAGACCCTGGAGCGCTTCAAGACCGGCGTCGTCACCGCGCTCGTGGCCACGAACGTCGCGGCCCGCGGCATCCATGTCGACGACCTCGACCTGGTCCTCAACGTGGATCCGCCCGCGGACCACAAGGACTATCTGCACCGCGGCGGGCGCACCGCCCGCGCGGGCGGCTCCGGCAGCGTCGTCACCCTCGTCCTGCCCGACCAGCGCCGCGACATGACCCGGCTGATGGCCGCCGCGGGCATCACCCCGAACACGGCCCGGGTGCACTCGACCGACTCCGAGCTGACCCGCATCACCGGCGCGCAGGAGCCCTCGGGGGTCCCGGTGACGATCAGCACCCCCGCCCCCCAGCAGGCGCCCGGCCCCCGGCAGGCGCGCCGCGGCGGCGGCTCCGGCCGCGGCTCCCGGGGCGGCTCGGGGCGCGGCTCCGGCGGCGGAGCGGGGCGCGGGGCCTCCGGCGGCTCTGGGCGTAGCTCCGGCGGCGGTACGGGACGCGGGACCGGCGGCGGCTCCGGCGGCGGCTCCGGGCGTGGCTCCGGCGGCGGAACGGGCGGCTCAGGCGGCTCCAGCGGGTCGGGGCGGGGCTCCGGCGGCGGAGTGGGCCGTAACCGCCGTTCCGGTCGCTAGCAGGTGCAGGCGGTCCGCGACCGCCCCGGCCATGACGTACCCGGCACCCCTGGGTTCGTCATGGCCGCGTCACATCGGGACGCGTCCGCGGGGCGAGTATTGCCCCCCCATTTCCCGGACACAGGGGCGACAATGGGCCACATGCCGATACCCAGTACCGTGCCCAGCCGTACCGAGCTGATCGACCATCTCGTCCGTACGCGCATCGCGGGTGACGTCGCCACCCCACGCGAGAACAACCTCTCCCACTACCGCAAGCTCGCGAACGGCGACCGCCACTACTGGCTGGGGCTGGAGCTGGGCGACCGCTGGGTGGACGAGCAGGACGTGCTGGCCGTCATGGCGGAGCGGTGCGGCGTGGTCGACGACCCGGAGCACCGCACCGGGCAGGACACGATCGACCCGGAGCTGACGGTCGGCGCGCTGGACCGGATGGCGTCGGTGCTGCGGAAGGCGGCCGAGGCGCGGCAGCGGGTGCTGTTCGCCACGGGCCACCCGGGCGGGCTGCTGGAGGTGCACAGCGCCACGGCGTCGGCGCTGCACGCGGCGGGGTGCGAGATCGTCGAGATCCCGGGCGGGCTGCACGCGGACGAGGGGTACGTCTTCCAGTTCTGCGACGTGGCCATGCTGGAGCGCGGCGCCACGCTGTGGCACACCCACTCCCCCGCCCCCATGGCGGCGATCCTGGACGGGCTGGCCCGGGAGGGGCGGCCGCTGCCGGACCTGGTGGTCGCCGACCACGGCTGGGCGGGGTGCGCGGGAGAGCGCGGCATCGACGCGGTGGGGTACGCGGACTGCAACGACCCGGCGCTGTTCCTCGGCGAGGCGGAGGGGACGCTTCAGGCGGTGGTACCGCTGGACGACCACGTCACCAACCCGAGGTTCTACGCGCCGATGACGGCCTATCTGCTGGACGCGGCGGGGCTGACGGCCCAGTTCTGACGCCGGTCGCCCGGGACGCGCGTTGGTCGCCCGGGACGCGCGTCCCGGGCGACGCGCGTCACGTGGCCGCTCCCGGGGTCACTTCCTCGGCCGCGGGACCCGCATGACCCCTTCCTGGATCACCGAGACGGCCAGCCGCCCGTCGGCGGTGAAGATGCGGCCCTTGGCGAGGCCGCGGCCGCCGGACGAGGACGGGCTCTCCTGGTCGTACAGCAGCCAGTCGTCCACGCGGAACGGCCGGTGGAACCACATGGCGTGGTCGAGGCTGGCGCCGACGATGTCGCCGACCGCCCAGCCGCCGCGGCCGTGGGCGAGGAGCACCGAGTCCAGCAGCGTCATGTCGGACACATAGGTGGCCAGGCAGAGGTGCAGCAGCGGATCGTCGGCGGCGCCGTCCAGTTTGCCGTCGGTCCGGAACCAAACCTGCGACTTCGGCTCGCGGGGCTGCCCGACGCTGCCGTACGGCGGAGCGTCCACGTACCGCAGGTCGACGGCAGCCCGGGCCTGGAGCATCCGGTCGACCACCCCGGGCCCGGCGAGCAGGTGCTCGTACCGGGGCAGCAGCTCCTCGGCGGTGGGCAGCGAGAGCGGGTCCGGTACGTCCGGCATCGGCTCCTGGTGCTCCAGCCCCTCCTCGTGCAGCTGGAAGGAGGCGGACAGATGGAAGATCGGCTGCCCGTGCTGGACGGCGACCACGCGGCGCGTCGTGAAGGAGAAGCCGTCACGGATCCGGTCGACCGTGTAGACGATCGGCGCCCCGGGGTCACCGGGCCGCAGGAAGTAGGCGTGCAGCGAGTGCGGCGGCCGGTCCTCCGGGACCGTGCGGCCCGCGGCGACCAGGGCCTGGGCGGCCACCTGGCCGCCGAAGACCCGCGGCACGAGGGGTGCGGCATCGCTGGTGCCGCGGAACATGTCCTCTTCGATCCGCTCCAGGTCGAGCAGGTCGAGCAGGCTCTGTAGTGCGTCATTCATGGTTCACGCAGTCTTGCAGACCCGTGTTGCGACGCCGTTGCCGATGAGCGCGCACATGGCGACCGTCACAGTCCCATCGACTTGGCGACGATGGACCGCATGACCTCGCTGGTCCCGCCGTAGATGCGGGTGACGCGGGTGTCCGCGTACAGCCGGGCGATGGGGTACTCCATCATGTAGCCGTAACCGCCGTGCAGCTGCAGGCACTTGTCGATGACGACGGCCGCGCGCTCGGTGGTGAACAGCTTCGCCGAGGCGGCGTCGGCGGCGGACAGCTCACCGGCGTCGTGCGCCTCCAGGGCCCGGTCGACGACGGCCTGCATCGCGTCCACCTCGGCCTTGCAGTCGGCCAGGGTGAACTTGGTGTTCTGGAAGGACGCCACGCTCTTGCCGAAGACCTCGCGGTCCTGCACATAGCTCTTGGCGAACTCGACGGCCGCGGCGGCCTGCGCGTACGCGCCGACGGCGATACCCAGGCGCTCCTGCGGCAGGTTGTGCGCGAGGTAGCCGAACGCCTTGCCCTCCTCGCCCAGCAGGTCCGCCACCGGCACCTTGACGTCGGTGAACGACAGCTCGGCGGTGTCAGAGGTCTTCAGCCCCAGCTTCTCCAGCTTCCGGCCGACCGCGTACCCCTCGCTCTTGGTGTCCACGACCAGGATGGATATCCCGGCGCGGCGGTCCTCGGGGGTGGCGGGGGCGGTGCGGGCGCAGACCAGGACGCGGTCGGCGAGCACCCCGCCGGTGATGAAGGTCTTGGCGCCGTTGAGCACGTAGTGCGTGCCGTCCTCGGACAGCTTGGCGGTCGTCTTCATGCCCGCCAGGTCCGAGCCGGTGCCCGGCTCCGTCATGGCGATGGCGGTCATCAGGTCGCCCGAGACGAAGGAGGGCAGCCAGCGCCGCTTCTGCTCCTCGTTGGCGTACTTGAGGATGTACGGCAGGCAGAGCGCGGTGTGGACGCTGCTGCCGCCGAAGCTCACCCCGGCGCGGGCGGTCTCCTCGGTGATGACCGCGTTGAACTTGAAGCTGGTCTCGCCCGCGCCGCCGTACTCCTCGGGGACCTCGATGCCGAAGATGCCCAGCTCGCCGAGCTTCTTGTAGAAGTCGCGCGGAGCCTGACCGGCCTCCCGCCACTCCTCGTAGTACGGAACGACCTCGGCGGCGATGAAGTCGCGGATGGTCTCCCGGAATGCCTCGTGGTCCTCGTTGAACACCGTGCGACGCATCTCTGCGGCCTCCCTCTGGCTAAGCGCTTGCTCAGCCGAAGTTACCGTCGAGTTAGCGCCCCTGTCCAGAGCCGTCCGCGTCGTGGGCCGCACCGAACGCACCCAGGGCCAGCCGGTGCAGCAGGGCGGCGGTGGCCTCCCGGCCGGGGAGGGCGCCGGGGCGGCCCAGGTGGGGGGTGGAGTTGAGCAGCCCGAAGACGGCGTGGACGCAGGCCCGGGCCTCGGTCTCGGTGAGCCCCGGATAGACCTGCCGCACGACCTCGACCCACAGCTCCACGTACTGCCGCTGGAGCGAGCGCACCAGCTTGCGGTCGGTGTCCCGGAGCCGGTCCAGCTCGCGGTCGTGGAGGACGATCAGCGGGCGGTCGTCCAGGGCGAAGTCGATGTGGCCCTCGATGAGCGAGTCCAGCACCGCCGCCGGGGCGTCCCCGGCGTCCGCCGCCTCCGCGGTGCGCCGCTTGCCGCCGGTCAGCAGCCGGCCGCTGATGCCGACCAGCAGCTCGGCCAGCATCGCCTCCTTCCCGGCGAAGTGACGGTAGAGGCCGGGGCCGCTGATGCCGACCGCCGCGCCTATCTCGTCGACGCCGACGCCATGGAAGCCGCGCTCGGCGAAGAGCCGGGCGGCCTCCTTGAGGATCTGTTCGCGGCGGGTCGGTGCAGGGGCTTGCGTGCTCATGGAAGCAATTCTAGACAGCGCGGTTAGTGGTCGTTAACCTAGTGGGTATCAGGTTAACGACCACTAACCACTCGGCGGGTGAGCGCACACCGAGTGGGCACGCGAGCGAGGGGGCCCGTAGCGATGGAGCAGGCACCGGTGCTGCGAAGCGGCGCCGATCCGGGGTCCGACGCCTGGCAGGCCAACGAGGCCGCGCACGGCGAGCTGGCCGCGGGGCTGCGCGAGAAGCTCGCCGCGGCCCGGCTGGGCGGCGGCGAGAAGGCGCGGGCCCGGCACACCGCGCGCGGCAAGCTGCTGCCGCGCGACCGGGTGGACACCCTGCTGGACCCGGGCTCGCCGTTCCTGGAGCTGGCGCCGCTCGCCGCCGACGGGCTGTACGAGGGCCAGGCCCCGGCGGCGGGGGTGATCGCCGGGATCGGGCGGGTCGCGGGCCGCGAGGTGGTCGTCATCGCCAATGACGCCACGGTCAAGGGCGGCACGTACTACCCGATGACGGTGAAGAAGCATCTGCGCGCCCAGGAGGTCGCGCTGGAGAACCGGCTGCCGTGCGTCTATCTGGTCGACTCCGGCGGCGCCTTCCTCCCCATGCAGGACGAGGTCTTCCCGGACCGCGACCACTTCGGGCGGATCTTCTACAACCAGGCCCGGATGTCCGGCGCCGGGATCCCGCAGATCGCGGCGGTGCTCGGGTCGTGCACGGCGGGCGGGGCCTATGTCCCGGCGATGAGCGACGAGGCCGTCATCGTGCGCGGGCAGGGCACGATCTTCCTGGGCGGGCCGCCGCTGGTGAAGGCGGCCACCGGCGAGGTCGTCACCGCGGAGGAGCTGGGCGGCGGCGAGGTCCACTCCCGCGTCTCGGGCGTCACCGACCACCTCGCCGAGGACGACGCCCACGCCCTGCGCATCGTCCGTACGATCGTCTCCACCCTGCCGCCCTCCCCCGCCCAGCAGGGCGCGCCGCCCTGGCCGCTCACGCCCTCCGAGGAGCCCGCGGTCGACCCCGCGGGGATGTACGGGGCGGTCCCGGTCGACTCCCGGACGCCGTACGACGTGCGCGAGGTGATCGCGCGCGTGGTGGACGGCTCGCGGTTCGCCGAGTTCAAGGCCGAGTTCGGGACGACGCTGGTCACCGGCTTCGCCCGGATCATGGGCCATCCGGTGGGCATCGTCGCCAACAACGGCATCCTGTTCTCCGAATCCGCCCAGAAGGGCGCCCACTTCATCGAGCTGTGCGATCAGCGCGGCATCCCCCTGGTCTTCCTGCAGAACATCTCGGGCTTCATGGTCGGCCGCAGCTACGAGGCGGGCGGCATCGCCAAGCACGGCGCCAAGATGGTCACCGCCGTCGCCTGCACCCGCGTTCCCAAGCTGACGGTCGTCATCGGCGGCTCCTACGGCGCGGGCAACTACTCGATGTGCGGCCGCGCCTATTCGCCGCGCTTCCTGTGGATGTGGCCCAACGCCAAGATCTCGGTGATGGGCGGCGAGCAGGCCGCCTCCGTCCTCGCGACCGTCAAGCGCGACCAGTTGGAGGCGCGTGGCGAGAAGTGGAGCACGGAGGACGAGGAGGCGTTCCGGGCGCCGGTCCGCGAGCAGTACGAGACCCAGGGCAGCGCGTACTACGCCACGGCGCGGCTGTGGGACGACGGGGTGATCGACCCGCTGGAGACCCGTACGGTGCTCGGCCTCGCCCTCACCGCGTGCGCGAGCGCCCCGCTGCCCGACCGCACGGCCAAGGAACCCGCGGCGCCCGGCTACGGCGTCTTCCGGATGTGAGGGGATGCACCCGATGAGTGCGGCGCATGCGATGTTCGACACGGTCCTGGTGGCCAACCGCGGGGAGATCGCGGTGCGCGTCATCCGCACCCTGCGGCGGCTCGGCGTCCGCTCGGTCGCCGTGTACAGCGACGCCGACGCGGACGCCAGGCACGTCCGGGAGGCGGACACGGCCGTGCGGATCGGCCCCGCGGCCGCCGCGGAGAGCTATCTGTCGATCGAGCGGCTGCTGGAGGCGGCGGTCCGCACCGGCGCCCGAGCCGTCCACCCCGGCTATGGCTTCCTCGCGGAAAACGCGGCGTTCGCCCGCGCCTGCGCCGACGCCGGGCTCGTCTTCATCGGCCCGCCGGCCGGGGCCATCGAGCTGATGGGCGACAAGATCCGCGCCAAGGAGACCGTGCGCGCGGCCGGTGTGCCCGTGGTGCCGGGCTCCTCCGGCAGCGGCCTGACGGACGCCCAGCTCATCGACGCCGCCCGGGAGATCGGCACCCCCGTGCTGCTCAAGCCGTCCGCGGGCGGCGGCGGCAAGGGCATGCGGCTGGTGCGGGACGAGTCGCTGCTCGCCGACGAGATCGCGGCCGCCCGGCGCGAGGCGCGCGGCGCGTTCGGCGATGACACGCTGCTGGTCGAGCGCTGGATCGACCGGCCGCGCCATATCGAGATCCAGGTGCTGGCGGACGGCCACGGCCAGGTGATCCACCTCGGCGAGCGCGAATGCTCGCTGCAGCGCCGCCATCAGAAGATCATCGAGGAGGCGCCCAGCCCGCTGCTGGACGACACCACCCGGGCGCTGATGGGTGAGGCCGCGGTGCAGGCGGCGCGGTCGTGCGGCTATGTGGGCGCGGGCACGGTGGAGTTCATCGTGCCGGGCGCCGACCCCTCCGCGTACTGCTTCATGGAGATGAACACCCGCCTCCAGGTCGAGCACCCGGTCACCGAGCTGATCACCGGGCTCGATCTGGTCGAGTGGCAGCTGCGGGTCGCCGCGGGCGAACCGCTGCCCTGCGGGCAGGACGGCATCACCTTCGGCGGCCATGCGGTGGAGGCCCGTATCTGCGCCGAGACCGCCCGCGTGGCGGGCGACGGCCGGGTGGACTTCCTGCCGTCGGCCGGGCCGGTGCTCGCTCTGGACGAGCCCACGGGCGAGGGGGTGCGCGTCGACTCCGGGCTGAGCACCGGCACGGAGGTCGGCACGGTGTACGACCCGATGCTCGCCAAGGTCATCGCCCACGGCCCGGACCGCCCCACGGCGCTGCGTCGGCTGCGCGCCGCCCTCGGTTCCCTGACCGTCCTCGGCGTCGACACCAACACCGGCTTCCTCCGCCGTCTGGCCGCCCATCCCGAGGTCGTCTCGGGCGTCATGGACACCGGTCTGGTCGACCGCGCGGCGGCCTCGCTCAGCCCGTCCACGATCCCCGACGAGGTCTACGCGGCGGCGGCGCTGCTGCGCCAGGCGGCGCTGGAACCGGCCGTCGCGGATGCCTGGCTCGACCCGTTCTCGGTCCCGACCGGCTGGCGCCTGGGCGCCGAGCCCGCCTGGACGGTCCACCGCCTCCGCGTCGCGGGCCACGCCCCGGTGACGGTCCGGGTCCGCGGGCGGGCCCACGACGCGCGGGTGCGCATCGAGCACCCGGATGCCACGGAGGCGGACGGCGCGCGGCGCCCTGCGGCCGACCACACGGCGGGGACCGGCAGCGGCGGTACCGCAGCGGCCTCGGGCGTCGCGGCGCGGCTCGTGGGGCTGGAGGACGGCGCGGTCCTGCTGGACCTCGGCGGGGTCACCCACCGCTTCCGGTATGTCGCCCACGGCGCGAGCCACTGGCTGGGGCAGGGCGGGGATGCCTGGCGGGTGGTGGGGCACGACCCCATCGAGGAGGCGCTGCGCGGCGGGGCCACCGCGGCGCACGCCGGGGAGCTGACGGCCCCCATGCCCGGCACCGTCACCGTCGTGAAGGCGGCCGTCGGGGACGAGGTCACCGCGGGCCAGGGCCTGCTGGTGGTCGAGGCGATGAAGATGGAGCACCTCATCTCCGCCCCGCACGACGGGACCGTCACCGAGCTGGAAGTGACCCCCGGCAGCACGGTCGCCATGGACCAGCTGCTGGCGGTCGTCGCCCCGCGCGAGACCGAGGAGCGTGCGTGATGACCCTCCCCATGACCGTCCCGGCCCCGGGGCTGCCCGCCCGGGTGCGTATCCATGAAGTGGGGCCGCGGGACGGGCTGCAGAACGAGAAGACGCTCGTGCCGGTCGCGGTGAAGGCCGAGTTCATCCGGCGGCTGGCCGACGCGGGGCTGACCACCATCGAGGCCACCAGCTTCGTCCGCCCGGAGTGGGTGCCGCAGCTGGCCGACGCCGAGCAGCTGATGCCGCTGATCGACGACGTGCGCGCCCGGCTTCCAGTGCTGGTGCCCAATCAGCGCGGTCTGGAGCGCGCGCTCGCGCTCGGCGCGCGCGAGATCGCCGTCTTCGGCAGCGCGACCGAGTCGTTCGCCAAGGCCAACCTCAACCGGACGGTGGACGAAGCGCTCGCCATGTTCGAACCGGTCGTCACCGCGGCGCGCGAGGCGGGCGTGACCGTGCGCGGCTATCTGTCGATGTGCTTCGGCGACCCCTGGGAGGGCCCGGTCCCGATCTCGCAGACCGTCTCGGTCAGCCGCCGCCTGATCGACATGGGGTGCGACGAGGTGAGCCTCGGCGACACCATCGGCGTGGCCACCCCCGGCCATGTGCAGGAGCTGCTGGCCACGCTGGGCGAGGCGGGCATCCCCGCCGACCGGCTGGCCGTCCACTTCCACGACACCTACGGTCAGGCCCTCGCCAACACCCTCGCCGCGCTCCAGTACGGCGTGACCACCGTCGACGCCTCCGCGGGCGGCCTGGGCGGCTGTCCGTACGCGAAGAGCGCCACCGGCAACCTCGCCACCGAAGACCTGGTCTGGATGCTCGACGGCCTCGGCGTCGAGACCGGGGTCGACATCCGCCGTCTCACCGCCACCAGCGTGTGGATGGCCCGGCACCTGGGCCGACCCAGCCCGTCCCGCACCGTCCGCGCCCTCTCCCAGAAGGAGATGTGAGTCATGGCGATCGACCATCGTCTCTCCCCCGAGCACGAGGAACTGCGCCGCACCGTCGAGGCGTTCGCGCACGATGTGGTCGCCCCGAAGATCGGGGAGTACTGGGAGCAGCACGAGTTCCCGTACGAGATCATCCGCGAGATGGGCCGGATGGGGCTGTTCGGGCTGCCGTTCCCGGAGGAGTACGGCGGGATGGGCGGCGACTACTTCGCGCTGTGCCTGGCCCTTGAGGAGCTGGCCCGGGTGGACTCCTCCGTCGCGATCACCCTGGAGGCCGGGGTCTCGCTCGGCGCGATGCCGATCTTCCTCTACGGGACGGAGGAGCAGAAGCGCCAGTGGCTGCCGGGGCTGTGCTCCGGGGAGACCCTGGGCGCCTTCGGCCTGACCGAGCCGGGCGGCGGCTCCGACGCGGGCGCCACCCGCACCACGGCCCGGCTGGACGAGACCACCGGCGAGTGGGTGATCAACGGCACCAAGTGCTTCATCACCAACGCGGGTACGGACATCACCGCCCTGATCACCGTCACCGCCGTCACCGACCGCACGGAGGACGGCCGCCCCAAGATCTCCTCCATCATCGTGCCGTCCGGCACCCCCGGCCTCAGCGTCGCCGCCCCCTACTCCAAGGTCGGCTGGAACGCCTCGGACACCCGCGAGCTGTCCTTCGCCGACTGCCGCGTCCCGGCCGCCAACCTCCTGGGCGACCTGGGCCGCGGCTACGCCCAGTTCCTCCGCATCCTCGACGAGGGCCGCATCGCCATCTCCGCCCTGGCCACCGGGCTCGCCCAGGGCTGCGTGGACGAGTCGGTGTCGTACGCCAGGACCCGCGAGGCCTTCGGCCGCCCCATCGGCGCCAACCAGGCCATCCAGTTCAAGATCGCCGACATGGAGACCCGCGCCCATATGGCCCGCGTCGCCTGGCGCGACGCGGCCTCCCGCCTGGTGCGCGGCGAGCCGTTCAAAAAGGAGGCGTCGATCGCGAAGCTGTACTCGTCGGAGATCGCGGTCACCAACGCCCGCGAGGCGACACAGGTCCACGGCGGATACGGCTTTATGAACGAGTACCCGGTGGCCCGGATGTGGCGGGATTCCAAGATCCTCGAAATCGGGGAGGGGACGAGCGAGGTGCAGCGGATGCTGATCGCGCGGGAGCTGGGATTCGCGAGCTGAGCGCACCGGGGCGCGGCCGTCGGCGACACGGGCCAGATCTTCCGGTTCGATCCGGTCCGGGCGCCGACGGCGATTCCCGCCATCACCGGTAACTGATCACCCCGCCGCGGGCCAGGGCACCTGCGGGGAGCGGTAGTAGTCGATGCCCAGGGCGTCCCAGCGGGGTGCCTGCGCGGCCAGTCGCACCCGGTAGTCGTCCCAGTTGTGCGTGGACCGGGGCGACCAGCCCAGTTCGGCGATGCCGGGGAGGCGCGGGAAGGCCATGTACTCGATGTGGGCGCTGGTGGAGAGGGTCTCCGACCACAGTGGTGCCTCCACGCCGAGGACCGAGGACGGCGGGGCGTCGGCGATGTAGCTGCCCGGGTCCCAGTCGTAGGACTGCTTCGCCTCGACGTATCCGGCCCAGCTGAGCCCCAGCGGGGTGCTCGCGTCGTACTTCATGTCCAGGTAGGCGCGGTTGGCGGGCGAGAGGATGAGCCGGGTGCCGTTCTTGGCGGCGTCGGCGACCTCCTTCTCGGTGCCGTTGGTCCCCCAGTACTGGGCGATCGCCCCCTCCGCGGGGCGGGCGCCGGTCAGCTGGTGCCAGCCGACCACGGTCTTGCCGTACTTGGCGACGATCGGCTGGACCCGGTCCATGAAGGCCACGTAGTCGGCGTGGCTGGTGGAGTGCGCCTCGTCGCCGCCAATGTGGAGGTAGCGGCCGGGGGTGAGGGCGGCGAGTTCGCGGATGACGTCGTCGACGAAGTCGTACGTCACCTCCTTGGGCGCGCACAGCGAGCTGAAGCCGACCTCGGTGCCGGTGTAGAGCGGTGGGGCGACGCCGTCGCAGTTGAGGTCGGCGTAGGAGGCGAGGGCGGCGTTGGTGTGGCCGGGCATGTCGATCTCGGGGACGACGGTGAGATGGCGGGAGGCCGCGTAGCGCACGATCTCCCGGTAGTCGGCCTTGGTGTAGAAGCCGCCGGGCCCGCCGCCGACCTGGGTGGAGCCGCCGTATGTCGTCAGCCGGGGCCAGGAGTCGATGGCGATCCGCCAGCCCTGGTCGTCGGAGAGATGCAGATGCAGCTTGTTGATCTTGTAGAGGGCGAGCTGGTCGACGTACGCCTTGACCTGGTCGACGGTGAAGAAGTGCCGGGAGACGTCGAGCATCGCGCCCCGCCAGGCGTAGCGCGGCACATCGGTGATGGTGCCGCCGGAGATCCGCCAGGGGCCGGGCTGGCGGGTGGCTCGTTCGACGGACGCGGGCAGCAGCTGGCGCAGCGTCTGGATGCCGTGGAAGAGCCCGGCGGACGTACGGGCGCTGATGGTGACGGCGCGCCGGTTCACCTCCAGCCGGTAGCCCTCCGCGCCGAGCGCCTCCGTGGCGGGCCCCTTCGCGGTGCGCCGGGGTGCGTCGCGCACGATCCGCAGCCGGATGCCGTCGCCGCCCGCGCGCGCGGTGACCGGCAGCCGGTAGCCGGTGGCGGGGCGCAGCACGCCCGCGAGATAGTCGCCCGCCGTGCGCGCCGCGCGGGAGCCGGGCGCCACCCGGATCAGGGTCGTCGGGCGGAGCGTGTACGGGCTCTTGCCGGGCCGTACGGAGGCGGGCGCGGGCACGACCCGGTCCAGCGGCACCGGCGCGCCGACGGCGGCGGAGCCGGAGGTGGCGGCGGCCGGGGAAGCCGAGGAGGCGGCGGCGGTCCCCGCCCCCGCCGCCACGGTCAGCAGGAGGGAGCACAGCAGTCGAGCACGGCGTCGTCTCACAGGGGTTCCCTTCAACGAAGCGTCCGTGGAGCGTCCGCATCTTGCGTACCGCGACGCCCAGTTGGGGTCAAGGTGTAGACCAATGTGTCGCTGTGCGCCTGTCAGAATCCATCTCATGGCGGAAATCACCCAGCGCGATGGTGCATGGACCTTTGACGGTGAGTCGGTACGGATCGTCCCGGGGCGGGACAAGAACGTGCACCTGGTGCGGCAGGCGCTCGGCGAACTGACCGTGCCACTGGAGGCGCTGGCGGGCGTCGCGTACGAACCGGGGCGCAAGTCCGGCCGACTGCGGCTGCGGCTGCGCCCGGGGGCGGATCCGCTGGCGCAGGCCACGGGCGGCAAACTGCCGGACGCGGCCGATCCGTATCAGCTGTCGGTCGACCCGGACCGCACCGGCGTCGCCGAGTATCTGGTCGACGAGGTCCGGCAGGCGATGCTGCTGGACCAGGTGCCGTCCACCCCGTGCGACCGCTATCTGCTGCCCGGTCCGCCGGTGCCGCTGTCGGCGACGGCCGGTGACGCCACCGCGTCGTTCGACGGTGAGCGGATCCGGCTGGAATGGAACTGGAAGACGGAGGAGTCGAAGAAGTCGGGCGGCCCCCGCACCCTCCCGCTGGCGGACCTGGCGGCGGTGGAGTGGTTTCCCGCCGTCGGGCTGGAGAACGGCTTCCTCCGCTTCACCGTGGACAAGGCGACGGCGACGGCCGCGCCCAAGTACGACCCGCACGCCGTCGTCCTGTACGGCTTCCGCAAGGATCCGCTGATGGCGCTGGTCGCGGCCGCCGTCACGGCCCGGATGCCGCATCCGTTCGCCCCGGCCCCGGCGGAGCCCGCCGACGCACCCCCGGCCCCGGACCCGGACGCGGCCGCCACACGGCTCACGAAGCCGGAGAGCGGTGACGCGGATCACGACGCCCTGCTGCGACGTCTGCGCGAACTCGGCGATCTTCACCAGAGCGGGGTCCTCACCGAGGAGGAGTTCACCACCGCCAAACAGGCCGTGCTCCGTCGGTTTTCTCGCCATTAAGACCGAACCCTGCCCGATATCGGGCAGAAATTTTGCGAAACACCCCAGGGGACCGCAGTATCAACGGATGCTCGATCGCCGCATGTCCCACGATGACCTCATCGACCACCTGGTCCGCAGCACGCCGCTCAGCCGCGGCGAGGCGGCCCGGGTGGTGCTGGACGTGCTGGCGTACTTCGACGAGACGACCGAGGAGTTCGTCCGGCGACGCCACCGCGAGCTGCAGTCCGGCGGACTGACCAACGCGGACATCTTCGAGCGGATCACGGCCGAGCTGCCGTACCGCGCGGTGGCACCGCCCGAACTCTCGCTGCGCCAGCTGCGCCGCATCGTCTACGGCTGACGTCACCACCACGCCCGGGCAGCGGCCGCCACCGCCGGAGCGAAACGGGTGCGAGCGTTCATGATCGATTCAATCGGGAGGGCCTGAACACCATGTGCGGAATCGTCGGATACATCGGGAAACGCGACGTGGCACCGCTGCTACTGGAGGGGCTGCAGCGACTGGAGTACCGCGGCTACGACTCCGCGGGCATCGCAGTCCAGGCCAAGCCGGGCAAGGGGGCACAGAGCGGGCAGTCCGCCGCCGGGCTGAAGACCGCCAAGGCCAAGGGCCGGGTCCGCGACCTGGAGGCCAGGCTGCCCAAGCGCTTCGCGGGCACCGCGGGCATCGCGCACACCCGCTGGGCCACCCACGGCGCGCCCAACGACGTCAACGCCCATCCGCATCTGGACGCGGACGGCAAGGTCGCGATCGTCCACAACGGCATCATCGACAACGCCTCCGACCTGCGCGCCAAGCTCGCCGCCGACGGCGTGGAGCTGATCTCCGACACCGACTCCGAGGTCCTCGCCCACCTCATCGGCCGCTCGCAGGCCGCCACCCTGGAGGAGAAGGTCCGCCACGCGCTCGCCCTGGTCGAGGGCACCTACGGCATCGCCGTGCTGCACGCGGACTTCCCGGACCGCATCGTCGTCGCCCGCAACGGCTCCCCGGTGGTGCTGGGCATCGGCGAGAAGGAGATGTTCGTCGCCTCGGACGTCGCCGCGCTGGTCAGCCACACCCGCCAGGTGATCACCCTGGACGACGGCGAGATGGCGACCATCAAGGCCGACGACTACCGCACCTACACCACCGAGGGCAGCCGCACCGCCCCCGCGCCGACGACGGTGGAATGGGAGGCCGAGTCGTACGACATGGGCGGCCACGACACGTACATGCACAAGGAGATCCACGAACAGGTCGACGCCGTGGACCGGGTGCTGCGCGGCCGGATCGACGACCGTTTCTCCACCGTCCGGCTGGGCGGGCTGAACCTGGACGCGCGCGAGGCGCGCGGCGTCCGCCGGGTGAAGATCCTCGGCTGCGGTTCGGCGTACCACACGGGCCTGATCGGCGCGCAGCTGATCGAGGAGCTGGCCCGTATCCCCGCGGACGCCGAGCCCGCGAGCGAGTTCCGCTACCGCAACCCGGTAGTGGACCCCGACACCCTCTACATCGCGGTCAGCCAGTCCGGCGAGACGTACGACACGCTGGCCGCCGTCCAGGAGCTGAAGCGCAAGGGCGCGCGGGTGCTGGGCGTCGTCAACGTCGTGGGCAGCGCGATCGCGCGCGAGACGGACGGCGGCGTGTACGTCCACGCCGGTCCCGAGGTGTGCGTCGTCTCCACCAAGTGCTTCACCAACACCGCCGTCGCCTTCGCGCTGCTCGCCCTCCACCTCGGCCGGATCCGCGATCTGTCGGTCGCCGACGGCAAGCGGATCATCGCGGGGCTGCGGAAGCTGCCCGAGCAGATCGCCGAGGTGCTGCGCGGCGAGGAAGACATCAAGAAGCTCGCCGCGGAATACGCGAATGCAAAGAGCATGATGTTCGTCGGGCGGGTGCGCGGCTACCCGGTGGCGCGCGAGGCGTCCCTGAAGCTGAAGGAGGTCTCCTACGTCCACGCCGAGGCGTACCCGGCCTCCGAGCTGAAGCACGGGCCGCTCGCGCTCATCGAGCCCGAGGTGCCCACCGTCGCGGTGCTCCCGGACGACGAGCTGCTGGAGAAGAACCGCGCGACGCTGGAGGAGATCAAGGCCCGCAGCGGCCGGATCCTGGCCGTCGCGCACCAGCCGCAGGAGAAGGCGGACCACACGATCGTGGTACCCCGCAACGAGGTCGAGCTGGACCCGATCCTGATGGGCATCCCGCTGCAACTGCTGGCGTACCACACGGCGCTGGCGCTCGGCCGGGACATCGACAAGCCGCGCAACCTGGCGAAGTCGGTGACCGTGGAGTGACCTTCGGGTGATCCCGGGGTGCGGCTGGTCGCGGGCGGCTGCCTGGCGGCTGGTTACGGGCGCCGGAACGCCCCCAGGTTCGGCGGTCCCCCGCGTGTGCCACCACGCACGCGGGGGCCCGCCCCTGGGCCGGCGTCGCCCTAACGCCGGCGCTGGCCACCGCGCGAGAACCGTCACTTCCCGCCCGGCGCCACGCCGAACGGTTTATGCCCCGCACACGTGCCCAATCCACCTCTACGCACGGGTAGTTTCCGCGGGTGTCAAGATGGTCTTGGGACCATCTCGGCTGCGGGGAAAGGGAGTTGAGGCTGTCCAGTTCTGAACGCCCGCCCGGGCCGGGGCCCGCCCGGATGTTTCAGCGCGGGTCCGCTGGAGAAAAGCTCACGCCCCGACGACCGGCCAGGACCCGGCCATGACCCCATGGCCCGGCCATGGTTCAGCCCGGACCCGGCCAATGCCGGGTCCGGGCTCAGGGGATGACGATGACGGGCCGCTGAGCGCGCCGCGCGAGCCGCCCCGCCACCGAGCCGAAGATCCGCCCCACCAGCCCATGCGTGGAGCCGACCACGATCGCGTCGGCCGCGTACTCCCGGCCGACCTCCTCCAGCTCATGGCAGATGTCGCCGCCCCGCTCGACGAGGATCCACGGCACCTCGGTGAGGTGCTCGGCACAGGCCAGCTCAAGGCCCAGCACCTCGGTGCGGTGATCGGGAACGTCGACGAAGACGGGGGGCTCGCAGCCCGCCCAGACAGTCGTCGGCAGCCGGTTGGCCACATGGACGATGATCAGACCTGAGCCGGAGCGCCGGGCCATGCCGATGGCGTACGCGAGGGCGCGCTCGCTCGATGTGGAACCGTCGAATCCGACCACGACGCCGTGCTGGAAGGCTGGATCGCAGGAATGACGTGTTTCTTCCGCCGCTTGGGGGTGCGCCAGGTGATCGGCGACCCGCTTGCGGTCCGCGGGTTCGGGGATTTCGTGACCGGCCATCGGTGTCTCGGCGAAGGGTGTCCTCGTGCGGAGGGATACGGCGGGGACTCAGGTTGAAGTTGGCGGGGGACTAGAGCTCCGCTAGAGCTCAAGACGAGGATCGAACGAAAAAAATCCGTCCGGGATTCATCTTTCCAAGCCCTTACCCCCAAGGGTACGGCGCCATTCCTCGCCTGCCCAGAGGTTGCCCCGGCAGCGGAGCGGCCGAAGCGTTCCCCGGAGCATGCCGGAGGGCGGCCCGTAACGCAATGCCCCAAGTGGTCCCGACTCCGACCCCGCCGACCCCTCGCGTACGCCGTGCGGTCGCCCCGCAGTGACCTGTCGGCGGGCCGGACGTTGTAGTACCCGCGGAGCGATCACCTCCGTACGGAACGGGCCCGGACGGCACGCACCGGCCACGGCCACGACCGCCCCACGGCCCCCTCCCCCCGGCCGGGACCGACCCGCGCCGGAGCCCCGTTCCACTACTCCTCCACCGTCCGCCGACCCGTTCTCCCCTCATCTGTCCACCATCTGTCCACCGCGCGAGAGGAGCCGCCACCGTGCCAGGCATCCGCGAGTACGACGCCCCCGGCGCCCCGCCCGGCGACGGCCCGGGGCGCCTCCACGGCGACCCCCGCCGCGGCGCCCCCGGACGCCCTCCCGGCGGCACCCGGGGCGACACCCGAGGCGACCCCCGCGCCACTGGCCCCGGCGGCGTCCCCGGCGGCGGTACGGGCACGGAGCCCGGCGTGGGGCCCGGCGGCGGCCCCGGCAGCGACCCGGTGAACGAGGTCATCCGCTGGTCCGCCTTCGGCTGCGCCGTGGTCCCCGCCGTCCTCCTCCTCTGTGGCTCTCCCCTGAGCGGCGCGGCGGGCGCCGCCGTGGGCCTCGCCGCCGTGACCGCCGCCAGCCACTCCCTCCTGCGCTACTACGAACGCGCCGCCGCCCGGCTGGGCGGCGGCGCGGCGAGCCCGCATCGCGGGCGGCACGGGCGCACCGGGATCGGGACGCACCGGGGCGGTCGGCGGAACTGACGCCGGGCCCGGACCGCCCGGCCCGGCCGGGCCCCGGGACGGCTCCAGGAGCGCGCCGCGTCGTACTCCGTAGACACGACCGCGACGCGGGATGAGCCGGTCGTACGCCGGTCGAAGTACCCGTCCGCACGTCTGCGCCCGCTGGTTTTCGGCCAACTTCGTATCCCAGTTCTTCCCTTGGCAAACGCCATGCTCAACCCCCTTCCGGCCAGCGTGGAAAGGGGTACGAGCCACCCGTACCCCCTACGGGAAGTGGGCGTCAGCAGGAGGCCCACTTCACAGCGAGGGCTACGAGTGCAACGCTTCGTGATCGAATGCTTCGCGCCAAGTTGTCATGTCGACATAGTGGCGGGTGGTGAACTGGTCACGGCGACCACACGCGACACAGTAGATTCGATCTTGGCCATGACCGGCGGGGGAACCGTTCAGGACCGAGGGGAAACGTGCAGGACCGAGAGGACGCGACCACCGAGGGGGGCTTAGAGCCATGAGCCAGGACTCCACGACCGTACCGGAGACCTCGCGCAAGCTCTCCGGACGCCGGCGACGAGAAATCGTCGCGGTGCTGCTGTTCAGCGGCGGACCGATCTTCGAAAGCTCCATCCCGCTCTCCGTCTTCGGTATCGACCGGCAGGACGCCGGAGTCCCTCGGTACCGATTGCTGGTGTGCGCGGGCGAAGATGTGCCACTGCGAACGACTGGCGGACTGGAACTGACCGCACCGTACGGCCTGGAGGCGCTGTCCCGGGCCGGCACCGTCGTCGTACCGGCCTGGCGGTCGATCACCCAGCCGCCACCGGCCGCCGCGCTCGACGCGCTGCGGCGCGCGCACGAGGAGGGCGCGCGCATCGTGGGCCTGTGCACCGGGGCCTTCGTACTGGCCGCCGCGGGGCTGCTCGACGGCCGCCCGGCGACCACGCACTGGATGTACGCGCCGACGCTAGCCAAGCGCTATCCATCCGTCCACGTGGATCCACGCGAGCTGTTCGTGGACGACGGCGACGTACTGACCTCGGCGGGCACCGCCGCCGGGATCGACCTGTGCCTGCACATCGTGCGCACCGACCACGGCGCGGACGCCGCGGGGGCCCTGGCCCGCCGGCTCGTCGTGCCGCCGCGCCGCAGTGGAGGGCAGGAGCGCTACCTGGACAGGTCGTTACCAGAGGAGATCGGCGCGGATCCGCTCGCCGAGGTCGTGGCGTGGGCGCTCGAGCATCTGCACGAGCAGTTCGACGTCGAGGCCCTGGCCGCCCGCGCCTATATGAGCCGCCGCACCTTCGACCGCCGGTTCCGGTCGCTCACTGGGAGCGCTCCACTCCAGTGGCTGATCACCCAGCGGGTGCTCCAGGCCCAGCGGCTCCTGGAGACCTCCGACTACTCGGTCGACGAGGTCGCCGGGCGCTGCGGCTTCCGGTCCCCGGTCGCGCTGCGCGGGCACTTCCGGCGGCAGCTGGGATCCTCCCCGGCCGCCTACCGGGCCGCGTACCGGGCCCGCAGGCCCCAGGGCGGCGCCCCGGACCGCGGACCGGACCGGCTGGAGCGGGCCGAGCGGCTCGGCGGCGGCGACCGCGCCGAGGTGCTCGAACAGCGCGCGGGTGAGCACGCCATGCCGCTGCGGCGGCCCGGCGCACCCGTCACGCATTCGGCCCACCACCATCACCCTCCGCACTCGCCGCATCCACCGGGCGGGACGGAACCGGGCAAGCCGGAATCCGATGCGTACGCCCCCCGCCTGCCTGAGCAGGCAACGGGCCGCGCCCCGGGTCGTCCGACCCTGCCCGGCCAGCGGGAACGCCCCGTAGGGTGAGACGTATGAACGATCGCATGGTGTGGATCGACTGCGAGATGACCGGGCTCTCGCTGTCGAACGACGCGCTCATCGAGGTGGCCGCGCTGGTCACGGACTCCGAGCTGAACATCCTGGGCGACGGAGTGGACATCGTTGTCCGGCCACCCGCCGAGTCGCTGACCACCATGCCCGAGGTGGTGCGGGAGATGCACACGGCTTCCGGGCTGCTCGCGGAGCTGGACGGCGGGACCACCTTGGCGGATGCCGAGGCGCAGGTCCTGGCGTACATCCGCGAGCACGTCCCGGACGCCGGCAAGGCCCCGCTGTGCGGAAACTCGGTCTCCACCGACCGCGGTTTCCTCCTGCGGGACATGCCGACGCTCGAGGCGTATCTCCACTACCGGATCGTCGACGTCTCTTCGATCAAGGAGTTGGCCCGCCGCTGGTATCCGCGGGCCTACTTCAACAGCCCGAAGAAGAACGGCAACCACCGCGCACTCGCCGACATCCACGAGTCGATCGCCGAGCTGCGCTACTACCGGGAGGCCGTCTTCGTCCCCCAGCCGGGCCCGGACTCGGACAAGGCGAAGACCATCGCGGCCCGCCACGTCCTGCCCGCCCGGCAGTCGTGACGACTCGCTCCCGGCGCGCACGATAGCCGGGAGCGAGCACCCCCGCCGACCCTGTATAGTTTTTCTCGGCCGGTGCGGAAAGCAGCGGTCATGGTGGGTATAGCTCAGATGGTAGAGCACCTGGTTGTGGTCCAGGATGTCGCGGGTTCAAGTCCCGTTACTCACCCTTGCTGAAGAGGCCGCTGATCTGCGCAAGCAGGTCGGCGGCCTCTTACGTTGCCCACGGCCGCAGCTTCTCCGGATTGCGGACCGCCCAGATCCGGGTGACCCGGCCGTCGGAGACGTCGAACGAGGCCACGGTCTCGACGACGCCCGCACGCCGGGCCACCAGACCCGGCACGCCGTTGACCGACCGCTCCAGGAGTTCGAGCCCCGGGGCCTTGTCGGCGATGGCGACCATGTACTGGGCGATGCGCGCGCCGCCCTCGACCGGGCGCAGGACGGTGCCGGCCATGCCGCCGCCGTCGGCGGTCATCACGGCGGCCGGGTCGAGGAGACCGACGAGGGTCACGATGTCCTTGGCCTCCCACGCCTCTTTGACGCGCCTCACCACGTCGGCCCGGCTGCTCGCCGCCACCGGGGCGCGCGCGGCGCCCAACCGCCGCCGGGCGGAGGCCGCCAGCTGCTTGCAGGCCGCGGGGGTCCGGCCGAGCACGTCGGCGATCTCGGCGAACGGGTACCGGAAGACATCGTGCAGGACGAACGCCACCCGCTCGGCGGGCGTCATCGACTCCAGGACGACGAGGAAGGCCATGGCCACCGACTCGTCCAGGACGATCTGATCGGCGGGGTCCACAGGGCCGCCGCCCGCGCGGTCCCCCTCGGTGCGGTCGGGCAGCGGCTCGGGCAGCCACGCGCCGACGTAGCGTTCGCGGCGGGCCCGCGCCGAGCCGAGCAGGTCCAGACAGATGCGGCCGGTCACCGTCGTCAACCAGGCCCCGGGGGACAGGATCTCCTCCTGCCGACCGCGCGGCAGCTCGTACCAGCGCGCGTAGGCATCCTGTACGGCGTCCTCGGCCTCGGTCACCGAGCCGAGCAACCGGTAGGCGACATTGATCAGTTGGCGCCGCTCGCCGTCCAGTTCATCGGTGCTGGTCCCGACAGTCCCCATGCTTCCGGCAGCCCCCTCGCCTTACCTTTCGCGGGCCCGCGTCGTCGGGCTGGTGAGACCTTATCTACTGCCCGAGAGCGGAAAAGGGACTGTGACATGGCCACTCAAACGACGGCGACGGCGGCGACGGCGACGACGACGGGCGCACGGCGCGGCTCCTCGTTCCTGCGGATCGCGATCGCCCTGCAGACCCTGACCATCTTCCTTCAGGCGGTCTCCGCCGGACTGCTGCTGACCTCGTCCTACGGCGAGACGCTGCACAGCGCCGGAGCCCGCGTGATGTACGGGGCGTCGATGCTGTACGTCCTCGCGGCGGTGCTGGCGTGGAAGCCGGGCGGCGGCTCGACCCGGCCCATCTGGCACGCTTCGGGTTTCCTCGTCCTCGCCTCGGTGCAGGTCGTGCTGGGCATCGCGCACGTCCCGTCGGTCCATCTGCCCCTGGGCGTCGCGATGTTCGGCCTGAGCGTGCTGGCGCTGGCCCGGCGCTGACGCCCGATGGACCCGATGGACCGGTGTCAGCCGAGCGGTTCGGGGCCCCAGTGCGTGGCGGTCCAGCCGCGGCGGGGGTCGCCGTCGAGGGTCACGACCTGGGTGTTCTCCAGGGGGTTCCGCGCGGCGTACGCGGTGTCGATGTTGCGGGCGCGGGCGGCGACCCAGGTGCGGATGGCCGCGCCGTGGCTGATGACGGCGGCGTGCTCCGCGCCCGACGCGGCGATCTCCTCGATCACCTCGTCGTAGCGGGACAGGGCCTCCTCGCCCGTCTCGCCGCCCGGTATCCGCAGATCCGTCTGGCCCGCGGCCCAGGCCAGCACGGTCTTGAGGTAGAGCTGCACGGATTCGGTGTCCTCGCGCATCTCCAGGTCACCGGCGATCAGTTCGCGCACGCCCTCGCGGAGGACGACCTCCAGGCCGCGTTCGCGGGCGAGGGGGGCGGCCGTCTGCTGGGCGCGGTGGAGCGGGGACGCGTACAGGGCGTCGATCCGCTCGTCCGCGAGGCGTGCCACCAGCCCCTCCGCCTGCTGCCGCCCGAGCTCGGTGAGGTCGGCGCCCGGCATGGCGGTGTCGAGGGCGTGGATGACGTTGGAGGGGGTCTGGCCGTGGCGGACGAGCAGGAGACGCATCGGGGGCGGGCGTCCTTCCGGGGAGCGGGCGCGGGGGGGGGGGGGGGGGGGGGGCCGGGCGGGGGGGGGGCCCCCCCCCCCCGTCGCCCCAACGGGTTGGGGGGGGGGAAACAAGGGGGGGTGTTACCCCCCCCACCCCGGGGGGCTC
>NZ_JBVIVI010000001.1:1523826-1580791 GCF_055595765.1 Streptomyces sp. NPDC040405
AGCGCGGGCGGGGAGTTCTCTCTTCTTGCAAGCAGTCCCGTTTCCTCTCAGCCTTCCCCCCCCCCGGTCGCGGAGGGCGCCCGCCCTCATCGTCGCTCAGCCGGGTCCGGGGAGGGAACACGCGGCGGGGTCGCGCACCTCACACCGCGGGGGCCGTCAGCCGTCGGCCGGGGCCGGATGTCGTACGGACCTCTTCACCGCGGCCTCCAGCGCGGCCCGGCTGAGCCCCGCTTCCCGGGCGTGCTCGGTGACGGCGGCCTGCACGGTGACCGCGGCGTCGCGCCAGTGCTTCCACTGGGTGTCGCGGTCGGCGTCGACGAGGCCGGTCAGCTTGGTGTGCTCGGCGTCGGCGGCCTGCTGGAGGGAGATGAGTCTGTCGGGGATGTCCACGCGTTGGATCATAAGTCCGACGCTTCGGGCGTATGTGCGTACCTCTCACCCAGCGCGCCGCCCGCGTGACTCTTTCGGCGGGCGGCGCGCGAGGGGCGTGGGTGCGGGTTACGCGTCCTTCTCGGGGAAGTCCACCGCGATCTGCTCCAGCATCCGGGCGAGGGTCGCCTCGATACCGGCCTTGTCGATGCCGAGGCCGGCGAGCAGACCCGAGCCGTCCTCGTGTTCGAGGAGGGCGAGCAGGATGTGCTCGGTGCCGATGTAGTTGTGGCCCAGGCGCAGGGCCTCGCGGAAGGTGAGCTCCAGGACCTTCTTGCTGCCCGCGTCGAAGGGGACCAGCGCGGGCATGGGGTCGGTGGCGGGCGGGAGGGCGGCGGTGGCGGCCTGACGGACGGTGTCCAGGAGGACGTCCTGGGCGACGATCGCCTTGGCGGCCAGCCCCTCGGGCTCGACCAGGAGGCCGAGGACGAGGTGTTCGGTGCGGATCTCGGCGTTGGAGGCGGCGCGGGCCTCGTTCTGGGAGGAGACCACGACGTTCCGGGCGCGCGGCGTGTAACGGCTGAAGCCCTGGCTGGGGTCGAGGTCCGGGGCGGCGGAACCCTTGGGGACGAAGCGCTTCTGGGCCGCCTGCCGCGTCACCCCCATGCTCTTGCCGATGTCGGTCCAGGACGCGCCGGAGCGGCGGGCCTGGTCGACGAAGTGGCCGATGAGGTGGTCGGCCACGTCACCGAGGTGATCGGCGGCGATGACCGCGTCGGTGAGCTGTTCGAGGGCGTCGGTGTGGGTCTTCTTGATGGCCTTGATCAGGTCGTCGAGGCTTACGGAGTTCGTCATGCCAACAGGGTTCGAGTCCGAGTTCGTCATGTGTCAACTATGGGTTGACATCCCGGCGATGTCAACTCGCGGTTGACAATAGACAGTGTCTACCTATGGGTGGTAGACACTGTCTATGAGCGATGAGGACACGGGCCTACGGGCCCGACTGGTCGACGCGGGCGTCGAATTGGTGGAGCGCGAGGGCGCACCGGCCCTGTCGCTGCGCGAGATCGCACGGCAGGCCGGGGTCTCGCACGGGGCCCCGCGGCGCTACTTCCCGACGCATCTTTCGCTGCTGTCGGCCATCGCACGGCGCGGCTTCGAAGCGCTGGCCCGGGAGGCCGGGACGGCCGTCCGGGACGAGGACCAGGGGCCCCGGGAGCAGCTGATGACCCTGGGCCGGGTCTATCTGGAGTTCGCGCGGACCCACCGGGGCATGTTCGAGCTGATGTTCCGTCACGACCTGCTGGAGAGCAACCGGCTGGGGCTGCGGGAGACCAGCCTGCCGTTGTTCGAGGTGCTGGTGGGGCTGGTGGGCCGGGTACGTCCCGAGACGGAGGCGGCCGTCGTCGCGGGCGCCCTGTGGGCCAATCTGCACGGCCTCGCGCAGCTGCGGGAATGGGGCAGCCTCCAGCTCGCGACCGGCTCCGAGGACATCGAGCCGCTGCTGCGGGCGGCGATGGACGCCCACCTGGGGACGGCGTGAAGACGCGGCAACGGCAGCGGCTCGTCCTCGTCGGCAGCATCACCGGCGCCGTGATCGTCGCCCTCGACGGCACCGTGCTGACCGTCGTCCAGCCCGCCCTGCAGCGCGATCTGCACGCCTCGTTCGTGCAGGTCCAGTGGACCAGCACGGGCTATCTCATCGCCGTCGCCAGTCTGCTGGTGTTCGCCGGGCGGCTCGGCGACCGGTACGGCCATCAACGGGTGTTCGCGATCGGCACGCTCGGCTTCGCCGCCGCGTCGGCGGGGATCGGGGCGGCGCCCGGCATCGGCTGGGTGATCGGACTGCGGGTCGCGCAGGGCGTGTTCGGCGCGCTGCTCCAGCCCGCCACCCTCGGGATGCTGCGCGCCGCGTATCCGCGCGACGGGCTCGGGATGCCGATCGCGCTGCGCACCAGCGCCATCGGGCTGGCGGCCGCCGCCGGGCCGGTCGTGGGCGGGGCGCTCGCCGCGCAGTCCGGCTGGCGGTCGGTGTTCTTCCTGAGCGTGGTCCCGGCGGTCGCGGTCGGCGTGCTGGCGTTCGTCGTACGCCTCCCCGCGGACGGGCCGCGTCCCGGCGTGGCGCTCGACCTGCCGGGCGCCGGTCTGCTGGCGCTGGCCCTGGTGTGCCTGGTCCATACGCTCGCCGGGATACCGGAGACCGGCTGGACGGCGGCCACCGCGCTCGGGTTCCTCGCCGTGGCGGCGGCCGGGGGCGCGTTCGTCGCGCATGGGCGCCGTACGCCGAGCCCGCTGGTGCCGCCCGGCGTGCTGCGCTCGGCGACGGTCGCCTCGGCGCTCGGGGTGCTGGTGACGGCGTCGGCGGCGCTGTTCGGGGCGCTGTTCGTCGGCACGTACTTCCTTCAGGACGTCCTCGCCCTGGACCCGCTGGAGAGCGGGCTGCGGGTGCTGCCACTGGCCGCGACGATGGTGCTGGGCGCGCCGGTCTCGGCCGTCCTGCAGCACCGGTACGGGGCACGGCGTACGGCGGGCGCGGGGATGGTCCTCGTCGCGCTCGGCATCCTGTTCTTCTCCCGGCTCGACCGGGCGGCCACCGTGCCGGAGATCGGCGGCTGCTTCTTCGCGCTCGGGGCCGGTTTCAGCACCGTGATGGTCACCGCGACGGCCGCCATCGTGCATCACGCGTCCCTGGAGCACGCGGGGGTGGCGGGCGGCCTCCAGCAGACCGCCATGAACATCGGGCCGACGCTGGGGGTGGCCGCCGCGACGATGCTGCTGCGGCTGCCGGGCGGCGGAACCTTCGCCTCCGCGATGGGGCCCGCCCTGGCCGCCCTCGCGGCGGTCGCGGGGCTCGGCGCGCTGCTCGCCGTAGCCCTGCCCGGCCGCGGATCAGAGAACCGTTCGCAGCCGCTCAGGCGCGATGCGGGCGCTTCGGTGGGTGGCGGGGCCACCAGGGGGTCCAGGTGAACTTGTCGCCGCCGACCCAGCGGACCACGTCCGGGTCGTCCAGATCGATGTCGTCCAGGCCGAGCTGGCGGGCGATCTCGATGATGTCCAGGACCGAGTGCGCCTTGCCGACCAGCTCCCCCGCGACCTCCACCAGACGGTAGGGGGGAGCGCCCTGCTGGACGCCGAGCACCACCATCGTCGGCCGGGTGACGCGCGGGCTCTCGCTCTCGGTCATGGCTCCACGCTGCGGCCGGGAGGCCGCCGTCGCTACCCCGGATGCCCCAGACGGGCGAATCCGCGACGCCTCCGAGCGGCCGCGGAGAGGCGGGGCCCCCGACCCTGAGGGCCCCGCCGGTCCGGTGCGATGGGTTCCGCTACTCGAAGAGTTCCGCGTACGAACCCATCGCCAGCGCGATATCCGCCTGGGCCCAGAAGCGGTGGTACGTGAAGCTCGGCACCGCGCCGCCCTTCAGGTACGCCTCGACCTTGGACCAGGCCGGGTCGTTCTTGTAGAAGGAGCGGATCGACAGGAAGGTCGAACTGGAGTCGATCTTGTCTCCGTTGGGCATGGTGCCGGTCCAGCCGCTGGGGACGTAGACCGGGTCGTCGAAGCGGTTGTAGTCGGCGCGGGACTCGGGGACCGAGATGCCCAGCGCGTCCTGGTGGTGGTCCCACATGCCGTCGAGGAGCGCCTTGGCGGTGTTCTTGGCGGCGGTGTGGCCCGACTTGGCGGCGTAGTACGACAGCGTCTTGGCGTACGCGGCGGCCACGCCCACGTCGTTGGTGTAGTCGGCGACGGTGACGTGCAGGCCCGTGTTGGCGCCGGGGCTGGACGCGTTCCAGGTGTCGGGCTGGCCGGACCACTGGAGGGTGGACGGGAACTGGTAGGTGCCGTCCGGGTTGATGGTGGTCTTGGACAGCGCCCAGGTGACCCACTTGTCGAGCACGGCCTTGGCCGAGGCGTCACCGGTGCGGTTGTAGTACTCGGCGACGCGCTCCATGGACCACGCCTGGAAGCCGAACCACTGGTTGGACGGCGGGTCGTGGTAGACCGGCGCCTCGTCGTAGTACATGCCGTAGAAGGTGGACTTGCCCGCGGGCGGGGTGGCGTAGCGGCCCTGCCAGCTGTTGGTGGCGCCGCCCGCGATGGCGCCCTCGCTGGACTGCAGCCACCGGTAGAACTCCAGCTGCCGCTTGAGGCTGGTGGACCAGTCGCTCGCGCCGGTCGTGGACTTGGGCTTGAGGTCGGCGTAGGAGCTGAGCGCCCAGGCCGCCATGGGGTTCTGGTAGCCGCCGTGGGCGTGCGAGGAGCCGATGCGCCAGGCCCAGCCCGCGGAGGTGTCGGTGGCGCCGCCCCAGGCGTAGTACCAGGAGAGCAGATAGCTGGAGCTGTTCTTGCCGCTGCCCGCCGGGCAGGTGGTCTCCCCGGCGCAGTTGCCGACCTTCTTGAAGTACTTGTCGTACATCGCGTAGCGCAGATAGTCGCCCATCTTGGCGGCCTTGGCGATGTTCCCCGAGATCTGGCCGCCCTTGCCCTGCGCCTTGGCCCACTCCGAGGCCCAGTAGGCGGCCTGGACGACGCGGGCGTCGGCGTCGGGGGCGTTGGTGAACTTCCACTGCTTGGAGTAGGAGGCGTCACCGGTGAACAGGTCCAGATAGCCGTTCTTGCCGCCGTACTTGAAGCCGTCACAGGTCGGCTGGGTCACGGTCTCCCAGACGGACTCCTGCGGGCCGCGCTGGAAGGTGTTGACGTACGACGGGCCGGTGTCGGAGGGTCCCGCCTCGCACTTGCCGGGCGCGTTGCCGTAGCCGTACGTGTTGTCGACGTCCTGGATCCAGTGCATGCCGTAGACGTCGGAGGTGCCGTACGCGCTCTTCAGCTCGGCCGCGATGGGGTCCTGGCCGACGGGCACGTTGCCGTCGAGCTTCGACGGGTACTGGGAGGGCTGGTCCCACTCGGGCGCGTAGGTGGCGGGCTTGGAGGGGTCGTAGAAGCTGTTCGTGGGCTGGTCGGCATGGGTGGGGATCATGTACTTCTCCATGATGTCCCACGCCGAGTTGAACTTGGCCCAGTCGCCGGTGACCTTGCCGTACATCGCCTGCAGCCAGATCAGATAGCTGTACGCCTCGGAGGTCGTCTCATGGCCCTGGTCTGGCGCCTCGACGATCAGGGTCTCCACGGAGTGGTACGGGATGCCCTCGGGCGAGAAGTAGCCCGCCGAGGGGGCGGTGATCTTGTTGTACAGCTCCAGGAAGCGGGCGTCGTACGTCTTGGCGGCGGCCAGCTGGGTGACGGTGACCTCGGCCTTGGTGTGACCGGCGGCGGTCGCGGTGAAGGTCGCGCTGCCGGTGCCGGAGCTGGCGGCGGCAACCGTCACCTGCTGGGCGGTGTTCCAGTTGGTGGGGGTGAAGGTGAGGCTGGCGCCGGAGGAGACGCTCAGGCCCGTATTGCCGGAGGTGCGGGCGACCGCGACGGTCACGTTGGCGGACGGCTTGGTGGACAGCCGGAGGCCGAAGGTGCCGGTCTTGCCCTGCTCGACCCCGAGCTGGGCTGGGCTCGCGACCAGCGCCGGACCGGCCGCGACATGGATGCCGACGGGGGTGGACTCCGCGGCGGCGCCCTGGCTGTCGTACGCCTTGGCGTACAGGGAGAAGTCGCCCGCCGGGACGTCCGTGTAGTCGAAGCTGTACGGCGAGGTGGTGTCGGTGCCCAGCAGCTTGGTGTCGCTGTAGAACTCGACCTTGGCGACGGTCGCGCCGTCGGCGGCCGCGGCGGTGGCCGCCATCGGGACGGTGCCGCCCGTCGTGTACACGGCCCCGGGGGACGGGCTGGTGAGGACGGTGATGGGCGGCTGGTGGGCGCCGCGGCAGGTGACGCCGTTGACGGCGAAGGCGGTGGGCGCGGCGTTGGTGCCGCTGTAGCCGAACTGGGCGCCGGTGGTGACGTTGCCACCGGCCGCGATGTTCGCGTTGTGGGCGGCGTTCTTCACCGTGACGGTCTTGCCGGACTGCGACCAGGTGCCGTTCCAGCCGTTGCCGAGCTTCTGGTTGCCCGCGTAGTCGTAGGTCAGCGTCCAGCCGTTGATGGCCTCGGTGCCGGGGTTGGAGATCGTGAGATCGGCGGTGAAGCCGGAGCCCCAGTCGTTGGTCTTGTAGTCGACGTTGCACTGGACGGCGGCCGCCTCGGCGTGGGCGGGGGCGGCGCCACCGGCGGCGGTCATGGCCACGGGCAGCGAGAGGGCTGCGGCCAGCGCGGTCACCAGCCGTCTCATTCGCCGACGCGCTCCTGACAAGGGTGAGCCTCGCTGTACACGCATGGGAGTCCTCCACGCGGGTTCGGAAGTGAGGGGGGGAGTGCGAACCAGTGGGAGCGCTCCCAAGCGTCGGTTCCATCTGAGGAAGTGTCAAGTCTTTGAACAAGATGGGCCGGTCGAACGTCTTCGACCGATAAATCTGTGAACGCCTCTGTTGACATGTACGCCTCTGGCGCTACGGTCTGCTCAACCAGTGGGAGCGGTTCCAGCAGTCAGCGCCGCACGGGACGGCGCGAGGACCCGAGGAGTCGCTCCATGCGAGCACCACCGCGCCTTTACACCTTGGCGGCCGCCGTGTCGCTCACCGTCGCGGGCATGACGAGCACCGCTGCCGCGGTCTCCGCCGCGCCCGGCACCGCCGACGCTCCCCGGGCGGCCGCGGCCTGCACCGTCGCGTACACCACCACCAACCAGTGGGACACCGGCTTCCAGGGCAACGTCACGATCACCAACAACGGGGCCGCGCTCGACCACTGGACCCTCACCTTCGACTTCTCCGCCGGACAGAAGGTGAGCCAGGGGTGGAACGCCGCCTGGTCGCAGTCCGGGACGACGGTGACCGCGGTCAACGCCTCCTGGAACGGCAAGCTCGCGACGGGCGGCAGCGTCAGCGCCGGGTTCACCGCCTCCAAGTCCGGCTCCAACCCGGCGCCCTCGGCGTATCGGCTCAACGGCGTGGCGTGCGACGGCGGCTCCGGCCCGACGGATCCGACAGACCCGACAGATCCCACCGACCCGACCGATCCCCCGCCGGGCCAGGGCGGCACCCCGCCGAAGCTGCGCGTCTCGGGCAACGCGTTCGTGGACGCGAACGGGGCCACCCGGCGGCTGCTGGGCGTCAACCGCTCGGGCGGCGAGTTCATGTGCGTCCAAGGGCGGGGCATCTTCGACGGTCCGGTGGACGACGCATCCGTCAAGGCCATCGCCGGGTGGAAGGCGAACGCGGTCCGCGTGCCCCTCAACGAGGAGTGCTGGCTCGGTCTTTCACACATCGACTCCGCCTACCGCGGCGCCAACTACATCAACGCGGTCAAGGAGTTCGTCACCCGGCTGGAGGCCAACGGCCTCACCCCGATCCTCGAACTGCACTGGAGCCACGGCAAGTACACCGGCGGGGACAACCACTGCCCGGACACCGAGTACGCCACCTGCCAGAAGCCGATGCCGAACGCCCAGTACACCCCGGCGTTCTGGTCCTCGGTCGCCCAGACCTTCAAGGGCGACCAGGCCGTGGTCTTCGACCTGTTCAACGAGCCGTTCCCGGACCGCGCCACCACCGACCTCACGGCGGCGTGGAAGTGCTGGCGGGACGGCGGCAGCTGCCCCGGCATCGACTACCCGGTCGCCGGGATGCAGTCCCTGGTGACCGCGATACGGACCACCGGCGCGCAGAACGTGATCCTGCTCGGCGGCCTCGCCTACTCCAACGACATGCGCCAGTGGCTGACGTACAAGCCGAGCGATCCGGCGGGCAACCTCGCCGCCGCCTGGCACACGTACAACTTCAACACCTGCTCCAGCGAGAGCTGCTTCAACGAGCAGCTGGCCCCGGTGATCGCCCAAGTTCCCTTCGTGGCGGGCGAGATCGGCGAGAACACCTGCTCACACGGCTACATCGACCGCGTCATGGCCTGGCTGGACGCCAAGCGCGCCTCGTACCTCGGCTGGACCTGGAACACCTGGGACTGCTCCTCCGGCCCGTCCCTCATCAGCGATTTCAACGGCACCCCCACCGCTTTCGGCATCGGACTCCGCGATCACCTGAAAGGACTGTCATGAGCCGCATCACCTCACCTCCCCCACCCACCCCCCGCACCGGTCACCGCACCCGCACCCGCACGGCCGCGCTCGCGGGCGGCGCTCTGCTGGCCGCCACCGCCCTGACCGTCGGCTCGCTCGCGGGCACCGCCTCGGCCCAGGCCGACGGGGCCACCAAGGCCGCCGCCAAGGTCGACAACCCGTACGCGGGCGCCAAGGTGTACGTCAACCCGGACTGGTCCGCCAGGGCCGCCGCCGAACCCGGCGGCTCCAAGATCTCCAACCAGCCGACCGGTGTCTGGATGGACCGCATCGCCGCGATCAACGGCACCTCCGGCGCCCGCGGCCTGCGCGCCCACCTGGACACGGCGCTCACCCAGTCCGGCGGCAGCCCCACCGTCGTCCAGCTCGTCATCTACAACCTGCCGGGCCGCGACTGCGCGGCGCTCGCGTCCAACGGCGAGCTGGGCCCGACGGAGATCGACAAGTACAAGACGCAGTACATCAACCCGATCGCGTCGATCCTGGGCGAGTCGAAGTACGCCAACTCCAACCTGCGGATCGTCACCACCATCGAGATCGACTCGCTGCCGAACCTGGTCACCAACACCGGCGGCCGCCCTACCGCCACACCGCAGTGCGACACCATGAAGGCCAACGGCAACTATGTGAAGGGCGTCGGCTACGCGCTCAACAAGCTGGGCGCCATCGGCAACGTCTACAACTACGTGGACTCCGGCCACCACGGCTGGATCGGCTGGGACGACAACTTCAACGCCACCGCCCAGGTCCTCAAGCAGGCCGCGACCGCCGAGGGCAGCACGGTCGACAAGGTGGCGGGCATCATCGTCAACACCGCCAACTACAGCGCCCTGAAGGAAAACAACTTCACCATCAACGACAACGTCAACGGGACCTCCGTCCGCCAGTCCAAGTGGGTGGACTGGAACCGTTACGTCGACGAGCAGTCCTTCGCCCAGGCGTTCCGCCAGGAGCTGGTGAACGTCGGCTTCCCGTCCAACATCGGCGCGCTCATCGACACCTCCCGCAACGGCTGGGGCGGCTCCGCCCGCCCGTCCGGTCCGGGCGCCACGAGCACCGTCGACACGTACGTCAACGGCGGCCGCTACGACCGCCGCATCCACATCGGCAACTGGTGCAACCAGTCCGGAGCCGGGCTCGGTGAGCGGCCGAAGGCGGCGCCCGCCGCCGGGATCGACGCGTACGTGTGGATGAAGCCCCCGGGCGAGTCGGACGGCTCCAGCTCCCAGATCCCGAACGACGAGGGCAAGGGCTTCGACCGGATGTGCGACCCGACCTACACGGGCAACGCGCGCAACGGCAACAACATGTCCGGCGCGCTCGCGAACGCGCCCCTGTCGGGCCACTGGTTCTCGGCCCAGTTCCAGGAGCTGCTGAGGAACGCCTACCCGGCGCTGTAACAGGCCGTGCTGTAACAGTCCGCGCGTAACTGTCCGTCCCCCGGCGGGGCCGGTGGACCGCACCCAGCGGCCCACCGGCCCTTTCGCGTTCACGACCTCGCGTTCACGACGACGCGCGGCGCACCAGCTGGGTCGGCAGCACCACCTGCGGGCGCTTGGACGGGCGCTCCGAGGGGCCCTCGATCTCCTCCAGCAGCACCCGCACCATCGCCCGGCCCATCTCCTCGGTCGCCTGCCGGACGCTGGTGAGCGGCGGGTCCATGTGGCGGGCGACGGCGGAGTCCTCGAAGCCGACCAGCGCGACGTCCTCCGGGACCCGCCGCCCGGACTCGCGCAGCACCTGGCGGGCGCCCGCGGCCATCACGTCCGAGGCCGCGAAGACCGCGTCGAGACCGGGCCGCAGCTCCAGCAGCCGGCGCATCGCCCGGCGGCCGCCCTCCTCGGTGAAGTCGGCGGACGCCACCAGCTCCGGATCCGGCTCCCGGCCCGCCGCCCGGACCGCGGCGCGGTAGCCGTCCAGACGGCACTGGGCGACGTACATGTCCAGCGGTCCGGTGATGGTGGCGACGGTGCCGCGGCCGCGCCCGATGAGGTGCTCCACGGCGGACTGGGCGCCGCCGGTGTTGTCCGAGTCGACGTACGGCACCGACTCGTGCACCGAGCGGCGCCCGCTGAGCACCGCGGGCATCTCGATGCGCTCCAGCAGGTCCGGAAGCGGGTCGTCCGCGTGGACGGACACCAGCAGGACGCCGTCGACCCGGTGCGCGGAGAGGTAGTCGGCGAAGCGCTGCCGCTCCTTGGGCGTGCGGATGAGGGTCAGCAGCAGCTGCAGATCGGTGTCGGCCAGCTCGGCCCCGACGCCGCGGATGATGTCCGAGAAGTACGGCTCGGCGAACAGCCGGGTCTCGGGCTCGGGTATGACCAGTGCGACGGCGTCGGCCCGGTTGGCGGCCAGCGCGCGGGCCACCCGGTTGGGTACGTAGCCGAGTTCGGCGACGGCCTGCTCGACGGCCGTACGGGTGCGGTCGCTGACCCTCGGCGAGCCGTTGATCACCCGGGAGACGGTGCCGCGGCCGACACCGGCCCGGGCCGCGACCTCCTCGAGGGTGGGCCTACCGCGCCCCGCACCATGCCGCCGGGTTCCTGCCATCTCGCGCCTCCAGCCTCCGTACCCAGCAGATCCACCCCATCCGGGCGGCTGCGGTGGACATTCAACAGCAGTGTGGTTTCCGGAAGTTGTTCCGCTCTGTCCCTTGACACCCCGACGGGGAGCCGCAACCCTTCAACACATCAACCTGGGAGCGCTCCCACAGTACCTGAGTCATACACAACCCGCACGCTGCCCGCCCGTGCCGATGCATCTCAAAGTCCCATGGATTCCCCCTTTTTGGCCGGGAGCGGTACGTCAGGGCGCTAGGAGGACGGAATGCGCAGGATCACTGGTACGTACCGCAGCAGAGCGGTGGCCCTCGCGGCCATCGCCGCGTTAGGGGCCGGACTGCTCAGCGGCTGTGCCGACGACGGCAAGAGCGACACCAACAAGTCCGGCGGCGGCGGTGGAGGCGGTGGCGGCGGCGAGACAAAGATCATCATGGGTCTCTTCGGCACCATGGGCTTCAAGGAAGCCGGGCTCTACGACGAGTACATGAAGCTCCACCCGAACATCAAGATCGAACAGACGGTCATCGAGCGCAACGAGAACTACTACCCGCAGCTGCTCAACCACCTGAGCACGGGCAGCGGTCTCGCCGACGTCCAGGGCATCGAGGTCGCCAACATCGCCGAGGTCGTCCAGACCCAGGCAGACAAGTTCGTTGATCTTTCGAAGACAGAGGGCGTCAAGAAAGAGAACTGGCTCGACTGGAAATGGCCGCAAGGCGTCACGAAGGACGGCAAGGCGGTCGGCCTCGCCACCGACATCGGCCCGATGGCGATCTGCTACCGCAAGGACCTGTTCCAGAAGGCCGGGCTGCCCACCGACCGTGAGAAGGTCGCCCAGCTCTGGGCCGGGGACTGGAACAAGTACCTGGACGCGGGCAAGAAGTACATGAAGAAGGCCCCCAGCGGCACGGCCTTCGTCGACTCGGCGGGCGGCGTCTTCAACGCGGTGGTCGCGGGCAACGCGGAGCGCTACTACAACAAGAGCGGCAAGATCATCTACAAGGACAGCCCGGCCGTGAAGGACGCCTGGAAGATGGCGACCGAGGCGGCCACCGGAAAGATGACGGCCAAGCTCCAGCAGTTCCAGAAGACCTGGGACCAGGGCTACGCCAACGGGCAGTTCGCCACCGTCTCCTGCCCGCCGTGGATGCTCGGTTACATCCAGGAGAAGGCCGGGGCCAAGGCGAAGGACAAGTGGGACGTCGCCGCCGCGCCCAAGCCCGGCAACTGGGGCGGCACCTTCCTCGGCGTGCCGCAGGCGGGCAAGAACAAGGAAGAGGCGGCCAAGCTCGTCGCCTGGCTGACCGCACCCGAACAGCAGGCCAAGCTGTTCAAGGAGCGCGGCAGCTGGCCGAGCGCCCAGGCGTCGTACTCGCTGCCCGATGTGAAGGACGCCAAGCACCCCTACTTCGCGAACGCGCCCATCGGCTCCATCTTCGCCGAGGCCGCCAAGGGCATCCCGGTCCAGGTGCTGGGCCCGAAGGACCAGATCATCAACCAGAACCTCGTGGACATCGGCATCCTCCAGGTCGACCAGCAGGGCAAGTCCCCTGAGGAGGGCTGGAAGGCCGCGACCAAGACGATCGACAACGCGCTGGACCAGTGACCGGAATGCCCACCACCTCCGGTACTGCCGCGCCCCCCGCAGGGCAGGGGGGCGCGGCCCCGCGCCGCGCCGCCCCGGTGGCGCCCCTCGATCCCAAGGAGCAGCGGCGGCGCGCCTGGCGCTCCCGCCGCCACCACTGGGACGTGAAGTGGAGCCCGTACGCCTTCGTCGCCCCGTTCTTCGTCTTCTTCGCCGCCTTCGGGCTCTTCCCGCTGCTCTACACGGGCTGGTCCGCGCTGCACCGCGTGGAGCTGACCGACCCCACCCACATGGAGTGGGTCGGGATGCGGAACTTCTCCCGGCTGTGGGAGGACGAGTTCTTCTGGAACGCGCTCCAGAACACGTTCACCATCGGGCTGATCTCCACCGTGCCGCAGCTGCTGATGGCCCTCGGGCTGGCGCATCTGCTCAACTACAAGCTGCGCGGCTCGATGTTCTTCCGGGTCGCCGTCCTCACCCCGTACGCCACCTCGGTCGCCGCCGCGACGCTGGTGTTCGTACTGCTCTTCGGGCGTGACTACGGGATGATCAACTGGGCGCTGGGCTCCGTCGGCATCGACAAGATCGACTGGCAGAACGGCACCTGGACCTCGCAGTTCGCCGTCTCCACCATCGTCATCTGGCGCTGGACCGGCTACAACGCGCTGATCTACCTGGCCGCCATGCAGGCCGTGCCGCACGATCTGTACGAGTCGGCGTCGCTTGACGGGGCCTCGCGCTGGCAGCAGTTCGTCCATGTCACGATCCCCTCGCTGCGCCCCACCATCCTGTTCACCGTGGTGGTGTCCACGATCGGGGCGACCCAGCTCTTCGGCGAGCCGCTGCTGTTCAACGGCAGCGCGGGCGCGACCGGCGGGCCCAGCCACCAGTTCCAGACGCTCGGGCTGTACCTGTACGAACAGGGCTGGGTGAACCTGCACCTCGGCCGGGCCTCGGCCATCGCCTGGGCCATGTTCCTGATCCTGCTGCTGATCGCCGCGGCCAACTGGCTGGTGCAGCGACGGCTGCGGAAGAGCCAGTGAGGGAGACGAGGGACCACCATGACCGCCACCGTGTCTTCCCGACCGGCATCCGCACCACCCGAACCGCCCCCGGCCGGGCGGAAGGGCCGTAACCGCGCGGGCAAACAGCTGCACGGCGGGAAGATCACCTATGCCGTGCTGACCCTGTTCACCATCGGCTCGCTCTTCCCGCTGGTGTGGACCGCCATCGCCGCCTCCCGCACCAACACCCGGCTCGCCGAGACCCCGCCGCCGTTCTGGTTCGGCGGGAACCTGTTCCACAACCTCGACGTGGCGTGGAACGACGCCAACATGGGCGAGGCGCTGCTGAACACGGCCGTGGTGGCCGGGACCATCGCGACCGGAACCGTGCTGTTCTCGACCATCGCCGGGTTCGCCTTCGCCAAGCTGCGCTTCCGCTTCAAGAACCTGCTGCTGATGCTCACCATCGGGACGATGATGGTGCCGCCCCAGCTCAGCGTGGTGCCGCTGTACATGGTGGTCGCCAAGCTGGAGTGGACCGACCAGCTCCAGGCCGTCATCCTGCCGACTCTGGTGACCGCCTTCGGGGTGTTCTTCATGCGGCAGTACCTCAGCCAGGCGCTGCCGACGGAGCTGATCGAGGCGGCCCGGGTGGACGGCGCGAGCAGCCTGCGCATCATCTGGCACGTCGTCTTCCCGGCGGCCCGCCCGGCCATGGCCGTGCTGGGGATGCTCACCTTCGTCCAGGCGTGGAACGACTTCTTCTGGCCGATCATCGCGCTCACCCAGACCGGCAACCCCACCGTCCAGGTCGCGCTGAACGGACTGGGCCGCGGCTACGTCCCCGACCAGTCGGTGATCATGGCGGGGGCGCTGCTCGGCACCCTGCCGCTGCTGATCGCGTTCGTCCTCTTCGGCAAGCAGATCGTGGGAGGCATCATGCAGGGCGCGGTCAAGGGCTGAGCCGCCCGCCCGCACCGCCGTCGCCTCCCTCTCCCCCGTCCCTCCCCGCATCACGACCTCGAATGGGAGCGCTTCCATGACCCTTTCCTTCCCGCCCGGATTCCTGTGGGGGGCGGCCTCGGCCGCCTATCAGGTCGAGGGCGCCGCGCAGGAGGACGGCCGCACCCCGTCCATCTGGGACACCTTCAGCCACACCCCCGGCAAGGTGCTCGGCGGCGACACCGGCGATGTCGCGGTCGACCACTACCACCGCTTCCGCGAGGACGTCCGGCTCATGGCCGACCTCAACCTGGCGGCGTACCGCTTCTCGGTCTCCTGGTCACGCGTCCAGCCCACCGGCCGCGGGCCCGCCGTGCAGCGCGGGCTGGACTTCTACCGCGGCCTGGTGGACGAGCTGCTGTCCGCCGGGATCCAGCCGGTGCTGACCCTGTACCACTGGGACCTCCCCCAGGAACTCGAAACCCGGTTTCCTAGCGGCTCCGCCGCGGGCGGCGGCTGGCCGGAACGCGAGACGGCCGAGCGGTTCGCCGAGTACGCCGGGATCGTCGCGGAGGCACTGGGCGACCGCGTCGAGTACTGGACCACCCTCAACGAGCCGTGGTGCAGCGCCTTCCTCGGCTACGGCTCCGGCGTGCACGCCCCGGGCCGCACCGAGCGGCTCGCCCCGCTGCGCGCCGCCCACCACCTCAACCTGGCCCATGGCCTCGGCGCGCAGGCGCTGCGGGCCGCCCTCCCGGCCCGCGCCCAGATCGCCATCAGCCTCAACCCGGCGGTGGTCCGCCCGCTCACCCAGGACCCGGCCGACGTGGACGCCGCGCGCCGTATCGACGCGCTGGCCAACCGGGTGTTCAGCGGGCCGCTGCTGCGCGGCGCGTATCCGAGCGACCTCATCGAGGACACGGCGGCTATCACCGACTGGTCCTTCGTCCGCGATGGCGACCTGGCCGTCATCAAGCACCCCCTCGACGCGCTCGGCATCAACTACTACACGCCCTCATTGGTATCAGCCGCCACCGACAACGAGGGCCGGGCCGCCCGGCACGACGGCCACGGTGCCAGCTCCCACTCCCCCTGGCCGGGCTCCGAGCGGGTCGCGTTCCACCAGACACCGGGCGAGCGCACCGAGATGGGCTGGACCGTCGACCCGACCGGCCTGTACGACCTGCTGATGCGCTACACCCGGGAGGCGCCGGGCGTGCCGCTCTACATCACCGAGAACGGCGCCGCGTACGACGACAAGCCGGACGCGGACGGCCAGGTCCACGACCCGGAGCGGATCGACTATCTCCGTGCCCACCTGGCCACCGCCCACCGGGCCATCGCGGACGGCGCCGATCTGCGCGGCTACTTCCTGTGGTCGCTGATGGACAACTTCGAATGGGCGTACGGCTACAGCAAGCGCTTCGGCGCGGTCTACGTCGACTACCCCACCCAGGCCCGCGTCCCCAAGTCCAGCGCCCGCTGGTACGCGGATGTCGCCCGCACCGGAGAGCTGCCGGAGGCGTAATTCCGGACCGCGGGGAAAAGCCGCGGCTCCGCCCAGCCTGGGGGGTGGGCGGAGCCGCTCTTTCCTCCCCGTAGGCAACCGGCACTCCCCCGAATGGATTACGGCGTGGTCCACACGCCCGGCCGACGGGGCGGACAGCGGAAGGTGCTGGTAAATGCATGAGATATGAGCAAACCAAAGGGCGAGGCACTTGCCGGGTGGTTCGACGGGCGGGTCGGCCTCTTCAAGATGGCCAAGGCCAATCTGCGGAAGGTCTTCCCCGACCACTGGTCCTTCCTGATCGGTGAGATCGCCCTGTACACGTTCGTCATCATCATCCTGACGGGCGTCTATCTCACCTTGTTCTTCGAGCCCGCCATGAACGAGGTGGTCTATCGCGGCTCGTACGGACCGCTCAACGGCATCCGCATGTCCCAGGCGTTCGAGTCCACGATGGACATCAGCTTCGATGTGCGCGGCGGCCTGCTGGTGCGGCAGATCCACCACTGGGCGGCGGTCCTCTTCATCGCGAGCATGATCGCCCATATGATGCGCACGTTCTTCAACGGCGTCTTCCGCAAGCCGCGCGAAATCAACTGGCTCTCCGGCGCCGGACTGCTGATTCTCGGCATGTTCGACGGCTTCATGGGCTATTCGCTCCCCGACGACCTGCTTTCCGGCACCGGGCTGCGCTTCATGGAGGGCGCGATCCTGTCGGTCCCGATCGTCGGCACGTATCTCTCGTTCTTCTTCTTCGGCGGACAGTTCCCCGGAACGATCGTCATTCCGCGGCTCTTCACCCTCCACGTGCTGCTCATCCCCGGTATCATGCTCGGCCTGCTGGCCCTCCATATGATCCTGCTCGTCTATCACAAGCACACCCACAGCCCGGGGCCCGGCAAGAAGAACATGAATATCGTGGGTCCCCCGCTGTGGCCGGTCTATGTCGCCAAATCCGGCGGGTTCTTCTTCCTCGTCTTCGGCATCACCACCCTGATGGCGGGCATCGCCCAGATCAATCCGATCTGGGCGTACGGCCCCTACCGGCCCGACCAGGTCTCCACCGACGCCCAGCCCGACTGGTACATGGGCTACTCCGAGGGGCTGATCCGGCTGATGCCCGGCTGGGAGATCCATCTGTGGGGCCACACCCTGGTCCTCGGTGTCTTCATCCCCTTGGTGGTCTTCCCGATGGTGCTGCTCGCCATCTGGCTCTATCCGTTCCTCGAAGCGTGGATCACCGGCGACAAGCGCGAACACCATCTGAACCAGCGCCCGCGCAACGCCCCCACCCGCACCGCCTTCGGCGCCGCCTGGATCGGCCTCTACACGGTCCTGCTGATCGGCGGCGGCAACGACCTCTTCGCGACCCACTTCCATCTGTCGATCAACGCGATCACCTGGGCCGGGCGGATCGGCTTCTTCGTGGTGCCGCTCGTGGTCTTCGCCATCACCAGACGGGTCTGTCTCGGTCTCCAGCGGCGCGACCGGGACACGGTGCTGCACGGCCGCGAGTCCGGCATCCTCCAGCGGCTGCCGCACGGCGAGTACATCGAGGTGCACGAGCCGCTGTCACAGGGCGAGCGGTACACGCTGACGGCCTACGAGCAGTACGAGCCCCTGGAGCTGCCACCGACCGTGGACGGGGCCGGGGTCGAACGGAAGCTGTCCCGCTCGGTTCGGCTGCGGGCCCGGCTGTCCCGCTTCTACTTCGGCGACGGCGGCCAGATCGCCAAGCCGACGGCCGAGGAGTACCGGGAACACCAGGAGACCCCGCACCACTAGGGGGTGTCCGGAGCTGTGGGGCTTCCGGGGCTCAGCCCTGGAAGCCGCCCAGCGCCTTGGTGAACGCCAGCGCGCCCTGCTCGACCGAGCTGCAGATCGCCGACGCCGACTTCTGGGTGCCGCCCGCGCACTGCCTGTCGCGGGTCGCGGACCACATGGACAGCCTGCCCACCCCCTTGGCCTCGGCGAACCGCACCAGCTGTGCGGCGTCGTCGACCGTGAATATCTCGTTCTTGACGTCGTTGACGCCGATCATCGGGGTGACGGCGACGGTCTTCCACGCCGCCTCGTCGCTCAGCCCGAGGGCGCGCTTGAGCTGCTTCTGGGTCGCGGTGGCAGCGTCGATCGCGTACTGGCCCATGTCGCCGTCGTAGAAGGTGCCGTAGTCCATGGCCATGATGTTGACGGCGGAGACCTCCACCCCGTTCTCCCGGGCGTCGGCGACCAGCTCGGCGCCGTCCCTGGTGAGACCGGTGGGCATCACGGGCAGGGTGAAGGAGACGTCCAGACCGGGTTTCCGCTTCTGCAGCGCGGTGATGGCCTGTGCCCGGCGGGTGCTGGCCGCGGCGTTCTTCAGCGCCTTGCCCTCGATGTCGAAGTCGACCTTGGTCAGCTCGAACCGCTCCACGACCTCGCCGTACGCAGCGACCAGCTCGTCCACGGAGGAGCAGGCCAGGGCCAGTTCGTTCCCGGACTGGCCGCCGAAGGAGACCCGGATGTCGCCGCCCTGCGCGCGCAGCTCCGCCGTCTGCCGGGCCACCTTGTCGGCGCCGAGTCCGGTCCTGCCGCCCCACTTGGGGGTGCAGCCGCCGCCGGGCGAGACGAAGCCGAGGGTGAACTCCTTGACTCCGGTCTTCTTCGCGGTGCCGACCATGTCGTAGGGGACATGGAGCGAGGTGTCGATGTACGGGGCGAAGCGCGCGGACGTGGCCGTCCCCGCTCCGTTCCCCGGCTGCTGTCCCGGCTGCTGCCCCGGTGTCGTCTCCGGTGCCGTGCCCGGAGCGGTTCCCGGTCCCGTCCCGGGTCCCGTGCCCGCGCCCAGGTCCGGTGCCTCGCCCACCGCGTCCCCGCCGCCGGCCGCGCTGCTCAGCGCGAACGCCGCCCCTCCTGCCACGAGGACGGCGGCGGTCGCTCCGATCGCCATCGTGCTCCGGCCCATGCCGCTGCGGCGGCTCCTGCGGCTCATCATGTGCCTGCCCTGCGTACGGAGTCGGGGGTGGTCGTACGCGCGTCACGGTAGTGAGCGGAGCCCGGGGCCCACGAGCAGAACTGTGGAATGGCCACAGTTTTGCGGTTCCGCTTGATCGGCCGGTTGATCGCCTGGGCCGTGGTCAGTCGAAGACGGCCGCCGGGGGCGCCGGGGACCGCGTGGCGGTCGCGTCGGTGACCGGGGCCGCGCCGCCGGTGAAGTCCGCGAGCGCGCGGCCGTGCTCGACCCGGGCCGGGTGCGGGTCCCCGGCGGCGCGGCGGGTCAGCTCGGCCACCGGCAGCTCGTGGTCGGCGGCCAGCAGGACGGCGTTGCCGAAGCGGCGGCCGCGCAGCACGGCGGGGTCGGCCGTCAGGCACACCTGGCCGAACGCGGCACGGGCGGTGGCGATCTGGGCGCGCAGATGGGCCAGCGGCGGGCCGTCGGCGACGTTCGCGGCGTACAGCCCGCCGGGGCGCAGCACCCGGTGCACCTCGGCCAGGAACTCCACGCTGGTCAGGTGCGCGGGGGTGCGGGCCCCGCTGAAGACGTCCGCGATGACCAGATCGGCCCAGCCCTCGGGCACCTTGCCGAGCCCGGCCCGGGCGTCGGCGCCCCGCACCCGTATCCGGTCGCCGGGGTCGAGCGGCAGCTCGCGCCGTACGAACTGGACGAGCGCGGCGTCGATCTCGACGATCTGCTGGGTGGAGCGGGGCCGGGTCGCCGCGATGTAGCGGGCCAGCGTGAAGGCGCCGCCGCCCAGATGGACGGCGTGCAGCGGGCGCCCAGGCGGAGCGGCGAGATCGGCGGCGTGGCCGAGCCGCCGCTGATACTCGAAGCCGAGGTGGGCGGGGTCGTCCAGGTCCACGTGTGACTGCGGCTTGCCGTCCAGCAGCAGCGTCCAGCCGCGCGGGCGGTCGCGGTCCGGCACCAGCTCGGCGAGGCCCCCGTCGACGGGTGCGGTGATCGGCTCCGGGGTGCGCCCCCGGCCCGCCGCGCGCCCGCTCGCCGCCGCTCGCTTCTTCGTGCCTTTCGCCATGTGCCCCAGTATGAGCCGGGCCACCGACAGCCGGGTCACCGGCGGTCCGGCCACCGGTTCCGCGGGCCCCGCGGGGCTACTGGCAGCGGTCGACGGCCTCGATCGTGCGGGCCGCCTCACCGAGCGCGGCCCGCAGATCCACCGGGTCGGTGGCGCCGGTGTACGCGGCGTCCGGCGGCACCAGCCAATGGGTGGCGCCCTGCCCCGTGGCGCCGCCGTCGCTTATGCGCATGCCGCGCCCGGCCGTCTCGGTGCAGGCGCTGCCCGGCATGTCCCAGCCGTCCGCGGTGCCGGGAGGCACCAGGAAGCCGAGGGTGTCGCAGGCGTTGTCGTGCATCACGGGGCCGAGGCCGTCGCAGCCGCGGCGCAGGATGTCCACCGCCTCCAGCCCCTGACGGGCGGGCACGGTGACCAGATCGCAGTCCTGGCGCGGGTGATGTTGGGCAGTCGTCCGCGAGCGGCTGATGTCCACTCCGGCCTCCCTCTTCATCGGGTTGCACAGGGTTCAACGCTCGGCAGTGTCAACGGCTACGGCCGAATGCCGCCGTAAAGGATGGCAGTTCATGGCAGATCGCAGGCGACTTGTCTTTATTGCCTGAAATGCCCCAATGTCAGGAACGTCTTAACCGGTACGGTTCTCCCCCGCCGACTCGGCAGCACCGTAGGGGAGGGTCACCATGAGGCCGCTTCCGGAATCCTCGTCATCCTCGTCACCCCGGCCGAACAGCGCGTTCCGGCTGTTGCGCGGGCCGCTCTCACCGGCCGAGTTCGCGGCGTCCGTACGGCGGGCGGCCCGCGAGATCGGCGAACAGGTCTCCTGCGACGCGCGCTACATCGGCCGCGTCGAGTCGGGCGCGATCCGCTGCCCCAACTACGCCTACGAGCGCGTCTTCCGCCATATGTTCCCCGGCCGTGCCCTCACCGACCTGGGGTTCACCCCCCGCGAGGCGGTCCGGGGCCGCCCGGTCGGGCCCGCCGCCGTACCGGCGCCCCGGCCGGAGCCGGTGTCGCGTCCGCAGCCGTCACGTCCGCAGCCCGTGCGGCGTCCCGAGCCGGTGTCACGTCCCGGCCCGGTGCCACATCCCGGGCCGGTGCCGCGTCCGCAGCCGGAGTCGCCCGCCCCGGCCGACATCGACGTCTTCGAGGAGAGCGAACTGCTACGGCGCGCGTTCATGGCCGGCGGGGCGGTGGCCGCCGCCGAGGCCGTCCGGACCTCCCGGCGGGCCGGACAGGCCGAGGCGGCCGCCGTGGAGGAGGCGGTGCGCCGGATCCGGCTGCTGGACGACCGGCACGGCGCGGACAGCCTCTACGTCCACACCGCGCGCCCGCTGAGCGCCGCGTACGCGCTGCTCGACGCGGGCGGCTACAACCGGTCCGTCGCGGAGCGGCTGTACGCGGGCGCGGGCGAACTGGCCATCTCGGTGGGCTGGCTCGCCCATGACTCCGGGCGGCTCACCGACGCCCGCTCGCACTACGCGGAGGCGCTGGCCACCGCACGCGTGATGGGTGATCCCGCCCTGGAGGCCCACGCGTTCTGCAACACCGCCTTCCTGGCCCGCGACGCGGGCCGCCCGCGCGAGGCCGTACGCGCCGCCCAGGCCGCGCAGCGGGCCGCCCGGCGGCTGGCCTCGCCCCGGCTGCTGTCGCTCATCGCGCTGCGCGAGGCGGGCGGCCGGGCCTGGCTGGCGGACCGCGGCGGCTGCGAACGGGCCCTGCTGCGCGCCCAAGCGCTCTTCGGCCGCGGTCCCTGTGGCGACGACCCGGAGTGGATGACCTTCTTCGGCGAGGCCGAGCTGGAGGGGCTGGAGGCGCAGTGCTGGTCGGCCCTGGGCGACTGGGGGCGCGCGGCGGAGCACGCGCGCCGCGCGGTCTCCCTCCAGAAGCCCCACTTCACCCGCAACATCGCCCTGTTCACCACGGAGCTGGCGAGCGACCTGGTCGCGGACGGCGAGCCGGAGGCGGCCGCCGCGGCGGCGGGCCGCGCCCTGGGCCTGCTGAACCAGGTCACGTCCTCCCGGATCCGCCGCATGCTGGAGGACACCGCCCGGCTGCTGCGCCCGCACGGCCGCAACGCGGCGGTCGCGGACTTCCTCGCCCGCTATCAGCAGGTCGCCCGCGAAAGCCCGGCCTGACGGCGGGGCCGGTGCGGTGGCGGGAGGTCAGGCCAGGTGCCCGGTGTCGTTCCAGCGCTCGATGGCCGGTTCGCCGTACGCCCAGCCGAGAATCGACAGGGACGTGGGGTCGAGGCGTATGCGGGCCGCGAAGGAGGCGTCGTAGCCGAGCCAGCGCGCCCCCAGGGTGCGCAGGATGTGGCCGTGCGCGAAGACCAGCACATCGCGGTCGGCGGAGCGCGCCCACTCCACCACCGCGTCCGCCCGGGCCGTGATCGCGGCCAGCGACTCGCCCTCGGGAACGCCGTCGCGCCAGATGAGCCAGCCGGGGCGGACCGCCTTGATGTCGCCCGGGGTCATCCCCTCGTACGCGCCGTAGTCCCACTCCAGCAGGGCGTCCCACGCACGCGCGCGGTCGCCGAAGCCCGCCAGTTCGCAGGTCTCCTTGGCGCGTACGAGCGGGCTGGTGCGCACCTCGACATCCGGCAGGCCCGCCCACGGGGCCTGCCGCAGCCGCTCGCCGAGCAGTTTGGCGCCGCGCCGCCCCTCGTCCAGCAGCGGAATGTCCGTACGGCCGGTGTGCTTGCCGGAGAGCGACCACTGCGTCTGTCCGTGCCGGGCCAGGAGGATGCGTGGTGCCATGGGGGTCGCCTTTCACCGGATACGTGCCTGTCGCGCGCCCCGTGCGCCGTGACACGCGGCCGCCCGCGGATATCTGCGCTCTACGCGCTCCGGGAACGAGACTCTGTCCGTCCGCCGTCCATCCATCATCGCGTACGTGATCGAGAGGCAACCTTGGGGGGACTCCCGGCGTCTTCCCCCTCGCGCGGTCGTAGGCCGTGGGACCCCGGGGGCGGTGCGGGGACCGCCTCGACTACACCGTACGGTTGACCGCGCGCCATGTTGTGGCCGCCTGACTTTTAACTGGGAGAGCGTCCGGATGCCCCAAACCGCGCCCCGTGCCGGAGTGACACTGGGCAATCGGCCCCGTTGGTGGACCGAGCTGCCGCTGATCGCGGTGGTGTACCTCGCGTATGCGGGCGGTCGGCTTCTGGGCCAAGGCGATGTGTCCACGGCCGTCAACCACGGCCTGGGAATCCTCCGTTTCGAACGACGGCTCAACATCGATTTCGAGTCACCGCTCAACGACCTGTTCACCAGCCACGCCTGGATAGGCATACCGGCTGACTTCGTGTACGCGTCACTGCACTACGCGGCCACCCCGGCGGTCCTGGTGTGGCTGTGGAAGCGCGGCCGGTCCGCGGACTACCGCTTCGCCCGCACCTGGCTGCTGATCACCACGATGATCGGCCTGATCGGGTTCGTCGTGGTGCCGACCTGCCCGCCGCGGCTGCTGGAGGAGGGCCAGGGCTTCGTCGACACGATGGCCCAGTACAGCGCGTACGGCTGGTGGGGCGGCGACGCGAGCGCACCGCGCGGCATGGGCGGACTCACCAACCAGTACGCGGCGATGCCGAGCCTCCATGTGGGCTGGGCGCTGTGGTGCGGAATAGCGCTGTGGTGGCAGGGGCGCTCGGTGTGGTCGAAGATCGTCGCCGTGGTCTATCCGCTGGTCATCGCCCTTGTGGTGATGGGCACCGCGAACCACTACTTCCTCGACGCGGCAGCCGGTGCTGCCGCCGTCGGCGCCGGAGCGCTGCTGACCCGGCCCGCGCTGCGGCTCGCGAGCGCCGTCCGCGAGCGCTTCCGCCCGGCCCAGGTCGCCACCGCGACCCGTACGGCCGGCGCTTCCGCCGAGGCGGGCGCCGCCGGAATCACCGCCGGGACCCCCGCTGGAAACGCGGGCGCGGCCGCGAATGTCAGTGACAAGTGCGAGACTTCGGCCCGTGAACGGGAACGGATCCCCCGACAGCAGAGCAGGGGCGCGGACAGGCAACGTACGGCTGGCGGCGACAGCGTCGGACGGGAAGCCGGTGCCGGTGCCGCCGCCGGCCGCGCCCGGGGAACCGGCGCGGGAGGCGGCAGCTCCGCGGCAGCGGGCGACGGTTCTCCGGCACCAGCTCGCTGAGCTGCGCGGCAAGTCCACCGTTCCGCATCCGATGGACGCCCGCGCGCTGGCCGCGCTGGCGGCCAACCCCGGCTGCCGCCGCCGCTCACTGCTCGACGGCGCCGGGGTCGACAAGGGGGCGCTCGCACGGGCGCTCGGGGCGCCCGCGCCCTTCGGCCAGTCCCAGTTCGCGCACCAGCGCGGCAACACCTTCGAGGCCCGGGTCAAGGCCGACCGCGGCGCGCTGCTGATGCGGCTGCTGCACGAGCGGCTGGCCGACGGTTCGGCCGCGCCCGATCCGGACACCACCGCGACCCCCGACCTGACCGCGGCCGGTCCCCAGGGGCGTACGGCCCGTACGGCGCTGGCCCTTCGGGAGGCCACGGCGGCGGGGCGGTGGGCACTGTTCGACCATCCGATGGTGAGCCTGGACGTCGCGGGCTCCCCCGCCTTCCTGGAGCCGGACGCGGTCGTGGTGCACCCCGACGGCTCCTGGACGGTCATCGAGATCAAGTCCTTCCCCATGGTGGACGGCGCCGCCGACCCGGCCAAGGTCGGCGCGGCGGCCCGGCAGTCGGCCGTCTACGCCCTGGCCCTGGAGCGGGTCGCGGCCCACCTCGGGGAGCCTGTGGAGGGCCCGGAGGGCAAGCGGGACGGCGTCTCGGCCCGGGTGCGGCACGAGGTGCTGCTCGTCTGCCCCAAGGACTTCTCCAACCTGCCGACCGCCGAACTCGTCGATGTGCGCAAGCAGCACGCCGTGACCCGGCGGCAGCTGGGCCGGCTCACCCGGATCGAGGAGATCGCCGCGGCCCTCCCCGAGGGCACCACCTTCGACCTGCGCCTCACCGAGGACGGACAGACCGCGACGCGGCCCGTCGAGGAGCTGACCGCCGCGGTCGAGGCGGTGGACGCGGCGTACGCGCCCGAGTGCCTGTCCACCTGTGAACTCGCCCTCCACTGCCGGGCACGGGCCCGGACGGAGGGCGCCGTCGAGTCGCTGGGGCGCGGCGTCCGGGGCGAGCTGGGCGGGCTGACCACGGTGGAGGCCGTGCTGGCGGCCGCCCTCGAGGGCTCGGACGACCCGGTGCCGACCGGCGACCCGGCCGTGGACACCCTGCGGCGCGCGGCGGCCCTGCGCGCCGAGGCCCTCGCCCTCGCACCGGGATCCGCGGAGGCGGTATGTCGCTGATCACCACGCTGGCCCGGATGGAGGCCGTCCGGGAGGGCCGGGCGCGGCCCGTCGCCACGGTGCGGCACCGTCATCTCTCGCAGCGGCCGCTGGTGTTCGTGCCGCTGACCACCGCGGGCGAGACGGGTGCGCCGCTCGGCGCGCTGGTGGGCACCGACCGGGACGCGCCGCGGCTGCTGACCGTGGCGCAGCCGCGCAACCGTGATCTGCGGTTCGCGTTCCTCGCCGAGCTGGCGGAGGAGATGCTTCCGTACCTGGAGGGGTACGCGGACGACGTCGAGGCGGTGGAGCGCAAGGAGACCGACCCGGAGACCGGGAAGAAGGTTCCGGTCCAGGTCGAGCTGTGCGCGGACGCGCCGCAGCTGCTGGTGCCCAGCGGTGCGGGCGTGGCGTTCGTACGGCTGCTGGGGCGCTCGATGCGGTTCCGGCGCACCGCCGAGCAGGACCCGGAGACGCCGTTCCCGGCGCCCGCGCGGGTACCGCTGCTCGGCCGGTGGCTGACGCACTACGGGGAGCGGTCCCGGGTGCCCGGCTCCTCGCTGCTGCTGTCGCTGACCGAGCTGCTGAGCCGTCACTGGGCGACCGGGCAGAGCAACCTGGAAGACCAGCACCTGGGGTCGCTGCTGGCGTGGATCGACCCGCCGGAGGGCATTCCGGGCGCGGAGGCGGCGCTGCGCACCGAGACGGCGCGGGACGGGGCCGGGCAGCTGCTGCACCCGCCCGCGGGCCCCGCGACCGATCCGGCCTTCGACAACAAGCTGCTGGCCCCGGCGATGTCCCGGTACGACGCGGCGCGGTCCGAGGTGACCGGCGGCGTGGCGGGCGGGGAGGCGCGGCTGCGGGCGGCCGAGGCGGAGCTGCGCGAGCTGCTGGCGTCCCAGCTGCGGCCCACCTGGGACGCGCTGTGGCGGGGCGTGGACCGCTTGCGGGACCTGCCGGAGGGGGCGCGGGTGGCGGACCGCTGGAAGCGGGACCGCTGGTCGTACACGGCCCACCGGGACCGGGTCCGGGCCGGTGAGCCGCCCCAGCCGAAGCGGGACGACGCGGTGACGGCGGCGCAGAAGCTCGCGGCGCGGGAGACCGCGCAGGCCCAGCTGGACGCGCAGGAGGCGCTGGACGACCCGCTGGTCATGGCGGGGCGGCGGCTGTCCGGGGAGGCGTTCGCGGGCGAGGTCACCGAGGTGGAGATGGCCTGGTCGGAGGCGAAGGTGCCGCGGCCGAGGCCGCTGGTCACGGTGTGCACCGAGGACCGTCCGCATCTGGCCGAGCGGCTCAAGCTGTACCGGGTGATGGACGACGGCAGGACGCAGACCGCGGAGTTCGCCGGGGAGGCCGAGGAGCCCGCGGGGCTCGGAGAGGCTTCCGCCGCGTTCGTGGTGCGGCTGACCGGTGGGATGGGCCGGGGCAAGGAGCCGGAGCCGGGTTCGGTGCCCGAGCCGGGCGACCGGGTGTGCTGGACCCTGTTCGAGCACGCCCCGCGCGGCGGTCCGGACCTGCCCGACCCCGAGAGCACGCCGTGGACCCACGGCGGCCCGCCGGACGCCGCCGCTCCCGATCAGGCTCCCGACCCCGTGACCGAGGAGGACTATCTGTGATCGCCACGGACCGGGCGGCCCGTACGGGGAAGGGCGAGCCGTTCGACCCGTCGGCCGCGGCCGCGCGCGCGACCGACGCGATCCTGCACGACACGCTGCACGGCACCCACCGCGGTGTCGTCGTGGACTCCCCGCCCGGTGCGGGCAAGTCGACGCTGGTCGTCCGGGCGGCCCGGGAGCTGGCCGCCGCCGGGCGGCCGCTGATGGTGGTCGCGCAGACCAACGCGCAGGTGGACGATCTGGTGGACCGGCTCGCCACGGCCGACCCCGACCTTCCGGTCGGCCGGTTGCACAGCAGCGATCCGCATCCGTACGACCCGGTGCTCGACGGTCATCCGGCGGTGCGCTGCTCGGCGAAGGCCGCCGATCTGGCCGGGCTCGGCATCGTCGTCTCCACGGCCGCCAAGTGGGCGCACGTCAGACACGTCGAGCCGTGGAGCCACGCGATCGTGGACGAGGCGTACCAGATGCGCTCGGACGCGCTGCTGGCCGTCGCGGGGCTCTTCGAGCGGGCGCTGTTCGTCGGCGACCCCGGGCAGCTCGACCCGTTCAGCGTGGTGGGCGCCGATCAGTGGGCGGGGCTCTCGTACGACCCGTCGGCGAGCGCGGTGACCACGCTCCTGGCCCACAATCCGCAGCTTCCGCAGCACCGGCTGCCGGTGTCCTGGCGGCTGCCCGCGTCGGCCGCGCCGCTGGTCTCGGACGCGTTCTATCCGTACACACCCTTCCGCAGCGGTACGGACCACGGCGACCGGCGGCTGAGCTTCGGGGTGCCCTCGGACGGTTCGGGCCCGGACCGGGTGCTGGACGAGGCCGCCGTCGCGGGGTGGGGGCTGCTGGAGCTGCCCGCCCGCCGTACGCCGCGCACCGACCCGGAGGCGGTGGCGGCCGTGGCCCAGGTGGTCCGGCGGACGCTGGACCGGGGCGGCGCGGCGGTCAGCGAGCGCGCCGACGAGCCGGTGCCGCTGACCGCCGACCGGATCGCCGTCGGCACCGCGCACCGCGACCAGGCGGCGGCCGTGCGGGCGGCGCTGGCGGAGCTGGGGGTGTCGGGCGTCACCGTCGATACGGCGAACCGACTCCAGGGACGTGAGTTCGATGTGACGGTGGTGCTGCACCCGCTGTCCGGCCGCCCGGACGCGACGGCCTTTCATCTGGAGACGGGCCGCCTGTGCGTGCTGGCGTCGCGCCACCGGCACGCGTGCGTGGTGGTGTGCCGGGCCGGGGTGGCGGAGCTGCTGGACGAGCATCCGTCGACGGAGCCGGTGCAGCTGGGGGTGACGGTGAAGTTCCCGGACGGCTGGGAGGCGAACCACGCGGTTCTGTCGCATCTGGCCGAACACCGCGTCTCCTGGCGGCCCTAGAGATCTCCCGGCGGTGAGCCGGGGCCCGGGGCCGGGCGCTGGGTTCGGAGGAGGGGCCGGTGGGGAGACACCCCTGGTGGGGGCGGCGGTCTTGCCTCTCGCGCGACAATGAGAGCAGGACGCACCGCGAACCGAACGTGTCTCACGAGCCAGGAGGAGAGATCACATGCCCGAGCCGGAACCGGCTCAAGGCCCGCACAGCGCCGCGCCACGGCGAATGAAACCGGCCGCGCTGCTCTTCGAACCTGCCGCCGCCGTCAAGGACGAGGCGCACTTCTTCGACCTGGAGTCGATCGAGGATCCGCGCGAGCTGCTCACCCGCTCGACCGAGCTGGTGCTCGCGTTCCGCGCGGCGACCGACCGGGCCATGGAGTTCCAGGCGATGGCGGCCGCGCAGCTCGCCGACCCGAGGCGGTTCGACCGGCTGACCCCCGCCGTGATCGCCGAGCGGGCGGAGTGGACCGAGGACTACGCCAAAAAGATGATCGAGTTCGGTCGCGAACTGATACAAAGCGGCGAGCTGCCGGACTGATGGGCCTACTCCGTACGAGAAACCCGCACAAACGAGCGGCGTCCTGCCATGATCATGCGCCGGGGGCATATGCGAGCGGAAGGTACCCCATCGCTCCGCTCCATGTCCTGGTTTTGCCGCATCCCCCGACTCCTCCTCCGTCGACGGTAATTGTAGAAATATGAGCAGAACGCCTCGGGACTCAGTTCACACCGCCTCCTACGTCACCCCGGCCGGCGCGGACTGGCTCGCCTCCGCCAGCCGTTCCCCTCGCGGCGTCCACGCGCTCTGGGCGGAGCATCCGGCGACCTCGGTCCCGCTGCCGTGCGGCACCGCGTTCGACGTCGTCAGCATGGATCCGCTCTTCGGGCGCCGGGTGGTGAGCCGGTTATGGACCGATGGCCCCGGCACGGGTCCGGTGGCCGCCCAGGGCGGCCGGGTCATGCTGTTCGCCACCCCGGGCGCGGCCCAGCGGCTGCCCGCGCTGCTCGGCTGGGAAGAGTGGGGCGGCGCGGCGCCGCCGCTGCTCTGCTACGGCTGGGGGGACACGGTGACCGTGCCGCCCCTGTTCCCCCTGGACCCCGGCCCGGCGGAGCCCGAGCCCCCGGCGGAGATCGCCTCGTACGACGCCCCCTCGCCCCGCTGGCTCGTCGCCCCCGACGTCCGCAGCCCCTGGCTGCCCGGGCCCGAGGTGCTGCTGTGGGCCTGTGTGCGGGCGGCCCGCACGCTCCGCGCGGCCGACGGCGCAAACGCCGACGACACGGCTGTGACCAGCGCACCCGCCCTGTTTCCGGGCTGAAAGCGGGCCGGAGGCGGACCGGAAACGGGCTCAAAGATATCGATTTTCACTTCGCCTGACCCGGGTGCTAAGGTCTCCTACGTCAGCAGGCGCCGCTAGCTCAGTTGGTTAGAGCAGCTGACTCTTAATCAGCGGGTCCGGGGTTCGAGTCCCTGGCGGCGCACAGACATACGAAAGGCCCCTCACCAGGCGTGAGGGGCCTTTCGTGTGCCCTGGGGGCGTGCCGTGAGCCGGACGACCGCCGCCTCCGGGCCGGGCATCGACCGGGCCTCCTCCCGCAGCGCGCGGGCCGCGACCAGGTACGAGGGCTGTTCCAGCAGCGCGAAGAGGTCCCGGGCCAGCTGGGCACCGGCAGCCCGGGCGGTGCGCGGCGAACCGCCGAGCAGGTCGGCGGGGGCATACGCCCCGGCGCCCGTGAGGGCCACCCGCGCGCCGTTGAGCTGCTGCTCGGGGCGGGGCGCGACGATCAGCTGCGGCACCCCGGCCACGGCCGCGGCCAGCACGGCGGCCCCGCCGCCCTGGTGGAGCACCGCGCGGCAGCCCGGCAGCACCCGGTGCAGCGGTCCGGCGGGCGGCCGTCCCCCGGCGGCGCTGCCCAGCCGGACGACCTCCACCCCGCGCGCCTCGGCCGCCCGCAGCGCCGCCCGGACGGCTTCGGGCGGGCCCGCGGGGTCCTCCCACGCGGCACAGATCCGGGTGGGCCCGGGCCCAGGCCCGGGGCGGACCGGGTCGTACGACGGATCGCGCGCCGCGTCGCACGCCCCCTCATCCGCCCTGTCTGCCCCCTGAGCCTCGTACGCCCCGTGCGCCCGGCGCGGCGGCTCCGGCGACGCGTACGGCGGCTCATGCGCGGCCTCATACGGCGACTCGTACGGGACGAATCGCACCGGAAGCCGCCGCTCCGGCGAGGGCAGGGCCAGGCTCGGCGGGCAGGGATCGAGCCACAGCTCCGGTCCGCGCGCCGGGTCCGCCCCGTAACGCCGCATCAGGCGGGCATAGCCGGGCAGCGGCGGCCCGTCCAGCCGCTGCCGGTCGAGGCGCAGCAGCGCCGCGCTCCCCCACAACTGGCCGACCGCGGGCACGCCCAGCGCCGCCGCGGCCACCGTGCCCGCGTACGTACTCGCGTCGTGCACCACCAGCTCCGGCTGCCAGCAGCGGGCGTAGGCCACCAGCCCCTGGGCCATCGCCTCGGCGATGGCCACCCGCCGGTCGCCGAGGGCGCGCAGCGCCCCGTGCTGCTCCGGGCCGAGCACCCCGGGCCGCACCGGCCAGTCCGCGGGCCAGATGCCGCGCGAGCGGCGCGCCAGGGGCGGTGGGGCGCCGAGCGCGCGGGGCAGCACACCGGCGGGCACCGGCATCAGCCCGGCCCGGGCGACCGCCGCCGCGCAGCCGCCCGGGACCGCGACCCGCACCTGGTGCCCCGCCGCGAGGAACGCCCGGGCGAGCGGCACCAGCGCGACCAGATGCCCGCCCGGGGCCCAGGTCGTGAACAGGACACGCACGATCTCTCCCCCGGTCAGCCGCCTGTGAGCGTGAGGGTGTGGCCGGTGAGCTGGGTGTTGGCCGCCGAGCAGAGGAACAGCAGGGTCTGCGCGGCGGCCCCGGCCACGGAGGGCGCGCCCTCCGGGCATACCGCGTTGACCAGCACGCCGTCCGTCGCCACCTGCCCGCTGAGGCCGCGGGCCAGGCCGTGCAGCCCGGCCTCGGCCGCGCCATGGAACTCGTCGGGCACCCGGCGCGAGGACACCAGCGCGATCCGGCCCCAGCCGCGCTCCCGCATGCCGACGACGGCGCACTGCACCGTACGGATCACCGGGGCGAGGCTGTCCGCGACAACCGGCAGCCAGTCCCCCTCGGGGATGTCCTCGAAACGGGCGCGCGAATCGCCTCGCGCGCCCCGCCGCCACGCGTTCGCCACCAGGACGTCGAGCGCGCCCCAGCGCTCCTCGACGGCGGCCACGACCCAGCGCGGCGACGCGGAGTCCTCCAGTGCGTACGGCACGGCGAAGGCACGGTTGCCGTCCGGGCCCGCCAGCTCGGCGGCCAGCTCCTCGGCGGCCCCGCGGCGGTTACGGAAGGCGAGCGCCACCCGCGCGCCCTGCGCCGCGAAGGCACGGGCGGCGGCCCGGCCGACGACGCCGGTGGCGCCGGTGACCAGGACCGTACGCCCCTCCAGGCCGAGGTCCATCATGGTCGCGCCACCATCGCCCGGTCCGGCGCTCCCGCCTCGGCCAGCTGATCGCGCAGCGACCGGACCGTGCCGAACCGCGGCCGCCAGCCCAGCAGCAGCCGGGCCCGGGAGATGTCCACCCGCTGCCAGCCGGGGCCCGCGGGGTGACCACCGGCGCCCAGCTCCTCCACCAGCGGCACGCCGAGCCCGCTGAGCACGATCATCCGCTCCACAAGCCGACGCGCGCTCAGCGCCTGACCGCAGCCGATGTTGACGACCTGTCCGCTCACCCGGGGCGCCGTCGCCGCCGCGAGGGCCGCGGCGGCGACATCACGGATGTCCACGAAGTCCCAGTGCCCCTCCAGCGGTTCCAGCCGCAACGGGCCGGGGCCGTGGGAGGCCAGATGGCGGGCGACGGTGCCCAGGAGGTCGCCCCGGGGCGCCCCGGGGCCGAGGACCTGGGCGATCCGCAGCACCGTGCCGTCCACCGCACCGGCCCGGGTGGCGCGCAGCAGGGCTTGCGCGCCGAGCAGCTTGCTGCGGCCGTACGCGCTGACCGGCGCGGGCGGCAGGTCCTCGGTGATGCCGACGCCGCGGCACACCGGGCCGTACTCGTGGACGGTGCCCAGCTGCACCAGCCGGGGCCGGTACGGCAGCGCCGCGGCGGCCTCCACCAGGGTGTGCACCAGCCCGGCATTGGCCGCGGCCAACTTCTCCTCGGTGCCGCCATGGGTGAGCCCGGCCGCGTTCACCACGATGTCGGCGGCGGCCCCGGCGAGGACGGCGGCGAGCTGCCCGGACGGAGCGCGGGTCAGGTCCAGCCCGGCCCAGGAGACGGCCTCACCGGGCTCCGGCTCCCGGCGGGAGACGACCAGTACCCGGGCGCCCACGGCCTCGAAGGCGCGCTGGACCGCGCGGCCCAGGGCACCGGTGCCGCCCAGCACGACGACCGACAGCCCGGCTGCGTCCGACACCCTCGGCACCATCGGCGGCCTCCTCGCGGTCGTTCCCGGATGGCGTTTCTCGTGAGAACGCCATGGTCGCCGCCGTGACTCGAGCCCGCCTCGACCCGGGCCGGGGCCGACGCGCGCCGCCCGCTCATGGGCGCCCGCACACCCTGGCATCCATGACGCGGATCGACGGCCCGCCGAACGCGATGCGTTGGAGCATCCTGCGGTGCAGTGGGGTGTGGCGCAGCGCCCGGACGAGATGGGGGCGCACGCGCGTGGCGAACGCGCCGCCCGAGAGCAGGGCCCGGCTCTGCCGCGTCTGCATCCGTATGACGGCCGCGACATCGGGCCCCCGGCGCCCCTCGAAGGCGGCGAGGCGATCCGCGCCGAGGTCGCCCGCGGCCAGCGCACCGGCCAGCACCGGGTGCAGCACCACCGCGTCCTGGATGGCGAGGGTGATGCCCTGGGCGGCGATCGGGCCATGAGTGTGGGCGGCGTCGCCGATCAGCACCAGCCCGTCGTCCACCCAGCGCCGGGCGCGGGCCGAGAAGACGTCCAGCATCCCGAGGTCGCCCAGGGCGCGGACCTGTTCGCGGATGGCCGTGGCGTACGGCGGCACGGCCCGCGCGAGCCGCTCCCTCATCCGGTCCGGACCGAGCGCGGTGAGGGCACGGTGGCCGTGCTGGGGCAGCGTCCAGCCGAGGTGGACGCGGTCCGGCCAGGAACCGTAGACCACCACCGGGCCGTCCCCGGTGCGGAACACCCGCACCTCGCGCGGCGGCGGAGCGTCCGCGCCGCCCGCCCTGAGCGTGCACCACAGCAGCACCTGGTGGAGCGCCTCGGTGCGGCCCGCGCCGATTCCGGCCAGCCGCCGGACCCGGGAGTAGCGGCCGTCCGCCCCGACCACGGCCCGGGCCCGCACGGTGCAGCGCCCGGCCGGGCCGTCGGCGGTGACCCCGGCGATCCGCCCGTCCCGCCACACCAGACCGCCGACCCTCCGGCCGGGCAGATAGCGGAAGCCGGGCGAGCGGCGGCAGTGGGCGAGGAGTTCGTCCAGCAGATGCGCCCGGGGCAGGGACAGCAGATGGTCGTACGGGGCGGGGAGGAGCCGGTAGTCGGCCTCCAGCAGCACCCGGTCGCCCTCGAACAGCCGGAACCGGTCGTGCTCCTGGGCGCCGCGCGCCCGCGCCCCGGCGAGCACCCCCAGCTCGTCCAGCAGCGCCAGCGCGCCGGGCTGGAGGATCTCGCCGCGGGACTCCCGTTCGTGCGCGCGGGTGCGCTCCAGCACCGTCACCCGCGCCCCCGAGCGCAGCATCAGCAGCGCCAGGACGAGACCGGCCGGGCCGCCGCCGACGACACAGACCTCGGTGTCGATCTCCTGATGCGCCGTCACCACGGGCCTCACACCTCGTCGAGGAGGGCCACCGCGCGGGTCGAGCCCGCGCCCGCGCCCACGCCCGGGGTCTTCACGGGGAAGCAGGCGACCCGGAACCCGGTGGGCGGCAGGGTGTCCAGCCCCGTCAGCCGCTCGATCTGGCAGTACTCCCGGCGGCGGCCGGCGAAGTGCGCGGGCCACAGCGCCGACCGGTCGCCGGTGGCGTGGTAGCGGCGGATCATGTCGTGGAAGGGCGCGTCGAGGCTGAACGCGTCGGTGCCGATCACCCGGACCCCCAGGTCGAGGAGGTAGTCGGTGGCGGGGCCGTCGAGGCCGGTGAAGTCGGTGAAGTAGCGGGGCGTACCGGCCCAGCAGGCGGCGCCGGTGTGCAGCAGGACGACGTCCAGCGGGCGCGGGCGGCAGCCGGTCCGGGCGAGCGCCTTCTCGATGTCCTCGACCCCGGCGGTGCGGGTGTCCGGGTCGGCGCCGGTGATGTCCAGGACGTGCGCAGGGCGCAGGGACCACTCCACCGGCGTCCGGTCGATGACGCGCGACATCCCGTACGCACCGGGGGCGCCGCAGGGCACGGGGGCGTCCACCGGTGTGGACAGGTCGATGATGCGCAAGGCGCCCCCTCGGCTGGTGTCGGACGGGCGGTGTAGCGGGCGGTGGTGTATCGGGCGGGCGGTGTAGCGGACGGGCAGTGCATCGGGCGGGCGGTGCATAGGGCGGTCGGCGGGAAATGCACTACGGCTCCGCTTGCCCGCGCGGGGGGATCGGGCAGCGGAGCCGTAGCAGACCCGGCTGAAGGGCGGCGCCGGGCGTTTCGGGGGAGATCACCGGGCGGGCCCTGGGGAGGTGACGGGGCCGTACGGCGGGTCGAGCGGTCGAGCGGGGCGGGGCGTCGGACGGACCGTCCCCGGAAGGGCGGGTCAGGCGGCGAACAGGTCGAGCACCGGTCGGCGCCAGTGCCCTTCGAGGTCGACATCGAGCGCGGGGTCGGAGGCGAGCACCGCCTGCTGGAGCTTCTGGAGCCGCGGCGACGGCTCCAGCCCCAGGTCCTCGACGAGTCGGGCGCGCAGCCCCTGGTAGACCTCCAGCGCCTGCCAGGGACGGCCCGCCCGGTACAGCGCGGCCATGCACTGGGCGTGCAGCCCCTCGTGCAGCGGATGACGGGCGGTCAGCTCGGTCAGCTCGGTCAGCAGCTCGGCATGGCGGCCCAGCCGCAGATCGGCCTCGATGCGGCGCTCCAGGACGCCGAGGCGGCTCTCCTCCAGCCGGGCCAGCTCGATTTCCAGGACCGGACCGACCCGCACATCCACCAGCGCCGGACCGCGCCAGACCGCGAGCGCCTCGCGCAGCAGCAGGGATGCCTCGACATCGTCCCCGGCGTCGAGCGCGTCGCGCCCCGCGGCCACCAGCCGGTCGTACTCATGGATGTCGACCGCGCCCGGCTGCGCCTCCAGGACATAGCCGCCGTACCGGGTGGCCAGCACGTCCTTCGACGCCTGCGGCGCCTGGGGGCCGTAAGCGGCGGCCAGCCTGCGGCGGAGCTGAAGGATGTAGGTCTGCAAGGTGGTGGGCGCACTGCGCGGCATCTGCGTGCCCCAGATTTCCTCCATAAGAGTGGGCACCGGCAGCATCTGGTTGGCGTAGACGGAAAGCAGTGCAAGGATCTGCCGCGGCTTGCCCGCGCTGGGCACGATCGACTGACCGCACGCCTCGACGCTCAGCGGCCCCAACACCTTGATGTCCATGGTCCTGTACCTCCGTCAACGGTCCGTCAGGTGCCTCCTGGCCGCGCGGCCGTGCCATCGAGGCACAGAAAAGACTCGCGGGTGAGCGGTGCATCCGACCAGTGCCGGAATACCGAACTCGGTATGAGTCCTGGGAGTTCGACCCATGACAAATTCACACCCTGGCGATGACGGCGGTGCTGACCCGCGGCGGCGACCCCGCCGCGGCCCCCGGGCCACGACCGCCTCCCACCCCGAGGAGAGCCTGTGATGACGGAAGCCTCCATCCCCTCGCAACCCACACGGTCCCTGCCCGACGGCGGTGCTTGGGGCGTCCCGGACCCCGACATGGACGGCCTGGTCATCGACGACATGGTCCTCGACGATCTGGTCATCGAGGACCTGACCGGAGCCGCCTGGCAGGCCGTCGCACCGCGCATCTGCATCTGCACGTTCAGCGGGGAATGAGGGGGCGCGGACGCATGGTGGGCGAACTGGGCTTCACCCCGCATCTGCGGGTCGAGCCGGTGCCGGGCGAGGCCGTCTATCTGGTCTCCGAGCACGGCGTCACCGCGCTGCACGGCCGGGCGATCGCCGCGCTCGCGCCGCTGCTGGACGGATCGCGGGACCTCGCGCACATCCTCACCGAGGCCGCCCGCGCGCCGGGCGGCCCACCGGGCGCGGTGCCCGCCGGGCAGGCCGAGCGGGTCATCGCGCGGCTGCGGGCGGCGGGGCTGGTGTCCGAGCGGGAGCGTACGCACGCCCCAGGGCCCGAGGAGGCGTACTGGGAGCTGGCCGGTCTCGGCGGCGGGGACGGCCGCTCCATACGCCCGGCCGGACGCCCGGCCGCGGCCTCCGTGGCGTCGGTGATCCTCGGTTCGGCCGACCCCGCCGAAGTCGTCCGGGCGCTGCGGGCGGCGGGGCTGCGGGCGGCGGCCACGGCGGACGGGGAGCCGGACGACCGGGCGGCGGGCCCGGCCGCACAGGGCCGGGAGTGCCGATGGGCCGTACGTCAAGTGGGCCCTCGTCAACACGGCGCCGCCGAACTCACTCTTGTGGTGTGCGACGACTACCTCGATCCGAGGCTCGCCGCGGTCGACGCCGCCCATCGCGCCGCGGGCCGCCGCTGGCTGCCTGTCAAACCGGTGGGCACCCAGGCGTGGCTCGGCCCGTTCCTCGGCGCCCCCGACGACCCGTGCTGGGCGTGTCTGGCCGACCGGCTGTGGCGGGGACGGCAGGCCGAGGCGTACCTCCAGCGCAGGCTGGGCCGCCCGGGGCCGGTGCCGCGGCCGCCCGCCTCGCTCCCCGCGAGCCGCGCGGCCGCGCTCCAGCTGGCCGCGCTGGAGGCCGCCAAGTGGCTGGCCGGGCACCGGCATCCGGGCCAGCGGGCGCTGTGCACCCTGGACAGCCTCACCGCCACCGTGGACCGCCATCCGCTCTCCCGCCGCCCCCAGTGCGCCGGATGCGGGAATCCCGCGCTGGTCGCGGAGCGGATACGGGCGCCGCTGGCCCTGCCGTCGCCGCGGGCGCCGCATGACGACCACGTGGCGGCCACGGACACCTCGGACTCACCGCGCCACGTCATGGAGCGGTACGGCCACCTGGTCGACCCGGTCACCGGGCTGGTCACCGAGATCCGCCGCGATCCGCGCGGCCCGGCCTTCCTCAACTGCTACCACGCGCGGCACCCTTCGTACGCCGCGTACGCCGGGACGGCCACCCCGCCGAGCGGGCTGGACGCGGTGCGCGCCGGGCTGCGGGCCGCCGCCCATGGCAAGGGGCGGACCGCCGAGCAGGCCCGGGCGAGCGCCCTGTGCGAGGCCCTTGAGCACTACAGCGGCCACTTCCAGGGGGACGAGCCGCGTCAGCGCGCCGCCTACTGCGCGCTGGATCCGGCGGAGGCGGTGCATCCGGACACCGTCCAGCTCATGGACGTACGGCAGTTCGCTGACCGGGCCGCGCCCGCGCGCCACCGGCTCGCCGACCCGTTCGACGAGGACGCCGAACTCGACTGGACGCCGGTGTGGTCGCTCACCGCCGAGCGGCACCGGCTGCTGCCCACCGCGCTGCTGTACTACGGCGCCCCGCAGCCTCCGGGGCACCGCTCCTGCCGGGCGGACTCCAACGGCGCGGCGGCCGGGTCCACCCTGGCCGACGCCGTCGTACGGGGCTTCCTGGAGCTCGTGGAGCGGGACGCGGTCGCCCTGTGGTGGTACAACCGCACCCGTCAGCCCGCGCTCGCCCTGGACGCCTTCGACGACCCGTGGCTGGCCGAACTGCGCCGCGCCCACGGCGGCTTGCGGCGCGAGGTGTGGGCGCTGGACCTGACCACCGACTTCGGCATCCCGGTGGTCGCCGCGCTCTCCCGCCGGACCGACAAGCCCGCCGAGGACATCACGCTGGGCTTCGGCGCCCACTTCGACCGGCACACCGCGCTGGGCCACGCCTTCGCCGAGCTGAACCAGATGCTGCCCGCGGTGGTCGAGGCCCGCGCCGACGGCGGCGGTTACGGCGCGGCCGACCCGGAGGCGCTGCGCTGGTTCCGTACCGCGACCACCGTCAACCAGCCCTATCTGACGCCCGGCCGGGACGCGGCGCCGCCGCCCGGGATGGCCGCTCCCCCGGACGGGGACGCCCTGGCCGCCGTACGGGAAGCGGTCCGCGCGCGGGGGATGGAGCTGCTGGTGCTGGACCAGACCCGGCCGGATGTGGGACTGCCCGTGGCCAAGGTGCTGGTGCCCGGGCTCCGCCCGCACTGGCCCCGGTTCGCCCCCGGCCGGCTCTACGACGTCCCGGTGGCCCTGGGGCGGCTGCGGCGGCCGACCGCGTACCGCGACCTGAATCCCGTTCCCCTTTTCCTGTGATTCTTCCTGTGATCGCCGGTGACAACCCGTAACTCTGTGTACAGCATGAGCCTTCGCCGCACCCCTCCTCCCTCGCAAAAGATCGGATACTCTCGGGCAAGCCGCCCAATCCGGCCCGACCATCCGGAGGACGAGTGCAGGGGAGCCTCTTGCCCGACGATGCCGGGAAAAAGCCGCCGCGCGACCACGACGACCTGGCGCCGCGCCTGGCCGTGGTGATCACTGTGGTGGTGCTCCTGGGCTACTTCAGCGTCGCCGTGACCTATGTGGTCGAAGGGCTCCCCCCGGGGAGCGCGGTGGACGCGGTGGTGCGGATGCTGGAGATCCTGCCGGTGCTGGCCGCGCTGCTGGGCATCCAGCTGACCCACTCCTTCCCCTCGATGGCGCCCCGGCTGGCCGCCGCCCGGCACTGGACGCTGCTGCTCCAGGCGACGCTGACCTTCCTGCCGTTCGCCGTCTTCGAGCAGGCGTGGCTGGGCATGCCCGGCTTCCTGGCGGGCTCCGCGCTGCTGGTGCTGGCCCCGGTGGTGGCCTGGCCGGCGTTCGCCGCGATCCTGGTGATCACCGATGTGCTGCTGTTCCAGGTGGGGTTCGGCTGGGACAAGGTCGCGTACACCACGGTGTCCACCACCATCACCGGGCTGGTGGTGTTCGGCCTCTCCCGGCTCTCCGGGCTGGTCGCCGAGGTCTCCCGGTCGCGGGCGGAGCTGGCCCGGCTGGCGGTCGCGCAGGAGCGGCTGCGGTTCGCCCGGGACGTCCACGACCTGCTCGGCCTCAGCCTCTCCACCATCACCCTCAAATGCGAGCTGGTGCACCGGCTGGTGCCCCGGCAGAACGACCGGGCCCAGCAGGAGCTGGCCGAGATCCTGCAGACGTCCCGTCAGGCGCTGGCCGACGTACGGGCGGTGGCGAGCGGCTACCGCACGATGTCGCTGTCCACGGAGGCGGAGACGGCCCGGTCCATGCTGTCCGCGGCGGGGATCCGGGCCACGGCGGACATCGGCTGCGGACCGCTTCCCGAGCGGGTGGACACGGTGCTGGCCAGCGTCCTGCGCGAGGGGCTGACCAACGTGCTGCGGCACAGCAAGGCCGAGCACTGCGCGATCACGGCCCGGCGGGCGGGGCGCACAGTGCGGCTGACGCTGGTGAACGACGGGGTGGGCAAGCCGTCCACCCTGCTGCGCGCCGACAGCGTCACCGGCACCGCCGACGGCGGCAGCGGGATCGGCAACCTCCGGGTGCGGCTGTCGGGGCTCGGCGGGCGGCTCTCCGCGGACCTGCGGTCCGACGGCCGGTTCGAGCTGCGGGCCGAGCTGGAGGTGTCCACGGAGGCGCCGCGCGGCGGCCGGGGGCGCGGTACGGAGGAGGAGTTCGGCCCGGCGGTCACGGCGTGACCCCGGGCCGCTCGTAGCGCCTCGGCGCCGCTGCGCCCCCGCGCCCTTACAGCCAGCCCGCCTCGCGGGCGATCCGGATGGCGTCGACCCGGTTGCGCGCGTCGAGCTTGGTGACGGCGGAGGTCAGATAGTTGCGCACCGTCCCCACCGACAGAAAGAGCCGGGCCGCGATACGGGCGGCCTCCTCGCCCTCCGAGGCCATTCGCAGCACCTCCAGCTCGCGCGGGGTCAGCGGCTGCGGACCGTCGTCCAGGGCGGCCAGGGCGAGTTGCGGATCGATGACCCGCTCGCCCCGCGCGACCGCGCGAATGGCATCGCACAGGGTGGCCGGGCTGCTGTCCTTCAGCAGAAAACCGGCGACGTGGGCCGCGAGGGCACGCCGCAGATTTCCGGGGCGGCCGAGGCTGGTGAGCATCATGGTCCGGCATTCGGGAACGGCGGTGTGCAGCTCGGCGGCGGCGGTCAGCCCGTCCACTTCCGGCAGATCGATGTCGAGAATCGCGACATCCGGGCGGAGCTGACGGGCCTGCGGCAGAATATCGGCGCCACTGGCGAATTCGGCCACGACCTCGATATCGGGTTCGAATTCCAGCAGGGCGACCAGTGCCTTGCGCAGCATATGCATGTCTTCGGCGATGAGCACCCTGATCATTTCGCCCGCCCTTTCCCCCACCGGCCCCCGCACGACGATTATTCCCAAGCGTTTCCGGGCCTCGCAGCTTTTTCCGCCCTCTTCCCCCTTGTCGAACACACGTATTACTCCGCATACTCCGCGCCCGGACTCCGCGCCCGCCGTTCAGGCCGCGCCGCCCCGGCACGGTTCGGTGGGGCCTGGCGCGTACTCCGCGTGCAGGGCGCGCAGTTCACCGCGCAGATACCACTCGCGCAGCTGGGCACGGCGTACCTTCGCCGCTCCGTCCCGGCGCACCGTACCGGCGCGGACGAGCAGCACCGCGCCGGTGGTGACGCCGAACTCCTCCGCTACCCGGGCCCGGATCCGGGCGGCGAGCCGGGGCAGTCCGGTGCGGGCGGCGCTCGCCGTACGGACCTCCTGCACGACGACCAGCGGCCCGGCACCGGGCCCCGCGCAGAACACCCGGGCCGACCCCAGGGCCCGTCCGCAGCCGAGCAGTTCGCGCTCGACGTCCTGGGGGTGCACGGTGACCCCGTCCACCAGGAGGCCGTCGTGGACCCGGCCGGTTATGCGGATGCCGCCCGCCGCCGCGTGTCCGAGGTCGCCGGTGCGCAGGTATCCGCCCGGCCCGTCGGCGGCCCGGGCGGCGAAGAGCGGCACGGTGTCCGGTGGCCGCCCCCAGTGGCCGGTGGCGACGGCGGTGCCGCGCGCCCAGATCTCCCCGGCCGCCCCCTCGGGCAGCCGACGGCAGGTCAGCGGGTCGACGACGCCGAACTCCGCGCCGGGCACCGGGGCGCGGCCCTCGGCGATCAGCAGGGGCGCGCCTTCGGCGGGGGCGTATCCGGCGACCAGGGTTCCGGGGCGCAGCCCCGCGGCGGCGTAGCGGCGGGCGAAGGCGGCCATGGTGGCGGGCGAGACCGGTTCCCCGGCGTTGAGCGCGGTCCGCCAGCGGGAGAGGTCGAGCCCGGTGGGGTGTTCGTCGGCGGTGAGTGCGGCGCAGCGCGCGTAGTGGGTGTCGGGGGCGACGGCTTCGGTGATGCCGTGGCGGCTGATGGCCCGTAACCAGGCGGCCGGGTCGGTACGGAACGGGCGCGCGGGCAGCGGTACGGCGGTGGCGCCCAGCCAGAGCGGGTGGAGCACCTGCCCGATCAGGCCGGGGGTGTGGCGGCGGGGCAGCCAGCCGCCGATCCGCGAGCGGGGGCCGGTGCCCAGGGTGGCCCGCAGGGCGTGCATGGCGGCGAGAAGGTTGCCGTGGGTGAGCCGGGCGCCGCGCGGGGCGTTGGCGGGCCCGGAGTCGTACGCGAGCAGGGCGAGGCTGTCGGGACCGGTGCGCGCGGGCGGGGCGTGCCCGGTGGCGTGGTCCGGCCGCAGCCGGTCGACGGGCAGGCAGGTGAGGTCGGCGCGGCCGATGAGCGAGAGGCGGCGGGAGGTCTCGGTGGCGTGCGCCGTCTCGGTGAGGACAAGGTCCACGGCGGCGTCCCGGGCGATGGCCACGGTGCGCTCGGCGGCGGTGCGGGAGGCGGTGGGCGCGGGGACGGGGACGGCGACGGCGCCCGCGTACAGACAGCCGAGCAGGGCGGCCGCGGTGTGCGGGCCGGGGTCCATGACGACGAGCACCCGGCGCCCGGCGGCGTCGCGTCCGCGCAGCCAGGCGGCGACGGCCCCGGCGCGGGCGTCGAGTTCGGCGTAGGAGACCCGCCGCTCGCCGCCGCTTCCGTCCGGGTGGGCCAGCGCCACGTCGGCGCCTCTGTCCCGGGCCCGGTCTCTCAGTGACTCGGCCAGATTCGCGTGTCGTGGCATGGTCAGCTCCTGGGCGCCGGAGATCAAAACGAGGCCACAGTCTCGGAGCGTTGCCTCGAACGTTGCTTGATCACCGTTCGGACGCCGGTGAGACGCCGGTGAGACGCCCGCGCGGCGCCGGTGTGAGAACCGGTCTAGGAGCGTTCGCCGCGGGTGACCTGGACGGCCCAGGAGCCTCCGGTGGCGCGGCCGGTGACGGTCACCCGGACCGCCTCGTCCTTGGCCAGGAGGGAGTCGCCGACGCCGAGCGGGGCGTCGGCCAGCGCCGGGTAGACGGACTCGTTCCAGCAGGCGGAGGTGGCGGGGTGGCCGTCCAGCACCCGGACCGGGCCCTCGCCGGAGGCGGCGTCGTTGCGCACCCGGTAGACCAGGACGCCTTCGGTGCAGGTGCCCGCGTCGTTGCCGTACGCGCCGCGCGCCTCGATGGCCAGGGCGGTGGTGGGGCCGGTGCGGACCACCACCAGCCGGGTGCGGGTGTCGGCGCCGGGGCGGCCCTCCATGGGGGCGCTGAGGGGCTGGAGGGTGTACATCTTCGGGCCGAGGGCCCGGACGCAGGCCACCTGTCGGCGGGTGAGCCAGCCGAGCTTCCACTTGTGCCAGCCGAAGGGGTCCGGGGAGAGCCCGAACTGGCTGCCCATCAGGTCCCAGTCGCCGACGTAGGTGTCCCAGTCGCCGCTGTTGTCGGTCGTGCTGGGCCGGTGGTACAGGTCGGGCAGGTCGAAGACGTGCCCGGTCTCATGGGCGAGGACGTTGCGATCGGGCGGATGGTGCTCGAAGACGGTCACCAGGCGGCGCAGGTCCTTACCGTCGGCGCGCAGCGGGCGCTCGAAGTTGACCACTTTCGTCGCGTCGGCGTCGACGCCCGGGGCATCGGGGTCGGCGACGAGGTAGACGATGTCGTATCGGCCGAAGTTCAGGTGCGGATCGGTGGCGCGGATGGCGTCGCGCAGATACGCGGCGCGGCGCGCGGAGTTCCAGTCCCGCTGTATGGCGTACGCGGTGGACGCCTTCGGCATGGTGATCCAGCGCCGCAGCGGGTGGACGCGCAGCGAGAAGCGTCCATAGGAGGCGCGCTGGAAGAAGTCGCCGGTCGTGGGGGTGTGGTCGGCGGCCAGCCGGGCGGGGGTGACCCTGGGGGCGGCGTCCGGGAAGGACAGGAAGACCATGGCCGCGCGGAGCGAGCGGGCCGGGCGGGGGTAGTTGCGGTTCCAGGTGTCCAGCCCCTCGGAGTGGTGGGCGCCGGTGCGCTCCAGGGTGCAGGGCCCGCCCGCGCCGGCGGCCGTGGCGGGGCCCGCCACCACGGTGGTGGCGACCACGGCGCTCAGCGAGGTCAGGACGGCCTGGGCCCGGCGCAACCGGGTCGGCCGCCACGCCCCCGCGGACGCTTGAGGACGCGCCATGCCGACCTCCCGGGCGTAGAGGGAACACCCACTCCACCCTGGGTCGGATTGGCGCGGTACGCCCTGTTCGGCTGGACCGGTCGAGTGAACCGGCCGGGATGCGGGTACGTAACAGACGGTCACATCCGGTCAAGCGGGCGGTGCGCCCGCGCAGAGTCGAACAGATACGACCAAACACCTTGTCAAGGCGGCGGTGATCGCGATGGCGTCTATGGAACGCGCGGAGTACGAGCCTCTATGATCGGCACATTTCCAGCGGGGATTACCTATTCAGGCGGGCACTTATCGCCTGCCCGGCACCCGGTGTGAGAGATGCACGAGACGTGTACAACACAGATGACATACCTGGACAAGACAAACCCCACGCGGGAGCGAGCGGTGAGCGGAACCCCCGACGGGCAGGGCCGCGCGCCCGGCGCGACGCTGCCGACGATCACTGAGCGTGATACACCCCCCAGCGCTCCGCCCATCGGGGCGGGCGCCGGCGCACGCCCGGCTCCGGCGCCCCCTGCGGGCGCGCAACCGGGCACACATCCGTGCGCGCCGGGCACACCGCCCTGCGCGCACGGCACCCCGCCGGGCGCTCCGCCCGGCGCTCCCCCGGGCGCCGCGCCCAGCGACTACCGCGCCGCCTTCAACGCGGCGCGGCTCGCCATGGCCGTCATCGACCGCGAGGGCACGGTCCTCGACGCCAACCCCGCGCTGGGCACCCTGCTGGGCGCCGACCCCGCCCAGCTGGCCACCCGCGGCGCCGCCGAGCTGGCGGAGCTGCGGGAGGACGCGCGCACCTGGAGCGACTACCGCGATGTGCTGCTCGGCCGCCGCGAGCGGATGACGTGCACCCGTCGGCTGCATCACTCCGACGGCCACGCCCTGTGGGCCGAGATCACCGTCGAACCGGCCCCGGACAGCTGCAGCCTGCTGCTGTCGATGGCCGACATCAGCGACCGCCGGGACCTCCAGGGCAGGCTGCGCCATCTGCAGATGCACGACCCGGTGACCCGGCTGCCCAACCGGAACCTCTTCTTCGAGCGGCTGGCCGCCGCGCTGGAGGCGGGGGCGTACGACCGCGCGGGCACCGGCCGGATCGGGCTGTGCTATCTCGACCTGGACGGCTTCAAGGCGATCAACGACACCCTCGGCCACCGGGTCGGCGACCGGCTGCTGCGCGCGGTCGCCCAGCGGCTGACCGAATGCGCGGCGCCCGGCGACCATCTGGTGGCGCGGCTCGGCGGTGACGAGTTCGCCCTGCTGGTACGGGAGTCCAGCGGCACCGAGCAGGTGTGCGAGCTGGCCCGCTCCGTGCTGGCCGCGCTCCAGCGGCCGTTCGACGTGGGCGGGCAGCGGCTGTCGGTGTCGGCGAGCATCGGCGTCGTGGAGCGGCCCGCGGCGGGCACCCACACCACCTGGCTCATGCAGGCCGCGGACACCACGCTCTACTGGGCCAAGGAGGACGGCAAGGCGCGCTGGACCCTCTTCGACCCCGAACGCAACGCCCACCGCATGACCCGTCAGGCGCTGTCCAGCACGCTGCGTCCGGCGGTCGAGCGGGAGGAGTTCGTGCTGGACTACCAGCCGCTGGTCGGCCTGGTCGACGGGGTCGTACGGGGGGTGGAGGCCCTGGTGCGCTGGGACCATCCGCAGTTCGGACGGCTTTCGCCGAATCGGTTCGTCTCGCTGGCCGAGGAGAACGGCGCGATCGTGCCGCTGGGGCGCTGGGTGCTGCGTACCGCCTGCCGTCAGGCCCGCGCCTGGCAGCAGGCCCATCCGCGGCATCCGCTGGTGGTCAGCGTCAATGTGGCCGTGCGTCAGGTGTGGGACTCCGACCTGGTCGCCGACGTGGGCACGATCCTCGCCGAGACGGGGCTGCCGCCGCGGCTGCTCCAGCTGGAGCTGACCGAGTCGGCGGTCATGGGCTCGGCGGGCCGTCCGCTCCAGGCGCTCCAGGCGCTGAGCGACATGGGGGTGGCCATCGCGATCGACGACTTCGGCACCGGCTACTCCAACCTCGCCTATCTGAGCCGCCTGCCGGTCTCCACGCTCAAGCTGGACGGCTCCTTCGTCCAGGGCTTCCGGGCCGAGGAACACCCCAATCCGGCGGACGAGACGATCGTCCGGGCGCTGGTGGAGCTGGCGCACCGGCTGGGGCTCACGGTGGTGGCGGAGTGTGTGGAGAGCGCGGAGCAGGCGGAGCGGCTGGGGCGGATCGGCTGCGACACGGGCCAGGGCTGGTTCTACTCCCGCCCGGTCCCGCCGGACCGCATCCCGCCCATGCTCCCCGCCTGCCCGGCGGTCAGCTAGGGGGTGTCATGGGGCCTGCCGTACGGCCCCGTCATCAGGGCTGCGCGGGCGCGTCCGGCAGGCCGTACGCGTCCGCGATCAGGCCGTACGAACGGAGCTTGGGCTCCGGTCCGTGCGCCGTCGTCGTGATCTTGAGTTCGTCCGCCCCGGTGCGCTTGACCAGGTCGTCCAGCCCCTGGCGCACCTCGTCCGGCGTCCCGTACACCACATTGGCCAGCCAGTTGTTCACGAAGTCGCGCTCGATCTCGTTGAACGCGTGCGCCTCGGCCTCCTCCGGTGACGGCACCAGGCCCGGGCGCCCGGTGCGCAGACGGATCATGGAGAGGGCGCCGGTGAGCACCTGCCGGTGGGCCTGCTTCTCGTCCTCGGCCGCGAACGCCGAGACGCCGATCGACGCGTACGGCCGGTCCAGCACCGCGGACGGCCGGAACGACTCCCGGTAGAGGTCGAGCGCGGGGATCGTGTGGGCCGAGGAGAAGTGGTGCGCGAAGGAGAACGGCAGCCCCAGCTGCCCCGCGAGCCGGGCGCTGAACCCACTGGACCCCAGCAGCCACACCGAGGGCCGGTTCGCGGACTGCACCCCGCCGGGGACCGTCCCCTGGACGGGCCCGGGCACCGCGTGGATACGGGCGTACCGGTGGCCGTCCGGGAAGTCGTCGTCCAGGAACCGGATCAGCTCGGCGAGCTGCTGCGGGAACTCGTCGGCGCCCTCGCTCAGCCGCTCGGTGCGGCGCAGCGCCGCCGCGGTCGCCCCGTCCGTGCCGGGGGCGCGGCCGAGGCCGAGGTCCACCCGGCCGGGGGCGAGCGCCTCCACGGTGCCGAACTGCTCGGCGATGACGAGCGGGGCGTGGTTGGGCAGCATCACCCCGCCCGAGCCGAGCCGGATGCGCTCGGTGTGCGCGGCCAGATGGGCGAGGATGACGGCCGGGGAGGAGCTGGCGACGCCCGGCATGGAGTGGTGCTCGGCCACCCAGAAGCGGTGGAAGCCGCGGCGCTCGGCGAGCCCGGCCAGCTCGGTGGTGGTGCGCAGGGCCTGGGCGGCGGTCAGCCCGCTGCCGACGGTCGCCAGGTCGAGCACCGACAGCGGTACGGGCGCGCTCCCCCGGGCCCTGGCCCGGATGGTCTCGCGCTCTTCGTCCCGCTCTTCGCCTCGCCGGTCCCGCTCATCGGCCACGGTGGCCCGCCTCCCTGATCGCACTCCGGTGCGCAGTCGCGCACCGCGCACGGTCAACCGGATGAAGGCTCCGCTTTATTCCCGGCCCCGGGACCCGTGGGACTCCTGGGTTCTGTGGGTCCCTTGGGCCCCGGGGCCGGGCGGTGTCAGGCGGTACGGCGGCGGAGCACCAGGACGGTGGCCGCGGTGCCGAACACCAGCGCACCGGCGGCGATGCCGATCGGCAGGACGGCCGAGCCGCCCGCTCCCGCGCTCCCGTCGGCCCCGGCGAGGCGGTGCGGGGTGAGGGCGTCGGCGATCGGGGCGCTGGCGGCCAGGGCGCTGGTCGTGTAGTGCCCGGACCGGTGCACCGAGTCCACCGAACCGTCCTGCTTCAGCAGCACTTGGGTGTTGTTCGGGTGGCGGAAGTCGAACATGCCGGACAGCGAGTTCGCCCGGGCGTCGAAGGAGGCGTCACCGATCCGGCCGGTGTGCCAGTTGTCCTCGATGAAGCGGGTGATCGACGTCTGCTCGGTGGGCGTGTGATCCACCTTGTTGGCCTTGCTGTACGGGGAGATCACCAGCAGCGGCTGGCGCGGGCCGGGGCCGCAGCGGTCCTGGTAGCCGCGCGCGGGCCGGGGGGCGGACTGGCAGGCGGGGCTGTCGGTCGCCTTGCCGTTCGAACCGGCCGTGGTGTCGCTGGAGCCGTTGACGGGCTTGGCGTACGCATGGTCGTACCAGCCGTCGCTGTCGTCGTAGGCGACGACGACCGCGGTGTCCTTCCACTGCGGCGACTTCTGGATCGCGTTGATCTGCTTGACGAGGAAATGCTGCTCGTCGACCGGGTCCGAGTAGCCCGCGTGGCCGTCCTGGTACTCGGCGGCCTTCAGGAAGCTGACCGCGGGCAGATGGCCCGTCTTGAGGGCGGCGTCGAAGTCGGTCAGATCGTAGTTGTGGTTGGCCTGACCGCTGTGGCCGATCTCCGACACGTTCTTCGGCGGCAGATGGTGGGGGTTGGCCGTGGACTTGTAGTACTGGAACGGCGCGTGGTGCGGGCTGTAGTCCACCGAGGACGCGCCGCCGACGTTGGTGTGCGTGGTGCCCGAGCACTTGGCGTAGCTGCCCTGCTTGCCGTCCCAGGCGGTGCTGGGCCGGAAGCCGCCCTGGAACCAGCCCCAGCTGACGTCCCTGGCGTTGAGCAGGTCACCGATGTTCTTGCCCTTGAGCTGCCCGAGGGCGCTGCTGCTGGTGTGGTCCTTGTCCGAGCAGTCGTCGAAGGCCGGGTCCGGGTCGTTGATCATCGTGCCGACACCCTGGGCGTCCGGGGAGGCGACAGTGGCCGGGTCCGGCTTGTCGGTCTGCTTCGGGTCCTCGGTGGAGGACTTCGGGTCGGTGGAGACGATGCCGTGGATCTGGCCGGAGACCAGCTCGACGGCGCCCGGGCTGGACGGGCCGTAGGCGGAGCTGAAGGAACGGTCGCTCAGCGCGTAGTGCTGGGCGTAGTTCCACAGCCCGGTGACCGTGTTGCCGTCGAAGTAGTCCATCACCAGTCCGGGCTCGCCGAACAGCCCGGTGCACTTGCTGACCTCGGTGTTCTCGACGAACTTATCGGCCTTGCCGCCATTGGCCGCGTACTGCTCGGGGCCATAGGAATGGTTCTGGTCGCAGGTCATCGCCTGCGAGGACGCGAGCCGCTTGGGCTTGTAGAGATTGGGGTTCTTCTCCAGCAGGCCCGCGTGGGCGAGGGTGTCGATGTTCTTCGGGGTGTCCTCGGCCGGGGTGAACTTCGTGCCGTCGGTGTTGGCGGCCTTGGGATAGGTGCCGAAGTAGTGGTCGAACGAGACGTTCTCGTCGAAGAGCACCACCACATGCTTCACGGGCGTCGCGGTCCGCTGCGCCGCCCCCTTGGCGGGCGCGGCCCATGCGGGCGCCACCCCGCCCGCGGTCGCCAGCACCGCGGCACCGATGAGGGCACTCCAGCGCTTCGCTCGTCTTCTACCGCCCATGCCTAGCCTCCACACGTATCCGTTTCACGCCTGCGCCGTGATCCTCGTCCGCGGGCCGGACATTCCGATGGAATCCATGGAGGAGGGTGAATGAATAGAGAGTCAGGAAAACACAAGGAATTCTTGAGGCGTTCTTGACCGGGGGGTGGGCGGAAGAGCACCGGATGGTCAGGACAGCAAGGCCCGGCCCAGCCAATCCGCTTGGTGCCGCACCCCGGGCAGCGCGAAGAAATAGCCGCCGCCGAACGGGCTGATGTAGTCGACCAGCGGCTCGCCCGCGAGACGCTTTTGCACCGCCTCGAACTGCCGGGTCAGGTCCTGCTGATAGCAGCAGAAGAGCAGGCCCATGTCCAGATTCCCGTTCCCGTCCATGCCGCGGTCGTAGTTGTAGGCGCGGCGCACCAAGCGCTGGTCGTCGGTGCGCTCCGTGCGGGGATTGGCCATCCTGATGTGGCTGTCCAGCGGGATGATGTCGCCCTTGGGGTCCTGGGCGAAGCGCGGGGTGTCGAACTCGTGCCGCCCGTCCAGCGGTGCGCCGGACTCCCGGCTGCGGCCGAACATCCGCTCCTGCTCGGTGATCGACACCCGGTCCCAGAACTCCACCAGCATCCGGATCAGCCGGACCACCTGATAGCTGCCGCCATTCGCCCAGCCCGGCTCCCCGGAGCGCCCGCCCGCCCACACCAGGCGGTCCATCAGCCGGGCGTTACCGGTGTCCGGGTTGGCGGTGCCGTCCTTGAAGCCCATGTGGTTGCGCGGGGTGCCGGAGGGGCGGGGCGGGCTGAGGAAGCCGTCCATGCGCCAGCGCACCTGCAGCGCGCCCCGGGTGTGCCGGGCTATGTCCCGCAGCGCGTGCAGCACCGTGTCCGCGTTCTCCGCGCAGAGCTGGAGGCTCAGATCGCCATGGCACCAGTCGGGGTCGAGGTCGTCGTCGGGGAAGGACGGCATGGCGCGCAGCCGCCGGGGCTTGCGGTCCTTCAGCCCATAACGCCCGTCGAAGAGCGAGGCGCCCACGCCGACCGTCGCGGTCAGCCGGTCGGCGCCGACCAGCGGCCCCAGGGTGCCGGAGTCGACGGGCGGCGCGGTGATGCCCACCGGATCCGGGGTGCCGCCGGTGGTGAGGAAGCGGCAGCGCGCGGTGAGGGTACGGAACAGCTCGGCCAGCTCGGTGCGCCCGTCGGCGGTGGCGTCGAAGGCGAGGAACGCGGTGGCACGCTGCGGCGGGGTGAGGATCCCGGCCTGATGCCCGCCGTGAAACGGAACCCGCGCGGGCAGGCTTCCCGCACCCTCCGCGGTCGCGCCACCCGCGGTCGCACCGCCCGCCGCCGCACCATCCGTCCCCCCGTCGCCCGCCCGCGCGGCGGCCGGGGCGGCCGAGGCGCCCGCCACCGCGCCGACCGTGCCCGCCGCGGCACCCCGCAGAAAGCCCCGCCGCCGCACCTCGCTCACCGCGTCCTCCGCACATCCGTCAGGGCCGCCACATCGGCCAGCCGCTCCACCAGCGCACCCGCGGCGGCGTTGATCTTCTCCCGGCGCCCCCGGTCGAGCCGGTCCACCGGGGTCCAGCGGTCCCCCTGGTGGGCGGCGCCCAGGGCCTTGCCCGTGCGGTCCAGCCAGGTGTCGATCTCCGGCAGCCCGGGGTCACGGGACGTCAGCAGCGGGCGCAGCCGGGCCAGCACGGCCCGGGTGCCGTCGAGGTTGGCCCGCACGGTGGCCAGGTTGGTGCCGCTGCCGTAGTCGGTGCGGCCGGTCAGCTCGAACTGCACGCTGTTCTCCATGATCTCGTGCGCCCGCAGACCCAGGTCCGCGGGATCCATCCGCTGCTGCGGCCAGCTGTCCCGCAGCGCGCGGACGTCCTTGTCGAGCTGGTCGGCGGCACCGCGCAGACCGCTCGCGGACGCGTCGTGCCACAGCCCGTACTCGATGCGGTGGAAGCCGGTGAAGCCCGGATCGCGGACCCCGCCGGACAGCCCCGCCGTGGTGCCGTTGATCGCCCTGTCCGCGTCGCCGAAGGTGCCATAGGCGGCGCCCATCCGCTCGTACACCAGGTGGGCCGGGAGCCAGGCCGCGCGGGCGGCGGCCAGATCGCCCCCGCGGACGGCCGAGCGCAGCACGTCGGTGCGCCGCACCAGCTCGCCCATCCGGCCCTGGACCCATCTCTGGTAGGCGATGGTCGGGGGGATCAGGTCCTGCTGGGTAACCGGAACGGCGGCCGGGCCGCCGCCGCGTGCCGGTCCGGCCACGGTCACCGTGGGTCCGGTGACCGCGTCCGTGTCGTCGGGCAGGCAGCGGAAGGCATAGGAGCCCCCGCCGAGGGTGACCCGCAGCGGGCGGGTGGTGCCCGGGCCCAGGCCCTCGACCTCCCCGTAGACCGAGCCGTTCGCCGGGTTGGTCAGATAGACCTCGGCCGCCCTGCTGGACGTGTTCTTCAGGTCGAAGACCTGCTTGCCGCGGTACGGATGGGCCCAGCCCTTGCCGCAGCCGCCCTCCGACACCTCGACCGTGGTGTGCCGCAGCCCGTCGGCCGCGGTGGCGGAGGCCCGCGACGCCCGGGCGTCCGAGGACCCTCCGCCGGTGGCCAGGGTGGCGGCGGCCACCGCCGCGGCGACCGTCACCGCACCGGTGATCAGCAGCGGGCGTGGCGACCCGGGCGAGAAGGGAGGAAGGCGGCGCACGGCTGGATACTAAGCAGATTTCGGGAAGCGGAACCCTGTCGGGGATGTCCGGAGAGAGGGAATTCCCGCCCGGTTCACCGATCCGTCACCGCCCGCTCCCCCTTTTCCGCCGCTGTCCAGGAACCTCGCCGCCCGCTCCCCGGCTCCCCGGCCCGCTCCCCTGTTCTCCCGCTCAGCCGCTCGCCGCGAACAGCGTGCCCAGCCGGTCATGGACCGGCCTGCGGCCCAGCAGCCGCAGCCCCTCCCAGACCGTGACCTGGTTCGCGGTGAGCACGGGCTTGCCCAGGTCCGCTTCCAGATCGGGCAGCCAGGCGGCGGAGTGCAGGGCAGTGTCCGGCAGCAGCACCGCCTGAGCGTCGGGATGGTCACCATGGCGGGCCATCCGCAGCACCTCCTCCCGCCCCCAGGTGCCGACCTCGGCGGCGGTGATGATGCCGCTGCCCTGGGTGGAGACCACCTCGGCGCCCGCCGCCTTCAGAAACGTCTTGAAATACTCCGCGACATCCTCCGGATAGGTCGCGGCGATGGCCAGCCTCTCCACACCCAGCGCCTGCACCGCATGGGCGAAGGCGAAGGAGGTGCTGGAGGCGGGCAGCCCGGCCGTCTCCTCCAGCTCGCTGACCTGCTCCCGGGCGCCCTCCCAGCCGAAGACGAAGCTCGCACTCGTACAGGCCCAGATCACCGCCTGGGCGCCGCGCTCCTTCAGCTCGGCGACCCCGGCCGCGAGACGGGCCCCCGACCCCATTTCCAGCAGGGCGTCCACCCGGTGCGCGTCCTCACCGATGTCGGTGTGGACGAGCGGGAGCCGGACGCTGTCGCCGAGCATCCCTTCCAGCCGCGGATAGTCGTCCTCGGCGGAATAGCCCGGGTAGAGAAAACCCACCGTGTCCGGCGTCGCCCGCGTCGCGTCCGTCATGACTGCCTCCTTACCTGCGGCCCCCGTGAGCGCCGCCCCGCACTGTCATTTGTGATACACCGCAGCCGCCCGCCGGGTTCCCTCACATCGCAGACGAACCTCCCGAGTCGTCGAGGAACGGGCCCTCGCCGATCCCCGGCCCGAACCCCGGGTCGAGCCCGTCCGCCGGATCGCCGTCCGGCCCCGGCGACGCGGCCCCGGCCAGCGCCGCCTCCGGCGCCGGCTCGGCGTCCGCCACCGGATCCGAGATCGGGGGCATCGAGGCCATCGGGTCGGCCACCGGCGACGACGCCATCCCCGCCGGGCCCCGCCGCGCGGCCGGGTCCAGCAGCGCCTGGTACGGGCCGACGGCCTGGGCGCCGATCTCCCGCAGCGCGGCCCAGATGGTCACCTGGTTGGCCGACAGCACCGGCATCCGCAACTCCGCCTCGAGCTGCGGAATCACGTCGTACGTCGGCAGGTTGGTGCAGCTGATGAAGAGCGCGTCGGGCGACCCGACCACCGCCTCCCGCGCCATGTCGACCACGTCGCGGTAGGGCACCTTCCAGATGTGCCGGGTCAGTCCGAGATAGGCCCGGCCGGTCACGGTGATACCGGCCTCGCCCAGGTAGTCCTCCAGCGAGTCGGTCACCGACCGGGTGTACGGGGTCACCACCGCGACCCGCCGGGCGCCGATCTCCTGCAGCGCCGCCAGCAGGGCGCCCGAGGTGGTGAGCGAGGGCAGCTCGCCCGCCTGTGTCATCGCCGCGCACATCGCGCGCTCACCGGCCACGCCGCCGACGAAGCTGCCCGAGGTGCAGGCGTATGCCGCCACTTCCGGTGCGACGGCGCTCAGCGCCCGCACCGCGTTCTGAAGGGTTTCGTGCTCGCTCACGAGCCGTGCCAGGTCGAGACTGACCTCGACCGGGACGAAGGGTGTGCGGGTGAGGTGCAAGGAGACCTCGTCCGGCACCCAGCGCCACAGTTCGCGATCAAGCGCGAAGTCGAACGGTGCTACGACGCCCACGCCACGCTGCGGCTGCGGGCCACCCAGAAAGGAGACGTCCATATATCGAGCCCCAATACAGAAAGGGAGGGCTGGACCATTGGCCAGAGATATAAGAGAGAGCACCGGCCTGATGCCGGGACGTCGGGACAGATCCGTTGTTGACGACGGTAGTTTCCGCTGCCTAGCGTGGTCAATCCCCGCAAACCTTGGCGCCTGCCCCGACTCTCGACAGCCAAACTCACCCACGTTTCGAAACGGTTACCCGCCTATGTCCGAAAGCACTGTTGTCGTCTTCGGCGAGCAGCCCCCGGTCCGGCTGGACCGGCTGGCCGGCCGGGCCCAGGTCGTGGTGTGCGACGAGAAGACCCTGCCCGACGCCCTGCCCACCGCCGACGTCCTCCTGGTCTGGAACTTCACCTCCGACGCGGTACGCGACGCCTGGCCCGGCGACGGCCCCCGGCCGCGTTGGGTCCACACCGCCAGCGCCGGGGTGGACCGGCTGCTGAGCCCCGAACTGACCGCCTCCGACACCGTGTTGACCAACGCGCGCGGCGTCTTCGATCAGCCGATCGCCGAGTACGTCGCCGGGCTGGTCATCGCCCTGGGCAAGGACTTCCTGGGCAGCTGGGAGCTGCAGCGGCAGCGCCGCTGGCAGCACCGCGAGACGATGCGGCTGGCCGGGTCGCGCGCGGCGGTCATCGGCGCCGGGCCCATCGGCCGGGCCATCGGCACCACCCTGGCCGCGCTCGGGATCAAGGTCGACCTGGTGGGGCGTACGGCCCGGCCGGGCGTCCGCGGCAACGACGAGCTGCCCGAGCTGCTCACGCAGGCCGACTGGGTGATCTCCGTCGCCCCGCTCACCGAGGACACGCGCGGCATGTTCGACCGGACCGCCTTCGCCCGTATGAAGCCCACCGCCCGCTTCATCAACGTCGGACGCGGCCCCCTCGTCATCGAGGACGACCTGAAGGCGGCCCTCCTCGGGCGGCAGATCGCGGGCGCCGCGCTGGACGTCTTCGAGAACGAGCCGCTGGCCCCCGACGACCCCCTGTGGGACGTGCCCGGGCTCTTCGTCTCGCCCCACATGAGCGGCGACACGGTCGGCTGGCGCGACCATCTCGCCGAACAGTTCCAGGACAACTACGACCGCTGGCACGCGGGCGAACCCCTGCTCAACATCGTCGACAAGCGTCTCGGCTACGTACCGGTGGACTGATCGCACAGCCCGAATGATCTGCACGATCTGAACGGAGAGCTGGATGACCGACCTGCACGACCTGACAGCGGTTCAACTCCTCGAGCGGTACGGCTCCGGCGACCTCTCCCCGGTCGAAGCCACCCGAGCCGCCCTCGACCGGATCGAGCAGATCCAGCCGAGGGTCAACGCCTACAGCCGGGTGGACGACGAGGAGGCGCTGCGCCAGGCGGAGGAGTCCGCGGAGCGGTGGCGGCGCGGCGAACCGGCCGGGCTCCTGGACGGCGTTCCGGTCTCGGTGAAGGACATCCTGCTGATGCGTGGCGGCCCCACGCTGCGCGGGTCGCGCACGGTACGGACGGACGGGCCGTGGGACGAGGACGCGCCCGCGGTGGCCCGGATGCGGGACCACGGGGCGGTGTTTCTCGGCAAGACGACCACCCCGGAATTTGGCTGGAAAGGGGTCACGGACAGCCCCGTGTACGGGGTGACGGGCAATCCGTACGACCCCGGGCGCACCGCGGGCGGCTCCAGCGGTGGCAGCGCGGCCGCGGTCGCGCTGGGCGCCGGTCCGCTCAGCCTCGGGACGGACGGCGGCGGCTCCGTCCGCATCCCCGCGTCCTTCTGCGGCGTCTTCGCGCTCAAACCCACGTACGGGAGGGTGCCGATCTATCCGGCCAGCGCCTTCGGGACGCTCGCCCATGTGGGGCCCATGACCCGGGACGCGGCCGACGCCGCGCTGCTCATGGACGTCATCACCGGGGCGGACTGGCGCGACTGGTCGCAGCTCGCCCCCTTCGGGGGGAGCTTCCGGGAGGCGGTCGCCGCGGGCGGCGGCTCGGTGGACGGGCTGCGGGTCGCCTACAGCCCGTCGTTCGGCGGCTCGGTCGATGTCGACCCCGAGGTGGCCGCGTCGGTGCGGCGGGCCGTGGATCTGCTGGCCGGGCTCGGCGCGGTCGTGGAGGAGATCGACCCGGGCTTCGCCGACCCCGTGGAGGCCTTCCACACGCTGTGGTTCAGCGGCGCGGCGCGGGTGGTGCAGCCGCTCGGCCAGGAGCAGTGGGAACTGCTCGACCCGGACCTGCGGGAGGTCTGCGCCCAGGGGGCCGCGTACAGCGCGCTGGACTATCTGGCGGCGGTGGACGTACGGATGGCCCTCGGGCACGCCATGGGGCGCTTCCACTCCGCGTACGACCTGCTGGTCACGCCGACCATGCCGATCACCGCCTTCGAGGCGGGGGTGGAGGTTCCCGAGGGGTCGGGGCACACGCGGTGGACGGGGTGGACGCCGTTCACGTACCCCTTCAACATGACGCAGCAGCCCGCGGCGTCCGTGCCGTGCGGGATGTCTTCGTCCGGGCTGCCGATCGGGGTGCAGTTGGTGGGGGCGCGGCATGCGGATGCGGTGCTTTTGCGGGTGGCGCATGCGTTGTATGGGGCGGGGGTCGCGGAGGGCGTGCCCGCGCCGGTGGGGTGACGTGCCCCCCGGGGCTCCGCCCCGGGGACCCCGCTGGGGCTCCGCCCCAGACCCCCGCCGGGGCTCCGCCCCTGGACCCCGCTCCTCAAACGCCGGAGGGGCTGGGAGGTACGCCCGGAGGGGCTGGGAGGTACGCCCGGAGGGGCTGGATGTGGCGGACGTCGGCTGGATTTGGCGGACGTCGGCTGGATGTGCCGCGCATCGGCTGGATGTGCCGTCCCGGGGGGGGGGGGGGGGGGGGGGGGGGGGGGGGGGGGGGGGGGTGGGGGGGGGGGGGGGGGGGGGGCGGGGGACCCGCACGACAGAAAGAATA
>NZ_JBVIVI010000001.1:1580801-1738707 GCF_055595765.1 Streptomyces sp. NPDC040405
CGGAGTGGCGCCGCAGATCGCATCTCCTTCAGCGCCCTCCCACCACGTCTCCCTCCCCCCCCCCCCCTCCCCCTTCCCCCCCCCCCCCTCCCCCCCCCCCCCCCCCGGGACGGTGGGATCAGGCCCGGCGGAAGCTCAGGGTTTCGCCCAGGGCGCCTGCGCGCCAGAGGTCCTGGCAGGCGTCGGCCATGCGGTCGAGGCCGTCGACCACCGAGCCCCAGACGATGCCCGGGACCCAGCCCGCGTCACCGTTGATGAGCAGGTTGTTCCGCTCGTAGAACAGCGCCAGGTCGACCACTTGGCGCTTGCCCTGGTGCTTGGCCTGGGACTCGTAGCCGTAGGACTTCGTGCCGAGCTGGGTGTCGGAGAAGGTGAAGTAACACAGGTCCCCGGGGATGGGCGTGATCGTGGGGTTCTCCAGCGGTGGCTCCTCGGGGGCGAAGGGTGACAGCAGCGCGTAGATCTCGTTCCGCGCGTACTTGGCGTGATATACGTCACCCCCGAGCGGCAGCGCGTTCCAGACCGCCTCGCAGGTGATCGGTGCGCGGTCGTCGAGGAGTTTCGCGGTGCAGGTCACTCCGCGCTTTTCGAGCGAGACCTCGATGAACCGGTCGGCTCGGTCAACCATCGACATTCCTCCAGGTCGCTTCGGAACCAGTCTTTACCAGTCCTACCCCAGGGGACACGCTCAGCATCGTCTGTATCAAGGGCTGGAAACGACCGGCATATATTTCGTGGGTTCGGGTAGCCGCGCGCCCATGGCTCCACCACGTGGGAAAGACATCGATAGCAGAGCAAAAGGGGCATCCCGTCGATCGCTTCTGGTCGGCGGCGCGGCTCTTGGCCTGCTGGGCGCGGTCGGCTGTAGCCGGGTGTCCAGCACGGACGCCAGGGACGGGGGCAATCTGCTGGAGCGCCTGCGGGCGCAGGGTACGGTCCGACTGGGAATTGCGGGGGAGATCCCATTCGGCTATATCGACAAGAATGGCGACTTCACCGGTGAGGCGCCGGAGATCGCGAAGGTCATCTTCAAGCGGCTGGGGGTGGACAAGGTCCAGCCGGTGCCGACCGAGTTCGGCTCCCTGATTCCGGGACTCCGTTCGCAGCAGTTCGACGTGGTCTCCGCGGGGATGTACATCAACCCCGAACGCTGCGCCCAGGTGATCTTTTCCGACCCGGACTACCGCATGCGGGACGCGTTCATCGTCCGCAAGGGCAATCCGAAAAATCTGCACAATTACGACGACATCGTCAAACAGAAGGCCAAAATGGCCACCGGTACGGCTTATGCCGAGATCGATTACGCCAAGAACGCCGGGGTCAAGGAGAGCGACATGCTGATCCTCCCGGACCAGCTGGCCGGTCTGCTGGCGGTGGAGCAGGGCCGGGCCGATGTGTTCGCGGGCACGACCGTGACCGTGCACAACGTGGTCAAGCAGCGGAACAGCAAGCGGGCCGAGGCGACCGAGCCGTTCCAGGCCATGCTCGACGGCAAGCCGGACATCGGGGCGGGCGGCTTCGCCTTCCGGCCGGAGGAGACCAAGCTCCGCGATGCCTTCAACGTCGAGCTGCACAAGATGAAGAAGAGCGGTGAGCTGTTGCGCATCGTGCGGCCCTTCGGTTTCACCGAGGGCGAGATGACTGATCTGACCGCCGAGGAGCTGTGCAAATGACGGCCGGGCTGTGGGAACACTGGCTTCTTCCGGGCGTCTGGATCACGATCCAGCTGACCCTGTTCAGCGCGGTCTTCGCCCTTGTCGTCGCCTTCGGCATCGGCATGGCGCGCACCTCGCGGTCGCGGTTCGTCCGCTTCCTCACCGCCGCCTATGTGGAGATCTTCCGCGGTACGTCGGCCCTGGTGCTGATGTTCTGGCTGGCGTTCGTGATGCCGCTGGCCTTCGGCTGGCAGCTGTTCCCGATGTGGGCGGCGGTGCTGGCCATCGGGCTGAACTACGGGGCGTACGGCTCCGAGATCGTCCGCGGCGCGATCGCCTCCGTGGCGCCCGCGCAGCGCGAGGCGGCCATCGCGCTCAGCTTCACCCCGGCGCAGCGGATGCGGCGGGTGATCCTGCCGCAGGCGGTCCCCGAGATGATCCCGCCGTTCAACAATCTGCTGATCGAGATCCTGAAGGCGACGGCGCTGGTCTCAGCCGTGAACGTCGCCGACATCACCTTCGCCGCCCAGCTCTCCCGGCTGGCGACGGGTGAGAGTGCGCAGATCTACTCGATCATCCTGGTCCTCTACTTCGTCCTGGCGTTCATCCTGACCCGGCTGATGCGGCTGCTGGAGCGGCGCGCCAAGGCGAACATCGGTCAGGCGCCGGCGAAGGGCTCGCTGGTCACGCGCAAGCTGATCGGCAAGCAGGAGACCGAGCAGTCGCGCAACATCGTCGTCGGAGGAGGTGCCCAGTGAAGTGGGACTGGGACGTGGCCAAGGACTTCCTCCCGCAGCTGGGCCACGGGCTGCTGATCACGCTGGAGGCCACCGCCCTCGGCTCGATCCTGGCGTTCGCGCTGGGGCTGGTGTGGGCGATGGCGTTCCGCTCGCCGAGCCGCTTCGTACGCTGGCCGGTGGGGGCGGTGACGGAGTTCATCCGCAACACCCCGCTGCTGGTGCAGCTGTTCTTCTTCTTCTATGTGCTGCCCACCTGGGACATCAAGTTCTCGGCGCTGACCACCGGTGTGATCGCGCTCGGGCTGCACTACTCGACGTACACCGCCGAGGTCTACCGGGCCGGTATCGACGGGGTCCCGGTGGGCCAGTGGGAGGCGGCCACCGCGCTCAGCCTCTCCCGGGGCCGCACCTGGCTGGCGGTGATCCTTCCGCAGGCGATCCGCCGCGTGGTGCCCGCCCTCGGCAACTACGTCATCGCGATGCTCAAGGACTCCCCGATGCTCGCGCTGATCGGCGTCGTCGACATGCTGCAGAAGGCGCGGGGCGAGGCCTCGTCGTCCTTCCACTACATCGAGCCGTTCACGATGGTCGGCATCGCCTTCATTCTCATCGCCTATCCGGCATCTCTTCTCATGCGAGCCCTGGAGCGTCGTCTTGGCCACTGAAACCGACCACACGAATCCTGCCGTGGACGGCAGTGAACTGATCCGCTTCGACAAGGTGACCAAGCGCTTCGGCAGCAATACGGTCCTGGACGACCTCGACTTCTCGGTCTCCTCCGGGAAGCACGTCACCCTCATCGGCCCGTCCGGCTCCGGCAAGACCACGATCCTGCGGCTGCTGATGACGCTGCTCAAGCCCGACGAGGGCACGATCAAGGTCGACGGGGACTACCTCACCCACGAGGACCGGGGCGGCCAGCTGGTCCCGGCGGGCGAGAAGCACACCCGTGAGGTGCGCAAGAAGATCGGCATGGTCTTCCAGCAGTTCAACCTCTTCCCCAACATGCGGGTGCTGCGGAACATCACCGAGGCCCCGGTGCACGTCCTGGGCCTGGACAAGGACGAGGCCGAGACGCGGGCGCGGGAGCTGCTCGACCTCGTCGGCCTCGGCGACAAGTGCGACATGTATCCGACGCAGCTGTCCGGCGGACAGCAGCAGCGGGTGGCGATCGCCCGCGCGCTGGCGATGCGGCCGCAGGTGATGCTGCTGGACGAGGTGACCTCGGCGCTCGACCCGGAGCTGGTGGCCGGCGTGCTGGACGTCCTGCGGGACATCGCCCATACGACGGACATCACCATGCTGTGTGTGACGCACGAGATGAACTTCGCGCGGGACATCTCCGACGACGTGCTGATGTTCGACGCGGGCCGGGTCATCGAGTCCGGCCCGCCAGAGAAGATCTTCTCGGAGCCGGAGCACGAGCGGACCCGGGAGTTCCTCAGCGCCGTGCTGTAACCCGGGGCCGAATCCCCTGCAGCCCCCGACCCGAGGGGGCGAGGTGGGCGGCTTGACGACGGCATATGCCATCGCTCAACTTCCGCTCCATTTCGCCCCCTTGAGGGCTATCGTGGTACGAAACCGCCTCCTGCGGAGGCCGTCCGGGCTACCCCACGGCCGTGACCCGCAGCGACGGCGATGACGCAAGCGGTCACCACCTGCGAGAGGGGACGCCGTGGTGCTGGGGCCCGAGCCGATCGCACCGCTCCGCTCGGTGCGGCACGCCCTGCGCATCCTGGAGGTCGTCGCCCGGCACTCCAGCGGGGTGAGCCACGCCGGGATAGCCCGCGAGACCCGGCTGCCGAGCGAGCGGCTCACCGAGCTGCTGCGGATGCTGCGCCGCGAGGGGTACGTCGAGCAGATCGCCGACGGGGCGTACATCGGCGGCGCCTCCCTCACCCTGCTGGACACCGGCCTCCCGGGGCGCGGGCAGGCCGTCGAGGACAAGCTGCAGAAGTCGCTCGGCGCGCTCCGTGACTCTGTGGGCGCGGCGGTCTACTTCAGCCGCTACGTGGACGGCGAAGTCAAGATCACGCAGTATGCGGACAGCCCGCATACGCCCAAGGTCAACGAGTGGGTCGACTTCCGCTCCGCCGCCCATGCGATGGCCGTCGGAAAGTGCCTGCTCACCCAGCTCGACCACGATGGCCGCCGCGACCACCTCGCCCGCCACAAAACGGTCCGCCTCACCTCGCGCACGACGACCAGCGAGAAGGTGCTCTTCCGCAAGCTGGACAGCCAGCCGCCCACCGTGCCCGTGCTCGACCTCCAGGAGTACGCCGTGGGCACGGTCTGCGCGGCCGTACCCGTCACGGCGGGGCACACGGTCGGCTGCCTGGCCCTCTCCCTCCCCCTGGAGCGCGCGCACCGGCTGCGGCAGGCCGCCTATCTGCTCAACCGCGAGGCGGCGCCGATGCTGCTCTCGCTGACCATCTGATGTTGGTCAAAAGCACCCTCCCGGACCAGGTAGTATTTACTTCGTCAGCACGCGCCGCTAGCTCAGTTGGTTAGAGCAGCTGACTCTTAATCAGCGGGTCCGGGGTTCGAGTCCCTGGCGGCGCACCACTGATCGACTGAATGGCCCGGTTGTTCTCGGCTTCGAGAGCACCGGGCCATTCAGCTTGTGCGGCCCTTTACCTCCAGCGTGCCCAGCAGCTCCCCGGTGGCGGCGGCGATCGCCTCGACCGCCTTGTCGAAGGCCGCGGCGTTGTGCGGGGCGGGCTGGCGGAAGCCGCTGATCTTGCGCACGTACTGCAGCGCGGCGGCGCGCATGTCCTCGTCGGTGACGGATTCGGCATACGGCGGGCGGAGCGTCTTGATGGATCTGCACATACCCACGACGGTACGCCGCCGGTCCGACAACGCGGCCGGTCGCGAGGGAGCGCGGGTCAGAGGCGGCAGCTGATCTCCATGCCGTCCTCGACGGGGAACGTCACGCCCCGGTAGCCGTTCGCGGGGTCGCGTACGTAGTCGAGATACGGCTTCAGGAGACCTTCGCCCTGGTCGACGTCGTCGGCCACGACGAGGGCGCCGGGCCGCAGGCGCGGTTCGAGCATCCGCAGCACGGGCAGGCACAGGTCCTTCCAGCCGTCGAGCAGGACGATGTCCAGCGGGCCTTCGACGTCGGCGAGGGTCTCCCGGGCGTCGCCTTCGAGCACGGTGATCACGTCGTCCAGCCCGGTCTCGGCGAAGGTCCGGCGGGCCGCGGCGATCTTCTCCTTGCTCATTTCGGTGGTGATGACGCGCCCGGTGCCGTTGTCCCGTACGGCGGCGGCCAGATGGAGCGCGGAGATCCCGAAGGACATGCCGAACTCCACGACCGTGGCGGGGCGGACGGCGCGCACCAGGTTGTAGAGCAGCTTCCCGCCCTCGGCGGATATCGGCATGTAGATCCCGGCCGCGGCGTCGGCCAGCTCCTGCGGGGCCAGCGACTCGATCGCGCCGGGCGGCAGCGACGCGCGGGCGGTGGTTTCGTCCTGCTCGGCCAGCTCGAACAGGCGGCTGAGGGCGGCTTCGACCCGGGGGTCGGCAAGGGTGTCGGTGTGTGTCATGACGGCTAGAGTAGACGCGACGTTGAGTCTTGTCTAGGAGGCCGAAACGGCTATGCTGCTCCAGGGAGGCGAGATGGCACGCGCGACACACACCGCCGAGGCGGACAGCACTAGCCGGACGGCACCGCGCCACCACGGCAACCGGCACGGGCGCAGCGAGCAGGCCCGGCTGGCGGTGCTGGAAGCGGCCGACGACCTGCTGGTGGAGAAGGGCTTCGCGGGCGTCACGATGGAGGGCATCGCCACCCGGGCGGGGGTCGCCAAACAGACCATCTACCGCTGGTGGAGCACCAAGACCGACGTCCTCATGGACGCCTTCCTCCTTGACGTGGCCGAGGACCTCACCCAGCCGGACTCCGGTGAGATCGCCGTCGACCTGCGCGCCTATCTGCGCCAACTGGCCTGGTTCCTCAGCGCCTCCGACTCCGGCGCCGTCTTCAGGGCCCTGATCGCCCAGTCCCAGCACGACCCGGAGTTCGCCCGGGACTTCCGCGCCCGGTACCTGGACGAGCAGCGCCACCGCGACCGCGCCCCGCTGGAACGCGCCGTGGAGCGGGGAGAGTTGCCGCCCGGCCTGGACCTGGCAGCCGAGATCGACCAGCTCATGGGCCCCGTCTACTACCGGGTGCTGGTGACCGCCGAGCCCGTAGGCGAGGAGTTCACCGACCGTCTGGTCGATGCCTTTCTACGGCGTCACGGGCTGGGGTAGGGGGCGTCCAGCACGAAGGCGCGCATCAGGGTGGCCAGCCGGTGCGGCTGGTCCACCGGGATCAGGGTGTAGCTGTCGGGGATCTCCACGTGGCGGCCCTGGGGCAGCAGGGCAGCCAGGCGGAGGCCGTGTTCCGGGGGCATCACGCGGTCCTCGGACGCCCAGGCCACCAGGGCGGGGCGGTCGAAGGTGCGGAGTCGTTCGGCCCAGTGCAGCAGTTCCGTGGCGGGCGGTACGCCGAGTACGTACTTCCGCAGGTCGTGACGGATGGCCGGGGACGTCCACAGGGGCCGGAACCAGGCGTCCATGAGCTCCGGCGGCACCGGGCGTTTGGTCATCCAGCCCCAGGTCATCGGCAGCCGCCGCAAGGGACGCAGCTTGAGCAGGGTGAAGGCGGTGCGCAGCCCGCCCGGGAGGCGGGCGGAGGTGTGCAGGTTCTTGCCCGGCAGGCCCGGCGGGAAGTTCTCGAACGCCTCGCACGAGGTGATGACCAGCCGCCCGATCCGCTCGTCGCGGCCGTCGGCGACGAGGGCCTGGGCGCCGCCCCAGTCGTTCATCGCGAGGGTGACGTCGGTGAGGTCAAGCCGCTCCAGGAACTCGGCGACCAGCCGGGCCACGCCGAGGACGGACAGATCGGCGTCGGGGCGCATGGGGCGGCGGTGGCCGCCCAGCGGCAGAGTGGGGACGACGCAGCGGATGCCGGGGCGGAGCCCGGCGACCACCTCGCGCCACAGCGAGCCGTCCATGGCGACACCGTGCAGCAGAACGGCGACCGGCCCCTCGCCCCCGGTGTCCTCGTACTCGATGGTGCCTGCGGAGAGTTCCACCTCGTCACGATGCGACATATGTCCGAAGGTACCCGACCCGTCACCCCAGCCGTAGACCGCTGAAGGTCACGGCCGGGGCGGCGTCGGCGCGGACGGCGACGGCGGCCTGGTAGCCGGGCGGGGCGGGCAGGTCGGTCAGGGCCCAGCCGGGCGGGGTGGCCGCGTCGGCAGGGGCCGGGGCGCCGAACTCCTCCGCGAGGCCGACGTAATGGGTGCGGAGCCCGCCCGGCAGCCCGGTTCCGATGCCCTTCAGATACGCCTCCTTGCGCACCCAGCAGCTCATGAACGCGCGCGCCCGCCGCTCCTCGTCCGGCAGCGCCGCGATGGCCGCGCGCTCGCCTGGGTGCAGCTGGCCGATCAGGCCGTCGAGCCGGTCGCCGGTGCGCCGGGGGTCGCGTTCCTCGATGTCGGCGCCGATGGGCGCGCCGCCCGACACCGCGCACAGCGCGGCGTCCCCGGAGTGGGAGAGTGAGAAGGCCAGGGTGCCGTCCCCGGCGACGGCGGGGCGGCCGTGCGGCTTGTCGCAGTCCGGCATGCCGCAGGTTTCGCGGGTGAACTCGATGTCCGCCGGGTCCGTCCCCAGATATCCGCCGAGCACGGTCCGCAGCCCCACATGCGAGGTGATGTAGCGCTCGCGCCCCGTCTCCTGCCGCATCCGCGCGGCGCGCTCGCGCTCGCCCGCGTCCAGCAGCCGGTCCGCGACCGCGGCGGCAGCGGCGGCCGACGGCGGGATCCGCAGCAGCCATACGGCGACCTCGCCGGGGCCGGGGCGGTCCTCGGGGCGGGGCGGCCCGGCGAGCGGACCCCAACCGTCAGCGGGCCGGGGGTCGGAGGGCCGGGAGTCGGAGACCGGGGCGGGGTCGACCGGGGCAGAGGCGACCGGGCGTATGAGCGGCACTGTTCCGTTACCTCCGTTGGAGTTCATCCGTGTCCGCCGTCCGGCGTCCGTCCATCGACGACCGTACCCGCCCGTCGCACCGGCAACGCCCGTGCCGCGACGCGACGTTGCCGTACGGGAACGCCCGGTGACTTCGGACACGTTCCGTTCCCGGCCGACCCGGCCACCCGGTGACACCACTACGATCGCGCACGACCGGGCACGATCTGTGATGGGGGTTTGCGATATGGCGACGGGATTCCTGACGAAGGCGGCCTCCGCGGCGACTCTCCCGGTGGCTCCCCTCTACGGCGCCTTCCTCTCGTACTTCATCTACCACCCGCCCCGGCGGCCGCATCACAAAAAGCCCGAGGACCTGGGCCTGACCAGCACCGATGTCCAGGTGCCGCTGAACGGGAAGCCGCGCGGGCTGCATGTGTGGCTCTGCCCGGGCGATACGGCCCGGGTGGTGGTGCTGGGGCACGGCCTGGGGCTGAGCAAGTCGGCGAGCCTGGCCCAGGCGGCGATGCTGAACCGGGCGGGCTACACGGTCGCCCTGTTCGACCACCGCAACCACGGCAAGAGCGTCTCGGACCCGGCGTGCTGGGGCATGAGCGACCGTCACACCGATGACGTGGTGGCGGTCATCAAGTATCTGCGCAAGAAGGAGGAGTACGCGGCGGCGCGCTTCGCCGTCTACGGCTTCTCCATCTCCGCCTTCCCCTCCTTCTATCTGCTGGGGCGGGCGGAGGACTGCCCGGTCGACGCGGTGATCTGCGACAGCGGCCCGGCTCTCGAACTGTCCCCGCTGTTCCGCAACTTCGTCGCGGCCGACGGGCTGCCGATCCCCGGCCCGCTGCGCACCGGGGTCTCCCGGAAGGCCCTGGAGACGGTCGCCGCGTCGGCGGCCCTGGCGATGCTGCGGGTGCAGTGGCCGCCGACGGCGGAGGGGGCGTACGAGCGGACGCCGATGCTCTTCCTGGCCGGTGAGCGCGACACGATGATCCCGGCCGCGGGGGTGCGGGCGCTGGGCGAGCGCTACCCGCTGGCCGAGGTGCACACGCTGCCGGACACCGACCATCTGCAGGGCATCAAGACCCAGCCGGACGTGTACGCGGACACGGTGCTGGGCTTCCTGGAACGGACGCTCAAGGACTGAGGCGCCCGGACATCGGCAGGCCCCTCCCCCGTAGGACGCGTAGGACGGGGTGGGGCCTGCCGAGGGGTGGCGCGGGGTCCGGCGTCAGTCCTTGACCTCGCAGATCACGGCGCCGGAGCTGACCGAGGCGCCGACGTCCGCGTTGAGGTTCTTCACGATCCCGGCGCGGTGGGCGTTGAGGGGCTGTTCCATCTTCATGGCTTCGAGGACGACGATGAGGTCGCCTTCGGCCACGGTGTCGCCTTCGGCGACGGCGACCTTGACGATGGTGCCCTGCATCGGGGAGGCCAGGGCGTCGCCGGAGGCGGCGGAGCCGCCCTTCTTGACGGCCTTGCGCTTGGGCTTCTTCGACGCGGCGGCCGGGGCCGCGGCCATTCCGAGGGAGGCGGGCAGGGAGACTTCCAGCCGCTTGCCGCCGACCTCGACCACCACGGTCTCGCGCGCGCCGGTGTCCTCGTCCTCGTCGGTGGCGGCGGGGGCGGCGGCGTAGGGGGCGATGGTGTTGGTGAACTCGGTCTCGATCCAGCGGGTGTGGATCGTGAACGGGTCGCTGGTGAAGGCCGGATCGGCGACCACGGCGCGGTGGAAGGGGATGGCGGTGGCCATGCCCTCGACCTGGAACTCCGCCAGCGCGCGAGCCGCCCGCTGGAGGGCCTGGGTACGGGTGGCGCCGGTGATGATCAGCTTGGCCAGCAGCGAGTCCCACGCCGGACCGATGACGCTGCCGGACTCCACGCCCGCGTCCAGCCGGACGCCGGGGCCGGTCGGCGGGTCGAAGGTGGTGACGGTGCCGGGGGCGGGGAGGAAGTTGCGGCCCGGGTCCTCGCCGTTGATGCGGAACTCGAAGGAGTGGCCGCGGATCTGCGGGTCGTCGTAGCCCAGGGCCTCGCCGTCGGCGATACGGAACATCTCGCGGACGAGGTCGATGCCGGTGACCTCCTCCGTGACCGGGTGCTCGACCTGGAGACGGGTGTTGACCTCAAGGAACGAGATCGTGCCGTCCGTCCCGACCAGGAACTCCACCGTCCCCGCGCCGACGTACCCGGCTTCCTTGAGGATGGCTTTCGAGGCGCGGTACAGGTCGGCGTTCTGCTCGTCGGTCAGGAACGGCGCGGGCGCCTCTTCCACGAGCTTCTGGTGGCGTCGCTGGAGGGAGCAGTCGCGGGTGGAGACGACGACCACGTTGCCGTGGGTGTCGGCCAGGCACTGGGTCTCCACATGCCGCGGCTTGTCCAAGTAGCGCTCGACGAAGCACTCACCGCGCCCGAAGGCGGCGACCGCCTCGCGGACGGCGGAGTCGTACAGCTCGGGGACTTCCTCCATCGTGCGGGCGACCTTCAGACCGCGTCCGCCGCCGCCGAAGGCGGCCTTGATCGCGATCGGCAGCCCGTGCTCCTGCGCGAAGGCCACGACCTCGTCCGAGCCGCTCACGGGGTCGGGGGTGCCCGCGACGAGGGGGGCTCCGGCGCGCTGGGCGATGTGGCGGGCGGCGACCTTGTCGCCCAGGTCGCGGATGGCCTGCGGGGGCGGGCCGATCCAGGTCAGCCCGGCGTCGAGGACGGCCTGGGCGAATTCGGCGTTCTCCGAGAGGAAGCCGTAGCCGGGGTGGACGGCGTCCGCGCCGGACTCGGCGGCCGCGGCCAGGACCTTGGCCTGGTCCAGATAGCTGGCCGCCGGGGTGTCACCGCCCAGCGCATAGCCCTCGTCCGCCGCGCGCACATGAACGGCGTCCCGGTCCGGATCGGCGTAGACGGCTACGCTCGCGATCCCGGCATCCCGGCAGGCACGGGCAACACGGACAGCGATCTCGCCACGATTGGCGATGAGCACCTTCTGCATGCTCTCTCTTCCCTCTTCAGAAGTTACCGTCCGGCGAGGACGGTCACGTTGCTACCCCAGGGCCCGCTTGAGGAAATCCAGTACCACGCTCGCGTAGCCTTCAGGATCGGATTGCAGCCCGAGCAGATGCTCGGCTCCCGGGAGGACGTGCGTCTCGGCCTGCGCATAGCGCTCGGCCAGCGCGTCCACCGAGGAGGGCGGCACGATCGCATCGTGCTCGCCCGACATGAACAGCAGTGGGATCTTGGCGAACTTGCCGGTCGCGGGCGGTGGCCATTGGGCGCGCAGCATCGCGGGCCCCAGGGCGCACAGGGCCCGGGTCACCACGGAACGGGACGGCTCGCCGCTCAGCGCGGGGGGCATCGGCAGCGCCTCCGCCTCCAGATACTTGCGCAGCAGCGGCGGTACGTCGTGCCCCGGGCCGCTGTCGCACACCAGCGCGTCGAACTCGAACCCGTCGTGGGTCAGCGCCCACATCGCCGAGAAACAGGAGAAGGAGAAACCGTAGACGGCGATGCGCGCCGTCGCGTACCCCTGCTTGCCGCGCAGCCAGGACACCACGGAGGTGACATCGCTCGCGAACCGGTCACCGAGCCCGAACAGCGCCCGGTCGTCGCTACTGGCCCCGTGGTTGCGGTGGTCGAACAGGCAGACCGTGTACCCGGCGTCATGCAGGAACTTGGCGTGGCCGAGGCTGTGGTGCTTGCCCGCGCCCATGCTGTGCCCGAGCACCACCACCTTCTCCGTGGAGCCGGGGCAGAGCCAGGCGTGCACCCGTTTCCGGCGGCCGAACGGGATCTCCAGATCGACGCAGGGCAGCCCGTGGTCCCGGGGATGCTCCCGCTGGGTCCGGTCGCGCGGATGGAAGGCGAGATACGCCAGCTGGGCCCCGTACAGCGGGGCTATCGGCAGCGCCGCGACCGAGAGGGCGCGGGACCCCAGCGAGGGTGGCCGCACCGGCGTCCGGGGTGGCTCGGGCATCGGCGTCCTCCGTGAGGGGGTGGAGTGTCCGTCGGCGGTCAGGGCGGTCTCGTCTCGGTCGGTGCCGTGCGGTGGGGCAGCGGGGGCGGGTACGTAAGGATGACGGCTACGAGGGGGTACGGGCGGTCACCCGCACCCCCCGGCGTGGCCCTGGTCGCCGGACCGGGCGGCCACGAAGTCCGCGTCGCCCGGTGGTCCGGAAGTGGGGGGAACGGTGGGCGGCGCGGAGCAGGAGCGGACCGCCCCGGCGAACGCCGGGAGCCGGTCCACGCCCCAGTACTTGTCGTAGCCGAGGGTGAAGAACGGCACGCCGAATGCCCCGTCCTCGCTGAGGTCCAGCAGCGCCCGGAGCCCGCGCCCGGCGCGCAGCTCCGGGTCGTCGGCGGCGGTGGCCATCCGGTCCGCGTCGGCGAGCGGAAGGCCCAGGTCGGTGGCGAGGTCCGCGATGACCTCGCGGTCGCAGACGTCCCGGCCCTCCTGCCAGCGGGCCCGGTGGACCCGCTCGATGTACGCAGGGCCGAATCCCGCGTCCAGCGCGGGAAAATACGCCAGATGCGGTACCTCCCAGACCGGGTCCCGGTCCACCGGCCAGGTGACGGCGAGCCCGCGGTCGGCGGTCAGTCGGCGCACGTCCTGAAGGATATAGAGGTGCTTGTCGCGTGACATCGTCGTGTACGGAAATGACCGCCGGTGCTCGGCCATACGGCGCTCGCCGTCCGCGTCCGGCTCCCACCAGGGGCGCCATTCCGCCACCTGTGCGACATCCGGAAAGCGGTCCATCAGATCACGGTAGGCGATCCAGCTGTACGGGCTGCGGAAATTGAAATAGAAGCGCGGCACCCTGCCGCGGCCGCCTCTGCTGCGCCTGGCCGTCATGTCCGTCCCCCTTCACCGGGACCGCTCGGATCGCTCCGACCGCCACCCGCTCACGTACTCGCTCAGATCACAATGCCACCGTCGACCTGGAACACCGCCCCGGTCACATACTCCGCCCCGACCAGGTACGCGACCATGTCGGCGACTTCCTCCGGGCGGCCGAAGCGGCGCAGCGGGATGCTCTGCTCCGCCTCCTTGCGCACACTCTCGGACAGCGCCGCCGTCATATCCGTCTCCACGAAGCCCGGCGCGACCACATTGGCCCGGATGCCGTACCGTCCGACCTCCTTGGCGAGCGATTTGGTGAAGCCGATGATCCCGGCCTTCGAGGCCGCGTAATTCGACTGTGCCGCATGGCCGTGCACGCCCGCCACCGAGGAGATGTTGATGATGCATCCGGACTTGCGCTTCATCATGCCGAATACGACCGAACGGCATATGTGGTACGTGCCGTCCAGGTTGACTTCCATGACGCCCCGCCATTCCTCGTCCTTCATCAGCAGCAGCGGATTGTCCCGCGCGATGCCCGCGGACACCACCGCCACGTCGAGAGGACCGAGCCGGTTCTCGGTGAACGCCACGAAGTCGCGCACCGCGTCGGCGTCCCGTACGTCCGTCTGGCGGCCGACCACCCGGCCGCCGTCGAGCCCGGCGGCCTCCTCTTCCAGGGCGCGGGCCGCGTCGGGGCTGGACTGGTGGCAGAACGCCACGTCGTAGCCGTCCCTGGCCAGCCGCAGCACGGTCGCGCGGCCGATGCCCCGGGAGCCGCCGGAGACCAGGGCCACCTTGCTGTGCACTTCGGACATGGTGTTACGTCACCTCTCCTGCCGGGGCCTTCAGTTCGGCGGCCGGGCGCATCGTCATCACCAGCCGCCCGACGGTGAGCACGGTCGCGTCCCCGACCAGGCTCTCCCCCTCGAACATGTACGTCTCCCCGACCTGCCGGTCCAGCCGGACGTGGTGTTCCACCACATCGCCGGGGAGGACCGGGCGGTGGTATTCGGCGTCGGTGATCCCGCCGAGCAGCATCGCCATGCCGTCCAGCACATCCGGATTGGGCTCCTCCCACGCCACCAGCACCCCCGCCACATGGCACCAGGATTCGAGGAGCACCGTCCAGGGGTAGTGGTAAGCCTCCGCGGGGGCGTCGTCCGGAACGGCCTCGTACCAGGGTTCGTTGCAGGTGACGGCCTTGAGCCCGGAGGCGCGCTCGCCCGGGACCAGCTGGGTGACCCGGTCGACCAGCAGCATGGGGTAGCGGTGCGGCAGCACCCGCTTGATCTCGTCCACGGTGATCATCGGGTGGCCTCCCGTCCGGCAGGGGCGGTGAAGCGCAGCCGGACGCGGGCGGCGAGCCCGCGCTCGGTGGTGACCTCGGCCCGGCAGCGCCAGCCGCCCGGCGCGTCGTCCCGCTCGTCCTGCCTGTCCCGCCCTTCCCGCTCGTCCTGCCTGTCCCGCTCGTCCCGTAGCCAGGTGAACTCGCAGCTCAGGGTGGAGCCGGGGAAGACCGGGCCGAGGAAGCGGGCGGACTCGACCGCCGCCAGGACGCTCCCCGGCTCGGGCAGCGTGGCGAGGGCGCCGCGCTGGACGTACTCGACGACGCACACCCCGGGGAAGATCGGGAAGCCGGGGAAGTGACCGGCGAACACCTTCTCCGTGCCGCCGACCACGACCACGCACCGGGCGGGCCGCTCCCCCGGGACCCCGGGGTCGACCACCTCCACGGTGCCGTCGACCGGTCCGCACGCGGTCGCCGTCACCTCACTTCTCCAGTTTCGACGCGAGCAGGTCGTGCACCTTCCGCAGGCAGGTGATGCTCTTCATCTCCCGCTCCTCCAGCTTCACCGCGTACTTCTTCTCCAGCTCCACCATGACCTCCAGGGCCATGAGCGAGTCGACGCCGAGGTCCTTGACGAAGTCGGCCTCGTCGGTCACCTCCTCCTCTTCCACATCGAGGACTTCCGCGACGAAGGCGCGCAGTTCGTCGAGGTCCAGCGCGGCGGTGGCGTCGGCCATGGGGGTTCCTTCCGGGGTCGGGGGTCTTCAGGGGGCGGTGGGTGCGGCGAGCGCGGCGGGCGACTCGACCGGGACGGTCGCCGCGCCCGCCGCGATCCGGCGGATCATTCCGGTCAGCTGACGGCCGGGGCCCAGCTCCACGAACCGGGCGCAGCCCAGCTCGGCTCCGAGGGTCCGGACGCTCTCCTCCCAGCGCACCGGGCTGGTGAGCTGGGCGAGTTCGCGGTCCCGCCACCGCTCGCCGCCGCGGTGGGGGCGGGCGTCCGCGTTGGCGACGACGGGGAGGTGCGCGGGGGCGAACTCCACGGCGGCCAGGGCCGTGCGCAGTTCGTCCGCGGCGGCGGCCATGAGCGGGCTGTGGAACGCGCCGCCGACGGCGAGCCGGAGCACCTTGCCGCCGCTCTCCGCGGCCAGTGCGGCGAGCCGGTCGACGCCCTCGGCGGTGCCGGAGACGACGAGGTTGCCGGGCGCGTTGGCTCCTGCGAGCCAGACCTGAAGCCCCTCCGCCCGCACCCGCCCGGCCAGCTCGTCCACGGCCTCGGCGTCGAGCCGGACGACGGCCGCCATGGTGCCGGGCGCGTGCTCGGCGCAGCGGCGCATGGCGCGGCCGCGGGCGGCGACCAGCCGTGCCGCGTCGGCGAGCGGCAGCGCCCCGGCCGCGTACAGGGCGGTGTACTCGCCGACGCTGTGGCCCGCGCACGCGGCCACCTCGCCCAGCAGCCCGGCGGCGGCCGCCTCGCGGTGGACGATCACCTGGTACGCGAAGACGGCGAGCTGGGCCAGGTCGGTGCGGCGCAGGGTGTCGTCGCCGGCCGTCAGCAGCAGCTCTCCGACGTCCGTGCCGGTGTGCTCGGAGATCTCGGCCGCCAGCGGCCAGGACGCGGTGTCCCGCCACGCCCGGCCCATGCCCGCCTTCTGGGCGCCCTGCCCGGGGAAGACCAGCGCGGTGCGCACGCCCGCCGGTATCTCACTGCCTGTCATGCGCGCCCCTTCCCGCTTCACCGGGTCCGCAGCAGCGCCGCGCCGACCACGCCGTCCCGGTCGACCGTGGTGATCAGGGCGGGGCTGCCGGGGGCGATCTCGCCGCGCTCCGCCAGCGCGAGGACGGCCGCGATCTGGAAGGCCGCGGAGGCGGCGCAGGTGTCGCCGATGGCGTCGGCCGTCGCCAGCCGCAGCGGCCGGTGGCCGCCGAGGACGTCGGCGAGGGCGGCTCGCTCGGCCTCGCCCTCGGCGCCGGGCGCCTGGGAGTCGGCGAGGGCCCGTACGTCGCCGGGCGCGATGCCGGTACGGTCCAGCAGCCGCCGTACCGCGTCGGCGAGCACCGTACGGGCGGCGGCCGGGTCCGTGGCGAAGCCGAACTCCACGCCCGCGACCTCGGCGAGCCCGGCGCGGCCGTGTTCCCGGGCCTCGTCCGCGGTCTCCAGCAGCCAGACCGCGGCGCCCTCGCCGAGCACCGCCGTCGCGTCGTCGTCGGCGCGGGTGTGCCACTCCAGCCAGGCGCGGGCGGAGGTGAACTCCTCGACCGCCCCGCACAGCACGGTGCGGGCGCGCCCCGCGCGCTGGAGCCGCAGCGCGTACCGCAGGGTGAGCAGCCCGGCGGCCCTGCCGCCCGCGATGGTGGTGTTGGGGCCCTTGAGGCCGTGCCAGATGGCGGACTGCCCGGCCGCGCAGTTCATCACCGTGTTGGGGAACCGGGCCGGGTCCACGAAGAAGGGCTTGGCGCTGACGAGCGAGTCACGGGTGAAGTCCATGATGGACTGGGCGCTTCCGGTGCTGGTGCCGAGCGCCAGACCGGTGTGCTCGCCGACACCCGGCAGCCGGTCAGCGCCGTCGCCCGCGCCCTGCCGTTCACCCGGCCGCTCGCCCTGCCGTTCACCCGGCCGCTCGCCCTGGCGTTCGCCCGGCCGGTCGCCCTCCCGCTCGCCGGAGAGCAGATGGCGGATCGCGGTGACGGCAAGCCCGGTGACCCGGTCCATGGAGCGGGTGTTCTTACGGCCGAGGATCTCCCGGATGTGGAAGTCCGGGACGAGGCACGCCTCGCGGAACGGCACCGACCACTCCTCGGGGTCCAGCGGCTTCCCGGTGCCGCGGCCGGACCGCAGCCCGCTGCTGAAGTCCGCGGCCCGCAGCCCCAGGGGCGACACGGCGGTCCAGGCGGAGATGACCGGGCGGACCGCGGCCGGAGCGTTGACCATCGGTACTCCTTCGGTAGTGGCCCGGAGGCCGGACGGGGTGCTCACAGGAACCACACCTGTTCGTACGAGGGCCATCGCGCGGCCAGCCCGTGCGCCTCGATCACCCGGACGCCGGGCAGCAGCCGGTCTGCGGCGGTGCGCCCCAGCGCGGCCAGGTCGGGCCGCTCGACCAGCACGGTCACCCCGGCGTCGAGCACCTTCGCGACGGACGCGCGCGGATCCGGCAGGGTGTCCAGCGTGCGCCCGCCGAGGCGCAGCGGCGGCTGGGGGGCGTCGGTGCGCAGGGCGTAGCCGACGGCGGGTCCGCGCAGCGCCAGATCGCAGCCCCCGCCGCTCTGCCGGTGCAGATCGGGGACGACGTAGAGGGCGTCGGCGAACTGGGTCTCGACCGATCCGCGGTACGCCTTCTCCATGATCAGCAGCCAGCGCGCCTGTCGCACCTGTTCCGTCATGGCTCAGCACACCCCCATGACCAGGCTCTTGTCCGCCGCCTTGACGTGTTCGGCGAACAGGAACGGGGACCGCTTGCTGACCTGGGGGATCTGGTCGGCCGCGCCCCGGTCGTCGGCGCAGAAGCGGCAGACGTACCAGTAGAGCCGGTCGGGGTGGTCGGCGAGCAGATCGCGGACGATCAGCGCGGTGGACGGATGGCGGCGCTCCAGGTCGGTGAGGTCGCGCGGTTTGGTGTCGCCGAGGGCCGCGCTGGTCAGGCCGGTGGCGTCGCCGCAGGTCCAGATCTGCACCCGGGCGCCGCGGTCGAGCAGCGCGGTGGCCAGCCGCAGCGCCGAGGTCACCAGGTCGCTCTGGTGGGGCGCGCCGAAGAGGTTGAGGAGGACATCGGTGGCGGGTACGGGCCGGGCCATCAGTGCCACACCGCCCGCACCTGGGATTCCAGCAGCTTGGCGGCCACGTCGTCCATCTCCACCATGCGGACGTCGGGGGCGAGGTCGGCGGCGGGCAGGGCGCGCTGGCTGGCCGAGAAGGTGTCCACCCACACCTCGCCGCCGTCGCGCAGGAACGTCTCGATGCCGGGCGCGGCGCCGGGGAGGGCGGCGGCGACCCCGTTCTCGACGAGGAACAGCACCACCCGGTGGCCGTCCCCGGCCAGCCGTGCCGCGTCGCCGACGAAGCGCTCACAGGCGGGCCCGGTCTGCGGGCCGCCGCTCTCGATCAGCAGATGGTCCGTCATGTGAGCAGTTCACCGCCGTCCACGCCGATCACATTGCCGGTGATCCACGAGGAGTCGGAGCGGGACAGCAGCGAGACGGCCTCGGCGACGTCCTCCGGCCGGGTGAGCCGCCGGTGCGGATTGAGGTCCCGGGCGTACGCGGCGAGCCGTTCGCTGTCGGGGATGCGCTCCATGGACGGGGTCGGGGTGACCCCGGCGCGCAGCGCGTTGACGGCGATGCCCGAGGGGGCGAGTTCCAGGGCGAGTTGGCGTACGTGGGACTCCAGCGCGGCCTTGGCGGCGGAGACGGCGCCGTAGTGGGGCATGACGCGGGTGCCTCCGGCGGAGGTCATCGCGTACACCTTGGCCCCCTCGCGCAGCAGGCCCGCGGTGAACAGGTCCTGGGTCCAGTAGACGAGGGAGTGCGCCATCACGTCGAGCGTCATGTTCATCTGGCGGGACGTGAGGCTGCCGTCGCCGTCGGGGGTGACGTACGGCAGCAGGGTCCCGAACGCGAGGGAGTGGACTAGGACCCGGATGCCCTTGCCGCCGGTCAGCTCCTCGAACCTCGGCAGCAGTTCCTCGCGGGTGCGGGCGGAGGCGGCGTTGGCGTTGAAGAAGTGCGCCTCGACGCCGTGCGCGCGCATCTCCTCCTGGGCGACCGCCGCCTTCTGCTGCCCCTCGGTGGTGTCGAAGTGGACGCCCAGGATGCCGACGCCCGCGCGGGCCAGCTCGTGGGATATGGCCAGGCCCATGCCGCTGGAGGCGCCCAGGACCAGGCACCAGGATCCTTCGAGTGAGGTGATCATCGGCCGCTCGCCCTCCGTAGTCCGCTCATCGGCTGCTCGCTTCCGTGCCGCCGGATCCGCCCGGGGTGACCAGGCAGACGGCGGTGTTTCCCTCGGCCGCCGCGGTGACGACGGCGTGTGCGCGGTCCGGGGTGCCGCGCAGGGCGGTGGCGAGGTGCGCCATCGGCGCCAGGCAGCCCGCGCCCGCCGGGACCCGCTCGATCCCCTCGCCCAGTGGTTCGCCCAGCGCCTCGCCCAGTGCTTTCGCGACCGCCTCGCCCACCGGGGAGCCGTCCAGCACGGCGGTGCCGGTCAGCGGGTCGCCCGACCGGTGGCCGAGGGCGGCGAGGGCGTCCCGCAGCGCCGCCGCGGCCTCCCCGGCGCCGTCGGCCGAGGCGGCGAGGGCGGGCGGCAGGAAGAACGTACGGACACCGACGCGCCCGTACGCCCGTCCGCCGCGCTCCGCGACGGCCGCCGCGGGCTCCAGCAGCAGCGCAACGGCACCGGCCTCCGAGGCGTCCGCCCCCGGCTCGCCCTCGGGCAGTGCCTCTTCCGTCGCCCCGGCGAGCAGCCGGGATGCGCGCCCGGCGGCGACGGCGCGCGCGCCGGTCTGGAGCGCCTCCAGACCGGCGACGCGGGGGCTGGTGACGGTGAGGTTGAACCCCTTGAGGTCGTGTTCGGTGGCCAGTCGGCTGCCGAAGAGGTTGATGGAGAAGTAGGGGGCGGTGACCGGGCTCAGCGCGTCGGCGCCGCCCTCCCCGACGACCGTACGGTCCATCGCGTGGTGCAGGGACACGGCCGCGCTGTTGGTGCCCACCGCGGCGCCGCGGCGCTCGGGGCCCGCCGCGGTCAGGGCGTCCTCGCCCGCGTCGGCGAGCGCGCGCTTGGCGGCGGCCAGCACGTACTGGGAGGCGCTGGGCAGGTACTTGTAGCCGCGGCGGCCCAGCGCCGTACGGAAGTCGAAGCCGTCCGGGGCCACTTCGCCCACACCTGTGACAACCAGGTCCATCAGCGGGCCTCCGCGAAGACGAGGGAGATATTGTTGCCGCCGAAGGCGTAGGCGTTGACCAGCCCGTATCCGCCGTTCAGCGGGGTGCTCCCGGACGGCAGCGGCACCGCGCACTCCGGATCGGCCGCCCCGACGGGCACGTTCGGCGGCAGCGTGCGGTGGTGCAGCATCAGGGCGGCGGACAGGGCGGCGAACGCGCCCGCCGCGCCGCCGGTATGGCCGATGAGCGCCTTCAGGCTGTACAGCGGCGGGACCTCCGCGCCGAGCACGGCGGTGAGCACCCGGCTCTCCACCACGTCGTTGAGGTCGGTGCCGGTGCCGTGCGGCACCACGAAACCGACCTCGCCCCCGCCCGCCTCGCGCAGCGCCTCCCGCAGCGCGCGCTCGATCTGCCCGCCGCCGGGCTCGGGCGCGGTCGCGTGGTGGGCGTCGCAGCTCCAGCCGCTGCCCGCGAGACGGGCGTAGCCGGGCCCGGCGCCCCGCGCGCGGGCGTGCGCGGCGGACTCCAGGACCAGTACGGCGGCGCCCTCGCCGAAGACCGTGCCGCGCCGGTCGGCGGCGAACGGGCGGCAGCGCTCGGGGTCGATGGCGCCCAGCCGGTTGAAGCAGGCGAGCGCGACCCGGGAGTACGCCTCGGCGCCGCCCGCGAACACCACGTCCGCCTCGCCCGAGCGGATCAGGTCGGCGGCGACGGACAGCGCGTACCCGCTGGCGGAACAGGCGTTGCTGACACAGGTGTTGGGACCGCGCGCGCCGAGCAGGCCGCCGACCGCCGAGGCGACCGGGAAGACCGGCGCCCAGCGGCCGGAGTCCGGGGCGGCCCGGCCCGTCCACCACGCCTCGTGCAGCTCCGTATCGCCCATGCCGCTGCTGATCGCGACGGCCACCCGGCGCGGGTCGACGCTCCCCGGCTCCGCGAGCCCCGCGTCCCGGGCCGCCTGCCCGGCGGCCTCGATGGCGAACCGCGAACCGCGCCCCAGCGGCAGCCCCTCCCACTCCGCTGGCCCGTCCGGCACGTCGGCCCCGGGCACCAGATACATCCGCGGATGGTCCATGTGGGCGTCGCTGTCGGGCACCCGGGACGGGGTGGTGCGCGCGGTGTGCATGCCGTGCCAGAAGGCGTCGACGCCCGTGCCCAGCGGCGACAGCGCCCCCACCCCGGTGACCAGGACGTCGTCCATCAGGTGCCGCTCGGCTTTCCGCTCAGCGCGTCCAGCACCCGCCGGTCGAAGGGGACCAGATGCCAGTCGCGGCGGTTCTCGATCAGCGCGTAGCCGTGCACGATGCCACCGGTGGCGGTGCGGACGAGCGCGCCGTCGCGGACCACGTAACAGTCCATGCGGGCGGTGTAGGTGAGGTCCTTGAAGATCTCCTCCACCGTGTAGACGGTGTACAGGTCCTCCTCCATCAGCGCCTCGCCGGTGATCCGCAGCCAGGAGCGCGGCACGACGGGTATCCACCTGCGGTCGTCCAGCAGCGTCTTGATGGAGATGCCGCGGGACTTCACGAAGCGGTCCTTGGCCTCCTCCATCAGCCGCAGATAGCCGGACATCTGGAGCCGCTCGGTGAAGTGGCAGTAGGGGTAGGAGATGTTCCACTTCCACGCGTGGGCGTTACGGCCCTCCGTGAGCGCCGCCAGTACGGCCCGCTCGTCGCGAGTCCCGTCCGGATACGGCTCGGTGGGGGCCTCCTCGCCCAGCCGGTCCACGGTGAACCGGCCGAACTCGCCGGGCGGTTCGGCGGGACCCGTCAGAGGGTCCGACAGGTAGGTGTCGGCGCGCAGCGAGACATGAACCTTGGCGGTGACGGCCTTGAGGACCGAGCCGTCGCGGACGACCCGCAGGGTCACCCGGAAGGCGAGCGCCGTATCGCCGTCGGAGGTCTGCGGCACCACCTCGGCCTCGGCCTCGTCGTCCAGGTGGAAGGCGTGCAGGATGCGGCTGTCCAGCGCCACGATGTCCAGCCCGAGGCCGTGTTCCTCGTACAGCCTCCGGGCGGGCGCCCCGCAGCGGGCGAAGTGGACGAGCACCGCCTCCTCGATCAGATAGTTGACGTGCTTGAAGCCGATCCAGGTGCAGATGTTGGAGCCCTCGTACCGCGGACGCAGCCGCACCGTGGTGGTGTCGGCCAGCAGGGCCTTCGTCGACATCGGCGGAACGGCGGCTCTCATCAGGTGCACTCCATGGCTGAAATCTGCGACATCGCTGAAACCTTTGGCATCCGCCGCTCGCCCGGCCCGCGCAGCAGCAGTCCGGACACGGCGTCCGCCGTGTCGTCGCCGCTGGTGATCAGCGCCTCGCCCGCACCGGCCCCGGCTTCGGCCCCGGCCGTGCCGAGCCAGCCGACCGCGGCGGCGCACTGGAGGACGCCGAGCGCGCCGGAGGCGCGGCCGAAGGCGGTGGTGAGGTCGTGCCGCGGTACGGAGGGGGGCACCGGTACACCGGCGGTGTCGGCGGCGGGTTCCTCGTAGCGCTCCGGGGTGAACCAGACGCCCGGCCCTTCGCCGCCCTCCGGCAGCAGCGCCCGGACGCAGCCCGCGAGCCCCGCGCGGCGCTCGTACGGCCCCAGGACGGCGACGGCGCGCGCCCCGCGCTCCTCCGCCCAGCGGGCGCCCTCCACGACGAGGGCGGCCGCGCCGTCCAGCAGGTCGTCGGCGGGCCGGGCGAGGAGGTCCGCCACGACGGCGTTGCGGGTCTCGACGCCGACGACCAGGGCGCGGCGGACACGGCCCGCGGCGACGAGCGTCGCGGCCCAGTGGACGGCGTCCAGACCGGACGTCGGCCCGTTGCACAGCATCAGGTTGGGGCCGCGCAGCCCGTGCCGGATCGCGACCCAGGAGGCGATCACATTGCTGGAGGCGTTGGGCAGGCTCATGGGGCTCAGCGACCGGGCCGAGTCCTCGGTGATGGCGGCGGCGGTGAGGCACGCGGTGTCGAGGTTGCCCAGGTTGGAGCTGGCCACGACGCCGACGGTGTCGCCCGGGACGGTCAGCGTCTCGCCGTCGGCTCCCTCGGCGCCATCGGCGGAAACAAGGGCGGCGTCGCATAACGCGTCGAGCGCGGCGCACAGCGCGAGTTGGGTCGCCCGGTCCTTGTAGCGGTGCCCTCGGCGGCCGATGCGGGCGCCCGTGTCGAACGGTTGGGGCGCGCACCCGGGGGCGTGCGCGCCGCGCAGCAGCGCGCCCGGGGTGTCCGCGCCGGGCAGGGCCAGCCCGACCCCCGAGACCACGACGGCGGCGCTCACCGCTCGGCCCTCTCCACTATGGCGACGGCGTTGACCCCGCCGAACCCGAACGCGTCGATCTGGGCGAACCGCAGCGCCTCCCCCTCGGCCGGGGACGGCTCGCGGACGAAGCGGAAGGCCGCCGCCTCGGGCAGCGGGTCGGTGAGGCCGAGGGTCGGCGGGATCCGGCCCGAGGTCAGCGACTTCAGCGCGACGATCACGCTGACCAGCCCCGAACTGCCCGAGGTGTGGCCGGTCATGGACTTGATCGCGGTCATCAGCGGCGTCGTCACCTCGGGGCCGAACACCTCGGCGATGGCGGTCGCCTCCGCGCTGTCGTTGAGCTGCGTACCGGTGCCGTGCAGCAGCACCAGGTCGATGTCGCCGGGGGTGACGCCCGCCCGCTGCTGGGCCTCGTGCACCGCCCGTACGATGCCCCGCGCGTCGGGCGCGGTGACATGGCGCGCGTCGCAGTTCATGCTGACGGCGCGCAGTCTGCCGAGCGCGCCGGAGCACGCGCCGGACTCCCGCGCACCCGGCTCCTCCCGGCGCAGCACCACCGCGGCGGCGCCGTCGCCCATCAGCACCCCGCGGCGCTCCCGGTCGAACGGCCGGACCCGGTCGGGCGGTTCGGCGTTCACCCGGTCCAGCAGTCCGTACATGGACTCGGTGACGGTGTCGACACCGGCCACGATCACGGTGTCCTCGGCGCCGGTGGCCAGCAGGTCGCTGCCGAGGGCGAGGGCGTACAGCGAGGCCGAGCACGCCCCCGCGAAGGTGTGGGTGCGCACCGCGCCGAACCGCTCGCGCAGCGCGGTGCCGAAGTGCAGCCGCGCCCCGGTGTCGAACGCGGTGCCGTCGCGCCAGGCCAGCTCCGCGGAGCGCAGCTCGCGCAGCCCGGTGCCGACCAGGACGGGCACCTGGCTCAGGTCCTCGCCGAGCCCGGCCTGCCGCGCCGCCTCCCCGACGGCGCGCAGCAGCCAGGCGGTGGCCCGGCCGGGCACATCGGCGCCGGGTCCCGGCCGGTCGTCTATCTCGTACGCGTGCCGCCCCCGGTAGCGGCCCGGGTCGAAGCCGCGCAGTTCACCGAGTCCGCTGGTGCCCGCGCACAGGGCCGAGAAGACCTCGTCGACGCCTTCGCCCACGCTCACCACGGCGCCCGCGCCGGTCACCAGCTGACTCATGCCCTTAGGGAGTGTCTTGCCGATCATGCCGGGCTCCCGACGCCTGGCACGGCACCTCGCGGCCCCGCGCTCGTCGCACGCAGCGCCGCTGCGCTCTCCTCACGCGGGTTGCGAGCCACCGCACCAGACGCCGCTCGCTGATCCGGCCTGATCAACAAGACACCCCCTAATCCCAGTCCGTGCCGCGCTTGCCGAAGATCACGACGGCGTTGTTGCCGCCGAAGGCGAGCCCGTTGTTCTGTACGACCCTCAGCTCGGCGTCCACCGCCTCGTTCGGTACGACGTCGAGACCGCACTCCGGGTCGGTCTCCACGTGGTTGATGGTCGGCGGGATGAACCCCTCGGTGAGGGCGAGCGCGCAGGCGATCGAGGCGAGCGCCCCGGCGGCGCCCATGGAGTGGCCGATCATCGACTTGATGGACACGGTGCGCGGCGGTGCGGCGTCGCCGAAGACCTGGCGGATGGCGCGGGCCTCGGTGATGTCGTTGGCCTTGGTGCCGGTGCCGTGCGCGGAGATGAAGTCGACCTCCTCCGGTTTGATCCGGGCGTCGTCCAGGGCGAGTCGCATGCAGCGGGCCACGCTGTCCTGGTTGGGGGCGACGGGGTGGTCCGCGTCGCAGTTGAGGCCGTAGCCGAGGACTTCGGCGTAGATCCGGGCGCCGCGGGCCAGCGCCGATTCCAGGCTCTCCAGCACCAGGACGCCCGCGCCCTCGCCGGTGAGGATGCCCTTGCGGTCCTTGTCGAAGGGCTGGCAGCGCTCCGGCGCTATGGTGCCGAGCCGGTAGAAGCCGGTGAAGGTCTTGCGGCACAGGGCGTCGGCGCCGCCGCACAGGGCGATCTCCACGTCCCCGGCGCGGATGGCGTCGTAGCCGTAGCCGATGGCGTAGTTGCCCGCCGCGCACGCCGTGGGGAGGGTGACCGCCTCGGTCCGGCTCAGGGCGAACTCCTCGGCGATGACGGCCGAAAGCCGCCCGGCGGGCACCCGGCGGGCGACGGTGGGGTCCATCCGCTCGGGCCCGAGATCGACCTCCGTCTCGACCAGCTGGTCGAGGTCGCCCGACTCCCCGTCGGTGGTGCCGATGGAGATCAGCGAGGGAACGGCGCGCAGCGCGTCCTCCGCGATCCCGGCGTCGGCCACCGCCATGCGGGCCGCCGCCACCGAGAACTGGCTCGCCCGGCCGAGGTTCTCCACGTCCAGATTGCGGATCCACCGCCCGGGTTCGAAGTCCGGGACCTCGCATGCCATCGCATGCTCGAAACCCTCGGTGTCGAACGCGGTGACCGGCCGTGCCGCGCTCTTCCCCGCGCGCAGTCCGGCGAGGAATTCCGCGGTGCCGATGCCGATGCCGGACACCGCCCCGAGACCGGTGACGACGACCCTGCGACCCGACTCACCACGCATATCGCCCTGCCTTCCGAGGAGTCCGCCGAAGGTCCTGTCACCAGCCGGCCGCGGCGGAAACGACCTCGTAGACGCCCCTGAGGTTCACCATCCGGCCCAGCTCGGCCTGGTCGATGACGACGTTGAACGTTTTTTCGAGCGCCGCAAGTATTTCAATGGCCCGCAGCGAATCCGCATCATGCTCTTCTTTGAAGAGGCTGGTCTCGGTGACCTCGTCCGGGTCGATCTCAAGGATATCCGTGACGATTTCCTTGATGGTTTCCCGACGCTCTTCGACGATGGCGGCCATTACCGCGCACCTCCATTTTCGGCATGGGCAAAGCGACGACTGCCGATGACGCTATGCGCCGGTTCCGGGGCCGACAAGCCCCGAGTCCACTACCTGTCACACCGCCCGTGAACCCAACCGGACGACAACCACTGCTGTCATAAAGCTGCACTGCGCAGCCGGTTACCGGAACGTCAGGATGCCCAATCTGCAGCAAGCTGCCACGGCGATGCCCACAGACCGCGCAAATCACCCGGAATCCGACTACCCGTCACAGCAGTCGACTAGTCGCGCTCCGCCTCCATGAGCCCCGCGCGCACGGCCCGCACCCCGGCCTGGAAGCGCGACTCCACGTTCAGGTCCCGCATGATGTCAGCCACGTAGCGCCGGTACGTACGCACCGAGAGCCCCAGCTTCCGGGCGGCCGCGTCGTCCTTGTACCCCTCGGCCATCAGCGTCAGCACCTCGCGCAGCACCCGGCCGCGCGCCCCGCCCTCGAAGGACAGCGGCCGCATCGGACGCTGCGCGGTGTCCCACATCCCGCACAGCAGCCGGTGCAGCATCGTGGCCACCGTCGAGTTCTGGATCATCGAGGCGCGGGAGCCCCCCGGGTCGCCCGGGGACCCCTCGGGCGCGATCACCGCCGCGCCGTCCACCGCCACCAGTTCCTGCCGCACGGAGGCGCACACCCGCACCTCCAGCCGCGGCACCGTGCCGACCGTGCGCTGCCACACCGCCCCGCGAATGACCCGCGGCGGGCACAGCATCCGGATCCGCACGCCCTTGCCGGACAGCTGTGCGAGCGTCTGCGCGACCAGCCGCGCATGGTCCTCGTAGGAAACTTCCGGCAGGCTCCAGATCACGTCACGCTCGGCGCGCAGCACCAGCCGCGCCACCCATCCGGCCACGACCTCGCCGTCCACCGGCAGTTCCGCGGTCGCCGAGGCCAGCACGCTGCGGCGGTGCCGGGTCACGGCGGACTCGATCAGCTGTAATGCCTGGCCGAGGGCTTCTTCCAGGTTGTCCGACCTGGCTTCCGGCTCCATACGAACCGCTCTCCTTGTGCCCGTCTCGCCGTCAATACCGTCGATACCCTCAATAGGCGTACGGTCATTTGGTTGAATTCCAAAATGGCTCAAAGGACACCCCCCGTTCCCCAGTCGAGGCACAGTAACGAGCCATCTGCCGAAACGGCAAGGAACATCATGGCTCAACTGCCCGTCAGCCGGGTAAATACCATCGCCCTTCCGCGCGGGAAGACCCTCGAACGGGGTCAAGGGGCTGCGCCCCGGCTCGGCAGATTGGTAACTTCCTCTTGAGCCAGCAAGCCTTGAGCCAGCAAGTCGTCCCTTGCCGTACGAGCGCGGACCCCCCACCCTTCAGTGGTCCCCGAAAGGCGCCGCCCCCATGGCCGCACAGAACACCGCGATCACCGACACGGCACCGGCGGGCACCCCGGGGTCGCCCACCGGCCGTCAATGGCTCGCCCTCGCGGTGCTGGTCTTCTCCCAACTCGCGGTTTGGCTCGACAACACCGTTCTGAACGTCGCTCTCAAGACACTGGCCGACCCGGACGAGGGGCTCGGCGCCAGCCCCAACCAGCTCCAGTGGAGCATCAGCTCCTACACGCTGGTCTTCGCGGTGCTGCTCTTCACCGGCGGGGTGCTCGCCGACCGCTACGGCCACCGCAATCTGCTGCTCACCGGCATGCTCGTGTTCGGCGGCGCCTCGGCCTGGGCCGGGTACGCGGGCTCGGCCACCGAACTCATCGTCGCCCGCGGGGCGATGGGCATCGGCAGCGCCCTGATCATGCCCGCCACGCTCGCGCTGATCGCCCAGGTCTTCGACGAGCGGCACCGCGCGACCGCCATCGCCATCTGGTCCGGCTCCAGCGGTATCGCCATCGCCACCGGTCCGATGCTCAGCGGGGTGCTGCTCGACCACTTCTGGTGGGGGTCGGTCTTCCTCGTCAACGTGCCGATCGTCGTGCTGTGCGTGGCCGGTTCGCTGGTGTTCCTGCCCGGGGCGGGCGCCAGGGTGCGGCAGAAGTTCGACCCGCTGGGCGTGGTGCTCTCCACCGTCGGCCTCTTCGCCATCGTGTGGGCCGTCATCGAGGGCGGTCACCGCAACGACTGGAACGATCCGGCCATTCTCGGCGCGTTCGCCGTCGGCGCGGTCCTCGTTCTGGTGTTCGTCCTGGTCGAACTGCGGGTCGCCAACCCGAGCTTCGACGTCCGGCTCTTCCGCAACCGCCGGTTCACCGGAGCGAGCGTGGCCGTGATGCTGACCTTCTTCGGCCTCAACGGCTCGATGTACTACACCAGCTTCTACCTCCAGGGCGTCCACGGGCAGACCCCGCTGGAGTGCGGGCTGTCCATCGCCCCCGTCGCGATCGGCGTGCTGCTGGGCGCGCCGCTCTCGGCGAAGCTGGTGCGGGCGTACGGGGTGCGCCGCGTCGTCGGCGTCGCCATGGTCATCGCCACGGTCGGCTTCTTCGCGTACGTCTTCCTGGACGAGCACAGCGGCCTGGGGCTGTTCTGGGTCTTCCTGATCCTCCAGGGACTCGGCATGGGCGCCGCCGTGGCCCCCACCACCGAGGCCATCATGGCCGTCCTGCCCGCCGACCGCACCGGCGCCGGGTCCGCCGTCAACAACGCGATGCGGCAGATCGGCGGCGTCCTCGGGGTCGCGGTCCTCGGCTCCATCCTGGCCGGTGTCTACCGCGGCGAGATCAGCCCCAAGCTGGACGGTCTGCCGCCGGGCGCCGCCGGTGCCGCCGAGGAGTCCCCCGAGGCCACCCGGCTCGTCGCCGGGCAGCTGCGCATGCCGCGGCTGTCCGACTTCGCCGACCAGGGGTTCGTCCACGCCATGCACGTCGCCGCGGTGATCGGGGCGATCGCCGCGGCGGTCGGCGCGGCCATCATCTGGTGGACGTTCCGGCGGGCGTCGTACGCCGAGGGCACCCGCTGATCGCCCCGTGATCCTTTCCTTGCCTCCCCGGGGGTACGGGCATAGCCTCCCGGCACAACGTCCGTATTCCGGAAGGCTGTTCCCATGCGTACAGCGGTCATCACCGCGGCAGGCGAGGTCGAGTTAAGACGGATACCCGTGCCCGACGTCGGTGACTCGGAAGTGCTGGTGCGCATCGCGGCATGCGGCGTCTGCACCATGGAGGCCAACCTGTACGCCGGGCGCATGCCCGTCTACCCGGCCGCGGCCGGACACGAGATCTCCGGGTGGGTCGAACGCGTCGGCGCCAGCGCCGCCGGGCTAGAGGACATGCCCGCCGTCGGCTCCCTCGTCACCCTCGACGGCCTCCCCCGCTGCGGCGCCTGCCGCGCCTGCCGCCGCGGCCAGTCCGCCATCTGCGTCGCCCTCCAGGGCCGGGTGCGCGAGGCGGACGGCGCGATCGCCATGGGCGCCGGGCTCGCCGACCACATCGTGCTCCCCGCCTCCCGCGTCTGGTCGGTCGGCGACACCGACCCGGCGGTCGCCGCCATGGGCGAACCGCTCGCCTGCGTCGTCCACTCCCTGCGCCGCGGAGGCTTCCGCGCCGGGGACCGGGTGACCGTCATCGGCGCCGGGTACATGGGCCATCTGCACCTGGCCGTGGCCCGCGAGCTGGGCGCGCGCGAGGTCGCGGTGGTGGAGCGCGACGAGGAGCGCCGCGCGGCGGTCCCCGAGCGCGCCGTACGCCCCGAGGACGTCCGCCAACTCCCCTCCGCGGACGTCGTCTTCGTCACCATCGCCAGCGCCGAATGCATCGCCGCCGCCCTGGCCGCCGTGGCGGACGGCGGAACGATCGTCCTCTTCGGCGGCGCCTCGGGCGGCCCATCCGCCGACCTCCCGGGCTACGAGGTCCACCGCCGCCAGCTGACGGTGACGGGCTCCTTCAGCCACGAACCGGACGACTGGCGCACGGCAGCCGAACTCCTGCGCGGCGGCGCGCTGACGGCCCGCCTGGCCGAGCTGGTGACGGCCCGGTACGGCCTGGAAGAGGTGGAGAAGGCGCTGAAGCAGGCCGCGGAAACCCCGGTCTACCGCGTGGTAGTAACCCCGTAGCCGACTCCGGCCCAGGAGGCTGCGGCCACCCTGCGGCACCGTACGTACGCCCCGACCCGCCGCCCCGCATCACCCGCCCGGAAGCGGGCGCTTGCCCCGCCGGTCGGCGTGGGCGGGGTCCAGGGGCTGTGCCCCTGGGGCTGGGAGGGGCGGGGTGGGGGAAAAACAACCGAAGGGACCACCGTTGCGCATCGGCGTACAGCTTCACCCCCAGCACACCGGCATCCAGGAACTCCGCACCGCCTGGCGGCAGGCCGACGCGCTCGGCGTCGACTCGCTGTGGACCTGGGACCACTTCCTTCCCCACAGCGGCGACCCGGACGGCACCCACTACGAGTGCTGGTCGCTGCTGTCCGCGATGGCGGTCGAGACCACGCACGCCACCATCGGCCCCCTCGTCACCTGCACCGCCTTCCGCAACCCCCATCTGCTCGCCGACATGGCCCGCACCGTGGACCAGCTCAGCGGCGGGCGGCTGGTGCTGGGGCTGGGCGCGGGCTGGTTCGAGGCCGAGCACACCGAGTACGGCATACCGTTCCCCGGACCGGCCGGGCGCATGGACGCGTTCGCCGCCTCGGTCACGGCCGTCAAGGCGCGGCTGGCCAAGCTCAACCCCGGCCCCGCGGGGCCGCTTCCGCTGCTCATCGGGGGCGCCGGGCGACGGCGCACGCTGGAGCTGGTGGCCCGCGAAGCGGACTGGTGGAACTGGTACGGCTGGGCCGCGACCGACCCGGTCGCCGAGTTCCGGGAGCTGAACCGGGCCCTGGACGAGTGGTGCGAGCGGGTCGGCCGCGATCCCGGCCAGGTGGCCCGTACGGTCATGGTCAACCCGGACCAACTGCCGCTGGCGGAGGGGTTCGCGGAGGCCGGGGCGGTGCATCTCATCCTGTCGCTGCCCGCACCGTACGACCTGGCGGCGGTCGAGAAGCTGCTCTCGGTGCGCGCCGCGCTCACCGCGTGAAACGGGAACGGCTGGGGCACCGCTTCCATCTGCTCATGGGTGCCCTGCTGGTCTCCACCCTCGGCAACGGCCTCTGCTTCCCGTTCACCGCGATCTACGTCAGCGAGCTGCTCGGCCTCGGCGCCCGGGCCGCGGGCGGGTACTTCGTCGCGATGGCCGCGGCCAGCTTCGCCGCGGCCCTCGTCGGAGGCCCGCTGGCCGACCGGCGCGGGCCGCACCGGGTGGGGGTGCTGGGCGGGGCGGCGCTCGCCGCCGGGTACGGGATGCTGGCCCCGGCCGACACCACCTCCCTGGTCCTCGCGTCGGGGGCGTGCGTGGGCGTGGGGTTCGGGCTGTTCTACGCGTCGATCGTGGGCGTCGTGGACGCGATCGTTCCGGAGAGTGGCCGCCGTACCGCGTTCTCCGTCCGGCACATCGTCAACAACGTCGGCATCGGGGTGGGTTCGGTGGCCGCCGGGCTCGCGCTGCACGGCGCGCACACCCCCGTCGGCACCCTCCGCTGGCTGTATCTGGCCAACGCGCTGGCCGCGCTCCCCCTCGTCGCGGCGACGTGGTACGTACGGCCGCGAAAGGCCGGGCGGACCGCGCCGACGGAAGCCCCGGCCGCCGACCAGACCACGTACCGCACTCTCCTCCGCGCCCGCCCCATGGCGCTGCTCATCCTCGCCCAGGCCCTCTTCGCCATCGTCGGCTTCACCCAGATCGAGGCCACGGTGCCGCTGCTGCTGCACGACGACATGGCCGTCACCCTGGGCTGGGTGAGCACCGTCGTGGCGGCCAACTCCTTCGCTCTGGTCGCCCTCCAGCCGGTCTTGAGCCGGACGCTGGAGCGGCTGCCGGAAACCGTGAGCCTGGCCGCCGGGCCGGTGCTGTGGGTGGCGGCGTTCGGCTGCGGACTCGGGGCGGCGCTGGCCGGGGACGGGGTGGCGCCGGTCCTCCGCCACGGGCTGCTGCTGGCCTTCGCGGTGATCTTCGCGGCGGGCGAGCTGACGTACTCCTCGGCCTTCTACCCGCTGCTGCTGCGCTGGTCCGGCGAGGCGGCCGTGGGGCGGGCGGGCGCGCTCGCCTCGCTGGCCTGGAACCTGGGCACGGCCACCGGGCCGCCGCTCGGGCTGTTCGTGGTGGCCCACTTCTCGGCGACGGGCAGCTGGACCGCGCTCGCGGCCGGCGCCGGCGCCGCGTTCGCGGTGGCCGCCGCACTGCACCGGCGCGCGGCGGCCGCGCCTCCCCCGGACAGCTAGGACTTCGGCAGGAAGCCGTTGTCGTACGCGTCCTCAGGGGTGACCGTCTTCTCCAGCAGCCCCTGGTCGTACATGAAATCGGCCATCCGGGCCCAGGTCAGCGGGTCGTTGACGCCGACCTCGCCGCCGTCCGTCTTCATCATCGGCGTCGTGGCCTTGAGGACCGCCTTCGCGTTCTTCTGCTGCTTTTCGCCGCGCAGCCCCGGCACGTATTTCTCGCTGAGCTTGATGGTGTCGTCCGGGTTGTCCATCGCGTAGCGCAGCCCGCGCAGCGACGCGGCGACGAACTTCTTCATGTCGTCACCGCGCTTGTCGAGCACGTCCTTCTTGACACCCAGACCGACCCCGACCAGCGGATCGCCCTTGTCCCCGGAGTCGAGCGTAATCGCCCGGACCTTCTTGCCCGCTTCCTCGAAGGAAATGGCGTCGTTGTTCAGATAGCCCATCACGCCCTCGACCTTGTTTCCGGTCAGGGCCGCCTGCTGGGTGAATCCGATGTTCTGGATCTTGGCCTGCTTCAGGGAAAGTCCGCCCTCCTTGAGAAGGGCGAGCAGACCGAAATACGTCTCGCCGAAGGGGCCGGGAGTTCCGATCTTACGGCCCTTGAGATCGGCCGGTTTCCTGATGTCCGAGTCCTGGGGCACGATCAGGCCCACGGGGTATTTCTGGTAGAAGGTCGCGATGTCCACGACCGGCAGATTGTCCGAGGCGCGCACCTGAAGCATCTCGTCGCCGCCCGCGTAGACGACGTCCTCCTTGCCGGACTTCAGCGCCCCGAAGAGGTCCTCGGCGGCGCCGTGGTGGCGCAGCGTCACATTCAGTCCGGCGTCCTTGTAATAGCCCTTCTCGGCGGCCACATAGAAGGGCGAGAACTGGATGTTCGGGGTGTAGGTCAGTCCTACGGTGATGCTCTTGCCGCCCTTGCCCGCCGCGTCCTTCGGCTCCTCGGCGCATGAGGTCAGGGTGGCCGCGGCCACCACCGACACGAGAGCCGCCCCCAGAACCCGCTGTCTGAGGGCGGTCCTCATGGTCGTCTGCACTGAACGCACGTACTTCTCCTCGCGAATCGACTCGTGAATCGGATCGTGCATCGGATACGACCGGTCGCTCACCGGTCAGTCACGCTGAGCGAGCCGCTCGACCAGCCGGACCACCCCGTACAGACCGGCGGCGAGCAGGGCGAGCATGACGAGTGTGGAGAACAGGCCGATGGTGTCGGCCGCCTGGCGCTGCACCGCGAGCAGCTGTCCCAGGCCCTCGCCGCCCATGACGAACTCCCCCACCACCGCCCCGGTGATGGAGAGCGTGAGCCCGTTGCGCACCCCGGCGAGGATGCTGGGCAGGGCGAGCGGAAGCTCGATGTACCAGAGCATTCCCCACCATCCGACGCCGTCCACTCGGGCGGCGCCCAGCACCTCGGGGTCCAGGGCGCGCAGCCCCAGCACGGTGTTGACGAGGATGGGGAAGAAGACGAGGAGCGCGCACAGCACGGCGATCGGCAGCAGCCCGTAGCCGAGCCACAGCGCGAGCAGCGGGGCCAGCGCCACGGCGGGCACGGCCTGCGAGGCGGCGATGTACGGCTGGAGCGCGGCGGCCGCCAGGTCGCTGCGGGCGATGAGATAGCCGAGCGGCAGCGCCACTCCGATTCCCATACCGCTTCCGGCCAGCGCTTCTCGTACGGTTTCCCAGGTGTAGTCGAGGAGTGAATCGTGCAGTAACTGGTCGACGAAATGCCGGGCCAAGTCGACCGGCCCTGGAAGATAGAACTCCGCCACCGCTCCGGTACGGGTGACGATGTCCCAGACGAGAAGCAGCGCCAGCCCGAATACGAGCGGCGGAAGCACTCCCCGGAACATGCCCTCCGCACGGCGCCCGCCACTGTTCTCGCGGGTCTTTCGTGCACGCCCCGGCCGGGGGAAATGCGGTTCACGCCGTGGCGTCACCGCATCCGGCTCATCGCGCGCGACGGCCTTGGCCGCCGTGACCGTCGTACCGCTCCCGTACCCCTCGCCCATCCCCAAATCCCCTTGTATTACCGGCTGTTACCAGATCCCCGGCACGCCCGCGATGCAACCTATCGCCAGCGCACACCGGTTCACAATGACGATGGGAAAACGAAACAATTCCGGTGCCGGACTTCCCTCCCCTTCCTCAGCGTTCCCCGAGAATGCCCAGCTCGGAGGCGCGCGCCCCGGCCTGGAAGCGCGAGTTGGCGTCCAGCAGTTCCAGGATCCCGGTGACATAGCGGCGGTACGTACGCACGGAAATCGCCAGATCGCGGGCGGCCGCCTCGTCGGTGACCCCGTCCCGCAGCCGCGCCAGCACCCGCCGCACCATCTCCGTACGGGCGCGGTTGCCGAAGTCGAGCGGGCGCGGGGCGGGGGTGGCGCCCGCCCAGATGGAGCGGAACATGCCGTGGAGCGAGCCGACCACCACCCGGTCCTCGATGACCGAGGTGTGCCGTCCGTTCGCCGACTCCGTGCACACCAGCGCGGTCCGGCCGTCGGCGATCACGACCGTGGGCAGGGCCACCTGGGCGATCCGGACCTGTGCGGGGCGGGGTGCGGGCGCGGGCGCGTCGGCCGCCGCCTCGGGGCCGGGCGCGGTGCCGGGGGCGGGCGCGGGCACGGACGCGGGCGGGTGCGCGGGGCCCGGGATGGGCGCGGGCACGGGCCCTGGGCCCGCCGAGCCGCCGCCCGGGGCGCGGCCGCGCAGCACCCGCACCCCCACCGCGTCGTCGTCCAGGTTCAGCAGCAGGGCGGTGAGCGCCGCGTGCGCCGCCGCCATCCGGCCGGGCGCTTCCGGGAACACGGCGTCCACCCGCCCGCGGGCCTTGGTGATCACCTGTTCGGCGGCGGCGAGGAACGCCCCGTCCGCCATCCCCACCTGCGTGAACTGCCCCGTTCTCGTTCTGCGGGCCCGGTGTTCGACGACGGTGGCCTCGATGAGGGCCCGCACCTCCCGTAACGTCCGCTCCAGAACGTCCCCCGGATCGCCGGGATCCTTCATGTCGTTATTCCTGCCTCGCGACGTGGTCAAGGTCTCGAGTGCCAAGGGCTATGGGCTTCGGCTTTTGGGCTCCGGTCCATGGGCTCCGGACGAAGGCGGTCTCAGTGGTCCGGCAGCAGCCCCAGTTCCACCGCCCGCGCCCCCGCCTGGAAGCGGGATCCGGCCCCCAGCTCCCGCATGATCTCCGCGACGTACCGGCGGTAGGTCCGCAGGGACACCTGCATCTCGCGCGCCGCCACCTCGTCGGTGTGCCCGGTGCGCAGGCATTCCAGGATGCGCCGCGTGGAGTTGGGGCACAGCCGCCCGCCCAGCCGCGGATAGTCCTCCAGCGCCACGGCGTTCCCCCAGGTCCCCGCGAACATCAGCTCCAGGGCCTGCACCGCGGCGGGATCCTCGACGAGCGACGCCTGCCGCCCGCCGTCCCGCGCCGGGTCCGGCGGTTCGTTCCGTACGTAGACGATCTGGCCGTCGATGAACAGCGCCTCCGGTAACTCCCCGTCACACACCCGGACTTCGCAGCGCGGATCGGTGCGCGCCAGCGCCCGCACCCGGGCCGCGTCCAGCGCCCGCGGCAGACACAGCAGCCGCACCGCGCGGCGTCCGCGGCCGCCCCGGGCGGGCCGGGCCAGCGCCGCGCAGACGACCTCCGACTGCTCCTCGCCGCCCGACAGGACGACGTTCACGGTCCGTTCGGCACCGTCCACGAGCGTGTCGACGACCTCGGCGAGCGGTACCTGCCCGAGAGCCTTCCCCGCCCAGGAGTCCTGGGCCAGCTCCCGCCGGTGCCGGGTGACCGTGGATTCGATCAGATCGCGGGCGGCCAGCAGGGCCCGCTCGACATAGTCGCCGGTCATGGCGGACCCCGAGGAGTCCGCCCCATGCTCAGGAGAAGGCTCGGACATCGTCACAAGACCAACCATGACTTCCCCTGCAGGGCGACAGTTACCTAGATTTGCAAATACCGGCCTGGTTCCTGGAATTTCCGTGCCTCAATACGCGGAGGCAGCATGGTGCGAAATCACTGATGACAGTAATTCGCGCACAGCGACGGCGTCAACGCGGGGCGTGAAGTAAAGAATAGACCAAGTCCGGCGCGTCAGAGCGCGACCCGGCGCTCGACCGCACGTCAAGCGGTGCGTTTTGTCAGTAAGTTACGAACCGTCAGCTCGCACGCCCCCCACTCGGACGCGATCAGTCGCGATCCGTACACGTTCCGCCACGAACCGGAACCGGCCCTGTCCGGTTGCTGCCACTGTCCCGGACGGGGGCGTGGTCACTGCCCGAACGTGATCTTGCCGAAGTCGCGCCCCTGGAAGACCGAGCCCGAGGCAGTCCCGGAGAAGCTGTTGTGGACCGCGCCCGTCTCCCGCTCGGCGGGCTCGCCGAACTCCCCCAGCCACGCGGCCAGATCGCGCCCGAACTCCGGGTCCTGCCGGGACCGTTCGACCAGCAGATCGGCCAGCCGCCGCAGCCCCTCCTCGTCGTCGTACGGGATGGCGACCGGCTCGGGCTCGCCCACCAGCACCGGCTCGGCATCGCCGCGCCGCCACACCCGGCGGGCCAGCGCGCCGAGCGATTCCAGGGCCCGCCGCCCCGCCTCGCCCCCGGCGCCCGATACCGCCGCGTTGACCGCCGCGACCAGCGCACCTGTCGTCACCGGATCCATGGGCCCCTCCCCTGCCGTTCCGACAACTCCACGCTAGCGGTGCGAACGGTCACGGATCCACCGATTCGGCACGCAGGGTGAACCAGACCGTCTTGCCGTGGTCGTGGAGGTCCGTACCCCACTCGTGGGCCGTCTTGCTGAGCAGGAACATCCCGCGCCCGCACTCCGAGAGGAAGTCCGGTTCCTTGACCACCGGCAGCGCGGTCTCGGAGTCGCGGACGGCGGCGCGTATCCCGTACGGGCGGTATTCGAGCGTCAGCACGCACTCGGGCGAGGCCGCGTGCTTGTGGACGTTGGACAGCAGTTCGGTGACGCACATCGCCGCGGGCGTGATCAGTTCCTCGCGCCCCCACAGGCGCAGCCGGGCGCCGACGGCGCGGCGCACCTCGGCGAGGTTCTGCGGGTGGACGCGGAGGCGGAATTCGTACCGCTGCGGGATGTTGTCTGCCATATGGTCCGGGGCCCCTCCAATGCGCAGCGCACTGCCGCCGTGTCACAAGAGCGATCCTGGCTCATCGGGACTGCCGCTCGCAATGTTTCGACCCATTGGCTCAAGACTGGCATATGCCGCCTGGTCGCCCCAGTCGGCGATAGGACAGACTGACGGGATGTCCTACCAGCCAGTGCCCACCGTGCGGCGCAGGCGTCTGGGTTCCACTCTGCGGAGGCTGCGCACCGAAGCGGGGATGACGCTGGACGCGGCCGCCGAAGCGCTCAACGCGGCCGCGGACGGTTCCCCTGGCGCCCGCCACTGGACCGCCCCCAAGCTGTCGCGCATCGAGAACGCCAACGCGACCATCCGCACCACCGAGGTCGAGATCCTGCTGCGGGCGTACGAGGTCACCGACCGCGACATCCGGATCGCGCTGGAGGGGCTCGCCAAGGACGCGGGCAAGCGCGGCTGGTGGCAGACGTACCGCGGAGTCGTCGCGCCCGCCTACGCCGACTACATATCGCTGGAGTCGGACGCCAACTCCGTGCGTGACTACGCCCCGCTGGTCGTCCCCGGGCTGCTCCAGACGTCCGACTACGCGCGCGAGACGATCGCCGCGAACGCCAGGGCCCGCAGCGCGTCCGAGGTCACGGCCCTCGCCGAGGTGCGGCTCGCCCGCCAGGCCGTGCTCACCCGCCCGGACACCCCGCTGCGGCTGTGGGCCGTCATCCACGAGACGGCGCTGCGCCGCCGGTTCGCCGACCGCCCGGCCATCATGACCGAGCAGCTGCGCCGGCTGCTCGACGTCGCGGAGTGGCCGACGGTCACGCTCCAGGTGATGCCGATCGACGCGGCGCCCAACCCGGGGGACGCGGGCGCGTTCACACTTGTGGGTTTCCCGGGTCCGATGCCGGATGTCGTCTCTCAGGAGAACCTGCGCGGCCCCACGTACGTCGAAGGAGTCGACGACGTCAACGTATTCGTCGACGCCTTCGGCCGCATCGCCGACAGCGCGCTGTCCCCGGATGCGACGAAGGGCCTCATCGCAGATCTCGTATGAGAAAGAGGGCCCCACACATGAACACCTCATGTACCTCTGCACCGATCGCCGGAAGCCACCGTCCGCGCTGGCGCAAGTCCTCGTACTCCGTGGGCGAGGGCCAGTGCGTGGAGATCGCCGCCAGCGGCGGACGGCTCCTGATCCGGGAGAGCGACGACCCGGACGTGGTCCTCACCACGGCCCCGGCCACGCTCGCCGCCTTCCTGCGGGGCGCGAAGGCGGGCACGTTCGACGCGTGACGCAGGTGTGACGCAGGCCGATGGGTGGCCGCCCGGCTGTGAGGCCGGGCGGCCTTTCGCTGCCGGAAGCCGGGTGGTCAGAACTGGACATCCGAGCAGGCGTAGAACGCGTTCCCGGTGTCCGCGATGGTCCAGACGGCGAAGATCACATGCCGTCCGGTCATCCCGCTCGGGATCGTCCCCGAGTGGGAGAGCGTGGACGGCGGCCGCTGACCGTTGTACGGCACGGTCAGGAACGGCTGGGACTGGAGGTTCGAGCGGGTCACCTTGGTGCTCGGATTCCAGCCGTTCTTGGTGATGTAGTACTTGAAGTCGGTGGTCGCGTGCGAGGCCGTGAACCGCCAGTTGAAGGTGTAGCTCTTCCCGGCGGTCAGCTTGGTCGCGGGCCACGCCCCGCCGCGCGGATCGTCGAGCTGGGCGAACCGGCTGTTGCCGCCCGCGCAGAGCGTCCCGTCCGCGGGCCCGCCCGACGGGAACCCCTTGGGCCCCTCCACGCTCTGCGGCTCGTACTGGATGTCGCCACAGTTGGCGACGGTCCCGTTGGCGCACAGCTTCTGCCTGCTGATCGGTGAGTCGGTGTAGCCATGACCGGTGGCACTGCCGCCGGTCGCGAGAACGGAGACCGCCGCGAGCCCGATGCCGACCACGGCGGCGCGGATCTTCTTGCGCATGCTTCGCTCCTGAAGACGTGGGGAGTGCTTCTGCGAGCCGTGCGATGCGGTCTAGACCAAGTGGAGCGTAGCCAGGGTCGACTGGTCATGTCCATACCAACTACACCGGCTGGTTCGGACCACGCTCGGAGGTCCGGTAAGATTCCGTCGTCAGCAGGCGCCGCTAGCTCAGTTGGTTAGAGCAGCTGACTCTTAATCAGCGGGTCCGGGGTTCGAGTCCCTGGCGGCGCACCTGGCTTCACGCCACTGACCTGGGGTTTTCCGGCTCACCGGAAAACCCCAGTCGCGTTTTACGAGGACGCCCGCCGGGCTGCGCGCCATTCGGGGGCGAGTACCGACCAGATCTCCATGTCGCGCCGCTTCCCCCGATACAGGAAGCTCTCCCGCAGGACGCCGTCCTTCGTCATCCCGAGCCGGCGGGCCACGGCGATGCTGGGCTCGTTCGCCGTCGAGACGTGCCACTCCACGCGGTGGATGCCGCGCTCCTCGACGGCCCAGTCGATGATCACGCGGGAGGCCCTGGTCACCAGCCCCCGGCCCACCGCCGACGGCTCCAGCCAGCAGCCCGCCTCGGCGGTGCCCTGGGCGACGTCCATCGTCCGGAAGAGGACGCCGCCGACCAGCTTGCCGTCCGCCCAGATGCCGTAGAGCCGCCCGGTGTCCGTCGCGGCCTTCTGTGCGTACGCCCGGAGGAACGTCCGGCTGGACTCCAGGTCCTTCGCGACGTCCGACAGCACGACGTGCTGCCCGATGAACTCCCGCCCCCGCTCCATATGGGCGAGGAACTCCTCGGCCTGCCACGGTTCGAGCGGGCGCAGCTCCGCGCCGTCGTCCCCCAGGGATATCGCGTACACCATCGCCCTCCACGGCCGAACCCGCCCCACCCCACGACGCGACGGATCGTCCCACGGGGGTCCGCGGCGGTGCCGCTGATTTTCCGGCGGGCCCGAAGCGGCGCGAACGCCCCGGCGCGCAGGGCGTGCCGGGGCGTTCGTACCGCTGCGGGTCGCGATCAGTCGCAGGAGGGGCACGGCTCGCAGTGGCGGACCGAGACGTCGTCGATGACCGGACCATAGGCGCCGGAGAGGGTGCTGGCGAAGGCCAGCGTCGTGGTGGAGCCGGTGGCCACGAAGGACACCTCACGGGTCACGTAGCCCATGTTCGCCATGGTCTTGCCGGTGGTGTCGAAGCTGAAGTTCTGGAAGTTCTGGCCGTCGACCAGGACATGGCCGGTCTTCAGGGCCGCACCACCGGCGGGGTTACCGGCGAGGGAGTACCTCACCGTGTACCTCTTGCCCGGCATCGTCGTGAAGGTCTGCGACACCGCGCCCGCGTTGCCACCGTTGAGGTCGACGGACTGGTCGCCCTCGGCCGCCTGCCAGAACCCGTCCCCGATCAGGTCGACGTTCCCCGCGGTCACCTTCCACGGCCCGATGGTCCCTCCCGTCCCCAGGTTCACGAACGTGTTGGCCGCCACCCTGGGCGTTTCGAAGCTGCCGTCGTCGAAGTGGCTGGCCGCGGGCGCGGCCAGCGCGGCGCCCGTACCGGCTCCCGCGAGAACACCGGCAACGATGAACGCGGCGACAAAGGTGCGAATGGGCGACATGTTCCCCTCCTGGATGAAAGATGCGCGAGCGTCTGAATTGACCGCCCGGATGAATCTCCCGCATCCCCCGGCGGAGACCAAGACCGAGTCACCGGCGCACGGGGGTGTGCGACGGCCCGAACTCCCCCGACGCGCCGGTCGGTTGGCCCGCCCGCCCCTTCCGCCCCCATGGCGCCGCGACGTCTCTACCCCATGCCGTGAGAGATCCATCGGACGTGTACGGACGGCGGCGGACCGGCGACCCCGGCCGCCAAGCGGGCGTTGGGGCCGCGGTCAAAACCTCTGACGGAGGACGGCTCCGGCGGTAGGGTCCTCGCTCGTGACCGAACCCGCGACAGAGCCTCCCTCCCACCTCACCACGACCTCGGGCGCCTACGACGCCATCGCCGTCCAGTACGCCGGACTCCCCCGCGACGACCTGCGCACCTTCCCGCTGGACCGCGCCATGCTCGCGGCGTTCGCCGAGGTCGCGCGGCCCCCCGGTGCCGGGCCCGTCGCCGAGCTGGGATGCGGCCCGGGACCGGTGACGGCGCATCTGCGGGACCTGGGGCTGGACATCTTCGGCGTCGACCTGTCGCCGGTGATGATCGGCCTCGCCCGCGAGGCGTATCCGGATCTGCGGTTCGAGGTCGGTTCCATGGACGCCCTGGACCTGGCCGACGGCTCGCTGGGCGGCATCGTGTCCTGGTACTCGGTCATCCACACCCCACCGGCGGAACTGCCCCCGTACTTCGCCGAGTTCCGCCGCGTCCTCGCCCCCGGCGGTCATCTCCTGCTCGCCTTCTTCGAATCGGAGGGCGAGCCGGTCACGCCCTTCGACCACAAGGTGACGACGGCCTACCGGTGGCCGATCGACAGCCTGGCGAAGCTGGCCGAGGACGCCGGATTCACCGAGGTCGGCCGGATGCTGCGCGAACCGAGCGAGGGAGAACGGTTCCGCCGGGGTCATCTGCTGATGCGTCTCGGCGCCTGAACGTCTCACCTCCGTCACGGAGTCGGGGAGGGCGACATAAGTCCTCCCCCACCCGGCGAGGATGCTGAGGTGGAGATCGCTGAACTCGTCCTGAAGTACGTGGAGGCACTGGTCTGGCCCGCCGTGACCGTGGGCCTGGCCTGGGGCCTGCGCAGCCACATCCGCGAGGCGTTCACGCGGATGACGCGCCTGGAGACTCCGGCGGGCGCGATCGAGTTCGAGGCGCGGGTACGGGACGTACTGAACCAGGCGGAAGAGGCGGCCACCGCCGGCCCACAGGTCCCGTTCCCCCGCCCACCGGTGACGGCGCCCCCGAACCCCGACGACGAGGACCCCCCGCTCCCCCCGTGGTGGGGACCGCCCTCCCCCGAAGAGGGAATGCCGCCCACCCCCTGGCCCCCGCCCGGGTCGGCGCCACCGCCCTCGGAGCGCGTGGAGGAGGACCTCGGCCCGTCAACCCGCGAGGAGACCCCGCGCTCGGCACCCCCGGTCCCCCAGGGATCGCCCCCGCCCCTTGAGGACTCGTGGGAGCTGCCCTATTACCCGCAGGCTGCCGCCCTCGACGCACCGTACTGGCGCGAACAGCTCAGGGAAGCCCGGACCATGGTCGACGCATCCCCCGTCGGGGCCCTCATCACGGCCTGGAACGCGCTGCTCAGCGTGCTGACGGACGTACTGCACCTCCCGGAGCGTGCCACCGGACCGCAGATCGCGCGAGCCATGACGCGGGCCGACCTGCCGCCCGACACGGTCGAGGTCTTCAACCAGCTGCGCACCCTTCGCAACCGAGCCGTGCACGGAGCCGACACCGTCACGCCCGGCGCGGCCCGGGACTTCATCGAAAGCTGCCTCCACCTCGCCCGACTGGCCAAAAACCCGAGGCGGCCTTCCCCTCCCGCGTCCCCACGCGAATACACTGAGTGACGATCGCCCCCCTGTGGCACTTACCTGCAAGCGGAGGCTGACATGACCCGTCCCTGGGAAGCCGACCCGTCCGCGTTATTCGAGCGGCGGCTCGGGAAATCCGCCGAGGAGCTGGGCAATTCCGAAGGCCGTGACGACTGCCCGGACATCTGGCAGCTCGACAACGGCGACATCGCGGTGATCGGCAGGGACCTCACGTCCGCCTACGGTCCTCGTCTGCCGGACGGGGTGAGCATCGGCCCCGACGAGCGGCTGGTCGTCATCCCCGGGAACATGCTCAGCGAGGCGAAGGCGGACATCCCCGATGCTTGATCTCCAGGCCCCCACGCTCCCGCCCGGGCAGGGCGAACAGCTCGACCGAGGCACCTACAAGCACGACTTCCGGGAGCTCGAAGCCGCGCTCCGTAACGTCGCCTCCTGGAAGCTGGAGCGCCTTCAGCACTTCGAGGAGCAGGGCAGCCCCAGCCGCGACGCGCTTCGCCAGGGGCAATGGGAAGAGGCGCTGAGGCTCCTCGAAGCGCGGCATGACAACCTGCGCGCCACCGCCGAAGAGGACGCACAGCACGGACACACCTTTCACCGGGTGCGGATGATCGAAACACCGCTGACCCCGTACGTGCAGTGGGAACTCCACTCCCACCGGCAGCGCGCCGACTACGGAGAGCGCATCCGGGTCCTGGACGCCGCGCAGGCGGCCCCCGCCGAAACCGAGGGTCCGCTGCCGGAAATCGTGGTGCTCGGCGGCAGCGCCCTCTTCCAGGTGCTCTACGACGAGACCGGGTTCTGCGTCGGCGCGGTCCGGCACACCGACCAGGACACCATCGGCAACTGGGCAGGCTACCTGGAGAAGCTCTACGCGGCGGCCGAGGACGTCACCTCGTACTTCGCCCGCGAAGTGGCGACTCTTCCCCCTCCCCGCTTGAGGAAGGACTAGACGCATCACCGAGTCCAGCGCAGACGGCGGCCAGTCCGACAACAGCACGCGCTCCGCCGTCGGCAATTCGAGGCCGCCGCCCACCACTTCGAGCAGGCCATCGCCACCTTCCAGGAGCAGGCGGCCGAGTACTGGGCCGCCACCGCGTTGTCCAACCTGGCCACGGCCCATCACCGTGCCGGACGTCTGCGCGAGGCCGCGGCCGCCGGGGAGCAGGCCCTGACCGCGCACCGCGCCCTGGACAGCCGCCGCGGCGAGGGCAATATCCTGCGCCTGCTGAGCGATGTCCGACGTGAACAGGGGGACGTCGGGCAAGCGTTGGCTCTGGCGCAAGCCGCCGTAGAGATCGCCGTCGAACTCCGCAACCTCCGCTTGGAGGGCTACTGGCTGCTCGCCCTGGGCGACGCGCAGCAGGCCCACGACCAGTGCGCCGACGCCCTCACCACCTACCACCGCTCCGCCACGCTCCACCAGCGCCTCGACGACCGCAGCAGACAGGCGATGGCCTGGCACGGCGCGGGCGAGGCGTACCACCGGCTGGGCCGTCACGCCGAGGCGGCCGACTTCCACCGCCAGGCCGCAGCCGCCCACCGCGCCCTGGGCGACGCCTGGCACGAGGCCGTAGCCCTCGACGGCCTGGCCACGGCCGTGCTCGGCGGCGGCGACCCGGAGGCGGCGCGGCGCCCCTGGGCGGAGACGCTACGGCTCCTCGCCGACTACGACGACCCACGGGCAACCGCGCTGCGCGGTGCCGTCGAACGCCGGTTGGCGGGGGTGGAACGGGCGGGCTGATCAGCCCTCGGGGGTCTGCTGGAGCTTGGCCAGGGTCAGGACGTCGCCGCCGATGCCCCAGCCGCCGTCGGCGACCTCCTCGACCAGGACGAGGGTGTTGGCCCGGGCCCGTTCGCCGTAGATCTCGACGTACAGCTCGGTCGTGCGCGTGATGATCTTCTCCTTCTGCTGCTCGTCGAGGGTTCCGGCAGGGACCTTGAAGTTCGCGAAAGGCATGGTGGCTCTCTTTCCGACAGAGGACAGCGGGACAGCGGGGACAGCCCCCAGCCTGGGCCGGTGCCGTCGCGCCAGCCAGGGCTGTCCCCACCCAGGGGTTGCCGTCCCCTGGATCGGCGCACCGGCGCGCGCGACGATGAGCGGCGTGAACCACACCCAGCTCGCCGCGTTCCTGAAGTCCCGGCGCGACCGGATCCGCCCGGCCGACGTCGGGCTGACCGCCGGTCCGCGGCGCCGGGTGCCCGGTCTGCGGCGCGAGGAGGTCGCCCAACTGGCCGGGCTCTCCGCGGACTACTACACGGAGCTGGAACGCGGCCGCGGCGCCCGGCCCTCGACCCAGGTGCTGACCGCCCTCGCCCGGGCGCTGCGGCTGAACGGCGACGCGCGCGACCACTTGTTCCACCTCGCCGACCGCCGCGTTCCCCCCGCCGCCCACGGACCGGCCGCGCACGTCCAGCCCGCGCTGCTCGGCCTGCTGGACCGGCTCACCACCACCCCGGCCCAGGTCATCACCGACCTGCACGAAACCCTCGTCCAGAACCCGCTGGCCGCCGCGCTCCTCGGCCCGCCCCCTGCCGTACGCGGCCCCGCGGCGAGCTTCGTCCACCGCTGGTTCACCGACCCGGGCGCCCGCGCCGTCTACCCGCCCGAGGACCACCCCCACCACTCCCGGGCCTTCGTCGCCGATCTCCAGGCCGTCGCCGCCCGGCGCGGCGGCGACACCACCGTGGATCGACTGGTGGCCGAATTACGGCACCGGAGCGAGGAGTTCGCCGCCCTCTGGGCCACCCACGACGTCGCCCTCCGGCGGACCGACCACAAGCGCGTCGTCCACCCCGCCCTGGGGGTCATCGAACTGGACTGCCACACCCTCTTCAGCGAGGACGGCTGCCAACGCCTGCTGTGGTTCACCGCCCCGCCCGGCACCGAGGGCGCCTCCCAACTGGAACTCCTCTCCGTGATCGGCACCCAGGACATGAAGCGCGAGCGAGCGCGCTGAAGCCGCGGGTCAGATCTGGTTCTCGCCGCCGTCGACGTACAGGTTGGCTCCGAGGATGAAGCTGCTCTCGTCGGAGGCGAGGAACGCCACGAGCGCGGCGACTTCCTCGGGGCGCCCCATCCGGCCGATCGCCAGACCAGCGGCGAGTTTCGTCTTGGCTTCGGCCGCGTTCTCCTCGCCGAAGACGGTCGTGATTCCGGGGGTGTCGATCGGGCCCGGTGAGATGGCGTTGACCCGGACGCCGCGGCCCGTGAGTTCGTTGGCCCAGGTCCGCGCGTAGGACCGGACGGCGGCCTTGGACGCCGCGTACGTGCCGAACGCGTCCGTCCCGTTGTCGGCGGTGGTGGAAGCGTTCAGGATCACCGAGGCGCCGTCGTTGAGGAGGGGGAGCGCCTTCTGAACGGTGAACAGCGTGCCCCGCACGTTGACGCCGAAGATCTGGTCGAAGTGCTCCTCGGTGACCTGCTCCAAGGTCGCGAACGTGAAGCTCGCCGCGTTCGCGAAGACCACGTCCAGCCCCCGCCCCCGGGCGCGGACCGCGTCGTAGAGCCGGTCCAGGTCGGCCAGGTTCGCGATGTCACCCGCCACCGCGGTGGCCCTCGCCGCGCCGATCGTCTCGACCGCCGCGTCCAGCTCGGTCTTGCGCCGACCGGTGATGAACACGTGCGCGCCCTCGGCTGCCAGCCGTACGGCGGTGGCCAGGCCGATCCCGGTGCCGCCGCCGGTGACGACGGCGGTCTTGCCTTCAAGCTGTCCCATGCGAATGACCTCCACAAAGTTCCGCACCGATCGATACAGAATGCGACCGTAGCACCTTCCGCACCGACCAGTACAGAAAGGTAGAGTGGGTCTCATGGAGATCCAGCGGAAGGCGCCGGTCGGCCGCCCCAGAGGCTTCGACGCCGACGAGGCCCTCGAACGCGCCATGCGGGTCTTCTGGGAGCAGGGCTACGAAGGCGCCAGCCTCACCGACCTGACCAGCGCCATGGGCATCACCCGCACCAGCATGTACGCGGCCTTCGGCAACAAGGAGGACCTGTTCCGCAAGGCCCTGGAGCGCTACTCCGAAGGCCCCGCCTCGTACGTGACCCGGGCCCTGCGAGAACCGACCGCCCGGCAGGTGGCCACCGCGTTCCTGAACGGCGCCGTCCGGGTCACCACCCGCCCCGACTGCCCCGCCGGATGCCTCGGCGTCCAGGGCTCCCTTGCCGCCGGAACCCCCGGACGCAACGCCCGCGACGCCCTCACCGCCTGGCGCAACGAGGGCACGCGCCTGCTCCGCGACCGGTTCCGGTCAGCCGTCGCCGAAGGCGACCTGCCCCCCGACGCCGACCCCGAACTGCTCGCCCGCTACCTCATGACCGTCGCCAACGGCATCGCCGTCCAGGCCGCGAGCGACATCCCCCGTGACGAACTGCAGCGGGTGGCCGACATCGCCCTACGGAACTGGCCGCCCGCGTGAGGTGATGTGCGCCCAGACGGTTTTGCCGGGACCTTGGCGCTCCTTGACGCCCCAGCCGTCGGCCAGCGCCTCGACCAGGAGCAGGCCACGGCCGTGTTCGTCAACGGAGGTGGGGGCCTTCGGGGCGGGCTGACGGTCGTGGGTGTCCGACACCTCGATCTCCAGTCGGCCGGTCTCGTGGTCGTACCGCAGCAGCAGCGCGAAGTCCCGCCCCGGGACGCGGCCGTGGAGGACCGCGTTGGCGGCCAGTTCGGCGACGACGATGACGGCGGAGTCACTGGAGTCGAGGCCCCAGGAGGCGAACTGGTTCGCGGCCAGAAGGCGAGCGAGCCGGGCCCCGCGCCGGGTGGCGGAGAATCGCTGTGCGAACGTACGTACGGTGACGGGGACTTGGTCCTGTGGTGCGGTCATGGGCGGAAGCGTTGCGGTGCGGGCGGGGGCCCGGCCAGGTATGACACCCACCCAGTTTCGTCTGTACCAGTTGACTCACTGGACTGGGGCGGTCACCGCCCGTGACGATGTACGTATGGGAGCAGACAACAGCGAACCCGAAGTCTCGGACAGCCTCAAGACGTTTGGCGCCGTATTGAAGGCGCTGCGGGATGAAGGCGGCCTCACGCAAGAGCAGTTCGCCCCGCGGGTGCGGTACTCGGTGACGTACGTCGCCAAGATCGAGCAGGGCCGCCGCTTCCCGCCGAAGGAACTCGTCCCGCGTGTGGAGGAGGTGTTGGGTGCGTTGGCCGCGCGGGTTCTGGGCGCGGCGTACCGCAGCCTGACGCGCAAGGTGGGCCTCGCGTCATGGTTCCAGCACTGGGCGGGGATTGAAGAGGAGGCGGTCACGCTCCTCACGTACGAGTGCGCGGTTGTACCGGGACTGCTACAGCCGGAGCCGTACATCCGGTCGGTCTTCGAGCGCTACATCCCGCACCTACCGGCAGAGCAGTGCGAGAAGCAGGTGATCGCGCGGCTCGCCCGGCAGAGGTTGTTCGACGATCTGCCGAACACCTCGTTCTGCTTCATCATCGAACAAGCCCTGCTGGACAGGGGCTTCGGAGGTGTCGAGGTCACCAAGGCCCTTCTCGACCACCTCCTTGAGCAGCAGGCCCGCCGGAACGTCGAGATCCAGATCATGCCGCTGCGGCAGGAGGATCACTTCGGCTTCGAAGGGCCGATGTGCCTCGCAGAAACGCCGGAGCACCGATGGGTCGGTTACATCGAAGCGCACGACACCAGCGTCCTGATCACCGACCCAAAAGCCGTAAGTGCGATGCTCCAGCGCTATGGCAAACTGCGCTCACAGGCTCTGAGCCCTCAGGCCACCACGAGCCTGCTGGAGCAGATGCGAGGAGCACTATGACTGGTTCCACCGAACTCGACTGGTTCAAGAGCAGCTACAGCGGCGGAGGCGGCGGCAACTGCGTCGAGGTGGCCGTACAGCCCGACGTGATCCACGTACGCGACTCCAAGGACACCCAACTCGGCCAGCTCGCCATCCCCCACACTGCCTGGGCGGCCTTCACCGCCCAGCTGTGAAGAAGGCGATCAACTGCTCGACCGACGGCTCGTTGGCCGCTACCGATTCGGCGGCGGCCGCTTCGCTGCGCGGGAACATGGCCTGCTCGTACGCGGCGAGGGCGGCCTCGACGTCGTCGGGGTGTGCGGCCAGGGCCTGGCCGAGTTCGGCGCCGTCCAGCATGGCCAGGTTGGCGCCTTCGCCGTCCACGAGTGCCAGGTGGGCGGCGTCGCCGAGCAGGGTCACTCCCGGCACCCGGCCCCATCGGTGCCCGATCGGCAGGGCGTAGAGGGGGCGCAGAACGGGCGGGGTGTCGCTGTCGGTGATCAGCGCCGTCAACTCCGGTGCCCAGCCGTCGAACTCGTTCGCGATCCGCGCGACCGCCGCGCGCTCATCCGTGAAGTCGATGGCGGCGAACCATTCCTGCGGTTCGGACAGCATCGCGTAGCTGTGCAGGGTCCCGCCGCGCTCCCGGTGCGACCCGATCTTCCTCCCACCCGGGCCGAGCACGAACAGCGATCCCCCGCCGACCGCCTTCGCGGCAGCCGGGTGGCGGGTGTCGGCGTCGTACAGGTAGGTCTCCACGAACGAGGTGCCCGTGTACGCGGGCGTGGCGTCCGAGAGCAGGGGCCGGACCCGGGACCACGCGCCGTCCGCGCCGACCAGCAGGCCAGTGGTGACACAGCCGCCGTCGGCGAACGTCACCTCATGGCGGCCGTCACCCAGCGCGTGGGCACGGCTGACCTTGTGGCCCCAGCGAACCGTGCCCTCCGGGAGCGAGTCGAGCAGAACCCGTCGCAACTCACCGCGCTGCACCTCGGGGCGGCCGCCCGTGCCGTCGTCGGGCTGGTCGAACACCACGGTGCCGTCCGGGGCGAGGAACCGGTACTGCTGGCGGCCCTCCAGGATCAGGCCGCGGAACTCGTCCATCAGATCCGCCGCACGCAACGCCAGTTGGCCGTTGTAGTCGTGGATGTCGAGCATCCCGCCCTGCGAACGCGCCGTCGGGGAGGGCTCCGCCTCGTAGACCGTGGCCGGGATGCCGTGCACATGCAGGACGCGGGCGAGGGTCAGTCCTCCGAGTCCGGCGCCGATGATGGTGACGTCAGCAGTCATGGTGAGTCCTTTGCGAAATGTGTCGCGGGCTGGATGTCTGCCAACCATCCAGCCGCCCGCCGACAGCGGGCCGACAACCCCCGACAACTGACCGACACCGTGGCCCGCCGCTGGCGCTAAGCTGACCGAAATCGGAGGTGGCGGTGGCGGCGGCGCAGGCGCGTGGTGGGATGGCGGGCGACATCCAGGAGCGCATCAAACGGCTCATCATCGACCGGCGACTCCCCTCCGGGGCCCCGCTGCCCACCGAGACGGACCTTATGCACTTGCTCGGAGTCAGCCGCAACTCCGTGCGCGAGGCGCTCAAGGCGCTCCAAGCCATGGGGATCGTGGAGATCCGGCACGGCTTCGGGACATACGTGGGGCCCATGTCGATGGCGCCCATGATCGAGGGGCTGATCTTCCGGACCGTCGCCGGTCACTACCGGGGCGAGGACAGCCTGCTCCAGCTGCTGGAGCTGCGCGAGGCCGTGGAGACGGGACTGATCGCACGGCTCGCCGGGCGCATACCCGAGGCGGATCTCGACGCGCTGGACCGCATCGTGCGGCGGATGGAGGCGGAGGCGGCCGAAGGGGCCGTACGCGCGGAGACGGACCGCGCCTTTCACGCCGCGCTGTACGGGAGCCTGGACAACACGCTGCTCAGCGAGGTGCTGGAGGCGTTCTGGGACGCGTTCCACCGGGTGCGTACGGACCTGGTGGACGTGGCCACCGACCCACAGGTCACCCTCGCCCAGCACCGGCGGATTCTGGAATCCGTGCGCTCCGGCGACGCCCTACGCGCCGAAGAGGCGATTCGCGACCACTTCTGCAACATTCGCAACAGACTGCGTTCGCCGCATCACGAATAAGCCGTTTTCACAGCCAGCCGCGACGGCCTCTCATTGCGCACCTTTGTCCGAATAAGGGCGCGTTTCGCCTTGCGATCATGCGAGCGCGTTCGAGACCCTGAGCTGGGTGCACCACACACCAACATGCCCTGGAACACGGGGTGTTGGGGTGCCCCGGGGGGAAACCGGACGGGCGGGGTCCGGCACACTTCGCGCACAAGCAGAAGGCGGCCATTCCATATTCGATTCCATTCGACGGGTCGGCCGCTGCCACTATCGTGCCCGTACGGCCGTGGGGGGCCGTGTTGGCCAGGAGAACGTGACGACACGCAGCCAGCCCGCGTGCGGGGGGAATGACTCATGACGTCGACGCCGACAGGCGCCCGGCAGCATTCGCATGACCAGGATCCGCATCAGCGGGTTTCGCATCAGCGGGGTTCGCATGAGCAGGGTTCGTACGACTCGTCCACCACGACTCGCTTACGCATCCCACGGCAACTGCGACCCCACCGGCGGCGGCCGCTGCCGAAGTACGACTACGAGCACTACAGCAGGCTCGCCGGACCGCTGACCCAGCCCGACCCGTCCGCCCCGTACCGCGTGCGCTACCGCAGCCTGCTGGCGGACGAGCCGCACCGGATCCGGGCCGCGCTGCTGCTGGGGGCGGCGCCGCTGGTGTCGCTGGGGCTGCTGGTGTGGCTGATCCAGCCCGCGCACTGGACGGACCGGACCGGCACCAGCCCGACCATGGCGGTGCTGGACACGGTCATGCTGGTCTCGATAGGGCTGATCGAGTTATTCCGCACGATGAACGTCGCGTCCAACGCGCACGCGACGCTCGTGGCCCGCGATCCCGTGCCGGTCGTGCCCGAGACCGGCACGAAGGTCGCCTTCATCACCACGTTCGTGCCCGGCAAGGAGCCGATCGAGATGGTGACGAAGACGCTTCAGGCGGCGGTCAGAGTACGGCACCGGGGGGAGCTGGACGTCTGGCTGCTGGACGAGGGGGACGACCTCCAAGTACGAGAGGTCTGCGCGCGCCTGGGCGTGCGCCACTTCAGCCGCAAGGGCGTCGAGAAGTGGAACCAGGCCAAGGGTCCGTACCGGGCGAAGACCAAGCACGGCAACTACAACGCCTGGCTGGATGCCCACGGAGACGCGTACGACTTCTTCGCGTCGGTCGACACCGATCACGTCCCGCTGCCGAACTATCTGGAGCGGATGCTCGGCTATTTCCGCGACCCGGACATCGCCTTCGTCGTCGGCCCGCAGGTGTACGGGAACTACGACGCGGCGGTCACCAAGGCGGCCGAGAGCCAGCAGTTCCTGTTCCACGCGCTGATCCAGCGCGCCGGGAACGCGTACCGCGCGCCGATGTTCGTCGGCACCAACAACGCGGTGCGGATCAGCGCCATCAAGAGCATCGGCGGGCTGTACGACTCGATCACCGAGGACATGGCCACCGGCTTCGAGCTGCACCGCCACCGCAACCCTTCCACCGGGCGGAAGTGGGGCTCGGTCTACACGCCGGACGTGCTCGCGGTGGGCGAGGGGCCGAACGCCTGGACGGACTTCTTCACCCAGCAGCTGCGCTGGTCGCGCGGCACGTACGAGACGATCCTCAAGCAGTTCTGGAAGGCGCCCGCCTCGCTGCCCGCGGGCAAGCTCTTCAACTACACCCTGATGGTGATCTTCTATCCGATGTCGGCGCTGAACTGGATCCTCGCCGGGATCAGCTGCGCGCTGTTCCTCGGATTCGGGGCGTCCGGCATCCAGATCGATCCCGCCATCTGGATGATGCTCTACGGCAACGCCTCCGCGCTCCAGATCGGGCTCTACATCTGGAACCGGCGGCACAACGTCTCGCCGCATGAGCCGGAAGGGTCGGGAGGCGTGGCCGGAATGGTGATGTCGGCGATGTCCGCGCCGATTTACGCGCGCTCCCTGATGGATGCCGTACTACGCCGGAAGAGCCGCTTCGTCGTCACCCCCAAGGGCGACTCGTCGAGCCCCGACACCCTCTTCGGTACCTTCAGGATCCACCTTTTCTTCCTGGTGGTCTTCGGCGGGTCGCTCGCCTCTTCCTTCTACTTCGGCCACAGTCATCCAGCGATGACCGTTTGGGCATCACTCGCCCTGGCTATCACAGCCGCTCCGATCATCGCCTGGCGGTGGACCGTCCGCCAGGAGAAACGGACAACGCAGCCCGCTCTTGGGGGACGATAAGACGTGAAGTACCGACCGAGTCGCCGCACCCGCCGCTTCGGAATCGGTGCGGCGGCCGTCACCGTGCTGGCCGGGATGAACGGCCCGGCGCTCTACCGATTCAGCTCCGAGCAGTATCACGATTACAAGATCAACCAACCGGAGTACAAGGCCGAGAACGGCCACTGGGACGTCGTCAACGTCCCGAAGGCATATCGGATCAATACGATCCACGCCGCTCTGCTGCACACCGGAAAGGTGCTGCTGGTCGCCGGTTCCGGGAACAACGCCAAGAACTTCGACGCGAAGTCGTTCCGCACCGTCCTGTGGGACCCGGAGAAGAACACGTACCGGAACATCCCCACGCCCCAGGACCTCTTCTGCTCCGGGCACAGCCAGCTCCCGGACGGAAAGCTGCTGGTGGCGGGCGGTACGCAGCGGTACGAGAAGCTCAAGGGCGACGTCGAGAAGGCGGGCGGACTGATGTTCGTCCACAACGAGGACCCGGACAAGCCGAAGACCTTCCCGTCCGGGACGCGCTTCACGGGCAAGGAGAGCGGCAAGACCTTCGAGTCCAAGGACCCGGTCCTCGTCCCGCGCGCGAAGAAGAAGACGAACGCCAAGACGGGAAAGGTCACCGTCACCGCCAGCACGGCGCGGGTCTATGTCGAGGCGCGCCGGAAGGGGAAGAAGTACCAGACCGGGACCGAGGACAATTACCGGATCGCCGGGCTGAAGGGCAAGGACAAGCAGAACTACTACGGCATCGCGCAGAAGCTGTCGTTCGACAAGAAGGACTTCCAGGGCATCAGGCAGGCCTACGAATTCGACCCGGAGTCGGAGCGGTACATCACCGTGGACCCGATGAACGAGGCCCGCTGGTACCCGACCCTGACCACCCTTCAGGACGGCAAGGTGCTGGCCGTGTCCGGGCTCGATGAAATCGGCCAGGTCGTGCCGGGCAAGAACGAGGTCTACAACCCGAAGACGAAGAAGTGGAAGCGTCTGCCGAAGCAGCGCTTCTTCCCCACCTACCCCTCGCTCTTCCTCACCGAGAAGGGCCGCGTCTTCTACACCGGGTCGAATGCCGGATACGGCCCGGACGACAAGGGCCGCACCCCGGGGATCTGGGATCTGAAGAGCAACAAGTTCCAGGTGGTGCCGGGCATCAGCGACCCGAAGCTGCTGGAGACGTCGATGTCGGTCATGCTGCCGCCGGCCCAGGACCAGCGGTTCATGGTGGTGGGCGGCGGCGGGGTCGGCGAATCCGCCGCGGCCACCGCCGGAACCCGGATCGTCGACCTGAAGGAAGACAAGCCGCGATTCAAGGACGGACCGGATCTGTACGAGAAGGTGCGCTATCCGAGCAGCGTCATCCTCCCGGACGACACGATCCTGACCACCAACGGCTCCGGCGACTACCGCGGACGCAGCGACACCAACGTCCTGAAGGCCGAGCTGTACAACCCCAAGACCAACCGCACCCGCGGCGTCGCCGACCCCCTGGTCGGGCGCAACTACCACTCGGGCGCCCTGCTCCTGCCGGACGGCCGGGTCATGACCTTCGGATCCGACTCGCTGTTCCAGGACAAGGCGAACACCAAGCCGGGCGAGTTCCAGCAGCAGATCGACCTCTACACACCGCCGTATCTGTTCCGCGACTCACGCCCCAAGCTCGCCACCGAGGGCGGCCCGAGGACGGTCAAGCTGGGCGCGACGACCACGTACAAGACCGCACACGCCTCGGCGATCAAAAAGATGCGCCTCATCCGGCCCAGCTCCTTCACCCATGTGACCAACGTCGAGCAACGGTCGATCGCACTCGACTTCAAGCGCACGAAGGACGGCATCACGGTGACCCTGCCGAAGGACCCCTCACTGGTACCGCCGGGCTACTACATGCTCAACGCGGTGGACGACGAGGGCACGCCGTCGAAGGCGCTGTGGGTGAAGGTGCCGAAACGTTAGTCTCGCCGCATGACCAAGGACGTCATAGCCCTCACCCGGCAGATGCCCGACCCCTGGGCCGTGCTCGCGGGTCTGCTCTCCGGGGGCCCCGACAAGCTGGTGGACACGACGGGTGAGGGGGCGGTCGTACAGCTCTGCGACGAGCACGGTCGGCCGCTCGTTTCGGTGGAAGCACCGATGCTGGTGCAGGTCCCGGGTGAGGCCGAGCGGCTGCTCGGGGCCACCGCGCCGCCGGTCCCCTTCTGGTGGACCGAGGCCCGCGCCGCCACCGGTGTCGCAGAGGCCGAGCGGCTCGCCGGAACGTTCGCGGCCCGCCTCGCCTCCCTGTCCGGCGGGGCGGCCTGGCCGCGGGAGGCCACGCGCTCGCTGGGGGTGGTGGAGACCGACGGAGTAAGCGTCGCCCCCACACCCGCCGCGGCGCAGCCCGCCGTGGACGTGCTGACCTCCAAGGTCGCCGTCATCATCATGGACCGCCCGGTCGTCGCCATGACGGCCTGGCTTTCGGACGCCTTCCGGGGCGCCGCGGCTGCCGAACGGGGCCTGCAGATCGTCACCCCGCCCGGGACGACGCTCTCCCCCGCGGTGCTGGGGAACATGCCGGACTGGCCGTCGCGGTGGGTCGTGCAGGACGAGCGGGAGGGCTACTTCGACGGCCTTTCGGGCGCGGTGCTGCGCTGGCAGGACGGCATGTTCAGCGCGGTGGCGGCCCCGGACGCCACGGAGGAGAACCCGCGCACCCCGGCCGCGGCCTCGTACAAGGAGGTCGCGAACACGGGAGAGCGGCAGCTGTCCCTCACCTTCCGTACGATCCACCCCGCGGACGAGCGGCTGGTCCTCGGCGGGGCCCTGGAGACGGTGTGGCGCGAGCTGACCGGTGAGCCCCCGGCGGGCTGGGGCACCGCCGAACCGGCGAACCTGCCCTGGTCGCCGGGGCGGCTGACCGAGGTGGCCTTCGCCAGGGCTCCCGAGCCGACGTGGTTCGTGGTGGTCGGCGGCCCGGAGCGGCCCGGTCTCGCCACGGTGCGGATCAGCCGTACGAAGGCGGGCGTCGAGGAGACCGTGACGCTGGCGTTCGGCTACGGCGCCGACGAGGAACCGCCGCTGGATGCCCTGCGCGGGACCGCGGAAGCGCTCGTCACCCGTCACCGTCTCCAGTCGATGCTCGTGCAGCTCCGCAAGGCGCGCCGCGACCTGCTGGTGCCGCCCCGATTCGAGGGACCGGGGGTCCCGCTGGCCTTCGTGCTCGGGGCGGAGGAGGTCCGGGCGATGCCGGGCGACCGTGCGCGGCGAACGCCGCTGGCCGAAGCGCCGGTCGAGCTGGGGCCGAAGGCGCGCCCGGCGTACTACTACCCGCTGCCCGGGGACCCGTCGGACCTGGCCGGGTGGGCCGACTTCGAGCGGCTGATGCGGCACTTGAAGGGCGAGTGACCAACGCCCCATCGGTGTCATGCGTTGGTCACAAGTGGCCGGTGGAACGTCAATAGGGGCGACACGTGTTGGCAGAAACGGACATACTTGCGGTAGTTGGTAGTTCGAGTCAGTCGCCAAGATGACAGGTTGAAACGCCCGGGGGGACGTCGATGGCGTGGTGGGACATCAAGCCGCAAGGCGTACAAGGTCAGTTGAAGACCGTCGGCGGGAACGCCGGTGAGCTGGAAAAGGCCCTGAACGCCCTGGTGAAGAACATGTCGGAGGCGGCCCAAGCGGCGGGTACGGCCGTGCCCGGCTCGCAGGCGGAGACGAAGCTGCAGGGCCCGGTGGCCCCGGGGCAGCAGCCCCTGTCGCACAAGGCGATGGGTCCGGTGGCGGCCGCTCTGAGTGAGTACCTGGAGGGGCGTCAGAAGCAGTTCACGTCGATGGCCGAGCGGATCGAGGCGTGCGTGCTCGGCGCGGCGAAGGCGACGAACGAGTACGTCGCAGGGGATCTGGACGCCGCCAAAGAGGCGCAGAACGCGGCGAAGTCCGTGAATCTGGAGGCCCTGCGGGAGCAGCCGGGGGGCAAGAAGTGAGTGGGGACGCGCCGGTCGACCCGGCCGAGGTGCCGGTGTTCACCGGCGATCTGACGGTGCTGGACGAGAAGGTGAAGGCGATCTCGTCGGGCGGAGTCACCGTCTCGACGAAGGCCACCGACGTACACACGAGTTTCGGCGGGCTGTCGGCGTTCTATCAGGCGCCGGAGGCCGACCAGCTGTTCGCGACGACGAAGCCGGTCTCGGACGTGGGCCTGACCGTCAGCTCGGACATGTGCACCATCGCGGGGGCGCTGGGCACGTATGGGCGCGATGCCGAGCCGCTGGTCAAGAAGCTGGACAGCCTGAAGCAGGAAGCGGCGGACTTCCGCACGAAGGTCGCGGACGACGACGACTGGCGCGAGGACGGCGACCTGATCGAGGAAAACCTCAATCGCCGCAATGAGATCGCCGAGGTGTGGGCCCAGTTCCAGGAGGTGGAGCGGACCGCCTACGCGAAGATCGTCGCGCTGGTGGGCGGTAAAGCGCTCAAGGTGAACGACGGTTCCAACGGCAAGGGCATGTACGGCTATGACGCGGAGGCGTTGAAGCAGTCGAAGTCCCTGCCGTGGGGCGATGCGGTGGAGGAGTCGGTTCCGGCCTGGCAGGTGTGGGAACACGCCTGGGACTTCGGCAAGGGCCTGATCGTCGACGGCGTGTGGGGCACCATCAAGGGTCTCGGCGGTCTGGTCGGGCTGTCCGGCTGGGACACGTTCAAGGCGTCCTGGACGGGGCTGGGGAAGCTGGCGACGGGCCTGGCGATCTCCTCGATTCCCGGTGTGCGTGACCTGTACTGGGCCGCTCCCGACGACAAGCTCCCGTCGTGGCTGCGTGATTCGCGTACGGCGATGAAGGAAACCGGCAAGGCGCTGCTGGCGTGGGACCAGTGGGGTTCGAACCCTTCCCGTGCGGCGGGTGCGGTGACCTTCAACGTGCTGACGACGGTGTTCACCGGTGGCTCGGGGGGCGCGGTGTCGGGCGCCGGAAAGGCGGGCGCGGTGGCCAAGACGCTGTCCTTCGCCGGCAAGGCGGGCAGGGCCATCGACCCGATGACGTACATCTTCAAGGGCGCTGGGGCGGGCGTCTCGAAGATCGGCGATGTGCTGGCCGGTCTCAAGGGCATGGGCAAGGTCGAGATCCCGAAGATCGACGTGGACGGTGCGGTGGCCTTGCCGGACGGCGCGCGCGTGCTGCCGGACGGCACGATCGACGTGCCTCCCGGCACGGCGATACCCGAGGGGGCGACCAAGCTCCCGGACGGCACCATCAAGCTCCCCGAAGGCACCGCGACCCTGCCGCCCGGCACGGTCAAGCTGCCGGTCGACGGGCCACCGCAGTTCATGGACCTCAAGGGCAACATCTACGACGCGGACGGCGCGATCACTCAGCACGCCGCCGACGCCCCGCCGGGCAAGCCGGGGACGGGGGCGGGGGCGGACGTCCCGAAGGGCGACTCCCCGACGATGGACAGCCCGGCCACGGCCAAGGTGCCGGACCGCGAGCTGGTGGGTGTCGGTGGCCGTGGCGACGACGTGGTCCGCGTCGGCAGCGACATCTCCGACCCGGTCCGCGTCGGCGACGAACTCCCGGGCGGCCGCCCGGACACCACCCCGGGCGGCACGGCGGGCCACACGCCCGGCGGTCACGCGGGCGACCACATGCCCACGAACAGCTTGGACAACCCTCCTCGCGGCGGTCACGCGGACACCCCGGGCACTGGCGGCCACGCCGACACCCCGGGCACGGCGGGCGCAGCGGGCCACGCGGACGGGCCCGGCGGCACCACGCACGCCGATGGCCCCGGCGCGGGTGGTGGCGGCCACCATGAGCCCCCATCGCCGGGCGGCGCCCACCCGGGCGGAGCGGACGACGCGGCGCGGGGTGCGGACGACGCTGCGCACCGCGCGGAGTACGAGGCCGCCCGGGAGAAGCCGGCCAGCGAGCGGACCGCCGCTGAGCGGATGGCCATCAGCCGCGAGCACGTCCGGCTCGCCGATGAGAACCCGGCCTGGCGCGCGAAGCACTACGACATCCTCGGCCGACGTATCAGGTCCCGCGAGCTGGTCGATGGCCAGGTGCTTCCGGTCCTCAAAGAGAAGCCCGGCGGCGGCTGGATGGCAGCCGATGACGTACCGTACGCGTCCCCCGAGCACTACCGGCCCGGCACCTTGGAGCGGGACCAGTCCACGGTCCCCGCCCACAACATCAACGACCTAGACGATGTCTCGGCCAAACGCCGGGCGGGCATGGGGCTGACCCAGGCCGAGACCAAGTTCGAAGCCGACCCGAGCAGCAAGCACGCCCAGGAACTCGCCGCCGCGCAGAAGCACTACGACGACACCGTCGGCGCTGATGTACCCAACAACAGCAAGCTCGGCGAGGCCCTCGGCGAGGAGGCCGCACGGCGCCACATGCTCCGACAGCCGGAGTTCCAAGGGGCAAAGGAGATCACCGACCTCCCCGAAACGCCCAATGGTGCGAAGCGGTTCGACCAACTCTGGCGCACCAAGGAAGGCAACCTGCTCATCGTCGAGGCGAAGGGTCCCAAGGCGGACTTGGACTGGCGTATGGGCAACGGCCGACTCGACCAAGGCACCAAAGTGAAGCAGGGCACGATCGAATACGTCCGCACCATCGTGGCCGACATGGAGAAACGCGCCCTGACCTCGCCGGAGGACGCCAAGTACGCCAAGGAAATCAAGGACGCGATCAAGAACAAGACCCTGCAGTACGTTCTCGTCCAGGCCACCGAGAACACCGGTACGTATGCTGGAGCCAAGCTCAAGTATTTCAAGCTCTTCTAAGGAGAGACGCGTTGGTCTCGATCGTTTCCCGCCACCCCTTTCCCACAGGGAACGCGGCTGCGGGCCTCGCCGTACTCCAGGAGAACTCGTCAGAGCTGATCGAAGGACTTGAGGCCGACTCCAGCGACCTGGGCGACGCCCTGAGTACCACGCTCACCCTGGCGGAGGGGCACTTCCTTCTGGACCCCATCGGGCAGAATCTTCCCACCTGGCTGTCGTGGGTGAGCGCGATGCAGCTCGGCTCCGCCGTGTTCGCCGCCGCCACCACCACCGAGCCGACCGTGACCTGCCGTATCGCGGACAAGGACCGTACGCTCCAGGCCACGGGAGTGCAGCCGTATACGCACGCGGGCACCTGGCTCACCGCCTTCTACCTGGCAGCGGTGTGCCGGGAGAGGGACCGGATCACGGCCCTGTGCCGGGTGCCGGTGTCCCTGCTGCGGGAATCCGGGGCCCAGTTCGATGAGTTCCAGTACCAGTGGATCGAGACGCTCCAGGAGTACTGGGTCGGCACTGGCGATATCGTCCCGCCGCTGACCGCCGCAATCCATGGAACGGACCCGGAGGCGTTCACCATCGCGGACCCGGAGACGGTGGCGAAGCAGCTGTATCCGCCGATGGAGATGTTCCATCGGTTCATCACGCGGAACCACGAGAAATTCAACCGGGCGCTCGTCGATGCCCTGGAGTGGCACAAGGACTACTGGAGCGAGGAGAGCCGGGCCGTCATGACCTCGGGCCTCGTCGCCCTCGCCCCGCTCGCGATGGCCTGCTTCGCCCACGACGCGGGGATGCCCATCGAGGTGGAGTCCGAGTACCTGCCCATCGCGCTCCTGGAGCGCGACCGGATCGGCGAGTGCCAGACCTGAGGCTGAGCGCGGCCCGCGCCCGGGGGTGCGGGCCTACTCGGCGTTCCGGGCGAGGTCGAGGGCGTAGCGGGGCCACCATTGGCCCGCCCTGGGGCCGCCCTTGCAGGGGCCGTCCGACTCGCCCGGGCGCTTGATCCAGAGGTAGGCGTCGACGTTCTTGTCGCCGGTGACGGTGGTCGGCGGCTCGCCCAGGGCTCGGCCCTTCGGGTTGCACCAGGCTTCCGGGTCGTCCTTGCCCGGGGCCGGGCCGTTGCCGTTGCGGCTGGTGTCGATCACGAAGGGCTTGCCGCCGACCATCGCGGACAGCCTCTTGCCGTAGGTCTTGTTCTCCGCGGTGGTCTGGTAGTTGGAGATGTTGAGCGCGAAGCCGTCCGCCTTGGCGATCCCGGCGCGCTTCAGGGGTCCGGCCATCGCCCGCGGGTCCTTGATCCAGTGCGGGTTGCCCGCGTCCAGGTAGACCTTGGTGCGGGGCAGGCCCTTGAGCTTGTCGACGGCGCCGGTGAGCAGGTCGTACCGCTCCTCGTGGAACTTCTTCGGCGTGCAGCCGTCCGCCGCGTGGGGCAGCGCGTCGGGTTCCAGTATCACCGTGGCGGGGCGGTTGCCGATGCCCCGGACGGCCTTGTCGAGCCATGCCCGGTAGGCGTCGCCGTCCGCCGCGCCGCCCTTGGAGTACTGGCCGCAGTCGCGGTGCGGGATGTTGTAGAAGACCAGTAACGCGTCGCGGTCCGCGTGCGCGGCGGCCTCGGTGAAGCCGCGCGCCTGTCCCTCTGGGTCGTCCACCCCCAGCCACTCCGCGACCGGCTGCTCGGCGATCTTCTGTATCAGCCGGGCGTCCTTGTCGGAGCCCTTCTTGCGGTACGAGGCGACCTGCTTGGCGGCGCTGCCGTCGGGGTTGACCCAGAAGGGGACGGTGGCCTTGGGGCGCTGCTTCTGATGGGCGGGCGGGGCGGCGTGGTCGTTCCCCTTGGGGCCCTCGGAGGCGCCGAAGCAGCCGGTGAGCGTCGCGAGCGACAGCAGCGCTCCGGCGGCCGCCACGCTGTTGCGCCTGGGATTCCGCTTACGGTTGTGGTGACGGGCAACAGTGTGCCGACGGCCGGTGTAACTGCCGTACATCCACTCCCCCTTGGGTGCACGCTCCGGGGGTGGACAGTGGGCCCCCGGGTGGGACAAGCCGGTCGAATCCATCCTTGCACAGGGCCCCTGCCGCCCGGGGACGCATCGTCAACGGGAGGCGGGTTTTCGCCCGTCCGGCGCGATTCGCACGGTGTTCTACGCACCTCCGCGACGGAAGCGACGGCGCAGGCTCCGGCGGAGGCGGCCACGGCGGGGAGCGTGGGCCGCCGGGCGCGGCGAGCCCAGGTCGCGGCTGGCCGGACGCCAGGGGTGATCGGGGGACTCGATCGGTGCTTTGCGTTCCGCTTGTGCCCGGACCTCAAGGTGGGACTGATAGCCCGACACCTGCCACGCCTGGTCGTGGGCCGCGACGGCCGCGCGGATCGCCGAGCCCGCGACGCCCCGGCGGCGGGCTATGACCGCCAGCCGGGCGAACAGGCCCATGACGGCGGCCAGTACACCGACGAAGATCAGATATGGCAGCACTCCACCCATGCGGTCGGAACGGGCGAGCGTCACTCCGCGTTCCCCGCGGTCGAGGGGGTGCTCCGGCGCGGGAGCCGCTTCGTGTCCGTCAGGTACGCCGACACCACCACGTTCGCCGCGTACGTCCGCGTCTTCCGGTCGAACCGTCCCCCGCACGTGATCAGCCGCAGCTCCGCCCGGCCGCCGGTCCGCGCCCCGTACACCCGGCGCGCGTCGAACCGCTTGGCGGTCACCATCGCCACGTCCTCCACCGTGAACTCCGCCGTCGAACCGTCCGACCGCGTGACCCGGACCGTCTCCCCGCGCCGGAGGTCGCGCAGCCGGTAGAAGACCGCGGGCTTGGACCGGGTGTCGACGTGGCCGACCAGCAGCGCCGCCCCCGCCGTGCCCGGCTCGGGCCCGCCCCGGTACCAGGCGACGGAGTTCGCGCGGCTGAACGGCGGCGGCTTCACCGCCCCCTTGCGGTCCAGTCCCGCACCGAGGACCGGGGCGTGGACCCCGGCCGCCGCGATGTCGACACGTTGCGGCCGCGCGGCCGCAAGCGGGGCGTGCGCCTCGGGCAGCGGATGCGCCGGGGGGCGGCCGACCGCGGCGGCGTCCCCCGTCATCGGCGCCGGGGCGCCCGTACCGTCGGTGATGTCCCGGCCCCACATCCACAGCCCGAGCAGCAGGGCCACCCAGGCCAGGCCCATGGCCAGCCGTCCGGCCCCGGAGAAGCGCGTATCGGAATCAGACATCGCCGCCCACCCGCTGCCGTCGCCGCCGTACCGCGAGCCCCGCGACGGCCACCGCCGTGCCGCCGGACAGCACCAGGCCGTACGCCGTCGCGCCGCCGATGCCGTCCTCAGGCGCCCGGCCCTCGTCGGTGTCGGCGGGCCGCGGGGCACCGCCGCCGCCCGCCTGGACGGGCGCGACGGGCGAGGGTGGGCGCTCCACGGCGACGGACACCTTCCCGGTGCCCGGCTCCAGCGCGCCGCCGCAGTCCACGGAGACCCGATGCGCGCCCTTGGCCGCCGTCGAGCGGATCGTCGCCTCGCTGAACAGCCCGTCGCCGTCGGGGGTCAGCTCGGCATCGCTGACGAACACCGGGGATGTGGCCGTCGCGATCGTGCCCTGGCAGCCGAAGGCCCGTACCTCCACCTCGGCGCCGGGCGCGATGGCGAGGGGGCTGACCCGGATCGTGGCGGTTCCGTCGTGGCGCTGATCGGCGAGCGCGGGGCCTGAGGCGATGAGGCAGAGAGTTGCCGCACAGAGCGTGAGGGTGGCGATGCGCATCGTGAACCTCCCACTTCGAGGCTCACGCGCCGGGCCGGGCACCGCATCCGCTGCGGACCCGGCCCTGCTCCGAATGGGTGCTCGGAACGCGCGCTCAGACGACGCGGTCCACGAGGTCGGCGATCGAGTTCACGACGGTGGACGGCCGGTACGGGAAGCGGTCGACCTGGTCCGCCTGGGTCACGCCGGTGAGCACGAGGAACGTCTCCATACCCGCCTCCAGACCGGCTCGTACATCCGTGTCCATCCGGTCGCCGATCATCGCGCTGCTCTCGGAGTGCGCGCCGATCGCGTTCAGTCCGGCGCGCATCATCAGCGGATTCGGCTTGCCGACGAAGTACGGCTCCTGGCCGGTCGCCTTGGTGATCAGCGCCGCGACCGAGCCGGTGGCGGGCAGCGCGCCCTCGGCCGAGGGGCCGGTCTCGTCCGGGTTGGTCGCGATGAACCTGGCCCCGTCGTTGATCAGGCGGATCGCCTTGGTCAGCGCCTCGAAGCTGTACGTACGGGTCTCGCCGAGGACGACGTAGTCCGGCTCGACGTCGGTGAGGACGTAGCCGATGTCGTGCAGGGCGGTCGTCAGCCCCGCCTCCCCGATCACATACGCGGTGCCGCCGGGGCGCTGCTCGTCCAGGAACTGGCCGGTGGCCAGCGCCGACGTCCAGATGTTCTCCACCGGTACGTCGAGACCGATACGGGACAGGCGGGCGTGCAGGTCGCGCGGGGTGTAGATGGAATTGTTCGTGAGCACGAGGAACGGCCTGCCGGACTCGCGCAGCCGCTTGATGAAGGCGTCGGCCCCGGGCACCGGTATGCCCTCGTGCATCAGCACCCCGTCCATGTCGGTAAGCCATGACTCGATCGGCTTGCGCTCTGCCACTGGTTGCTCTCCGCTCGGCTTGACCGTCTGGTCGACGTCCACAGCCTAACCGGGGGCTGCTCAGCCTCAGCGCGACAGACCCGCACAGGTGTCCGATGCTGAGGGGAGGGGGAACGCGAGCCGACGGTTAGGAGACCGCCATGGGCATCATGGACAAGCTGAAGGACGCGATCGGCAAGAACCCCGACAAGAGCCGACAGGGCGCACGCAAGGGGGCGGACGTCGCCGACAAGAAGACCGGCGGTAAGCACTCGGATCAGATCCAGCGCGGCGCGGACAAGGTCGACGACGAGCTCCGCCGCCGGGGCGAGGGGCCCCGGGGCGGATAGCGGCCACGTCCTCAGCGCCTAGCGCCCATCTCTAGCCCCAGCGCTTCGCGCGCCGGGACTTCACGACGAGGGCGGCGCCCCCGGCCACGAGTCCGATACTGACGACGCCGAGCCCGGCGAGGCGGACGTCCCGGCCCGTGGCGGCCAGCTCGGGCTTCCAGTGCCCGGGGTGGCGGGCGCCGTCCTCGTTCCTGTCCTCGTCCTGACCCTGACCCTCGTCCTCGTGCCGGTCGTCGCCCTTGTCGGGGTCGGTGCCGGTCTCGGTGCCGGGGTCTTCGGTGCCGGTCTCGGTGCCAGGGTCTTCGGAGTCGTATCCGGGGTCGGTTCCGGTGTCGGGATCGGTTTCGGTACCTGTTTCGGTATCGGATTCGGTACCGAGGTCGGTGCCGGAGTCGGTTTCGGTGTCGGTACCGGCCTCGGTGTCGGTGCCGGGGTCCACGTCGGTGCCGGGGTCCGCCTCCGTATCCGCCTCGTCCGAGCCCGTACCCGTACCCGTATCCGTGCCCAGATCCGTGTCCACGCCCAGGTCCTCGTCGGTGCCGGAATCCGCCTGGTCCTCGGTGCCCTCATCCGTCTCGCTGTCGGGGCTCGGCGGCACCGCGACGGGGCTCCGGTCCAGACGGCGGGCCGGGCTCGGCGCGACATTCGGCTCAGCGGTCGGGTCGGCGTTCGGCTCGGTCTTGGGCTCGGCCTCGGGCTCGGGCTCGGCGCTGGGGACAGGATCCAGCCCGGCGCTGGGCTCACGTTCCGGCGGCTCGGCGCTCGGCTTCGTCTCCGGAACCGGAACCGGCACCGGCACCGGCACCGGCGCGCTGTCCGCCCCCGACGTGCCGTCCGCGCTGGGGCCCGGCCCCGCGTCGATCCGGAACGCGTAGTCGTTCGACTGTCCGACCCAGCCCCCGTCGTCCGCGCGCCGCTGTACGGCGATGGCGTTGGCCGTGACCGGGCCGAGGGGCGCGTCGGTAGTGAAGCGGGAACGTATGCGTACGTCGACCGTCTTCCCGGCCGCCACGGTGAACCCCTTGAAGTCCTTCTCGAACACCCCGATGTTCTCGTCCTCGTCGGTCATCTGGAAGGAAACCTCCCGCCAGGTGCCGCCGTCCGCGTACGGGTCCAGGAACTCCAGCTGGATCTGGCGGGGCCGCAGCGCATGGCCCTGGTCGGCGAGGACCGCGACGGGGTGGACCGCCCGGCAGCCGGTGTCCGTGGTGTTGCGCAGTTCGAGGTGCCACTGCTGCCACCCGGCACCCCGCGCGTAGTGGTCGGGGCCGCCGCGCAGCCGCGTCTCGATGGGGAAGTCGGACGTGGTCTCGTCCCCGCAGGCCGGGGCGGGTTCGGCCGCGGCGGCGGGCGCTCCGAGCCCGTACAGGGCCGGGGCGAGCGCGAGCGCGGCCGCGGGCAGGGCGGTACGGAGGGACAGGGCGGTGGGCAGGCGCATGGGTGACCTCTGCTGGCAGCGGCGTATCCCCGAGCACTCCGCCACATTCCGCGCGCGCACGCCGACACACCGCAAGAGCCGCCGATTGACCCCGACTGGCCGTCAAGAAGCCCTCGATCAGCCCAATGCGAAGAGCTGGCCGAGCACGAGCTGCGCCGCTCCCTCGACCACCGCCCGCGCCCCGCCGCGTACGACGTCGACCGGGACCGTGGGGCGGCTGGCGCGGGCGGCGTCCTCGGCGAGCACGGCGGCCACGCCGCGTACGTACGGGGCCGGGTCGGCCAGCACGATCCGGCCGCCGAGCAGCACCCGGTCGATGTCGAGGAGCCGTACGAGGTTGGCCGCGCCGACGCCGAGCAGCCGAGCCGCCTGCCCCTGTGCGCCGCGGGCGACGGCGGCCAGGCACAGGGCTTCGAGGCAGCCGTAATTGCCGCAGCCGCAGCGCGGCCCGTCGAGCTGCACTACCTGGTGGCCGAACTCCCCCGCGTCCGTCCGCGCGCCCCGGTACACGCCGCCGTCGAGCACGAGCCCGGCGCCCAGGCCGGTGCCGAGGTGCAGATACGCGAACGAATCGACGGAGGCGCCCGGGGCGGCGAGGCCGAGGGCGGCGGCGTTGGTGTCCTTGTCGAGGACGACGGGCAGGCCGAGCCGCCGGGCGAGCGCGTCGCGCAACGGGAGCCCGTCCCACTGCGGGAAGCCGGTGACCCGGTGCAGCACGCCGGAGCCGTGATCGAGCGGACCGGGCGCGGCGACCCCCACCCCCAGCAACCCGCCGCTGGGCGACCCGCCGCCCGGCGGCCCGCCACTGAGCACCCCGCCCCCGGCCAACCCACCCCCGCCCGCGTCGGCGATCAGCGCCTCGACCTCCGATGCCGCCGCCGTCAGGGCCCGCTCCGCCTCGGCGCCGAAGTCGAAGCGTGCCGTACGGAGGGCCACCGGCGTGCCCGCGAGGTCGACCAGGACGGCCGTCAGCTCGTCGCGGTCCAGGTGCAGGCCGATCGCGTGACGGGCGTCCGGCACCAGGCGGAGCACGGTGCGCGGCTTGCCGCCGGTCGAGGCGCGGCGGCCCGCCTCGGCCGCCAGGCCCTCGGCCCGCAGCCGGGCCGTGATCTTGCTGACGGCCTGGGGGGTGAGGCCCGTACGGTCGGCCAGTTCCAGCCTGCTGACACCGTCCTCGCCCGCGTCGCGCAGCAGGCGCAGGACAAGGGCGGCGTTGTGGCTGCGCAGGGCGGACAGATTGGCTCCGGGCCCGGCCGCCCCCGACATCGTGCTGTTCACACCCCCATTGTGGTCATCGCTTGCGCTTTAGCAACACTGTTGTCAAAGTGAACGGCATGGATGACAAGAGCAGCGATGAGAACAGGACCCTCCGCGCGGGGCTGATCGGCTACGGCCTCGCGGGATCCGTCTTCCACGCCCCCCTGATCGCCGCCGCCGACGGCCTCGCCCTCGACACCGTCGTCACCGCCAGCCCCGAGCGGCAGCAGCAGGCCCGCGACGAGCACCCCGGCGTACGGATCGCCGCGTCCACCGACGAGCTGTGGGCCCGCGCCGATGAGCTGGACCTGATCGTCATCGCCTCCCCCAACCGCACCCATGTCCCGCTCGCGCGCGCCGCGCTGCGGGCCGGGCTGCCGGTCGTCGTGGACAAGCCGCTGGCCGCGACCGCCGCCGAGGCCGAGGAGCTGGCCGCGCTCGCCGAGGCCCGCGGGCTGCTGCTGAGCGTCTTCCAGAACCGCCGCTGGGACAACGACTTCCTCACCCTGCGCGCGCTGCTCGCCGACGGCTCGCTCGGCGAGGTGCTGCGCTTCGAGTCGCGCTTCGAGCGGTGGCGGCCGCAGCTCAAGGGCGGCTGGCGGGAGTCCGGCGACCCGGCCGAGATCGGCGGGCTGCTGTACGACCTCGGCAGCCATCTGGTCGACCAGGCGCTCACCCTCTTCGGCCCGGCCGACTCCGTCTACGCCGAGGTCGACGTACGCCGCGCCGGGGCGGAAGCCGACGACGACACCTTCATCGCCATCCACCACGCGAACGGCGTCCGCTCACAGCTGTGGATGAGCGCGCTCACCGCCCAGCTCGGCCCGCGCTTCCGGGTGCTGGGCAGCGAGGCGGGCTATGTGAAGTACGGCCTCGACCCGCAGGAAGCGGCCCTCCGCGAGGGGTTGCGCCCCACCGAGTCCGCCGCGTGGGGCGCCGAGCCCGAGTCCGCGTGGGGCCGACTTGGCGCGGGCGAATCGCCGCTGACCGGCGGCGGGCGGCCCGTCCCGACCGCCCACGGCGACTACCCCGCGTACTACGCCGCCATCGCCACCGCCCTCCGCGACGGCACCCCGCCCCCGGTCACCGCGGCCGAGGCGGCGGCGGCGCTGCGGGTGCTGGAGGCGGCCCGGGTGTCGGCGACGGAAGGCCGTACGGTCCGTATCGCCGAGCGCATCGGAGGCGCCGCATGAGCACCCCCGCATTCGACCTCACCGACCTCATCGCGCAGTTGGAGGAGCAGGAGCGGCGGCTGCGCCTGCCGTCCCTGAGCAACGACGACGCCTGGCGCCTCGGCTGCCTGATCGCCGACATGGCCGAGGAGCGCGGCGCGGCCCTGACCATCGGTGTACGCCGCAACGGCCAGCGCCTCTTCCACCGCGCCCTGTCCGGCACCTCGGCCGACAACGACGCCTGGCTGGAACGCAAGTGCCGGGTCGTCGACCGCTACGCCGCCTCCTCCTATCTCGTCGGCACCCGCTTCCGGGCGAAGGGCACGACGTTCGAGGAGTCCTCCCGGCTCGACCCCGACCGCTACGCGGCGCACGGCGGCGCGTTCCCGCTCCATGTGACGGGCGCGGGCGTCGTCGGCACCGTCGCCGTGTCGGGCCTGCCGCAGGCCGAGGACCACGCGCTGGTGGTGGGGGCTCTGGAACGGTTCCTCAACCTGCCCTGACCCGCGGCATCGCTTCGCCGGGCGCCGAAGCTTTCCGCGCCTACGGTGAAGTGCATGGCGACGAAAACCGGCACCCCGGACATACCGGCCACCCGCGAACCCGCGCGCGTCGTGTCGTTCGCGCTGGTCGCGGTGTGTACGGGCTACTTCATGGTCATCCTCGACAGCACGATCGTGAACGTCGCCCTGCCCGCCCTGCGCACCGATCTGCGGGCGGGCGTGAATGGCCTCCAGTGGGTCGTGGACGGCTATCTGCTGGTGCTCGCGGCCGGGCTGCTGTCCGGCGGGGCGCTCGCGGACCGCTTCGGCGCCCGGCGGGTGTTCCAGGCGGGGCTCGCGGTGTTCGTGGCGGCGTCGCTCGGCTGCGGGCTGGCCCCCGGCATGCCGGTGCTGGTGCTCGCGCGGGTGGCGCAGGGCGCCGGGGCGGCCCTGTCGGTACCGGCCTCGCTGGCGCTGCTGCGGGCCGCGTACACCGACCGGACGACGCGCGCCCGCGCGGTCGGGGTGTGGGGCGGGATCGCCGGGGTGGCCGCGGCGGGCGGCCCGCTCCTCGGCGGCGTGCTGGTCGCCGCGGTGGGCTGGCGGTGGGTGTTCTTCGTCAACGTGCCGATCGGGCTGGCCGCGATGGCGCTGACCGCGCGATACGTTCCGGCACCGCGCCCGCAGACCGGGAAGGGGCTGGACCCGGCCGGGCAGATCATCGGCGTCACGGCACTGACCGCGCTGGCGCTCACCATGATCGAGGGCGGCCGCTCCGGAGTGAACGCGCTGGTGGCGTGCGGTGCCCTGGCGTTCGTCCTGGCGGGCGCCGGGTTCGTCGCCGTCGAACGGACGGTCCGTACGCCGATGCTGCCGCCCAGCCTGTTCCGCGACGCCACCTTCGCCGGGGGCACGGCGGTCGGCCTGCTCATCAACCTCGGTTTCTACGGCGAACTGTTCGTCGTCAACCTCTACTTCCAGCAGACGCTGCACTACTCCGCGCTGCTCGCCGGGCTCGCGCTGCTGCCGCAGATGGGCGTGGTCGCGGCCGGTTCATGGCTGTCCGGGCGCTTCACCGCCCGGGTCGGCAGCCCGCGGCCCACGCTGCTCATCGGCCTGGTCACGGGCGGGGCGGGGCTGCTCGCGCTCACCGGGCTCACCGCCGCGGTGGCGCACGTTCCGTATCCGCTGCTGGTGCTCCCGCTGATGGCCACCGGCTTCGGGATGTCGTTCACCATGCCCGCCGTGACGACGGCCGTCACCGATGGCGTGCCCGGCGAACGGGCCGGGCTCGCCTCCGGCGTGATCAACGCGTCCCGCCAGACCGGCGGCGTCATCGGCGTCGCCCTCCTCGGCGCGCTGGCCGGTGGGGGCGCTGCCGCCGGGCTGCGTACGGCGCTCGCCCCCGCGGGGCTGGCCTTCCTCGCCGGGGCCCTGATCACCCTGCGCACCGTCGACCGCGCCGTGCCATGATCCTGCGGTGCCCGAAGCGACGATACGGCCCCGAAGCGGCCGGGACCTGCCCGCCTGTGTCACCGCGCTCGCGACCGTGCAGCGGGCCGACCGCTACCCGGTCAACTGGCCCGACGACCCGGAGGGCTGGCTGACACCGGACGGGATGCGCGGCGCCTGGGTCGCGGCCGAAGGCCCCGCCGTACTCGGCCATGTGATGCTCACCCGGACCGATCCCGCCCTCGCGGACGCCATCGGCGCACCGGCCGAAGGGCTCGCCGCGGTGGCCAGACTGTACGTCAGCACCACGGCCCGCCGCCGCGGTCTGGCCGCCGGGCTGCTCGGGCACGCGGCGCGGGCGGCCGTGGCGGACGGGCTGCGGCCCGTACTGGAGGTCGACGCGAGCGCCACCGCGGCCATCGGGCTGTACGAGCGTGCCGGGTGGCGCTTCGTCAGGGCCATGACCGCCGACTGGCACACCGCCGACGGACGGCTCGCCGTGGTGCGCGCGTACAGCGGACCTGCTGGTCATTGAACACATCCGGCCGTCGGGCCGTACGGATAACGGCGGCCCTCGCCCCCCGAGCCTGGGCCGCCGTGTCACCACCGGGCCACGCACGGAAGGACCTTCGGGATGCGTCAGCTGCCGAACAAGGACGAGAACGGCAAGGCTGCCCCGGAGGAGGGCAAAACCCCGGAAGACCGCCCGCCGGAGCGGGCACAGGACGAACCCGCCGGTGACGCCACCGAGGCCCCGAAGAGCCAGGACAAGGCCGAGGGCGAGGACAAGGCCGAGGGAAAAGACGAGGACAAGACCGACGACACGGCCGACGACGACGCGCCGACCGAGCTGCTCGGCGGCGCCACCGCCGGTGATGGCGCCGAGGACGACGGCCCGGACCGGGCGGTCACCGGCCGCGGGGGCTGGCGGGGCCGGTATCCCGTCGCGGCGCGCGCCCTGTCGTGGACGGTCACCGGCCTGTCCGTCGCCCTGGTCTTCCTCGCCCTGCTGCTGCCGACGAAGCTCGAACTCCTCACGGTCGACCACTTCGCCCGCATCCCGGTGGAACTGATCTTCGGGGCCGGTCTGCTGCTGCTCCTGCCGACCGTCGCCCGGAGAGTGGTGGCGGTGGTGGCGGGGCTGTTCCTCGGCGCGCTGGCCATCCTCAACATGCTCGACATGGGCTTCAACGAGTTCCTGGGCCGCGGCTTCAACGTGGTGCTCGACTGGATCCTGTTCGACGACGCCCAGTCGTATCTGGAGGACTCGGTCGGCCAGACGGCCGCGGCGGCCGCCGTGGTCGGGGTCGCGGTGCTCGCTCTCGCCTTGCTCGCCCTCATGGCGCTGGCGGTCCTGCGGATCGGCAACGTCATGGCCCGCAACAGCGTCGTGGCGACCCGCACCACCCTGGTGGCCGGGACCGTCTGGGTCGCCTGCGCGTCGGTCGGGGCGCAGGTCGCGGGGCTGCCGGTGGCGTCCCGGAGCACGTCCGAGCTGGTCCAGGACCGGGCGGAGCGGGTGGAGAAGACGATCAAGGACGAGAAGGAGTTCAAGAAGATCGCCGCGTTCGACACCTACGGCGACACCCCGGGCGATCAGCTGCTGACCGGGCTGCGCGGCAAGGACATGATGATCACCTTCATCGAGAGCTACGGCCGCAGCGCGATCGAGGACCCGGCCATCGCGCCCGGCGTCGATTCGACGCTGAAGAAGGCGACCAAGCGGCTGGACAAGGCCGGATTCGCCGCCAAGAGCGGCTGGCTGACCTCGGCGACGTACGGCGGCAACAGCTGGCTGGGCCACTCCACCTTCCTGACCGGCCTGTGGATCGACAACCAGAACCGCTACCGCACCGTCACCGCGGGCGACCATCTGTCCATCACCCGCGCCTTCCAGCGCACCGGGGCGTGGCGAACGGTCGGCATCATGCCGGGCGTTCAGAAGAGCTGGCCGGAGGGCACGTTCTACGGCCTCGACCATGTCTACGACTCGCGCGAGCTGGGCTACAAGGGGCCGAAGTTCAGCTGGTCGACCATGCCCGACCAGTACGCGCTGAAGGCGTTCGAGCAGCTGGAGCACGGCAAGAAGCACGACAAGCCGCTGATGTCGCTGAACATCCTGACCTCCAGCCACCAGCCCTGGGCGCCCATCCCGAAGACCATCCCGTGGAGCAAGGTCGGGAACGGCTCGGTCTACAAGGGCATCGAGAAGGCGGGCAAGCGGCCCGAGGACGTGTTCACGGACTCCACCAAGGTGAAGCAGGAGTACGGCAAGTCCGTCCAGTACTCGGTGAACAGCCTGATCAACTACATGATCAAGTACGGCAACGAGAACACCGTGCTCGTCTTCCTCGGCGACCACCAGCCGCTGGCCCGGGTCAGCGGCAACCACGCGAGCCGGGACGTACCGGTCTCCATCGTCGCCCATGACCCGAAGGTGCTGAAGCGGATCTCGAGCTGGAACTGGGCGGACGGGCTGATGCCGCGCGCGGACACCCCGGTGTGGAAGATGAACAGCTTCCGCGACCGCTTCCTGAAGGCATACGGCTCGACGCCGAGCGCGTCCCCGCAGCAGGCGAAGCGGGCGGCCGAGTAAGCAGCGCGGCCCCCGGACACCGGTGGCGTCGGGGGGCCGCGCTGAACGTCGGGCGCCAGGCCCCGAGCGTGTGGCGTCAGGCGTCCTTGAACTCCTGGCGCTGGCGGCCCAGCCCGTCGATCTCCAGCTCCACCACGTCCCCGGCCCGCAGATACGGCTTGGGCTCGGGGCGGCCCATGGCGACGCCCGCCGGGGTGCCGGTGTTGATGACATCGCCCGGGTAGAGGGTCATGAACTGGCTGAGGTAGCGCACCACGTGGGCGACGCCGAAGATCTGCTCGGCCGTCGTACCGTTCTGCTTGATCTCGCCGTTGACCCACAGCCGCAGGCCGAGGGCCTGCGGGTCGGGGATCTCGTCGGCGGTGACCAGCCAGGGGCCCAGCGGGTTGAACGTCTCGCAGTTCTTGCCCTTGTCCCACTGGCCGCCGCGCTCGATCTGGAAGGCGCGCTCGGAGACGTCGTGCGCGATCGTGTAGCCCGCGACGGCGGCGAGAGCGGCCTCTTCGGAGTCGAGGTAGCGGGTGGTGCGGCCGATGACGATGGCCAGCTCCACTTCCCAGTCGGTCTTCACGCTGTTGCGCGGGACCAGCACCGTGTCATCGGGGCCGATGACCGTGTCGGGTGCCTTCATGAAGACGATCGGCTCCTCCGGGAGGGCGGCGCCGGTCTCGGCCGCGTGATCGTGGTAGTTCAGCCCGATGCACACGATCTTGCCGATACGGCCCAGCGGCGGGCCGACCCGTACGCCGCCGTCCTGGATCACCGGCAGCGCGTCCGCGCCCTCGGCCCCGGCCGCCGCGCGGATCCGGGCCAGCGCCGCCTCGTCGGCGAGCAGGGTCCCGTCGATGTCGGGGACCAGGCCGGAGAGGTCGCGGAGCGTGCCGTTCTGGTCGAGGAGGGCCGGGCGTTCCGCCCCGGCCGGTCCGACGCGCAGCAGCTTCATCCTCACAACTCCCTGGGGTCAGGACGGTGGCCAGGGGCTACACCATGGCCTCTGGCCGCTCGATCCTCTATGAGCCCCATGCGCCCCGCAAGACCCCGTTCACGGACTGGACCGGGGTCCCGCCACCGCTCACCGCCCGCGGAGCAGCAGGGCCCGCTCCACCGCCGTCCAGGTGGTGCTGGTCGCCAGGTAGAGCGCGGCCGCCAGCGGCACCAGGGCGGCGGTGACGAGCGTGCCGAACGACAGCAGCGGCAGCATCCGCGCCAGCCCGGCCGCGCCGGGCGCCGCGGGGGCAGCGGGAGTGCTGGGGGCCGCCACCGCGTCACGGGCCGCCTTGCGGGTGCGGACATACGTCCAGGTCGCGACGGCCGCGATCAGCGTGAACAGGCCGAGGTAGACCAGCCCCTGCTGCCCGGCGAGCGCCCCGCCCCAGCGGCCGTCGAGCGGGGCACCGGCCAGCGTGTGGTCGAGCAGGTCACCGGCGCCGCTGCCGGTGGAGAACACGTGGTACATGACGAAGAAGACCGGCAGCTGGATCAGGGTCGGCAGACAGCCCGCCAGCGGGGACGCGCCCTCCTTGGCCTGCAGCTCCGCCATCGCGCGGCGCAGCCGCTCGGGGTCGTTCTTGTGCTTGCGGCTCAGCTCGGCGATCTTCGGCGCCAGCGCGGCGCGCGCCTTCTCCCCGCGCGCCGCCGCCCGGGCGAGCGGATGGAGCGCGGCCCGGACGCACAGGGTGAACAGGACGATCGCGGCGGCCGTCGCCGAGGCGCCGAACAGCGGATCGAGCCGGTCGGCCAGGGTGGTCAGCAGGGTGCCGAGGGATGCGAAAACAGACATGGGAGCCCTCCACGGGTCTCGTCATGGGCCGGATGACCGAAGAGAAAACGGATCGGCATGACGAGCCGCGTGAGCGCGGCAGCAGGGAGGTGATGACCGGATGCTGCGGGTGCGTCGCGCCTACGCGGCCGTCGGAAGACGACGGCCGGGCGCCCGGGGCCTGGGGCGGCCCGCGGCATCGGGGTCCCGCTGCGGCAGGAACGCGGTGCGGCGCTCCCGGTCCCGTATAGCGGTGCGTATGCGCCCCGGGGGCGCGGGCACCCGGGCCCGGGCGGCGAGCACCGCGCAGGTCAGCAGCGCGGCCGCGACGGCGGCGGTGGCGGCGAGGGCGACGGCGCTGAGCAGCCCGGTCTGGGTGAGCAGGGTGCCGGTCAGCAGGAAGAGGAGCACGCCCAGGTGCATGCGCAGCAGTTCGGCGCGATGCGTCATCTGGATCTCCCCCCTTCTCGGTCCGTCGCATTCAGTCTAGGGGGCACCACCGACAACGCGCGGCCCGGCCGCCTTCAGCCTCGCCCACACCACCAGCCGGTAGCGGGAGGTGTATTCGGGGGTGCAGGTGGTCAGCGTGAGGTAGGAGCCGGGCTCGGTGTAGCGGTAGCGCGGATGGACCGTGCTGTACGGCACCTTCGCGATCACCGTGCCGTCGGAGGGCGAGGTGCGCGGCAGGGTGCGCTCGACGACGTACGTGTAGCGGGCGTGGAACGTCTCGATGCTCACCCGGTCCCCGGGGCGCAGCTCATCGAGGTGGCGGAACGGTTCGCCGTGCGTATTGCGGTGGCCCGCGAGCGCCACGTTGCCCAACCGCCCCGGCTGGGCGGTCCCCGGATAGTGGCCCACGTACCCCTTGTTGAGGACGTGCGGTTTGCTGATGCCCTCGGCGACCGGGGCCGTGAGCCCGAGGCGCGGGATGCGGATCACCGCGTACGTCTCGTCCCGGCGCGGGGTTCCGGCGCGGAGCGTGGGGGTGGCGGTGCCGCTCCGGCGCTGCGTACCGCCCGCGCCCGTACGCCCCGGTTCCGTACCGCCCGCGTCCGTACCGCCGGATTCCGTGGAGTCGCCACCACCGGACGGGGGATCCTCGGTGCCCCACTGCTGTTCCAGCCGCACCACTTGGCGCCTCGCGCCCTCCCGCGCCTCCCGGTTGGTCCACCACAGCTCGTGGACGACCAGCAGGAGCACGACGATCCCGATCGTGACGGCGATCTCGCCGCCGGTCCACAACACCCGGGCCAGCACCTGTCTTTTCCCTGGGCGCCGCCGTCGCACACCGACCTCCCCACCCCAGACCACCGGGAGGGGCACCATAGGCCCTGCGGCGCGCACCCGCCAGAGACGCGACCCGGCGGACAGGGCCTAACCGCCGCCCAGCGCCCGCGAGACGGTGTAGATGACCAGCCCCGCGAGCGCTCCCACCACGGTGCCGTTGATCCGGATGAACTGGAGGTCGCGGCCGATATGGGCCTCGATCTTCCGGGAGGTGTGCTCCGCGTCCCAGCCTGCGACCGTCTCGGAGATCAGCGAGGTGATCTCGTTCCGATAGGTCGTCACCACATAGACGGCGGCGTCCTCCAGCCAGCCGTCGATCTTGTCGCGCATCCGAGGGTCCGTCACCATCCGCGAGCCCAGCGACAGGATCGCCGCCCGGGCCCGCAGCCGCAGTTCGCTGCGCTCGTCCTCGGCCGCCGCGACGATCATCGACCGCACCGCGGCCCAGGTGGAGGCGATCAGGTCCTGCACCTCACCGCGGCCCAGCACCTCGCCCTTGAGCCGTTCGACCCGGTCGCGGGTGGCGCTGTCCGACTGGAGGTCCCCGGCGAAGTCGGACAGGAAGCGGTCCACCGCCCCGCGCGCCGGATGGTCCGGCATGTCGCGCATCTCACGGACGAACCGCAGCAGTTCCCGGTAGACCCGTTCGCCGACCTTGCGGTCCACGAACCGCGGCGTCCAGCCGGGCGCACCGCCGGTCACCGCGCCCATCACCGACTCGTTGTGCTCGACCAGCCAGTCGTGGGCGTGGACGCAGACCAGGTCGACGGCCCGGTGGTGGCCGCCGTCCGCGACGATCCGCTCCAGCAGCTTGCCGAGCCCCGGCGCGATCTCCTGGGCGTCCGCGCGCCGCGTGATCGCCTCGCCGACCACCGCCTGCACATCGGAGTCGCGCAGCACGGTGAGCGCGCCGCGCAGCGCGGTCGCCAACTCGGCCGTCACCCGGTCGGCGTGCGCGGGTTCGGCCAGCCAGGTGCCGAGCCGGCTGCCGATGCCGACGGCGCGCAGCCGCAGCCGTACGACATCGCCGGACAGGAAGTTCTCCCCGACGAAGTCGCCCAGGGTCGCCCCGAGCTGGTCCTTCTTGGTGGGGATGATCGCGGTATGCGGGATGGGCAGCCCCATCGGCCGCCGGAACAGTGCGGTGACGGCGAACCAGTCGGCCAGCGCGCCGACCATGCCCGCCTCGGCGGCCGCGGCCACATACCCGGCCCAGCCCCCGGCGCCGGAACCCTGCGCCCACTTGGCGACCGCGTACACCAGCGCGACGCCGAGCAGCATGCCCGTGGCGATCGCCTTCATCCGGCGCACGCCGCGCCGCCGCTCCTCGTCGAGGGGCGTGTCCGCGAACGCGACGACGCCACCGGCCGCCGCCCGCGCGCCGGGCGGATTCGGCCCCTTTTCTTCCGTCGTTGTCCGGTTCATACGCTCCACCCGATCGAGCCGTCCCCTCTGCATTGTCTCGTTCCTGTCTCACTCATCCCTGAGTGGAACGAACGGCGAGTTCCCGACGTCTGTCTGGGGGAGCGACCCCGTCCAACCGGGGGCAGGCCGACAGGCGGACCTCTGTCCGGACATGGGATCATGGAGGACCGACCGGACCGCATCGGCGAAGCAGCGTCGCTCGCCGTTCCCGTTCACATTCGGAGCCTGAGGCTCCGGCTGCCCGAGGAGACCTCCGCCCATGAGCGTGCCCCCTATGCCCAGACGCACGGCCTATGCCGTGTTCGCTGCGCTGGCGGCTGTGGTGGTCCTCGTCTCAACCGCGATATTCGTCGGGGTCGGCGGCCGGGACCGGAATGTGAACGAGGCCGCGCAGGGCACCCGCAACTCCGCGGCCCCGGCCTCGTCGGGGTCCTGGGTGGGCACCTGGTCGGCATCCGCGGCCGCGGCCGAGCCGAACACGCTCCGCGGCCTCTCCGGCATGTCGATACGGAACGTCATCCACACCAGCATCGGCGGCACCGGCGCGCGCATCCAGCTCTCCAACCTGTACAGCGCCCGCCCGCTGACGATCACGCATGCCTCGCTGGCGCTGGCGGCCGCCCCCAGCAACCCGACGGCCGCGGCCGACACCATGCGTCGGCTCACCTTCGACAACCGTCCCTGGGTGACCATTCCGCCCGGCCAGGCCGCCACCAGCGACCCGGTGCGCATGAACATCCCGGCCGCCGCCGACCTGCTGATCACCACCTACGCCCCGCAGGCGTCGGGCTCGGTGACGTACCACCCGCACGCCCGCCAGACCTCGTACCTGGCGCGCGGCGACCGTACGGAGGACACGGCAGGCGCCGCGTACACCGAACAGAGCCCGTTCTGGCGGTACCTGAGCAGCGTGGACGTGTGGTCCAAGGAGGCGCAGGGCACGGTCGCGGTCCTCGGCGACTCGATCACCGACGGCATCACCTCCACCGCCGGGGCCAACCGCCGGTGGACCGACTTCCTCGCCGAGCGGCTGCGCACCGAGCCGGGAGCGCCCCGCCTCGGCGTGCTCAACCAGGGCATCAGCGGGAACCGGGTGCTGAGCGACGGCACCCAGTTCCCGCCGAACAACCCCAGCGGACTGTCCCGCTTCGGACGTGACGTGCTGGACCGTACGAACGTCAAGGCCGTGATCATCGAGCTGGGCGTCAACGACATCCTCCGCATCCCCCACCAGACCGACCCGAACAAGATCGTGGAAGGGCTGCGGCGGCTGACCGAGCAGGCGCACGCCCGGGGCCTGCGGGTCATAGGGGCCACCCTGTCGCCGTTCTACGGCCACCGCGGCTACACGCCGCTGCTGGACTCGGTGCGCGAGCGGGTCAACGGCCAGATCCGGGCCGGGAAGGTCTTCGACGAGGTCGTGGACTTCGACAAGGCGCTGCGCGACCCGGCACAGCCGCTGCGGCTGCGGCCGTCGTACGACTCGGGCGACCACCTCCACCCGAGCGACGAGGGCTACCGGGCGATGTCGCGGGCGCTCCCCCTCGACTACCTCCGGGGGAGCGCGGCCGCCGCGCTGTGACGCCCCGGCGGGCCTGGGAGCGCTAGTGACCCCAGTCGTGCCTGCGGGCGCGGCGCTCGGCCTGGCGCTCCTCCAGCTCCGCACGGCGCTCACGGCGCTCGGCGCGCAGTTCCTCCCTGTGCGCCTCCCTCTCCCGGCGGCGCTCCGCCTTGAGCCGCTTCTGCTCCTCCTTGCGGAGCTTGCGCTCGACGCTGACCCCGCCGAAGATCGCCAGGCCCGTGATCGTCACCCGCGGGCCGGTGGGGTCGCCGTCGGCCGACCCCGAGTGGTCGAAACCGCCCATGATGCCGATGCCGCTGACATGCGTCTCCAGCTCCGGCGGCACGATGACCTGTATCCCGCCCATCATCGTGAAGCAGCGGATCACGATCTCGCGGCCCTCGAAGCGGGCCTCCCGCAGATCGATCTCGCCGCCGCCCATGAGGGCGAAGGCGGTGAAGGCGCGGGGCGTGGTCCAGGTGCCCTTGCGCTGGAAGCCGCCCATGATCGCGACGGCCATCTTCGACGTCGGGGTGCCGCCGATCCGCCCGGCCCAGTCGTCCCGGGCGGCGAGGTCCGTGGCGTCGGCGGACAGCGGTGCGGGGGCGGTCGCCGCGCCGGGCACCGGGAGGTCCCGGACCAGCGGCTCCAGCTGGGCGTGGGTGCGCGCCTTGTAGGCCGCGTCCAGCCGCTCCTCGAACTCCTCCATGTCCAGGCGGCCTTCGGCGACGGCATCGCGCAGGACCTCGGCGATGCGCTCGCGCTCGGCGTCGGAGGCACGCATCTCGACGGCGTCGGAGGCGCGCATCGGGGACCCGCCCGGAAGGTCGGGGGCCGCTCCCTGGGAAGATCCCTCAATTGTCATACGGACAGACTAATGCGGACCGACCGACCTGACCGCCCCATACGACGCCCCCTCTTCGGCGCCCGCTTCGGCCTCCCGCTCGGGGAACAGCATGCGGGCGATGACGTCCTCGATCTCCGGCTCCCGCACCGACAGGTCCGCCAGCGGATAGCCGTCGGCCACCGCCGCGACCAGGGGTGCCGCACTGGCGGCGGCCGGGAACGCCAGCCACTGCCGCGGCCCCTCGACCCGCACGGTCCGCGCGCCGGGGACGTCGATCGGCGGCAGCTCCCGCTCCAGATCCACGACCAGGGTGCGTTCGCTCCCGCCCACCGCGTGCAGCCCGTCCAGCCCGCCGTCGTACACCAGGCGGCCATGGTCGATGACCATCACCCGCTTGCACAGTTGTTCGATATCGGTCAGGTCATGGGTGGTCAGCAGCACGGTGGTGCCCTGCTCCGCGTTCACCTCCCGCAGGAAGCCCCGTACCTTCGCCTTGCTGACCACGTCCAGCCCGATCGTCGGCTCGTCCAGATACAGCACCTCGGGATCGTGCAGCAGGGCGGCCGCGATGTCGCCGCGCATCCGCTGGCCGAGCGAGAGCTGACGGACCGGCACGTCCAGCAGGTCGCCGAGGTCCAGCAGTTCGACACAGCGGTCCAGGTTCCGCCGGTAGCGGTCGTCGGGGATCCGGTACATCCGCCGCACCAGCGCGTACGAGTCGCGCAGCGGCAGGTCCCACCACAGGGTGGTCCGCTGCCCGAACACCACCCCGATGCGCCGCGCGAGCCGCGTGCGCTCCCGGGACGGATCGATCCCGGCGACCCGCAGCCGCCCGCCACTGGGCACCAGGATCCCGGTCAGCATCTTGATCGTGGTCGACTTCCCGGCCCCGTTCGGACCGATGTAGCCGACCATCTCGCCGCGCGGCACCCGGAAGCTGATGCCGTCCACCGCGCGCACCTCGCGCCGCTCCCGGCGCAGCAGCCCGGCCCGGCGCCGCACCTCGAACACCTTCTGGATGTCGTCGAGTTCGATGAAACCGTCTTCGGTGATGCCGCTCATGCCGTCCACGCCCCCTCCTCAGCTTCCCGTGCTCTGATACGCCCGCAGCCCCGCCCGCCAGGCCAGCCCCGCGACCGCCGCACAGCCGAGCGCGACCAGCGGCGCGGCGAAACCGAGCCAGCCGGGCAGGCCCAGCGGGTTCGGGCGGCCCAGGACGTACAGCGCAGGCAGCCAGTTGACGAAGGCCAGCGGGATCAGATACGTGACCCCGCGCAGCAGCTCCTCCGCGAACAACGTCGGCGGGTACTGGAGCATCGTCGTCCCGCCGTACGTGAACGAGTTCTGCACCTCGGAGGCGTCCTTGGCCCAGAACTGGAACGCCCCGCCCAGCACGAACACCGCCCCGAAGATCACCGCCCCGCTCAGCAGCATCAGCGGCACCAGCAGCACCCGGTCGGCCGTCCAGCCGATGTCCAGCCGGGTCAGCGACCAGCCGAGCAGCAGCGCCCCCTGGCTGATCCGGCCCAGTCGGCGCAGCGCGAAGCGGTCGGCGGCGACCTGGGCGAGGATCGGCACCGGCCGCACCAGCAGGGTGTCCAGCGTGCCGTCGCGGATGCGCCGCCCGACCCGCTCCATGCTGCCGAGCGCCAGATCGGCCAGCCCGAAGGCGGTGCTGGACGTGCCGTACAGGAAGGCGACCTCGGCGAGGGTGAAGCCGCCGAGCGTGTCGATGTGCGAGAACATCAGTGCGATCGCGGCGAAGTCCAGCGCGTTCACGGCGAAGTTCCCGAACGCCATGATCAGGAACGAGGTGCGGTACGCCATCGTGGAGCGCACCCACATGCCGACGATCAGCGCATAGGCGCGCAGTCCGTCGTACGCCCGGGAGCGGGCCGGGGGCTCAGCCACCCTGGACCACCACCTTCCGGGTCGCGACCGACTGGAGCGCCCGCCCGGCCGCGAACAGCACCACCGCCCACCCCGCCTGGAAGGCCAGCGCCCCCGCCACCGCGGCCCCGTGATGGCGCCCCAAGAGGACATCCGCGGGCACCTGGAGCATCGCCGCCCACGGCAGCGCCTCGGCGATCTCGCCGAGCCGCCCGGGGAAGACGTTCAGCGGCAGCACCATCCCGGAGAAGAACATGCACAGCAGCCCGCTGATCAGGCTCAGCCCCGACCCGTCCAGCAGCCAGAAGGCGGCCAGCGCGACCAGATAGCGCACCGCGAACCCCACGCACACCGCGAGCAGCACCGACAGCAGAAAACACAGCCAGGTCAACGGGGAGCCGGGCAGCGTGAGTTCGAAGGCCAGCGCGCCGCACACCATGGGTACGATGCCGCGCCCCAGCAGCTGGAAGGCGGCCCGGCCGAGGTCCGACGCCAGCCACCACAACTGGAGGTCGACCGGGCGGTAGAGGTCGACGGCGATGTCACCTGACCGGATCCGCTCCTGAAGCTCGTCCTGGAAGCCGCCGCCGAACAGCGCCACGGCCGCCAGCAGCGCCTGCCCCAACCAGACGAACGTGAGGGCTTGGGAAAGGTTGTACCCGCCGAGATGCGGCCGTTCGTCCCACAGCGCGGCGTACGTGTACGCGACGATGAAGCCGAAAACGGTGTTGGTGAACACCCCGGCCACGGTGGCGACCCGGTACGTCGCGTAGCGTTTGAAGCCGCTCAGCGCGACGGCCGCGTAGAGCCGCATCAGCCTGTTCCCCCTCCCCCGTCCGCACGGCACCAAAGCGTGGAAGCCTAGTCCGCGGGCAGGTGACCCAGCCAGATATTTTTCACCGGATGGTGTGAGGGGAATCACTCGTTCGGCCGGTCACAGACCAGTCACGGGTGCGTGCCACGTCCCTGGCCCGGAACGGATGATGCGACAGTGTTTTATGGGGCGTACGACGCGAATCGCCCGACCGTGCACGATTCCGCCGCGGCGCAACCCTCGACGGCGGCCGAGGAGTCTCAGGAGACATGAGCGACGAGCCCCAACTGATCCACGGCGGCGCGGCCGGCGCGGGCGACCCGAGCAGCCGCAACGGCTCCGGCAACGGCGGCACCACGGGCAGAAAGGGCCGCCCCCGGCGCACCGGCTGGCGTCGGCTGCTCCCCACCTGGCGGATGGCGCTGGGCGGCTCGCTGCTGTTCCTCCTGCTCGTCGCGGGCGCCCTGGTCACCGGCTATCTGCTCGTCGACATCCCCGCGGCCAACAAGGCCGCCATCGCCCAGAGCAATGTCTTCCTGTACTCCGACGGCTCCCCGCTCGCCCGCGAGGGCAAGGTCAACCGGGAGAACGTGCAGCTCAGCCAGGTGCCCAAGCGGACCCAGCACGCGGTGCTCGCCGCCGAGGACCGGGACTTCTACACCGAGTCCGCGATCAACCCCGAGGCGATGGTCCGGGCCGCCTGGAACACCGCCACCGGCAAGGGCAAGCAGTCGGGCTCCACGATCACCCAGCAGTACGTGAAGAACTACTACCTGGACCAGGAACAGACGGTCACCCGCAAGGCCAAGGAGTTCTTCATCGCGATCAAGCTGGATCGCGAGGTGAGCAAGGACAAGATCCTCGAGGGCTACCTCAACACCAGCTACTTCGGCCGCAACGCCTACGGCATCCAGGCCGCCGCCCAGGCGTACTACGGCAAGAACATCGACGAGCTGAACACGGCCCAGAGCGCCTACCTGGCCACCCTGCTCAACGCCCCCAGCGCGTACGACATCATCGCCCACCCGCAGAACAAGCCGCGCGCCGAGGCCCGCTGGAACTACGTCCTCGACGGCATGGTCAAGAAGCACTGGCTCAGCCGCGCCGAGCGCAACAAGATGACCTTCCCGGAGCCCACCGAGGCCAAGGCCCCCTCCGGGATGTCGGGACAGCGCGGGTATCTGGTCGAAGCGGTCGAGGACTACCTCACCAGCAACGGCATCATCGACGAGCAGACCCTGGCCCGGGGCGGCTACCGGATCACCACCACGATCGACAAGGGCAAGCAGGACGCCTTCACGGAGGCCGTCCGCGACCGGCTGATGAGCAAGCTCGGCGACGACCGCAAGGTCGACAGCTACGTCCGGGCGGGCGGCGCCTCGATCGACCCCAAGACCGGGAAGGTCGTCGCCCTCTACGGCGGAATCGACTACACCAAGCAGTTCGTCAACAACGCGACGCGCCGTGACTACCAAGTGGGATCCACTTTCAAGCCATTCGTCTTCACCTCGGCGGTGGCCAACGAAGCCACCACCCAGGACGGCCAGACGATCACCCCGGACACCCTCTACAACGGCGACAACAAGCGCGAAGTGATCGGCCCGGACGGCCCCACCGGCTACTCGCCCGCCAACGAGGACGACGTCGACTACGGCGACATCGACGTCACCACGGCCACCGACAGCTCGGTCAACTCGGTGTACGCGCAGATGGCCGAGGACGTCGGCCCCGCCAAGGTCAAGCAGACCGCCCTCGACCTCGGCATCCCCAAGAACACCCCCGACCTGCACGCCTCCCCCTCCATCGCGCTCGGCCCGGCCACCGCCAGCGTGCTCGACATGACCGAGGCGTACGCGACCCTCGCCAACCACGGGCGGCACGGGCAGTACAGCCTGGTCGCCCAGGTCACCAAGGACGGGGCCCAGATCAAGCTGCCGGACCGGGAGGTGCGGCAGGCCGTCCCCCGGACCGCCGCGGACACCACCACCTCGATACTGCAGAGCGTCGTCGACGGCGGCACCGGCACGGCGGCGCAGGGCGCCGAGCGCCCGGCCGCGGGCAAGACCGGCACCGCCGAGGAGGACAAGGCCGCCTGGTTCGCGGGCTACACCCCGGACCTGGCCACCGTCGTGGCCGTCATGGGCCAGGACTCGAACACCGGCGTCCAGAAGCCGCTGTACGGGGCCACCGGGCTGGACCGGATCAACGGCGGCGGCTACCCCGCCGAGATCTGGGCGGACTACGTCTCCGGGGCGCTCGACGGGAAGCCCCCGGCCGACTTCGACCTGAAGCTGGAGGACGGCATCGGCACGCCCGAGCTGCCGACGGAGCCGACCGAGGCCCCGCCGTCCGCCCCGCAGATCCCCACCACACCGCCCACCACGGAGCCCACGGCGCCTACCCAGCCGCCGACGTTCCCGACGTACGACCCGCCGACCGAGCCCACCGTGGAGCCCCCGGAGACCCCGTCCACCGACTTCCCGACCGGCCCGCCGACCGACGGCGGCCCCGGCGGGCCCGGTGACCCGGGCGGGGACATCGGAGGCGCGGACGGCGGCTGAGCCCCGGCGCCCGCCGGACACGGCAGAGGGTGGTGACGGATCTCCGTCACCACCCTCTTGTACGTCTTCTACGTCTGGCTACAGGTACAGCCCCGTCGAGTCCTCCGCGCCCTCCAGCCGCTCGGCGGCGACGGCGTGCAGATCGCGCTCGCGCATCAGTACGTAGGCGACCCCGCGGACCTCCACCTCGGCCCGGTCCTCCGGGTCGTAGAGCACCCGGTCGCCCGGCTCCACGGTCCGCACGTTCTGCCCGACCGCGACCACCTCGGCCCAGGCCAGCCGCTTGCCGACCGCCGCGGTCGCGGGGATGACGATACCGCCGGTGGACCGGCGCTCACCCTCCGGAATGTCGGTACGGACCAGCACCCGGTCGTGCAGCATCCGGATGGGCAGCTTGTCATGGGACGTGTTCGCACTCACGGTCCTGACCGTACCCGCCCGAACGGCCTATCGGCGCCACAGGGCGGCAGGGAACACCTAGAACCCTTACCGACGCCGCTTGCAGCGCTTGGCCTTGCCACCGCCGCCGCCACGGGACGACACCGCCAGCAGGCCGACCAGCCCCACCACGACGAGCGCGACCGGCACGATCCGCTCCATCCGCGGCGCCCCGTCCTCGGTGACCAGCTGGCCGCGCACATTGGTGACGACCCGGTTCGCGGACACATACGCCCGCCCCGCCGTCCGGTCCACGGCCGACGCCGCCTTCGCCTTGGCATCGCCCATGATCGTCTTCGGATGCACCCGCACCCCGATCTCGTCGAGCGTCACGGCGAGCTCCTGCCGCCTCCGGGCGATATCCGCCTCGATCTGCGCAGGGGTCCTGGCATCCGACACCGCGCTGCCTCCGTCGTCGTCCCGATGATTCGTGATGGACAGTCTGTCAGCTTCCCCCCTCCCCCGCCCCACGGCACCCCCGGCGAAGATGCTGGCTAATGTCGTCACGTAACGCCTGCCGTTACGGAACACCCGAAGCCACGAGGAGCACCCAGACCATGAGCGAGCGACTGCAGCCCGGCGACACCGCCCCCGCCTTCACCCTCCCCGACGCGGACGGCAAGCAGGTCTCCCTCGCCGACCACGCGGGCCGCAAGGTCATCGTCTACTTCTACCCCGCCGCCCTCACCCCCGGCTGCACGAAGCAGGCCTGCGACTTCACCGACCAGCTCGAATTCCTCGCCGGACACGGCTACGACGTCATCGGCATCTCCCCCGACAAGCCGGAGAAGCTCGCCAAGTTCCGCGACCAGGAATCCCTGGCGGTCACCCTGCTCGCCGACCCCTCCAAGGAAACCCTGGAGTCCTACGGCGCCTTCGGCGAGAAGAAGCTCTACGGCAAGACGGTCACCGGCGTCATCCGCTCCACCGTCATCATCGACGAACAGGGCAAGGTCGAGCGCGCCCTCTACAACGTCAAGGCCACCGGCCACGTAGCCAAGATCATCAAAGACCTGGGTCTCTGAGCACCGCTCTCCTAAAGCGGGTGCCCCAGGTTCGAACCCCGCCGGGCGCACCAGCTGCGCAGCAGGTCAGAGAGCTGCAGGGCCCCTCGTTCATTCGAACGAGGGGCCTTTCCCGCGTCTGGACGCCACATGGTCATGGCACCGCGCTGCGGGCCGCGCGCCGGACAGCGTCGTGCAGACGCTCACCATCCGGGCATCGCTGACTGGTGCGGCAGTCGGAGCAGACCAAGGCATGGTCGAGGAACCGGCCCCAGGGCGTTCGGTGCATGGCAGGCTCTCGGCGGGCCTTCTTCCAGAAGGTCTTCACGACTGCCGCCTGACGGGATCGGGTCGGGCGAGGAGGCTGCCGTCGAACGGGTCCCGCTGCTGCGGAAAGGTGGGCGCGCAGTCGGGGCAGGCGTAGACCGTGCCCCCACCCGCGCTCGCGCCGTACCCGATCGCAACCACGACCGGCTGCCTGGTGGTCGTTTGGCAACGGGCGCAGACCTGAGGCATCACCGGGCCGTCGCCCCCTCGGCGGGCTCTGCGGCGATTGCCCGCACCAGTGCCTCACGAAGCCGGACCGCGTCGGTCAGGTACCGGTCGGGACCCACGGGCACGCGCCAGTGCAGACGTGGCCCGCCCCTCCAGTGCGCGGGCGGCACGCCGACGTACGTAACCTCGGCCCCCTGCGCACCCAGCGCGTGGATCCCCTCCCAGATACGTCGCCAGCCCTGAGCATGCCCCGCCGGGATGAGCCAGTACATCAATCCGTAGTCGGCGATGACGGCACCGGACGCATCACCGAGTAACTCCAGCGCCCGTTCGCCGATCTCAGCGGGCGCGCGCAGCACGTCCCAGTGAGGGCCAACCTTGACCATCTCGACGTCGCTGCCACGCGGCGGCGTCCATGGAACGGTTCTGGTCGTCATGTCGCTGCACCCGGAGCGATGCTGTTGTCGGCGAGGCCGCGATAGCTGGATGTGTCCATGCATCGATGTCACCGCACCGGCAGACACGGCGGAATATGACAACCTATGACATGGAGTGGATCATGACTCGGGTCGTGACCATCACCGGCACCCGATCGACAGGGCACCGCGGCCTCGACAGTTATACCGAGCTGTTCACCCGCTACCTCGGCCCGTTCGCTGGTGAGGAGACGCGCTTCTACATCGGCGGCGCCAGGGGCATCGACAGCCTGTCCCTGCTCTGGCTGGCCGCGAACACCCACGCGCAGATCACCATCGTCGTCCCCGGCACCGTCCGGCAACAGCCCCCTGAGGCACAACAGGCCATCACCCACAGCCGCAGCAGCATCACGGAGGTCGTCGAGCTGCATGCGACAGCGCTGGGCAGCCCGGCCTTCCACGCCCGGAACCGGTGGATGGTCGATCACTCCGACATGGTGATCGGGTTCCCTCTCGTAGGGCTTCAGGGGGCAGCGGGTACGTGGCAGACCCTCAACTACGGTGCCGAACAGGGGAAACCACGCCTAATCGTGCCCGTGTGATGTGAGTCACCGGCATGATGAGGGCATGAGCACGTGCGAAGCCCTCCTCGGTGCTGCTGCCCTCAAGTCCCTCCGAAAGGCGCGGGGCTGGTCTCTGGCCGATACGGCGCGGGCGCTCATCGAGACGGCGCGCCACCTCGGCCAGCCCCTCGCCCCGACTATCCCGAGCGTGCAGCGATCCGTTGCCCGGTGGGAGAGCACGACGAACCCCATCCTCCCCAGCGAGCGGTACCAACTCCTGCTGGCCCACCTCTACGCCCGAGGCGCTGACGGTCATATCTCCCTCGGTCCCGGCAGCGACTTCGCCGAACTGCTCGACGCCCTCGCGCACCTGGGCGAAGCAGAGACCCAACTACACGAACTACGCACCCTCCTGGCCCGCACGGCAACCAACAGCGGGTCTGGCCTCCTCGCCCTGCTCGGCCCCACCACCCAGGTGTCCATGGCAGCTGCGCTCGCCGATCCGGCACTCGCCGATGACGCACTCCTCGATGGCCTGCGGACGGCAGTCGAAGACGTCAACGCACACGTAGGTTCGCTCCCCTTCGCCCGACTGCAGCTCCTACTCGCCCCCGTAACCGAGTCCTGCCAGCGACTCCTGGCCAGCGGCGTGCCCGAACCGCTGCTGCCCGAGTTACGCACGGTCGCCGCTCAGGCGTACACCCTCGCCGGACGGTTGGCGTTCGAAACCAGCGACGACCAGGCATCCCGCGCCCTGTACGCGGCCGCAACACACACAGCAGGACAGCTCGACACCACGTGGCACCGAGCTATCGTTCACATGAGCCACGCTCTGGTGACGCTCTACTCAACCCCCGGTATCGGCGCGGCCCGTGAGCTGGTCGACGCCGCAGTGCACGATGCCCGCACGGGCGACAGCATCCGCGTACGGGCCCGAGCCCATGCGCTGCAGGCCGAGATCGCCGCCCGGTCGGACGCCGAGCGACATGCGCAGACCGCGCTGGCGCTGGCCTGGTACGACGTCGAACGCAACACGGACGGCGACCCGGTGCCCACGAGCTTCAGCGCGGATCACCTGCGGGGCTTCGAGGGCCTGTGCCAGCTGTACGTAGGAGACGCGGCGGTCGCCCACGACGTCTTCGCCAGCAGCGCAAAGGCCCTGCGAGGACCACGTGAGCGCGTACAGCGAACCATCGTCACCACCGATCAGGCCCTGGCCTGCATCCGCCTCAACGCACCGGAAACAGCCGTGGACCTCCTGCACGACTGCATCACCACCACAGCCACCACCGGCGGACGCGTGCCCGCGCTTCGCCTACGCCAGGCGCGCAAGGCCCTGCGCCCCTGGCGCCACGAGAAGTTCGTCGCGGACCTGGACGACCACCTCATCGACATACTCGGCAGCTGATGCCACGAAATAAGTCCCTCAGCCTCGGCTGAGAGCACGACCGGCACGAGCGCCTCAAGCAGAAGACCACAGCCCAGGCGTAATCGATGATCGCCAGTTTTAGAACGCCAAGCGCCAACAGTGAGTTACAACCTCATCTACGGGGTCAAGGCGCGGCGCACGCGGCCCGGCGGCACGGGCCGCCGCTTCTGTCTCCGCCCCACTCCGGCGCCCGGCCCGCCCGGGTGCCGCGTACGACAAGCAACGGCGAGGACCGTCAAAGACATGCCTCCGGCGGGGGCGCTCCGGCTCCGGGATGGACGGGGCACCGTGGGCGAGTGCCGGTCAGTAGCGGCGTGCGCAGGGAGCTCCCATCCCATCTGCCGTCGACCCAGGCAGAGCCGAGCAGACGCGGCCCCTGGCGTCCGGGGCGTTCGTACAGTGGCGCGCTCCACCTGGACGCCAGGAACCACGCCCGCTCCACGGCGTGTGGGTCGACGGCAGACGGGATGGAAGCTGGGAAAGTGGTGGGTTTGGGGCCGCAGGCATGGAAGCCACCGGGCGCCACAAGATGCCCTCAGCCACTCACGCCGGTGGTAATCTCATCGTGCGCCGGGCGCAGTTCCACCCGAAGCCGACAAGCTAACCAGCTAAGCGCCTGGCCAAGTGGCCAGGAACGCTGAAGGTGCGAGAATTCGCACCGGCTGGGATCCTACGCAACTTGCCAGTAGTGGGTTTGCTGGCTCGGGCTGAAGCGCACAGCCCCGGACCGACAGTTCCGGGAGCCTGTGCATGCTTCTCCCGGAAGAGGCCCAGGCTCTCGGAGGATCACCTCAGGAGCCCTTGTGGATCTTCTCCAGGTCATCGTGCAGCTCATCAGTCTCGCCTCGGCGCTGCTCGAATTCGGGCGGAGGGTCGAAGCTTGGCGTCGCCGACGCGGCGACGGAGGGGGCGAGGAGTAGATATTGCAGCGAGAGGCCACCAGACCTCAGCGATCGCACCGCTGGCAGTTCGGGATGAAGCGGCGCCGCACCAGATAGAGCGGTAAACAGCGGTCAATGGCGGGTGCTACTGCGGGCACGCCAGCCCACCGCCAGCACTCGTTTACACTGGCCAGCGCCATGATCAGCACCAACCGCCCCGTGATTCCCTAGCTCAGAGCACGAGTTCGATTCTCGTCATCTCCGCCCCGCCCAAAGCTGCCCTGCCGACCCCAACAATGCCCACGACTCCCAGAAGGTTCACATAAAACCGTGGGGCCGAACCCCGAATATTTCCGGGCCAGCCCCACCGTTGAACCTACGTGTACGCGTTTCCTGCTTACCGTGCTACAGCGTGGCAGAGGACCTCCATGGATCGCGTTGCCTGCTTAACGGCAACTTGCGATTGGTGCGCTATCCGCTCTCTAGGCTTCTCTGACTCCTCTAAAGCAGCCAAGAGGCCCTGAGCGGCATTCTTCAGCCTCCGGAGGACGCGATCGAGCCGGTGCAGCCACAGCCTCGATCGCAGGTCGAGGGGGCCTAGAGCCTCTCTCGCCGCCCCTAACGCCAGATCCATTGACCCATCCGCATACCGCAAGTAAACACGCAGGCATGCTACAGCCGATTCACAATGCCTCTTTTTCTCTCCTGCATCTTCCGCCCGAGACGCAGCCTCTAGATGCCCTTTAGCATAGAAGAACTGCTCGACCCCCTCTAGCAGAGCAATATAGAGGGCATTCGTCTTGCGTCGCTTCAGTTCGGCAATCTCAGCCATCTCTGCCGCAGACGGCGCTGCGTAGCCAGGACCGCCGTGAGTTAATGCGTCAAGAAATCGACTTGCCCCCGTGCGCGGGTCCATCCAGACGTCATCCTGAGCTAATTCATACCCCGGACCGCTGTGGGTCAGAGCATCTAAGAAGCGAGTCCCCATACCTACACACCACCTTCCTCAGCAGTTGAACGACCGACAGCTATCCTCGTTACGCCAGGCTCAGTTTCTCCTGATTGCTGAGAAGTTTCCGCCATTGCCGCATGCTGAGTCATCGCGAGCCCGGGCGCTGCTCGCTGCCACTTGTCAAGGATGGCTGGCGCCCCCGCACCAACCACAATTGCCCCAAAGACGCCTAGTTGATCCGTTGCAGCAAGTCCCCATGCAACACCAGCGCCTAATAATATCCGTATGACCTCACCAGTGAAGTACATCGGCTTTGTCGGCCCGTTCTTTACTTTCCAAGGCCATTGATTCCGCATCTGCAGATGCTTATAGAGCGTCACAAGTGACACCATTGCCCCACCAGCAGCGCCGTAGCAGAGCATCTGCCCATGCAGCATGTAGGACTCCCCCAGGGTCACGGCCCAAGCCTGCGATCTACCAGACTAGCGGCGGCCGCCGCGACTGTCATACGCATGCTGTACTATTCCGGCCGCCACTGCGCGCCACGCTAGAACACAAGTTTCCATTACGTAGCGTTAACTGAGATGAGCGTAGCGCAACACAACTCACCCATCAGACCTCGGCCACCTACGTGACCGAAAATCGCCCCAACAAGCCCGGCACCTACAAAGTGCACGCCTATCGGCAGGATGACGTGGCAGTGTTGCTCGTAGTCGACTCTCCTGCGGTGCAGGTCTAACTGCGTGACAGGACCCACGCACAGCGGGGGACAACGGCGCACACCTGTGGACCGTAGCCGCAAGGGAGAGGCGGACTAGCCCAATATCGAGCTCCCCCGCAAACTGCTTCGGGATGAAGAGGTCGCGCGCCACGCCGTGCCAGATGCGCGCCAGAACAGTCGGCGACCAACGGTCAACAGCGGTCACTGCGGCACCTCAGGCCCAGATCGCGCAGGTCAGCCCCAGTATCCGCATGATCGACCCGGTGATTCCCAAGCTCAGTGCCTCCGGGGTGCGGGTGCCCGAGAGCCGCCAAGTACTTGAGGGCTTGCCCTGATCTTGCTACTGACTATCTGGTCTTGAATTCGACCTTTCCCGTACTCATTCGGAAGTTCCCGTTCGAGTACAGCGTGGGGCGGGCCTCGACATGGTTGCCGCTGTACTTCTCCACGTGCCGGATCTGGGCACCGCCGGGCACAGTGAAGTCGATCAGGGCAATGGCAACCCAGTAAGACAGGTTGCGGTTGTTGAATAGCGGCACCGTGACGGTGGAGCCCCGTCCATCAGTGACAACCGCCCGGGCCCCGTAGGACTTGAAGGAACCGGTACCGTTCTCCACCGCGCTGTAGGCACACATGAGGACGAAGCCCTGAAGGTCGGGGCGACGGATCGTGATGGTCTCACGGCCGGGCACCCGGGAGTCGCCGTCCAGTGCGATGTAGGGCGGCGCCGAGGGCGATCCGAGCTGTCGGTAGTAGATGACCTCCTCTGACTTGTTCGGTCGCTTTCCAGGTTGAGTGACAAGACTTCCAGGGACGTAGAGGGCGTAGAGGTCGAGGTCCGCGCCAGCTTGTCGTCGGGCTGCGCTTCCGCCGTTCCACTCAAGTGTGGCCGTCACGACGAGGCTTGGGTCGTCCTTGCGCATGTCAATGGTCGCCTGGCCGGCCTTGGTGAGGGCGACTTTGCCCAGCGGGACGAGAGGGCGAGCCGGTGTCGTCGGCGGGTCTGGTGCAGCCACTGCTGAGATGTGCGGTGCGTAAGTGGATGGCGGCGGCACAGCAGGCAGGCGCCACGTCTGCGCTGGCGTCGCCGCAGATGAGGTCTGCGCCGTAGACGGTCCTGGGTCGTCTACAACGATGCCGAAGTCCGAGGCCAGACCTGCCAGCCCTGTGTCCCATCCTTGACCTACAGCCCTTGCCTTCCAACTGCCTGCACGTCTATAGAGCTCGATCAGGATGGCCACCGTTTCCCGATGCGTGAGCGGTGGCGGCGCAAAGGTGATCCGCGCGCTCCCGCACTCGATGACCGCATGAGGGGTGTTGCTAGCGTCGAAGTGGGTGGCCCGCAGTTCGGGGTCGATGCTGGCGACAACCACAATGCTGTCCACTGTCGTGGGTATGGCGGCCAGGTCCGCGAAGATCGTTTGCCCATTCAGCGCGACGCCGTCCTGTGACGAATGGTTGTAGAAGACAAGATCGTCATCGCTCCGCACCTTGCCGTCCTGCCCGAGCAGAACAGCAGAGACGTCGATGCCCGTAATGAGTGAGGTGAGGGTGACGCGGCAGACCGCTGAGAACAGGACTGCATTGCCGCCCTTGGCAAGAGTGGTAGTCATGTGTGGCCTCTCACGATGGTGCGTACATCGTGGTATCTCTGACCGGTTCGTGTACGACAAACACTGTTTTACTGCGGTTGACCACCTTCAAGTCGATCAGGTTCCCAGCATGGCAAGGTGCACACGATGGTTCTGCCGTCCGTCTCAGTTTCCGTCTCATTCAGAGCCGTTCGCGGCCGTTCAGACCAGGCCCGAAGCCGGAAGCTGATTCCAGGACCGGCCGCCCATGAACCCAAGTGAACGGCCACGTTCGCGGCCTCTGAGCCCATCAACAGACTTGGAAAGCGTGCGCCCTGGCTGTACAGCAGCGGAGTGCCCCTGGAGGGGGTGCCCCGCCCGCAGTTCGCATCTGTGGGGTCCTGGTCGGCGGCACAGCAGGGCAAGATGCTGTCGTGGTTGCTCCGTTCTTCAACGTCCGCGGGAAGGCCGAGAACGGCCCATACCGTTTTTCCCTGCTGCGGCTTCGTGACGCTCGACGAGCGCGGCAACTCCGAGTCTGCCCCGACTGCTTCTGGGAGGACGACGGGCAAGACGATCACGATGCTGACGCGCCGCGGAACCTCCATGCCATGGAAGCCTGCAACGAGCGGTGCGCTCAGTTCGTACGCGAGCCCCTGCCGGAGGAACACCCTTCGATCTGACGTCAACGTCGCTGGACAGCGATGGGTCAGGGCGGTCACAGCTGGACCGGGCGGAGACGCGGACCACGAGCAGGGACGCCCTGGACGCACTCAGGATCGAACTCCTAAAACGGGTGTCGCAGGTTCGAATCCCGCCGGGGGGCACCAGCCGAAACGTCCTGGACCGATCACGGTCGGGGCGGGCACGCGGACCGGCTGGGCCTCGGACGGGCCCTGTTCGGAGACGTCTGCCTCGGCCCGTCGCATGGTCGGGACCAGGCGCCAACCACAGCGCGTCGTCCACAGGGGACCCCGCACGGCGTGGTCAAGGGATCGGCCCCAGGGCGTTGGCTCGGCCGGGGCGGTCGAACTCCGCATGCGAGGTCCCGCACCCGGGGTGCGTAACCACTGGGCGGGTGATTCGTTACTCAGTGCGAGGGTGCGACAGGTGACCGCACCGGGGGGAAGGGAACCATGCCGGTGAGCCCGTATACGCGAGAACGCCTTGCCGAAGCCGCAGGATCCTCGACGACCCTGTCCAAGGCTTTGATCAAACTCGGGGTTGACCCCAGAAGCTCGACGCGCCGCTATATCCACGAGCGCATGAAGAGAATGGGCATCGATACCTCGCACTTCCAACGAGAGGGCGGCCGCTGGACGAGGGAGATCCTCGAATCCGCAGTGGCAGCGTCAACGAACATGTGTGATGTCCTGCGACATCTAGGACTCGACATCGTAGGCGGCCAGCACACTCACATCAGCCGCCGAATTCGCGCCTTCGGAATTGACACATCACATTTCGAACGAGCGCCCCGCAGCGAGAAGACGAAGAACATCGGGCGTCGGCGGTCGCCTGAGGAACTCCTCGTGGAATCAGATCCACTCACCGCCCGTCGCGCGCCCAGCGCGCGCCTCAAGCTCGCGATGCTGGAGCGCGGAGTTGATGAGCGTTGCGCGCGATGTGGCGCCGAGCCGTTCTGGCGCGGGCGCCCCCTCCCCCTGGAGGTCGATCACATCGACGGCGACTGGCGGAACAACCGGCTCGAGAATTTGCGGCTCTTGTGCCCCAACTGCCACTCGACCACGGACACCTATCGCGGACGCGGCAAGGGCCGACGCGCCAGCGGCCAACGGAAGGAAGCCAGGACCGGGGCCGCGGAATGAGCGGCGGTGTCCAGTACACCCAGGAACTCCTGGAAAGGGCGGCAGCGGCCTGCGTGAGCATCGATGAGGTCATCGCCTTCTGCGGTGTTCGTCCCTACCACCAGCTCCGGCGCCACCTGTTCAAGCGGTTCGACCACTTCGGCATCGACATCTCACACTTCGAACCGAGCGGCATCCGCGAGGCCGCACCCCGGCCCTCCAAGGCCCGGCTTCGGGAAGCCGTCGGCAACTCCATTTCCATCGCCGGCGCATTGCGACAACTGGGCAGACCTGACAGCACCAGGGCTCGGACACTCTTCCGCCGGTGGGTGGCAGAGGACGGTCTCGACACCGAGCACTTTCTCGGGCAGGCCCATCAACAAGGAAAGCGGCGGCAAGCCAAGCCACCCGAGCAGGTGCTCGTCAAGCATGACGGCGCACGGCGCACACGAACATCTGCCTTACGTCGAGCGCTTCACGACATCGGCGTACCCGAACGGTGCTTCGAACGCGGGACCGGAGCGTCGTGGGGCGGCAGACCCATGACGCTGGAAGTCGACCACGTCAACGGCGACTGGAGCGATGACCGGCCCGAGAATGTACGGCTCCTCTGCCCGAACTGCCACGCCGTCACGGCAACCTGGTGTCGGGGCGGCAGATCCCGGGGAAAGCCTCAGGCCGGTCCGTGACGCATACCCGCGTGTCACAGGAGCCGTCGGCCCGCTAGGATGGCTAGCACCTGGCGGTCGTTGCTGAATTGGTATAAGCGAGGGTTTTAGGTGCCCTTGGGAGAAATCCCATGTGGGTTCGAGTCCCACCGGCCGCACGTACCTTGGATTCGAAGGCGCGGTCCGCACATCAGCGGACCGCGCCTTCGTGTCGCTCACCCCAGCAGCTCGCGCACCACCGGTGCCATCGCGCGGAACGCCTGGCCTCGGTGGCTGATGGCGTTCTTCTCGTCCGGGGTGAGTTCGGCGCAGGTGCGGGTGTCGCCGTGGGGCTGGAGGATCGGGTCGTAGCCGAAGCCGCCGCCGCCGGTGGGTTCGTGGCGGAGGGTGCCGGTGAGGCGGCCGGAGACGACGCGTTCGGTGCCGTCGGGGAGGGCGAGGGCCGCGGCGCATTCGAAGTGGGCGGTGCGGTGCTCGTCGGGGACGTCGCGGAGCTGGCCGAGCAGCAGGTCGAGGTTGGCGTGGTCGTCGCCGTGGCGGCCGGACCAGCGGGCGGAGAAGATGCCGGGGGCGCCGCCCAGGACGTCGACGCAGAGCCCCGAGTCGTCGGCGATGGCCGGGTGGCCGGTGGCCTGGGCCAGGGCGTGGGCCTTGAGGAGGGCGTTCTCGGCGAAGGTGACGCCGGTTTCCTTGACGTCCGGGACCTCCGGATAGGCGTCGGCGCCCACGAGTTCGACGTCGAGCCCGGCGTCGCCCAGGATCGAGCGCAGCTCGGTGATCTTGTACGCGTTACGGGTGGCCAGGATCAGGCGTCGGGGGTGGGCGCTGTCCGCCCCTGCGGTGTGCTGTGGCTGCATAGCTGTCGATTAGATCAGGGCGTGCAGACGTTGGTCAGTTCGGCGGTGGCGTCCTTGACCGGGGTCAGGTCGGGGTGCTTGCCGCTGTCGACGGAGGTCTGGACGTTGTCCACGGCCTTCCGGAGGTCGCCCAGGGCCTTGCCGACGTCCGCGTTGTCGGTCTGGTCGCCGACCTTGCCGATGTCCTTGTCGAGGGCGTCGAGGACCTTGTCGGCGTCGGTGGGGTTGTCGGCGGCGCCGGAGAGGGCGTCCTGGAGGTTGTCCACGTCGTTGGATATGTCGACCGCGAGACGGCCGCAGTCGAGGGCCTTGTCGACGGCATCGCAGCCGACGGTGAGCGGCGCCAGGAAGGCGACGGCGGCGAGTGTGGTGGCGGCGGCGAAACGGTGGCGGTCGCGGCGGGCCTGGCGCGGCGTCATGGACGGTCCCCCTGGGATCGGATGCGGGCGCGCGCGGGTTCGCGCGCGCCCCTCATCTGACTAAACGCCCAGCGCCGCCCGCTGGTTGCCCGCCAGCTCGACGCATCCGCCGACGGCGAGGTCGAGCAGGCTGTTCAGCTCGTCGCGGGCGAAGGGCTCGCCCTCCGCGGTGCCCTGGACCTCGACGAAACGGCCGTCGCCGGTGCAGACGACGTTCATGTCGGTTTCGGCGCGCACGTCTTCCTCGTAGCACAGGTCGAGCAGCGGGACGCCGCCGACGATGCCGACGCTGACGGCCGAGACCGTCCCGGTGAGCGGCTGGCGCCCGGCCTTGATGAGCTTCTTGCCCTGGGCCCAGGAGATCGCGTCGGCGAGGGCCACGTAGGCGCCGGTGATGGCGGCGGTGCGGGTGCCGCCGTCGGCCTGGAGGACGTCGCAGTCGAGGACGACGGTGTTCTCGCCGAGGGCCTTGAAGTCGATGACGGCGCGCAGCGAGCGGCCGATGAGGCGGGAGATCTCGTGGGTGCGGCCACCGATCTTGCCGCGGACAGACTCGCGGTCACCGCGGGTGTTGGTGGCGCGCGGCAGCATCGCGTACTCGGCGGTGACCCAGCCCTCGCCGCTGCCCTTGCGCCAGCGCGGAACGCCCTCGGTGACGCTCGCGGTGCACAGGACGCGGGTGTCGCCGAAGGAGACGAGGACAGAGCCCTCGGCGTGCTTGCTCCATCCGCGTTCGATGGTCACGGGGCGGAGCTGGTCGGGCGTACGGCCGTCGATACGAGACATGGGATGAGCCTATCGGCAACACCGAGGGCCCCGGTCCGGTGAGGGAGCGGGGCCGGGACGGGCTTCAGACCACGGCCGTCAGCGCGTTCGCATCAGGTCGTTCACATCAGGTCTTCGATCTCGGCGGCGATGGGGTCGGCGTCGGTGCCGATGACGACCTGGATCGCGGTGCCCATCTTCACCACGCCATGGGCGCCGGTGGCCTTCAGGGCGGCCTCGTCGACCAGGGAGGGGTCCTTGACCTCGGTGCGGAGACGGGTGATGCAGCCCTCGATCTCGACGATGTTGTCGATGCCGCCGAGCCCCGCGACGATCTTCTCAGCCTTGCTGGCCATGTCCACTCCCTGTTGTCCTGAGCTGTCCTGTGTTGTCCTGTTGTCTCGGCCCTTCGGGATACCGGATGAACGGCCTTCTTACGGTAACCACGCGGGCCCGGCCGCGCAGGATCGCCAGTGGTTCAGACCACATCGGAACGAAAGATTCCTTTATCCGATCCTCACGTGCTACAACAGGTCTACACCACATGTGGTGTAGACCATATCGCGGGCCGTCCCCAGTATCCCGAGCGCCCGCCTCACCAGGAGGAATCCGATGAGCACGGCCACCGCCTCGGCGGCGCCCGCCCAGAAGCGGGGCGCCGGTCTGATCAAGGGTATGCAGAAGATCGGACGCAGTCTCCAGCTGCCCGTCGCCGCCCTGCCCGCCGCGGGCATCCTGAGCCGACTGGGCCAGGACGACGTCTTCGGCAAGGCGGGGCTCGGCTGGAACAAACTCGCGGAGATCTTCGCCCACGCGGGCGGCGCGCTCTTCGACAACCTGGCCCTGCTGTTCTGCCTCGGTGTCGCCATCGGCTTCGCGAAGAAGTCGGACGGCACGACGGCGTTCGCGGCCCTGGTCGGATTCCTCGTCTACAAGAACGTGCTGACCGGCTTCGTCAGCGACGTCACCGGCAAGCCGCAGGACCCGGGCGTCCTCGGCGGCATCGTGGTGGGCATCACGGCCGCCGTGCTGTGGGAGAAGTACCACCGCACCCGGCTGCCGGACTGGCTGGGCTTCTTCAGCGGCCGCCGCTTCATCCCGATCCTGATGTCCTTCGCGGGCGTGCTGTACGGCGTCATATTCGGCTTTCTGTGGGGGCCGATCGGCGACGGTCTGAACAGCTTCTCCGAGTGGCTCTCGGCCAACGGCGCGATCGGCTCCGGCATCTTCGGCGTGGTCAACCGGCTGCTGATCCCCGTCGGCATGCACATGCTGCTGAACTCGTTCGCCTGGTTCCAGTTCGGCGACTTCTCCTCGGGCGGGCAGACCTGGCACGGCGACATCGCGCGCTACTTCCACGACGACCCGTCGGCCGGAATGTTCATGACCGGCTTCTTCCCGATCATGATGTTCGCCCTCCCGGCGGCCGGTCTGGCGATCGCGCACTGCGCGCGCCCGGAGCGCCGCAAGGCCGTGATGGGCATGATGATCTCGGTCTCGCTGACCGCCTTCGTGACCGGGGTGACGGAGCCGATCGAGTTCTCGTTCATGTTCATCGCGCCGGTGCTGTACGGAATCCACGCCGTGCTCACGGGCGTGTCCATGGCGCTGACCTGGGCGCTCGGGATACGCAGCGGCTTCACGTTCTCGGGCGGGCTCTTCGACTACCTGCTGGGGTGGTCGCACAGCGAGAAGGCCTGGATGATCATCCCGATCGGGCTGGCGTTCGCCGTCCTCTACTACGTGGTGTTCCGCTTCGTGATCACGAAGTTCAACATCCCGACGCCAGGCCGAGAACCGGAGGACTCCCTCGACGACGCGGCCGCGACGAGCGCCGCCAAGCCCTAGGGGGCACCACGTGAAACGGGCCGGATCCGCGGAGGCGGATCCGGCCCGTTCGCGTACGAGGAGGGCCCGGGCGCTCAGACCTCGTAGACGGCGCCCGCGCGCGCCAGGGTCACCGGGCCGTCGAAGACGGCCTCGGCGTCGCGCTGGTTGAGCTGCGGGTCGGTCCACGGCGGGATGTGGGTGAGGACCAGGGCGGCGGCGCCCGCGGTCTGCGCGTGCTCACCGGCCTGGCGGCCGTTGAGGTGCAGCTCCGGGATGTCTTCCTTGCCGTGGGTGAAGGCCGCCTCGCAGAGGAAGAGGTCGGCGTCCCGGGCCAGGTCGGTCAGGGCCTCGCAGGGGCCGGTGTCACCGGAGTAGACCAGGGCGCGGTCCCCGTGCTCGATGCGGAAGCCGAAAGCCTCCACGGGGTGGCAGACCCGGGCGGTACGGATCGTGAAGGGGCCCAGTTCGAAGGTGCCCGGGGTCAGGGTGCGGAAGTCGAAGACCTCCTGCATCGACTTCTCGTCGGGCACGTCGTCGTACGCCTGGACCAGCCTGCGTTCGGTGTCCTCGGGCCCGTAGACCGGGATCGCCTCGGCGCGGCCTCCGTCGTGCCGGTAGTAGCGCGCGACGAAGTAGGCGCACATGTCGATGCAGTGGTCGGGGTGGAGATGGGAGAGGATCACGGCGTCGAGGTCGTAGAGACCGCAGTGGCGCTGCAGCTCGCCGAGGGCGCCATTGCCCATGTCGAGGAGCAGCCGGAAGCCGTCGGCCTCTACGAGGTAGCTCGAACAGGCCGATTCCGCGGACGGGAACGACCCCGAGCATCCGACGACGGTGAGCTTCATGGAGCAGGAACCTCCTTGGAGGGTCCCCATGCCGAGGGCCATGGGCGAGGCGACGGGTGCGGGGTCATACGGGGTGCCCACGAGCGTAAGGCGCTAAAGCCCTGGTAGCTCCTCCACAGGCCCGCGTTGTGGGCGGAATCACCAGGACGGAGCCCCGGACAGCCACGTATGCCCGCACCCGGGCCGGGATACCTACGCCCAGAGCTGGCCGTGCAGGGTCTCGACCGCCTCCTCGGTGGTGGCCGCGGTGTAGACGCCGGTCGACAGGTACTTCCAGCCGCCGTCGGCGACGACGAAGACGATGTCGGCGCTCTCGCCCGCCGCGACCGCCTTGCGGGCGACGCCGAGGGCGGCGTGCAGCGCGGCGCCGGTGGAGACGCCCGCGAAGATGCCCTCCTCGGAAAGGAGTTCACGGGTACGGGCCACCGCGTCCTCGGAGCCGACGGAGAAGCGGGTGGTCAGCACGGACTCGTCGTACAGCTCGGGGACGAAGCCCTCATCCAGATTACGCAGCCCGTATACGACGTCGTCGTAGCGCGGCTCCGCGGCGACGATCCGTACGTCGGGCTTGTTCTCGCGCAGGAAGCGGCCGACGCCCATCAGGGTGCCGGTGGTGCCCAGACCCGCCACGAAGTGGGTGACGGAGGGCAGGTCGGCCAGGATCTCGGGGCCGGTGGTGGCGTAGTGGGCGCCCGCGTTGTCCGGGTTCCCGTACTGGTAGAGCATCACCCAGTCGGGGTGCTCGGCGCTCAGTTCCTTGGCCACCCGGACGGCGGTGTTGGAGCCACCCGCGGCGGGCGAGGAGATGATCTCCGCGCCCCACATGGCGAGCAGCTGGCGCCGCTCCTCGCTGGTGTTCTCCGGCATGACGCACACGATGCGGTAGCCCTTGAGCTTGGCCGCCATGGCGAGCGAGATGCCGGTGTTGCCGGAGGTCGGCTCCAGGATGGTGCAGCCGGGCGTCAACCGGCCGTCCTTCTCGGCCTGTTCGATCATGTGGAGCGCGGGGCGGTCCTTGATCGAACCGGTCGGGTTGCGGTCCTCCAGCTTCGCCCAGACCCGGACCTCCGGGGAGGGCGAGAGCCGTGGCAGCCGGACGAGCGGCGTGTTGCCGACCGCTGCCAGGGGGCTGTCGTACCGCATCAGCGCATTCCACCGGCGACGGCCGGGAGGATGGTCACGCTGTCGCCGTCGGAGAGCTTGGTGGTGATGCCGTCGAGGAAGCGGACGTCCTCGTCGTTCAGGTAGACGTTGACGAAGCGGCGCAGCTCGCCACCGTCGACCAGGCGCTCCTGGATGCCGGTGTGCCGGGACTCCAGGTCGGCGAAGAGCTCGGCGACCGTGGTCCCGCTGCCCTCGACCGCCTTCTGGCCGTCGGTGTAGGTGCGGAGGATGGTCGGGATGCGGACCTCGATGGCCATGTCTGGATCTCCTGTGGGAGGGCGGGGTGGGCTTCCGGACCGGATCGATGGGGCCGGAGGGCGTCGTCGATGGGCTTCGGGCGGCGGGCAGCGAGACGGTGCGTACGCGCTCAGGCGGCCTCGGCGCGGCGCGGACACATCGCGCTGGCGAGACGGCACAGGTCGACGTGGAGCCGCGCCACGAGCAGCATGCCCGGCGTCTTCTCGCTCACGTCATCGAAAACCATGAACTCATCGTATCGATTCCCGATCCGGCCCCCGGAAGCGTGTCCCGTGATACGGACGGGTAACAACCGTGATGCGAGACGACCTTTCGGGTCAGCCCGGGATGATCTCGACTTCTTCCTCGGAGACCTCGCCGTCGACGATCCGGAAGGACCGGAACTGGAAGGGCCCCTCCTCGTTGCCGCAGTCGGCGGTGGACACGAGGACGTAGTGCGCCCCGGGCTCATTGGCGTACGTGATGTCCGTACGGGAGGGGTATGCCTCGGTCGCGGTGTGCGAGTGATAGATCACGACCGGCTCTTCGTCGCGGTCGTCCATCTCGCGGTAGAGCTTGAGCAGATCGACCGAGTCGAACTCGTAGAACGTGGGAGAACGGGCCGCGTTCAGCATCGGGATGAACCGTTCGGGGCGGCCGCTTCCGGCCGGGCCCGCGATCACGCCGCACGCCTCGTCCGGGTGGTCGGCCCGGGCGTGGGCGACGATCTGGTCGTGGAGGGCCTGGGTGATGGTCAGCATGCCCCAAAGAATAGGAGGCGGGCTCCGGACTTAAGTCCGGAGCCCGCCTGCTGAGACGATGCGCCCAAGGGGCGGAAGCGTCAGTCCTTGGCGAACTCGGGCTCGCGCTCCGGGTCGGTCACGTCGGGCGTCCGGTTCTTGAGCACGAACCAGCCGACCACCATGATCACGGCCCAGCCCGCGCCGACGTACAGGCAGATGCGGGTGTCCTTGTCGTACGCGATCAGACCGGTGACGCCGATGAGCCAGACCAGCGCGACCCAGCTGAAGACCGAACCGCCGGGCGCCGGGAAGGACGAGGCGGGCAGCCGGCCGGCCACGACGGCGCGGCGGTAGCGGATGTGGCTGATCAGGATCATCGCCCAGGCCCAGATGCCCGCCACGGTGGCCACCGAGGTGACGTAGACGAAGACCTTGTCCGGGACGGTGTAGTTCAGTATCACGCCGATGCCCATGAGGAAGGCGGAGAGGGCGATACCGGCGAACGGGGTCTTGCGGGCGTTGAGCTTGCCGAAGACGCCCGGCGCCTCGCTGTTGGCGGCCAGGTCGCGCAGCATGCGGCCGGTGGAGTACATGCCGGAGTTACAGGAGGACAGGGCCGCGGTGAGGACGACGAAGTTGACGATGCCCGCCGCGAAGGGGATGCCGATCACCGAGAAGGCGTGCACGAAGGGGCTCTCGCCCGCGGAGAACTCGGTCCACTTCACGACGGAGAGGATGACGAGCAGGGCGCCGACGTAGAAGACGATGATGCGCCACGGCAGGGTGTTGATCGCCTTGGGCAGGGTCTTCTCGGGGTCCTGGGACTCACCCGCGGTGATGCCGACCAGCTCGACGGCGAGGTAGGCGAACATGACGCCCTGAAGCGTCATCAGGCTGTCGCCTATGCCGTTCGGGAAGAAGCCGCCGTGGGACCAGAGGTTGGAGGGAGCCGCGGTGTCACCGGCCTCCGAGAAGCCGAGGGTCAGCACGCCGAGGCCGATGACGATCATGCCGATGATCGCGGTGACCTTGACCATCGAGAACCAGAACTCGACCTCGCCGAAGATCTTCACCGAGATCAGGTTGACGCCGAAGAGCAGCACCAGGAAGACCAGGGCGCTGACCCACTGCGGGATCGACGGGAACCAGAAGTGGATGTAGATGGCCGCGGCGGTCAGCTCGGCCATTCCGGTCACGACCCACATGAGCCAGTAGGTCCAGCCGGTGACATAGCCGAAGAACGGGCCGAGGAACTCGCGGGCGTACTCCGCGAAGGACCCCGAGACGGGGCGGTACAGGAGCAGCTCACCGAGCGCTCGCATGATGAAGAAGATGATGACGCCCGCGAGGGCGTACATCAGTATGATGCTGGGCCCCGCCTTGGCGATGTTGGCCCCGGCCCCCATGAACAGACCGACACCGATGGCACCGCCGATGGCGATCATCTGTACCTGGCGACTACCCAGGCCGCGCTCGTAGCCCTCTTCGGGCGCCGCTGAGGTCATGTGGTGTGCCTTTCTCCCTATGCGGCTGGCGATCGTGAAGATTTATCACGACAGCAGCACTGATCCACTCAGCGGAATGTGAGGCACGCCACAAGAAGAAGGGGACAAACGGCGTCGCGCGCAACAAAGAGCGCGGACGCGGTGATGCGATCGTTATTCGGAGTTGAGCACTCCCTAAACGAACACTCAGTGATCACAAGCGGAAGCAACCACACCATAGGCGTCACGCCACACGCGTCACGCCATCAGCGTCTCGATGAGCGTCTCCTGAAGCCCGCCGAGCCAGAAGTACGCCATCACCATCGGCTTGCGGGGATCGGAATCGGGGAGTCCGAGCAGCTCGCCGCCGTCGTCGTCATCGGTGACCTCCAGCCGGGTCCCGATCGCGAGCCGCAGATCGTTGAGGGCGCCGAGCCACTGCCGGGACTTCTGCGGGGCCAGCTCCAGCACCGCCTGGTCCTTGGCGGCCGGGCCGGTGGGCAGCGAGTCCAGGTCGCGCACCATCGCCAGGACGTCATCGCGCTTACGAGCCCGCAGGTCGTTCTCGGTGTACCGGCGGAACTCCGCCGAGGCGGCGCGCGCCTCCTTCTCCGCGTCCTCGCCCAGCTCCTGGTCCGGCGCCACATAGGCGTCCGGGAACAGCCGGGCCAGCGCCGGGTCGCTCGGCGGCTTGGTGGGCCCCTCGGCGAACAGCGCGTCCAGCGGGTCCTCGCCCCCGGCCGGCTGGTCGCCGGGGCCGATCAGCTCCGCGAGCTGCACGGCGAGGCTGCGCAGGATGGAGATCTCCACCTCGTCCAGGGCGACGGCGGCACCACCGCCGGGCAGCGGCTCGAATCGTCCCGACATCAGCGCTCCTGCGTGAGCGTCGCCCACAGCCCGTACCCGTGCATCGCCTGCACGTCGCGCTCCATCTCCTCGCGGCTCCCACTGGAGACGATCGCGCGGCCCTTGTGGTGAACGTCGAGCATCAGCTTGTGCGCCTTGTCCTTGGAGTAGCCGAAGTAGCTCTGGAACACATACGTGACATAGCTCATGAGATTGACGGGGTCATTGTGGACCACCGTCACCCAGGGAACGTCCGGCTCGGGCACCTCCATCGGCGCCTCGCTGGCTTCAGGACGTTCGATCTCCACCGGACTGACACTCACACCCCCAATGCTGCCACCCGGCAGGGGCGGTTGCCTAAACCGGCACCCAGATCTCGTCACTCTGACGAGTATGCGAGGTAACATCATCAACATGGACACTGCGGACTTGGGACTGCCGGTGGACGTGCCGTCGACTGCGCTGTTCACCGACCGGTACGAACTCACCATGCTGCAGGCCGCGCTGCGGGCCGGCACCGCCGACCGCCGCTCGGTCTTCGAGGTCTTCACCCGGCGCCTGCCCGAGGGACGCCGCTACGGCGTCGTCGGGGGCACCGGGCGGGTCCTCGACGCCGTCGAGAACTTCCGCTTCGACGGCGGCGTCCTGGACTTCCTCGCCCAGCACCGGATCGTGGACGAGCCGACCCTCGCCTGGCTCGCCGACTTCCGCTTCCGCGGCGACATCTGGGGCTATCCGGAGGGCGAGGTCTACTTCCCCGGCTCGCCGATCATGCGGGTGGAGGGCACCTTCGCCGAGGCGGTGCTGCTGGAGACCGTGATCCTCTCCATCCTCAACCACGACTCGGCGGTCGCCGCCGCCGCGTCCCGGATGTCGGTCGCGGCGGGCGGGCGGCCGCTGATCGAGATGGGCGCGCGCCGCACCCATGAGCTGGCCGCCGTGGCCGCCGCCCGGGCCGCGTACGTCGGCGGCTTCGCCACCACCTCGGACCTCGCGGCCGGATTCCGCTACAACATCCCCACTGTCGGCACCAGCGCCCACGCCTTCACCCTGCTGCACGACAGCGAGCGCGACGCCTTCGTCGCCCAGGTCGACTCGCTCGGCAGCGACACCACTCTGCTGGTGGACACCTTCAATGTGGCCGAGGCCGTGCGCACCGCGGTGGAGACTGCCGGTACGGAGCTGGGCGCCGTCCGGATCGACTCCGGCGACCTGCTGCTGCTCGCCCACCGGGTGCGGCAGCAGCTGGACGACCTGGGCGCCAAGGGCACGAAGATCGTGGTCACCAGCGATCTGGACGAGTACGCCATCGCCTCGCTCGCCGCGGCCCCCGTGGACGCGTACGGGGTCGGCACCCGGCTGGTGACCGGCAGCGGCCACCCGACCTGCTCGATGGTCTACAAGCTGGTCGCCCGCGCCGAGTCCAACGCGGCGGACGCGCCGCTGGTCTCGGTGGCGAAGAAGTCCATGGGCGCGAAGACTTCGATCGGCGGCCGCAAGTGGGCGGCGCGGCGGCTGGACGCGGAGGGGGCGGCCGAGGCCGAGGTCGTCGGCAGCGGGCCCGTCCCGGAGGAGCTGGCCGACCGCCTGCTCCAGGTCGAGCTGGTGCGCGGCGGCGAGATCGTGGCCCGGGAGCCGCTGGACTCGGCGCGCGACCGCCATAAGGCCGCACGGGCGGGGCTGCCGCTGTCCGCGACGCAGCTGTCGCAGGGCGAGCCGGTTCTGCCCACGGAGTACTTGCAGACGTGAGGGGTACGTCCATGGCGTCCGCCGCTGCCGATTCCACCACCGCTCTATCTATCGCTGTTGTGACCACCACGGGACGAGCCGGAAGGCGTGCGTGAATGCACCGGGCACTGATCGTCGTCGACATCCAGAACGACTTCTGTGAAGGCGGAAGCCTCGCGGTGACGGGCGGCGCGGATATCGCCGCCGCGATCACCGACTACATCGGGGAGGCGACGCCCGGATACCGCCACATCGTGGCCAGCCGCGACCGCCACATCGACCCGGGTGATCACTTCTCCGACCACCCGGACTACGAGCGCAGCTGGCCGCCGCACTGCGTCGCGGGCACCGAGGGGGTGGGCTTCCACCCCAATTTCGCGCCCGCGGTGGCCTCGGGCGCGATCGACGCGGTCTTCGACAAGGGCGCGCACGCCGCGGCGTACAGCGGCTTCGAGGGCGTCGACGAGCACGGGACGCCGCTGGCGGCGTGGCTGCGGGAGCGGGGCGTGACGGAGGTGGACGTGGCCGGGATCGCCACGGACCACTGCGTGCGGGCCACGGCGCTGGACGCGCGGCGTGAGGGGTTCGTGACGCACGTACTGCTGGGGCTGACGGTGGGGGTGGCCCCGGCCACCACCGAGCGCGCCCTGGAGGAGCTGCGGGACGCGGGCGTCCATCTGAGCGGGCAGCCGGTGGCCTGACGCTCCCCCGGGCCCCGGGAGGCCCTGCGGGGCGCCCCGGGGCGGTCGCGGGCACGGCCGGGGTGCCGGGACCCTCAGACGGGCACCGAGGGGTCCCGGCGGGCCGCCAGAGGGCCGCCCGGCGAGCCGTCAGGCGGTCGGCAGGCGGGCCGTCAGGCCGTCGCCGCGGGGCGCAGGAGGGCGGCGATGCCGTGCCACAGCTCGCCGCCGATGTCGGGGGACGTACGCCAGACGAGGCCGTCGGGGTGGTGGAGCACCGCCGTCACCTCGTCGGGCGTCGGTGGCGCGCTGTTGCCGCGCAGATACACGGCGCGAAGCCCCAGGTTGCGCAGCCTGGTCAGGGCGCGCGCCCGGTTCGCGGCGTGCACCAGCACGCGCACGCCGCCTTCGCCCAGTGGGCGGGGCAGGGTCAGTGCCACCACCACACTGCCGCCCGGCAGCTTGGTGAATCCTCCGTCGGCCATACGGTTCATGTCCCCCGTGAGACGTCGTGTCAATAAGAAGGTCTAGGTGCATCTAAACGCGAACGGCCGTCGCCCGCTAGTGGGTGACGGCCGTCACGGCTTTGACCTGCGATTATGACGACGGGCCCACCTGAAGGGTCATCGTCTGGCCATCCGGGCGCTCCCGGAGGATCGAGATCCGGGTGTTGGTGTCAGCAACCTGCACCCCGGCGGTGGGGTTGGCTTTGTCCCAGTACATACCCTTGCGGTCGTCGAAGACCGGGACGCCCCGCTTGCCCTTGATCTTCGCGGCCTTCCCGTCCTTGTGGAGGGTGAAGCCGTCGGCCCGGTACCAGCTGAAGGTCGAGTCGTACGCCTGGATGCGGTTGCGCATCAGCGTGCCGTCCGCCCACTTCTCCGGGGTGGCGTGCGCGTCGACCGGGAGGATCAGGCCGGAGCCGGGGTGGACGCCGGTGTTGTTGTCCGGCTGCGAGGTGTCCCACTGCCAGATCAGCAGACCGTTCTGGTACGGGAAGTGCTCGACCCAGGAGGGGCGGGTGGAGGCCCAGCCGAAGTTGTACGGGCCGGCCTTGAGGGTCTTGTCGTAACTGACGTACTGGCGGTTCTCGGCGAGGTAGTACTGCGGGTAGTCCTTGGTGAAGGACTTGCCGACGCGCGAGAAGCCGTTCGCCGTCCAGCCGTTGTCGTCGCCCTCGGCGCCGTCGGTGACGACGGGCGTGCCGTCCGCGGTGAGGGTGAGGGCGTCGGCGGTGAAGCCCTTCTGGGCGACCCCGCTGTCCGTCTGGTAGCGGAAGCGGAGGTCGATCTTCTTACCGGCGTAGGCGTCCAGCGGGAAGGAGAGCTTCCGGTACGCCCCGGAGGTGCCGGTCAGCGCGGGCTTGTCGCCCGCGTCGCGCGGGATGGCCTTGCCGTCCGCGGTGCCGTCGACCGGCGTCCAGTTGGCGCCGCCGTCCGTGGAGACCTCGGTGTAGAGGTAGTCGAAGTTCTCCTCGATGTCCCACCAGCCCTGCAGGTCCAGGTTGGCCTTCGACTTGCCGGTGAGGTCGACGGACCGGGTGAGGGTGTTCTTCAGGTCGTCGCCCATTCCGCTCCACCACTGCTTGGTGCCCTCGGCGGGTGCGGTGATCTCGGTGGTGACGGGCTTGTCGGGGAGGCTGACGACCAGCGCCTGCTTGTTCTTGGTGTTGTACTCGGCGACCCCGAGGGTGTGCCGGGACTTCGTACCGGCCTTCGCGGTGCCGTAGTTGAGCCAGCCGAGCTGGAGCTTGTCCCAGGCGGACATGTCGCCCGGGAGGTCGCCTATAGAGTCCTGGCCGGTGCCCAGCCAGGAGCCCGCGGACATCAACGACCAGTAGGCGACGGAGGATTCGCCCTTGCCCGTGGTGTCGTACTCGTCGGGCAGGCCGAGGTCGTGGCCGTACTCATGGGCGTAGACGCCGAGGCCACCGTTCTCCGGCTGCATGGTGTAGTCGCCGACCCAGATGCCGGTGTCGCCGATCTGGGCGCCGCCCGCCTTGTTGGCGCCGGGGCCGGTGCTGCCCGCGTCGGAGCCGTACGCGTACCAGCGGTGCGCCCAGATCGCGTTCTCGCCCTCGGCGCCGCCGCCCGCGGACTCGTCCTCGCCGGCGTGCACGATCTGGAAGTGGTCGATGTAGCCGTCGGGCTCGTTGAAGTTGCCGTCGCCGTCGAAGTCGTAGCGGTCCCACTGGTCGTACTGGGCCAGGTCCGCCTTGATCTGCGCGTCGGTGCGACCGGCCGCCTTCTGGTCCTTGGCCCACTGGTTGACGCCGTCGCGGATCAGGTCCCAGGCGTTGGCGCAGTTGGTGTCGCCGCAGTAGTTGGAGCCGTAACGGGCCTCGTTCCAGTCGACCTTGACCCAGTCGGAGACCTCGCCGTCGACCGAGTAACGGCCCGAGGACTGCTTCTCGTAGTACTTCTTCAGGGACTCCTTGCCCTTGGCCTTCGAGAAGTAGAGGTCCTGGAAGTGCTTCCGGTTGTAGTCCTTCTGCCAGGCGGTGCTGTTGTCGACGGCACGGTCCGGCTCGGCGATCGTGTTGTGCGCGGGGCCCGGGGCGCCGCCGTACTTCTTCACCGGCGGCTCGGGGCCGTCGGCGCCGTCCGGGTCGTACATCGTGGTGTCGTCGACCTTGTCGCCGAACTCGACGAGCACGGTGAAGATCTTGTCGGTCTTCTCCCGGGCCAGCTCGACGTACTTGCCCTTGCCGAGCTTCACCACCTGCGACGCGCCGCGCCGCGTGGCCTCCTTGTCCCCGGATATGACCTGGCGCAGCGCGTCCTGGCGCTGGGCCTCCTGCTGCTTGCTGAACGGGCCCGCCAGATCGTGGTCGACGTCCGTCTTCGCGGGCGCCGGGTCATGGCGTTCGACACGCGTAGACGGCGCGTCCGCCTGGGCGATCCCCGTCGACAGCGCGGCCGCGCCGAGCGCGGCTACGACCGTGGCCACGGCGGCCGATCTGACCGCCCTCCGTTGACTGTTCACTTGTTCCTCCCCTTCCACACACCGGTGCCGCACATTTGACCGGAGAGGCAAGGGAAAAGACAGTCCTTGACTTGGACTTGAGGGATCGTTACGTTTCCCGGTCCGCCGTGTACCGGTTACCGGACACCCGCGGCCGCGCCGTTCGGGCAGGGGGAAACACGGTTGCACGCGACGGTGATTCCGTGCGCCCCCCGTGCACCGCCGTCGTGGGTGAGGTCACGCTTAGTCCCGCTCCCCATGGGGCATCCAGCACCGTAGAGTCATTTTGACGGCGCACATCTGCCCGATTCATGCCCCCGCATCCCGATGCCCCCTGAGGACGGATCCCGCCATGCCGCGTCCGACTTCTGCCCAGCTCGCCTACGGTTCGGCCACCGTCGTCCTGTCGACGCTGGCCATGCTGCTGCTGTCCGAAACCCGATCGGGCCTCGGGGTGGGCCTCGTGACCGTGGCCGGTCTCGCGCTCGGGCTGCTGGTAGCCCTCACCGTGCCGGTATCCCGTCCGACCCGCGCCGCCCGCGCCGGGCGTACGGTGCACAGCCACCGCCCGCTGGCCGGATCCGCGGCGGCCGAGTCCCCGCGGGAGCACTCACTGCACGGCTGACACCACGACCGTCCGCGCCGCCTTGTCGTGCAGGCAGCGCTGGAACGGCTTGTCCCACAGCAGCCACACCGCGTTCAGCACCCAGAACAGGGTGCCGATGAGCACCGGGATCAGCAGACCCGGCAGCGTGTAGACCGCTGCGCGCACCCAGCCCTGGCGGCCCGGAATGTTCCCGTCCGAGAGCATCGCCACGCGGATGCGCATCGCCTTCTTGCCGAGGGTCTGACCACTGCGGGCCAGCATCGTGCCCTCGTAGCCGAAATAGACCGCCATCGTGATGACCAGTCCGGCCATCACCTTGCCGAGGTCCTGCTGGCCCGGGTGCTCCATGCCGTACTGGAGCGCACCCGTCATGCCGAGCGCCACCGACCAGATGACGCCGAGCACGAGGCCGTCGATCAGCCGGGCCGCGAAGCGCTGGCCGGGCGTGGCCAGCGGGGGCATCCCGGCGAGGTCGGGGGACGGGGGCGACGACAGCGGGTCGGGGCTCATGCCTCCGATTACATCAGCAGCCCTCCGGGCGTCCCTCGGCGGGCCGATGGCTGCCGCGGGCTCACTCCTCGGTCGAGACGACGACCGTCCTGGCCACCTTGTCGTGCAGACACTGCCTATACGGCCGGTCCCAGGTGCACCACAAGACGTTGACCAGCCAGAAGACAAAGCCGCAGCAGGGCACGATCTCGGGGAGCGTATACGTGGCGGCGCGCGCCCAGCCGGGCCTGCCCACCGGGGGCTCGCCGGTCTCCAGCATGGCCACCCGGATCTTCATCGCCTTCTTGCCGAGGGTCTGCCCGTAGTGGGTCAGCATCAGCCCCTCGTAGACGAAGTACACCACCACGTAGACGAGCGTGAACACGGACGAGCGGGCGTCGCTGCCGTTGCCCATCGGGTAGTAGGTGCCCAGGATCAGGGCCATGATCAGACCGAGCGGGATCCCGACGATCAGCCCGTCGATGATCCGGGCGACGAGGCGGCGGCCGAGGTGGGCGAGCGGGGGCATGCCCGCGAGCGGATCGTCCCCGCCGTCGTGATCGCCGTAGGGGGAACCGTTCGCCCGCGGCGGCGGCTGCTGCTTGGCGAACGGATCCCGGTCACGCGGCTCGTCCCCGGGTGGCGGCGGCTGGTCGGTGCTCATCTCCCGAGTCGACCGCCGATCGGGGGCGATCGCATCCGGCGCGCCCCGTTCGGGCGATCCGGATGGTCCAATCGCCTCAGCCCGCCGTGGCGACGAAGGTGCGCGCGACCTTGTCGTGCCAGCACTGCCGCCAGGGGCGGTCGACCAGGCACCACAGCACGTTCACCACGCCGACCACCAGCACCCCGAGCACCCCGTACACCAGCCAGCGGCGCAGGGCGGCGCCGAACGACGGGGTGTCGTGGTCCTCGATGTCCAGCACCCGCACCCCGCACAGCTTCTTGCCGAGCGTACGGCCCCACAGGGACGTCGGCAGGGCCTCCAGGAGGATCCCGGCGAGCAGCAGCACGCCCAGCACGATGGCGAGATAGCCGCTGGTGGTGCCGTCGAGGAAGTAGACGGTCACGGTCTCGCCGGACTGCTTGGCCGTCTCCACCTTCTCGTCGATGTGGTCGGCGGCCTTCCCCCACAGCGGGAAGCCGGCCCCGCCCGCGATGGCGAGCAGCACGATCATGTCGATCAGCCGGGCGGCGAAGCGACGGCCGAGCCCGGCGGGCCGCCCCTGGGCCTGGGCGGCCTGGAGGAACGGGTTGTCGACCGGCGGCTTCCAGGGGATGACGCTCTCGGGCGCGCCCTGCTGGGGCGCCGGGGGCTGCTGGGGCTGCTGGGGCTGTTGCGGCTGCGGTGGCTGCTGGGGGTGGTGCTGCTGGGGCTGTTGCTGGGCGAGCTGGTGCACCTGCTGCTGCCAGCCGGGGCCGCCGTGGGAGGGCTGGGCCGGGATGCCGCCGAAGGGCTGCTGCGGGGGTTGCTGGTGCGGCTGTGACTGCTGGTGCGGCTGCTGGGGTTGCTGAGGCTGCTGGGGCTGAGGCTGCTGGGGCTGAGACTGGGGCGACTGCTGGGGGCCTTGCGGGGCCCCGCGGTCGAGCGCACGGAACGTCATCGTGCCCTCGTCGCGGCCGGTCGGCCGCAGCGCACGCATCGCCATCGTGCCGTCCGGCACACCGGACTCGGCCGAGGGCGAGGACGGGGACGAGGACGAAGGCGAGGCCGAGGGCAGCTCGGGGTTGCCGCGTATGGCGGGGAGGGCGTGGGTGCCGCGGTCCCGGTGGTCGCCCGCACCGCCCGTACCGTCCGTGGCGCCGCCGCGCATCATCAGCGTGCCCTGGTCACGACCGCCTTCACCACGGCCGCTTCCGTCATGGTCCGGGGAGCCGTCCGCCGCGCCGCGCGGATCGGGCACCCCCGCGCGCGGGTCGTCCGACTCCGAGCCCCAGGAGATCCGGCGGTCCTGCTCGCCGCCGAACCCGGACTGATGGGACGCGTCGGCCTGCCAGGCGGCCCCGGCTCCGGGGCGGATGCCGTGCAGCCGCTGCGGATCGTCCCAGTCCACCGGGGCGGCCATGCCACCGGGCGGCACCGGCTCGGTGCCCATGACGCTGCCCGGGCCCAAGTCCCGTACGTCCATCTCACCGCGCGGCCGCACCTCGGGCAGTGCCGCGCCCCCGGTCTCCTCCGCGGGCAGCGGCTGCGGCTCCTCGTCGAGGAACATCGGGCCGGTCTCGTCCGGTACCGGGCTGGTGACCTGGGTGTGGGTGACTCCGGGCGGCGCGGCGGGCATGGCCTCGCCCTCGGCCGGGGCGGGCCGACTGGTGCCGGGCACCCATGCCGCGCCGTTCCAATACCGGATGTAGTGGGGAATGGACGGATCCGGATAAAAACCCGGAATGGAGCTGCCGTCAGCGGATCCTGAGGAAGGGGCGCTCATGATCTCCGATGTCCCGTATCTGTGCTCGCCGTGCTGCTGTGCTGCGCTGCGTCTGTGCGGTGCCTCGCGGTGGGGGCGGTAGGAAGTCTGCCGTAAAGGTGCCGCAGTGCAACCCGGAGCGCGCTGGTCAAGGTGTATCAGACGGGCCCGCGGCCCGTACCCTCCCTTCCGTGCACCGCCCGCCGGTGTGCGGGTGGGGAACCGCTGCCTGGGCACGATCGGCCTAGGTTCAACAGACCTACTTTGACACCGCCCGGCGCCATTTTGGACGCCAATACTGGAAGCCATGGACCGCAACACCGAGCTCAGTGAGTTCCTGCGGAGCCGCAGGGCACGGCTGAGCCCTACGGACGCGGGAGTCAGCGCCAGCAGCCCCACCCGCCGCCGGGTCCCGGGGCTTCGCCGCGAGGAGCTGGCACACCTCGCCGGAATGAGCACCGACTACTACACGCGGCTGGAACAGGGACGCCACCTCAATGTCTCGGAGGCGGTCCTGGACGCCGTGGCCCGCGCGCTGCAGCTGGACGACACCGAGCGCGCGTACCTCTTCGAACTGGCCCGGCCGCGCCCGCGCAGCGCGGTGCGCCGCCGCCCGTCCCGCCCCCAGCGGGTGCGGCAGGGGGTGCACGACATGCTGCGGATGCTGGACGGGGTCTCGCCCGCGTTCGTGGTGGGCCGCCGGAGCGATGTCCTGGCCGCCAACCGGCTGGCCAAGGCGCTGACCATCGACTTCGACGCGCTTCCGTACCACGAGCGGAACCTGGCCCGTTTCATGTTCCTCGACGAGGCGGCGCGCGAGCTGTGGCCGGAGTGGGAGGCGGTCGCGGCGGATACGGTGGCCACCCTCCGGCTGGAGGCGGGCCGCCGCCCCGACGATCCGCGGCTGACCGAGCTGGTGGGCGAGCTGACCATCAAGAGCGCGGAGTTCCGCAAGTGGTGGGCGGACCACAACGTGCGGGAGAAGACGCACGGCACCAAGCTCTACCGGCACCCCGTGGTCGGGGACATGACGCTCGCCTACGAGATGGTGCACTTCCCCGGCGATGCCGACCAGGCGATGTGCATCTACACGGTCGAGCCCGGGTCGCCCTCGGAAGAGGCGCTGCGGCTGCTGGCGAGCTGGACGGCGACCCCGTCGGGCGACCGCCCGGCCCCCGCCCCGCGCTCGCCCGGTTCCCCGCGCCTTTCCTGACACCCCCTTCACCCCATTTCCACCCGTACTTTAACTTTTCTCTCTCACGTTCCCTTTCGCGCGACTTCGCGCTGTTCCACCAAGGAGAGCACCGATATGACCCTCAGCGTCACCGCCTACGCGGCTTCCGCCCCGAAGGCACCGCTGGAGAAGACCACCATCGAGCGCCGCGCACTGCGCGAGCACGACATCCTCATAGAGATCGCCTACGCGGGTATTTGCCACTCCGACATCCACCAGGCCCGCGAGGAGTGGGGCGCCGCCCAGTTCCCGATGGTGCCCGGCCATGAGATCGCCGGTGTCGTCACCGAGGTCGGCCCGGGCGTGACCAAGTACGCCGTGGGCGACCGGGTCGGCGTGGGCTGCTTCGTCGACTCCTGCCGGGAGTGCGAGAACTGCCTCGCGGGCGAGGAGCACTTCTGCCTCAAGGGCGAGGTGCAGACGTACAACGGCACCGAGTACGACGGCGCCCCCACGTACGGCGGCTACAGCACCCACGTCGTCGTCGACGAGAACTACGCGCTCCGCATCCCCGAGGGGATCGGGCTGGACGTCGCGGCCCCGCTGCTGTGCGCGGGCATCACCCTCTACTCGCCGCTGGCCCACTGGAAGGCGGGCCCCGGCAAGAAGGTCGCGATCGTGGGCCTGGGCGGCCTCGGCCACATGGGCGTCAAGATCGCCGACGCGATGGGCGCCGAGGTCACCGTGCTGAGCCAGACGCTCCGCAAGAAGGACGACGGGCTTCGGCTGGGCGCCGACCACTTCTACGCGACCGGCGACGAGTCCACCTTCACCGAGCTGGCCGGTACGTTCGACCTGATCGTCAACACCACGTCGGCGAACCTCCCGCTGGACGCCTACCTGTCGCTGCTGAAGCGGGACGGCACGCTCGTTCACGTGGGCGCGCCGGAGAACCCCAGCGCCTTCAGCCAGTTCTCCCTGATCCTGGGCCGCAGGACGATGGCGGGCTCGAAGATCGGCAGCATCCGGGAGACGCAGGAGATGCTGGACTTCTGCGCCGAGCACGGCTTCGGCGCGGAGATCGAGGTGATCAACGGCGACCAGATCAACGAGGCTTACGACCGCGTCGTGAACAGCGATGTGCGGTACCGCTTCGTGATCGACATCGCGTCGCTGAAGGCGTAACCGCCGTACGGGAGCCAGATGAGAAGGGGGCGCGCGGTCCGGCCGCGCGCCCCCTTCCGGCATGTCCCGGTCTCCGGTCTCCGGTCTTCGATCAGAACTCAGAAGAGCTTGCCCGGGTTGAGCAGGCCCAGGGGGTCGAAGACCTGCTTGACGCCCTGCTGCAACTCCACCCCCACCGGTCCCAGTTCGCGCGCGAGCCACTCCCGCTTCAGCACGCCCACGCCGTGCTCCCCCGTGATCGTGCCGCCCAGCTCCAGGCCCAGCGCCATGATCTCGTCGAACGACTCGCGCGCCCGCCGCGACTCGTCCTCGTCGGCGGGGTCGAAGCAGACCGTCGGATGGGTGTTGCCGTCGCCCGCGTGGGCCACGACGCCGATCGTGAGGGCGTACTTCTCGGCGATGGCCGCCGTGCCGTCGATCATCTCGGCGAGGCGGGAGCGCGGCACGCAGACGTCGTCGATCATCGTGACGCCCTTGACCGCCTCCAGCGCGGTCAGCGTCATGCGGCGGGCCTGGAGCAGCAGGTCGGACTCGGCCGCGTCGTCCGCCGGGACCACCTCGGTCGCCCCGGCGGCCGTGCACAGCTCGCCCACGGCGGCCAGGTCGGACGCCGGGTCCGGGGTGTCGAAGGCGCACATCAGCAGGGCCTCGGTGGACTCGGGGAGCCCCATGTCGCCCAGGGCGTTGACGGCGCGCACGCTCGTACGGTCCATCAGCTCCAGCAGCGAGGGCACATGGCCGCGCTCCATGATGCGGCAGATCGCGTCGCACGCGGCCGCGGTGGAGGGGAACTCGGCGGCCAGGACGAGCTGTTCGGGCGGGGCGGGCTTGAGCGCCAGGACTGCCCGTACGACGATGCCGAGGCTCCCCTCGGAGCCGACGAAGAGGCGGGTCAGGTCGTAGCCCGCGACCCCCTTGGCGGTGCGGCGGCCGGTGGACAGCAGGCGGCCGTCGGCGAGAACGACGTCCAGACCGAGGACGTACTCGGCGGTCACGCCGTACTTCACACAGCACAGCCCGCCCGACGCCGTGCCGATGTTGCCGCCGATGGTGCACTGCTCCCAGCTGCTGGGGTCGGGCGGGTAATACAGCCCCTTCTCCAGCACCGCGCGCGACAGCGCCGCGTTCACCACGCCCGGTTCGACGACCGCGATCCGGTCGATCGGGTTGATCTCCAGGATGCGGTCCATCTTGACCAGGGACAGCACGATGCAGCCGTCGGACGCGTTCGCCGCGCCCGACAGGCCGGTGCGCGCGCCCTGCGGGACGATGGGGACGCGCAGCGCCGTGGCCGTACGGCAGACATGCTGCACCTGCTCCACGGTGCGGGGGAGGACGACCGCGGCGGGCACGCCCGCGTCGCAGAAGCTCGCCATGTCGTTGGCGTACGCCGCCATGACATCGGGGTCGGTGAGCACTGCCTCCTCGGGGAGGCCCTCCCGCAGCGACTCGATGAGGTCGGTCATACCTCCAGGCTCGCACTCGGCCGGGCGCCAGGGAAGATCGGCGCGGCGACCGGGTTAAGAGACGTTCACCGCGGCCCGGTCACTGCGGCTTGTAGTAGACGCTCAGTTCGCGGGCGCCGGAGAGGCCGGAGGCGAAGCCCATGCACAGCCTGCGCGGGCTGGTGAGCTGGACGGCCATGCCCTCGGGCTCGCGGTAGCCGAGCGAGTATCCGGCCTCGGTGCGGGAGCGCTGGACCAGCTCGCCGGTGCGCAGATCGACGCAGGAGACATGGGCGTTGCCGTGGCCGGAGGGCGGGTTGGGGCCGTTCTCGTCGGAGTACGCGGTCCCGGTCAGCTGATAGACGTAGTCGCCGAGCACCGCGAAGCCCTGGAAGACCTCGTCGTCCGCGACGCCCGCCTGGGGTATGTCGTCGTACACCGCGGTGTAGTCGCCCGCCGTGACCCCGGCCAGGCTCATCAGCCGGTACCGGACCCCGCCGCCCTGGCGGTAGCGCAGCAGCAGCCGCTTGTTGAGCATGTCGACGGCGGGCTGGTTGCTGGTCGAACCGGCCACCGGGCGGTGGGTGGCCAGGCCGGACGCGCCGCTGTCGAGGACGGCACCGTCCTTGAACACGAAGCGGCTGATCGCGCGCCCGTAGCCGGAGTCGGGGTTGGCGTCCGACTCGGTCCACAGGTGGGCGGTGGCGCCGACCGGCTCGCAGCCGATCGAGACGCCGTGGCCGAAGCCCCGGACGTACATGTGGCCCAGCTCGCTGCCGGTGAGGGAGAGCTTGGTGACGCACATGTCGCCGCGCGCGGCCCGGTCGGCGCCGGAGACGGGGGCGGATTCGCCGCTGAGCCGGATGCCGCCCTGCATCAGCTGGATCGTGTAGAGGTGGCCGTTGACGTCGTCGAACGCGAAGGACTGCAGCACGGTGTTGTTGTGCGGTGCCTTCTCGCGGATCAGCTGCGTGGAGGGCACCGAGAGGTCGAACCGGCCACCGGCGGCGGCCTCGGCTATCGCGGCGGCCTCGATGGCCTCGGCTTCGGCGGCTTCGGCATCGGTGGGCCGTACCGCGAAGGCCCCGAGCGCGCCCGCGGCGGCGGCGCCGCCTGCCAGGGCGAACCTACGCCTCGTCAACCGGCCCGCAGCGTACTTTTCCGTCTGCATGCGTACTCAACAACTCCCAAAAGAACACACCGTGTTGGGGTGAACAGGAAACGCCGAGAGTGTAGACGGTGCGATTCTCCGCCCGAGCTGGTGTTCAATTTTTCTGGCATGTGTGGCGCATTGTGTGCTGTATCACTCTCTTTCTCCGCGATCGGGTAGACCGAATGCCCCACGGCGGGCGTATACCCGGCGAGGACAGAGACCCGGGAGTGACAGGTGACCGTCGAGGAGTTCGAAGAGTTCTACGCCCAGGCGGTCACGCGTCTCACGGGGCAGCTGTACGTGATGCTCGGCGACCTGCACGAGGCGCAGGACGTCGTGCAGGAGGCGTTCGTCAAGGGGTGGAGCCGCAGACGGCAGCTCGACCGCGGGGGCCAGCCCGAGGCATGGATCCGTACGGTCGCCTGGCGGCTGGCGGTGAGCCGGTGGCGCTTCCGGCGGCGCACGGCGGACGCCTGGCATCGCGGCGGCGTCTCACCGCCGCATGTCGAGGGCCCGGGACCGGACCAGGTGGTGCTGGTCGAGGCGCTGCGCGAACTCCCGCCCCAGCAGCGGCGCACGCTCACCCTGCACTACCTGTGCGACCTCACCGTCGAGCAGATCGCCGGTGAGACCGGCCTGTCCACCAGCACCGTCAAGACGCACCTGGTCCGCGGACGCGCCGCGCTCGCCCACCGCCTCCAGGACCCGCGCATCGAGGAGGTCTCCGATGTCTGAGCTCCAGGATCCGCTGCGGACGCTGTTCCGGCAGGCCGGTGACCTCGGGCAGGACCGGGCCGGTGCGGCCCCCGTGGCGCACATCGCTGAGCGCGGCAGGCGGGCGCACCGGCGCCGCGTCGCCGCGCTGGCGGCGGGGGCCTGCCTGGTCCTCGCGGGCGGCACCGCGGCCGCTGCCGTGCTCCTGCCGGGCACGCCGCCGCCCGCCGCCCCGGCCACGATCCCCTCCACCGGCCACCCCTCCACCGGCCATTCGCCCTCGGGCCTTCCCTCGACGGGCGTTCCGTCGACGGGCCTTCCGTCGTCCGGGGCGCCGAGCCTGCCGCCGACGACGGGCGGCGCGACAAGAGAAGGGTCGGGCGACGTGACATACCCGCCCACGACGACGTCTCCCCCAGGGAGCAGCACCTCGCCGCCCGGCTCCTGACCCCCGCCCGTACGCCGCCTACGCGAAAGATCCCCGTATGTCAGTCGCCCCGCCCGAGCCGCGCCCCACCGCGCCCAGCACCACGCCCCGTACCGCGCCCAGCCGCCCCACGTGGTCCTCAGCGCCCCCGGAGCGGCCCTCGGCCCGGGGGCGGGTCTTACGCCTCTCCCGGCTGCGCTCCCGGCTTGGCCCGGGCGACCGCGAGGTGCTGTGGCTGTATCTGCTGACCCGAATATCCATATGGATCACCGCCTACGGTGTGCGGTGGCTGTTCCCCGGGAACGGCGACGCGCGCCAGCCCTCCTCCCTCCTCGAACCCTTCGAGCGGTGGGACTGGGGGCACTACCTCCACATAGCGCGCGACGGCTACTTCCCCGGGGAGAGCGGCCCCTGGGACAAGAAGTGGGACAGCCGCGAGGCGTTCTTCCCCGGCTTCCCGATGCTGCTGCGCGCCCTGCACACCGTCATCCCGAGCTGGACCGCGGCCGGGCTGCTGATCTCCTTCGTCGCCGGGGCCGTGGGCGTCCTGGCGCTGGCCCGGATCGCCCGGCTGTATCTGCCCGGCCCGGACGGCGACCGGCGCACCGTGCTGTTCTTCCTGCTCTCACCGTGCGCGATCTTCCTGGCCGTCGGCTACACCGAGGCGCTCTTCCTCGCGTTCGCCCTGCCCGGCTGGCTCGCCGCCCAGCGGCATCGCTGGGCCGCCGCCGCCCTGCTGACCGCCCTGGCCACCACCGTGCGGGTCAGCGGCCTCTTCCTCGCCGCCGCCATCGCCGTCCACTTCGTCCTCACCGCCGCCCGCGCCCGCGGGCACTGGCGGTCGCTGCCCTGGCTGGCCCTGCCCGCGCTGCCCGCCGCGTTGTTCGCCTGGTTCCTGCACGCGCACACCGACGACTGGATGGCCTGGAAGCACGCCCAGGAACGCGGCTGGTTCCGCACCTTCCACACCCCCTGGGAAGGCTGGTCCAACACCTGGCACGCGGCCTTCGACGAGACGCAGACCACCGGATACGCCGCCATGTTCCAGGCCGAACTCGTGGCCATGGTCCTCGGGCTCGTCGTCCTCGGCGTGCTGCTGTGGCGGCGCCGCTGGGCCGAGGCCGTCTACATCGGCGTCACCCTGTGGGCGCTGGGCACCTCGTACTGGTTCATGTCCATCCCCCGCTCCACCCTGCTGTGGTGGCCCCTGTGGATCGGACTGGCGGGCTGGAGCCTGCGCACGCCCCGGGTCAGGACCGTCTACCTGTACCTCGTCGCGCCCGTGAGCACCGTCTTCGGCCTCGCCTTCCTGTCGGGCCGGTGGGCGGGCTGACCAGCCGGGGCCGAGGGCCCCGGCCCGCCGTCACAGATTGCCGCGCTTGGCCTGCTCGCGCTCGATCGCCTCGAACAGCGCCTTGAAGTTCCCCTTGCCGAACCCCATCGACCCGTGCCGCTCGATCATCTCGAAGAAGACCGTCGGCCGGTCCTGCACGGGCTTGGTGAAGATCTGCAACAGGTACCCGTCCTCGTCCCGGTCCGCGAGGATCTTCAGCTCCCGCAGGGTCTCGATCGGCACGCGCGTGTCCCCGACCCACTCCCCCAGCGTCTCGTAGTACGAGTCGGGCGTGTCCAGGAACTGGACGCCCGCCGCGCGCATCGCGCGCACCGTCGCGACGATGTCGTTCGTGGCGAGGGCGATGTGCTGGACGCCGGGTCCGCCGTAGAACTCCAGGTACTCGTCGATCTGCGACTTCTTCTTCCCCACCGCCGGTTCGTTCAGGGGGAACTTGACCTTCCGGGTGCCGTCCGCGACGACCTTCGACATCAGGGCGGAGTACTCGGTGGCGATGTCGTCGCCGACGAACTCCTTCATGTTGGTGAAGCCCATGACCCGGTTGTAGAAGGCCACCCACTCGTCCATATGGCCCAGCTCGACATTGCCGACGCAGTGGTCGATGGCCTGGAACAGCCTCTTCTCGGGCGCCGCGACGATCGGGGCGGCGGCGACGTAACCCGGCAGATACGGGCCGTCGTAGCCGGAGCGCTCGACAAACGTGTGGCGGGTGTCGCCGTACGTACGGATCGAGGCGAGGACCACCGTCCCGTGCTCGTCCTTGACGTCGTGCGGCTCCTCGATCCCGGTGGCGCCGTGCTCGATCGCGTACGCGTACGCGGCCCGCGCGTCCGGGACCTCGACGGCGAGGTCGATCACGCCGTCGCCGTGCTCGGCCACATGCTCGGCGAGGAAGCGCCCCCAGGGACCGGACGGCTTGACGACAGAGGTGAACACGAAGCGGGCGCTGCCCGAGACCAGGACGTAACTGGCGGTCTCCCGGCTGCCGTTCTCCGGTCCGGAGTAGGCGACGAGCTTCATGCCGAAGGCGGTGGCGTAGAAGTGGGCGGCCTGCTTGGCGTTGCCGACGGCGAAGACGACCGCGTCCATACCCTTCACCGGGAAGGGGTCTGCCTGCCGCGCGGTGGTCGGGGTGGGGTTCAGGATCTCAGTCATATGTTCAGCGTCTCTCCGCCTCTCAGGGTGCGCAATAGTTCCCGAAATCGCTGGGCATGTTGCATAGCACAGCGCGGAATCCGGGCAGCATTCTGCACAGAGTGACTACCATCACAGAGGCCCCAGGAGGTCCCATGGGAATCGACGCGCTCGACGCCCGCCTGATCGAACTCCTCGCCCGGGAGCCACGCATCGGCGTGCTGGAGGCATCCCGCCGCCTCGGCGTCGCCCGGGGCACCGCCCAGGCGCGGCTGGACAGGCTGCGCACCCAGGGGGTGATCCGCGGCTTCGGCCCGGACGTGGACCCGGCGGCCCTGGGCTACCCGGTCACGGCCTTCGCCACGCTGGAGATCAAACAGGGCCAGGGCCCGGACGTACGGAGCCATCTGGCCGGGGTCCCCGAGGTGCTGGAGCTGCACACCACCACGGGGGAGGGCGACATGCTCTGCCGCCTGGTCGCCCGCTCGAACGCCGACCTGCAGCGGGTGATCGACCGGGTCGTGGGCATCGAGGGCATCGTCCGGGCCTCGACGGCGATCGTGATGGAGAACCCGGTCCCCCTGCGGATCATCCCCCTGGTCCAGCAGGCCGCCGAGGACTGACCCGGACGGGCGTGCAAAAAACCCGTTGCAAAGGAGTCTTTGCACCCTTACTCTGCTCCGCATGGCCCAGAGCGAGGACTCAGCCGACTCGGCGAACGCAGCGGACTCAGACGACAACGTACGGGTACTCGACCCTCGCTCCCTGCGCGGGCTCGCCCACCCGCTGCGCATGCGGCTGCTCGGGGCGCTGCGCGAGTACGGGCCCGCCACCGCCTCCCAACTGGCCGACCGGCTGGGCGAGTCCAGCGGCGCCACCAGCTATCACCTGCGGCAGCTGGCCGCCCATGGCTTCGTCATGGACGACCCGGAGCGCGGCAAGGGGCGCGAGCGGTGGTGGAAGGCGGCGCAGCCCCGCATGCGGTGGGGCACCGAGGAGCTGCTGCGGCACCCCGACCCGTCCGTGCGCGGCGCGATGAACACCCTGATGCACGAGGTGGCCACCGTGCACGGCCAGGACCTGTCCACCTGGCTCGGCACCCAGCACGAATGGCCCACCGAGTGGCGCACGAACTGGGACATCAGCGACTTCACGCTGCGCCTCACGCCCGCCATGGCGCGGGAAATGCTCGACAAAGTGCACGAAGTGATCAACGGCTATCGCGAGATGGAGCTCGACCCGGACACCGAGCACTCCGCCCGGTACCGCGTCCATCTGCACGGCTTCCCGCGTGACGAGGACTGACCCGATCCCTGGGGGGACAGCGAATGTACGGCGACCAGGTCCATCACCTGCTCCACCAGCTGCGCGAACGGCAGCTCCGGCGCGAGGCCCCGCACAGACCGCCGCGCGCGGATCCGCTGCGGACCCGGCTCGGCTGGCGGCTGGTGGAGGTGGGGCTGCGGCTGGCGACGCCGCGGGTGTCCCCTGTGCCCCGGCTCGACTAGCAGTGCGGGACCGCGCCGCCCGACTGGAGGTTGTTCAGGGCCTGCACGGCGCCGTCGAGGGTGGTCACGGGGATCAGCCGCAGGCCCTTCGGCAGCTCGGCCTCGGCGTCACCGCACTCGGCCTTGGGGACCAGGAAGACCGTCGCGCCGTCCCGCTTGGCGGCCTGGGTCTTGAGCGGGACGCCGCCCACCGCGCCGACCTTGCCGCGGGCGTCGATCGTGCCGGTGCCCGCGATCGTACGGCCGCCGGTGAGATCGCCGCCGCGGCCGTCGCCGTCCAGCTTGTCGACGATGCCGAGGGAGAACAGCAGCCCGGCGCTGGGGCCGCCCACGTCCGCGAGGCGCAGCTTCACCTTGACGTCGCCGGGCGACTTGTTGAGGTGGCCGAGGGCGGCGCTGGTGGCCGTGTTCTGCGACTTCCGCATCTCGTCGGCGTTGTGCCGCTCGATCTCCTTGGTCGTGTCGCCCACGTACACCGCCTCGCGTGGCAGCACCGCGCGGTCGGTGCTGAACCAGCCGCTGATCACGTCCCCCAGCCGGACGGTGGCGTCCGGTCCGGTCGCCGCGATCGTCGTCATCCGCAGCTGGCCTTTGGTCTTACGGGTGTCGCTCCCCGAGATGGTGATCACCTGCTTGCCGCCGTCCGCGCCGAGGACGTTCACGGTGGTGCCCGGCTGGGCCACGGTGAACGGCAGGGGGGCGAGCGCGGCGACCGCGAGCAGGGCGATGACCAGCGCGGCGCAGACGGTGAGGATCCGGGTGCGGGGGGAGAGCGCGCGGAGGGAGACGGCAGGCATAGGAGTGAATTTAGTTGACCGGCGGGACGGATGACGTGCCGCCCCGGGACGAGCCTTACGGCCGCGTCACCGCAGGGCGTCCGCGACCTCCCGCGCCGCGTCCACCACCCGTGGTCCGACCCGCTCCGGCACCGCGTCGGACAGCATGACCACGCCCACGCTGCCCTCGATACCGGTCACCCCGACCAGCGGGGCGGCCGCGCCGCTCGCGCCCGCCTCCAGCTCGCCGTGGGTGAGCGCGTACCCAGGGTCGTCGGGGCGGCCCGCGCGGGCGGCGAGGATGGCCCGCCCGGCGGCGCCCCGGTCCAGCGGGTGCCGGAAGCCGGGCCGGTAGGCGACGTGGTAATCGGTCCAGGTCGGCTCGACGACCGCGACGGCGAGCGCCTCGGTGCCGTCGACCAGGGTGAGGTGGGCGGTGGCGCCGATGTCCTCGGCGAGGGCCCGCAGCGCGGGCAGCGCCGCCTCCCGCACCAGCGGATGCACCTGGCGGCCGAGCTGGAGCACCCCGAGCCCGACCCGCGCCCGGCCGCCGATGTCGCGGCGGACCAGGGAGTGCTGTTCGAGGGTGGCCAGCAGCCGGTAGACGACGGTGCGGTTGACGCCGAGCTTGGTGGACAGCTCGGTCACGGTCAGCCCGTGGTCGGTGTCCGCGAGCAGCTTGAGGACACGCAGTCCCCGGTCGAGCGTCTGTGAGGTCTCCGCGGTCACGACGCCCCCTCCTCGGTGATGGGTGGCGGCTCCCCGCGAAGGTGCTCCGCCGGTCGCGGTGGTACGCACCGGCTGCACGCCGCGGCGACGCTGCCACGGGGCGTGTGCGTGCACGAACCGTAGCGAGCGGGTCCGCTCAGCGGAAGTGCTTGTCCAGAATCCGAGCAGATCCCTCGCTCACCGCACACATCGCGGCATGCGCTGCCGCGATGCGCGTTCGCCGGGGGTGATGGAGCAGCGCGTCACCGCATCCGGGTGGCCCACTCCTGCACCTTCTTGATGCGCTCGCGGAGCTGCCCCGCAGTCGCCTCCGCGCTCGGCGGCCCGCCGCAGACCCGGCGCAGCTCGGTGTGGATCACGCCGTGCGGTTTGCCGCTCTGGTGGACGTACGCCCCCACCAGCGTGTTCAGCTGCTTCCGCAGCTCCAGCAGTTCCTTGTGGGTGACCACCGGCCGCCGCTCGGCGGGCATCTCCAGCAGATCCGCCTCCGCGTCCGGCTTCTTACGGCTGTGCGCGATCTGCTTGGCCTGCCGCTTCTGGAGCAGCATCTGCACCTGGTCGGGTTCGAGGAGCCCGGGGATGCCGAGGTAGTCCTGCTCCTCGTCGCTGCCCGGGTGCGCCTGCATGCCGAACTCGGCGCCGTCGTACAGCACCCGGTCGAAGACGGCGTCGGACTCCAGCGCCTCGAAGGGCAGCGCGTCCTGGTCGCCGGTGTCCTCGTCCTGCTGCTTCTCGGCCTCTTCGAGGAGCTTCTCCTCCTCCGCGTACGGGTTCTCCTCCTCGCCCTCCTTCTTCGGCTTGTCGAGGACGTGGTCGCGCTCGACCTCCATCTCGTTGGCGAAGCCGAGCAGGTTCGGGATGGTGGGCAGGAAGACGGACGCGGTCTCGCCGCGCCGCCGCGACCGTACGAAACGGCCGACGGCCTGGGCGAAGAACAGCGGCGTGGAGATGGTGGTCGCGTACACCCCGACCGCGAGGCGCGGCACGTCCACGCCCTCCGACACCATGCGGACCGCGACCATCCAGCGGTCGTCGGAGTGGGTGAAGTCCTCGATGCGCTGCGAGGCGGCGTCCTCGTCGGACAGCACCAGAGTGGCCTTGCTGCCGGTGATCTCGCGGATCAGCTTGGCGTACGCGCGCGCCGAGTCCTGGTCGGAGGCGATGACGAGGGCGCCCGCGTCCGGAATCGCCTTGCGCACCTCGGACAGCCGGTGGTCGGCGGCGCGCAGCACGTTCGGCATCCAGTCGCCGCGCGGGTCGAGCGCGGTACGCCACGCCTGGGAGACCGCGTCCTTGGTCATCGGCTCGCCGAGCCGGGCCTCGATCTCGTCGCCCGCCTTGGTGCGCCAGCGCATGTTGCCGCTGTAGGAGAGGAAGATGACGGGCCGCACGACGCCGTCGTTCAGGGCGTTGCCGTAGCCGTAGGTGTAGTCGGCGGAGGAGCGGCGGATGCCGTCGTTGCCCTCTTCGTAGGTGACGAAGGGGATGGGGTTGGTGTCGGACCGGAAGGGCGTGCCGGTCAGCGCGAGCCGCCGGGTCGCGGGCTCGAACGCCTCCAGGCATGCCTCGCCCCAGGAGCGGGAGTCACCGGCGTGGTGGATCTCGTCGAGGATGACGAGCGTCTTGCGCTGTTCGATCCGGTTGCGGTGCAGCATGGGCCGTACGCCGACACCCGCGTAGGTGATGGCGATGCCGTGGTACTCGCGGCCCAGCGGGCCCGCGCTGTACTCCGGGTCCAGCTTGATGCCGATGCGGGCCGCGGCCTCCGCCCACTGCTTCTTCAGATGCTCGGTGGGCGCGACGACGGTGATCTGCTGCACGACGTGGTGGTGCATCAGCCAGGAGGCGAGCGTCAGCGCGAACGTCGTCTTACCGGCGCCGGGGGTCGCGACCGCGAGGAAGTCCCGCGGCTGCTCCTCGATGTACTTGTCCAACGCGCCCTGCTGCCAGGCGCGCAGCTTGCTCGCGGTACCCCAGGGCGCCCGTCCGGGGAAGGCGGGCGAGAGGTGATGGCTGGTGGAGGCGGCAGTAGTACTCACGGTCTCCGTCGCGGGCTGACTCGGCGGGGTCGATCGGGAACCGCGTCAGCCTACCGGTGCCGCTCTTCATGCTTCAGGGGTACGCCCCGATCCCACCCGGGGGTGGGATCAGGCTCACACCTTTCCCGGCTGTGCCCGCTCCGCGGAACGCGGTCGCAGGCGGGTGGTCACCCAGGCCCCGGCCAGGGCCACGGCCGCCATCGCCGCGTACACGGCGGCGAAGGCGGCGGGGTGGGAGGACACGGCGGCCGGGGCGGCGGTGGCCTGGTGGGTGGGGGCGATGGCGCCGCCGCCGAAGGCGACGAAGAGGACGCCGCTCACCCCGACCAGGGTGATGTTGCCGAGCGCGTCGGAGACCTGGAGCGAGGAGGAGTTGCTTCCCGCGTCGTCGGGCCCGGACAGCTTCAGCATCAGCACGCTCGCGCTGGAGATGGTCACCCCCATCCCGCAGCCGCCGACCGCCCACGCGACGGCGACGGTCCACACCGGTACGGAGTCGGCGAGCGCCAGCGGCACCAGGGCGATGGCCACGGCTATCAGCAGCATGCCCAGCCCCATCAGCCGCTCCCGGTACGGCTCCATCCGGGGGCGGCTCTGGGTGTACGAGCCGAGCGCCCACGTCAGCCCGCCGCCCGCGAGAGTGAGCCCGGCGGCGGTCGGGGACAGTCCGCGCTGGGTGACCAGCATCAGCGGAACGAAGCTCTCCGCACCCAGGAACGCGCCCGCCGCGACCCCGCGCAGCAGCACCACCGACGGCAGCCCGCGGGCGGCGCGGAAGGTGCCCGCGGGGAGCAGCCGCAGCACGCACGGCACGAGCAGGGCGAGCCCGGCGGCGGCCGGGAGGAGGGAGTACCAGGCCAGGTCCTGGGCCGCGTACTGGAGCAGCCCGGCGCCGCCCGCGACGGCCAGCGCGAGGAGGATCCGGCGGCGGTCCATGGCCGGGGAGCGGCCGCCGGGCGGCAAGGTGCGCAGGGCCGGGAGCATCACAGCGAGCGGCAGCAGCACCAGCACCGGGATGGACAGGAACACCCAGCGCCACCCGGCCTGTTCGGTGACGGTCCCGGCGACGACCGGCCCGACGATGACCGGCAGCACCCACGCGGCGGAGAACGACGCCAGGATGGCGGGCTGGAGACGCCGCGAATACGCCCGGCCGACGACGACGTACAGGGCGACGATCACCAGGCCGCCACCGATGCCCTGGACGGCGCGCCCGCCCACGAACATCCACATCCGCTGCGCCGTCCCCGCGACCACCAGTCCCGCGCCGAACGCCACGATGCCGCCGAACAGCGGCGCGAGCGGCCCCTTGCGGTCGCACCACTCCCCCGACAGCGCCATCGCGAACAGGCTCGCGGTGAAGTAGGCGGAGAAGGCGTACGCGTACAGCTCGACGCCGTCCAGGGCGCGGGCCGCGATCGGCATGGCGGTGTTGACCGCGCTCGCCTCGAAGGCGATGAGGGACACGACGGCGACGATGCCGAGGGTCAGCGCGCGGTGGCGGCGGCCGAGGATGGTGTCGCCCGCTCGGTCGGTGGCGGTGTCCGTGCCCGTGCCGGTGTCCGTGCCCGTATAGGCGTCCGGCTCGGCCGTGCGTGAGGTGGTGCCCAGGTCCGCGTCAGGCGGGTCGAGAGCGGTCATGCCCGTCAGGGTAAGAGCCGTGGCGCGGTGTGACACCTGTCCGAGGTCGGTAGTTCGCCTCGGCCATCGGTCGTACGACGGGGGGCGTCAGGTCGTGAGCAGCACACCCGCGTACGAGACCCCCGCGATCACTCCCCAGGAGCACAGGCCCAGCGCCGCGACCCGGGCGCCGGTGCGGGTGAGGGAGGGCAGATGGACCGCGCTGCCGAGGCCGAAGAGGGCGGCGGCCAGCAGGAGTTCCTGGCCGGTGGCGGCGGTGTCGAGCGCGACGGCGGGCAGCAGACCGGTGCTGCGCAGCGCGACCATGACGAGGAACCCGGCAACGAACAGCGGCACCAGCGGGGGCCGCTTGGCCGCCGCGCTGGTGCGCCGGGCTCCGGCCCGGGCCCGTACGGACACGGCGAGCGCGGCGACGAGCGGGGCGAGCAGCGCCACCCGCATCAGCTTGACCAGCACCGCTTCCTTCAGCGCCGCGGGCCCGGCCGTCTGCGCGGCCGCCACCACCTGGCCCACGTCGTGCACGCTCGCGCCCACCCAGCGGCCGAACTGCGCGTCGCCGAGCCCCAGCGGCTGCTGGAGCAGGGGCAGTACGGCGATGGCGAGCGTGCCGCACAGCGTCACCAGCGCGACGGAGGTGGCCACGTCCCGTTCGTCGCTCTCGGACACCTCGCCGACCGCGCCGATCGCGGACGCGCCGCAGATCGAGTACCCGGTGGCGATCAGCAGCGGCTGGTCGCCGCGCAGCCCCATCCGCCGCCCGAGCCACCAGGTGCCGCAGAAGGTGGCGGCGACCACGCAGAACACCATCGCGACGGTGGCCCAGCCGAGGCCGAGGACGTCATTCAGGCTGAGCTTCAGGCCGAGCAGCACGATGCCGAGCCGCATCAGCCGCTTCCCCGCGAGGGAGAGCCCGGCCCGGCCGCGGCCCCGTACGAGCCCCCGGGTGCCGGGCAGATGCGCGGCGCCGATGCCGAGCACGACGGCGGCGGTGAGCAGGGGTACGGCGGGCACGGCCCGGTGCACGCCCCACGCGGCCACGACCCCGCAGGCGGCCAGCCCGAGCCCGTACGCGGGGGCCGGTATCCGCCGCCGGGGAGCTGTCGTGGTCGACGGTCCCGTCCTGGCGGCCTGAGCCGCCCCCGCCCCGATCACCGCCATGCCGTCACCGCCGTCGCGCGGATGACGCGGGTCCCGGTCACAGGTCGTCCACCGCGGGGGCCTCGTACACCCGGCGGACGCTGCTGCCCAGCCGCACGATGTCCGCGCCGTAGACGTGGATCGAGATCGCCTTCGTGCCACAGGCGTTCCACACCCTGTGGATATCTCCCGGCGGCGCGAAGCCGCAGACCGCGCCCCGCGGGTTGATCACGTCCTCCACTGCGACCAGCCGGGAGGCCGGGCCGTCGGGGACGAGGCGGTAGCGGCGCTCGTGCTCCTCGCCCTCATGGACGCCGGTGACGCACCAGGACACATGGTCGTGGACGGCGGTGCGCTGGCCGGGCAGCCACACCAGGGCGACGACGGAGAAGCTGCCGTCGGGCTCGGCGTGCAGCACGTGCTGGCGGTAGCGGTCGGGATCGCCCTCGCGCTGGGCGGGGGTGAGCAGATCGGACGCGCCGAGGTAGGGGGCGAGGCGTTCGCCCACCAGGTAGGCGGTCACATCGGGCGGCAGGCCGCGTCCGACGGCCTCGCGGACGCCGTCGACGAAGGCGCCGAGGGGGGCCGTGACACGAGAGGACGGATACGCGGTGGTCATATCGGCAGCGTGCGGACGGACCGTCCGGCGCGTCCAACGACAGTTTGTTGGGCGGGGGTCAACCTCCGCTTATAAGTTGACCGCCGGTCAGCAGCCGACCCGGTTCCCGGCCACGGTCTTCAGCTCCTCCAGCACCCGCGCCGTCGCCGGGATCTCCAGATGCTCCCGCAGCAGGTAGGCGGAGACATGGCGCCGCGACGCCGGGTCGAGCGCGCGCCCGGTGACGTTCTGATGGCACAGGAAGGACAGCACCAGGCCCGGCATCATCGCGACGCCGAGCCCGGCCGCGACCATGCTCTGCACCACCAGGTTGTCGTCGGTGGTGAAGGCGATGTCGGGCGCGAAGCCCTGCTCGGCGCATTCGTGCAGGAAGTTGGCGCGGCAGCGCAGACATCCGGCGATCCACCGCTCCCCGCTCAGCTCGGCGAGCTTGACGGCGCGCCGCCGGGCGAGCGGATGCCCGGTGGGCAGCAGGACGGTCAGCTGGTCCTCCATCAGCGGGATCTCGACCAGCTCGGGGGGCGTCTCCTCGCGCAGCCCCGGATAGGTGAAGGCGAGGGTGATGTCGCATTCGCCGCTTACGACGCGGTCGAGCGAGTCCGGCGGCTCGCCCTCCAGCAGGTCGACCCGCACCCCGGGGTGGGCGGCGGCGAGGCGGGCCATGGCCTCGGGGATGAGGGTGGCGTTGGCGCTGGGGAAGGCGCACACCCTCACCCGTCCGGCGCGCAGCCGGGTGATGGCGTTCATCTGCGCCTGGGCCGCGGAGATGGAGGAGAGGATGGTGTCGGCGTGCCGGGCGAGGGTCTCGCCCGCCTCGGTGAGCCGCATGCCGCGGCCGACGCGGATGAACAGCGGGCTGCCGACGGTGCGTTCGAGCGCCTTCATCTGCTGCGTGATGGCGGGCTGCGTATAGCCGAGCACACGGGCGGCGGCCGAGTAGGAACCGGCGCGGACCACCTCGTGGAACGTCCTGATGTGCCGAGAATCGAACACGCGGTCATCTTAGACGGAAAACATAAGCGCGTTTTGGGGGAACGGAATATCACCCCTCCCGGCGCTTTTGAGTCACCCCGCCCCTCCTCCCCCTTCCGCCTCGCCCGATATCCGCGGTCACACCGCCGTTGTCCCGCTGATCAGGCAGGCTGGGCCTATGCCGCACTACACGTCGTACGACCAAACGGAGCTGGCCTACCGCGTCCTGGAGGCCCGCGACGGGTCCGCGCGGCCGCCGCTCATCTGCCTGGCGGGCGGGCCGGGGCGGAACGCCGCGTACCTGGGCGACCTCGGCGGCCTCGACGCGCACCGCACCCTGGTCATCCCGGACAGCCGCGGCACCGGGGACTCGCCGCCCGCCGCCGATCCGAGCGGTTACGCGTTCCCGGGGCTGGCCGAGGACCTGGAGGCGCTCCGCCGCCACCTCGGGCTCACCCGCTTCGCGCTGCTCGCCCACGACGCGGCCGCGGCCACGGCGCAGGCGTACGCGGCGGCCCACCCCGAACACCTCACCCAACTGGTCCTGATCTGCCCGGGCGCGCGCATGCAGGGCGAACTGCCCGAGGACGCCCGGGAGATCTTCGAGTCGCGCGCCGACGAGCCGTGGTGGCAGGAGGCGTACGTGGCGATCCAGATGCTGCCGGACACCACCGACCTCGCCGAGGTGCGCGAGCTGCTGCTGCGGGCCGCCCCGATGGCGTACGGCCGCTGGGACGAGCCCCAGCAGGCGCATGCGGCGAGCGAGGGCGAACAGCTGAACCCGGTCCCGCGCGCGGGCTTCTGGCAGGGCGTGGACGAGGCGGGCCGCCGCGCGGTGCTGGCGCGGCTGCGCGAGGTGCCGTGCCCGGCGCTGGTGATCACCGGGGACCGGGACGCGGTGACCGGCGTGCGGGCCGGTGAGCTGGTCGCCGAGTCCTTCCCGGCCGGGCGCGCCCGGCCGCTGCACGGCGTGGGGCACTACCCGTGGGTGGACGAACCGGAGCTGTTCCGCCCCGTGGTGGAGGACTTCCTGGAGCACCCGCACGCCCCCGGCCGCCCGTAATGTCCGGCCCGTGGGGCCCCTCATGAACGGCGTATGTCAGTCGTATGGCAGCGGCCGCCGAACCGTTGATGCCCCCTGAACCGCTCCGTATGGTCATCAGTACGAGCACGACATTGGCCGTGTGCCCGAGTGGTTCAGGGGCTCGCCTGCAAAGCGAGTTACGTGGGTTCGAATCCCGCCACGGCCTCCACAGCGCCCCCGCGCTTCCGCGCCCCCTCCCGGGCCGCTCACCGTCCTGGCCCGATCTCTCTCGGTGAACTACCGGAAACCCTCTGGACACATAGGCCCTACGAGGCGCATGCTCAGATTTGCGAACGGCGTTCACGCAACTGGTCACCTGACCTTTTTCACATTCTCCCCACTAAATGGTCTCCGACTCCCCGCAGTGAGCGCGTTTTCGGCGCATAGGGTCACCATGGTGCCTGCAGTCCCCGACGGAGAACCCGGCGTGACTGAACAGGCACCCTTTGTTTCGACCTGCGATCCTGTGTTCCGTCTGGGGGAAATGTGCAGCCCGCCGTACCGGCCACCCGTCTGCCACTGTCGACCGGCCAGAGCGAGATCTGGTTCATTCAGCAGCTGGAGCCGCCGGAGAGCACGACGTTCAAGGTCGGGGAATACCTTGAGATCCAAGGCCCCATAGACACCGCGATATTCGAGAGGGCACTGCGTCAGGCGGTCGCGGAAGCCGAGCCGTACAACGTCCGGGTCGGCGAGGACGACGGAGTGCCCTGGCAGGTCCTCGACCCGGTGACCGACTGGGACTTCCCCGTCCTCGACCTCGGCGGCGAGCCCGACCCGCACGCCGCCGCCGTCCGCTGGATGAAGCACGACCTGGCCACCGGGCTGGAGCTGGACGCCCACCCGCTGTTCTCCTTCGCCCTGCTGAAGCTGAGCGACGACTGCTTCCTGTGGTACCAGGGCACCCACCACATCGTGTCGGACGCGGGCAGCGCCGCCCTGCTGGGCCGCCGCACCGCCGAGATCTACACCGCGCTCACCGAAGGCGGCGACCCGGCCGCGGGAGAAACCGTCTTCGGCTCCCTGCGGACCATGCTCGACCGGGACGAGGAATACCGGTCGTCGGAGGATTTCGCCAAGGACCGCGCGTACTGGATGGAACACTTCGCGGATTCCCCGGAACCCGCCCGGCTTTCCGGCCGCCCCGGCGACGAGCTCTCCAGCGTGCTGCGGGAGACCGCGTACCTGACCGAGGAGGAAGCGGTCGAGCTGCGCGCCGCGGCGCGTAAATACGCGACCCACTGGTCGGCGATGATTATCGCGGCGACCGCGGTCTATCTGCATCGATTGACCGGTAAATCGGACATCATTCTGACGCTGCCGGTCACCGCCCGGACCGATGCCACGCTGCGCGGGATTCCCGGGATGTTCGCCAATGTCGTGCCGCTGCGCATACAGGTGCGCTCGGATATGCGGATACGGGATCTGGTCCGTAAGGTCTCGCGGGAAGTCCGGACGGCGCTGCGCCATCAGCGCTACCGCCATATCGACCTGGCCCGGGATCTCCACCTCCCGGACGGCGGAAACGGCTTCCTCGGCCCGCACGTCAATATCATGACGTACGACTACGATTTCGACTTCGCGGGACATCGCGTCATCGGGCACAACCTGTCCAACGGAACCGTCGAAGACCTCTCGATCATGGGATACGACCGCTCCGACGGCAGCGGTATCCGCATCGACCTCAACGCGAACTCCAACCTCTACACCGCCGACGGTCTCGTCGCCCACCGCGAGCGGTATCTGGAGCTCCTGCGCACCCTCGCCGACACCTCCGACAAGGAGCGCACCGTCGGCGGCATCGAGCTGCTGACCGCCGAGGAGCGGCGGCGCGCGACCGAGGAGTGGAACGACACCGCGCACCCCACCTCGGGCACCACCCTGCCCGCGCTGTTCGCGGCGCAGGCCGCCCGCACGCCGGACGCCGAGGCCGTGGTCTTCGGCGACACCCGGCTGAGCTACGGCGAGCTGGACCGCGCCGCCGACCGGCTGGCCCACCGCCTGATCGCGCATGGCGCGGGCCCGGAGCAGACCGTCGCCGTCGCCCTGCCCCGCTCCCCCGAGCTGGTCGTCGCCCTGCTGGCGGTCCTCAAGTCGGGCGCCGCGTATCTGCCGCTGGAGCTGGACTACCCGGCCGACCGGCTGGCGTTCATGCTCGACGACGCCGCGCCCGCGCTCCTCGTCACCCGCGCCGAGCACACCGGGCAGCTGCCCGCGGCGGACGGGGTGGAGCGGCTGCTGCTGGACGAGACCGCCTCGTACGACACCGATGGCGCGCCGCGGGTGGCCCTCGACCGCGAGCACCCCGCGTACGTCATCTACACCTCCGGCTCCACGGGCCGCCCCAAGGGCGTCCTGGTCCCCCACCGCGCCATCGTCAACTGCCTGGAATGGATGCAGGGCAGCCACCCCCTCACCCCCGAGGACCGGCTGCTCCAGAAGACCCCGGCCGGATTCGACGCCTCGGTCGCGGAGTTCTTCTGGCCGCTGGTCAGCGGCGCCACCCTGGTGCTCGCCCAGCCCGGCGGCCATAAGGACCCCGCGTACCTCGTGCGCACCGTCCGCGAAGAGCGCATCACCACGCTCCAGTTCGTGCCGTCCATGCTCCGCGCGTTCCTCGCCGAGCCGGAGGTCGCCGAGCGCTGCGCCGGCAGCCTGCGCCAGGTGTTCTGCGGCGGCGAGGCGCTGCCGCGCGAGACGGCCGAGCGCTTCCACACCCTGCTGCCCGGCATACCGCTGCACAACGTGTACGGGCCCACCGAGGCCACTGTCGACATCAGCGCCCACACCTGCGAGCCCGGCGCCCCCGGCCCGGTCCCGATCGGCACCCCGGTGTGGAACAGCAGGCTGTACGTCCTCGACTCCGCCCTGCGGCACGCCCCCGCCGGGGCCGTCGGCGAGGTCTACCTGGCCGGGCCGCAGCTCGCCCGCGGCTACCACGACCGGCCGTCGATGACCGCCGAGCGCTTCGTGCCCGACCCGTACGGCCACCTCTTCGGCGCGCCCGGCGACCGCATGTACCGCACCGGCGACCTGGCCCGGCGGCTGCCCGACGGCGGCGTCGCCTACCTGGGCCGCTCCGACGACCAGGTCAAGCTGCGCGGCTTCCGCATCGAGACCGGCGAGGTCGAGGCCGCCCTGCGCGCCCTGCCGGACGTCGCGGAGGCAGCGGCCATCGTCCGCGAGGACCAGCCCGGCGACCAGCGGCTGGTGGCCTATCTGACGGCCGAGGGCGGCACGGCGCCGTGCGTCGCCACCGCCCGCGAGATGCTGCACCGCGATCTGCCCGAGCACATGGTGCCCACCGCGTTCGCGGTGCTCGACACGCTGCCGCTGAGCCCCAACGGCAAGCTGGACCGGGCCGCGCTGCCCGTGCCCTCCCACGAGGCCGCCCGCGGCGGCCGCGGGCCCCGCACCGCCCGCGAGGAGACGCTGTGCGCGCTGTTCGGCGAGGTGCTGGGCGTCCCCGACGTCAGCATCGACGACGACTTCTTCCTGCTCGGCGGCCACTCCCTGCTCGCGTCCAAGCTGGCCAGCCAGGCCCGTACCGCGCTGGACACCGAGCTGTCGATGCGTGACCTGTTCGAGGCCCCGACCGTCGCCCGCCTGGTGGCCCGCCTCGACGCCGCCACCCCCGCCGACGCGTCCCAGCTGCACCCGCTCGACACCCTGCTGCCGCTGCGCGGCGAGGGCGGGCGCCCGCCGCTGTTCTGCGTCCACCCCGGCGGCGGCCTCGGCTGGTCGTACACCGGCCTGATGCGCCACCTCGCCCCCGACCAGCCCGTCTACGCCCTCCAGGCGCGCGGGCTGACCGAGCCCGACGTGCTGCCCGCCAACGTCCGGGAGATGGCCGCCGACTACCTGGACCAGATCCGCACCGTCCAGCCCACCGGCCCGTACCACCTGCTCGGCTGGTCCTTCGGCGGGCTCATCGCGCACGCCATGGCCACGCGGCTGCAGAGCGAGGGCGAAGAGGTCGCCACCCTTACCGTCATCGACGCCTACCCCGACAACGACCTGGCCCTGCCGGACCTCCCGGACCTGGGCAAGCGCCGCTGGCTCGGCGTCCTGCTGGACAACATCGGCGGCGGCGACATCTTCGCCCCCGGCTGGCTGGAGGCCCACCCCGACGGCATCGACGACGGCGACCAGCTGATCGCCGACCTCAGCCGCGAAACCGGCCTGCCGCAGCGGCTCCTGGAGGGCGAGCACAGCTTCCCGCTGCTGGACATCTTCCTCAACGACCAGGAGCTGATGCGCAAGTTCGCCCCCGACCGCTTCGAGGGCGACATGCTCCTCTTCACCGCCGACGAGGAGATACCCGGCTACGCGCGCGACGCCACCCACGTCCCGGAGTCCTGGCAGCCGTACGTGAGCGGCGACGTCAAGGTCCACGGCGTCCCGGCCCACCACTACCACCTGCTGCACGAGCAAGCCCTGACGGTGATCGGCCCCACCGTGGCCCGGGCCCTCGGCTGACCCCGCCGGGCGGGGCGCCCTCGGAAACGGCGCCCCGCCGCAGGCCATCGGCCCGGCCGTCGACCCCCCGGTTCGGCGGACACCGAAGCGATCACCGTCTAGCGTCGGGCCCATGAGACGTCCATCAGACAGCGAACGAGGGGTGATCGCGTGACACCGTGGGAGATGGCGGCCGTCTTCGCGGCGGGCGTGGGTGCGGGCGGGATCAACTCCGTCGTCGGCTCCGGGACGCTGATCACGTTCCCCGTGCTGCTCGCCACCGGCCTGCCGCCCGTCACCGCCACGGTGTCCAACGCGCTCGGCCTCATCCCCGGCTCCATCAGCGGGGCCATCGGCTACCGCAAGGAGCTTCAGGGGCAGGGGCGGCGGGTGCTGAAGCTGTGCGCCGGGGCCCTGGCCGGGGGCCTCGCGGGCGCCACGCTGCTGCTGACGCTGCCCAGCACGGCGTTCGAGAGGATCGTGCCGACGCTGGTGGGCCTGGCGCTCGTCCTGGTCGTGCTCCAGCCGCTGATCGCCAAGAAGATGCGCGCCCGCCGCGAGGCGGCGCAGGGCCCGGCCCGGCGGGACGGCGGTCCGCTGCTGTTCCTCGGGCTGACGCTCGCCAGCGTCTACGGCGGCTACTTCGCCGCCGCCCAGGGGATCATCTACATGTCCCTGATGGGCATGCTCCTCGACGAGCCGATGCAGCGGCTCAACGGCATCAAGAACGTCCTCGCCGCCGTCGTGAACTCCGTCGCCGCGCTGTTCTTCCTCTTCGCCGCCCACTTCGACTGGACGGCCGTCGTCCTCATCGCGGTCGGCTCCGCCATCGGCGGCATGACCGGAGCCGCGGTGGGCCGCCGCTTCAGCCCGACCGCGCTGCGGGCCCTGATCGTGACGGTGGGGACGGCCGCCATCGTGCAGCTGGTGCTGCGGTGAATCACCGCAGGGTGATCGTGTTGCCGGTGACGAGCCCGGCTTCCTCGGACGTCAGGAACACGATGGTCTCCGCGACCTCCGCCGGTTCGGCGACGTGGAAGTGGGTGCCGCTCGACGCGACGAACTCCCGCACCGCGTCCGTCACCCACCCGGTGTCGGTCACCGGCGGATGCACGACGTTGGCGGTGATGCCGAGGTCGGCCAGCTCCACGGCGGCGGACAGCGTGTAGTTGACCTGGGCGGCCTTCGCGGCGCCGTACGAGACCTCACCGGGAAAGCCGAGATCCCCGCCCGACGTCAGCCCGACGATCCGCCCCCACCCGGCACCCCGGGCCCGATGGCGCCGCGCCAGCTCGCCGATCAGCAGGGCCGGTGCCCGCGCGTCCACCGCGAACTGCCGCGCCCACGTCTCCGCGGTGACCGGCTGCAACGGACGCCCGAACCGGTCGGCCGGATCCGGGGTGAAGGTGTCCTGCACCCACCCCGAGGCGTTGTTGACCAGAATGTCGACCGGGCCGAGGCGCTCCTCGGCGGCGTCGAAGAGGACCCCGGGCGCGGCAGCGTCGGTGAGATCCGCCTCAAGAGCCGCGGCCCGCCCGCCCCCACGCCGGATCCCCTCCGCCACCTCCTCGCCACCCGGCCCGAGGTACGCGCAGAACACCGCGACGCCACGCGCGGCCAGCGCCCGGGCGGTCGCCGCCCCGATGCCGTGGTTCGCCCCGGTCACGATCGCGACATGGTCCGTTTGCGATGTCTCCCTCATGCGGACAGGAGTAGCAAACGAAGCCCGCCGGGCGAAACCGATTACTGGACGTACGGCACCAGCGTCGTCATCCACATCACGCCCAGCAGCAGGAAGGCCAGATACGAGCGGGTCGCACGCCAGGTGTACGTCAGCATCCGGGCCTCTTCCGGGCGGTCGGCGGGGTAGCCGATCGGGACGCGGGTGCCTACCGCGGGGGCGGCGCGGGTGGTCAGGAGGCGGGTCTCGAACTCGCGGGGACGGCCGTCGTGGTCGGTGAAGGTCAGGGTCAGCTCGGTGTGGTGCTCCTCGCCGTGGTCGACCACCCGGCGGCCGGTGACCTGGCCCTCCGCCTGCCGTCCGGTCCGCTTCAGCCAGTGCGCCCGGACGGGGGTCCAGAGCGCGGTGGCCAGGAGGAGGACCGTACTGATGGACATGAGCAGGAGGGGCACGAGCGGACACCTTCCGAAACCGCGGCCAAGGGGATCACCGTGAAGGACGCGCCCCCTTGGCGCTTCAGTTGCTCCGAAGGGAGCGACTACGTGCGGTTGACCACTGCCGCCTGGGGGCGGATGGGGAGGCGGTTGACCGGGCGGCCGGTGGCGGCGCGGACGGCCGCGGCCACGGCGGCCGGGGAGGTGACGACCGGGACCGCGCTGGCCGCCTTCGCGCCGAAGGGGGCCACCACGTCGCGCTCCTCGACCAGCTTGACGATGCGGATGTCGGGGACGTCCACGGCGGTCGGCAGGGCGTAGCCGGTGAGGTCGGGGTGGCGGATGACGCCGCGGGAGGTGCGCAGGTTCTCGGTGAGGGCGGCGCCGATGCCCTGAGCGATGCCGGACTCGATGCGGGTCCGCAGCTGGCGCGGGTTGAGCACCCGGCCCACGTCCTGGGCGACGGTCATCTCCACCACGCGGACCGCACCGATCTCGATGTCGACGTCCACCACGGCCCGTACCGCGCAGAAGGCGAGGCCGACGAAGGCGTCGCCCTGGCCGGTCTCGTCGAGCGGTTCGGTGGGGTGGGGGCGGCATTGGGCGGTGGCCCACAGCTCCTTGCCCTCGAGGGCTTCCTCGACGGTGGTGCTGAGGACCCCGTCGTACGAGGTGATCTTGCCGTCGGCGATGGTCAGCAGCTCGGTGGACATGCCGAACTTGTGGGCCAGCGGCTGGAGCAGCTGGGTGCGGACCATCTTGGCGGCGCGCTCGACCGCACCGCCCGAGACCCAGGTGTGGCGGCCGCGCGAGGCGGGTCCGGCCGGGGGCTGGTCGGTGTCGACGGGGGCGACGTGGACCTCCTCGATGCCGAGGACGTCCTGGACGATCTGGCGGGCCAGGGTGGTGAAGCCCTGGCCGGTCTCGACGGCCGCGCAGATGACGGTGGCGACCGGGCCGGTGACCTTGACGGTGGCGGTGGACACCTCGTCGGCGCCCTCGGCGCCCAGCATGTGGACCATGCCGAGCGCGTAGCCGACGCCGCGCCGCACCGCGGCCGGGTCCCCGGCGCCCTCGGGGCCGCCGGGGAGCAGCCAGTCCTCCTCCGCGTCCTCGGCGGGGAGGTCGGGCAGCGGGGCCTCACGGACGGCCTCCAGCACCTCGGCGACCGGCGCCGGGCAGGTGACGGTCTGTCCGGTGGGCAGCAGATCGCCGGTGGCCATGGCGTTGCGCATCCGGATCTCGGCCGGGTCGAGGCCGAGCTTCGCCGCGAGCTTGTCCATCTGGCCCTCGTACGCGGCGCACACCTGCATCGCGCCCTCGCCGCGGACATGGCCGGAGGGCGGGTTGTTGGTGCGGACCGCCCAGCCCTCGATGAAGGCGTGCGGGACGACGTACGGACCGCAGGCGAACGACACGGCGGCGGCCAGGGTGTCGTACGAGGAGTCCGCGTAGGCGCCCGCGTCCAGCAGGATCTGCGCCTCGATCTTCACCAGCTTGCCCTGGCCGTCCGCGTGGTGGCGGTAGCGCAGCAGGGTGGGGTGGCGGTGGGCGTGGCCGAGGAAGGACTCCTCGCGGGTGGCGGCGAGCTTGACCGGGTGGCCGGTGCGCAGCGCGAGCAGCCCGAGCGGCAGCTGCATGCCGGGGTCCTCGCGCTCGCCCATGGCGCCGGGCACACCGGTGACGACGACCTTGACGCGCTCCGGCTCCAGACCGAAGCAGGCGGCGGCCAGATCGCGGTCGGCGTGCGGGTCGGTGGAGGCCGTGTAGATCTCCACCCCGCCGTCCGGACGCGGTACGGCGAGGCCCGCCTCGGCGCCGATGGGCGCCGGGTCCTGGCGGCCGATCCGGTACAGCCCCTCCACGATGACCTCGCCCATGGCCTCCGGGTCGCCGAAGGACAGCGGGATGTGGCGGACCAGGTTGCCGTCGGGGTGCAGCGGCTCGGCGGCGAACGCCTGCTCGGGGTCCGTGACCGGCTCCAGCACCTCGTACTCGACGGCGATGGCGGCCGCGGCCAGCCGCGCCGTGTCGGGGTGGTCGGCGGCGACCGCGGCGATGGGCTCGCCGTGGTGGCGCACCAGGTCCTTGGCGAAGACCGGCCGGTCGGCGACCCGGCGGCCGTGGGAGGCGTCACCGGGGACGTCGGCGTGGGTCACCACGGCGTGCACGCCGGGCATCCCGGCGGCCGCGGAGGTGTCGATGGAGACGATGCGGGCATGCGGATGCGGTGAGCGCAGCACGGCGGCCCACAGCAGCCCCTCGGCCCACAGGTCGGCCGCGTACGGGAAGGTGCCGGACGCCTTGGCCGTCACGTCGGCGGGCTGGAGCGACACACCGAGCCCCATGTGGGGCGGCGGCGGGACGGGCGTTCCGGCGGAGGGGGTTGCGGTGACGGCTCCCGCGCCGTCCGCGATTCCGGTCATGCCGATGCCCTTCCCATACCGCTGCCGTTGCCGCCGTCGCCCCGGTTCCCGGTGCCGGGCGGGCCCGCCTGGCGCGGGATGCGGGCCGGGTCGTGTGCCGCCGCCTCGTCCTCCGCGGCTTCGGCGGCCTGTGCCGCCTCCTCGGCCGCCTCGCGGGACGCCACGACCTCGCGCACGGCGTCGACGACTCCGCGGTAGCCGGAGCAGCGGCACAGGTTGCCGCAGATCGCCTGGCGGGTCTGCTGGTCGGTGGGGGCGTGGTTGCCCTCCAGCAGGTCGTGCACGGTCATCGCGAGCCCGGGCACGCAGAAGCCGCACTGGACCGCTCCGCACTCGGCCAGCGCGCGCTGGACGTCGGAGGGCTGGCCGTCCTGGCCCAGGCCCTCGACCGTACGGACCTCCGAGCCCGCGGCGGTCGCGGCGGGCACCAGGCAGGAGGCGACGAGCCGCCCGTCGACCTGGACCGAGCAGGCGCCGCACTCGCCCTGCGAGCAGCCGTCCTTGGCGCCCGCGAGGCCGAGCCGCTCGCGCAGCACATACAGCAGCGACTCGCCGATCCAGGAGTCGGTGACGGGCCGGTCGGCGCCGTTGACGTGCAGCACGTACGACGCCTGGGGGTGCTCGCTGTGGGCAGGGTCCGGCGATTCCGCCGGGGTGGCCTGCTCGTCGTCCTCGGCGGGGGCGTCAGCGGCCTCGGGGGCGTCCGCCGGGGCCTCGGCCGGGGCGGACTCCTCCGGGGCGTCCGTGAACGCCTCCTCGGGCGCGGGCTGTTCGGCCTCGGCCGGGGCGTCGGCCACGGACTCGCCGGTGACGTCGGCGTCGGTCCCGCCGTGCGGCGGGGTGCCGTGCGGCGGGGTGTGCGCGCCGGGGTACGGGGCGTCCATCGCGAACTCGCCCGAGTCCCCGGCGGCGGGGCCGTGGGTTCCGGTGCCGTCGGTGAACTCGCGCTGCCAGGCGGCCTCTTCGGACGGTTCCCGTTCCCGTACGAACGCGCCGGAGTCCCCGGCCGCCGCACCGTGCCAGCCATGGCCGTCGGTGCCGTGCGGCGGAGTGCCGTGGGCCGGGGTGCCATGCGCGGGCGTGCCGTGCGCGGGGGTTCCCTGGGGCGGGGTGCCGTGCGGCGGGGTCGCCGGGGCGGAGTGCTCGCGCGGCTCGTCGTCGTCGGGCATGCGCAGCGGACGGCGCGCCGGAGCGCCCTGCCGGGCGGCCGGGCCGGGATGGCCCTCGACCACGTACTCCCCGGAGTCGTCCACGCTCTCGTCGGCCGCCGGGACCGACCACTGGCCGCTGTGCTGTCCCGCCTGGCCGGCATGCGGCTGCTGAGACTGCTGCGGCTGGTACGGAGCCGTCTGCTGCTGCCGCGCGTTCCGGCCGAACGGCAGCCGCAGCTGGGCGGTCTCCTGCGGATCGCCGATGTCGCCGGGGTCACCGGGGGCGATCGGACCGCCGTGACCCGCCGGGGCGCCGTACGGCGGGGCCGCCGGGCCGGGGTGGTCGTCGACCCGGTACTCGCCGGTCTCGTCCACACCGTCGTCGCCCGCCACCGGGATCGTCCACTGGCTGGTCTGCACCGGGGTGCCCTCGCCGTGGGTGGCCCCCTCGGGCAGCGGCCAGTCGTCGACCGGCTCCTCGGTGCGCATCGGCCAGTGACCGGTGTGCGGCACATGTCCGTTGTGACCCGCGGACTCCTCGGCGGGCGCGGGCCACTGCGGGGTGCCGTGCGGATCCTGGTGGCCGCCGTAGGCATAGCCGCCGCTGTCCGTGTGGGGCATGGTCCAGTGCCCGGTCCCGGAGTGACCGGCCTGGCCGGCCTGACCGGCCTGGTCGTGCCCGGACGGGTCGTACGGGCCGCCGTGCCCCGTGGGCTGCCACTGGCCGCCCTGCGACGGCGCGCCGGGCATCGGCGGCGGGGTGTACCCGGTGCCGGGTGCGGCGAGCGGGTCCCAGCCGCTGGCCGGGTCGCCCGGCTCCGGGAACTGGAAGTCGGGCGGAAGCTGGACGAAAGCCGTCGACTCGGCGTCGTACTCCGGGCCGTGCGGCATCGGCTGCCACCCGCTCCCCGGGTCCGGCCGGTGCGGCTGCTGTTCGTCACTCACGCGAGTGCCCTCCCCAATGCTCGGCGGGCCAGGGCTGCCACCGTACGCCTCAGATGGATCGCCGCGGGCGGCAGGGGGACCGGCTCGGAGCCGTCCTCCGGCGGCGGCTGGTCGGGGATGCACGCGGCGGCCACGTACTCGCCGAATGCCGTGGTGACCTGCGGGTCGAGATGGCCGCGCTCGCCGTCCCAGTCGATGAGCGAGGCGACCCAGCGCTCGGCCTCCAGCGGGCGCAGCGGCATCGGCGCGACCGCCCCGACCGCGCAGCGCACCCCGCGGCGCGCCGGGTCGAGGACGACGGCGACGGACGCCGCGGACCGGCCGGGGCCGGTGCGCCCGGTGGCCTTGAGGAATGCCTGCGGGGCGTGCAGCAGCGGAACCCGGACGAATCCGACGAGTTCACCGGGGCTCAGCATCTCGACTCCGGCGAGCAGATGGCTGACCGGGATCTCGCGGCGCGCGCCCTCGGGCCCGGCGATGACGAGGGTGGCCTCCAGGGCGGCGAGCACGGGCAGCGCGTCGCCGGTGGGGGCGGCGCTGACGATGTTGCCGCCGAGCGTTCCGGCGTTGCGGATCTGCGGGGGGCCCGCGGCGCGCGCGGCCGCGGCCAGGGCCGGGATGAGCGCCGCGAAGTCGGGGCGGCCCATCCGGGCGTGGGTGAGTCCGGCGCCGAGCAGGGCGTGTCCGTCCAGGTAGCGCCAGCCGCGGATTTCGCTGATCCGGCCGAGCCCGACGAGCGCGGCGGGCCGCAGCAGGCCGGAGTTGACCGCGGCCATCAGATCGGTACCGCCGGCGACGGGCACGGCGGCGGGCATGGCGGCCAGCGCCGCCACGGCCTCATCGAGCGAGCCCGGCAACGTCACCGTGTGCGCCGCCTGCGGTGCGTGCGTGGTCAACCCAGCTGCCCCTTCCCCGGTATCCCGGCTGTTGCGCCGTACGGTACGTGCTCACAGCCCGGACGTGGCAACTCTGGCACATCTCGCACGCCTGCCGTCGCGAGGGTCCAGGAAGCGCGGTTCCGTCCCTGACCTGGGGGATGGTACGGGTTTCGGGTGACGTCTCCGTCGGGTGTGGATTGCCACGTTTCAGGGACCCTTGTACGAACTTGCGTAACGGCCGGACGTCCACCGTCCCAGGGGCGGGGCGCGGGGGCGAGCACCTTGCCGTGGGCTCACACGATCGGGGGCGATCCCTCGATCGGACGTCCGATCAGGCCGGGGCGGCGCTGCCAGGGGCGCGGACCGGAGGGCGGGCGGTAGCTCACGCCCAGCGCATCCAGACGGGCATAGTGTGCTTCCATGCGCCCCTCGAATTCCGCGAAGTCCCGCTCGGGCGGCGGCGGAAGGGCGGACCATACGACTTCGGCGAAGGCGGCGAGGCGGGGAAAGGTCTGGTAGTCGACCCGCCGCCGGTCCTCCATCACCTCGGTCCAGACGTTGGCCTGCGCGCCCAGGACGCGCCCTGCCTCGGCCTGGTCAAGCTGCGGGGGAACCGGCTCGAAGCGATAGACGTCCTCCAGGGTGCGGACGTAGCCGATGGGGACCGGCTCGTCCGCACCCGGCGCCTGCCGGTGGTCGAAGTAGACCTGCTGTTCGGGGCACATGACGACGTCGTGACCGGCCCGGGCCGCGGTGATGCCGCCCGCGTAGCCGCGCCAGGAGGAGACGGCGGCGCCGTCGGGCAGCGGGGCGTCCGGCGCCCCGCCCTCCAGGATCTCGTCCCAGCCGATCAGCCGTCGGCCGCGGGCGCCGAGCCAGTGGCCGAAGTGGCGGATGAACCAGCTCTGCAGTTCGTCCTCGCCCGCCAACCCCAGCTCGCGGATGCGGTCCTGGGCGGCCGGGGATGCCTTCCACTGCTCCTTGGGGCATTCGTCGCCGCCGAGGTGGACGAACCTGCCGGGGAACAGCTCCAGCACTTCTTCCAGCACGTTCTCGAAGAAGCGGAGCGTGCTGTCGGTGGGGGAGAGTACGTTCGGGTTGATGCCCCAGGTGGTCCAGACTCCGAGGGAGGCGGTGTCGATGACGTCCGTGTTGCCCAGTTCCGGGTAGGCGGCGATGGCGGCCTGGCTGTGCCCGGGGATGTCGATCTCCGGGACGACGGTGATGTGCCGTTCGGCCGCGTAGGCGACGATCTCGCGGATGTCGTCCTGGCTGTAGTAGCCGCCGTGCGGGCGCTCGTCCCACAGCGGGGAGGCGCGGTGGCCGAGCTTGGTGTGCGTCCGCCAGGCGCCGGTCGCGGTCAGTTCCGGGTAGCGGCGGATCTCCAGCCGCCAGCCCTGGTCGTCGGTCAGATGGAGATGGAGCACATTGAGCTTGTGGGCGGCCAGCAGGTCGATATAGGCGAGCACGCCGTCCTTGGGCATGAAGTGGCGGGCCACGTCCAGCATCAGCCCGCGCCAGGCGAAGCGGGGCGCGTCCTCGACGCCGAGCGCGGGCAGCGGCCACGCGCGCCGGTCCGGGTCGATCGGCGCGCGCCGGAAGGCGTCCGGGCCGAGCAGCTGGCGCAGCGTCTGGGCGCCCCAGAACAGGCCGGGCTCGCCGCCGCCCTGGATGACCACCGCGAGGCCGTCGACCGCGATGCGGTACCCCTCGGGGCCCAGCCGCTCCCCGAGGCCGGGGTCCAGCTCCAGCACGATGTGGTTGCCGTCCCCGGTGCGCGGGGCCAGCGGCAGCCCGGTGGCGGCCCCGACGGTGGCGCGCAGCCAGCGGGCCACCCGCTCGGTGCCGGGCCGGGCGTCGAGCTGGCTGCTCTCGTCCAGTACGTAGCCCTCGGCGCCGCCGGGGGCGGGGCCGGCCCGCAGCGGGGCGGGGATCAGGCCGGTGACGGGCTGCTGTGGCATCGCGTCAGTCCTTAACCGCTCCGCCGAGGCCGGAGACCAGGCGGCGCTGTACGAGTACGAAGAAGATCAGTACCGGGATGGTCATGACGGTGGACGCCGCCATGATGCCGCCCCAGTCGTTGCCCTCGTCCTTGAAGAAGACGAGGAGCGCCATCGGGAGGGTGGAGTTCTCGGTCGCGCTGATGATGAACGACTTGGCGAACAGGAAGTCGTTCCAGGCGGAGATGAAGGAGAAGACGCTGGTGGCGACGAGCCCGGGGAGCACCAGCGGGAACAGGATCTGCCACAGGAAGCGGGCGCGGCTCGCGCCGTCCAGATAGGCCGCCTCCTCCAGCGATTCGGGTACGGCCTTCACGAAGCCGCGCAGCATCCAGATGGCGAACGGCAGCGAGAAGGCGATGTGCGGCAGGATCAGCGAGCCCAGGGTGTTGAGCCCGACCCCCGGCACGGCGTCACCCAGATCCCGCATCAGGAAGAACATCGGGATGGTGAGCGCTTCGACCGGCACCATCTGGGCGACCAGGAACATCACCAGCAGCGTGGTGCGGAACTTGAACCGGAAGCGAGTGACGGCGGTCGCGGCGAGGAAGGCGATCACGCCCGAGGCGATCACCACCGCCCCGGCGACCACCAGGCTGTTGAGGAAGTAGCGGCCGAAGTCGTGCTGTTCGAACACGCGCCGGAAGGAGTCCAGCGAGGGCGCGGCGGTCCACGGCCGGGGGTGGGCGGACTGGATCTCCCCGGCCGGTTTGAAGGCCGAGAGCACCATCCAGTAGAGCGGGAAGGCGACGACGACGGCGACGGCCAGGGCGGTGACCTCGGCCGCGAGCCGCCAGGGGCGGCGGATGAGCGGTGCGCGGCGCGGGGCGGCGCTGGACTGGCTCACAGTTCTTCTCCCTGCCGCCGCAGCAGCCGCAGATAGACCAGGGTGACGGCGAGCAGGATCAGCAGCATGACCACGCCGATCGCAGAGCCCAGGCCGTACTCCGAGGACGCGAACGCCTCCTGGTAGGCGTAGACGTTGAGCACCATGTTCTGGCCCGCTGTGCCGCCGCCGTTGGTCATGACGTAGATCTGGGTGAAGACCTTGAAGTCCCAGATGATGGACTGGATCGTCACCACGACGAGGATCGGCCGCAGCATCGGGGCCATGATCCCGCGCCAGATCCGCCAGGCGGAGGCTCCGTCGAGGGCGGCGGCCTCCAGCACCTCCGCCGGGATGGCCTTGATGCCCGCGTACACGGTGACCATGACGAACGGGAACGAACACCACACGATCTCGAACAGCACCAGGGCGAAGGCGCTGTAGCGCTCGTACGTCCACGAGTAGTCGTGGAAGCCGGAGAGCCCGAACCAGGTCAGGACCTGGTCGACGGGGCCGTAGTCGGGGTCGAACAGGAACAGCCAGACCGTGGAGCCCGTGACCGCCGGGGTGGCCCAGGCGCCGAGCGCGGCCAGCATCAGCGCCAGCCGCGGGATCGCCCGGACCCGGGTGAGCAGCACCGCGAGCGCGCAGCCCACCGCGAGGGTGGAGACGACGCACACGGCGGCGAAGACGACGGTGGTGAGGGTGACGCTCCAGAACTCGCCGTCGCGGAACAGCTCCGCGTAGTTGGCGAACCCCTGGAAGCTGGTCGGCTCGCCCCCGCTCACCTGGGCCTGGGTGTACTCCAGGAACGAGATGAGCCCGAGCTGATAGATGGGATAGATCAGCAGCCCGCCGAGGACGACGAGGGCCGGGGCGAGGTAGAGCCAGGGTGTCCGGCTCCCCCGCCCGGCCCGCCGCCGGGCCTCGCGTGCGGTGCGCCGGGGCGGTGGTTTCCGGGCCGGTTCGGGCCCGGCGTGCTGGGTGAGGGTCCCCGAGGTCACTTGCCGAATGCCTCGTCCATCTTCTTCGCCGCCTCGGCGGCCGCGGCGTCGACGTTCTTACGGCCGCTGATGATCTGCTGGAACATGGTCGGCAGCACGAGCTGGGAGTCGATGGCCGACCAGCCGGGCGAGGCGGGCACGAAGGTGGAGCTGGTGTCCAGGGTCTTCACGAAGGGCTTGAGGAACGGGTCCTTCCGCGCGATGTCCCCGCGCACGTCGGTGAAGGTGGGCAGGAAGCCCATGGCGTCGTACAGCTTGGCCTGGGTCTTCTTCCCGCCCAGCTGCTCCAGCAGGTCGACGGAGAGCGTGCGGTGGGTGCTGCTCTTGAGCACGCCCAGGTTGTTCCCGCCCGCGAACGCCGGAGCGATGCTGTCGTCCTTGACGCCGGGCAGCGGCACGACCGCGTACTTGCCCTTGACCGACCCCGCCTCGATCGCCGCGTGGTTGAAGTCACCGCCGATCGTCATGCCCGACTTGCCCGCGGCGAAGGCGGCGACGCTGTCGTTGCCGCCCCACTGGGCGCACTTGGCGGGCGGGCAGTTGTCGTCGGTGATGAGCGAGGTGTAGCTCTTGATGCCCTTCTTGGCCTCGGGGCTGTCGATGGCCGCGTCGTACTCGTTGGAGCCGAACGCGCCCTTCTCGTTGGCCAGCTCGCCGCCGTTGGCCCAGATGAAGGGCAGCGCGCCGTAGGTGTAGGCGCCGCCGACCGAGATGCCGTAGAGATCGGGCCGCCGCTGGCGGATCTCCTTCGCGGTCGCGATGAGTTCCTTCTGGCTCGTGGGCGGCTTGAGGCCGAGGTCCTTGAAGACGTCGGTGCGGTAGTACAGCGCCCGTACGCCGACGAACAGCGGCACGCCGTACACCTTGCCGTTGACGGTCACCGAGTTCTTGGCGGTCGAGTCGGCGTTCGCCGACTCGTCCCAGGCGCCGAACTCCTTGCTGATGTCGGCGAGTCCGCCGTCCGCCACATAACCGGCCGTGTCGGTGTTCCCGTACTCGATGATGTCGGGGGCGCTCTTGGGGTCGTTGAAGGCCGCCTTGATCTTCTGCGCGCGGGTGTCGATCGGGATGTAGGTGACGTCCACCTTGACCCCGTCGTGCTTCTTCTCGAAGGCGGACACGACGTCATCGACGACGCGTTGCTTCGGCTTGTTGTCGACCTCCTGAAAGAGCCAGACGCGCAAATTACCGCTTTTGTCGTCTTCCTTGGCGCTGTTGTCAGAGGTGGAGGGGGCGCAGGCGGTGACGGTGAGCCCGGCGAGCAGAAGCGCCACGGTGGGGACGGCGACGCGACGGGAGAGAGGGAGGGGCCTGGAGAGCTTCAATGGAAACGCACCCTTGGGGAGGGCGTTGCATAGCATGCAACGCATGTTTCGCACAGCACAATATGCGGCAGGCTAGGGAACGTTTCGGGCCCGGACAAGAGGTCTCGACCAATCTTTGACCGAGGCCACTCGCCTACGAGTGCGTCAGCTTCTCCCCCGGGTAGGCGCGCTCGGGATACGGCACGGCCTCCACCCGGACGCCCGCTGCCGCCAGCCGCTCCACCACCTGGCCCCAGTCCGGCCAAGTTTTCTCGATGCGTCCCAGAATGCGGGCACTCGGCGCGAGGACGATCTCGCAGCCGGGGTCGTCGGCCCACTCCAGCAGCCGCGGCAGACCCGGCTGCGCGGCAGACACCACACAGCTGCCCGCGGGCCGGTAGCCGCGCTCCTCGGCCAGCCGCCCGCACTGCTCCAGCTGGGCGTCCCAGTCCTTCTCGAACTGACAGTAGAGACCGGCGCCTTCCGCGTCCGGCTCGTCCACCTCGCGCGCACCGAACACCAGATACGCCACCCGCGGCGCCCCGTCGTCGCCCGCCGCGTCCCCTAACTCATTCTCCGTACGCCCGCTCATGGGGCCGACCCTACTGGGATCACCCGCCGCGCGACACGGGGCCGGACAGCACGGCACGTCCGACCCGCGGCCCCTTCTCGGACCACGGGTCGGACGTGCCGTCTACGCGAAGCTCCGGCGCGGCCGGGCGGGGAGGCTGCTACTTCTTGCCGTCGCCGCCCTTGCCGTCCTTGTCCTTGTCACCGCCGGCGCCCATGCCCTCGAAGATCTCCTTGCACATGGGACACACCGGGTACTTCTTCGGGTCGCGGCCCGGGACCCAGACCTTGCCGCACAGTGCGACGACGGGAGATCCGGAGAGCGCGCTCTCCATGATCTTTTCCTTCTGTACATAGTGGGCATAGCGCTCGTGGTCGCCGTCACCGTGCGACACCTGAGGTGTCGGCTCAACGAGGGTCCCCGTGCCTGCCCCGCGCTCGGGCTCAAGAGTGCTCATACAGCCCTAGGGTACTCATGCCCGCGATGCCCGTCGGGTGCGCGCCCCGGCCGTCCGCCGGGGCCGTACCGCCATCAGATGCCTGGCCAGACCGAGGGCCGCGACCCCGGCCGCCGCCCAGGGCAGCACGCTCCCGGACAGCCCCGCCGAGAGCGCGGCGCCGCCCAGCGCCGAGCCGACCGCGCTGCCCAGGTACAGCGCCGAGTTGTTGAGGGCCAGGGCGACGGTGCCGCGCTCCTCCTTCAGCTCCAGCAGCCGGTGCTGCTGCGGAACCTGGAGCGCCCAGCCCGCGGCGCCCCAGATCACCAGCGCCGCCCCGGCGAGCAGCGGTACGGGTGCGAACAGGGGCAGCACCGCCTCGGCGGCCGTGACGACGGCCATGATCACGCCGACCAGCGCCGCCACCCGGCCCGCCCCGGCCGCCCGGACCGCCCGGTCGACGAGCCGCCCGATGAGCAGGCTGCCCGCCACCCCGCCGAGCCCCCAGGCCCACAGATACGGCGCCACCTCGTGCGCTCCGCCCGCCGACGCCAGCACCGGGGCGAGATAGGTGTACAGGCCCAGGCTCGCGACCGCCGCGAGGAACGACACCTGGACGATGGGGGCCACGGCCCGGTCGGTGATGGCCGTCAGCCGGGCCCGTACCGACACCGCCGGGGCGGCGGGGACGTCCGGCAGCAGCGCCGCGAGCCCGGTCAGCGACACCGCGCCCAGCCCGGTGACCAGCCACATCGTGGCCCGCCAGCCGGTGTGCTCGGCCAGCAGGACGCCCAGCGGCACCCCCAGCACGGTGCCGCAGCTCATGCCGCCCATCACCACGGCCAGCGCCCGGCCGCGCCGCTCGCCGGAGACCAGCGCGGAGGCGGTGGCGGTGGACATCGCCGAGTACACCCCCGCCCCGGCGCCCGCGATCACCCGCGCGCCCAGCAGCGCCGCCAGCGACGGCGCGAGGGCGGTCAGCGCGTTGCCCGCGGTGAAGACGGCGAGCGCCAGCGGGAGCACCCGCCGCGGCCGGCCGCCGTGCAGCAGCCCCGCGACGAGGGGCGCGGAGATCGCGTAGGCGAGGGTGAAGACGGTGACCATCTGCCCGGCCAGGGACACCGTCGTCCCGATGTCGTCCGCGACGACGGGCAGCAGGCCCGCCATCACATATGCGTCGAGGCCCAGGGTGAACGACCCCAGGGCCAGCAGCCAGACCTTGCGCACAGCTCAACTCCCCTGATCAACCACAGTGACGCCGGAAACGTAGGCACTCTCCGGTACGCCGGGGAAATGCCGCCCGGATCCGATCTATGCTCGATCGGCATGAGTGGACGAGACGGCGAGCGGGACGGTGAGCGGGGCATCGAACGGGACGTGGACGCCATCCGGCTGCGTCAGCTGCGCGCCTTCCTCGCGGTCGCCGAGGAGCGCAACTTCACCCACGCCGCCGACCGGCTCGGCATCGGCCAGCCCGCCCTGACCCGCACCGTCCGGGCGCTGGAGGAGACCGTGGGCGCGCGGCTGCTGGAGCGCACCACCCGCCGCGTCACCCTCACCGAGGACGGCCGGGCGCTGTACGCGGACCTCGGCCCGCTGCTGGCCCGGCTGAACGCCGCGCTGCGCGCGGTGGGCGGCCGGGCCCCGCTGCGGCTCGGCTTCACCTCACTGCTGCCCGCCCGCTGCACCGCGCTCACCAGCACCTTCGAGGCCGCCACCGGCACCGGCGTGCGCCTGGTGCGCCGCGATGCGCCGCTGGCCGGGCTGGCGGCCGGGGCGTGCGATGTCGCGGTCGTACGGAGCGAGGCGGCGCTCGGCGACGAGGTGCGCGCCCGGGTACTGCTGCGCGAGGCGCGGGTGGCCGCGGTGGCGCGTACGGCGGTGGGCGGAACCGCGGCGGAGGTGGCCCGCAGGCGGGTGCTGGACTGGGCCGAACTGGCGCGCTTCCCGCTGGTGGTGAACACGGTCAGCGGCACCACCCGCCCCGAGCTCTGGCCTGAGCATCACCGGCCGAAACTGGCGTGCACCGCGGACAACTTCGACGAGTGGCTGGAGGCCGTCGCGGCGGGCCATGGCATCGGCGTCGTGTCGGAGGCCGCGGCACAGCGCCACAGCCACCCCGGGATCCGGTTCCTGCGGCTGAAGAACGCGCCCCCGGTCACCGTGCGGCTGGCCATCCCGGCCCGTAGCCCGCACCCCCTGGCGGAGCGCTTCTTCGCGATGGCGGCGACCGCGTAAGGGCGACCGCGCAGCGCCGAGGACCTAGTTGAGCGAGGGATCGTCCGGGTACGTCGCGACCATCGCCAGCTCACTGCGCTGACGGCGCAGCACCGCCCGCCACAGCCGCTCCGGGGAGGGCGACGACACGTCCCCCGGCTCCGACTCCACCACGTACCACGCGCCGTCGGACAGCTCGTCCTCCAGCTGCCCCGGGCCCCATCCCGCGTACCCCGCGAAGATCCGCAGCGACCCCACAGCGGCCGCCAGCAGCTCGGGCGGCGCCTCCAGATCCACCAGGCCGATCGCCCCGTGGACCCTGCGCCAGCCGAGTGGCCCGGCGTCCTCGCCGCGCGCCGGGGACCGGCCCGCCTCCCCCGGCACCACGGCCACGCCCAGCGCCGAGTCCAGCGACACCGGGCCGCCCTGGAAGACGACCCCCGGTTCACCGGCCAGCTCGGCCCAGGACTCCAGGATGTCCCCGACGCCCACCGGGGTCGGCCGGTTCAGAACCACGCCGAGGGAGCCCTCCTCGTCATGGTCGAGGAGCAGCACCACCGCGCGGTCGAAGTTCGGGTCAGCAAGCGCCGGTGTCGCGACAAGCAGCCGTCCTGTGAGGGAGGACACCTCGGTCATGGCCACATGATCCCGCATATCCGGTCCGGACGGGGAGTGGAAGGCGAGACCCGTATGAGAGCAGGTCGGGGCGTACGACAGCAGGAGCGGCGCACGTGACCGTCGGTTCTCAGGGCCGAACGGAGTGTGGTGCGACACAATCCGATCCATTTCGAGGCTGCAACAGCCTTACGGACGCGACCTCACGGGCCATTAGTCTTGCCTTTTGCCCCCTTGCCCGTCACAGGAACGCGAGACCAGATGACCCGCTCGAACGATGTCCTGCTCGTCCACGGCGGCACCCCGCTGGAGGGCGAGATCAATGTCCGCGGCGCGAAGAACCTGGTGCCGAAGGCCATGGTCGCCGCCCTGCTCGGCAGCGGACCGAGCCGGCTGCGCAACGTCCCCGACATCCGCGATGTGCGGGTGGTGCGCGGCCTGCTGCAGCTGCACGGTGTCACGGTGCGCCCCGGTGACGAGTCCGGTGAACTGGTCATGGACCCCACGCACGTGGAGAGCGCCAATGTCGCCGACATCGACGCGCACGCCGGATCCTCGCGCATCCCGATCCTCTTCTGCGGTCCGCTGCTGCACCGCCTCGGCCACGCCTTCATCCCGGGCCTGGGCGGCTGCGACATCGGCGGCCGTCCGATCGACTTCCACTTCGACGTGCTGCGACAGTTCGGCGCGACGATCGAGAAGCGCGCGGACGGCCAGTACCTGGAGGCTCCGCACCGGCTGCGCGGTACGAAGATCAGGCTGCCGTACCCGTCGGTGGGCTCCACGGAGCAGGTGCTGCTCACGGCGGTGCTCGCCGAGGGTGTGACGGAACTCTCCAACGCGGCGGTCGAACCGGAGATCGAGGACCTCATCTGCGTGCTGCAGAAGATGGGCGCCATCATCTCCATGGACACCGACCGGACGATCCGGATCACCGGTGTCGACAAACTCGGCGGCTACAACCACCGCGCGCTCCCGGACCGGCTGGAGGCCGCCTCCTGGGCGAGCGCGGCGCTGGCGACCGAGGGCAGCGTCTATGTGCGCGGCGCCCGCCAGCGCGAGATGATGACCTTCCTCAACACCTTCCGCAAGGTCGGTGGCGCCTTCGACATCGGCGACGAGGGCATACGGTTCTGGCACCCGGGCGGCAAGCTCAACGCGATCGCCCTGGAGACCGACGTCCACCCCGGCTTCCAGACCGACTGGCAGCAGCCGCTGGTGGTGGCGCTGACCCAGGCTTCGGGGCTGTCCATCGTCCACGAGACGGTGTACGAGTCGCGGCTGGGCTTCACCTCCGCGCTGAACCAGATGGGCGCACACATCCAGCTCTACCGCGAGTGCCTGGGCGGCTCGGCGTGCCGTTTCGGCCAGCGGAACTTCCTGCACTCGGCGGTCGTGTCGGGACCGACCCGGCTCCAGGGCTCCGACCTGGTCATCCCCGACCTGCGCGGCGGCTTCTCGTACCTGATCGCGGCCCTCGCCGCCCAGGGCACGTCCCGGGTCCACGGCATCGACCTGATCAACCGGGGCTACGAGAACTTCATGCACAAGCTGGGGGAGCTGGGCGCCAAGGTGGAGCTGCCGGGCGGCGGCGAAGCGGTCTAAACAGCGCTCTCCCCCGCTCAGCCCCTCCCCGCCGCGACGCCGCGACGCCGCGGCGGGGCTGGGCGCGGGCAGACGGGCCGCGCGGGCCCTGGGCCGGGCCTTCGGCCGCGGGGCCGCGCCCGAGGCGTCCAGAGACGGCGCGGCGGGCCGTGAAACGGCGAAGGGCGGCCACCCGCACCGGGTGGCCGCCCTTTTGTGTGTATCGCCAGGCGCTCGCGCGCCCTGGGCTTACTTGCCCTTGGCGGCTTCCTTCAGCTTGGAGCCCGCGGAGACCTTCACGCTGTAGCCGGCCGGGATCTCGATCGGCTCACCGGTCTGCGGGTTACGCGCGGTGCGAGCGGCACGGTGAGTGCGCTCGAAGGTCAGGAAGCCGGGGATGGTGACCTTCTCGTCGCCCTTGGCGACGACCTCACCGGTCACCTCGGCCAGGGCCGCCAGAACGGCGTCGGCGTCCTTGCGGGTCACCTCGGCGCGCTCGGACAGAGCGGCCACCAGCTCACTGCGGTTCATGTTGTACTCCCGTGTTCATCTTGCCATTAGGCGTGAGATCGAAGCCGATGCTGCCAGGGCCCTCGGACAGTCCCCGGACCCGGGTCTGCTGTTTCAGACCCTCGCGCCCGGAACGCATCCTGCCCCCACCTGTGGCGGGAAAGCCAATCCGGAACCCCGGAGAGTCACACGAAATGCGCCGTGGCGGCCGTTTTTCTGCCCGCCACCCTATGGCCGCCCCGGGTAGCCCCGGGGCCGCGACGCGCCGTGCCCGGCTCAGACCGCGGTGGTCCCGGTCACAGGCTTCGCCGCTTCACGCACGGCTCCGGCGACCGCTCCCGCGACCTTGTCGTTGAAGACGCTCGGAATGATGTAGTTGGCATTCAGTTCGTCGTCGTGGACGACATCCGCGAGCGCACCCGCCGCGGCCAGCATCATGTCGGTGTTCACCGTACGGGACTGGGCGTCCAGGAGGCCACGGAAGACACCCGGGAAGACCAGTACGTTGTTGATCTGGTTCGGGAAGTCCGAGCGGCCGGTCGCCACCACGGCGGCGGTCTGACGGGCGATACCCGGGTCCACCTCCGGGTCCGGGTTGGCCAGCGCGAAGACGATCGCGTCGTCCGCCATCGCCGCCACGTCCTCGCCCGACAGCACGTTCGGGGCCGACACGCCGATGAAGACATCCGCGCCCCGCACCGCCTCCCGCAGGGTGCCCGTGACACCGTCCGGGTTGGTGTTGTCCGCGATCCAGCGCAGCGGGGAGTCCGGGTCGGCGGAGACCAGGTCCTCGCGGCCGGAGTGCACCACGCCGTGGATGTCGGCGACGACCGCGTGCCGCACCCCGGCGGCGTTGAGCAGCTTCAGGATCGCGGTGCCCGCCGCGCCCGCGCCGGACATCACCACCCGCACGTCCTCGATCTTCTTGTTGACCACCCGCAGCGCGTTGGTCAGCGCCGCCAGCACCACGATGGCGGTGCCGTGCTGGTCGTCGTGGAAGACCGGGATGTCCACCGCCTCGCGCAGCCGCGCCTCGATCTCGAAGCAGCGGGGCGCGGAGATGTCTTCGAGGTTGATGCCCGCGAAGCCCGGCGCGATGGCCTTGACGATCTCCAC
>NZ_JBVIVI010000002.1:0-203038 GCF_055595765.1 Streptomyces sp. NPDC040405
GGTTGATAGGCCAGATATGGAAGCCGGGTGACCGGTGGAGTTGACTGGTACTAATAGGCCGAGGGCTTGTCCTCAGTTGCTCGCGTCCACTGTGTTGGTTCTGAAATAACGAACTGTGTCATTGTCCGGTTTGTTTGTTTCATAGTGTTTCGGTGGTCAAAGCGTTAGGGAAACGCCCGGTTACATTTCGAACCCGGAAGCTAAGCCTTTCAGCGCCGATGGTACTGCAGGGGGGACCCTGTGGGAGAGTAGGACGCCGCCGAACAATTTTTAGAAAAGGGCCCGGTCGGGAGCTTAAAGCTCCCGACCGGGCCCTTTTCGCGTTTGTAGGCTGTCGCCATGCGCTATGACATGGTCATCTTCGACAACGACGGAGTACTCGTCGACAGCGAGCCGATCTCCAATCGGCTCCTCGCGGGCTATCTCACCGAGTTGGGGCATCCCACCAGCTACGAGGACTCCCTGCGGGACTACATGGGATCGGCAATGCACCGCATCCACGAGCTGGTCCTGGCGCGCACCGGGCAGCGGCTGCCCGCCGATTTCGACACCACCTTCCACTCCCGCGTCTTCACCGCCTTCCGCCGTGAACTGGAGCCGGTGGACGGCGTCGCCACGACGCTGAGCGGTCTGCGGGCGGAGGGGATCCCGTACTGCGTCGCCTCCTCCGGAAGCCATGAGCGCATCCGGGTCGCCCTGCGGAAGACCGGGCTCTACGACTTCTTCGGCGAGGACCGCATCTTCAGCTCCGAGGATGTGGGCCGCGGCAAGCCCGCCCCCGACCTGTTCCTCCACGCGGCCGAGCGGATGGGCGTCGCTCCCGGGCAGTGCGCTGTCGTCGAGGACAGCCCGCTCGGCGTGCGGGCCGCCCTGGCCGCCGGGATGGACGCGTACGGCTACACGGCCATGACCCCGGCCGACCGGCTCCCGGGCGCCCGGGCCCACTTCTCGGACATGGCCGAACTGCGAATACTGCTCAGCTCTACCCACAAGTAGCGTCTGGGGCCTACGCTCCTCGGCCATGACGGATACGCGCCCGGGCCCGCGGCTGCGGCATGGCCGGGCCTCGCTGGCCATCAGCTTCTTCGTCCAGGGCGCGATCTTCGCTCTGCTCGTGACCCGGATACCCGCGCTCCAGGACCGCTACGGGATATCCGACGGCCTGCTGCCGCTCTTCCTGGCCGCCGTGCCGGTCCTGGCCGGGGTGGGCAGCGTCACCACCGAACACCTCGTCAAGCGCGTGCGGCCGGGACGGGTGCTGCGCTGGGTCCAGCCCGTCGTCTCGCTCGCCCTGCTCGCGGCCGGGTCGGGCTCGGCGGTGTGGCAGCTGGCAGCGGCGCTCGCGGTCTTCGGCCTCACTGTCGGGGCGCTCGACGCGTCGATGAACATGCTCGGGGTGAGCCTGCAACGCGCGTACGGGCGCAGCATCATGCTCGGCTTCCACGCCGCGTACAGCCTGGGCGGGATCGCCGGGGCCTCGCTCGCCTGGGCGGGCGCGCACTGGGACCTGCCGCTGCCCGTGCTCTACGCGCCGCTGGTGGCGGTCCTCGTGCCCGTCGCGTTCGTCGCGGCCCGCTGGTTCGCGGACGACGAGGGCGGCGCGGGCGGCGCGGGCGGAGAGGGAGCCGCGGAGCACGGCGCCGTGAGCATGAAGCTGCTGCTGCCGCTCTGCCTCGTCATGGCCTTCGCCTACATCGGTGACTCCACGGTCTCCAACTGGTCCGCCAAGTACCTGGAGGACGTGCTGCACAGCTCCGATCAGCTGGCGACGGTGCCGTACAACGTCTACATGGTCACCACCCTCCTCGGCCGGTCCTTCGGCGACCTCGGGGTGCGGCGCTTCGGCGCGGCCGCCGTCGTGCGGGCCGGGGCGCTGCTCGCGGCGGGCGGGTTCGCGGTCGTCGCGGCGGCGCCCGGGGCCTGGGTGGGGATGCTGGGGTTCACGCTGCTGGGGCTGGGGCTGTGCGTCCTGGTGCCGCAGACGTTCGCCGCCGCCGGGCGGCTCTTTCCCGGGGCGTCGGACGCGGCCATCGCGCGCCTGAACATCTTCAATTACGTGGGTTTTCTGATCGGTTCGCCGCTGGTGGGCGCGCTGGGGGGCGCGTGGAGCTACCGCGGGGCGATGCTCGTGCCGATGGTGCTCGTCCTCGTGACGCTGGTCTACGCGAGGTCGTTCACCGCTGCACCAGCCCGATACGGTGACGGGCATGAGCGGCCGCGCACAGTTGATGTGGGATGAGGAAGTAACCGGATACGACTTCGGTGCCGGGCACCCGATGGATCCGGTCCGGCTCGCGCTGACCATGCGGTTGGTGGAGGCGTACGGGCTCGACCGGGCGGTCGAGGTGGTGGCCGCCAAGGCCGCCGGTGACTCGACGCTGCGGCTCGTGCACCGCCAGGAGTACATCGAGGCGGTGCGGCGGGCCTCGGCCGATCCGGCGGGCGCGGACGGTTCGTACGGGCTCGGGACCATGGACGACCCGGCGTTCGCCGGAATGCACGAGGCGTCGGCCCTGATCGCCGGGCAGTCGGTGGGCGCGGCGGAGAGCGTCTGGCGCGGTGAGGCGCTGCACGCGGTGAACTTCGCGGGCGGGCTGCACCACGCCATGCCGGGCGGCGCCGCCGGGTTCTGCGTGTACAACGACGCGGCGCTGGCGGTGGCCCGGCTGCTGGAGCTGGGCGCCGAGCGGGTCGCGTACGTAGATGTGGACGTCCACCACGGCGACGGCGTGCAGGCGGCCTTCTGGGACGATCCGCGGGTGCTGACCATCTCGCTGCACGAGCACCCGCGCACCCTCTTCCCGCAGACCGGATGGCCCGAGGAGACGGGTGGCGAGGGCGCCGAGGGCTCGGCGGTGAACGTGGCGCTCCCGGCCGGGACCGGGGACGCCGGCTGGCTGCGGGCGTACCACGCGGTGGTGCCGGAGCTGCTGGCGGCCTTCCGCCCGCAGGCGCTGGTGACCCAGCACGGCGCGGACACCCACATCGAGGACCCACTCGCGCACCTGGGCGTGACCGTGGACGCGCAGCGTGCGGTCGCGGAGAGCTGCCACCGGCTGGCGCACGAGTACGCGGACGGGCGCTGGATCGCCCTCGGGGGCGGCGGCTACGCGGTGGTGGACGTGGTGCCGCGGTCGTGGACGCATCTGGTGGCGATCGCGGCGGGGCGGCCGGTGGCGCCCGAGGCCGAGGTGCCGGAGGAGTGGCGGCGCGAGGTGTACCGGCGGACCCGGCTGGAGGCGCCGCGGCGGATGACGGACGGGCGTGAGCCGCGCTGGCAGGACTTCGCCGAGTCCGGCTACGACCCCGCGGACCGCCTCGACCAGGCGATTCTGGCGACCCGGCGGGCCGTATTCCCGCACCGCGGCCTGCTGCCGTAACCCTGCCGCCCGGGCTGCTTTTCGTACGCCGGTGTTAGGCCGACCGTGGGAACTCGGGGCGTTCGCCTTCGGGCGCGGGTGGTGATCCAGCAGCATCGGTGGGGTGTTGAGTACCGCCGCGCTGCGTGCGCATCTGCTGGCGGCGCGGCTCGCCGGGCCGGTGGCCACCAGCCGGGAGGAGAGCCTGCGCCGCTACCGGCTCTTCGCGGCCCGCGACCCCCGGGTGCTGCTGGGCCTGGAGCCCGAATACGACTGGTCCTTCACCGAATTGCTTCGCCTCATGGGGAGTAAATGCGGGGTTTCGGTCAACCCGGCGCATGTCTCCGGTCACGATGTGATCGACCCGGAGCGTACGATCGCCGCCCTGCAGACCTTCGCGGACCGGCTCCGGGCGGCCGCCGAGACCCGGGTACCGGTGCTCCTGGGCACCGGTCACCCCCACCGCCTCCTGGGTTTCTACGCCGCCTTGGCGTCGGCCCTCTCGGCGGCGGGATGCCCGATCCTCACCCCCGCGCAGGGGAGATGTGTCGACATAACGACTCGCTTTGGCGTACGTACGTACCAGCTCACCTACGTACGGGGAGTCGCGATGGTGCGGGAACCCGGCGCCCGGCCGACCGCGAGTGAGCCGGGCGCCCACAGTCACTCGCCCCTCCCGGTTCGCGTCGCCCTCGCCTGTGCCGCGGAGTCCGGCGGGCCGCTGCCGGGGCTGGTGATCGGGGACCACGGATGGGTCTGCGGAGCAGGTCAACTGGGGTTTGCGGCCATTGGGCTGGGTGACACCGACGACCCCGCGCTGTTCGTCGGGGAGGCAGAGGGACAGGTGTCCGTCGCCGTTCCACTTGATGACGCTGTGCGGTCTGGTTACTACCGGCCGCTTACTCGCTATGTACTCAATCGAGCGTGTCTGTCACAGTAGGCGTGCGATCGCTACTCCTCTTCCCCACTCGCATCACCCGCCCCTAACCTGGGGATGAGCGCGCATGCGAGCAGGAGTCACCGGAGGGGAAGCCGGTGCCCGACATGTGCGGAAGGTTCAGGTGGTGTGTCATGGCTGCTGGCGAACGGCCTCTGAATGAGGTTCAGTTTCTGACCGTGGCGGAAGTCGCCGCGGTGATGCGAGTCTCCAAGATGACCGTGTACCGCTTGGTGCACAGTGGTCATCTGCCGGCGATCAGGGTGGGCAGGTCCTTCCGGGTCCCGGAGCAAGCGGTGCATGAGTACCTCCGCGAGTCCTATGTGGGGGTGGAGTCCGCTTAGGCCACTAAGGCCGACGACCCTCGGATTACGTGGTTCGCCCGGTGGCGGGTAGGCTGGCCCGATGTAGGTCGTGTGGGCTCGGACGCCCCGCACCGAGTGATTCGAAGTGAGCGAGGGTAGTCGTGGGCTCTGTTATCAAGAAGCGGCGCAAGCGGATGGCGAAGAAGAAGCACCGCAAGCTGCTCAAGCGCACGCGCGTCCAGCGTCGTAACAAGAAGTAGGAACAGCGACGCTGTGTTCGTCCCGCAGCCCTTCCACCCATGGTGGAAGGGCTGCGGTGCGTTGAGCCGGGCCCCGGCTCAAAACGTCGCACCGCGCGGCGAGTGGTCATCACAGCGCAACATCGAGCGGTTACGGTGTTCCGCACAGCCCAGCTCGACAGCCCGGCTCGGACGAGGGTGGGAAGGAAGGCGCTGATCTTGGGAAAGGTCGTGCTCGTCACCGGAGTCGCCCGTCGGCTGGGGGGCCGATTCGTGCGGCGCATACAGCGCGAGCCGGACGTCGACCGGGTCATCGGGGTGGACGCGGTCGCTCCCGAACATCAGCTGGGCGGGGCCGACTTCGTGCGGGCCGATATCCGGCACCCCACGATCGGGAAACTGCTCGCCGAGTTCGGCGTCGACACCGTCGTCCACATGGACATCAACGGCACCCCGCTCGGCGCCCGCGGCAATCGCACCTCGGTCAAGGAAACCAACGTCATCGGCACCATGCAGCTGCTCGGTGCCTGCCAGAAGGCGCCGTCGGTCCAGCGGCTGGTGGTGAAGTCCAGCACCAGCGTGTACGGCTCCGCGCCCCGCGACCCCGCCGTCTTCGGCGAGACCACCCCGCCCAAATCGCTGCCGAGCGGTGGCTTCGCCAAGGACACCGTCGAGGTCGAGGGGTACGTACGCGGCTTCGCCCGGCGCCGCCCCGATGTCGCGGTGTGCGTGCTGCGCTTCGCCAACATCCTGGGGCCGTGCGCGGACTCCCCCCTCGCCGAGTACTTCGCGCTGCCGGTGCTGCCCACCGTCATCGGCTACGACCCGCGGCTCCAGTTCGTCCACGAGAAGGACGCCCTCGAGGTGCTGCGGATCGCCGCCTCCGAGCCGCGCCGCGGCACGCTCAACAGCGGCACGTTCAACATCGCGGGCGACGGGGTGCTGCTGCTCTCCCAGGCCGCCCGGCGGCTGGGCCGCCCCACCCTGCCGCTGCTGCTGCCGACCCTCCGATGGGCCCGCACCGCGCTGCGGTCCCTCGGCATCACCGACTTCTCGCCCGAGCAGATCCGGCTGCTCACCCACGGCCGGGTGGTGGCCACGACCCAGATGCGCGAGACGCTGGGGTTCGATCCCGAGTACACCACCGCCGGGGCCTTCGCGGACTATGCGCACAGCCGCGGTCCCGGGCTGCTCCCGCCCGAGACCCTCGCCCGTACCATCGACCGGCTCGGCGCACTGCTGCCCGCCGGAGCCCAGAAATGAGGAGCGCACCACCATGGCGGATGCCAAGGTCATTCCGTTCGGTGAGGAACCCCGGTCCCGGCGGAAGGGACTGCGCACGGGCCGCTCGAACCGGTCCCAGGGTCCGCTGAAGCCCGTACCGCAGCAGCGCGACGAGGAGCTGGAGCACCACCCCGAGACCGCCGCGTCGGCCGCCCCGCCACCGCCCCCGCACCCGCCGAAGCGGGCTCCGGGCGGCGGCGACTGGGAGCGCAAGCTCGCCCACGGGCTGAGCTTCCTGCGCCGCCGGATCACCGGCGAGTACGAGGTCGACGACTTCGGCTACGACGAGGACCTGACCGACCAGGTGCTGATGTCGATGCTCCGCCCGATGTACGAGAAGTACTTCCGGGTCGAGGTGAAGGGCATCGAGAACATCCCGGACAGCGGCGGCGCGCTCGTGGTCGCCAACCACTCCGGGGTGCTGCCGCTGGACGGGCTGATGCTCCAGGTCGCGGTGCACGACAACCACCCGGCCCAGCGCCATCTGCGGCTGCTCGCCGCCGATCTGGTCTTCGTGCTGCCGCTCATCAACGAACTGGCGCGCAAGGCCGGTCACACCCTCGCCTGCTCCGAGGACGCCCAGCTGCTGCTGGAACGCGGGGAGGTCGTCGGGGTGATGCCGGAGGGCTTCAAGGGGATCGGAAAGCCGTTCGCCGACCGGTACAAGCTGCAGCGGTTCGGCCGGGGCGGCTTCGTCTCGACGGCGCTGCGCGCCGGGGCGCCGATCGTGCCGTGCTCGATCGTGGGCGCGGAGGAGATCTACCCGATGGTGGGGAACGCGAAGACGCTCGCCCGGCTGCTGGGGATTCCCTACTTCCCGCTCACGCCGACGTTCCCGCTGCTCGGACCGCTGGGGGCGGTGCCGCTGCCGACGAAGTGGACGATCCAGTTCGGGGAGCCCATCCCGACGGACGGACATCCTCCGGAGGCCGCGGACGATCCGATGCTGATGTTCAACCTGACGGACCAGGTAAGGGAAACGATCCAGCACACTCTCTACAAGCTGCTGGTACAGCGCCGCTCGGTGTTCTTCTGAGGCGCTCTTCCGAGGGGCCTTTACGAGGTGCCTTTCCGAGCCGGGTGGGGCGGCGGGGTGCTCCCGCTGCCCCACCCGGTCGGCTACCTCGTGTCGTCGCCGTCGAGATCGAGCCCCGGCAGCAGGTCGGGCAGCAGCGGCGGGATGGTGATGTCCGGCTGGGACGGCTTGCCGCCGCCCGTTTCGCCCTTGCCCGCGGACGGGCTCGGCGTCGGGGCACCGGTCGGCGGGTCCAGCAGACCACCCGCGCCGCCCACCAGGCCCTGCTCCTCGGGGTCGGCCGACGCCGACGGACGCGGCCGGGCGGAGGCGTCCCCGGGGCGGCTGCGGCTCGGGGCGGCCGGGGAGGACGCCGACTGGCCGCGCTCCGGCTCCACCACGCCGGGGCGCGGCGGCAGCTCGCCGCTCGGCTGACCGGACTGCCCGTGCTGCTCACGGGAGGTGGGCAGCAGCGAGCGCAGCGGACCGACCTCATCGTCTATGGCGTCGAAGACCGAGCTGACCTGCTCGCCGACGTCCATGAGCTGGACCGGCAACTGCTCGCGCAGTCGGCTCCAGCCGTCGCGGTGCGATGTGGCGAAGCTGGACAGCTCCCGCATCGCGCCGAGCGAGCCGTCCCGCTTGTACACCTGGCGCAGCAGCCGGTGGCCCTCGGAGGCGTCGTGGCGCATCCCGGACAGGGCCCGGCGGATCTCGCCGAGCTGATCGTGGTCGAGGTCGCCGGAGCGGGACCGCTCCATCAGCCGACGGGCCTCGCTCAGCCGGACGGACGCCTGGTCCAGATAGATCCGGCCGCGGTCGGTGTCGTCGTCGGCCATCTCCAGCTTCAGGTCCTCCATGCCCCGCTTGAACCCGTAGAGGGTGTCGCCCGGGAGCGCGTCGGAACTGGCCGCGGCGACTCCGCCGAACGCGCCCGCCGCGACTCCCACGGTGAGCCCCCCGGCCGCGAGCCCCTTGGACCAGCGGGAGCGGGGGCGGAATCTGGACACCGGCGGTTTCGCGCGGTGGGCGCCGCTGGTGCGGCGGCGCTGCTCGGGAACGCGGGACGCGCCGTCGGCGAAGGCGGCCTCCATGGCGGCGATCAGCTGGGCCCGCTGGGCCGTTTTGACGTCGGCGGACAGTGTCGGGGCCGGTAGCTCGCCGAGCTGCCGCGCCAGGCCCATCAGCCGCTGCTGACCGGGGCTGTCCGCCGCGGGGCCCGATGGCTCGGCCCCGGTCGCCCCGGTCGTGTCCTGGGACGCCTGGTGCCGGCTCTCCAGAGCCTCCAGGGCCTCCAGCGCCTCGGCGAAGGCGTTCGCCCGCCGGTGCGCCGATACGTTCGCGATCACGGGCGGCACCTCCTCTTCTCGTGACGGTCGACTCCCCAGGACACCTGGAGGTTCCGTGCCCTGCGCGCGTCCACCCGATCGAGTGAGTGGACTACGGGCAGGGTACGACCGCGAGGCGCCTGCATCTCCCACAACGAGCGGCGCGGCACAGGGGTTACGCCCTCCCGATGATCGGACCACACGTCGCGTCGGCGCTTCCGGGGATCGGCGGGGTCAGCGGGCGTCGTCCGGCAGCAGCCGGGCCAGCGTGCGTACGGCCCGGTACTGCAGGGTTTTGATGGCGCCCTCGTTCTTCCCCATGACGCGGGCGGTCTCGGCGACCGAGAGGCCCTGGAGGAAGCGGAGCGTCACGCACTCCTGCTGCTGCGGGTTGAGTTTTCGTACCGCCTGGAGCAGCGCCGCGTTGGAGAGGGACTCCAGGACGGAGTCCTCCGGGCTGCGCTCGACCTCGTTGGCGTCGAGCATCTCGCCGGTGGTGACCTCCAGCCGGAAGCGGCTGGACTTGAAGTGGTCGGCGACGAGGTTGCGGGCGATCGTCACCAGCCAGGCGCCGAAGTCGCGGCCCTGCCAGGTGAAGGTCCCGATGCGGCGCAGGGCGCGCAGGAACGTCTCGCTGGTGAGGTCCTCGGCCGTGGCCCGGCCGCCGACCCGGTAGTAGATATAGCGGTACACCGTGTCGGCGTACTGGTCGTAGAGCCGGCCGAAGGCCTCGGCCTCGCCCGCCTGGGCGCGCTCCACGAGGTCCATCATCCGGCGGCTGTCGCTGTCGGCGCTGGGCCGGCGGGCGGTGGAGGTGGAGCCGCGGGAACGTCTGCCGACCGCCGCGCCGCCATCGGTGAGGGCATAGCAGGGGCTGGCGGTGCCGGACCGGCTGACCGTGCCGTCGGCTGGACCGGCCGAGCTGGCTGGACCGGCCGTACCGGCGGGCACGGGCGAGGCGAGGGCGAATGCGGGGACGAAGGCGGGGACGGCATACGCGGTGGGGACGAAGCCGCGCAGACAGTCAAGGACCGTTGCGCGCAGCGTAGCCAGGCCCGAGGCGTCAACCCCGACGTGTGGGTACACGGGACTCCCAGAGGCAGAGCTTCCATCACGTGCAGTACGGGACCGTTCACCCGCCGTAGGGACGCGTGGGTACCGGTTTGCGTCTAAGGAGAATAACGCTTCGTATAGGCGGCGCTACACCCAGTTGCTCAAATCATCGTTTCCGTCTGCTTCGTTATGGGTTGATGACAGATCAAGTGCCGAATGCAGTATGGGAGTTGATCGGAAACGTTCGCTGCTTGCCCGCTGGTGTGGCGTGTTGTGACAAACCGGCGGTAAGGGGACTGGCGGGGGCGCTATGGGGTAGGAAACGCGGATTGACTGAAACGGGACGGACGCGGTCGTTCGCTGACCCTCCGCATCGCTGCCCAAGCCGTCACGCAGCGCGACGATCAGTCAAGGCCGGGCATGCCCGGTCACCCTCGTACGGCGACGGTCGGTCACGGTGCCGGGGGCGACTCCAGAGGGGAAGAGACGCCCCCAGGAGTGAATGGGCCCTAGCGGCGTCGCCGGTGGAGGGCGACGGCGGCGGCCGTGCCGCCCGCCACCGCGCCGACCCCGGCCGCGGCCGGGATGCCGATGCGGGCCGCCTTGCGGCCGGTGCGGTAGTCGCGCAGCCGCCAGCCGAGGTCGCGGGCGTGTTTGCGCAGCTGCCCGTCGGGGTTCACGGCATAGGGGTGGCCGACGATCGACAGCATCGGGATGTCGTTGGAGGAGTCGCTGTACGCCGCGCAGCGGTTCAGGTCGAGCCCCTCGGCCGCCGCCAGCGCCCGTACGGCCTCCGCCTTCGCCGGGCCGTGCAGCGGTTCGCCGACCAATTTGCCGGTGTACACGCCGCCGACGGACTCGGCCACCGTGCCCAGGGCCCCGGTCAGTCCCAGCCGCCGGGCGATGATCGTCGCGGTTTCGACGGGCGCCGCGGTCACCAGCCACACCCGCTGCCCGGCGTCCAGATGCGCCTGGGCGAGGGCCCGGGTGCCGGGCCAGATGCGGTCGGCCATGTACTCGTCGTAGATCTCCTCGCCGATCGACATCAGCTCGGCGACCCGGTGACCCTTGACGATGGACAGCGCGCTGCTGCGCACGTCCTCCATGTGCGCCGGGTCCTCGACTCCGGCCATCCGGAACCACGTCTGCTGCCAGGCGAAGCGGGCCAGCTCGCGTTTGCGGAAGAAATGCCGCTTGTAGAGGCCGCGGCCGAAGTGGAAGAGCGCGGCGCCCTGCATGACCGTGTTGTCCAGGTCGAAGAAGGCGGCGGCCTGCTCGTCCCCGACGACGGGGAACTCCGGCTCGGCGGCGGTCTGTGGCGGGGGAGTCTCGGCCGACGACTTGCGCGCCGCCTCGGCCGATGCCTCTCCGGCGAGGACGCTCCGCTCCGTGGCGGGCTGTCGACGTCGGGTGAACCATCCCAGTGCAGCCATGGAGCGAGCATAGCCACGCCCACGGTGCTTCCCGTTACGCCCGGGTGTCGGCCGGATTCAGGTTACGCGAAAGAGGGGCGGGCGAAAGGCGCCCCGGTGGCGGCCGCCGTCAGCCGCCGAGGGCGGTGCGCAGCCGCTTCGGGTCGACCCGCCAGAAGTCGTGCTGGGCGCCGTCGACCAGGATCACCGGGATCTGCTCCCAGTACTTGCGGTACAGCTCCTCGTCCTGGGTGATGTCCTTCTTCTCCCAGGGGGTGCCCAGCTCGCCGCAGATCTTCTCGATCACGGCCTCGGCGTTCTCGCAGAGGTGACAGTCGGGCTTGCCGATCAGCGTCACCGTGCGCTCGCTGGGCTTCTTGCGGGGGCTACGGCGCAACAGCGGACTCATGGCCCCATTGTGCGCTCCCGGCGAGTTCGGCGGTGGGGCCCCGGTCGGTTTACGATCGTGGGCGATTTGTTGCTGTCCGGGGGTAAAACGGTGAGGAGTGAGGGCCCGTGCTCCCCTCGGCGGCTCCGCGGTGCGTGCGCGACCACGGGGAACGGTGCGACGCTGGTGGTGGTTCCGTGGCCAGGTCGAATGGGTGCGTGACACCGGTCACTTTGCTCGGACAAAGCGGACACCATCTTTGTGCACGCGTTCACAAAGACATAGCCTGCTGTCGATGGGGCGGCCTCACGCCATCCGGCCGCCCGCAGCCCCGCTCTACCCGCAGGAGCACCGTGGCAACTGGCCGAACTCACCGACCGGCGACCCGAAGCCGAGGAATCCCCGAGGCCACCGTCGCCCGGCTACCGCTGTATCTGCGCGCCCTGACCGCGCTCTCCGAGCGCTCGGTCCCCACGGTGTCCTCCGAGGAACTCGCGACCGCCGCCGGGGTCAATTCGGCCAAGCTGCGCAAGGACTTCTCGTATCTCGGCTCGTACGGCACCCGCGGTGTCGGCTACGACGTGGAGTACCTCGTCTACCAGATCTCGCGGGAGCTCGGCCTCACCCAGGACTGGCCGGTCGTGATCGTCGGTATCGGTAATCTCGGCGCCGCGCTCGCCAACTACGGCGGCTTCGCCTCCCGCGGCTTCCGGGTCGCCGCGCTGATAGACGCCGATCCGGCGATGGCCGGGAAGCCGGTCGCGGGCATCGCGGTGCAGCACACCGACGAGCTGGAGAAGATCATCGACGACAACGGGGTCTCGATCGGTGTGATCGCCACCCCGGCCGGCGCCGCCCAGCAGGTCTGTGACCGCCTCGTCGCGGCCGGGATCACCTCGATCCTCAACTTCGCGCCCACCGTGCTGTCCGTCCCGGAGGGTGTGGACGTCCGTAAGGTCGATCTCTCCATCGAGCTGCAGATCCTCGCCTTCCACGAGCAGCGCAAGGCGGGCGAGGAGGCCACCCCTCCCGAGCGGGAGACGGCCGGAACCGGCGAGCCGGGTGTCGCGACGACGCCCAAGCCGTCCTCCGCCACCTCGCAGCGCCCGGCCGCCGGTGGGTCCGGCGGTGACGGCAGTCGGCAAGGACCTGACGGGGATGTGCCCGCCGTGATGCCGGCATGAGTCTCCTCGTCGTCGGCATGAGTCACCGCAGCGCGCCCGTGAGCGTGCTGGAGCGCGCCGCGCTGGTGGGTGACGAGCAGGTGAAGCTGTTGCAGGACACGCTCGCCGCCGATCCCGCCACCGAGGCCGCGGTGCTGGCCACCTGCAACCGGATCGAGCTGTACGCCGATGTGGACAAGTTCCACGCCGGTGTGGCCGAACTGTCCACCCTGATCGCCCAGCACACCGGCGTCGGCCTGGACGAGCTGACCCCGTATCTCTATGTGCACTACGAGGACCGGGCCGTCCACCATCTCTTCTCGGTGGCCTGCGGGCTGGACTCGATGGTCGTCGGCGAGGGCCAGATCCTCGGCCAGATCAAGGACGCGCTCGCGCTCGGGCAGGAGCTGCACACCGCGGGCCGGATGCTGAACGACCTCTTCCAGCAGGCGCTGCGGGTCGGCAAGCGGGCGCACAGCGAGACCGGGATCGACAAGGCCGGGCAGTCGCTGGTGACCTTCGGCCTGGAGCAGCTGGCCGGGGCCGAGCCGGTGGCGCGGTGGGCGGCCGGGAAGCGCGCGCTGGTGATCGGCGCGGGATCGATGTCCTCGCTGGCGGCGACGACCCTCGCGCGGGCCGGTGTGGCAGAACTGGTGATCGCCAACAGGACGTTGGAGCGGGCCCTGCGGCTCGCCGAATCCCTCGCGGGCCACCACGCCGGGCTGGGCGCCGACGTCGCCGACCGGGCGGCCGACGCCGCGCGCGAGGCCGCCGCGGAGCAGCGGCCCGGCCTGATCGCCCGCGCCGTGCCGCGCGACCGGGTCGCGAACGAGCTGCCGCACGCCGACATCGTCGTCTCCTGTACGGGCGCGACCGGCCTGGTGCTCACCGAGGACGATCTGCGCACCGCCCTCACCCAGCGGGCGGGCTGTCCCACCGGCGGGCACGCCGCCACCGTCTCGCTGCTGGACCTGGCGATGCCGCGCGACATAGACGCGGCGGCGCACCGGATCGAGCGGCTGCGGCTGGTCGACATCGAGTCCCTCGCCGAGGCGGCCGCCACCCCCGCCGACTCCGACGCCTCGGGTTCCTCCGCGGTGGCGCTCGCCGCCGACGTCGACACGGTCCGCGGAATCGTCTCCGCCGAGGTGTCCGCCTTCGGGGCGGCCCAGCGCGCCGCGCACATCACGCCGACCGTGGTCGCGCTGCGTACCATGGCGGCAGATGTCGTCGCGAGTGAGATCGCCCGGCTCGACGGACGCCTGCCCGATCTGGACGACAAGCAGCGCTCGGAGATCACCCAGACCGTGCGCCGGGTCGTCGACAAGCTGCTGCACGCGCCCACCGTGCGGGTCAAGGAGCTGGCGAGCACTCCGGGCGGCGCGGGATACGCGGACGCGCTGCGCGAGCTCTTCGACCTCGACCCCCAGGCGGTTGCCGCCGTCAGCCGGGCCGACACGGGCGGCTCGGGCCCGGCGGCCGCCGCCGAACCGAACGACCCGAAGGGAGGCCGGGCATGACCACCGCCCCCGCCACCCCGCTGCGGCTGGGAACCCGCCGCAGCGCGCTCGCCAAGGCCCAGTCGGGGCTGATAGCCGACGCGGTGCACGAGCTGACCGGCCGCCCCGTCGAGCTGGTCGAGATCACGACGTACGGGGACGTCTCGCGCGAGCAGCTCGCGCAGATCGGCGGCACCGGCGTCTTCGTCTCGGCGCTGCGCGAGGCGCTGCTGAGCGGCGAGATCGACTTCGCCGTCCACTCGCTGAAGGACCTGCCGACCGCCGAGCCGGAGGGCCTGACGCTGGCCGCGATCCCGCGGCGCGAGGACCCGCGCGACGCGCTGATCGCGCGCGACGGCCTCACCTTCGAGCAGCTGCCGCCCGGCGCCCGGATAGGCACCGGCTCGCCGCGCCGTGCCGCGCAGCTCAACGCGTGGGCGCGGTCGTCCGGTCTCGACGTCGGGACCGTGCCGATCCGCGGCAACGTCGGCACCCGGATCGGCTACGTCCGCTCCGGTGAACTGGACGCCGTGGTGCTCGCCGCCGCGGGGCTGATCCGCCTCGGGCAGATCGGCGAGGCGACCGAGATCCTCGACGCCGACCATGTTTTGCCCGCCCCCGGCCAGGGGGCCCTGGCAGTCGAATGTGCCGCGGCCGACGCGGAGCTGACTGCCCTGCTCGCCGGACTCGACGACCCGCACACGCGGGCCGCCGTGACCGCCGAGCGTTCCCTGCTCGCCGCCCTGGAGGCCGGCTGCAGCGCACCTGTGGGGGCGCTGGCCGACCTGCTGGGCGACGGTCAGGTTGTCACCGAAATGCGCCTGCGCGGCGTCGTCGGCACGACCGACGGCTCGACGCTGGTGCAGCTGTCCACCACCGGTCCCGTACCCGCGTCGCCCGACAAGGCCGCGGACCTCGGTCGCGAACTCGCCGCCGAGATGCTTGCCAAGGGTGCGGCCGGTCTTATGGGGGAGCGAGCACTTTGAACCCCAACGCCCCTAACCACCCCGGCTGCGGGCACGTCACCTTTCTCGGTGCGGGCCCCGGAGATCCGGGCCTACTGACGCTGCGTGCCGTGGAGGCACTCGCAGCCGCGGACGTGCTGATCGCCGACCCGCAAGTGCTCGACGTGGTACGTACGCACGTCAGGCCGGGCGTGGCCGCCGAAGCTCAGGGCACGCCTGGGCAGGCGGATCATGACGTGTCGTCAGGCACCGCCGAGGTCCCGGTACTCCGGGACAGCACCAATCTTGTCATGGCGGCCGCGCGCGGCGGCAAGCGGGTCGTCCGCGCGGTCGCGGGCGACCCTGGCCTGGACGGATACGCCGCCGACGAGATGCTGGCGTGCGCCGCCGAGGGCATCGTCTTCGAGGTGGTCCCCGGTGTCGCGGCCGCGGTGGGCGTGCCCGCCTACGCGGGTGTGCCGCTGCGGGACTCCCAGGGCGCCGATGTGCGCTTCGTGGACGCCCGTAAGGCCGACGAGCGCTGCTGGAGCGAGGTCGGCTCGTCCGACTCGACGGCCGTCGTCTCCGCCACCCTGGAGACGGTCGCGGCCGCCGCGGGCGAGCTGGTGTCCGCTGGCCGCAAGCCGGACACCCCGCTGACGGTCACCGTCGCCGGTACCACCACCCGCCAGCGCACCTGGACGGCGACGCTCGGCACCATCGCGCAGGTGCTGAAGTCCGCGAAGGTGCTGCCGTCGCCGCAGGGCGCGCAGCCCGTGATAGCGGTCGTCGGCGAGAGCGGCGCGGCCGAGCGGCGCGACCAGCTGTCCTGGTTCGAGTCCAAGCCGCTGTTCGGCTGGAAGGTCCTGGTGCCGCGCACCAAGGAGCAGGCCGCCTCGCTCTCGGACCAGCTGCGTTCGTACGGCGCGGTGCCCAGCGAGGTGCCGACGATCGCCGTCGAGCCGCCGCGCACCCCGCAGCAGATGGAGCGCGCGGTCAAGGGCCTGGTCACTGGGCGCTACGAGTGGATCGCCTTCACCTCGGTCAACGCGGTCAAGGCGGTGCGCGAGAAGTTCGAGGAGTACGGGCTCGACGCCCGCGCGTTCGCCGGGATCAAGGTCGCGGCGGTCGGCGAGCAGACCGCCAAGTCGCTGATCGAATTCGGTGTGAAGCCGGACCTGGTGCCCAGCGGTGAGCAGTCCGCGGCCGGGCTGCTGGATGACTGGCCGCCGTACGACCCGGTCTTCGACCCGATCGACCGGGTGTTCCTGCCGCGTGCCGACATCGCCACCGAGACCCTGGTCGCCGGGCTGATCGAGCTGGGCTGGGAGGTCGACGACGTCACCGCGTACCGCACCGTGCGCGCCTCGCCGCCGCCCGCCGAGACCCGTGAGGCGATCAAGGGCGGCGGGTTCGACGCGGTGCTGTTCACCTCGTCGTCCACCGTGCGGAACCTCGTCGGTATCGCGGGCAAGCCGCACAATGTCACTGTCATCGCCTGTATCGGCCCGGCCACCGCGAAGACCGCGGAGGAGCACGGCCTGCGGGTGGACGTGCTGTCGCCCGAGCCCTCGGTGCTCAAGCTGGCCGAGGCGCTCGCGGACTTCGGCGCGGCGCGGCGCAACGCCGCGGTGGAGGCCGGGGACCCGGTCACGCGCCCGAGCGAGCGACGGCCCGGATCGCGAAGGAGGGCACGCTCTTGAGCACGCGGTACGGCAACTTCCCCGGGGCCCGTCCCCGTCGGTTGCGCACCACACCGGCGATGCGGCGCATGGTCGCCGAGACCCGGCTGCACCCGGCCGAGCTGATCCTGCCCGCGTTCGTGCGGGAGGACATCAGCGAGCCGGTGCCGCTGCAGTCGATGCCGGGCGCCTTCCAGCACACCCGGGACTCCCTGCGAAAGGCCGCGGCCGAGGCGGTCGAGGCGGGCCTCGGCGGGATCATGCTGTACGGGGTGCCGGAGGAGTCCAAGAAGGACGCCGTCGGCACGCCCGGCACCGACCCGGACGGCATCCTCCAGGTCGCCCTCCGCGATGTGCGCGCCGAGGTCGGCGACGACCTCGTGATCATGTCCGACCTGTGTCTGGACGAGCACACCGACCACGGCCACTGCGGCGTCCTGGACGCCGAGGGCCGGATCGACAACGACGCCACCCTGGAGCGCTACGCCGAAATGGCCCGCGTCCAGGCCGAGGCGGGCGCCCACACGGTCGGCCCGAGCGGCATGATGGACGGCCAGGTCGCCGTCATCCGCGAGGCCCTCGACGGCGCGGGTCACCAGGACGTGTCGATCCTGGCGTACACCGCCAAGTACACCTCCGCCTTCTACGGCCCGTTCCGCGAGGCGGTCGGCTCGTCCCTCCAGGGCGACCGCAAGACGTACCAGCAGGACCCGCCCAACGCCCGCGAGGCGCTGCGCGAGCTGGAACTGGACCTGGCCGAGGGCGCCGACATGGTCATGGTCAAGCCGGGGCTCCCGTACCTGGACATCCTGTACCGCATCGCCGAGGCGACGGACGTGCCGGTGGCCGCGTACCAGATCTCCGGCGAGTACGCGATGGTCGAGGCGGCCGCCGCGAACGGCTGGGTCGACCGCGACCGCGCCATCATGGAAACCCTCACCTCGTTCCGCCGCGCGGGTGCGGCGATGATCCTCACGTACTGGGCCACGGAGGCCGCCCAGCGCCTGAACCGCGGCGAGTAGGTCTTCGCCCCACGCCGTACGGGCCGCATGCGCACCAAGCGCATGCGGCCCTGCTGCGTTTCGCCCGAGTGACATGCTGGGACCCGCGTCGGCGAAGGGGAGTGGCTCATGCGGTGGACCGTCCATGGCGAGCGGCAGATCTACAGCAACCCGTGGGTGAACCTGTGGCTCGTCGATGTCCAGCAGCCGGACGGTCATCGTTGGGAACACCATGTGGTGCGGATGCGGCATCTCGCGGTCGCCGCCGTGGTCGATGAGCAGAAGCGAGTGCTGATGATGTGGCGGCACCGGTTCGTCACCGACACTTGGGGCTGGGAACTGCCCATGGGTCTCATCGAGCCCGACGAGACCCCGGAGCAGGCCGCCGTGCGCGAGGTCGAGGAGGAGACCGGCTGGCGCGTGGAGGCGGTGAAGCCGCTGGTGTACGCCCAGCCTGCGAATGGCATCACCGACTCCGAGCACCATGTCTTCCGCGCCGACGGCGCCACGTACGCCGGTCCGCCGACCGAGCTGAACGAATCGGACCGCATCGAGTGGATTCCGCTCGCGGGGATCCGCGGGATGATCGACCGCCGCGAGATCGTCAGCAGCGGCAGCCTGGTCGGCCTGCTGTACCTGCTCCTGGACGAGGCCACCAAAGCGGTTGGTTAGGCCGTTTCTATAGCCTGGCGTCGCCGTACGTCAGGGGGAGCCGACCATGGAGAACATCCTGTCTGTGGCCACCGGGGCCGCTATCGGCCTCATAGGGGTGGTGTTCGGTTCGTGGTTCACCGCGCGCCGACAGGACCGCATGTGGCTCCGCGAACAGAAGCTCAAGGCCGGGATCGGCTTCAACACGGCCGTAGTTCAGCTACTGGACTACCTGAAGGAAACACAGCTGAGCGACGACGGCCCCGGAGCCAACGAGCTGGCGAACCAGATGCAGGAGGCACGCTCAGCCCTCTATCTGCTCTGCGCCGACGACACCGTCGATCTCGCCGACGCTCTCGCGCGTCGGGTCTGGAGCACCCGGCCAACCGAGGGCAGGGACGACCGCCGGGCTGAGTTCCGGGAGACGTTGGACCTCCTGCGTCGCTTCACGCACCAGCTCCGGCAAGAGATCGCCAGATCGTAATCCTCATTGCCGACGAGGACGACGAGCACGGTCGTGGCCTCCAGCTTGTCGCAGCCCTGGCCAAGGAAACCGGTCACCGCCCCCGCGACCCCATTGGCAAGACCGTGTGGGCGCGCCTGGTCCTCACGTGGAGTGAAGAAACAGGGCATTCCTGAGAAGCCGGTGGCCCCTGCCACTACGGTGGGGGCCGTCGCTGGGGACGCGTCGTCGGGGAGGGCGTTGTGGCTGAGGATCCGCCGAAGAAGATCCCTGGGTGCTTGGCCGTGATCCTCACCGGCCGCGGGGAAATCATCCTGCAGCTCCGGGACGAGAAGCCCGGCATCTGGTGGCCGGGGCACTGGTCCCTCCCGGGAGGCGGACGGGAGCCGGGCGAGGCGCCGATCGAGACCATCCTCCGCGAAATCAAGGAGGAGACCGGCATCGTGCCGGACACGATCGAGGAGGCGGTGGTGACCCCGTACGACCCCCTCAAGACTCCGCCGCATGTGTTCCTGGGCACGTGGGACGGTGAGGAGAGCGAACTCGTCCTCGGGGAAGGCCAAGCGCTACGGCTGGTTCCGCTTGACCGACTGCCCGAGCCGATGCCGCCTCATATCCGGCACTACATCCTTCAGCTGATTGCGGTGAACAGCGTGTGGTCGCCGAGGCGCAGTGGCACGACGCCGAGCTGATCTGGGACTACCAGCGGATGTGGCACGAGGCGCGCCCCTGCTCGGTAGCGGTGTGCCTCGGCAGCCATGATCTGGGGGCAGCGGCGTCCGCGGCCAGGCAGTACCACGCCGGTCTGTCCCCCCCGCTGGTGTTCAGCGGGGCAGCAGTCCGACGACTGCTGCCCTCTATCCTCGCGGCGAAGCCGTGCACGTCAGCGAGCTGGCGCTCGACCTTGGCGTACCCGCCGACGCGATATATGAACGCCTCCGGCTCTCGGGATACGACAGTCGGCTCCTCTCCTCCTGAACCGGCGCGGACGCGGCTCAGTTCTCGTCCCGGCGCTGCGGGGACAGCTTGGCCCAGGTGCCGAATGCGGTGGCGACCGCGAGGAGGCCGAGGCCGATCCAGAGGTTGATGCGGATGCCGTCGGCCTTGGCCAGTTCGGCGGGGCCGTCCGTCACGCCCAGTACGGAGAGGACGGCGCCGTAGAGGCCAAGGAGTCCGGCGATGAGCCATCGGATGTCGAAGGTCTTGCCCGGGGGCATGGGGTTCTCTCCGTTCATACGGCGACGACCAGCCAGACGCTCAGGGCTGCCGTCAGCGCCAGGATGATGCACCCGAGGATGACCGGGGACTTCCACCAGGGCTGGCGTACGGAGGCTTCGTGGGCGTCGGGGGAGTCGGGGTCGGGGAGGCCCCAGACGAGGCCGCGGAGTTCGGCTTCCGGCTTCGGCTGGGTGATGAAGGTGACCGCGATCGTGACGACGGCGTCCACGACGAAGGCGAAGAGGGCGCCGTAGAAGTTGGCCATCTGGGCGTTGATGGTGTCGTGCGGGCCGACCTCGCCGCCCGGGTAGAACCAGCCGATGTGGTAGGCGGAGAGGTGGGCGACGGCGGCGGCCGCGGTGCCGGAGAGCATGCCCCAGAAGCCCGCCCACGGCGTGACCCGCTTCCAGAACATCGCGAGCAGGAAGGTCGCGAACAGTGGTGAGTTGAAGAACGAGAAGAGGAGCTGGATGTAGTTCTGGATGTTGTTGTATTCGGAGGCGAGGAACGCCGCCGCGACGCTCACCGCGATGCCCGCGACCGTGGCGTAGCGCCCGGCCTTGAGGTAGTAGCGGTCGTCGCGGCCGCGCACCACGTACGGCTTCCAGATGTCGTACGTGAAGACGGTGTTGAAGCCGGAGATGTTGGCGGCCATGCCCGCCATGAAGGCGGCGAGCAGCCCGGTGAGGGCGATGCCGAGGACTCCGGTCGGCAGGAAGCGCTGCATCATCTCGGGGATGACGTCGTTGTACGTGGGCCCGCCGGGCTGGCCCAGCTTGGGGATGACGACCAGGGCGATCATGCCGGGGACCACGGTGAGCAGCGGCAGCGCCATCTTGGGGAAGGCGGCGATCAGCGGGGTGCGGCGGGCGGCGTTGAGGTCCTTGGCGGCGAGCGAGCGCTGCACCTCGGCGAAGTTGGTGGTCCAGTAGCCGAAGGCGAGGACGAAGCCCTCGCCCATGGCGAGGCCGATCCAGTCGCCGAGCGGGTTGGTCCAGTGGCCGGGGGTGGTGCCCTGCCAGGTGTGCAGCAGGGTGGGATCCTGGACGGCGTCCCGCAGGCCGCCGAAGCCGCCGACGGTGTGGAGGCCGATGACGACGATGGGGATCAGCCCGGCGAGGATGACGAAGAACTGGAGCACCTCGCCGTAGATCGCGCCCGCGAGCCCGCCCAGGGTGATGTACGCGAGGACGAAGACGGCCGACAGCACGATGGACAGCCACAGCGGCCAGCCGATCAGCAGCTTGACGATCAGCGCGAGGGCGAAGAGGTTGACGCCCGCGAGCAGCATCTGCGCGACCGCGAAGACCACGCTGTTGAGCAGGTGGGTCTGGTTGTTGAAGCGGCGGCGCAGATATTCGGAGACGCTGTGCACCCGCGTCGAGTAGTAGAACGGCATCATCACGACGCCGAGGAAGACCATCGCGGGGATCGCGCCGAGCCAGTAGAAGTGCACCGCGGCGGCCCCGTACTGGGCGCCGTTGGCCGCGCCGCCGATGATCTCCAGGGCGCCGAGGTTGGCGGATATGAAGGCCAGCCCGGTGATCCAGGCGGGCATGGAGCGCCCGGCGAGGAAGAAGTCGCCGGTGGTGTGGACGGCGCGCTTGGTGGCCAGACCGATGGCGATGATCGCGCCGAAGTAGACGGCGAGCAGGAACCAGTCGACGGCCCCGAGGCTGAGGGTGCCGGTCATGGCCGCGCCTCCCCTGGATCAGCGGTGAAGCCGACGATGAGGTCGGCGGCCTCGCGGCCGGGGGCGACGCGGCGGGCGTTGGCCTCGTCGGAGGTTCGGACCCAGCGTTCGGCCTCGGCGGGCTCCTTTCCGAACCGCTCATGGCGGTCGATCAGCCGCCGTACCCGCTCCTCGGTGTCCAGCTCGACCCACCAGGTCTCGTCCAGCAGTTCGCGGACCGGGCGCCAGGGGGCGTCGTCCAGCAGCAGGTAATTGCCCTCGGTGACGACGAGCGGGACGTCCGGAGCGACCGGGATGGAGCCCGCGATGGGCTGCTCCAGCTCGCGTTCGAAGCCCGGTGCGTACACCGGCTCGCTGGGGCGCGGCTCCTTGAGGCGGCGCAGCAGGGCGGTGTAGCCGTACGGGTCGAACGTCTCCGGGGCGCCCTTGCGGTTCAGTAGACCGAGGCGGCGCAGTTCGGCGTCGGCGAGGTGGAAGCCGTCCATCGGGACCAGGACCGCGCGGTCGGGGCCGAGGGCGCCGACCAGGTACTCGGCGAGGGTGGTCTTGCCCGCTCCGGGCGGTCCGGCGATGCCGAGCAGTCGGCGGCGGCCGGAGTCGGCCAGGCGCCGGGCGCGGTCAAGGAGCTGCTGGGGAGTCATGGCGGGGGCTTTCCGTGCGGGGCGATTCGCGGCTTCAGGCCGCCGGGCGGGCATGTGCGGCCTTGATCTGGTCGGCCATGTACGAGTGGGCGTGGGCGGCGAGGTCCGGGCCGTCGGACCACAGGTTCCGCCAGACGGCGAGGTCGTGGGAGAGGCCGGGGGCGACGACGGCCGACGAGAAGCTCTCGAAGGTGATCGGGCCCTGGTAGCCGACGTCGGCGAGGGCGTGGAAGAAGGCGGGGAAGTCGATGGTGCCGGAGCCGAGGTAGCCGCGGTGGGACTCGCCGACGTGGACGTAGCCGAGGCGGTCGCCGCAGGCGCGGACCGGGCGGGAGAAGTCCTGCTCCTCGATGTTCATGTGGTACGTGTCCAGGTGGACCAGGACGTTGGAGGCGCCGATCTCGTCGATCAGGTCCAGGCACTGGTCGGCGGTGTTGACGACGTTGCTCTCGTACCGGTTGACCACCTCCAGGCCGAGCGTCACCCCGAGCCCGTCCGCCTCGGCGGCCAGTCGGCGCAGTGCCTGGACGGCGTGCTCGCGCCCCCGGGCGGTGGTGGGGCGGCCGTACTTGCCGAGGGCGCTGTAGAGCACCCCGCCGAAGTAGTCGCCGCCGAGGTCATGGGTGATGCGCAGGGCCTGGCGCAGCTGCGCCTCGCCGCGGGCGGCGGTGTCCGGGTCGTCGGAGGAGACGTCGGAGTCGAAGGAGAGGCCGCGCGAGCAGGCCACGCGCAGGCCGTGTTCGGCGAGTACCTGCCGGGTGTCCTTCACGTCCACCAGCTCCGGGTCGTGGAGGGAGATCTCGACCAGGTCGTATCCGGCCGCGCGGCTGCGGGCCGCGGCGGTCCGGGCGCCCTCGGGCGTCCAGTCGCCGGTCCACACCAGTGCGTGTACTCCGAGGTCGTTCATCGAGGTCCCTCCGCGTCGTTGCGTGCGTAATGCCCGCCTGATGTTACGCATCTTTTGCGTGAGGGCAATACATAAGTGAGCTTGGGTTCGGTCGTAAAGGGCGGTACGGTGTGGGCGGTACCGAACAGAGCGTGAACACGGAGGACAGGGCCCAGTGGCGGAGGCGGTCTCGGCAGGTCAGGCGCATCCGACGGGCCCAGGGGCGGTGCTGGCGCTCATCCGCGGCGGCCGGGCCACCACTCGGGCCCAGCTCATGGCCGCGACCGGACTGTCCCGGTCCACCATGGCCACCCGGCTGGAGGCGCTGGGCGAGGCCGGTTATCTGGAGGTGTCCGGGGCGGCCGACTCCACCGGCGGCCGCCCCGCGGGCTCCTTCCGGCTGCGCCGTGACGCCGGGGTGCTGCTCGTCGCCGACATCGGCGGCAGCCATGTGCACACCGCGCTCGCCGACATGGGCTGCGACGTCCTCGTCTCGCACCGCCGCGACCTCAGTGTGGCCGAGGGCCCGGAGGCGGTGCTCGGGCAGGTCGCCGCCGACTTCCGGCGGCTGCTGAGGGACGCGGGTGAACCGGCCGACCGGGTGCGCGGCATCGGCATCGGGGTGCCCGGACCGGTGGAGGCGGGCACCGGACGTGTCGTCAGTCCGCCCATCATGACCGGCTGGGACGGCTACACCGTGCCGGACTTCTTCCGCGGCGCCTACGACTGCCCGGTCCTGGCCGACAAGGACACCAACCTGATGGCCCTCGGCGAACACCGCGCCAACTGGCCCGACCGCCGCCATCTGCTCTTCGTCAAGGCGGGCACCGGCATCGGCTCAGGTCTCGTCCTCGGCGGCGCGCTCCACCACGGCTCCCAGGGTGCCGCGGGCGACATCGGCCACATCCCCGCGCCCGGCCTCGACGAGACCTCCCCCGACGCGCCCGTCTGCCGCTGCGGCAACTCCGGCTGCCTGGAGGCCCTGGCCGGTGGCTGGGCCCTGGTCCGCGATCTCACCGCCGCCGGGCACGACGTCGCTACCACCGACGACGTGGTGGCCCTCGTCCGTTCCGGCAACGGCGACGCCGTACGGCTGCTGCGGCAGGCGGGCCGCCTGCTCGGCCAGGGCGTCGCCGACGCGGTCAGCCTTCTCAACCCGTCCATCCTGGTCGTCGGCGGCGGGCTCGCCCACGCCCAGGAACATCTGATCGCGGGGATCCGGGAGGTCACCTACCGGCGGTCACTGCCGCTGGCCACCCGCGATCTGCGCGTCGTGCTGTCCCCGCTGGAGACCCGCGCGGGTGTCACCGGCGCGGCCCACATGGTCGCCGATGCCCTCTTCGACCCCGCGGCGGTCGACGCGCGGCTGCGCTGACGCGGGACCGATGGGGGGCCGGCGGGGGATTCAGCGGGCGGCGGTGGCGGTCCAGGAGTGGGCAACGTCCACGATGACCTTGCCGTCGGACTGGAAGACCCGGAACGGCAGGCGTGCCCGCACCCCGAGGCCGACCTGGGTGTCGCCCTCGAAGCTGGAGCCGTAGCGGGTGTCCCGGAAGGTCTTGTAGCCGGTGACGTCCACGCCCGGCAGCGGCTTCCTGGCCTTGCCCGGGTACGTCGAGCTGCCCGTCTCGTAGTCGTAGCTGGGCGCGCCCACCCGGATGTCCAGGATCGCCCCGCCGTTGACGGGGATCAGGTCTCCGGAGCCGTCCTGGTGGAACGCGTCGACGTAGCGGGCGTCGAAGCGCACCTTGTCGGCGCCGGTGGCGCCCTTCACGTCGAAGACCAGGCGGTCGAAGCACTCGTGCCGACCGGCCCGGATGTTCTCCAGCGGCTTGTGGTTGCCCGAGGGCGCCGTCTTCTCGCCGCTGCCCCAGCCGGTCGCGCACGACGCGGTCGTGTTCGTGCCGGTGGTCTGCGCCGCTTCCGCTGTTCCGGCCGTGACCGCCGCCAGTCCGGCGCCTGCCAGCGCGAGCGCCGCGAGCGAGGTTCCCCACCGTCGCATGTCCTACCCCCAAGTGTCTCGATTGACGGGTGATGCATGGGGTTTGACGGGCGGCGGGGGCCGGAGGTTGTCTCTAATCGGAGAATTTGTCGCAAAGGGTGCGGTCGGGGCCGATCCCCAAGGGTGGGGTTATCCGCAGCGCCCACCGACCGGGTGACGGGATGGGCACGCGCGTCCGGCCCCGACAGACTCGTCGCCATGCCACTGATGACCGGCAAGACCGCCGCGCTGGCCCTCGCCACCGCGGCCATCGCCTCCGTCCTGGCCACCGTGTCCTCGGCCGACGCGACCGAGGGGAAGCCCTCGCCCCTCGCCTGGGGGAAGTGCACGGGCGACGGCCTCGACGCCCGCCAGGAGTGCGCCACGTTCACTGTGCCGCTGAACTACCGCGACCCGGACGGGAAGCGGATCACGCTCGCGGTCTCCCGCATCCGCAGCGAGCGGCCGGACGCCCGCCGCGGCACGCTGCTGCTGATCCCCGGTGGCCCCGGATCGCCCGGTCTGAACAGGCCGACCACCCTCGGCAAGCGGCTTCCGCGGTCGGTGCGGGACGCGTACGACATCGTCAGCTTCGACCCGCGCGGAATGGGCCGGTCCACGCCCGCGAGCTGCGGTCTGGCGACCGAGGACCTGTCCCTGACCAGGTCCCGCCCCTGGCCCGCGGCGAACGGCGGCATCACGGAGAACGTCGCCACCGCCCGGCGCATCGCCGACACCTGCGCCCGCAACGGCGGCGCGCTGCTGCCCACCCTCAGCACCGTCAACGAGGCGCGCGACATCGACAGCATCCGCCGGGCGCTCGGCGAGCGGAAGCTGTCGGCGTGGGGCATCTCGTACGGGACGTACGTGGGATCCGTGTACGCGCAGCTGTACCCGGAGCGCACCGACCGCTGGGTGCTGGACAGCAACGACGACCCGGACCCGCGGCAGGTGGAGCGCCGCTGGCTGGCCAACTACGCGGTCGGCGTCGAGGACACCTTCCCCGCCTTCGCCGCATGGGCCTCCGCCCCCGGCAGCCCCGTCCGCCTCGCCGATACGCCCGCCGGGGTGCGCCGCCGCGTCCTCGATCTGGCCGCCCGGCTGGACGCCGAACCCCTGCCCTGGCCCGGCGCCAACCCGCCCGAGCTGAACGGCAATGTGTTCCGCCAGAGCGTCCTGACCGCCCTGTACTCCCCGAGTCAGTTCGAGGAACTGGCCAAGCTGATCGAGGACGCGCGGAGGGGCACGGTGCCCGGCACGGTGCCGCCGGATCCGACGCAGGACTCCGTGGCCTCGACCTTCGGCACCATCTGCAACGACGTGGAGTGGCCTGCGTCGATCCCCGGTTACACCCGCGATGTCGCCGCGAGCCGCGCCTCCCATCCGCTGACCGCGGGCATGCCGGTGAACATCACGCCATGTGCCTTCTGGCCGTACGAGCCCCAGGACAAGCCGGTCCGCATCACCGACCGGGGGCCGTCCAACGTGCTGCTGGTGCAGAACCGCCGCGATGTCGCCACCCCCTACAGCGGGGCGCTGAACCTGCGCCGCGCCTTCGGCGACCGGGCGCGGATGGTCAGCGTGGACACCACGGGCCACGGCGCGGCCTACGTCCCGGCCCCGTACACCAGCCCCTGCGCGGACCGTGCGGTGACGGACTACCTGGTCGGCGGCGTGCGACCGGCGCGCGATGTGTCCTGCGCACCGGACGCACGGAACCGGTGAGCGCTCACGCTCAGAGGCGCTCGGGCGTCCGGATGCCCAGCAGGGACATCCCCTGCCGCAGCGTGCGGGCGGTCAGGTCGCACAGGAAGAGCCGGTTCTCGACCTCGGCCGGGCCGCCCTCCGCCTTCAGGACCGGGCACTGGTCGTAGAAGGTCGTGAAGAACGAGGCCAGCTGGTAGAGGTACGCGGCCAGCTTGTGCGGCTCGTACGACGCGGACACCTCGGCCAGCGTCTCCGCGAACTGGTCGACGTGGAGGCCCAGCGCCCGCTCGGCGGGGGCCAGTTGCAGCTCCGGGTGCGCGGCCGGGTGCTGCGTCTCGTCGGCGCGGCGCAGGATCGACTGGATGCGGGCGTACGCGTACTGGAGGTAGACCGAGGTGTCGCCGTTGAGCGAGACCATCTGGTCGAGGTCGAACTTGTAGTCGCGGGAGGCGGAGGTGGACAGGTCGGCGTACTTCACGGCGCCGATGCCCACCTGGCCGCCGCGCTCCACGATCTCCTGCTCCGTGAGGCCGAGCTTCTCGCTCTTCTCCCGGACCACGGCCGCGGCGCGCTCGCTCGCCTCGTCCAGCAGGTCCTCCAGCCGGACCGTCTCGCCCTCACGGGTCTTGAACGGCTTGCCGTCCTTGCCGAGGACCGTGCCGAAGGCGAGCTGGACGGCGTGCACCTTCTCGTTCAGCCAGCCGATCCGGCGGGCGGTCTCGAAGACCATCTTGAAGTGCAGCGACTGCCGGGCGTCCACCACATACAGCAGGGTGTCGGCCTGGAGGTTCTGCACCCGGTCGCGGATCGCGGACAGGTCGGTGGCGGCGTAGCCGAAGCCGCCGTCGGACTTCTGGACGATCAGCGGCACCGGGTTTCCGTCCGGGCCCTTGACGTCGTCGAAGAAGACGCACAGGGCGCCCTCGGAGCGGACCGCGACGCCGGACTCCTCCAGCAGGCGGCAGGTCTCGGCCAGCATGTCGTTGTAACCGGACTCGCCGACCACATCGGGGTCATGGATCTCGATGTCGAGCTTGTCGAAGACCGAGTAGAAGTAGATCTTCGACTCGTCCACGAATTTGCGCCACAGGGCGATCGTCTCCTCGTCCCCGGCCTGCAGCTCCACCACCCGGCGCCGGGCCCGCTCCTTGAACTCCGGGTCGGCGTCGAAGAGCGCGCGCGCCGCCTTGTAGAGGCGGTTCAGATTGGACATCGCCTCTTCGCCGGAGGCGGCATCCCGGTGGTCCAGCTCGTGCGGATGCTCGATCAGGTACTGGATGAGCATGCCGAACTGGGTGCCCCAGTCGCCGATGTGATGGCGCCGGACCACCTTCTCGCCGGTGAACTCCAGGATCCTGACCACCGCGTCGCCGATCACCGCCGAGCGCAGATGGCCGACGTGCATCTCCTTCGCCACGTTCGGCTGGGCGTAGTCGATCACGGTCGTGCCCGCGTCGGCCGCGAACGGGACGCCGAGGCGGTCGTCGGCGGCGCGCGCGGCGAGGGTCGCGGTGATGGCGGAGTCCGCGACGGTGATGTTGAGGAAGCCGGGTCCGGAGACCTCGATGTCGGCGATCACCGAATCGGGGTCGGCGGAGGTCGGGGCGACCGGAAGGCGCTCCACGACCTGCGCCGCCAGCTCGCGCGGATTCCCCTTGAGCTGCTTCGCCAGCGCCAGCATCCCGTTGGCCTGGAAGTCGGCCCGGTCGCTTCGTCGCAGCAGCGGGTCCGCGGAACCGGCCTCCGGCAGGGCAGCCATGAGGGCGTTCGCGACGCGCTGGTGGACCGAAGCGGCAAGGGAGGGGACCGAGGCCATGGGTGAGGTGCCGTTCCTATAGAGGGCTGGGTTACCAATCTGGCCACCCCAGTATTTCATGGGCCGTCCAACCCTTTCTCCGGGCTGTGCACAGCTGTGGATAACTCCGGTTGTGGATGACGACAACCTGTGGGCAACCCCGAAGGCCCCTCCTCCGTCTGGGACAATGGTCGGTGCCATGACCGCAAGGAAGGAAGTGCCGACCGTGGCTCAGAGCACCGAGACCGACTGGGTCTCCCGATTCGCCGACGAGGTCATTGCCGAGGCGGAGCGACGCGCGCCCGGCAAACCCATCGTCTGCGCCTCGGGTCTCAGCCCGTCCGGCCCGATCCACCTCGGCAATCTGCGCGAGGTCATGACGCCGCACCTGGTCGCCGACGAGATCCGGCGCCGTGGATACGACTGCGTCCACATCCTGTCCTGGGACGACTACGACCGGTACCGGAAGGTCCCGGCCGGGGTCGACCCGTCCTGGTCCGAGCACATCGGCAAGCCGCTGACCTCGGTCCCGGCCCCGCCCGGATCCCCGCACGCGAGCTGGGCCGAGCACTTCAAGGCGCCGATGATCGAGGCCCTGCGCGCGATGGGCATCGAGTTCCACGGCATCAGCCAGACCGAGAAGTACACCTCGGGCGCCTACCGCGAGCAGATCCTGCACGCGATGCGCCACCGCGAGCAGATCGATGCCGTGCTCGACCGGTACCGCACGAAGGACAAGCCCGCCGCCGCGAAGGGCGCCAAGCAGCAGCAGAAGCAGCAGCAGAAGCCGGTCGACGAGGCCGAGCTGGAAGCCGCCGAGGGCTCGGGCGCGGCCGCCGAGGACGACGGCAGCGCGGGCGCCGCCGGGTACTACCCGTACAAGCCGTACTGCTCGGTCTGCGAGCGCGATCTGACGACCGTGACCTCGTACGACGACGAGACCACCGAGCTGGCCTACACCTGCGCCTGCGGCCACGCCGAGACCGTGCGGCTCAGCGAGCACAACCGCGGCAAGCTGGTCTGGAAGGTCGACTGGCCGATGCGCTGGGCGTACGAGGGCGTCGTCTTCGAGCCCTCCGGCGTCGACCACTCCTCGCCCGGCTCCTCGTTCGTGGTCGGCGGGCAGATCGTGCGCGAGGTCTTCGGCGGCGACCAGCCGATCGGCCCGATGTACGCGTTCGTCGGCATCAGCGGCATGGCCAAGATGTCCTCCTCCAAGGGCGGCGTGCCGACCCCGGCCGACGCGCTGGAGATCATGGAGGCCCCGCTGCTGCGCTGGCTGTACGCGCGCCGCCGCCCGAACCAGTCCTTCAAGATCGCCTTCGATCAGGAGATCCAGCGCACCTACGACGAGTGGGACGCCCTGGAGCGCAAGATCGACGACGGTTCGGCGCAGCCCGCGGACATCGCCGCCTACAGCCGTGCGACCCGCACCGCCACCGGTGAGCTGCCCCGCACCCCGCGCCCGCTGCCGTACCGGATGCTCGCCTCCGTGGTGGACATCACCACCGGGCACGACGAGCAGACGCTGCGCATCCTCGGCGAGCTGGACCCGGCGAACCCGGTGACGTCCCTGGACGAGACCCGGCCGCGGCTCGACCGGGCCGAGCGCTGGATCACCACCCAGGTCCCGGCCGAGCAGCGCACCCGGGTCCGGGAGGAGCCGGACACCGAGCTGCTGGCCTCGCTCGGCGAGACCGAGCGCGAGTCGCTGCGGCTGCTGCTCGACGGGCTGGACGAGCACTGGTCGCTCGACGGGCTGACGACGCTGGTCTACGGCGTGCCGAAGCTCCAGGCGGGGCTGTCGGCGGACGCCAAGCCGACGCCGGAGCTGAAGGTCGCGCAGCGGGCGTTCTTCGCGCTGCTCTACAAGCTGCTGGTCGGCCGGGACACCGGGCCGCGGCTGCCCACCCTGCTGCTCGCGGTGGGGGCGGACCGGGTGCGCAAGCTGCTCGCGGCCTGAGCTGGGAGACCCCTGAGCCGGGCGGGCGCCGGGTCCGCCCGGCGCCCGCGGGTCCCGGTCCGGGTCCCGGCCTCGGCGGTTACGGGATGTGCTCCGCCTGCATCTCCATGCGGTAGCGGTCCTTGTAGTCGTTCACGTAGCCGGTCAGCTCGTCGTTGCTGAGGTCGGCGACGCCGTACGCCTCCCGCAGCCGCTGCCCGAACTGGTACGCGGAGGGGAAGCGTCCGTTGTCGGCGAGGTACTGGCGGTAGGTCGCGTAGAACACCTCGTCGCGCGGGACGTCGTCCGGCATCGTCGCCGCGGCGGGCGCCTCGGGCTGCTCGTACTCGACGTACGGCTGCTGCTCCTGGCCGCGCTGCTCCGGGACGTACGCGCCCGGTATGCCCGCCCCGCCCTGGCCGCCGAGCTGGCGGACCCGGTTGGGCCCGACCGGGACGGTGACCTGCGGCTGCTCGGGCTGCCCCGGCTGCGGTCCGGGCTGTCCGGGCTGCTCGGGCTGCGCCGGATGGGGGGCGGCGGGGTCGTACGGGACGGCGCCCCGGCCGTCGTGCTCCTGCCCCGTCGGCTGCTGGTACACCGGCAGCGGCAGCGAGAGGGGCAGCTCCTGCGGCTGCTGGGGCTGCTGCTGCCCGGGACCGGCGGCGTATCCGGCGGTGCCGTCGGCCGGGCCGTAGGCGCCCGGCTGGGCCCCCGGGTACGCCGTGTCCGGCGTCTGCCCGGCCCCGCCCCCCGCGGTGCCCGGCGTGCCCGACGGCAGCGCGGCCGGGGAGAAGGCGCTCGCTTCCAGCCCGGCCGCCTCGAGGCCCGCCGGGGCGGTGTCGGACAGCGGCACCCCGTAGCGCGCCAGCCGCAGCGGCATCAGCGCTTCCACCGGGGCCTTGCGGCGCCACTGCCGCCCGTAGCGGGCCTGCAGCCGGGTCTGGTAGACCAGCCGGTCCTGTTCCAGCCGGATGACCTCGTCGTAGCTGCGCAGCTCCCACAGCTTCATCCGGCGCCACAGCCGGAAGGTCGGCAGCGGCGCCAGCAGCCAGCGGACGATGCGGACCGACTCCATGTGCCGGTCGGCGGTGATGTCGGCGATCCGGCCGATCGCGTGCCGGGCGGCCTCCACGGAGACCACGAAGAGCACCGGGATGACGCCGTGCATGCCGACGCCGATCGGGTCCGGCCAGGCGGCGGCGCCGTTGAAGGCGATGGTGGCCGCGGTCAGCATCCACGCGGTCTGGCGCAGCAGCGGGAAGGGGATGCGGATCCAGGTCAGCAGCAGATCCAGGGCCAGCAGGACGCAGATCCCGGCGTCGATCCCGATGGGGAAGACGTTGGAGAAGGCGCCGAAGCCCTTCTTCTCGGCGAGGTCGCGGACCGCGGTGTAGGACCCCGCGAAGCCGATCGCGGCGATCACCACCGCCCCGGCGACGACCACGCCGATCAGTATTCGATGCGTTCGTGTCAGTTGCATCGCGGCCACCCGCGATCCCTCCCCGTCCTTGGCGAAATGCCTTGGCATGCAGCGCGCCCAGGGTCGCATACACGTCAACCGCCATGGACGGGAAGGGGGCGGCGGAGAGGGCTAGGAGTCGCCCTTGGAGTCCTTGGAGTCCTTCGAATCCTTGGACTTGTCGGCGGACTTGGAACCGGCCGAGCTCGGGGAGTCCTGGCCGCCGCCGGTGCCCTTCGCGACGGAGTCGACGACCTCCTTGGCCGCGGCCTTGGCGTCGTCCATCAGCTTGGTGGCGTCCGGCGCCTTCTCGGTCTCGTAGCCCGCGCCGTCGTACTCGACGGTCACCACGACATTGGCGGTCCGGGCGATGACCGTCTGGTTCCGGAACTCCTCGCCGTCCTTCTTCTCCTCGGTACGGACGGTGGTCGCCGCGTCACCGATGGCGGTCTGCTCGGTCTTGGGGTTCTTCGCCCCGTCCGCGGAGGAAGCCTTGCCCGCCTGCTGGGTGGCGTACTCCTGGGCGCGCTTGTCGCCCGCGCCGAGCCCGGCGTCGGAGGGGAAGAGCTTCATGGAGAGGGACAGCGAGCGGTACTTGAAGCCGTCGAGGCCGTTCCACAGGCAGGTGGCGGACGTGTTGGTGTCGCCGGACTGGAGGGCCTTGCCCTTCTTGGTCTTCGCCTTGGGCACCAGCTTGTCGATGGTCTTGCCCGAGAGGGCCGAGCACACATCGGGGAGCTTGCTGAACTTTGCCGCCGCGACGGACGGCGAGGCACTGGGCGAGGAGGGTCTCGATGAACTCTCCGCGTCCTTTTTGTCGTCGGAGCCGGAGGAGCACCCGGCGACGAGCATGACCGGTACGGTCGCGCAGGCGAGTATTCGGGCGAGTCGCGGGGCTGAACGGTGCATGGTTCCTTCGCTCAATCTCTGTCGATGGGCGGTGGTACCGCCCGCGTCATTACCGGCACGGTACGCGGCCGATCGCGGGCGGCCCAATCCCCGAGGTCTCCCGCCCGCGGTCGGCTCGGCTCGCTATTCGGTGAGGCGCCCGGTCAGCTCCTGGGCCAAGTCTTCGGCGTTCTCCTGGAGTTCTTCGCTTCCGGGAATGTCCTTTTTGTTGGTCGACCACTGGTCGTACTCAATGGTGGCAATCACATTCGAGGACCGGAAAACGACCGTGATGTCCCGGTGGATTCCGGAGTCCTTGGTGATCAGCTGATCATCGAGGAACGCGTCGTCGGCGAGGTCGTCGAGGCGACGCGGGGCGGTGGCGGCCGGGTTCTCCGGCGTGTCCCCGTCGCTTGCGGTGCCCTCATCGTCGCCCGCGCCCGGGGTGGCCGTGCCGCCCTTCCCGCCGGTGTTGCCCTTCTCACTTCCGGTGCTGCTCTCGCCGCTGTCCGGATTCGCGCTGCTCTTGCCGCCGGACGCGCTCGATCCGCTCGATCCGCTCGACGCGCTCGACCCCGAGCCGGGCGAGGAGGAGGCGGAGGAGTCGTCGTCCGAGGCACCGGCGGAGGGTGAGGCCGGAGCGTCCGGAATGTCCGCGGCGACCGCCTTCTTCTCGTACAGCTCCTGCGCCCGGTCCTCGTCGCTCACGGACGGGTCGTACGAGACGACACGCTCGAAGTCCAGCGTCAGATAGCGGGTGCCGCTCGGCGTCGCGATCTTCCAGCGGCAGCCGTCGCGCCGGTCTATGTCGTACGTCACGGTCGCCTGGCCGTCGTACGCCTTGTCGTCCTGGGCGCCGCCGGGCAGTAGCCGGTACAGGGTCTTGGGGCTCACGGCGCCGCACGCCTCGGGGAGGGTGTTGTAGCGGCCCGGCTCGGCCGAGACCGACGAACCGGAGTCGTCGGAGGAGCTGTCGTCGGCCCCGGGCTTGGAGTCGGAGCCGGTGCATCCGCTGAGTCCCGCGGTGGCGAGCACGGCGATGAGCAGGGCGGCGGCCTGGGTGGCACGACGGCCACGGGCCGTTCGCTGCGCTGGCTGCACTATCCGTGTCCCTTCGAGCGAAAACTGCTTGCCGTCCGTAGGCGATGGCTGCAGACAATGTGTACCGCACGGGCCGCCGCGTCTGCCGGTCGGCCGTCGTGAATGGGGCCATGGGCCCGGTTTTTGCGTTTTCAGTCTTTTACGGGGGAATGAGTAAACCATGTCGTATGTCGAGGTGCCGGGGGCGAAGGTTCCGATCCGTATGTGGGCGGACCCCGCGACGGTCGAGGGCGGCGCCATGCAGCAGCTGCGGAACGTGGCGACGCTGCCGTGGATCAAGGGCCTGGCCGTGATGCCGGACGTGCACTACGGAAAGGGCGCCACCGTCGGCTCGGTGATCGCGATGCACGGGGCCGTGTGCCCGGCGGCGGTCGGCGTGGACATCGGCTGCGGGATGTCGGCGGTCAAGTCGTCGCTCACCGCGGACGATCTGCCGGGCGATCTGTCGCGGCTGCGGTCCAAGATCGAGCAGGCGATTCCGGTGGGCCGGGGGATGCACGACGACCCGGTCGACCCGGGGCGGCTGCACGGATTCCGGACCACCGGATGGGATGACTTCTGGGGGCGGTTCGGGGGAGTGGCCGAGGCGGTCAAGTTCCGCCAGGGGCGGGCCACGAAGCAGATGGGCTCGCTCGGATCGGGCAACCACTTCATCGAATTCTGTCTTGATGACGAGGGTGCGGTCTGGCTGATGCTGCACTCCGGTTCGCGGAACATCGGCAAGGAACTGGCCGAGTACCACATCGGCCAGGCCCGTGGCCTGCCGCACAACCAGGGCCTGATCGACCGCGATCTGGCCGTGTTCATCGCGGACACCCCGCAGATGGCCGCCTACCGGCACGATCTGTTCTGGGCGCAGGAGTACGCCAAGTACAACCGCGCGATCATGATGTCGCTCTTCCAGGACGTCGTGCGCAAGGAGTTCGTGAAGGCCCGCCCGGTCTTCGAGCCGGTCATCTCCTGCCACCACAACTACGTGGCCGAGGAGCGGTACGAGGGCATGGACCTGCTGGTGACCCGCAAGGGCGCCATCCGCGCGGGCAGCGGGGACTACGGGATCATCCCCGGTTCGATGGGCACCGGTTCGTACATCGTCCGGGGCCTGGGGAACGAGGCGTCCTTCAACTCGGCCTCGCACGGCGCCGGTCGGAAGATGAGCCGGAACCAGGCGAAGAAGCGTTTCTCGACGCAGGACCTGGAGGAGCAGACGCGGGGCGTGGAGTGCCGTAAGGACTCCGGCGTCGTGGACGAGATCCCGGGTGCGTACAAGCCGATCGAGAAGGTCATCGACCAGCAGCGCGATCTGGTCGAGGTGGTGGCGCGGCTCAAGCAGGTCGTCTGCGTCAAGGGGTGAACGCGCGGGTGCGGGGCCGTGGGTGACCTACGGCCCCGCACCCGTCAGCGCTCCCGGTGGACCTTGTGCTGGGCGGCCTGGGCGCGGGGGCGGAGCACCATCAGGTCGACGTTGACGTGGGCGGGCCGGGTGACCGTCCAGACGACGGTGTCGGCGACGTCGTCGGCGGTCAGCGGCTCGGCCACGCCCTCGTAGACGGCGGCGGCCTTGCCCTCGTCCCCACGGAACCGGTTCACCGCGAACTCGTCCGTCATGACCATGCCCGGGGCGATCTCGATCACCCGCACCGGCTCGCCGCACAGTTCCAGCCGCAGCGTGCCCGCGATCGCGTGTGCGCCGTGCTTGGCGGCCGCGTAACCGCCGCCGCCCTCGTACTGGATGTGGCCCGCCGTGGAGGACAGCACCACGACGGTGCCGTCGCCGGAGGCGACGAGGGCGGGCAGCAGGGCCTGCGTCACATGGAGCACGCCCATCACGTTGACCTCGTACATCGCGCGCCAGTCGGCCGGGTCGGAGGCCGCGACGGTCTCGGCGCCGATGGCCCCGCCCGCGTTGTTGACCAGCACGTCACAGCGGTCGAGCCGACCGGCGAAGGCGGCGACGGCGTCCCGGTCGGTGACGTCCAGGACGTACGGCACGGCCTCGTGCCCCGCCTCCGTCAGCTCCGCGGCCAGCGCCTCGATCCGCTCCTCGCGGCGCGCGGCGAGGACGACGCGGAATCCGGCCGCGGCGAGCCCGCGGGCGGTGGCCGCACCGATCCCACTGCTGGCACCGGTGATGACGGCGGTACGGGTGGTCATCGGCCCTCCTGTGGCGACGTGGCATCCGTGATCACGGTAGGGAAATAGCACCGTGATCCATACGCAGGATATGACCTTCTGATCTGCGGCCGATCGGGGGACTGAAGATCGGAAACCGCTATCCGGTCCTGGCCCCGGGGAAGGGTGCACTGCGTCCGGCGCGCCGCCGGTCTCGGACTGTCCCATGCCCAAGGAGTGAATTCAGGTCATGACCCATCAGAACAGAACGCTGTCTCGGTCCCGTCGGTCCCTCCGCCGTTGGGGCGTCGCCTCTGCCGGTGCCCTCGCGGCGGCGGCGCTGGTGGCCGGCGCTCCGTCGGTCGCGTGGGCCGCGGGCACGCCGGGCCCGAACGCGATGTCGGCCTCCGCATGCCCCCAGGACCAGGAGCGGCACGGGGACCGCAACCATGGGGATGGCCAGCAGCACGGCAAGAACCAGCAGCAGCACGACAACGGGCAGCACAACAACAAGCACAACAACAAACACGACAACAACAAGCATGACAACGGCCAGCACATGAACGGCCAGCACGACAACGGCCAGCACATGAACGGCCAGTCGGGCAACGGTCAGCACATGAATGGTCAGCACGACAACGGTCAGCATGACAACGCCAAGCACGACAACGGCCAGCAGATGAATGGCCAGCACGACAACGGTCAGCACATGAATGGCCAGCACGACAACGGTCAGCATGACAACGCCAAGCACGACAACGGCCAGCACATGAACGGCCAGTCGGGCAACGGCTGGCACGGCAACGGCCAGGCAACCGAGGAGCAGGCCGCCAACGGTCAGGCCGCCAACGGTCAGGCCGCCAACGGCCAAGCGGCCAACGGGCAGTCCGCCGAGGGCCAGAACGCTCGGCCGCACCGCTGGCAGCGCGAGAACAGCGCCCCGCAGGGCCACGGCTACCAGCAGCGCAGCATGAGCCAGTACGGCGAGTCGGCCCAGGCCGAGGTGGCCCAGCCGGAGGCGGCTCCGCCGGCCGCCGACGTCATGCCGCAGGACCGTTACGGCGCCCCGTCCGCCCACGGCGACCACCAGGACGACCACGCCCGCAACGACGACCACGCCCGCAAGGACGACCACGCGGCCAAGGGCTCCAAGTCCCACCAGAACAACCAGAACCACCAGGACGACAACGCGCAGAGCGCGAGCGGACCGGTGACGCTGCAGCGGGCCGTGGAGATCGCCGAGTGCGAGGTCGGCGGTCAGGCCGTCAGCGCCGAGCTGATCGACGACTGCCCCGAGGACGACCCCCGGCACGACAACCACCAGAAGGAGGACCCGCGCAAGGAGGGTCCGCGCAAGGGCGACCCGCGCAAGGACCAGCACCGGGAGCCGCGCCACAACGACAAGCAGCGCAGCGACAAGCGCGAGAACGACAAGCAGCGGGGCGACCACAAGCAGCAGGACCCGCACCAGAAGAAGGGTGCCGAGCACCAGGTGTGGGCCGTGGACGTCGAGTGCGGCGACACCATCACCCGGGTGCTGATCGACCCGGACACCGGCTGCGTCCTCAGCTCAACTGAGGAGCAGGACAACGGCGACCACGGTCAGCACGGCCGCCCGCTCACCTTCTAGGCCCGTACATGATCACGGCGACTCCGGCCAGACAGATCAGCGCACCGATCACATCGGAGCGGTCGGGCCGGTAGCCGTCGGCGACCATGCCCCAGGCGAGTGATCCTGCGACGAAGACGCCGCCGTACGCCGCGAGGATGCGGCCGAAGTTCGCGTCCGGCTGGAGCGTGGCGACGAAACCGTAGGCGCCGAGAGCGACGATCCCGGCGCCGATCCAGGCCCATCCCCTGTGCTCGCGCACACCCTGCCAGACCAGCCAGGCGCCTCCGATTTCGAGGAGGGCGGCCAGGACGAACAGGCTGACGGAGCGTGCGATGAGCATGGGGGAAGGCTAGAACAGCACGGGTCAGGGCCAGACCAGGCAGTACGGCTGGTGACCGGCCTCGTGCAGACGCTTGGAGAAGTCCTGCCACTCGTGGAGCAGTTGGTAGACCAGGAAGGCGTCGCGCGGGCCGCCGCGGTCCGGGACCGTGGACCAGATGAAGGCCGCGGCGCCGACGGCCTCCTCGCCGACGCCGCGCAGCGGGTCGACGGCGGTCATCGGCAGCTTGACGACGGCGTAGTCCGGGTGCAGGACGACGAGTTCGAGCGGGGGCACTTTGTGCAGGGGCACGCCCTCAATGCCGGTGAGGACCATCGCGGCCACCGTCTCCGGCTTGATCTTGGTGAACATGCCGTGGCCCAGCTCGTCGCCGCCGAGCTCCTCGGGGCGCATGGAGATGGGGACCCGGGCCGCGGTGGCCCCGTCGGGCGCGCCGAAGTACTTGTAGGTCACCCCCATGCGGCCCCCGCTCCTGCTTGCCCTGCCCGCGTCTTCTCGCCGATGGCGTCCGGGGCGGGGACGCTCGGGGCCTCGATCGTCAGTCCCCTCACCCAGTTCGCCACTGCGATGCATATCTCCACCCGACCACTCGCGGCCGCCGCCGCGCAACCCGATCATTGCGACTGATCAAACTGATCAATATGACTGAGACCTCCCCCGCGTCGGCGTTATGAAACGCCCGGCGGCAGGACTCCGTCACCCTCTGACAACATGGCTTGCGTGAGCTATCCGTACGCAGCCCCAGTTTCGCAGACGCTTTTCGATCGTGCGGCCGTCGTGACGCCCGGCGGCGTGAACTCTCCGGTCCGGGCTTTCCGTGCCGTCGGAGGTACGCCCCGCTTTATGGTGTCCGGTGACGGTCCGTACCTCACCGATGCCGACGGACGCGAGTACGTCGACCTCGTGTGTTCGTGGGGACCGATGATCCTCGGCCATTCGCACCCCGAGGTGATCGCGGCCGTGCAGGCCGCCGTCGCACGTGGTACGTCGTTCGGCACGCCGGGCGAGGGCGAGGTCGAACTCGCCGAGGAGATCGTGGCCCGGGTCGGCCCCGTCGAGCAGGTGCGCCTGGTGTCGTCCGGCACCGAGGCGACGATGTCGGCGATCCGCCTGGCCCGCGGGTTCACCGGCCGCCCCAAGGTGATCAAGTTCGCCGGGTGTTACCACGGCCATGTGGACGCCCTGCTGGCCGCGGCCGGGTCCGGGGTGGCGACCTTCGGGCTGCCGGACACCCCCGGGGTCACGGGCGCGCAGGCGGGGGAGACCCTCGTGCTGCCGTACAACGACCTGGAGGCGGTGCGGGCGGCGTTCGCCGCGCACCCGGGCGAGATCGCCTGTGTGATCACCGAGGCGTCGGCGGGCAACATGGGCGTGGTGCCGCCGCTGCCGGGCTTCAACGCGGGCCTGAAGGAGCTGTGCGCCGACAACGGCGCGCTCTACATCTCCGACGAGGTCATGACCGGCTTCCGGGTGTCCAAGGCCGGTTGGTTCGGGCTCGACGGGGTCGTACCCGATCTGATGACCTTCGGAAAGGTCATGGGGGGCGGTTTCCCGGCCGCGGCCTTCGGCGGCCGCGCCGATGTGATGGCGCAGCTCGCCCCGGCCGGTCCGGTCTACCAGGCGGGCACGCTGTCCGGGAACCCGATCGCGACGGCGGCCGGTGTGGCGCAGCTGCGGCTGCTGGACGACGCGGCGTACGAGAAGGTCGACGCGGCCTCTGCCCAGTTGCGGGCGCTGGCGGCCGAGGCGCTGGACAAGGCGGGCGTCGCTTACCGCCTCCAGACAGCGGGCAACATGTTCTCCGTCTTCTTCACCGACGAGGACGTCACGGACTACGCCAAGGCGAAGGCGCAGCAGGCGTTCCGCTTCACCCCCTTCTTCCACTCGATGCTGTCCCAGGGCGTCTACCTGCCGCCGTCCGCCTTCGAGTCGTGGTTCGTCTCGACGACCCATGACGAGCGGGCGCTGGAGCGGGTGGCGGAGGCGCTGCCGGGGGCGGCGCGGGCCGCCGCCGAGGCGACTGAATGATGGTTGACATGACACAGAGCGAGAACGACATCACCGTCGTCCATGTGATGCGCCACGGCGAGGTGGAGAACCCGGAGGGCGTGCTGTACGGGCGCCTGCCCGGCTATCACCTGTCCGACCTGGGCCGTCGCATGGCCGACCGGGTCGCCGAGCACCTCGCTGAGCGCGACATCACCCATGTGGTCGCCTCCCCGCTGGAGCGGGCCCAGGAGACGGCCGCGCCGATCGGCAAGGCGCACGGTCTGGACGTGGCGGTCGACGAGCGGCTGATCGAGGCGGCGAACGCCTTCCAGGGGAAGACCTTCGGGGTGGGCGACGGCGCGCTGCGCAGGCCCGCGAACTGGCGTCATCTCACCAACCCCTTCCGTCCCTCCTGGGGCGAGCCGTACGTCGACCAGGTGGTGCGGATGATGGGGGCGCTGGGCGCGGCGCGCGACGCCGCCCGTGGCCACGAGGCGGTCTGCGTCAGCCATCAGCTGCCGATCTGGATCGTGCGCAGCTTCGCGGAGCGGCGGCGGCTGTGGCACGACCCGCGCAAGCGGCAGTGCACCCTGGCCAGCCTCACCACCTTCACCTACCGCGGCGACAAGATCGTGTCGATCGGCTACAGCGAACCGGCCCGTGATCTCGTCCCCGCCCATCTCCTCGCGGGTGCCAAGAAGGTGAAGGGGGCCTCCAAGGGGGTCGGTGCGTAGTCGGCGCGCTGTAGGCGTCCGCTCGCATGGGGTAATCGTTCCCGGGGAATTGTCCCGGGACTGTAATTGACCGCATCCGTTCGGAACCCCGCTATTCGTCTCGCCATCTCAAAGGTCGTCCGTGGACCGGACAACCAGTACGGCGAGTGCGAATTGAGGACGCTATGCGTGAGGTCAGCCGGAGGGGGATCCTCGGCCTTGGTATGGGGGCGGTCGCGTCACTGACCGCTGTCGGCTGTTCGTCGTCGGGGTCGGGCAAGGCGGCGCCGAAGAGGACGGCGCAGGCAAAGCCGATCGGTGACGGTTCCACTTCCCGTGGGGTGAGCCGACCGAAGGATCCCAAGCCGGAGCGTCTTGAGCGGGGGCAGAAGCCGCCGCAGTTCGTGGTCTTCTCCTGGGACGGCGCGGGAGAGGTCGGCAACGGCCTCTTCCCGCGATTCCGGAAGCTCGCCAAGGACCACGGCGCGACCATGACGTTCTTTCTCTCCGGTATCTACTGCCTGCCGGAGTCGAAGAAGTCGCTCTACAAGCCGCCGAACAACCCGGTGGGCGCCTCGGACATCGGCTACCTCACCGACGACCACATCAAGGCGACGCTGGAGAACGTGCGTCTGGCCTGGTTGGAGGGCCATGAGATAGGCACGCACTTCAACGGCCACTTCTGCTCCGGCCGGGGCACCGGCGCCAACTGGACGTCGGCCCAGTGGGAGTCCGAGATCGAGCAGGCCGTGTCGTTCGTGACGCAGTGGCGCACGAACACCGGATTCAAGGACGTCGATCCGCTGCCTTTCGATTACCGCGAGGAACTGATCGGCGGGCGCACCCCGTGTCTGCTGGGGCAGGAGAATCTGCTGCCGACCGCCCGCAAGCTCGGCTGGCGCTATGACGCCAGTTCGCCCGGCGGTCGCCAGGTGTGGCCGTCGAAGAAGATGGGGCTGTGGGACTATCCGCTGCAGCAGATGCCCTTCCCCGGGCATTCCTTCGAGGTGCTCTCGATGGATTACAACATCCTGGCCAACCAGTCGCAGAATTCCACGAATGCGCCGCCCGCCAACTACCCGGGCTGGCGCAAGCAGGCCACCGACTCGTACATCGCCGGTTTCCAGCGGGCCTACGAGACCAATCGCGCCCCGTTCTTCATCGGGAACCACTTCGAAAAGTGGAACGGCGGGATCTATATGGACGCCGTCGAGGAAGCGCTCAAGCACATGGCCGACGAGAAGCACAAGGACGTGCGGCTGGTGTCCTTCAAGCAGCTCACGGACTGGATGGACGCGCAGGACCCGGACGTGCTCGCCGATCTTCAGGGGTTCGGTGTGGGCGAGGCGTGGAGCGCGGGCAGCCGCTGACCGCACCGCTCCACGGGAGGCCGAGGGGGGTGGCGAAGATCGGCAAATGGGCCATGCGAAACTTTTCACATGAGTGCCTGCCGCGCCCCTCGGCGCCTCGCGACCTGCCGTCGCGCAACCGTGCTGGCCACCGGGGCCGCGGTTGCCGCGCTGTCTCTTTCCGCCTGCGGTAGCGGCGGCACCTCGGGCGGATCCGCCGATACCAAGTTCGTGCAGGGCAAGGGCGGCGTCGACACCGTGCCCAAGGGGGACCGCCAGGACGCTCCCGAGCTGTCCGGCAAGACCCTCGAGGACAAGCCGCTCGACGTGGCCGACTACAAGGGCAAGATCGTCGTCCTGAACGTATGGGGCTCCTGGTGTGCGCCCTGCCGGGCCGAGGCCCCGAACCTCGCCAAGGTCGCCAAGGACACCAAGGCCAAGGGTGTCCAGTTCATCGGGATCAACACGCGCGACAGCAACCGAGCCCCCGCGCTCAGGTTCGAGAAGGCGTTCAAGGTCGACTATCCGAGCCTGTACGACCCGATCGGCAAGCTGATGCTGCGCTTCCCCAAGGGCAGCCTCAACCCGCAGGCCATCCCGTCGACCATCGTGCTGGACCGGGACGGCAAGATCGCGGCCCGCGCGCTCACCCCGCTCAGCGAGGACAGCGTGCGCAAGATGGTCGACCCGCTCATCGCGGAGAAGTGACCTCTTGTGATGACGCTCGCCGCCACCGGTGCGAATGAGACCGTGCTGACCGGGGCGCTGCTGTTCGCCCTGCCGATCGCCGTCCTCGGCGGACTTGTCTCCTTCTTCTCTCCCTGTGTGCTGCCCCTGGTGCCGGGCTACATGTCCTACGTCACCGGGATCACCGGTACGGATCTGGCGGAGGCCCGGCGCGGCCGGATGGTCGCGGGCGCCTCGCTCTTCGTGCTCGGCTTCACCGCCGTCTTCGTCTCCGGCGGCGCGCTGTTCGGCCACTTCGGCTGGACGCTCCAGGAGCACAAGGAGACCCTCTCCAAGATCCTCGGGGCCGTCACGATCGTGATGGGCCTGGCCTTCATGGGGCTGCTGAAGGGCTTCGGGCAGCGGGAGTTCCGCTTCCACCTGTCGCCAACGATGGGGATCGCGGGCGCGCCGGTGCTCGGCGCCCTGTTCGGCGTCGGCTGGACGCCGTGCCTGGGGCCCACCCTCACCGCCGTCCAGGCGCTGGCGTTCAATGAGGGGAGCGCGGGTCGCGGCGCTCTGCTGACCGTCGCGTACTGCGTCGGGCTCGGGCTGCCGTTCGTCGCCGTCGCGGTGGCCTACCGGCGCGCACTGGGCGCCTTCGCTTGGGTCAAACAGCACTACGTGTGGGTGATGCGGACCGGCGGCGGTCTGCTCATCGCGCTGGGGGTGCTGCTGCTCACAGGTGTCTGGGACAGCATCATGAGCGACACGCAGAGCTGGGCTCAGGGCTTCAACGTTGGGATCTGATCCATGTCCACGACCGATACCGACTCCGCGGCCGACAAGGCGGCTGGACAGGCGGCCGAGAAGGCGGCCGACAGCGATGCGGGCGGCACCGACGAGCGCGCGCTGGGTGCCGCGGGATCGCGGCTGTCCACCGCCCCCGCCGAGGAGATCAACGTCCCCTCGCTGGGGCCGCTGGGCTGGGCCAGGTGGTTCTGGCGGCAGCTGACCTCGATGCGGGTCGCGCTGCTGCTGCTCTTCCTGCTCTCCCTGGGCGCGATCCCGGGCTCGCTGATCCCGCAGACCAGCATCGACCAGCTCAAGGTCCAGGACTTCAAGGACAAGCACCCGACGGTCACCCCGATCTACGAGAAGCTCCAGCTGTTCCACGTCTACAGCTCGGTGTGGTTCTCGGCGATCTACATCCTGCTGTTCATCTCGCTCATCGGCTGCATCGTGCCGCGCACCTGGCAGTTCGTGGGCCAGCTGCGCAGCCGCCCGCCGGGCGCCCCGCGCAAGCTCACCCGGCTTCCCGTGTACACCACGTGGCGCAGCGACGCCGAGCCGGAGAAGGTGCTGGAGGCGGCGCAGCGGCTGATGAAGCGGAGGCGCTTCCGCAGCCAGCTCACGGGGAACGCGGTCGCCGCCGAGAAGGGCTACCTGCGCGAGGTCGGCAATCTGCTGTTCCACTCCGCGCTGATCGTGCTGCTGGTCTCCTTCGCCGCCGGTCAGCTGTGGAAGACCGAGGGCAGCAGCCTGATCACCGAGGGCGGCGGCTTCTCCAACAGCCTGACCCAGTACGACGACATCAAGACGGGGCAGCTGTTCCAGAGCGACGACCTGGCGCCCTTCAGCTTCCAGCTGGACCGCTTCCACGCGACCTATGAGCGCAGCGGCCCGCAGATGCGCACGCCGCGCACGTTCCGCGCCGACGTCACCTACTGGGACGGGGTGGACGGGCCCGCCCGCAAGACCTCGATCAAGGTGAACGAGCCGCTGGAGATCCAGAATTACAAGGTCTTCCTGCTGAACCACGGCTACTCGCCGGTCGTCACGGTCCGGGACGGCAAGGGCGAGGTGGTGCACCAGGGGCCCGTGGTCGGGCTGCCGATCGACGGGGCCAACCTCACCGAGAGCATGGTGATCAAGCTCGGTGACTACCGCGACAAGAACGGCAAGCGCGACCAGGTCGCGTACCAGGGGCAGTTCCTGCCGACCTGGGTGCGCAGCAAGGGCATGTTCTCCCAGTTCCCGGCGCTGGACAATCCGGCGCTGGTGCTGACGGCCTACCACGGCAGCCTCGGCATCGACGGCGGTACGCCGCAGAGCGTGTACCAGCTCGACAAGTCGCGGATGAAGCAGTACCTGGAGTCCGACGGGAAGACCAAGTTCGCCCGGGCGCTCTCGCCCGGCGACACGATGAAGCTGCCGAACGGCGAGGGCTCGCTGACTTTCGACGGCATCAAGAGCTGGGCCAGCTTCCAGATCTCGCACAAGCCGGGCGACCAGACCGCCCTGCTGGGCGCCGTGGGGGCCCTGGTGGGCCTGGTCGGCTCGCTGTTCATCCAGCGCCGCCGGATCTGGGTCCGGGCGACGCGGGGCGCCGACGGCGCGACCGTCGTCGAGATGGCCGGGCTCGGCCGCAGCGAGCACGCCAAGCTCCCCGAGGAGCTGGGCGACCTGGCCGTCCGGCTGCAGGCGGAGGCGCCGCCCGCGGCAGAACCCGGAGAGACCGAAGAACCCGGAGACAACGCAGAGCCTGCAGATCCCGCAGACCCCGCAGATCCCGCAGAAGGAGCGCGCGCGTGAACCTCGCGGCCGCAGTCAACGAAAATCTCGCGCAGTACAGCAATGTGCTGATCTACACGGCGATGGCGGTCTACACCCTCGCCTTCCTCGCCCATATCGCCGAGTGGGTCTTCGGCAGCCGCAGCGCCGTGGGCCGCACCGCCGCCGCGATCACCCCCGAGACCGCGGCCGCCGACCGCGCCTCGGTGACGGTCCAGACCGCCGCGAAGAGCGGCGGCACCGCCGTGCTGGAGCGGCCGAAGGTCATCACCCGGTCCGCCCCGGGCAGCCGCGACATCCCCGACGGGCCGGGCGCCGCGGGCGGCACCGAGCAGGGCGATGTCTACGGCCGGATCGCGATCGGTCTGACCTTCCTGGCGTTCCTCCTTCATGCCGGTGCCGTCCTCACCCGGGCGCTGTCCGTACAGCGGGCCCCCTGGGGCAACATGTACGAGTTCTCCACGACCTTCGCCATGGTCGCGGTCGGCACGTACCTCACGCTGCTCCTGCTGAAGAAGAACGTGCGCTGGATCGGTCTGCCCCTGGCCACCACGGTCCTCCTCGACCTCGGACTCGCTGTCTCTGTCTTGTACACCGACAGCGACCAGTTGGTTCCCGCCCTGCACTCGTACTGGCTGTGGATCCACGTCAGCTGCGCGATCCTCTCCGGCGCCGCGTTCTACATCGGGGCCGTCTCCACGCTGCTCTACCTCTTCCGCGACCGCTACGAGGCACAGCTCGAAGACCCCGAGCGCAAGCAGTTCCGCCAGGGCGTCAAGTCCGTGCTGGCGCGGGTGCCGTCGGCGGCGTCGCTGGACAAGTTCGCGTACCGCATCAACGCCACGGTCTTCCCGCTGTGGACGTTCACGATCATCGCGGGCGCGATCTGGGCCGAGGCGGCCTGGGGCCGCTACTGGGGCTGGGACCCCAAGGAGGTCTGGTCGTTCATCACCTGGGTCGCCTACGCCTGTTACCTGCACGCCCGGGCCACCGCGGGCTGGAAGGGCCGCAAGGCCGCCTACCTGGCGCTGATCGCCTTCGCCTGCTTCCTCTTCAACTACTACGGCGTGAACATCTTCGTCACCGGCAAGCACTCCTACGCCGGAGTCTGACCCCGCAACGCTCGGCCCCGCCGCCCGCGCCGTCTCAGGACGCCGCGGGCGGCGGCGTGTCGTCCGGGCCGTCGCCGCCCTTGCGGCGCAGCTCCTCCTCGCGGCGGCGCAGATCCGCCTCCCAGGTCTTGAGCAGCTCCTCGTCGCGGCCCTCGTCGCGGCCCGCGGACGGCTCCGCGGCGGGTTCCTCAGGCTGCTCACGCTGCTCACGCTGCTCGCCCAGGGACTTCAGGAAATCCGGGTTGTCGTCCGGGGCGACCCAGTCGCGCCGGACCTCGGCCGCCGTCTCCCGCTTGCGGCCCACCAGCAGCCAGGAGATCGATCCCACCACCGGGAACAGCAGGACGAGAATCGCCCAGAGCGGCTTGGGGATATAGCGGACGTCCCGCTCTTCGGTGGTGATGCAGTCGATGAACGCGTAGATGCTGAGTGCCAGCGGCACCAGGATCATCAGCACCCGGAGCATGAGGCGATCCCCCTGCGTGTGGTGTTCGGGGCCGGTCGAGCGGGCCCCAGTTACGGGACCAGGGTAGTGCGTACCGGATACTGGGACGCATGGCTTATGACGATCTTCGTTCCTTTCTGCGGGCGCTCGACAGGGAAGGCGACCTCAAGCGCGTCAAGGCCGAAGTCGATCCGTATCTGGAGATCGGTGAGATCGTCGACCGCGTGAACAAGGCGGGCGGTCCCGCGCTGCTCTTCGAGAACGTCAAGGGCGCGGCGATGCCGCTGGCCATGAACGTGTTCGGTACGGACCGCCGGCTCCTCAAGGCCCTGGGGCTGCGCTCGTACGACGAGATCAGCGAGAAGATCGGCGGCCTGGTCAAGCCCGAGCTGCCGCAGGGCTTCGGCGGGCTGCGCGAGGCGTTCGGGAAGCTCGGCTCCGTGGCGCACGTACCGCCGAAGAAGGTGAAGGAGGCACCGGTCCAGGAAGTGGTGCTGACCGGCGACGACGTCGACCTCGACGCGCTCCCGGCGCTGTTCACCTGGCCCGAGGACGGCGGCTCGTTCTTCAACCTCGGCCTCACCCACACCAAGCACCCGGAGACCGGGGTGCGCAACCTCGGCCTCTACCGCCTCCAGCGCCATGACCGCCGCACCATCGGCATGCACTGGCAGATCCACAAGGACAGCCGCAACCACTACCAAGTCGCGGCCCGGCGCGGGGAGAAGCTGCCGGTCGCGATCGCCTTCGGCGCGCCGCCCGCCGTGACGTACGCCTCGACCGCCCCGCTCCCCGGCGACATCGACGAATACCTGTTCGCGGGGTTCGTACAGGGCCGCCGGATCGAGATGGTCGACTGCAAGACGGTGCCGCTCCAGGTCCCGGCCGCCGCCGAGGTCGTCATCGAGGGCTGGCTGGAGCCCGGGGAGATGCTGCCGGAGGGGCCGTTCGGCGACCACACCGGCTTCTACACGCCCCAGGAGCCGTTCCCGGCGCTGACCATCGACTGTGTGACGATGCGGTCCCGTCCGCTGCTCCAGTCGATCGTGGTGGGCCGTCCGCCGACCGAGGACGGGCCGCTGGGGCGGGCGACCGAGCGGTTCTTCCTCCCGCTCCTCAAGATCATCATCCCGGACATCGTGGACTATCACCTCCCCGAGTCGGGCGGCTTCCACAACTGTGCGATCGTCTCGATCGACAAGAAGTACCCCAAGCACGCGCAGAAGGTCATGCACGCCATCTGGGGTGCCCACATGATGTCGCTGACCAAGCTGATCGTCGTAGTCGACGCGGACTGTGACGTACACGATCTGCACGAGGTGTCCTGGCGCGCGCTGGGGAACACCGACTACGCCCGTGATCTGAGCGTGGTCGAGGGCCCGGTCGACCATCTCGACCACGCCTCGTACCAGCAGTTCTGGGGCGGCAAGGCGGGCATCGACGCCACCGCCAAGTGGCCCGAGGAGGGCTACACGCGCGACGGCGGCTGGCCGCACATGGTCGAATCCGATCCGGAGGTAGCCGATCGGGTGACCCGACGCTGGAAGGAGTACGGGCTGTGACGTCCGCCGCCGCCGCTGTCCCCCAACCCGGCCGGACCAGGTCGTTCCTGCGTCTGGTGATGATCGAGCACTCGGTCTTCGCGCTGCCGTTCGCGTACACCGCGGCGCTGACCGCGATGCTGCTGTGGGACGGGCGCGTCCACTGGACGCGGCTGCTGCTGATCACGGTCGCGATGGTGGGCCTGCGCACCTTCGCGATGGCCGCCAACCGGATCATCGACCGCGAGATCGACGCGCGGAACCCCCGGACCGCCTCCCGCGAGCTGGTCACCGGCGCGGTCTCGGTCCGCACGGCCTGGACCGGGGCGCTGGTCGCGCTCGTGGTCTTCCTCGGGGCCGCCGCGCTGCTCAACCCGCTGTGCCTGGTGCTGGCGCCGGTCGCCGTCGTCCCGATGGTGGTCTATCCGTACGGCAAGCGGTTCACCGACTTCCCGCACGCCATCCTGGGCCTGGCCCAGGCCATGGGCCCGATCGGGGCCTGGATCGGGGTTACCGGCGAGTGGTCGTGGGACGCGGTGATCCTGGGCCTCGCGATCGGCATCTGGATCGGCGGGTTCGACCTGATCTACGCGTGCCAGGACGTGGCCGCCGACCGGGCGCACGGGGTGCGGTCGGTACCGGCGCGCTTCGGCATCCCGGGGGCGCTCCACGGGGCGCGCGCCTGCCATGTGATCACCACGCTGCTGCTGGTCTGGTACGCGCTGGCCACCGGCGCCGGGCTCTTCTTCTGGCTGGGGCTGCTGATCGTGGCGGCGGCGTTCGTGTACGAGCACAGCATCGTGCGCCCGCACGATCTCTCCCGCCTCAACCGCGCCTTCTTCAGCGTGAACGGCTTCATCGGAATCGCCCTGTTCTGCTGCGCTCTGCTCGACCTGGTGGTGCGGGGCCTCGGCCTGTGAGACCCGCCGGATAGGCTCGGTGTGTGGAGCCGCCGCACGGGCCGAACAGGCCGCACGAAGAAGTGAACGGACGCCGGCCCTGGGTGGTCGGGGTGTCCGGCGCGTCCGGGACGCCGTACGCCGCCTCGGTGCTGCGCGCGCTGCTGCACGCGGGGGAGGCCGTCGACCTGGTCGTCAGCCGCGCCTCGCGGCTGACGCTGCTGGACGAGACGGGCATCGGGTTCCGGGACGCGCACTGGCGGGAGGATCTGCGCCGCTGGCTGGCGCGCGGCGCGGACGGTGCGCCCGACGCCTTCGACGTACCCGTCGACTCGGCGGACGTGCGCCACTGGGCGGCCGGGGATCTGGCCGCCGGGCCGTCCTCGGGCAGCTACGCCGTCAAGGGGATGCTGATCGTCCCCGCCAGCACCGCCTGTGTGGCCGGGGTCGCGCTGGGGCTCTCCAAGGATCTGCTGCAGCGGGCCGCGAGCGTGACGCTCAAGGAGCGGCGTCCGCTCGTGGTGGCGGTGCGGGAGACCCCGCTGAACGGGCAGACCCTGCGGCATCTGGTGTCGCTGGACGAGGCGGGCGCCGTGGTGCTGCCCACCTCGCCGGCGTTCTACGCGGGGGCGACGCACATCCAGGATCTGGTGGACTTCGTCGCCGGGCGGGTGCTGGACGCGGCGGGGGTGCCGCACAAGCTGTACCGCCGGTGGGAGGGGGAGCTCGGTGCGGACCGAAGGCCGGGGACCGGCTAGCGGCTGTCCGGGGCCGGGTGCTAGCGCGTCCAGCGCTTCCTGGTGCGGGCGGCGCGGGCCGCGACGAGGGCCGCGCGGCGGGCCGTCCGGGACGCGGGACGGTCGGGGGTGTGGACCACGGCACGCGAGCGGGCGGCCAGTTCCCGCAGCTCCAGCATGCGGGCTTCAAGACCTTCGATCGTGTACACGGTGAGTTCTCATCTCCTGAGGTAACAGGCCGAACGCCTAGAGGATTTGCAGGACTTGTGGTCCTGATGCCTTAGATTCTACATGTAAAGACGCTCCAACCCTGAATAATGGAAGGCGCACGGCATATGGACGCGGTGGACAGGCAGCTCATCCAGGCCCTGCGGGAGAACGGCAGGGCCTCATACGCGGAGCTGGGCAGGCTCGTCGGACTCTCCGGGCCGAGCGTCACGGACCGGATCAACCGCCTGGAGGCGGCCGGGGTGATCACGGGCTATCGCGCGACCGTGGACGCGGCCTCCCTGGGCCTCGGAGTCACCGCCCTCATCGGTCTCCAGCTCTCCGACGCCACCGATCACGAGGAGCTGGCGCACCGGCTGCGCGACCTCGCCGAGATCGAGGACTGCTGGTTCATCGCGGGCGACGACTCGTACATGCTCAAGGTGCGCGCCTCGGACGTGGACGGTCTGGAGCGCACGATCCGCAGACTGTCCGGAACCAAGGGCGTCGCCCGGACGCGTTCCACGATCGTGCTGTCGACCAAGTGGGAGAACCGGGTCGGCGAACTTCCGGAGGACGTCGAGGCGTAGTCTCGGCGGAGGCCGACACCGGCACGACGACGTAGGGCCAGACGCATGGGAGGCGGCCGTCGCATGAGCGCAGCGACACACGACGCGGGTTTCAAGCGGGAGTTGGAGCAGAAGGTTCTCGCCGGGGAGCGGCTGTCCCGTGAGGACGGCATCGCCCTGTACGAGTCCGACGACCTGGCCTGGCTGGGCGGGCTCGCCCACGAGGTGCGCACCCGCAAGAACGGCGACGTCGTCCACTTCAACGTCAACCGTCATCTCAACATGACGAACGTGTGCACCGCGTCCTGTGCCTACTGCTCCTTCCAGCGCAAGCCGGGGGAGAAGGACGCGTACACGATGCGCATCGAGGAGGCCGTCCGCCTCGCCAAGGCGATGGAGAACGACAAGCTCACCGAGCTGCACATCGTCAACGGGCTGCACCCCACCCTGCCCTGGCGGTACTACCCGCGGTCGCTGAAGGCGCTCAAGGAGGCGCTGCCCGCCGAGGTGTCGCTGAAGGCGTTCACGGCCACCGAGATCCACCATTTCGAGAAGATCTCCGGGATGTCCGCGTCCGAGATCCTCGACGAGCTGATCGACGCCGGTCTGGAGTCGCTGACCGGCGGCGGCGCGGAGATCTTCGACTGGGAGATCCGGCAGCACATCGTCGACCACGACACCCACTGGGAGGACTGGTCGCGCATCCACCGGCTGGCGCACGAGAAGGGCCTCAAGACCCCGTGCACCATGCTGTACGGGCACATCGAGGAGCCCCGGCACCGGGTGGACCATGTGCTGCGGCTGCGTGAGCTGCAGGACGAGACCGGCGGTTTCCAGGTCTTCATCCCGCTGCGCTACCAGCACGACTTCGTGGACATGCAGGACGGCAAGATCCGCAACCGGCTGCAGGCCCGCACCTCCATGGCGACCGGTGCGGAGGCGCTGAAGACCTTCGCGGTCTCCCGGCTGCTGTTCGACAACGTTCCGCACGTCAAGGTCTTCTGGGTGATGCACGGGGTGCAGACCGCGCAGCTCGCCCTCAACCACGGCGCGGACGACATGGACGGCTCGGTCGTCGAGTACAAGATCACGCACGACGCGGACAACTACGGCACGCCGAACAAGCTGACCCGCGACGATCTGCTGGACCTGATCCGGGACGCGGGCTTCCGGCCGATCGAGCGCAACACCCGGTACGAGACCATCCGCGAGTACGAGGGCCCGGACCCGGCCCGGCGCGAGTCGCCGCAGCCGATGCGGGTGTGACGCCATGCCGCTGACGTTCGACCTCGACCCCGAGACCACCCCCGAGCTGCTGGACTCGATCCGTACGCTCTGGGCCGACGTCTCGAACGCGGGCGGAGCGGTCGGCTTCGTGCCGCCGGTGACCACGGAGGACGTCCGGCCCGAGCTGATCAAACACCTCGCCGCGATGGCCGAGGGGCGCATCCGGCTGCTCGTCGGCCGGGACGAGAGCGGCGCGGCGGCCGCGACCGCCTTCTTCGCCCTGAACACCCACCGGCTGATGCGGCACTGGTGCTGGCTCTACACCGTGATGGTGCACCCCTCCCACCAGGGCAAGGGCTACGGCCGCGACCTGATGGCCGCCGTGGAGGAGGCCGCGCGCGGGATGGACGGCATCCGGGGGATACGGCTCACCTGCCGGGGCGGCACCGGGGTGGACCGGTTCTACGCCGGGTGCGGCTACAAGGAGGTCGGCCGGGTGCCGGGGGCGATCAAGGTCGCGGACGACGACTTCCGCGACGACATCACCATGTGGCTCCCGCTGTCCTGGCCCCCGCTGTCCTGGCTGCCGCTGAACCGACCGCCGCTGAATTGATCAGAAACCGGACGTGATTCACTGGGAGGGCAGGAACTTCCAGCAGAAAGAGGACCCCGCCGTGTCTCTCAAGCCGAGCGCCACGTTCCGCTACACCAGCATGCGCCTGGGGATCTTCGCCGGTTGCTTTCTGATCATGTGGGGCCTGGTCTACTTCCGCGTGGTCCCCTCCGGCCTCGGCGCCTCCAACCTGTTCTGGGTCGTCCTGCTCGCGCTGGTCGTGTCCGCCCCGCTCAGCTTCGTCCTGCTGCGCAAGCAGCGCGAGGCGATGGCGATGCAGGTCGCCGACCGCGTCGACCGGGCCAAGGAGCGGCTGTCGGCGAGCCAGAGCCAGGAGGACGGCGCGCAGGATGGTTCGCGCGCGGGCGCGTAACCCGGTGTAAGGCTCCTCACACCTCGCACACCTTTCCGACGCCCCCTGGGCCAGCGGCCGCTGGCCCAGGGGGCGTTGAGCTGTTTCCCGCCACTCCGGCCGCTCCGGGCCGGTCCGATAGGTCAAAGATTTTCTTTGGGTTCCCCAAAGAAGCGGTGTTAATGTACTTGTCATGAAGACAGCAGCCGCGCCCCGCATCGCAGCGAGCGTTCCGCTCGTGGCGCGCCTGCACATCGATCTTTGCCGCTGTCGCTCCGCGGCCTGTCAACGCCGCTGACCCCTCTCGTACAGCGGCCGGAGATCCCGTACGGACTCCTGGCTTTTTCTCGCCCTTCTTACCTCCCCCGGAGTGTGTCCGTTGTCGTCCCTCCCCGAGACGTCCGGCCGGACGTCGTCCTTCCGCCTGCCCAAGGTGCCGTTCTGGGCGCAGATCCTGCTGGGTCTCGTCCTCGGCGTGGTGCTCGGCTGGGTCGCCCGCAGCGGCGACGTCGGCTGGCTGGTCACCACGCTCGACAAGATCGGCTCGATCTTCGTCCAGCTGCTGAAGCTCGCCGTCGCCCCGCTGGTCTTCTTCGCGATCCTGATATCGATCACGAACCTGCGGAACGTCAGCAACGCCGCCCGGCTGGCCACCCGCACGCTGCTGTGGTTCATGGCCACCTCGCTCATCGCGGTCGCCATCGGCCTGGCCATCGGCCTGCTCACCAACCCGGGCGCGGGCACCGGCCTGACCGCGAAGGACGGCGCCAAGCCGGACCACGCCGGGTCCTGGCTGGACTTCCTCACCGGCATCGTGCCGACGGACGTCATCACGCCCTTCACCGATCTGCAGGTGCTGCAGATCGTCTTCATGGCCGCCGTCGCGGGCGTCGCCGCCCTCCAGCTCGGTGAGCGGGCGCAGCCGATCCTCACCCTGAGCCAGTCGGTGCTGGAGCTGCTGCAGAAGGCCCTGTGGTGGGTCATCCGGCTCGCGCCGCTGGGCAGCCTGGGGCTCATCGGCTCCGCCATCGCCGAGTACGGCTGGAACCTCATCAGCAAGTACGCGACCTTCACCGCCGACGTCTACATCGGCTGCGCGCTGGTGATGTTCGGCGTCTACCCGCTGCTGCTGGCGACCGTCGCCAAGGTCAACCCGCTGAGCTTCTTCAAGGGCGCCTGGCCCGCGATCCAGCTGGCCTTCGTCTCCCGCTCCTCGGTCGGCACCATGCCGCTCACCCAGAAGGTCACCGAACGCCTGGGCGTGCCCAAGGAGTACGCGTCCTTCGCGGTGCCCTTCGGCTCGACCACCAAGATGGACGGCTGCGCCTCCATCTACCCGGCGCTCGCGGCGATCTTCATCGCCGAGATCTTCGGGGTGCACCTCGGCATCGGCGACTACCTGCTGATCGCCTTCGTCTCGGTCATCGGCTCCGCCGCCACGGCCGGGCTCACCGGCGCGACGGTCATGCTCACCCTGACCCTCTCCACCCTCGGCCTCCCGCTGGAGGGCGTCGGCCTGCTGATGGCCATCGACCCGGTCCTGGACATGATGCGGACCGCCACGAACGTCGCCGGACAGGCCCTGGTGCCGGTCCTGGTCTCGGCCCGCGAGAAGATCCTCGACCACGACGCCTACACCCACGCCACCTCGTCGCCCCTGGACGACGACCGTGACGAGGCCGCCGAGCCGGAGCGCCAACTGGCCACCGTGTAGCGACAGCCGCCCCGTACGACCGCAACGCCATCGCCCCCGCTCTCAGCAGAGAGCGGGGGCGATGGCGTTGCGCTGTGCTGTGGCTGACCGTCTGTGGTGAGCCTCGGTGCCTTGGACAGCTCATGTCCGACTGCTGTCACGCCGCCGTAGGGCTGATGCGGCTTCGTCCAGGGCCAGATGCCACGGATAGTTCTCCGGTCGGCCCTGGCCAGGCTTGTTGGGTGCGAATCCGCCTTCCCCGTACAGCACGCGCACCCCCATCGCCCGGAGCGTGGCAACGCTGCTGTCGAACTGCGTGTGCTGGACGTAGGCGGCGTTGACGCACGGCATGGTCACGGTGGGGATGCCCTTGCCGATGGCCTCGGCCACGAATCCCACGATGAACTTCTCCGTGAGCCCCAGGGCCCACTGGTTGATCGTGTTGAAGGTGGCGGGCGCCAGGACCGCGACATCCGCCGTGGGCCACGCGTCCGGCTCTCGGGGCAGCTTGTACTGGCTGCGCACCGGGTGCCCGGTCAGCTCCTCCAATGCTGGCAACTCGTCGTCAAGCCAGCGTGCGGCCGTAGGGGTCAGTCCGAGGCAGACATCCCAGTCGGCCGCCTGCGCTTGTTCGATGACGCCAGCGATGTTCAGCACAGGCGGGGCGGCGCTGCCGAACAGGTAGAGCACAGGGTTCGCGGTCATGCGGGCAGTCCACCGTGTGGCACCCTTCCTCCGCAAACCCTGCCCGCTCGGGGTTGAGATCGTCGTTCAACGTCTTCTGCCGTGGCCGAGCGGGTAGCGTCTCCGCTGAGTGAGTCACGATAGGGAGGCATATATGCCGCTCCCCGACGACGAGCACCCGGGCGCTCGGATCGCACATCACCGGAAACGGGCTGGGCTGACTCAGCGTGGGTTGGCTCAGAAGGTCCCTTACTCCTACAGCCTCCTCACCCAAGTTGAATCCGGGCACAAGCCAGCCAGCCCCGACCTGGTGGCCGCTGTGGCGAAAGCGCTGTGCGTCGACGTCACCGCGCTGACCGGTCAGCCCTACGTCACCGAACTACAGCAGGACCGGTTGGCCACGCTGGTCCGCCCGATCCGTGAAGCCCTCGACCTCTACGACCTGGGAGCCGATCCGGCGATCAAGCCGCGTCCCACTCCTCAGCTCATCGCCGCTGCCCAGGCTCTGTGTCAGCAGGTCCGGGCCACGAAGCTCCATGACGCTGCTCTTGATCTCCCCGGGACGATGGCGGAGATCACCACAGCCGCGTATCAGACGCCGTCGTCCGAGTTGTGGGCCGCTCTGTCGAGTACCTACCGCACGGCGCATGACCTGGCCGTGAAGCTGGGCTATTACGACTTGTCCACCGTGGCGCTGGACCGCATGGAGTGGGCCGCGTCGCGGGCTTCCGATCCGTTGCTGTCAGCAGTGCGCCAGTACATGCGTGCGTTGGTCTACTTCCGAGAGGGCGAGTACACGATTGGTCAGCGGCTCGTGGCTTCCGGGCAGGGGCTGTTGGGGCAGTCTCCGCAGACGCGAGAGCGGCAGGCCGTCGCCGGACAGCTTCACCTCGGGGCAAGCATCATCGCTGCCCGCGCCGAGGACGAAGGCGCGGTGACGACCCACCTCGCAGAGGCCAAGTCCTACGCGGATCGGGTGGGTGAGGCCACGGACGTGCACTGGCTATCCTTTGGTCCCACGAACGTCAGGCTGCACGCCGTATCCGCCCATGTCGAGATGCGTCACTACGGCGAGGCTCTGCGAGAGGCCGCGAAGGTGCGGATACCAAAGGACTGGCCTGCATCCCGCGCCGCTCATTTCTACGTGGATCAAGCACGGGCTCAGATGGAGGCGGGCCGTAACGAAGCGGCCTTGAAGTCCATCGTCACCGCGCGCAAGCTGGCTCCGCAGCAGACGCGGTATCACTCAGGTGCACGAGAGACCATCAGGAGCCTGATCCACCTGTCCCGGCGTACTCCGGACACTCTTGATCACTTGGCCGCTTGGGTGGGTCTCTAGCACTTCACCGCAGTAGCCCCCGGCTTTCACTCAACTGTGAAAGTTGGGGGCTTCGCATGTCACCAGCATGAATACTCAGCCGGTTTACACCCGCCACAGGACCCCGGCGACGCGGGCATGCGCCCCGGGGCGTGGCCAACCTGAGGAAGCAGGTCGACATGCGGAACTGTATCGGCAGGATCTTCGAACCGTTGAGGAGAGTGTTACGACCCGGCCAGGGGCGCCATCGCACGGTGAAGGCAAGCCCGCCGGTGATCTGCGGGGATGCCCCGACGCTGCGTTTGCCGCGCGTGCGCCAGGTACCGGTCCGGCCGTACGTCGTGGCGAATGAACGGCGTCGGGGGCTACCCCGCGTGGAGGTGCTGTGTGCTCCCCACGGGGTGGTGGTCCGGTGAGTACGCAACCGCGCTTGCTGCCGTGGAACGGCACGGCTGGCCAGCCGTGCTACCTGGTGACCGACGAGGACGGCAAGGGGTATCTGTCTCGGCTCGCTGACGAGATGGAAGCGGTCCAACTGCGCATGGGCGCTGAACTTCTCGACCATGCTCGCGCGCTTCTCGGTAACCCGAAGGTGGGAGCCGGTGAACTCCGCTTTCTTTCGAATCGTCTGGTCGAGGCCCTTCACGATGCGCTCCGAGTCGCGGATAGCCGCGGCAGGCGCCTTCCCGTGCCGGATGAGGGCGAGAGCGACGGACCGGCTGCTCAGGAGAGCGGAGTGCTCGGATGAGTAACACGTCAGAAGGCTGGAAGGTCGGCCCTGCCCCGGGGCGTGGACTGCGGCCCCGTAAGAACGGTCGATTTGAGCTGCCGCTTCAGGTGCTCCGTTCCAGGGGCGCCACCGGGACTGATCCGGAGAAGGCCGCCGCTCGTCAGGCGCGGCGTGAATTGGCCAGGGCCGAAGCCGCGCAGAAGCATCAGGCCAAGCGGGAGGAGAAGGCGCGGCTGCGAGCCTGGCGGGGAGAGCACCCGTCGGAGACGGCTATGAACCGTGCGGCCATGCTCCACATGTGGGCCAGGTCCACGTACGGGGAGACGCCGTTCGGCCCCGTAGCGGGTGGGAGCGCCGAGTTCTTCAACGCAGGCGCGCACAAGGCGTGGACGGCTACCCGCCTCGTCGGCGGTGCCATGACTCTGGGAGCTTCGGCTTTGGCGACGGGCCGCAAGAACAAGGGTGCTGCGGCCATCAATGTCGTGTTCGGCAACGGGGCAGTCCAGTCCTGGGGTGTGAAGCCTGACGCCGCGGACTTGAAGGCGGCCAATCAGTACGTGCACGCCTTCAATGCCCTTGCCCGGCAGCTGGCGGCCGAGGAGAGCGGGAACAGCCCGGATGCCGACGAGTGAACCTGGACTGTCGCATCGGGGCGGACGAGCTGGAGCGTCGGTTGGCCTTCGCGTAATCCTTCGTGCGGCCGGGGCGCCGTGCTATGCGTCGAGGCCGAGCTTCATGTAGATCGTTTCGTAGCCGTCGGCGATGCTCAGCTCGGAGTTGAGGAACGCGGTGCGGGGCGGGACGTTGACGCGCACCGTGGCTTCCATGCGCTCGTCGTCGGCGAGGCGGTCGGGCAGGGCTTCGCGCTTCATGCCGTCGGCTTTCCAGGTGCCGTACACGATCGAGCCGTCGGGCAGGGACTGGCCTTCGTAGAGGCTCTCGTAGAGGTCGCTGCCGGCGAGGTCGAGGACCTTGCCGCTGCCGTTGGCGATCAGGACGGTGTACGTGTACGTGAGGTCGCCGGGCTGGTGGTTGTCGTCACCTGGGACCGGGCGGATGCGCCGGGGCGTGCCGAAGGTCACGTCCACCCCGTTCTCGTACGGCTGCAGGACCCCGTCACGCTCCGGGTTTTCGCCGGTCACATCGATGCTGCCGTCGTGGGCCTCGATGTCCCGCTCCACCGACCAGTTCAGGTAGAGAAGCGCGCACATGCCACACAGGACGAGGACGAGCAGGGCGACCAGGACCGACACGATGGCGCTGCGGGCGCTGGCGACCTCGGATTCGGGCGTCGGTCCCAGTTCCAGTCGCGGTGGGTCGGGCCGGGTGGAGCGCGGGCGGGATGTGGGCATGACCGGAAGCTACGGCGCCGGACCGGGCCGCCACATCCGTGCGAGGGCGCAGGGCGCCTAGGTAGGGAGGCTCAGGTGATGTCCGGGGGCCTCAGTGGCAGGGGAGGCGTGCCTTCGATCAAAGAATGCTGCATTGCTGTCAATTCCTTTCAGGGTATGTGTTATTGAGTGTTACGGCGCTAATATGTGATTCGTGTACATGCGGTCATACGGGGGGAACACGCATGCCTGACACCACGGCGGGGAAATCACTGCGCTCCGCGCGCGACATGATCGAAAAAGCGCTCCGGGAGATGGCGGACAAGGCCGTGTCGCCGAAACCGGGTGCGGAGCGGGGCGTTGTCGGCAAAATCGCGCTCCGGCACATCCTGAAGATGATCGACGTCGTGATCGCGGCCCTGGAAGCCCCGCCGGAATCCGACTCGATCGTCGTGTACGGGATCCTCGCCGAGGAGTGCGAGCCGGTTCTGGGGCTGCCGTCGAGTGACGTCTTCAGCGCGCTCGTCGAGATGTGCGGCGAACCGCACGGGTCGGCCATCCGGCCGGAACTGCCCCGGGCGAAGCCGTCGGTGATCGAGACGCTCCGCCGGGAGATCGTCGCGGTCACCGTCGAATACCGGGCCCGGCCCGGGGATACGGGGGTGCGGATCATCGAGATGTTGTACGGCGCCGACCGGCAGAAGGTGCGGCGCAAGCGCATCAAGCAGGAGATCGACTGGGGCGACATCCCCGAGGAAGTGCGCGCGCGGATCATTCGTGACGGAGATGAGGGTGTCACCTTGAGTCTTCCGCTGGGGAGGGCCTGATGGTCTTCTTCATTCCTCTGATCATCCTGGCCATCGGGCTGACCATGTGGAACCGGATCATGGTCTGGGCGCGGGACAAGCTTTTCCCCTGGGTGGCCGAGAACCTTCCCTGGATGTCCGACACGGTGAAGCTCGCATTCACCGAGCTGGACAAGTACGCCACCGCGGTCCGCAGAAATGTGAAGGCGGCCTGGAATCAGCTGCGGTCCTATCTGCTCGAACAAGTCATCGAGTTCGAGAAGGGGCTGGCCCCGAACACCTACGTCCGGCGTATGACCGCGCTGATGAAGAGCCATCTGCGCAGTGACGCGCCGGTCAAGCGGATCGTGGTCGAGGAGGACGTCGCCTGGGACGACCTTCCCGAGAAATACCGTCAGTCGCTCGTCGCGGGCGACGGGGGCGGTTATCGCATGGACGTGACCAAGATGCGCGACCAGGAACTCGAAGAATGAGCCGCAGAGAAAGAAACGGGCACATGTCGCTGTGGTGGTGGACGGGCGTCGGTGTAGTGGTGGTGGCGACGGCCCTGGTCGTGTCGCGGCAGTGGCCGCGGCCCGCCGGGCGCACGGGGGGCGGCCGTCTCAGCGCCGTGGTGCTGGCCGCCCTGGCCGAGGACTGGGCGGCGCGTATGGACACGCACCCCGATGCCGTGCGGGCCGCCGTTCTCGGGTCCGGAGCGGCCGAGCTGCGCGCCCGGCTCGTATCGGAAGTGCGTGAGGTGGAGGTCGTGTTCATCAGGCCCGCCACCGGGCGGTCGGACGCGCATACCGTCGTCCGCTGTGTTTTGGGGAATCCCGAAAGCGCGCTGGTGACCGAGACGGTCACCGGCTGGGACGACATTCCCGACGATGTCCGCGCGGAGTTCATCCGCCAGGAAATCGACGAGGTCAGCCGTCGCTGGACCGTGGCGAGCTGATACACCGATACGGGGGCAGTGAATGGACGAGGGACGCAACACGGTGCCACGGCGCTGGACGTTCGCCGATTCCGGCGGCGGCCCGGCCGCGTCGGCGACCGCGCCCGCGGCCGCGACGGTGAAAGCGGATGCCGGACGTGCCGAGCGCGACGGGGAATCACCGGAGGCGGTCGACTTCCGGGCGGAGCAGCCCACCCGGACCTTCGGGGATCTCGTCCTCGCGGATGTGGTGCGCCGACGCGTCGACACCGCGCTGAACGTGGTCGCGCACCGGGACGTGCTGTTCAAGGAATGGAATCTGGCCGCCATTTCCCCGCATCGCGGCGGTGCGGTGGTGAGCCTGTACGGCCCGCCCGGTACGGGGAAGTCCGCGTGCGCGGAGGCCATCGCCCACCGGCTCGGGCGGGCGTACCTCCGGGTCGGCTACGCCCAGATCGAATCCCGCTACGTAGGGGAGACGCCGAAGAACATCGTGCGCTGTTTCGCCGAGGCCCGCCGGAGCGATGCCGTGCTCATCTTCGACGAGGCGGATTCGATTCTCGGCCGACGGCTGAGCCGGGTCACCCAGAGCGCCGACCACAGCGTCAATGTGTCCCGCTCGGTGATGCTCACCGAACTGGACCATTTCGACGGGGTCGTCGTCTTCACGACCAACTTCCCGGAAAACTACGACATGGCGTTCGTCCGGCGGATCCTGGCGCATATCCGGCTGGAACTCCCCGACCTCGCCGCACGGCGCGATCTGTGGACGAAACTCCTCCCCAAGGAACTGCCGGTGCACCCCGAGGCCACCGCCGACATCCTGGCGGCGGAATCCGAGGGCATGGCGGGCGGTGACATCGTGAACGTCATCATGGCCGCCGCCGCGGCGGCCGTGGCCCGTCGCGGAGAGCGGCGCGTGGTCGAACTCGCCGATCTCCGCGACGAACTGGCCGCCGTGGCGCGGGCGCGGGCCGAGGTCGGGAACCCGCCCGCGTCGCCGCGCCTGGTGGCCTGGGAGGACGTGCCCGGCTCAGGAACGGAGGAGGGGGCCGGCCAGAAGGGGTAGCGCACGGTCCAGTTCGCGCTCCCAGTACGGCCAGGTGTGGGTGCCCGGGCCGTAGAGGCGGGCGGTGAGGGCCAGACCGTGGGCCCGGGCGCGGCGTACGTAGTCCTCGGCCATCAGCCCGAGGCCCTTCTCGGTGGTGTCGACGGGACGGTCCGCGGGGTCCAGCGGCCCGGGGCTGCCGTCGCCGCAGGAGACGTACACCGGGTACCCGCGGGGGAGCCGGGTGAGCTGGGTGTACGGATCGTGGGCCGCCCAGATCGCGGACTGGGCCACGGGGTCGCCCCACAGGGCGGTGGGGTCGGCGCCGTAATTCTTCACGATGCCCTGGACACCGCTCGGGTTCCGCGGCGGGTGGACGACGCCGCTGAACGACGCGGCGGCGCGGAAGAGGCGGGGGTGGCGGGCCGCGTACGACAGGGCGCCGAAGCCGCCCATCGACAGGCCCGCGATGGCCCGGCGGCCGTTGCCGCGCAGCGCCCGCTCCAGCAGCGGGCGCAGCTCGGCGAGGTGGAAGGTCTCCCAGGCGGGCGGGCCGTAGTCGCCGCCGTTCCACCAGTTCGAGTAGAAGCCGGAGGGGCCGCCCTCCGGGGACACCACCAGCGCGGGGAGGGACGCGGTCAGCCCCTCGACGTCGGTGTTGAGCGTCCATGCCTGCCAGCCCGGGCCCGGGTCGCAGCAGCCGTGCAGGAGGTACAGGACCGGCCAGCGGTCGTGCGGTCGGCGGTCGTAGCCGCGGGGCAGCAGCACCCGGGCGTGGCCGTCGCGGGCGAGGGCGGGGGAGTGGATGGTCAGGTCGAGGACGCGTTCGCCGACGCGGTCGGCGGCGGTGATGCGGGCCCGGTCGGCGGGCCGGGAGCGGGCCTCGGCGGGCGTGGGGAGGAGGGGCGCGGCGGCCAGTGCGGCGAGAGCGGCGGCGGCGCGGCGGCGGGAGGGCATCGTCCGTATCTCCTTCGCTCGGTGCGTGCGGAGCTGAACGGGGCGTTGCGCGTGCGCTGTTGCCACTGTGAACGGGGCGGCGAGCCGTGACAAGAGTGCGGTGCCGAGCACGTGATCTTCGTCCCGGCGCGCCGTACGCTGGTGGGCGTAGGAGTGTGCGGGGGGCACTGTCGTAAGGGGGCGGTCCGCGTGGGCGGGGCGACGAGGAGCAAGCGCGTACCGCGGGTGGTGCGGGAGCAGCAGATGCTGGACGCGGCGGTGCGGGCCTTCGCGCGGCGCGGCTACAACCACGCCTCGATGGACGACATAGCCGAGCTGGCCGGGGTGTCCAAACCGCTGGTCTATCTGTATCTCAACTCGAAGGAAGAGCTGTTCGCGGCGTGTGTCCAGCGGGAGGCGGCGTCGCTGGTGGCCGCGGTGCGGGGCGCCGTCGAGCGGGGCGCTCCGGCGGACCGTCAGCTGTGGAGCGGGCTGAGCGGCTTCTTCGCGCACACCTCCCGGCACCCCGACGGATGGGCGCTGCTGCACGTTCAGGCGCGGACGCACGGACACCCGTACGCGCACGAAGTGGCGGCGATGCGGGCCGAGATCGTGGTGTTCGTGACGCAGCTGATCGCGGCGGCGGCGCGGCAGGGCGCGCGGGAGCGGCGTTTGGCGTCCGCCGAGGTGTCCGGGCTCGCGCACGCGCTGGTCGGGGCGGCCGAGTCGCTGGCGGACTGGGCGGGCGACGCGGCGGAGCCGGGCGGCCCCTCGGCGCAGGAGGCGGCGGCGACCCTCATGAACTTCGCCTGGGCGGGGCTCGGGAACCTGCTGCGCGGACAGGGCTGGTCGCCCGCCCCGCAAGGTCCCTGACGGCCCCCGCCCCGCAGGGCCCCTGACGGCCCCGGCGCGCGTCGGCCGATCCGCGACGGCCCCGGCCCGGGTCAGCCGATCCGCGCCCGCGCGTACAGCGCCGCCGGGTCCGCCGCGCGGGACACCGCCGAGGGGTGCGCGTCCCGCTGGGTCACCGGATGTCCGACGCCCTCCCGCCAGGCCGCGGACGGGTCCGTTCCGCTGTCCGAGCCGGCCTTGTCCGGCGCCAGGTCCAGCGGCAGGAAGTTGGACGGGGCGGTGTGCCAGCCGTCCGGCGCCACCCGGGTGGCCAGCAGGTACGTCCGCCCGGGCAGCAGCGCCGGGGCCTCGCCCACCTCGACCCGCTGCCGCCGCAGCGGATCGTCGCCGCCCTCCTGGGCGACCCGTACGTTCCCGGACACCTTCCCCTTGAGGGTGGACTGCACCTCGACCCGGTACGTCGTCCACAGCAGCCGGTCGCCGTCGGTGCGCCGCACCCCCTCGCGGGCGATGACCTTGGCCGTGAAGACGTCGTCGGCCCACCCCGCGGCGAGCCCGGGCGTGTCCAGCCGGACCGCGTAGGTGGGGTGGTAGTGCGTACTGCCGTAGGGGACCTCGAACCAGGCCACCGTGGAGCCGCCCACCGCCGCCAGGACCGTGGCCAGCGCGATCGCCCCGGTGCGGCGGCTCATGAGCCCCACACGGCCCGGTACGCGGCGATGTCGGCGGCCGCGGGGGCGACGGCGGTACGGGTGTCGTTGCAGTACATGACCGCGCCGGGGGAGGAGCGGTGGCCCAGCCGGAGGGCGTGGCCCAGCTCGTGGGTGACGACGCCGCGCTTCACGTCGGCCGGGTACGCGTCGAGGAAGTGGCCGTTGAGGACGATGTCGTCGGAGCCCAGGTCATGGGATTCCCACAGCCCCGACCAGCCGATGTCGGCGCGGTTGACGTCGGTCGTGTCGACGTCCGCGGAGGCCGTGCCGGTGTGCGGCTTGATGTCGACCTTGCCCAGGGCGTTCCAGTCCTCCCGGGCCCGCGCCCACTCCGCGGTGTACTTGGTGTGCAGGGTGTACGTCAGCTCCGAACCGTCCACCGATCCGGTCGTGTTCGGGTCGTCCGGGCAGTCGGCCGCGACGGCCGGTGGCGCGGGCAGCCCCGCGCACAGCCCGGCGGTCAGCGACGCGCTCACCGCGACGCGTATACACCGCCGGGCGAAACGGGCGCCATGACATCGACCCACGTCCGCAAACCCCTCGTTCGTGTGAGGCCCGAGAGCTTCAACGTACGAGGGGCCGCGGGACGCCGCACGCGCACAGGGCCTCCCGGGGGAACGGGAGGCCCGGGGCGGTGCCGGTGGCTCAGGTGCCGCAGTTGCCGGCGGCCGGTTCGTCGGCGAGCCGCGCGCCGAGCCAGGCCATGGCCGCCGGGATCCCGGTGATCGCCGTCGTCACATGGTCGGTCGGATAGCTCTTCCACTCCACCTGCCCGCCCCGCTCGCACCACCGGGCGCGCAGGTCCGCGCCGACCTGGTACGGGATCAGCTCGTCCGCCACGCCCTGGTAGAGGTAGACCGGATGGTCGGGGGCGTCGTCGCCCAGATAGGAGGCGCGCAGCGCGAGCTTCCAGAGGGGTGAGGCCAGCGGATCCCGGACGGTCACGTCGGACAGGTTCTGGAAGAGCCCGGCGATGGTGCTGATCGAGACGCAGTTGTTCCGCATGAAGGCGACGTCGTCCTTGCCCTTCTCATTGAGGTAGGAGTCGAGCGCCAGTTCGGGGAACGCCGCGTCCTGTCCGGCGAGCGCCATCAGGGTGAGCCCGGCGCCCGCACCGCCGTCGTTGTAGTCGAGGGTGGCGGGCAGATCGGCGGGTACGCCCCCGGCGACCGTGCCCTTCACCCGCAGCTCGGGCGCGTACGAGGAGCGCAGCTGGGCGGCCCAGCCGGCCGCCTGGCCGCCCTGCGAGTACCCCATGATCCCGACCGGGCCGTCCGGGGAGAGGCCCGCCTCGGGGAGCCGCTGCGCGGCGCGCGCCGCGTCCAGCAGGGCGTGCCCCTCGGACCGGCCGACGGTATAGGTGTGGTCGCCGGGGGTGCCCAGGCCCTCGTAGTCGCTGACGGCGACGGCCCAGCCGCGGCGCAGCGCGAGGTCGATCAGCTGGCCCTCGGAGCTGGTGCCCTGCGGGAAGCGGCCGGAGGCGGCGCAGTCGTCGGCGAGGCCGACGGCGCCCATGCCCCAGGTGACGAGCGGCCGGGGGCCGGTCTTGCCGTCGTCGGGGACGATGACGGTGCCGGAGACGACGTTCCCACCGCCCCGGGCGTTGGTCGAGCGGTAGGTGATGTGCCAGGAGCGGGTGGTGACCGGCGCGCCGGGCAGGGTGCGGAACGATGTCGGGGACTTGGAGACGATGTCGCCGGGCTTGCCCTGGGTGGTGGCGGTCCGGGTGGTGTCGCTCGTGGCCATGGCCGGTGGTGCGGTCGGCAGCGAGGCCGCCAGGGCCAGTGCGGCGAGAGTGGCGAGCACGGTGGTGCGGGTGCGCATACGGCTCTCCCATGGGTGCGATGGTGCGGAAGTGCTGTGTGGGGGACCGTAGAGACGTGTGGTTTGTCTGTTGCTGACCGGAGTGCTCAGATTCGCTGGCCTCATGTCTCACGCGGCATGACGCGGCATGACGCGGCAGGACTCTGCGTGACCCAGCAGGACTTGGTATGACTCGGCAGGACTCTTCGGGTCTTACCGGGCCGGGTGGCCGTACGTCAGCCGGTAGGCGCCCGGCGTCATCCCCGTCCAGCGCCGGAACGCCCGGTGGAACGCGGCGCCTTCGGAGAAGCCCAGCCGCACCGCCAGCTCCTCGATCGGCTCGCCGGTCCCGCGCAGGCTGCCGGTCGCCGCGTCCCGCCGCACCTGGTCCTTGAGCCGCTGGAAGGACGTGTCCTCCTCGCCCAGCCGTCGGCGCAGTGTCGCGGGGCTGACCGCGAGCTGGGCGGCGACCTCCCGCAGTTCCGGCAGCCGTCCGGCGGCGCGGTGGCCGCGCGGTCCGCGCTCGGTCCGCAAGCCCCTGGCGAGCACATGGCACACCTGCTCGGCGACGGTCGTGCCGTACTCGGGGCGGTCGAGCAGCGCGTCGGGCGCGCGGCGCAGCAGCGCCTGGAGGGACGCCTCGTCCTGGATCACGGGTGCGGACAGCCAGCGGGGATCGAACCCGGCGGCCGTACGGTCCCCGCCGAAGTACGGGGCGCAGCCGAAGAGGTGCTCGTACTCGTCCGCGTGCGGGGGCGCGGGATGGGCGAACTGGGTCCACAGCAGCGGGATCCGGCGCCCGATCAGCCAGCCCGCGAGCCGGTGCCAGATGAGCATCAGCCACTCGGCGACGATCTGGCTCTCCTGGCGGGTGCGTAACTGCCCGTGGATGCCGAACACTGCCTCCCGGCGGCCCTCGCCGCGCTCCAGCGCCAGGTCCGGCCCGCCGGGGAAGAGCCGGTAGAAGCGCGCGCCGCGTTCCAGGGCGGTGCCGAGGTCCGGGCAGCCGAGCGAGGCGTAGCACATCATGGCGAACGTGCCGGGCCTGCTGCGCGCGGAGCCGAGCCCCAGGAACTCGTCACCCGTGGCCCGGTGCAGGGCGCGCACCAGCCGGGCGAACTGCTCGGGCGAGAAGCGCGCGCGGTCGTCGCGGAGCAGCAGCGGCGGTATCCGGGCCCGCTGGAGCAGCGGTGCGGTGTCCACGCCGAGCCGCTGCGCGCCGCGCACCGCGGCGCGTACGTGGTGCACCGTGACCGTTCGCCGCCCCCGACCCTTGGCCCTCCCCATGGTGAGACGTTAGCCCGACCGGGTGGGCCATGTCGACGGTGCGTCGCGGCACCCTTACTCAACGTGAGGCTTGGGGATTGGCTTTTCGAAAGAAAATGAACGGTCCGTGAAGAGAAAAGGCCATAAAAGGCAGGAGCCCTGCTTCCCCGCTGGTGCGGGGGAGCAGGGCTCCTTGGGTGTTGCTAAATCAGACCGCGCTGACGTTCTCGGCCTGCGGGCCCTTCGGGCCCTGCGTGACGTCGAAGGTCACGGCCTGGTTCTCCTCCAGGGAGCGGAAGCCAGACGCGTTGATCGCGGAGTAGTGAACGAAGACATCGGGGCCGCCGCCGTCCTGGGCGATGAAGCCGAAGCCCTTCTCGGCGTTGAACCACTTGACGGTTCCGGTAGCCATAAAGCCCTCCTTGGGCCAAAGGGTTGCCCTGCTCCAGAACCTGCAAGAAGTCTGAAAACTACAAAAGCCCGCGGTTACATGCTCCGCAGGCTCTGTACTGCAAGGGAAACCAAACTGCAACTTGCGGCGAGCTTAGCACGCTCCGTGTCCACGGGGAAAGAGCCGAAGATCACGAATACGGGGGGTTTCCAGGGCCCCTGGGACGGACAGGTACGCAGGTCGAGTGCGTGCTTCCGCGGGATATCGGGCCGACCGCCGCCACCCCGCCGCCGGTCCGCGGACGGAGCGGCGCTAGCCTCCGGTTGTGGACAATTCACCGAGTTCCCCCTCGCGGAGTACAGCCGACGCCGCCGAAAGCGTCACCCCCCGGTCCCCGGGCCGCCGCGACAGACCGAGGGTCGGCCACATCCAGTACCTCAATTGCGTACCGCTGTATTGGGGTCTCGCCAGGACCGGCTCGCTGTTCGACTTCGAGCTGACCAAGGCGTCCCCCGACACGCTCAACGACCTGCTGGTCGCGGGCGGCCTCGACATCGGCCCGATCAGCCTCGTGGAGTATCTGCGCAACGCCGACGACCTGGTGGCGCTGTCCGACATCGCGGTGGGCTGCGACGGGCCCGTCATGTCGTGCGTGATCGTCTCGAAGGTGCCGCTGGAGCAGCTGGACAAGGCGCGCGTCGCCCTCGGTTCGGCCTCGCGCACCTCCGTACGCCTGGCCCAGCTGCTGCTTTCCGAGCGGCACGGGATCGAGCCCGACTACTACACCTGCCCGCCCGACCTCAGCCTGATGATGCAGGAGGCCGACGCGGGGGTGCTGATCGGCGACGCCGCGCTGCGCGCCAACCTCCACCACGCCCCGAAGCTGGGCCTCCAGGTCCATGACCTGGGACAGATGTGGAAGGAGTGGACCGGGCTGCCCTTCGTCTTCGCGGTCTGGGCCGCCCGCCGCGAGTACCTGGAGCGCGAGCCGGAGATCGTGCGCGAGGTGCACCGGGCGTTCCTGGAGTCCCGGAACCTGTCGCTGGAGGAGGCGGGCAAGGTCGCCGAGCACGCCGCGCGCTGGGAGGACCTGGACATGGCGGTGCTGGAGCGCTACTTCACCACCCTCGACTTCTCCCTGGGCGCGAAGCAGCTGGAGGGCATCGCCGAGTTCGCCCGCCGCACCGGCCCGACGACCGGCTTCCCGGCGGACGTCCGGGTGGATCTGCTGGACGCCCCCGTCTGAAAGGCGGGCGGACCGGGCTGGGCCGCTGCTGTCATGCCCGCCTAAGCTGGTCCGGCGCAGGCGATGGGGGAGGCACATGCATCCGCTGGGAGCGGAGGATCCGCAGGTCATCGGGGCGTACCGGCTGCTCGGACGGCTTGGCTCCGGCGGCATGGGCGTGGTGTACCTGGGCCGCAGTGCGGGCGGGCGCACGGTCGCGGTGAAGATGGTGCACGCGCACTTCGCGCTCGACGAGGAGTTCCGCGCGCGCTTCCGGCGCGAGGTCGACGCCGCGCGCCGGGTCGGTGGTGGGTGGACCGCGCCGGTCCTCGACGCCGACCCGGAGGCACGCGTTCCGTGGGTGGCCACCGGGTATGTGGCGGGCCCCTCGCTCAGCCAGGCCATCAGCGACGAGGGCCCGCTGCCCGAGTCCTCGGTACGGGCCCTGGCCGCCGGGCTGGCGGAGGCGCTGGGCGCCGTCCACGGGCTGGGCCTGGTCCACCGCGACGTCAAGCCGTCCAACGTGCTGCTCGCCCTCGACGGCCCACGGCTGATCGACTTCGGTATCGCCCGGGCCACCGAGGGCACCGTCTCCCTGACCTCCACCGGCGCCTCCATCGGCTCGCCCGGCTATATGTCGCCCGAGCAGATCCTCGGCCAGCCCGTGAGCGGTCCGGCCGACCTCTTCTCCCTGGGCGCCGTGCTGACGTACGCGGCCACCGGAGAGCAGCCCTTCCCGGGCGACAGCTCGGCCTCGCTGCTCTACAAGGTGGTCCACGAGGAGCCGCGGCTCGGCCCGAAGCTGACCGGTGAGCTGCGCGACGTGGTCGCGGAGTGCCTGGCCAAGGACCCGGCGGACCGCCCCACCCCCGAGGAGATCGCGCGACGGCTGGCCCCCGCGGACGGCGCCTCGGGGCTCGTACGGTCCGGCTGGCTGCCGGGCGCGCTGATCGAGCGGGTGAGCAGGCAGGCCGTCGAACTGCTCGACCTGGAGGCGGAGGCGGTGACGCCGTCGCCCGCCGCAGCCCCCGCCGCTTCCGGAACTCCCGTGCCCGGAACGCCAGTGCCCGGAACGCCCGCGTCCGGCACACCCGTCCCGGGGACGCCCGCGGCCGGAACTCCCGTGCCCGGGACGCCCGCCGCCGCGTCGTCCCCGTCGGCCCCGGCGCTGGGCGCGTTCGGCCCGCCGGACCCCTCGTACGCACACCGGCCGGGCCACGGGCCGGGCGACCCTCCGACCCCGCCCCCCAACCACCCGCCGAACGGCGGCGGGCAGGGCGGCCGCGGCATCGCGCTCTCCGCCGCCCTCGGCGGCAAGAAGCGCCCCAAGGCGCTGAGTTGCTCCCTGGTGCTGTCCGTCGCGGGCGCGCTCGCGGTCGCGACGACCGCCGTGTTCCTCGTCCAGAACATGTCCGGGGACCCGGGCGGCGACTCCGCGGCCGACGGCGGCTCCCAGGCCAAGCCGAGCGCGTCGGCCTCGTCCGGCGGATCGGACGTGCCCAAGGCGTTCCTCGGCACCTGGCAGGGCGATCTCACGTCCCGGAACGACATCCCCGTCGGCACCATGACCATCACCTTCCAGCGCGGCTCCACCGGCGAGCAGGTCGCCACGGGCCGGGTGAAGCTGTCGGTGGTGCGCTGCGACTTCACCTGGAAGCTCGTCTCGGCCACGCCGAAGGAGCTGCATCTCGACGCCCGGTTCCGGGGCGACCAGCCCCAGACGGGGTGCAGTGACAGCTCCACGGACGAGCAGTACTCCCTCGCCTCCGACGGCACCCTGAAGTACAAGGCGAAGGACCGGCAGGCGGGCGATCCGACCGGTACCCTGCGCCGCTTGCGCTGACAAGCGGGGGCGTACGCTGGGTCGGTCCGCCCGTACACCTCCGAAAGGGACGCCCCGGTGACCGCACACGCCACGCTGCAGGCAGTCCTCGACCGCGCCGCCGCCGGGGGGCGCATCACCCCGGAGGAGGCGCTCGATCTCTACCGGTCCGCGCCGTTGCACGCCCTGGGCGCCGCCGCCGACGCCGTACGCCGCCGTCGCTACGCGGGCACCGAGCACATCGCGACGTACATCATCGAGCGGAACATCAACTACACCAACGTGTGTGTGACGGCGTGCCGGTTCTGCGCGTTCTACGCCGCGCCCAAGGACACCGCCAAAGGCTGGACCCGCGACCTCGACGACATCCTGCGGCGCTGCGCCGAGACCGTCGAACTGGGCGGCACCCAGATCATGTTCCAGGGCGGTCACCACCCGGACTACGGCGTGGAGTACTACGAGAAGCACTTCGCGGCCATCAAGGAGGCGTTCCCCCAGCTGGTGATCCACTCGCTGGGCGCCTCCGAGGTCGAGCACATGGCGCGGATCTCGGGCGTATCGGTGGAGGAGGCGATCCGCCGCATCAACGCCGCGGGTCTGGACTCCTTCGCGGGCGCGGGCGCCGAGCTGCTGCCCGCGCGGCCGCGCAAGGCCATCGCCCCGCTGAAGGAGTCCGGCGAGCGGTGGCTGGAGATCATGGAGATCGCCCACAACCTCGGGGTCGAGTCCACCTCCACGATGCTCATGGGCACCGGTGAGACCAACGCGGAGCGGATCGAGCACCTCCGCATGATCCGCGACGTACAGGACCGGACCGGCGGCTTCCGCGCCTTCATCCCGTACACCTACCAGCCCGAGAACAACCACCTGAAGGGCCAGACACAGGCGACCGTCTTCGAGTACCTGCGGATGATCGCCATCGCCCGGCTCTTCCTCGACAACGTGGCCCACATCCAGGGCTCCTGGCTGACCGTCGGCAAGGAGGCCGGGCAGCTGTCGCTGCACTACGGGGCGGACGACCTCGGCTCGGTGATGCTGGAGGAGAACGTGGTCTCCTCGGCCGGTGCCCGCCACCGCTCCAACCGGATGGAGCTGCTCCACCTCATCCGCACGGCCGGGCGGGTGCCCGCCCAGCGCGCGACCACGTACGAGCACCTGGTGGTGCACGACGACCCGGCGAACGACCCGGTGGACGACCACGTCGTCTCGCATCTGTCCTCGACGGCGATCGACTCCGGCAAGGCCCACCCCGAGCTGAAGCTGATCGACGCCTCCTGATGCGCACGCTCCACGCGGCGCCGGTGGTCCGGTACGCCCTCGGTGAGGGCACGGTCCTGCACGACGGCGCGGTCCTGGTCGACGGCGGCCGCGTCGCGGCCATCGGCCCCCTGGACGAGCTGCGGGCCGCGCATCCGCAGGCCCGGGTGCGGCAGTGGCCCGGCACCCTCGGCCCCGCCCTCGTCCACGACGGGCCGGTGCCGGACGCGCCGACGCCCCGGGAGCGGATCCACGCCCTGCTGCGGCTGGGCGCGACGGCGGTCCTGGCGGAGCACGTCGCCGAACCCGGGCTGCGCGCCGCCGCGGAGCGCAACGAGATCGCCGTCCTCGACCGGCCGCGCCCGCCCGCCCTGGCCGAGGCCGACCGCGCCGATCTGGCGGTCTTCGGCGCGGACGGGGCCTGCCTGGCGACCGTGCTCGCCGGGCGCCTGGTGCACCGCCGCCGCTGACCCCCGCAACGGTCGGCGCGCGGAGAGGTGAACAATGGGCGGGTGACCCGAGCATCCCTGGACAAGCAGCCGCATGAAGTCGCCGCCATGTTCGACGACGTGGCGGCCAACTACGACCTGACCAACGACGTGCTGTCGCTCGGCCAGGCCCGGCTGTGGCGCAAGGCGGTCGCCCGCGCCGTGGACGCCCGCCCCGGGGACCGGGTGCTCGACCTCGCCGCCGGTACGGGCACCTCCTCGCTGCCGTTCGCGGCGGCCGGTGCGTACGTGGTGCCCTGCGACTTCTCGCTCGGCATGCTCCGCGAGGGCAAGCGCCGCCACCCGCGGCTGCCGCTGACGGCGGGCGACGCGACCCGGCTGCCCTTCGCGGACGGGGTCTTCGACGCCGTCACGATCTCCTTCGGGCTGCGCAACGTGCAGGACACCGACGGCGCGCTGCGCGAGATGCTGCGGGTGACCCGGCCGGGCGGGCGGCTGGTCATCTGCGAGTTCAGCCACCCCACCTGGGCCCCGTTCCGCACGGTCTACACCGAGTACCTGATGCGCGCGCTGCCGCCGGTCGCGACGGCGGTCAGCAGCAGCCCGGACGCGTACGTCTACCTCGCCGAGTCCATCCGCGCCTGGCCCGACCAGCCCCGGCTGGCCGCCCGCCTGCGCGAGGCGGGCTGGTCCCGTCCGGCCTGGCGCAATCTGACCGGCGGCATCGTGGCCCTGCACCGGGCGACCAGGCCCTGACGCGGAGCCCTGACCCCGGCGGCCGGCCCGCCGGGTTCACAGGTCCAGGCGGAAGCACACGGCGGGGGACTTCGACACCGGGGTCACCAGGTGTTCCCCCACCCGCATGCCCAGCCTCCGCGTCACCGCGATCGACCGCTCGTTGCGCGCGTGCACCATCGCCACCACGTGCCCGATCCCGGCCGCCCGCACCCGCTCCAGGGCCGCCCGCGCGGCGGCCGTGGCGTACCCCCTGCCCCAGTGGGCGCGCCCCAGCCGCCAGCCGATCTCGATCTCGCCCGCCGGCCCCCACTCGTGGGGCCACGGCTGCGCGCCGGTGAAGCCCACCACCTCGTCCGACGCGTCGAGCAGCGTGTAGAAGCAGCAGCCGTACCGTTCGGCGTGAGCGCGCTGCCGCGCGGTGAACTCCTCGTAGTGGGCGAGGGGCTGGGACGAACCGCCGTGGAACTCCATCACCTCCGGGTCGTCGAAGACCTGGTGCCAGGCGGCGGCGTCCTCGGAGAGGGGCACCCGGAGCCGTATCACAGGTTGAGTCGGGGTCATGGAAGGGCCGCCCTTCGCAGGTGCCGGAGTACGCACCCATAGACTGCACGTGTCCAGTGCCCGGCGCGACCGGCACGCTGTTACCCAGGCCACGGGAGACCCTGCGTGAGCGAGACCGCACCCACCGCGAGCGCCAACGGAAGCGCATCCTCCGGGATCTCGGAGCGCAGCGCCGATGTGATCGTCGTCGGCGCCGGACCGGCCGGTTCCACTACGGCGTACCACCTGGCCAAGTCGGGACTCGACGTCCTGCTGCTGGAGAAGACGGCGTTCCCGCGCGAGAAGGTGTGCGGCGACGGTCTGACCCCGCGCGCGACCAAGCAGCTCGTCGCGATGGGCATCGATATCTCCGAGGAAGCGGGCTGGCTGCGCAACCGGGGCCTGCGGATCATGGGCGGCGGCCACCGGCTGGAGCTGGACTGGCCGGACCTGGCCGAGTACCCGAACTACGGCCTGGTGCGCAAGCGCGACGACTTCGACGACCAGCTGGCGCGGCAGGCCCAGAAGGCCGGGGCGCGGCTGTACGAGCGCTGCAACGTGGGCGCCCCGATCGTGGACGAGCGCACCGGACGCATCACCGGCGTCGAGGCGAAGCTGGGCGAGGAGAAGACGCCCGTCACCTTCCACGCGCCGCTGGTCGTCGCCGCCGACGGCAACTCCACCCGGCTCTCCCTCGCCATGGGGCTGCACCGGCGCGAGGACCGCCCGATGGGCGTGGCGGTGCGCACGTACTTCACCTCGCCCCGCCACGACGACGACTACCTCGAATCCTGGCTGGAATTGTGGGACCGGCGCGGCGCGGAGGACCGGCTGCTGCCCGGCTACGGCTGGATCTTCGGCATGGGCGACGGCACCAGCAACGTCGGCCTGGGCGTGCTCAACACCTCGTCCTCCTTCAAGGAGCTGGACTGGCGCGAGATCCTCAAGGCGTGGTGCGCGTCCATGCCGGAGGAGTGGGGCTACACCCCGGACAACATGACCGGCCCGATCCGCGGCGCGGCCCTCCCCATGGCCTTCAACCGGCAGCCGCACTACACCCGTGGGCTGCTGCTGGTCGGTGACGCGGGCGGCATGGTCAACCCGTTCAACGGCGAGGGCATCGCCTATGCGATGGAATCCGGGCAGATCGCGGCGGACGTGATCGTCCAGGCCCACTCCCGCGCCACCCCGGCCCAGCGGGAAATGGCCCTCCGGCGCTACCCGCAGGTCCTCAAGGACGTGTACGGCGGCTACTACACGCTGGGCCGCGCGTTCGTGAAGCTGATCGGCAACCCGAAGGTGATGAAGGTGGCGACGCAGCGCGGGCTGACCCATCCGATGCTGATGCGCTTCACCCTGAAGCTGCTGGCCAACCTGACCGACCCGACGGGCGGCGACGCGATGGACCGCATCATCAACGGCCTGACGAAGGTGGCCCCGCGCGCCTGATCGGCTGTCCGGTGCTCCGGGCGGGCCCGTCCGCAGGGCGGCCGCCGCGCGAGGGCCGCGCCCCCGGCTTCAGGCGGCGTCGGGGCTCGCGCTGGTGATCACGCCGAACGGGGCCCCGGCCACGTCCGTCAGCCAGGCCATCCGCCCGATGCCCTCCGACGTCATGGCGGGCATCAGCACGGACCCGCCCAGCTCCTGACCCTTGGCGACGACCCGGTCGCAGTCCGCCACCTCGAAGTACGGCAGCCACTGCGGCGGCGTCGAATGCCCCTGCTGGAGCTGGGCGACGCCGCCGAAGGTGCCGTCCTTGCCGCCGCGGGGCGTCGACAGGACGGTGTACGCCCCGCCGGGGAAGGACATCTCCTCGAAGTCCCAGCCGAAAACGGTGCCGTAGAAGGCGCGGGCCTCGGCGGGGTCGGGGGAGTGCAGCTCGGTCCAGCACAGCGAGCCGGGCTCGGTGACCGCCTCCAGACCGGCCGTCTTGCCGGGCTGCCAGACCGCGAACCGGGCGCCGCCGGGGTCGGTGAACTGCCCCATCCGCCCCTCGTCGAAGACATCGAACGGCGCGGCGCGCACCTGGCCGCCCGCCTGCTCGACGGAGCGCGCGGTGGCGTCGGCGTCGGGGGTCTGGAAGTACGGGGTCCAGGCGGACCGGGCCCCGGCGTCGGTGAGCGGGCCGAGGGCGGCGACAGTCTTGCGGCCGTGGGTGAAGAAGCCGTATCCGCCCGCCTCGGGACCGGCCGACTCGAAGGCCCAGCCCAGCAGCCCGCCGTAGAAGGCCCGGGCCGCCTCGGTATCGGGGGCGCCGAGATCCAGCCAGTTGGGTGCGCCGGGGACGAAATCGGTGGTGAGCATTGGCTGCTCCTTCAACGATCGTGCGCGAGGGGCTGATGTGGTGCTCTGACGACAGTGCGACGACAGTTCTCAGTCTGGCACCGGGCGGTCGCGCGGGCCCGCCGACGGTGGTGACATGGAAGAGAGGGGGCGCCGCGCGCGTCTGCCGCGGCGACGCCGGATCGATCGGGCCCATGGGCCGGTTCTTCCGCCGGTGGGCCTTTGCAGGAGGTACGCCATGACGAAGGCCGCAGACATCATGCATCCGGGCGCGCAGTGGATTCCGGCGACGGAGAACCTGGAACGCGCCGCGCAGTTGATGCGCGATCTGGATGTGGGCGCCCTGCCCATCAGCGACAGCCAGGAGCGGCTGTGCGGCATTCTCACCGACCGCGACGTCGTCGTCGGCTGTGTGTCCCAGGGCCGCGATCCGTCGCGGATGACGGCGGGGGACCTCGCCAAGGGCACGCCGCGCTGGATCAGCTCGGACGCCGACGTCTCGGAGGTGCTCCAGGAGATGGAGCAGCACCGGATCCGCAGGCTGCCGGTGATCGACAAGAACAAGCGGCTGGTCGGCATGATCAGCGAAGCGGATCTGGCCCGGCATGTGTCGGAGCAGCAGATCGGCGAGTTCGTGGAGAAGGTCTACGCCGCGTAGACAGGGCTAAGGCCGCCGTTCCGCTGCGAGCGGCGAGGAACGGCGGCCCCATGGCCCAAAAGCGCGATCAGAGGACGCGCACGGCCCCGGTCGGCTGGTCGTAGTCCAGCGGACGCTCCACGATGCCCGTGCTCGGGTTCTGGGCGCCGATGAACTTGCCGTCGCCGATGTAGACGCCGACGTGGTACGCGCTGCCGGAGCTGCCCCAGTAGAGCAGGTCGCCCGCCTGGAGGTTGTCCAGCGACACCTGGGTGCCGGTGGCCGACTGGTCCTGCGAGACGCGCGGCAGGTCGACGCCGACCTGCTTGAACGCGGCCTGGGTCAGGCCGGAGCAGTCGTAGGAGGACGGGCCGCTGGATCCCAGCACATACGCCTTGCCGAGCTGCGCCTTGAGGAAGCTGATCACCGCGGCGGAGTTGCCGGTGGCGTTGGAGACCGAGGTGGTCGAGAGGGTGGCGCGCTCGGCGGAGCGGGACGCCTTCTCGGCCCGGGCCTCGGCGGCCTTCTTGGCGGCGGCGCGGCGCGCCTCGGCCTCGCGCTCCTTCTTGTCGGCCTCGGCCTTGGCCTTCTTGGCGGCGGTCTTCGCCTGGGCGGCTGCCTGGTCCTGCTGGGCCTGCAGCTCGTAGCCGGAGGCCGCCTGCTGGGTGGCGGCAGCCGTCTGGGCGGCCGTGTTCGCCAGGGTGGCGCTGACGGTCGGCATTTCGACCGTCGCCTCGTGGGCGGACGGCTCGGCGGCGGAGGCGGGCGCCGCGGCACCGGCCACCGCGAGGGTGAGGAAGCCACCGGTCATCCCTGCGCGGAGGGCACGCGTGGAAGCGGCGGTGCGGCGGGGCTTCCGGTGGCTGGGTATGTGTGCGATCGGGGACATAGGTCACTGGGTACCAGGGCCCAAAGGCCCGGATCAACAAAAGTGGGCTGCACCACATTGGGCATGTACACGCCCAAAATCCGGGCTAAATGACCTTCATCGCGGGCGCCGACGTCATGTCCGAATTCCTCGATCATGTGTGTACGCATGGCATTTGGCGTCACGCGGTAGCGGCGGGCGGCCTATCACCGATGCGGCCCGCATACCAATGGTTCCCGTCAAATCGAGATCCACAACTCTTTCCGGGGTGGGATACCTCACTGAGTCGTGTCCCTTTTGTGATGCTCGTGAACGGAAGCGCGAACCGGTGATCAAAGGGTGCCGCTCGACCCCGATCGGAGTCGCGATCGAGTACGGGTCACCCATGAGGATGGCGCCCTAATATCAGCTGACACTGTCCGCTTCAAATTTGCATGTATGTACCATGTCTTGGTAGGGGCGCAACGCGCTCACCTGTGATGACATCCTCGATTGTCACGTCTCGTAACTGAATGGATGCTTCACGTACAAGATCACCGCTCATCCGACTTCATGATCCTTCGTCAGGTGGTGGAGATCACAAAGACGTTGGCGTACCCCGTGTCGCAGATCACAGACCGACGGGCATAAGATGCAGGCGAAACGGGCTTGTGAACTGCCTCACATGAGCACGATCTTCGTGGGGCGACGGCACGTCCGTGCGGTCCGCCAGCCAGTCATCGTCGACTGAAGGGAGCGAGGACGGTGAACGCATACGCGCCCATCCTCGTACTGGGAGCCCTCGGGGCAGCTTTTGCGATCTTCTCGGTCTTCATGGCCGCGATCATCGGCCCCAAGCGCTACAACCGGGCCAAGCTCGAGGCCTATGAGTGCGGTGTCGAACCGACTCCGCATCCGGCCGGCGGTGGGCGCTTCCCCATCAAGTACTACCTGACGGCGATGCTCTTCATCGTCTTCGACATCGAGATCGTCTTCCTCTACCCCTGGGCCGTCACCTTCGACGCCCTCGGGTTGTTCGGGCTCGTGGAGATGCTCCTCTTCGTGCTCACCGTCTTCGTCGCCTACGCCTACGTCTGGCGGCGCGGCGGCCTGGAGTGGGACTAAAGGGGCTCAAGGGAGACAAGAGGAGATAGGGGAAACAGCGCATGGGTATCGAAGAGAAACTTCCGAGCGGGTTCCTGCTGACCACCGTCGAACAGGCCGCCGGGCTGGCCCGTAAGTCCTCCGTCTTCCCGGCCACCTTCGGCCTGGCCTGCTGCGCCATCGAGATGATGACGACGGGTGCCGGACGGTACGACCTCGCCCGCTTCGGGATGGAAGTCTTCCGCGGCTCGCCCCGGCAGGCCGATCTGATGATCGTCGCCGGGCGGGTCAGCCAGAAGATGGCCCCGGTGCTGCGCCAGGTCTACGACCAGATGCCGAACCCGAAGTGGGTCATCTCGATGGGCGTGTGCGCCTCCAGCGGCGGCATGTTCAACAACTACGCCATCGTGCAGGGCGTCGACCACATCGTCCCCGTCGACATCTATCTGCCCGGCTGTCCGCCGCGGCCCGAGATGCTCATGGACGCGATCCTCAAACTGCACCAGAAGATCCGCGAGGAGAAGCTCGGCGTGAACCGCGAGCGTGCGGCCCGTGAGGCGGAGGAAGCGGCGATGAAGGCGCTCCCGACGATCGAGATGAAGGGGCTGCTGAGGTGACAGCGAACGGTAACGGGGTCAATCCCGACAAGGATCTCAACGCCGAGAACCTCCCCGGCCGCCGCGGTGACCAGGGCGAGGCCATCCGCGTCCAGCACGGCATGTTCGGCGCCGACAACGGCGGCGACACCACCGGCTACGGCGGTCTGGTGCGCCCCGTACGGCTGCCGGGCCAGGCGAGCCGCCCGTACGGGGGCTGGTTCGACGAGGTCGCCGACGAACTCGAAGGCGCGCTGGAGGAGCAGTCGCTGCTCCCGGGGAACGCGATCGAGAAGACCGTCGTGGACCGCGACGAGCTGACCTTCCACATCGCCCGCGAGCACCTGCCGCGGGTCGCGCGGACCCTGCGCGACGACCCGGCGCTCCGCTTCGAGCTGTGCACGGGCGTCAGCGGTGTGCACTTCCCCGGCGACAAGGGCCGTGAGCTGCACGCCGTCTACCACCTGCGGTCGATCACCCATAACCGGGTGATCCGGCTGGAGGTGAGCGCCCCGGACGGCGATCCGCACATCCCGTCGATCGTCGACGTCTATCCGACGAACGACTGGCACGAGCGGGAGACCTACGACTTCTTCGGCATCGTCTTCGACGGTCACCCCGCGCTCACGCGGATCATGATGCCCGACGACTGGCAGGGCTTCCCGCAGCGCAAGGACTACCCCCTCGGCGGCATCCCCGTCGAGTACAAGGGCGCCCAGATCCCGGCTCCGGACCAGCGGAGGTCGTACAGCTGATGTCTGCCACCCGTGCAACCCCCTCCGCCTCCGCGCGCGAGACCACCGAGGGCACCGTCTACACCGTCACCGGCGGCGACTGGGACGAGGTCGTGGCCGCCGCGGCGAAGGCCGACGACGAGCGGATCATCGTCAACATGGGCCCGCAGCACCCCTCCACCCACGGGGTGCTCCGGCTGATCCTGGAGATCGACGGCGAGACGGTCACCGAGGCCCGCTGCGGTATCGGCTACCTGCACACCGGGATCGAGAAGAACCTCGAATTCCGGAACTGGACGCAGGGCACCACGTTCGTGACGCGCATGGACTATCTGACGCCCTTCTCCAACGAGGCGGCGTACTGCCTGGGCGTCGAGAAGCTGCTCGGCATCGAGGACCAGATCCCGGACCGCGCCACCATCATCCGGGTGCTGATGATGGAGCTGAACCGGCTCTCCTCCCATCTGGTGTGCATCGCCACCGGTGGCATGGAGCTGGGCGCGACCACCGTCATGATCTACGGATTCCGCGACCGCGAGCTGATCCTGGACCTCTACGAGCTGATCACCGGCCTGCGGATGAACCACGCGTACATCCGGCCCGGCGGCCTCGCCCAGGATCTGCCGCCCGGCGCGGTCGACCAGATCCGCGCGTTCCTGAAGACGATGCGCAAGAACCTGGTCGAGTACGACAAGCTCGCGACCGGGAACCCGATCTTCAAGGCCCGCCTCCAGGACGTCGGCTACCTCGACCTCGCGGGCTGCATGGCACTCGGCGTGACCGGCCCGATACTGCGCTCCACCGGCCTGCCGCACGACCTGCGCAAGGCCCAGCCGTACTGCGGCTACGAGAGCTACGACTTCGAGGTGCCGACCGCCGACACCTCCGACGCGTACGGCCGCTTCCTGGTCCGGCTGGAGGAGATGCGCCAGTCGCTGCGGATCGTCGAACAGTGCCTGGACCGGCTGGAGCCCGGGCCGGTGATGGTCGCGGACAAGAAGATCGCCTGGCCCGCGCAGCTCGCTCTCGGAGCGGACGGGCTCGGCAACTCCCTCGACCACATCAAGAACATCATGGGCACCTCCATGGAGGCCCTGATCCACCACTTCAAGCTGGTGACCGAGGGTTTCCGGGTCCCGCCCGGACAGACGTACGTGGCCATCGAGTCGCCCAAGGGCGAACTGGGCGTGCACATGGCCAGCGACGGCGGCACCCGCCCGTACCGCGTCCACTTCCGCGATCCGTCGTTCACCAATCTGCAGGCCGTGGCGGCCATGTGCGAGGGCGGCCAGGTCGCCGACGTGATCGTCGCCGTCGCCTCTATCGACCCCGTGATGGGAGGTGTCGACCGGTGACTGACGTGACGCTGGGGATGCCGCAGCTACCGGCTCCCGACTACCCGGCCGAGGTGCGGTCCCGGCTGGAGACGGACGCCGCGGAGGTGATCGCCCGCTACCCGGACAGCCGCAGCGCCCTGCTGCCGCTGCTGCACCTGGTGCAGTCCGAGGAGGGCCATGTCACCCGCACCGGCATGCGGTTCTGCGCCGAGATGCTGGACCTGACCACTGCCGAGGTCACCGCGGTCGCCACCTTCTACACCATGTACCGGCGCAAGGCGTCGGGCGACTACCAGGTCGGGGTGTGCACCAACACCCTGTGCGCGGTGCTGGGCGGGGACGCGATCTTCGAGGAGCTGCAGCGCCATCTGGAGCTGGGCAACGGGGAGACCACCGAGGACGGCAAGGTCACCCTGGAGCACATCGAGTGCAACGCGGCCTGCGACTTCGCCCCCGTGGTGATGGTCAACTGGGAGTTCTTCGACAACCAGACGGTCGGCTCCGCCAAGCAGCTGGTCGACGACCTCCGGGCGGGCCGCGCCGTCACCCCGACCCGGGGCGCGCCGCTGTGCACGTTCAAGGAGACCGCGCGCATCCTCGCCGGTTTCCCCGACCCGCGCCCCGGAGCCGTCGAGGCAGGTGGCTCCGCCGGTCCCGCCTCGCTCGTCGGGCTGCGGCTGGCCAAGGGGGAGGAGGCACCCGGCCGGGTCGTCTCGCCGCGGCACGGGGGCGCCCCACAGGACGAGGCGCCGCCGACGCACCCCAGTTCGCACGACGCGCCACAGCGGACCTCGGCCTCCGATCCGCACCACCCGGCAGGTCCGGTCGCCGAGGAGGGGGAGTGATGACCGTGACGACCGAGCGATCCGAGCACAGCCCCGAGAAGCTGCTGGCACCCGTGCTCTCCGCGCACTGGGACGAGGCGAACTCCTGGGCGCTGCGCGCCTATCTGCGGCACGAGGGCTACCAGGGAAGCGCCAAGGCGCTCGCCATGGACCCCGATGCCGTCATCGCACTGGTGAAGGACGCCGGACTGCGCGGCCGCGGCGGCGCGGGCTTCCCCACCGGGATGAAGTGGCAGTTCATTCCGCAGGGCGACGGCAAGCCGCACTATCTCGTCGTCAACGCCGACGAGTCGGAACCCGGCACCTGCAAGGACATCCCCCTTCTCTACGCCAATCCGCACGCCCTCATCGAGGGCATGGTCATCGCCTGCCACGCCATCCGCTCCGAACACGCCTTCATCTACCTGCGCGGGGAGACCGTGCCGGTGCTGCGGCGGCTGCACGAGGCCGTACGCGAGGCATACGAGGCGGGCTACCTGGGCACGGCCGAGCGGCGCAGGCAGAAGCTCGGGGTGGACGGACTTCCCGGCCTCGACATCACGGTGCACGCGGGCGCGGGCGCGTACATCTGCGGTGAGGAGACCGCGCTGCTGGACTCGTTGGAGGGCCGCCGCGGCCAGCCCCGGCTGCGGCCTCCCTTCCCCGCGGTCGCCGGTCTGTACGCGTGCCCCACTGTTGTCAACAACGTCGAATCCATCGCCTCGGTTCCCTCGATCCTGAACAAGGGCAAGGAATGGTTCCGTTCGATGGGCAGCGAGAAGTCCCCGGGCTTCACGCTGTACTCGCTGTCCGGCCATGTGGCCAGCCCCGGCCAGTTCGAGGGCCCGCTCGGTATCACCCTGCGCCAGCTGCTCGACATGAGCGGCGGCATGCGCCCCGGCCACCGGCTGAAGTTCTGGACGCCCGGCGGCTCGTCCACCCCGCTGCTCACCGAGGAGCACCTCGATGTCCCGCTGGACTACGAGGGCGTGGGCGCGGCCGGGTCGATGCTGGGCACCAAGGCCCTCCAGTGCTTCGACGAGACCACCTGCGTGGTGCGGGCGGTGACCCGCTGGACCGAGTTCTACGCGCATGAATCCTGCGGCAAGTGCACACCCTGCCGCGAGGGCACGTACTGGCTGGTGCAGCTGCTGCGCGACGTGGAGGCGGGCAAGGGGCGCATGTCCGACCTCGACAAGCTGGCCGACATCGCCGACAACATCAACGGCAAGTCGTTCTGCGCGCTGGGCGACGGCGCCGCCAGCCCCATCTTCTCCTCGCTCAAGTACTTCCGGGCGGAGTACGAGCAGCACATCACCGGCGGAGGCTGTCCCTTCGACCCGGCCAAGTCCACCGTCTGGGCCGACGAACCGCGCACCACTCTGGGGGTGACCGCATGACCGTGACCACCAACGCACCCTCGGGAGGCGGGGAGGCAGCGGTGCCGCGAGAAGATCTGGTCTCCGTCACCATCGACGGGATCGAGATCTCCGTCCCGAAGGGGACGCTGGTCATCCGCGCCGCCGAACTCCTCGGGATCGAGATCCCGCGCTTCTGCGACCATCCGCTGCTCGACCCCGCGGGCGCCTGCCGCCAGTGCATCGTCGAGGTGGAGGGCCAGCGCAAGCCGATGGCCTCCTGCACCATCACCTGCACCGACGGCATGGTCGTGAAGACCCAGCTCACCTCGCCGGTCGCCGAGAAGGCGCAGCGCGGGGTGATGGAGCTGCTGCTGATCAACCATCCGCTGGACTGCCCGGTCTGCGACAAGGGCGGTGAATGCCCGCTGCAGAACCAGGCGATGAGCGCCGGACAGTCCGACAGCCGCTTCGAGGGCCAGAAGCGGACGTTCGCCAAGCCGGTCCCGGTCTCGGCCCAGGTGCTGCTGGACCGCGAGCGCTGCGTGCTGTGCGCGCGCTGCACCCGCTTCTCCAACCAGATCGCGGGCGACCCGATGATCGAGCTGCTGGAGCGGGGCGCGCTGCAGCAGGTCGGCACCGGCGAGGGCGACCCGTTCGAGTCGTACTTCTCCGGCAACACCATCCAGATCTGCCCGGTGGGCGCGCTCACCTCGGCCGCGTACCGCTTCCGCTCCCGCCCCTTCGACCTGGTCTCCTCGCCGAGCGTGTGCGAGCACTGCGCGGGCGGCTGCGCGACCCGCACCGACCACCGGCGCGGCAAGGTGATGCGGCGGCTGGCCGCGGACGACCCCGAGGTCAACGAGGAGTGGATCTGCGACAAGGGCCGCTTCGGCTTCCGCTACGCGCAGGCGAAGGACCGGCTCACCACCCCGCTGGTGCGGAACCGCGAGTCGGGGAAGCTGGAGCCCGCGGGCTGGCCCGAGGCGCTGGCGGCGGCGGCCGAGGGGCTGACCGCGGCACGCGGCCGCACCGGGGTGCTGACCGGCGGGCGGCTGACCGTCGAGGACGCGTACGCGTACGCCAAGTTCGCGCGGACCGTCCTGGAGACCAACGACATCGACTTCCGGGCCCGGGCGCACAGCGACGAGGAGGCCGACTTCCTGGCCGCCCACATCGCGGGCCGCGGCCGTGACCTGGACGGCAGCGGGCTGACGTACGCCACGCTGGAGAAGGCCCCCGCGGTGCTGCTGGCCGGATTCGAGGCCGAGGAGGAGGCGCCCGGCGTCTTCCTGCGGCTGCGCAAGGCGCACCGCAAGCACGGCCAGCGCACCTTCTCGCTCGCCACCCACACCACCCGCGGTCTGGAGAAGGCGGGCGGCACCCTGCTCCCCGCCGCGCCCGGCACCGAGACCGAGTGGCTGGACGCGATCGCCGGACGCACCGGTCTGGACGAGGACGGCGAGCGGGCCGCCGAGGCGCTGCGCCAGGAGGGCGCGGTCATCGTCGTCGGCGAGCGGCTGGCCTCGGTGGCGGGCGGACTGACCGCCGCCGTACGGGCCGCGGCCGCCACCGGCGCCACGCTCGCGTGGATCCCGCGCCGGGCGGGCGAACGGGGCGCGATCGAGGCGGGCGCACTGCCCGGGCTGCTGCCCGGCGGCCGCCCGGCGCACGATCCGCGGGCCCGCGAGGAGACCGCCGCGGTGTGGGGGATCTCCGATCTGCCGCACCAGGTGGGCCGCGACACCGGCCAGATCGTGGAGGCCGCGGCGAGCGGCGGGCTCGGCGCGCTGCTGGTCGGCGGCGTCGAGGTGGCGGATCTGCCGGATCCGGCGCGGGCCGTGGCGGCGCTGGACGCGGCGGAGTTCGTGGTCAGCCTGGAACAGCGGCCCTCGGAGGTCACCGAGCGGGCGGACGTGGTGCTTCCGGTCGCGGCGGCCGCCGAGAAGTCCGGCGCGTACCTCAACTGGGAGGGCCGGGCCCGGCCGTTCGAGGCCGCGCTCAAACCGGACCAGATGACCCGTCGGCACACCCTCCCCGACGGCCGGGTGCTGCACATGCTGGCCGACGCCCTCGACGCGGACCTGGCCCTGCCGGACGTGGCGGCCGCCCGCGCCGAGCTGACCCGGCTGGGCACCTGGCAGGGGCTGCGCGCCACCGCCCCGCTGGAGACCGGGGGCCCGCTGCCCCGGCCGTCCGAGGGCGAGGCGGTGCTCGCCGGTCACCGGCTGCTGCTCGACCAGGGCAGGCTTCAGGAGGGCGATCCGGCGCTGGCGGCGACCCGGCACGCCGCGGTGGCCCGGCTCTCGGCGGCGACCGCCGAGGAGGCGGGGGTGCGCGACGGCCAGCCGCTGCGCGTCACCGGCCCGGCGGGCTCCGTCCAACTGCCCCTGTGCGTGACGCCGATGCCCGACCGGGTCGTCTGGCTGCCGCTGGCCTCCACGGGCGGCGGCGCGCAGCGCGATCTGGGCGCCCGCCCCGGTGACGTCGTCACGATCACCGCTCCCGCGACCGAGCCGGAGGTGACCTCATGAGCTATCTCGCCGCAGAGGACCTGTCGATGTTCGGCCACGACCCGTGGTGGCTGGTCCTGATCAAGGCCGTCTTCTGCTTCGCGTTCCTGATGCTGACGGTGCTGATCTCCATCGTCATGGAGCGCAAGGTGATGGGCTGGATGCAGCTGCGCATCGGCCCGAACCGGCACGGGCCATGGGGCATGCTGCAGTCCCTCGCGGACGGCGTGAAGCTGATGCTCAAGGAGGACGTGGTCGTCAAGGGCGCCGACAAGGTGGTCTACGTCCTGGCGCCGATCGTCGCGGCCATCCCGGCCTTCATGGCGGTCGCGGTGATCCCGTTCGGCCCGTCCGGCGGGGAGGTGTCGGTGTTTGGGCACCGCACCGCGATGCAGCTGACCGACCTCCCGATCGCCGTCCTCTATATCCTCGCCACCGCCTCCGTCGGCATCTACGGCATCGTGCTGGCGGGCTGGTCGTCCGGGTCGACGTATCCGCTCCTCGGCGGCCTGCGCTCGTGCGCCCAGATGATCAGCTACGAGATCGCGATGGGCGTGTCCTTCGCGGCGGTGTTCCTCTACTCCGGGTCGATGTCGACCTCGCAGATCGTCGCCTCCCAGCAGGACCGCTGGTATGTGGTGCTGCTCCCGGTCTCGTTCCTCATCTACATCGTGGCGATGGTCGGGGAGACCAACCGGGCGCCGTTCGACATGCCGGAGTCCGAGGGCGACCTGGTGGGCGGCTTCAACACCGAGTACTCGTCGATCAAGTTCGCGCTGTTCATGCTCGCCGAGTACGTCAACATGGTCACCGTCTCGATGGTCGCCGTGACCCTCTTCCTCGGCGGCTGGCGGGCGCCCTGGCCGATCAGCACCTTCTGGGAAGGTGCCAACCACGGCTGGTGGCCCCTGCTGTGGTTCCTCGGCAAGGTCGTCTCGTCGCTGTTCGTCTTCATCTGGATCCGCGCCTCGCTGCCCCGGGTGCGCTACGACCAGTTCATGAAGCTGGGATGGAAGGTCCTCATCCCGATCTCGATGGTCTGGCTGATGCTCGTCGCCACCGTGCGGGCGCTGCGCAACGAGAACTACGACAACCAGTCCATTGTCCTGTACGTCGGCGGCGCGGTGATCACGCTGCTGCTGCTGTCCTTCGTCGTCGACATCTTCCGCGACCGCGGGGCTGCGGCGAAGGGCGAGGCCGGACCGGCGGTGGAGGAGGGCCCCGAGCCCGCCTTCGACCCATTGGCGGGCGGATTCCCGGTGCCGCCGCTGCCCGGCCAGTCCCTGCCGCCCGTACCGCGACGGCGCTCCCGACACGACCGGGAGCTGATTGTCAGTGGTGGCCCCGACACTGTAAGTGACGGAAAGGAGGCCGATGGTGTCTGACTTCCAGAACCCGGTGGCCGGCTTCGGCGTGACCTTCAAGGCCATGTTCAAGAAGCGGCTGACCGAGCAGTACCCCGAGGAGAAGAAGCCCACCGCGCCCCGCTTCCACGGACGCCACCAGCTCAACCGGCATCCGGACGGGCTGGAGAAGTGCATCGGCTGCGAGCTGTGCGCCTGGGCCTGCCCGGCGGACGCGATCTATGTGGAGGGCGCGGACAACACCGACGAGGAGCGCTACTCCCCGGGCGAGCGCTACGGCCGCGTCTACCAGATCAACTATCTGCGCTGCATCCTGTGCGGCCTGTGCGTCGAGGCGTGCCCCACCCGGGCGCTGACCATGACCAATGAGTACGAGCTGGCCGACCGCACCCGCGAATCGCTCATCTACACCAAGGAGGAGCTGCTCGCGGGGCTCACCGACGGCATGGTCGACAGCCCGCACGCCATCTATCCGGGGACGGACGAGCAGGACTACTACCGCGGGCTGGTGACCGAGGCCGCGCCCGGGACCACCCGTCAGACCGCGGTGAGCAAGGGCGAGACGCCCGAGACCGACGGGGAGCAGGCCGAAGAGGAGGTGCAGGCATGAGCGGCGCACTGGCCGCCGCGGCCTCCACCACCTCCACCGGTGAGGCCGTCCAGTTCTGGGTGCTCGGCACCGTCGCCGTGGTCGGCGCGCTGTGCACGATCCTGATGCGCAAGGCCGTGCACAGCGCGCTGAGCCTGGCCGGCACCATGATCGTCCTGGCGATCTTCTACCTCGCCAACGGGGCGTACTTCCTGGGCGTCGTCCAGATCGTCGTCTACACCGGCGCGATCATGATGCTCTTCCTCTTCGTCGTGATGCTGGTCGGTGTCACCGCGGCCGATTCGCTGAAGGAGACCCTGAAGGGGCAGCGCTGGCTCGCCGCCCTGTGCGGGCTCGGCTTCGGCATCCTGCTGTGCGCCGGAATCGGGAACGCCTCGCTGAAGACGTTCGACGGGCTGGCGCAGGCCAACTCCGGCGGCAATGTGGAGGGCCTGGCGGCCCTGGTCTTCACCAAGTACGTCTTCGCCTTCGAGATCACCGGCGCGCTGCTGATCACCGCGGCGGTCGGGGCGATGGTGCTGACCCACCGCGAGCGCACCGAGCGCGCGCTCAGCCAGCGCGAGCAGTCCGAGGCGCGGGTGCGCACCGGCAAGCACGTCCCGCCGCTGCCCGCCCCAGGTGTCTACGCCCGGCACAACGCGGTGGACATCCCCGGTCTGCTGCCGGACGGCACGACCTCGGAGCTGAGCGTCAACGCGACGCTGCGCGCCCGCGGCCAGGTCCGGGACGTCTCCGGTGAGGCGCTGGCGGAGCTGGCGGCGCTGGAGCAGCGCTCGGAGCGCTGGCTGGGGCGGGCGAAGCCCGAAGACGCAGCCGCCGACGACGACTCCGACAGCGCGTCCGAGGACGCCGAGCACCACAAGGGAGTCGCCAAGTGAATCCGGTCAACTACCTCTACCTGGCCGCCCTGTTGTTCACCATCGGTGCGGCCGGGGTCGTGATCCGGCGGAACGCGATCGTCCTCTTCATGTGCGTCGAGCTGATGCTGAACGCGTGCAACCTGGCGTTCGTCACCTTCTCCCGGCTGCACGGCAACCTCGACGGCCAGATCATCGCGTTCTTCACGATGGTCGTCGCGGCGGCGGAGGTCGTGGTCGGCCTCGCGATCATCGTGACCGTCTTCCGCTCCCGCCATTCGGCCTCGGTCGACGACGCCAGCCTGATGAAGCTCTAGAAGGGTCGCGTTCAAGTGGAGAACCTCATCGGATTGCTCGTCGCGGCCCCGCTGCTCGGCGCGGCCCTGTTGCTGTGCGGGGGGCGGCGGCTGGACCGCACCGGCCACTACCTCGGCACGGTGCTCGCGGGCGCCTCCTTCGTGATCGGGGCCGTGCTCTTCGCCGACATGCTCGGCCGGGGCGAGCACGACCGCGCCCTGCACAGCCAGGTCTTCAGCTGGATTCCGGTGGGCGGCTTCCGGGCGGACGTCGCCTTCCAGCTCGACCAGCTGTCGATGACCTTCGTCCTGCTGATCTCGGGTGTGGGCACGCTGATCCACATTTACTCGATCGGCTACATGGCGCACGACGGGCGGCGCCGCCGCTTCTTCGGCTATCTCAATCTCTTCCTCGCGGCCATGCTGCTGCTGGTCCTCGCCGACAACTACCTGTTGCTGTACGTCGGCTGGGAGGGCGTCGGCCTCGCCTCGTACCTGCTCATCGGCTTCTGGCAGCACAAGCCGAGCGCGGCGACGGCGGCGAAGAAGGCGTTCATCGTCAACCGCGTCGGCGACATGGGCCTGTCCATCGCGATCATGCTGATGTTCACGACGTTCGGGACCTTCGCCTTCGCCCCCGTGCTGGCGAACGCGAACGACGCGAGCGAGGGCAAGCTCACCGCCATCGGGCTGATGCTGCTGCTCGCCGCGTGCGGCAAGTCGGCCCAGGTGCCGCTGCAGTCCTGGCTGGGCGACGCGATGGAGGGCCCGACCCCGGTCTCGGCCCTGATCCACGCGGCGACCATGGTGACCGCGGGCGTCTACCTGATCACCCGCTCCGGCGCGATCTTCAACGCGGCGCCCGACGCACAGGCCGCGGTGGTCGCGGTCGGCGCGGTCACGCTGCTGTTCGGTGCGATCGTCGGTTGCGCGAAGGACGACATCAAGAAGGCCCTGGCCGGGTCCACCATGTCGCAGATCGGCTACATGATCCTCGCCGCCGGGCTCGGCCCGATCGGCTACGTCTTCGCGATCATGCACCTGGTCACCCACGGCTTCTTCAAGGCGGGGCTGTTCCTCGGCGCCGGGTCGGTCATGCACGGCATGAACGACGAGGTCGACATGCGCAAGTACGGCGGCCTGCGGAAGTACATGCCGGTCACCTTCGTCACCTTCGGGCTCGGCTACCTCGCCATCATCGGCTTCCCGGGGCTCTCCGGCTTCTGGTCCAAGGACAAGATCATCGAGGCGGCTTTCGCCAAGGGCGGCACCGAGGGCTGGATCCTCGGCGGCGCGGCCCTGCTGGGCGCGGCCATCACCGCGTACTACATGACGCGCGTGATGCTGATGACCTTCTTCGGCGAGAAGCGGTGGGAGCGCGACGCCCAGGGCAACGAGCCGCATCCGCACGAGTCGCCCTCGTCCATGACGATCCCCATGATCGTCCTGGCGGTCGGATCGGTCTTCGCGGGCGGGCTGTTCAGCCTGAACGACGCGTTCCTGAAGTGGCTGGAGCCGGTCACCGGCCACAGCCACGGTCACTCCCCGCTCAGCGCCGCGACCGTCACCGCCGGGACGATGGTCGTCCTGGTCATCGGCGTCGGCCTCGCCTGGGCGCAGTACGGGCGCAAGCCCGTGCCGCGCACCGCGCCGCGCGGCTCCCTGCTCACCCGGGCCGCCCGCCGCGACCTCCTCCAGGACGACTTCAACCACGTCGCGCTCGTCCAGCCCGGCCGCTACCTCACCCGCGGTCTGGTCTACGTCGACCACAAGCTGGTCGACGGGGTGGTCAACGGCACCGCGGCCGGGGTCGGCGGGCTCTCCGGCCGATTGCGCAAGCTCCAGAACGGCTACGCCCGTACGTACGCGGTCTCGATGTTCGGCGGTACGGCGGTTCTCATCGCCGCGACCCTGCTGATGAGGGCGGTCTGAGTCATGTCCTTTCCCCTGCTGACGGCCACGGCCGCGGTGCCCGCGCTGGGCGCGGTCGCCACCGCCGCGGTGCCCGCCGCCCAGCGTGCCGCCGCCAAGTGGGTGGCGCTGGCCTTCTCCCTGGTCACGCTCGCCCTCGCGGCGGTCGTCACGGTCCGCTTCGACCCGGACGGCGGCCGCTTCCAGCTCACCGAATCCCACGCCTGGATCAAGGACTTCGGGGTCCGCTACGAACTGGGCGTGGACGGCATCGCGGTCGCCCTGATCGCGCTCACCGCCCTGCTCATCCCCTTCATCATCCTGGCGGGCTGGCATGACGCCGACCCGCTGGAAGGCGCCCGGCCCAACCGCCGCTGGCGGCCCACCCAGGGCTTCTTCGCGCTGATCCTGCTGGTCGAGGCGATGGTGGTGATCTCCTTCGAGGCCACCGACGTCTTCGTCTTCTACATCTTCTTCGAAGCCATGCTCATCCCGATGTACTTCCTCATCGGCGGCTTCGGGGACCGGGCCGGGGAGCGGTCCGAGGAGGAGACGGCGACCCAGCGCTCCTACGCCGCCGTGAAGTTCCTGCTGTACAACCTGGCGGGCGGGCTGATCATGCTGGCCGCGGTGGTCGGTCTCTACGCGGTCACCGCGGACGACCTGGGCACCGGCACGTTCTCGCTCCAGGAGATCGTTCAGGCGCGGTCGAGCGGACAGCTCGACATGGCGACCAGCACCGAACGGCTGCTGTTCCTGGGCTTCTTCTTCGCCTTCGCGGTGAAGGCCCCGCTGTGGCCGCTGCACACCTGGCTGCCCAACGCGATGGGCGAGTCCACCTCGCCCGTCGCCGTGCTGATCACCGCGGTCGTCGACAAGGTCGGCACCTTCGCGATGCTCCGCTTCTGCCTCCAGCTCTTCCCCGAGGCCAGCAAGTGGGCCACCCCGGTGATCCTGGTCCTCGCGCTCATCAGCATCATCTACGGCGCGCTGCTGGCGATCGGCCAGCGGGACATCAAGCGGCTGATCGCCTACGCGTCGATCTCCCACTTCGGCTTCATCGTCCTCGGCATCTTCGCCATGACCACCCAGGGCCAGGGCGGCGCCACCCTCTACATGGTCAACCACGGCATCTCGACCGCCGCGCTGATGCTGGTGGCCGGGTTCCTCATCACCCGGCGCGGCTCGCGGCTCATCGCCGACTACGGCGGCGTGCAGAAGGTCGCCCCGGTGCTCGCCGGTACCTTCCTGATCGGCGGTCTGGCCACCCTCTCGCTGCCCGGGCTCGCGCCCTTCATCAGCGAATTCCTGGTGCTCGTCGGCGCGTTCAGCCGCTATCCGGTGGTCGGGGTGATCGCCACTCTCGGCATCGTGCTCGCCGCGCTGTACGTCCTCATCCTCTACCAGCGCACCATGACCGGCCCGGTGAAGGAGGAGGTGCGGTCGATGCCCGATCTGCGGCCGCGCGAGCTGCTCGTCGTCGCGCCGCTGATCGCGCTGCTGCTCTTCCTCGGCGTCTACCCCAAGCCGCTGACGGCGATCGTCAACCCGGCGGTCGACCACACGCTGTCCGTGGTGGACGAGAAGGATCCCAAGCCCGATCACCCCGTCACTGACGCGGGCTGGTTCCACTACAGCCCCAAGCCCGAGGGTGCTTCCCACGACGGTGCTTCCGGAGGTGCCAAGTGACCCACGCGGCCACTGTCCACAGCCTGTGGACAACAGCGGCGGCGGCGCCCGACAAGATCCCCGCGCCGCACATCGAATACGGGCAGCTGGCGCCCACCCTGATCGTCCTCGGCGCCGCGATCATCGGCGTACTGATCGAGGCGTTCCTGCCGCGCGCCCAGCGGTATGCCGCGCAGCTGTTCGTCTCCGTCGTCTCCCTCGCCGCGGCCTTCGCGGCCGTCATCGGCCTCGCCGCGAGCGACTACGGCACCGGAAAGGCCCATGTCGCGGCCATGGGCGCGGTCGCCATCGACGGGCCCGCGCTCTTCCTCCAGGGCACCATTCTCCTGGTCGCGCTGGTCTCGGTGTTCACCTTCGCCGAGCGGCGGCTCGACCCGGTCGTCCACGGCAACCGCGTCGACAACTTCGCGGCCCAGGCCGCCGCCATCCCCGGCGGTGAGGCCGAAAAGGACGCCGTCAAGGCCGGGTTCACCACCACCGAGGTCTTTCCGCTGGTCCTCTTCGCGGTGGGCGGCATGCTCGTCTTCCCCGCCGCGAACGATCTGCTGACCCTCTTCGTGGCGCTGGAGGTCTTCTCCCTCCCGCTGTACATCCTGTGCGCCCTCGCCCGGCGCCACCGGATGCTCTCCCAGGAATCCGCCGTCAAGTACTTCCTGCTCGGCGCCTTCTCCTCCGCGTTCCTGCTCTTCGGCATCGCCCTGCTGTACGGCTACGCGGGCACCGTGACGTACGCCGGTATCGCGGACGTCGTCGACGGCCAGGTCCGCAACGTCACCCCGGCGCTCGCCGGGACCATGGGCAATGACGCGCTGCTGCTCCTCGGCGGGGCGCTGGTGCTGATGGGTCTGCTGTTCAAGATCGGCGCCGTCCCGTTCCACATGTGGACCCCGGACGTCTACCAGGGCGCCCCCACCCCGGTCACCGGCTTCATGGCCGCGGCCACGAAGGTGGCGGCCTTCGGCGCGCTGCTGCGGCTGCTGTACGTCGTCCTGCCGGGGCTGCGGTGGGACTGGCGGCCGGTGATGTGGGGCATCGCCATCGTCACCATGCTGGGCGGTGCGATCGTCGCCGTCACCCAGACCGATGTGAAGCGGCTGCTGGCCTACTCCTCCATCGCCCACGCCGGGTTCATCCTCGCCGGTGTCATCGCCACGACCCCCGAGGGCATCTCCTCCGTCCTCTTCTACCTCGCCGCGTACTCCTTCGTGACCCTCGGCGCCTTCGCCGTGGTCACCCTGGTGCGCGACGCGGGGGGCGAGGCCACGCACCTGTCGAAGTGGGCCGGTCTCGGCCGCCGTTCGCCCCTGGTGGCCGCCGTCTTCGCGGTCTTCCTGCTGGCCTTCGCGGGTATCCCGCTGACCAGCGGTTTCGCGGGGAAGTTCGCGGTCTTCAAGGCGGCGGCGGACGGGGGTGCGGGGGCGCTGGTCGTGATCGGTGTGATCTCGTCGGCGATCGCGGCCTTCTTCTACATCCGGGTCATCGTGCTGATGTTCTTCAGCGAACCCCGTACGGACGGCCCGTCCGTGGCCGTCCCGAGCCCCCTGACCTCATCGGCGATCGCGATCGGCGTCGCGGTCACGGTGGTGCTGGGGGTGGCCCCGCAGTACTTCCTCGACCTGGCAGGCCAAGCGGGCGTCTTCGTGCGCTAGCCGCCCCACTCGATGCCAGGGCCTCCGCCCCGGCCCGGACACCGCGAATGGTGTCCGCGCCGGGGCGGAGGCGCGCAGCGGGGGTCTTTCCCCACCCCGCCCCTTCCCGAAACCGTGGGCCGCGCCCCCGGCCCCCGCCCGGGGCGCATCCGCGCGGCCCTCGGGCCCGGCACGGTGGTCGGCAGTGGCCCAGGGCCAACCGCCTCCGCCGGAGGTACGGGGCGGAGCCCCGTGAGGGGCCGTGGGCTGCGCCCCGGCCCGCGCCCGGGGCGCATCCGCGCGGCTACGTATCCAGCCCGCACCGGCCGGGGCAGGCCGGGGCGGAGACAGCCAGGTGCGCGGCACGGGCCCGGCTCGGTGGTGGGCAGTGGGCCGGGGCCAACCGCGTCCGCCGGAGGTACGGGGCGGAGTCCCGTGAGGGGGTCCAGGGGCGCAGCCCCTGGTTTCGGGAAGGGGCGGGATCGGGGAAAGGCACCCACGCACCCCGGCCCGGACACCACCGCCGCCCCCACCCCCCTAGGCCGGGGCCTTGGCCGCGTAGGCGCGGACGTCGGCGTCCGGGTCGGAGTGGACCGTGGACAGGGCCTCGCGGGCGGACGGTTCATGGTCCGCCAGGGGGAGCAGGGCCAGCACCGCCGCCTTGCGGACGTCGGCGTGCGGGTCGGTCAGGGCGCGGGCCAGGGCGGGGACGCCGAGGTCCGGGGAGGCGGCGGACAGGGCCGTCGCCGCGCCCCGGCGGACCTGCCAGGCGGGGTCATCCAGCGCCGCCAGGGCCTCCGCGTCGAGTGGCGGCGGGCAGCCCGCCGAGGCCAGGGCCTCCAGGGCGGCGGCCCGTACGAGGACGTCCCCGTCCCGCAGCAGCGGCGTGAGGAGGCGGCGGGCGTCGGCCGCCGGGCCGCCGGGCGCCAGGGTGCCCAGCGCGCCCGCCGTCGCCACCCGCACCTCGCGCGACGCGTCCGCCGTACCCGGCTCCAGCGCGGCGAGGGCGTCCACCGACACCAGCCCCCGCACCGCCTGGAGGCGGACCTCGATCGCCGCGTCCGCCAGCGCCCGCGCGAACAGCTGCGCGTCGCCGAGTCCCAGGGCGCGCAGGACGTCCAGGGCCGCTGCCCGTACCGACGGATCGGCGACCGCGAGGGCGTGCAGCAGCGGTGCGCGGAGGGCCGGTTCGGGGGGCAGGACCTCCACCAGTTCGCGCAGCGACGCCGCGGCCCCGGCGCGTACCCCGGCGTCCGCGTCGGCCAGCGCCGCCGCCAGGGCCGGGCCGGTGCCCGGTGGGGCGGTCTCGGTGAGGGTGGCGACGGCGGCCCGGCGCACCGCCGGGTCCGGATCGGCCAGATAGGGCCGCAGGGCCGGGAGTTCGGGCTGCTCCTCGGCGAGGGCGAGGAGTTCGAGGATGCGGGGGGAGGCGGGAGGGGCGGATGCCGGCGCCTCCTGGGGCCGAGGGGCGCCCGCGGGCGCCCCCGACCCGCGCGGTGCGGCCTCGCGCGGCCCCGCCGTGGCGACCTGCTCGGGGTGCACCTCGCCGATCGGGCGGGCGGCCCCGCCGACCGGCGCGTACTCGTCGATCGGCACGAGGTACGGGGCGACCGGCCGGGCCGTGAACTCCATCGCCCCCGAGGCCGACTTCCGCAGATCCAGATGGTGCAGCCAGTCCGTGTCGTCCCGGCGCGGATGGTCGGTGCGCTCGTGGTAGAGCCCCCACCGGCTCTCGGTCCGGGCGAGCGAGGACCGCGCCGCCATCTCGGCGCAGTCGCGGATGAAGGTGACCTCCGCGCAGCGCATCAGTTCGTGCGCGGTGCGGGCGCCCATCTCGGCGATGTCGCCGCGCATCCGCTCGAACGCCTCGACGGCCAGGGACAGCCGGGCGCCGCTCTTGGGCGGGGCGACGTAGTCGTTCACGAAGCGCCGCAACTTGTACTCGACCTGCGGCTGCGGCGGCCCGTCCGGGTTCCGCAGCGGTGCGTAGACGAGGGCGTGCGCGTCGGCGAGCTGGTCGCGGGGGAGTTCGCCGTCGTACGCCCGGTAGCGCGCGGCGTCCGCACCCGCCAGGTCGCCGAAGACGAACGCCCCGATCATGTAGTTGTGCGGTACGCACGCCAGGTCCCCGGCCGCGTACAGCCCCGGCACCGTGGTGCGCGCGTGTTCGTCGACCCGTACGCCCGAGGCCGAATGGCCGCCGCACAGGCCGATCTCGGAGATGTGCATCTCCACGTCGTGGGTGCGGTAGTCATGGCCGCGGCCCGCGTGGAAGGCGGCGCGGGTGGGGCGTTCGGTGGAGTGCAGGATGGACTCCAGCGCGGCCACGGACTCCTCCGGCAGATGGCTGAGCTTCAGATAAACCGGGCCGCGCTCGCTCGCCACCTCCGCCGCGAATTCGGACATCATCTGGCCCGACCAGTAGTCGGAGTCGACGAACCGCTCACCGTGCCGGTTGACCTGGTAGCCGCCGAAGGGGTTGGCGACATAGGCGCAGGCCGGGCCGTTGTAGTCCTTGATCAGCGGGTTGATCTGGAAGCATTCGATCCCGGTCAGCTCGGCGCCCGCGTGGTACGCCATGGCGTAGCCGTCGCCCGCGTTCGTGGGGTTCTCGTACGTCCCGTACAGATAGCCGCTGGCGGGCAGCCCGAGGCGGCCGCAGGCGCCGGTGGCGAGGATGACGGCCCCGGCGCGGACGGCGACGAAGTCCCCGGTGCGGGTGTGGAAGGCGGCGGCGCCGACGGCACGGCCGCCCGCGGTCAGGACGCGGACCGGCATGAGGCGGTTCTCGATGCGGATCCGCTCGCGCATCTCGCGCCGCCGCAGCTGCCGGTAGAGGACCTTCTTGACGTCCTTGCCCTCGGGCATCGGCAGGACGTACGAGCCGGAGCGGTGCACCTGGCGGACGGCGTACTCGCCGTGCTCGTCCTTCTCGAACTTCACCCCGTACCGCTCCAGGCGCTTGACCATGTCGAAGCCCCGGGTGGCGGTCTGCCGGACGGTGGACTGGTCGACGATGCCGTCGTTGGCGCGGGTGATCTCGGCGACGTAGTCGTCGGGTTCGGCCCGGCCGGGGACGACGGCGTTGTTGACGCCGTCCATGCCCATGGCGAGCGCGCCGGAGTGGCGGACGTGCGCCTTCTCCAGCAGCAGGACGGAGGCGCCGCGCTCGGCCGCGGTGAGCGCGGCCATCGTGCCGGCCGTGCCGCCGCCGATCACCAGGACGTCGCAGGACAGCTCCTCGGCGTCGTCGAGGCCGGGGATCTCCAGGGGGTGCTCGGTTGTCACGAGAGGCCCTTTCACGTACCGAGGGATTCGAGGACCTGGCGGCGCAGCGCGACGGTCGCGGCGGCGTCGTGCGCGGCGCGCTCGCGCGGATGCGGTACGCCGAGCACCCGGGCCGCGCCCGCGCCGTCCAGGAGGGCGATGCGGTCGCCGAGGAAGACCGCCTCGTCCACGTCATGGGTGACGAAGACGACGGTGGCGTGCGTACCGTCCAGCACCTCCACCAGCAGCCGCTGCATCCCCGCCCGGGTCTGCGCGTCGAGCGCGCCGAACGGCTCGTCCATCAGGACGGCGCGCGGCGCACCGGCCAGCGCGCGGGCGAGCTGTACGCGCTGCCGCTGCCCGCCGGAGAGCTGGTGCGGAAGGCGCCGGGCGTGGCCGGTGAGCCCGACCCGTTCCAGCCACTCCGCGGCCCGGCCCCGGCGCGCGGTCCGGGGCTCGCCCCGGATGGCGAGGGGGAGTTCCACATTGGCGCGGACGGTGCGCCAGGGGAGCAGCGCGTCGTCCTGGAAGACCAGGGCGCGGTCCGCGTGGGGGCGGGTGAGCGGCTCGCCGTCCTGGGTGACCTGGCCGCCGAGGACCGGCAGCAGTCCGGCCAGGGTGCGCAGCAGGGTCGACTTGCCGCAGCCGGAGGGGCCGACGACGGTCAGCACCTCGCCGGGCGGTATGTCCAGGTCGAGGCCGTGCAGGACCGGCGCCCCGGGGCGGCCCAGCACGGCGCCGCGCAGCTCCAGCCGCAGACCGGGCGGGGCGGGGGCGGCGGTCCGCGGGGCGGTGGTGACGTCGGGCGTGGTCACGGTGTGCCCTTCCCTGGGAGGTGCGCCGACGGGGCCGTGTTCTCGGTGCGCGGCAGCCAGCGGGTCAGCCGACGGCCCGCCAGCTCCACCGCGGTGGAGGTCAGCCAGCCGAGGAGGCCGATGGTGGTCATGCCGACGAAGACGCCCGGATAGTCGACGATCGTGTAGTCCTGCCAGGTGCGATAGCCGACCCCGTACGCGCCGGAGATCATCTCGGCGGAGATCACGCAGATCCATGAGACGCCGATGCCGACCGACAGCCCGCCGAGGATGCCGGGCAGCGCGCCCGGCAGGACCACCGAGCCGAGGATGCGCCACCGTCCGCCGCCCATGGTCAGCACGGCCTCCTCCCACACCGGGGTCAGGGCGCGCACCGCGTGCCGGGTGCTGACCATGACCGGGAAGAAGGCGGCGGAGAAGGTGATGAAGACGATGCCCTGTTCATTGCTGGGGAACAGCAGGATCGCGACCGGGACGAGGGCGATGGCCGGGATCGGGCGGAGGACTTCGAGGACCGGGCTCAGCAGATCGGACGCGAGCGGCGAGCGGGCGATGGCGGTGCCGACGACGACGCCGAGGACCGCGGCGAGCGCGAAGCCGGTGACGATGCGGGTGAGGCTGTCGGTCAGGTCCTGCCAGTACGAGCCGGTGGCCAGGCGCCCGGCGAAAGTGTGGGCGACCTGGGTGACGGTCGGGAACTGCGCGAACCGCAGCCACAGGGTGACCTTCAGCGTGGTGAGCAGCTGCCACAGGCCGAGCGCGGCCAGCAGCGAGGCGGCGCGCAGGGCGTACCGCGGCCAGGGGCGGCGCCGCCGTGGCGCGGTGCCGACGGCCGGGCGGACAGGGGCGGTCGCCGTGTTTCCTCCGGCGGTGGTGGTCACCGCGTCTTCTTCCGCGGAGGTGGTCACTTCGCCTCCTTCAGCGCCGTGCCGTACGACACGAGCCGGGCGCCGGGGTGCGCGGCGATCCACGTACGGGCGTTGGCGACCGTGACGAACGCGCGCGGCTGCCCGCCGTCCTCGGCCCACACCGCCCGGTCCGCGAACCAGCGCGTCCCGGTGGCCGCGTCCGGCACGTACGCCGCCCGGACCCGGCCCTGGTGGGCGGCGGTGAAGCGGAGCAGTGCGGCGGAGGAGGGGAAGCCGCGGACCGTGTTCTCTCCCTTGAGCCACACCTGGTCGGAGGAGGCGGGCGGGGCGGCGCTCAGCGCCTTCGCGTATGCGCCCGCGCTCCCGTACGCCCGTTTGATGAAGCGGTCGTCGACAAAGGACTTCACGTCCACCGGGCCGGTCAGTTTGGCCTTGCGCAGGATCGGGACGTCCTTCTTGAGGGCCGCGATCAGGGCGGGCTTGAGGGCGGGGCCGAAGGTCGCGATGCCGCCCGCGCCGTTGTAGAGGTAGACCACCTCGGGCGGCAGTCCGGTCGCCTTCGCCACCTTCTGGGCGGCGGGCAGCGGATGGTCGTTCAGATAGCGGGTGGCGTCGATCTGGGCGGACAGGAACGCCTGGAGGACGTCCGGGTTCTGCTTCGCGAACGCGTCGCGCGCGGTGACCCCGTGGAACGTCGGCAGGTTCAGCCGGGCGCCGTCGTACAGCGCCTTGGCCTTCCCCTGGAACGCCAGCAGCCCCGGCCAGGCCACGAACTGCGAGAGGGCGTCCGCGCTGCCCGCCTCCAGGGCGGAGGCGCCGACGGCGGGCTGCTGGTTGAGCTTCCCGATGCCGTTCTCGGGGTCGATACCGGCCTTTTGGAGGGCGCGGACGAGCGTCCCGTCGGCGGCCGAACCGACGCTCGTGGAGACCTTCTTGCCGCGCAGACCGGACAGGTCGCGCAGCTTCGATCCGGGCGCGGTGACGATGGTGTTGAGGCCGCCGCGCAGGTTGTAGCCGGTCGCGGAGACCAGGCGGGTGGGGGCGTTCAGCTGGGTGCCGCGCCCGGAGTTGATCAGTAGCGGGAAGTCGCCCATCGAGCCGATGTCGACCTTTCCGGCCACCATCTGCGCGGTGATGGGCGCCCCGGTGGCGTAGTCCTGCCACTTCACCTTGTACGTGACGCCCTTGCGGTGGCCGAGGGCGCGCAGTTCGCGCTCGAAGTAGCCGAGCGAGCGCAGCAGGGTGCCCGCGGTCGTGGTGTTGATGGTCTTGGACTGGTAGCCGACGGTGACGGTCACGGTGTTGCCGCCCGCTTCCGCGTCGCCGCCGCAGCCGGTCAGGGACAGCAGCAGGGCACCGGCGGCAAGGGCGGCCGGAAGGGTCGTGCGCTGCATCGGGGGGCCTTTCACCTCAGGAGATAGGGCATGTTGACCGTGACCGCGTCGGTGGGACAGCGCGCGGCGCACGGGCCGCAGTACCAGCACTCGTCCACGTGCATGTACGCCTTGCCGCTGTCGGGGTGGATCGCGAGGGAGTCCAGGGGGCACATGTCCACGCACAGGGTGCAGCCGTCGATGCACTTCGACTCGTCGATCGTCACGGGAACGTCGGCGCGCTGGGGCGTCAGAGGCATGGCTGTCTCCAGAGAGGGCGTGAAAGGGGGTGAAGGGGGCTTTCGGGACGTTTTCTACGCGGTACGGCGCAGCAGTCCGCTCATGGTGATCCGGTCGCCGCGGAACCGGATGAACTCCAGGTCCACCGGGCGGCCGTCGGCCAGGTGGCTGAGCCGTTCCAGCATGAGGACGGCCGCGCCGCGCGGGGCCTGGAGCACGGCGGCCGAGTGCGCGTCGGCGTTGACGGCCTCGACGGTGATCTCGGCGGTGCCGAGCCGCTGTCCGGTGATCTTCTCGATCAGCCGGAAGACGTCGGTGTTCTCCAGGTCGGCGCCCAGCAGCTCGGCGCCGATGTCCATGGGGAGGTAGGTGAGGTCGAGGGAGAGCGGAAGGCCGTCTAGCTGCCGCAGCCGCTCGACGTAGAGGACATCGGTACGGACGGGGACGCGCAGCCGGTCGGCGACGCAGGCCGGGGCGGGTACCGGACCGACGGTGCGCACCTCGTTGGTGACCCGGCCGTGTTCCTTCAGGGTTTCGGCCAGCCCCTGGAGGCGGTCGAGGCCGTGCGGGTACTTCTCGGCCACGACCACCGTGCCCACACCCGGCTGCCGCTCCACCAGACCCTCGGCGCGCAGCAGGCCGAGCGCCAGGCGCACGGTGTTGCGGGACGCGCCGTAGTCCGCGCCGAGCGCGTCCTCCAGCGGCAGGACGCCGCCGGGGAACTCCCCGGCGAGGATCTGGTGGCGGAGCAGATCGGCGAGCTGCCTGGCCTGGTCGGCGCGCAACCGTCGGCGGCGCGCGGCGGCGAGCGGCGGGGCGTGCTCGCGGGTGCGTTCGCGGGTGCGTTCGGCTGGCATCGGCCGGCTCCGGGGTGTGCTGGGCGGCGGGTCTGTCCGGACCATACCGACGGGGCCGGTGCGATGGTGTTGCCAGTACATTGCGCCACCTGGCGGCCCGTTGGATACCGCCCTGACCTGCGCCTTTTATGGCCGCGGAAGCAAGATCTGCCACTGCGCGCGGCGAGCCCCCGGCAATTCGCCGGGGGCTCGCGTGCCGTGGATCAGCGGGTCGCGGATCGGTGGGTGATCAGCTGGAGGGGAGGTTCGTCGGCAGGTCGGTGGGGATGTCGGAGGGGAGCTTGGTCGGAATGTTCGACGGGAAGTCGCTGGGGGAGGTGGTCCGGGTGAACGTGTCGTTCTCGGAGAGCGCGTCCCAGTCGACTGTGAGCGTCTTGCCGTCGCCGCTCGGGGCCACCTTGCCCATGGTGCGGTCCGTGTTGCCGTCCGCGCATTTGAACATCAGCATCTTCTCGCCGGTGTCGGTGTACTCACCGGTGCACATGTGCTTGCCCGCGATCAGGGTGGCCTTCTCGCCGCCGATGGACAGGATGACCGTCTGGCCGCCGCTCTTGGCGACATAGGCGCCGGTGATCTTGGAGTCCGAGCCGCCCGCCGCCGGGGCGCTCGACTCCTGCGCCGACGGGGTGTCCTTGGAGGTGTCCTTCTTCCCCTCGTCGCTGTCGCTGCCGCACGCCGTGAGCAGGAGGGCGGCCGCGGCCACCGTCCCGGCGATGCTCGCTGCCTTCTTCACGCGCTTCTCCTCGGATATCAGGGCTATCAGGGCAGGAGCACGACAAATTAGCAGTCGCTCATGAGGCCGCCGGAACAACCTGGCCGGTCACCTCACCCATCCCGATGCGGGCCCCGTTCGGGCCGGGCGCCCAGGCGGTGAGGGTCACCTCGTCGCCGTCCTCCAGAAAGGTCCGAGTGCCGTCGGGGAGGCGCAGCGGATCGCGGCCGCCCCAGGTGAGTTCGAGCAGACAGCCCAGCTCGTCCGGGCCCGGGCCGCTGACGGTGCCCGAGGCGAAGACGTCGCCGGTGCGCAGCGAGGCGCCGTTCACCGTCAGATGGGCGAGCTGCTGGGCCGCCGTCCAGTACATGGCGGAGAAGGGGGGCCGGGAGACGGTGTGGCCGTTGACGGCGACCTCGATGCGCAGATCGAATCCGCCGGGCTCGGCGGCCGCGTCGTCGAGGTACGGGAGCGGCGGGACGTCGCGGGCGGGCGGGGCGGTACGCGCCGCGGCGAGGGCGTCCAGCGGGGTGATCCACGCGGCGAGTGAGGTGGCGAAGGACTTGCCGAGGAAGGGGCCGAGGGGGCGGTACTCCCAGGCCTGGACGTCGCGGGCGGACCAGTCGTTGAGGAGGCAGACGCCGAAGACGTGATCGTGGAACCCGGCGAGCGGCAGCGGTGTATTCAGAGGTGAGGGCGCGCCGACGACGAAGGCGACCTCGGCTTCGAAGTCGAGGCGCAGCGAGGGGCCGAAGACCGGCCGGGGAGGAGCGGACGATGCCGACGGAGAAGGAGCGGGCGATGCGGGAGCCGATGCGGGGGCGGGCGAGGCCGGGGGCAGGCGCTGGCCGTGGGGGCGGACGATGGGCGAGCCCGAGACGAGCACGGTGCCGGCCCGCCCGTGGTAGCCGATCGGCATGTGCTTCCAGTTGGGGGTGAGGGCGTCGCTGTCGGGGCGGAAGATCTTGCCCGCGTTGGAGGCGTGATGCTCGCTGGCGAAGAAGTCGACATAGTCCGCCACCTCGATCGGGAGGTGGAGCGCGAGGGTGGCGAGGGGGTGCATCAGGGGCTCGATGGCGGGCCTGTGCGCCGGGTTGGTCAGCCAGTCGCGCAGCTCCGCGCGGACGGCCTGCCAGACCGGACGGCCCGCGGCCATCAGCGGGTTGAGCGAGGAGGCACCGAGCAGTTCGGCGTGCGGGGAGGCCGCGGCCGCCGCGGCGGCGCCCGCGTCCAGGACATGACCGCCGTAGCGCACGCCGATCTTCCGCAGATGAGGGGCGTCGGAGGTGGTGAACACGCCATAGGGGAGGTTGTCCGGGCCGAAGGGATCGCCTTCGGGCAGGTCGAGCGGGCTTCGCTGCGCCATGGATGGTGCCTCGCCTTCTCCTCGTCGCCACGGTTGGCCGGTCCACACCCTATGGCCCGGGGCAGGCCACCCCGGTGGGGCGACTGCCGCCTAAAGGGATGGCAATGTCCGGATAATCCTTGCTGGAGGAGGTAATTCCGAAGTAGCGTCCTTCATCAGGTCACGCACAGTGGGGGGACCACTGCGGTGGGGTGACCGAGGGGGGCTCGTGGCGAGCAGTGCTGTGCCGTTCGCAGTGGACCGTTCCGTGCCGGGGCTGATCGTGAAGATAGGCGATTACCCGCTGCATCACGGGGGCGTGGGGGCCATTCGCTCCCTGGGCCGTCTCGGCATCCCCATGTACGCGGTCACCGAGGACCGTTGGACTCCGGCCGCCCGATCGCGCTATCTGCGGCGGGCCTTCGTCTGGCCGACCACCGGCAGGGAGCGGCCGGAGCGGCTGGTGGAGGGGCTGCTGCGGGCCGGGCGGGCGATCGGCCGCCCGACCGTCCTGCTGCCCACGGACGAGGAGGCGGCGGTGCTGATCGGCGAGCATGCCGATGTGCTCGCCGGGGAGGGCCGGTTCCTCTTTCCGCGCACCGAGCCGGGGTTGCCCAGACGGCTGGCCAGCAAGCAGGGGCTGCACGAGCTGTGCGTCGAGCATGGGGTGCCCACCCCGGAGGCGGCGTTCCCCGGTTCGTACGCTGACGTCAAGGCGTTCGCGATGAGCGCGCGGTTTCCGGTCGTCGCCAAGAACCGGGAGGCGTTCGAGCGGCGGCGGAAACCGGCCGTGGGCGGGACGACCCGGATCGCCGGGCCGCGCGAGCTGCTGGCGCTGGCCCGGGACTGGGGGCCGCGGCCCGGGGTGATCCTCCAGGAGTATCTGCCGCGGGAGTCCGCCGAGGACTGGATCGTGCACGCCTGCTTCGACGCGGAGTCCACGCCGCTGGCGATGTTCACCGGCGTCAAGGTGCGGTCCTGGCCGCCGCACGCGGGCATGACGGCGTGCGCGTACGCGGTGGACAACAAGGAGCTGGTCCGGATGACGGCCCGGTTCATCAAGCGGATCGGGTTCAGCGGCATCGTCGATCTGGACTGGCGCTACGACCGGCGCGACGAGCGGTACAAGCTGCTGGACTTCAACCCGCGGATGGGCGCGCAGTTCCGGCTCTTCGAGAACGAGGCGGGGCTCGATGTCGTACGGGCCCAGCACCTCGATCTGACGGGGCGCACGGTGCCCGAGGCCGAGCAGCTGGCGGCCCGGCGGTTCATCGTCGAGAACATCGACCTGCCCGCCCTGCTCGCCTACCGCCGCAGTGGATACACCACGCCGCACGCGCCCGACCGGGCGAGCGGGACCGAGCTGGCATGGGCCGCGCGCGACGACATGCGGCCGTTCTTCACCATGCTGGCGCGCTCCGTGCGGCCCGGTGCGACGCATCTGTACCGGATGTGGCGCGCCAAGAACCGGTAACACCTTGGGGAGGGGATTCGTGAACGATCCGGTAGCAGTCATCGGAGCCGGTCCATATGGTCTGTCGGCCGCCGCCCACTTACGCGCCCGCGGCCTGCCGGTCCGGGTCTTCGGGGAGCCGATGGTGAGCTGGCGCGAGCAGATGCCCGCGGGCATGCTGCTCAAGTCCACCCCGGTCGCCTCGACCATCGACGCACCGCAGCCGGGGCACACCCTGCTCGACTACTGCCATGCGGTGGGCGGCAAGCAGTATCAGTCCGATTGGGACATCATCCCCGTCGAGACCTTCGCGGGTTACGGGCTGTGGTTCCAGGAGCGGCTGGTGCCGGAGCTGGAGCAGACCCGGGTCGTGGCCGTCGACCGGCGGGGCGGCCGCTTCGAGCTGAAGCTGGATTCGGGGGAGCAGTTCACGGCGCGGGCCGTCGTCGTGGCCAGCGGGCTCAGCGGGCTGGCCCATCTGCCCGCCGAGTTCGCCGCCGCCATCCCTGACGGCCCGTCCGCGGCCGGGCCCGTCTCGCACAGTTCGCACCACCGGGACCTCCGGCGGTTCGAGGGGCGCGAGGTCGTGGTGGTCGGGGCCGGGCAGTCGGCGCTGGAGAGCGCGGTGCTGCTGGCCGAGGCGGGCGCCGCGTCGGTGCGGGTGGTGGCCCGGGGGAGGGCCGCGGTCGGGTTCGGTTCCCCGCCGGACCGTCAGCCCCGGCTGCGGCCCGAATCGCCCTTCGGGCGCGCCTGGTCGCTGTATGCGCTGTCGTACCACGCGGTGGGTTTCCGGCGGCTGCCCGCACCGGCCCGGGAGTATCTGGTGCGCACGGTGCTCGGGCCCAAGGGCGCCTGGTGGCTGCGCGGGCGCTTCGCGGGGCGGGTGCAGGTCACCCAGGGGGCGCGGATCACCCGGGTCGCCGTGGAGAGCGGCGGCCGGCCGGTGCTCACGCTGCGGGGCGGCGGAGGCCGGGTCGGTGAGCTGGCCGCGGACCATGTGCTGGCCGCGACGGGGTACCGGATGAATCTGGCCGCGCTCGGTTTCCTCGGCCCCGAGCTGCGCGCCGAAGTGGTCACCGGCGCGGGTGGCCCCTGGCTGGACGCGGGGTACGGCTCGTCCGTGCCGGGCCTGTATTTCACCGGGCTTCCCGCGGCGGCCTCCTTCGGCCCGGTGATGCGGTTCGTCTGCGGCACGGAGTACGCGTCGCCCCGGCTGGCGAAGGCGGTGGCCGCCGCGCACGGGTGAGCCCTTGGCAGGCTCCGGCCCCCGATCGGTGAACGGTCGGGGGCCGCCTGATGAATGATCTGCTGGTGATCGCGGTACCGGGAGGGGAAGCGGGTCGATCCGGGCGAGGGCGTTGTGCGGCGCACAAGGCGGGAAGGCGCCCACAGTGATCGATACCCGACCGGATACGCTGCCTTTTGGTGGAGGCGGCGACACATCGACATTCCGCGTGAACGTAGGCAGACAGGAGTACCCCGTGAGCGTCATCGGGCCCTTCGGGCTGAGCGTGCGGGACCAGACCCTGGAAGCCGACACCCAAGCCGGGCTGACGGCTGTCGAAGAGGGGCTGCTGGAGGCCACCAAGAGCGACGTGCCGTTCATCACCGAGGCAGCCCAGCATCTGGTGCGCGCGGGCGGCAAGCGTTTCCGGCCACTGCTGGTGCTGCTGGCCGCCCAGTTCGGTGACCCGTACGCCCCCGGAGTGGTGCCCTCGGCGGTCGTCGTCGAGCTGACGCATCTGGCCACGCTCTACCACGACGACGTGATGGACGAGGCGGAGGTGCGGCGCGGGGTGCCCAGCGCCAACGCCCGCTGGGGCAACTCGGTCGCGGTGCTCACCGGTGACTTCCTCTTCGCCCGCGCCTCGCACGTCCTGGCCGATCTGGGGCCGGAGGCGGTGCGGGTCCAGGCCGAGGCGTTCGAGCGGCTGGTGACGGGCCAGATCCTGGAGACCGCCGGACCGCGCGGCCGCGACCCCATCGAGCACTACCTCGACGTCCTCGCGGGCAAGACGGGCTCGCTGATCGCCGTCTCGGGGCGGTTCGGCGCGATGATGTCGGGCGCCGACGAGTCCGTCGTCAACATCCTGACCCAGTACGGGGAGCGGCTCGGGATGGCCTTCCAGCTGGCCGATGACGTGCTGGACATCGCCAGCGACAGCCATGAGTCCGGCAAGACCCCCGGCACCGATCTGCGCGAGGGCATCGCCACCCTGCCCGTCCTGCACCTCAGGGCGCAGGCGGAGGCGACCGGTTCGCCGGAGGACCGGGAGCTGTGCGAGCTGCTCGCGGGCGACCTCTCCGATGACGCCCGCCATGCGGAGGTGCTGCGGCGGCTGCGCGCCCACTCCGCCCTGGAGCAGGCCCGCCAGGACACGCTGCGCTACGCGGCGGAGGCCCGTTCGATGCTGGCGCCCCTCCCGGAGGGCTCGGCGAAGTCGGCCCTGGAGGGCCTGTGCGACGCGGTGGCGCACCGGGCCGGGTGACCCCCGGCCTGACCCTCGGCCCCGGGCGCGGTCGCCTCGCGCCCCCTACGGAATACCCCGAGGGGGATCCGCCCCGCGGCACCCGCCGTCATCCCGAAGCAGTACGTGGACTTGATCCTGCGGGCTGACGCATCGGCTCTCCCGATTTGGTGGGATGAGAACACCACCACATGGCGGGATCGGGAGACAATGGCCCGAGAGGTGGACGAGTGCAGGCTGACAACCGCCGCCGACGACGGAGGTAGAGCAACATGGCACGGATCCGACCGATACAGGTCGCCGACGACGGCTTCTGGGACGAGAAACGACCAACACGACGTACCAAGGCGTTCCGCTACGGGGCCCCGGTCGCGGTGGCGGGCATCGCGGCCGCGACGATCGGGCTCGTCCCGGCGCTGGCCAGCAGCGGCGCCCCGGATCTGCCGAAGATCACGGCACAGCAGCTGATCGGCAAGATGGCCGCCTCGGACCAGCAGCAGGTGTCCGGCTCGCTGAAGATCACCACCGATCTGGGCCTCCCCACCCTGCCGGGCGGCGGCTCCCTCGCCGACCTCGGCGCCATGGCGGGTGAGAAGGGCGACGCGACCGCCTCGCCGGAGTCCAAGCTCACCGAGCTGGCGTCCGGCACCCACACCCTGCGGGTGGCCGCCGACGGCCCCGACAAGCAGCGGGTGTCGATCGTCGAGAACGCCGCCGAGTACAGCATGATCCACAACGGCGATCAGCTGTGGGCGTACGACAGCGGCAGCAACTCCGTCTTCCACTCCACCGACGCGAAGGACGGCGCGGGCAAGCGCGACCACCGGGGCGAGACGCCGCGTGACCTGGGCGATGCCACCCCGCAGCAGTTCGCCAAGCAGATGCTCGCCGCCGTGGACGACACCACCAGCGTGACGGTCGACGGCACCACCCGGGTCGCCGGGCGGGACGCCTACCAGCTGCTGATCAAGCCCAAGCAGAGCGCGTCCACGGTCGGCGAGGTCCGGATCGCGGTCGACGCGGACAACGGCGTGCCGCTGAAGTTCACCCTCACCCCGAAGAGCGGCGGCAAGGCCGCCGTCGACGTGGGCTTCACCAAGGTGGACTTCGGCAAGCCCGCTGCGGGCACCTTCGACTTCACGCCGCCCAAGGGCGCCAAGGTCACCGAGGGCGGCGCCGCCGACCACCAGGAGAAGAGCTTCAAGGACCGGTCGCCGGGCAAGCACGCCCCGTCCGGCAAGCACGCCCCGTCCGGCAAGCACGCCCCGTCCGGCAAGGACGCCATGTCCGGCCCGGGCGCGCTGTCCGGGCTGAACGTCACCGGCAAGGGCTGGGACACCATCGCCCGCCTCGATGACCAGGGCGCCGGTGCGTCCGGCGGCGGCGCTTCCTCCGCGCCGGGCGGCGACAGCGGAGCGGCCTCCGGCCTCCTGGGCAGCTTCGGCACGAAGGTCAAGGGCGACTTCGGCTCCGGCACGGTGTTCAGCACCCGCCTGGTGAACGCGCTGATGACCGACGACGGCAAGGTCTTCGTCGGCGCGGTCGACAAGGACGCCCTGGTCGCGGCCGCCAACAAGGCCAAGTAGGACCGCGCGGGGCCGTGCGGGAGTACGGAGCAGGAAAGGGGAGCCCGTGGACGAGCCGTCCGCCGACGCCGTGGTGGAGACCCGCGGGCTCACCAAGCGCTACCGGGGCGGGCAGCTCGCCGTCGACGCGCTGGACCTGACCGTTCCGCGCGGCAGCGTCTTCGGCTTCCTCGGGCCCAACGGCTCGGGGAAGACGACGACCATCCGCATGCTCATGGGCCTGATCGAGCCCACCTCGGGCGGCGCCCGGCTGCTGGGGCGGCCGATGCCGCGCGCCGCCCGCAGCGTGCTGCCGAGGGTGGGCGCCCTCATCGAGGGGCCCGCCCTCTACCCGTATCTGAGCGGCCGGGACAATCTGCTGCGCTACGACGCCGCCGACCCGACCGCCGACCCCCGCACCCGTGCCGCCCGCGCCTCGGCGGCCCTGGACCGGGTCGGGCTCGGGGCCGCGGCCGGGAAGAAGGCCCGGGCGTACTCGCTGGGGATGAAGCAGCGCCTCGGCCTGGCCGCCGCCCTCCTCCAGCCGCGTGAGCTGCTGGTTCTCGACGAGCCGACCAACGGGCTCGACCCGCAGGGCATGCGCGAGATCCGCACCCTGGTGCGCGAGCTGGCCCGGGAGGGCACCACGGTCTTCCTTTCCTCGCATCTGCTGGACGAGATCGAACAGGTCTGCACCCACGCGGCGGTCATGGCCCAGGGACGGCTGATGGCCCAGGGCACGGTCGCCGAGCTGGCCGCGGGCAGCCGCGGCAGGCTGTCCGTCACCACCCCGGACCCGGCCGACGCCGTCCGCGTCCTCAAGGAGCACGGGGTGACGGACCTGGTGGTCCTGGAGGAGCGGGTCTCCGGGGAGCTGCCCTCGCCCGCGCCCGAGCCCGCCGACCTGAATGCCGCCCTGGTGCGCGCCGGGGTGCGAGTACGGGCCTTCGGCGCCGAGGGCGCCTCGCTGGAGGACGCCTTCGTCGCGCTGACCGGGGAGGGATTCGATGTCGCGGGCTGAGCGGGCCGAAGCAGCCGGATCGGCTGGGACAGCGGAAGCGGCTGAGACGCCCCGGCCGGGTCCGCTGTGGACCCTGGCCCTGTTCCGCAGCGAGCTGTCCACCACCTTCCGCCGCTGGCGGACCCTGGCACTGCTCGGAGTGCTCGCGGCCGTCCCGGTCCTCATCGGGGTCGCAGTGAAGATCGAGACCAGCGACGGCGGCGGCTTCGGCCGGGGCGGCGGCGGAGGGGGCGGCGGAAGCGGCGACGGTCCCGCCTTCTTCTCCCAGATCACCAACAACGGGATCTTCCTGGTCTTCGCCGCGCTGGCGGCGACGCTGCCCGTCTTCCTGCCGATGGCCATCGGTGTGATCGCCGGGGACTCCATCGCCGGTGAGGCGGGCCCGGGGACGCTGCGCTATCTGCTGGTCGCCCCCGCCGGGCGGACCCGGCTGCTGCTCGCCAAGTTCGTCACCATCCTGGCGTTCTGCCTGGCCGCGACCGTGGCGGTGGCGGCCGCGGGACTCGCGACCGGGGCGATGCTGTTCCCGCTCGGCGAGGTCACGCTGATCTCCGGCACCTCGGTGTCCTTCGGTGACGGGCTGGTGCGGGCGCTCGGCGTGGCGGGCGTCGTGGCGCTGTCACTGGTGGGGATCGCGGCGGTGGGCCTGTTCGTCTCCACCCTCACCAACAGCGGCATCGCGGCCATGGCGACCACGGTCGGACTCGTGGTCACCGTGCAGATCCTGGACACGATCCCGCAGCTGCACGCGATCCACCCGTATCTCTTCCCGCACTACTGGCTCAGCTTCGCGGATCTGCTCCGCCAGCCGGTCTACTGGGACCAGCTGGTCAAGAACGCCGAGCTGCAGGGGCTCTACCTGGCCGTGTTCGGCTCGGCGGCCTGGGCCCGGTTCACCGCGAAGGACATCACGGTCTGAGCGGTCCGCACGTCTGCGTACGGACCGCTCAGGAATTCCGGTGTGTCAGGAGGACAGCGTCCAGACGGCGTACGCGATGGCGTCGCTGTTGCGGTCCAGCGCGGTGTCGTTGGTGTTGGACGTGGTGTCGCACGAGCGGTGGTAGCAAGCGTCGAAGGCCCGGCCGGACGTGCCGCCCCACTTCTGGGCCTGGGCGGCGGTCTTGATGTAGTCGGCGCCGCTGAACAGGCCGCCCACCGGGATGCCCGCGTTCTTGAACGGCGCGTGGTCGGAGCGCCCGTCGCCCTCGGTCTCTATCTCCGTCGGGACGCCCTTGGTGGCGAAGAAGTCCTTGAAGACCCCTTCGATCCGGGTGTCGTCGTCATAGACGAAGTAGCCCGGGTTGGGCGAGCCGATCATGTCGAAGTTGAGATAGCTGTCGATCTTCGCGCGGTTGGCGGACGACAGGCTGTTGACGTACGTCCGGGACCCGACCATGCCCAGCTCCTCGGCGCCCCACCAGGCGAACCGCAGATGCTTGGCCGGCTTGAGCCCCGAGCGGGCGACGGTCAGCGCGGTCTCCAGCACGGCGGCGGACCCCGAGCCGTTGTCGTTGATGCCGGGACCGGCGGTGACGGAGTCCAGGTGGGCGCCGGAGAACACCACGTTGTCGGCGTCGCCGCCGGGCCAGTCGGCTATGAGGTTGTAGCCCGTGGAGCCGCTGGAGGTGAACTGCTGGACCGTTGTGGTGAATCCGGCCGCGTCCAGGGCTGCCTTGATGTAGTCGAGTGACGCCTTGTAGCCGGGGCGGCCGTGGGCGCGGTTGCCGCCGTTGGCGGTGGCGATGGACTGGAGCTTGGTCAGATGGGCCTTGACGTTCGCCAGCGGGACGTCCGGCACGGCGAGCGCGGCGGCCGCCGGAGGCGGCGGGGGAGCGGCGGCGGCCGCGGAGGTGGCGGGGGCGGCCGAGACCAGGGCGAGGATCGCGGTTCCGGCGGCGGCGGCGACGGCCGCCCGGCGGGACGCGGATCTTCGGGGGGCGCGATGCGGATCAGCACATGACGACATGGGGGGCTCCGATTCCGAACGGGGACTGCACGGAATGACGTGGCGCTGTGTGATGCACGTACGTACGTACCCATGGGGGCGGGTGGAGCGGTACGACAAAATGATGTCGTGGTGGCGCGAGGCTGATGCTCCGGCCGTGGCTGACCCTGCGTCAAGAGCGGAAACCGGACATCATCCGCCGGATATCGGTCCCGGCTGTGCCTCCGCCGTCCGGGCCGGTGCCGTGGCCGCCGACGCCGCCGCCTCCGCCAGCTGTCGGCGCGCCCGGTGCCCGGTGCGCAGCGCGTCCCAGGTGAGCAGCGCGAGCGCGAGCCAGACGAGGGCGAAGCCCGCCCACCGCTCGGGCGGCATCGACTCGTGGAAGAGGGCCACCCCGAGGATGAACTGGGAGGTGGGCGTGAGGTACTGGAGCATCCCGATCATCGACAGCGGCAGCCGTACCGCGGCGGCCCCGAACAGGATCAGCGGCACCGCGGTGATGAGCCCGCAGCTCACCAGCAGCGCCGAATGCCCCAGGCCGCCGCCGCTGCCGAACGTGCTGTCGCCGCGCGCCCCGAGGAACAGCAGGAAGCCGAGCGCGGGCAGGAACTGGACGGCGGTCTCGGCGGCCAGCGACTCCAGCCCGTCCAGCCCGATCCGCTTCTTGACCAGGCCGTACGTGGCGAAGGAGAAGGCCAGCGTGAGGGCGATCCAGGGCAGCTTGCCGTAGCCGACGGCCAGCACGGCCACCGCCACCACGCCGACGCCGACCGCCGTCCACTGCGCGGGGCGCAGCCGCTCGCGCAGCAGCAGGACGCCGAAGCCGATGCTGACCAGGGGGTTGATGAAGTAGCCGAGCGCCGTCTCGACGACATGTCCGCTGTTGACGCCCCAGATGTACAGGCCCCAGTTGACGGAGATGGCGGTCGCGGCGAGCGTGACGAGACCGAGCCGCCGGGGCTGCCGCAGCAGCGGGCCGATCCAGGACCAGCGGCGCAGCGTCAGCAGGATCAGGCCGACGACCACCAGCGACCAGACCATGCGATGGGCGAGGATCTCGACCGCGCCCGCGGGCTGCAGCAGCGGCCAGAACAGCGGGGCGAGGCCCCACAGGCCGTACGCGGCGAAGCCGTAGAGGAGACCGGAGCGGTCCGGCTGGTGCTGCGACTGCGGCTGCATGAGGGCCCCTCCCCGACGGCGTGGCGGCCCTGATGCGGGAGCCTGTCCGACGGTAGCGCCGGGCGGCCCGGCTGTCATCACCGTATCCGCGATATGGGACTGACAGGCGGGCCGCCGCGTCTCCCGGCTCAGCCCTTGAGGGCCACCGCGAGCGAGTCCGCGATCGGGGTGGTCGGGCGGCCGGTCAGGCGGGACAGATCGCCGGGGGTGGTGGCCAGCAGGCCGCGCGCGATGGCCGCGTCGACGTCGGCGAGGATGGCGGCGAACGGCTCGGGCAGGCCCGCGCCGGCCAGGATCCCCTTGACCTCCTCGGGGGAGACGGCCTTGTAGGCGATCTCCTTGCCGGTCTGCCGGGCGACCTCGGCGGCGTACTCGGCGAAGCTCCAGGCGGTGTCGCCGGACAGCTCGTACGCGGTGTTCTCGTGGCCCTCGCCGGTCAGTACGGCCACGGCGGCCGCCGCGTAGTCGGCGCGCGAGGCGGAGGCGACCCGGCCCTCGCCCGCGGCGGCGACGACGGCGCCGTGCTCCAGCACGGGGGCCAGCCGCTCGGTGTAGTTCTCGTTGTACCAGCCGTTGCGCAGCAGCGCGTACGGCAGACCGGACTCGATGAGGGCCTGCTCGGTGACCCGGTGCTCGTCGGCGAGCCGGAAGTCGGCGGCCGGGCCGCCCAGCACGCTGGTGTACGCGAGCAGCGCGACCCCGGCCGCCTTGGCGGCGTCGATGACCGCCTGGTGCTGCGGAACGCGCTGCCCGACCTCGCTGCCCGAGATCAGCAGCACCTTGTCGCCCGCGGCGAAGGCGCCGCTCAGCGTCTCGGGGCGGCTGTAGTCGGCCACCTTCAGAGTGACGCCGCGGGCGGCGAGCGGGGCGGCCTTTCCGGCGTCGCGTACGACCGCGGTGATCCGGTCGGCCGGAACCTTCTCCAGCAGGCCGTCGATGACGAGGCGGCCGAGCTGGCCGGTGGCTCCGGTGACGACGATGCTCATGGGGTGGGTCTCTCTTCCGGTCGCGTGCTTCTGTTGGCGAAACCCACCCTAGGCACAGCGCTAACCATTCGAAAGTACCCACTTTGAAGTAAGGTACTGGCATGTACGTAAGCAAGGATGGCCCGGTCTGCCCCTCGCGGCTGATCCTGGAGCACATGACCAGCCGCTGGGGCGTCCTCGTCTTCGCTGTCCTGCTGCAGGGCACCCGCCGCTTCAGCGAGCTGCGGCGCGAGATCGGCGGGGTGAGCGAGAAGATGCTCGCCCAGACGCTCCAGACCCTGGAGCGGGACGGTTTCGTCCACCGCGAGGCGCACCCCGTCATCCCGCCGCGTGTGGACTACTCGCTGACCGGCCTGGGCCGGGAGGCGGCGAGCCGGGTGTGGGCGCTGTCGGGCTGGGCGGAGGAGCACGCTCCGCGGGTGCTGGCGGCCCGGGAGACATACGACGCGGCCAGGCCGGGTGCGTAACCCCGGCCTGGCCGCTTCGTAGGAAAGGTGCGGCTCAGCCGACCACGGTCCAGGTGTCGTTGCCCGCGAGCAGCGCGCCGAGGTCGCCCTTGCCCTTGCGCTCGACGGCGGCGTCGATCTGGGTCGACATCTGGTCGTCGTAGACCGGCCGCTGGACGTCCCGCAGCACCCCGATGGGGGTGTGGTGCAGGGTGTCCGGGTGGGCCAGCCGGGACAGCGCGAACGCGGTGGTGGGCGAGGCCGCGTGGGCGTCGTGGACCAGGATCCGGTCCTCGTTGTCCGGGGTGACCTCGACGACCTCCAGATCGCCGGTGGCCTGGTTCCGTACGACGCCCTTGGCCAGCCCGGCGCCGAAGCGGATCGGCTTGCCGTGGTCCAGCCGGATCACGGCTTCCTCGGCCTGATCCTTGTCCTTGAGCGCGTCGAAGGCGCCGTCGTTGAAGATGTTGCAGTTCTGGTAGATCTCCACCAGCGCGGTGCCCGGGTGGGCGGCGGCCTCGCGCAGCACCTGGGTGAGGTGCTTGCGGTCGGAGTCCACGGTGCGGGCGACGAAGCCCGCCTCGGCGCCGAGCGCCAGGGAGATGGGGTTGAACGGGGCGTCCAGGGAACCCATCGGGGTGGACTTGGTGATCTTGCCGACCTCGGAGGTCGGGCTGTACTGGCCCTTGGTGAGGCCGTAGATGCGGTTGTTGAAGAGCAGGATCTTCAGGTTCACATTGCGGCGCAGCGCGTGGATGAGGTGGTTGCCGCCGATGGACAGCGCGTCGCCGTCACCGGTGACCACCCACACCGACAGGTCGCGCCGGGCGGCGGCCAGCCCGGTGGCGATGGCGGGGGCGCGGCCGTGGATCGAGTGCATCCCGTAGGTGTTCATGTAGTACGGGAAGCGGGAGGAGCAGCCGATGCCGGAGACGAAGACGATGTTCTCCTTCGCCAGCCCCAGTTCCGGCATGAAGCCCTGGACGGCGGCGAGGATCGCGTAGTCGCCGCAGCCGGGGCACCAGCGCACTTCCTGGTCGGACTTGAAGTCCTTCATGGACTGCTTGCCCTCGGCCTTGGGCACCAGGGACAGCGCCTCGGACAGGGCGACGGGCGGCTGCGAGATGGTCTCAGTCATCGATGGCCTCCTTGAGGGCCGTCGCCAGCTGCTCGGCCTTGAACGGCAGCCCCCGCACCTGGGTGAAGGAGCGGGTGTCGACGAGGTACTTGGCGCGGATGAGGGTGGCGAGCTGGCCGAGGTTCATCTCGGGCACGACGACCTTGTCGTAGCGGGCCAGCACCGCGCCCAGGTTGGCCGGGAAGGGGTTGAGGTGGCGCAGATGGGCCTGGGCGATCCGGTCGCCCGCGCGGCGCACCCGGCGCACCGCGGCGGTGATCGGCCCGTACGTCGAGCCCCAGCCCAGCACCAGGGTGCGGGCGTCGCCGGTGGGGTCGTCCACCGTCAGCTCCTCGACCTCGACGCCGTCGACCTTGGCCTGCCGGACGCGGACCATGTGGTCGTGGTTGGCGGGGTCGTACGAGATGTTCCCCGAGCCGTCCTGCTTCTCGATGCCGCCGATGCGGTGTTCGAGCCCCGGGGTGCCGGGCACCGCCCACGGGCGGGCCAGGGTCAGCGGGTCGCGCTTGTACGGCCAGAAGACCTCGGTGCCGTCCTCGGTGGTGTGGTTGGGGCCGGTCGCGAACTGGACCCGCAGGTCCGGCAGGCCGTCGACCTCCGGCACCCGCCACGGCTCCGACCCGTTGGCCAGATAGCCGTCGGACAGCAGGAAGACCGGGGTGCGGTAGGTGAGCGCGATCCGCGCCGCTTCCAGCGTGGCGTCGAAGCAGTCGGCCGGGGTCTTCGGGGCCACGATCGGCACCGGGGCCTCGCCGTTGCGCCCGTACATCGCCTGCAGCAGATCCGCCTGCTCGGTCTTGGTCGGCAGCCCCGTGGAGGGCCCGCCGCGCTGGATGTCGATCACCAGCAGCGGCAGCTCCAGGCTGACCGCGAGCCCGATGGTCTCGGACTTCAGCGCCACCCCGGGCCCGGACGTGGTGGTCACCGCGAGCGCCCCGCCGAACGCGGCGCCCAGCGCCGCGCCGATGCCCGCGATCTCGTCCTCGGCCTGGAAGGTGCGCACACCGAAGTTCTTGTGCTTGCTCAGCTCGTGCAGGATGTCGGAGGCCGGAGTGATCGGGTACGAGCCCAGGAACAGCGGCAGGTCCGCCTGCTGGGACGCGGCGATCAGCCCGTACGACAGCGCCAGATTGCCGGAGATGTTCCGGTACGTCCCCGCGGGGAAGGCGGTGGCGGCGGGCGCCACCTCGTAGGAGACCGCGAAGTCCTCGGTGGTCTCGCCGAAGTTCCACCCGGCCCGGAAGGCGGCCACGTTCGCCTCGGCGATCTGCGGCTTCTTGGCGAACTTCTGGCGCAGGAACGCCTCGGTGTTCTCCGTCGGGCGGTGGTACATCCACGACAGCAGGCCGAGCGCGAACATGTTCTTGCTGCGCTCCGCCTCCTTCCGGGACAGCCCGAACTCCTTCAGGGCCTCGATGGTCAGCGTCGTCAGCGGCACCGGGTGGACCTGGTACGCGTCCAGCGAGCCGTCTTCGAGCGGGCTGCGCTCGTAGCCCACCTTCGCCATCGGGCGCTTGGTGAACTCGTCGGTGTTGACGATGATGTCGGCGCCGCGCGGCACATCGCCCAGGTTGGCCTTGAGCGCGGCCGGATTCATCGCCACCAGCACGTCCGGCGCGTCGCCCGGGGTGAGGATGTCGTGATCGGCGAAGTGGAGCTGGAAGCTCGACACTCCGGGCAGGGTTCCGGCGGGGGCGCGGATCTCCGCCGGGAAGTTCGGCAGGGTCGACAGGTCGTTCCCGAACGACGCCGTCTCCGAGGTGAAGCGGTCTCCGGTGAGCTGCATACCGTCGCCCGAGTCGCCCGCGAATCGGATGATCACGCGATCCAGACGGCGGACCTCCTTGCCGCCGTCCGGTGTTCCCCGTTCCCCGGCGAGCCCCCGCTCGCCCTGCTGATCGGCTGGTTCGGCCTGCTCGGCCGGGCTGCTGACCTGGCTGGTCACTGCTTCGGACCTCCCTCGAGGCGGCGCACCTGGACCGTCGGTGCCGACCGGTTGTCCCATGACCATCGTACGTCGGTAAGGCTCGCCTTCCTTGGCCGGATCGTCGGATGGATCCCGCGCCAAGTGTCTGCGATGTCACGGTATGACACGACTTTCCCGTATCCCCGTGGTGTCATTTCAGGTGATTCCCTCACTCTGTCTTTGGTCCCGCTTTGGTCCTAGGACCGCAGGTGTCGGGGCAGGTGTCGGGAGTTGAGATACAGGTTTCAGGAGTTGAGATAGGTGAGAACCGCGAGCACCCGGCGGTGATCCCCGTCACTCGGCGACAGGCCGAGCTTCAGGAAGATGTTGCTGACGTGCTTCTCGACCGCGCCGTCGCTCACCACCAGCTGCCGGGCGATCGCCCCGTTCGTCCGGCCCTCGGCCATCAGTACCAGGACCTCCCGCTCCCGCGGGGTGAGCCCGGCCAGCACATCCTGCTTACGGCTGCGGCCCAGCAGCTGGGCGACGACCTCCGGATCCAGCGCCGTACCGCCGCGGGCCACCCGCACCACCGCGTCCACGAACTCGCGCACCTCGGCCACCCGGTCCTTGAGCAGATAGCCGATGCCGCGGCTGCTCCCGGCCAGCAGCTCGGTCGCGTACTGCTCCTCCACGTACTGCGAGAGCACCAGCACCCCCAGCCCCGGATGGTCGTGGCGCAGCTGGATCGCGGCCCGCACGCCCTCGTCGGTGTGGGTGGGCGGCATCCGTACGTCGGCGACCACCACATCCGGCAGCGCGCCCTCGTCGGCCAGCTCGCGGATCGCCTTGATCAGCGCCTCCGCGTCCCCCACGCCCACGACGACCTCATGGCCGCGGTCGGTCAGCAGCCGGGTCAGGCCCTCCCGCAGCAGCACCGAATCCTCGGCGATGACCACCCGCACTCTGTCTTCCACGATGCCCGGCCCCCAGTTGCCGTTCGAATTGACGGGGTCAGCATTCCAGGATTCGGACGAATCCGCCGCGCATACCGCGCGCGGCGGGGCGCGGGGTGTCCATTGGGGGCGCGGGGGCGCGGGGGCGTCGGTGCCGGGCCCGGCCGTCAGCGCCAGGGCAGCTCCACCGTCACCGCGGTCGGGCCGCCGGGCGGGGAGTGGACGATCAGCACCCCGTCGACCGCCTCGATGCGCTCGGCCAGCCCCGCGAGGCCGCTGCCCCCGGCCGAGGTGGTGGCCCCGCCGCGCCCGTCGTCGCCGACCCGCAGCATCACCCGGCCGTCGGCCCGCCACACGTCGAGGTCGGCCCTCCGGGCGTGGCTGTGTTTGCTGATGTTCTGGAGGAGTTCGGAGACGGTGAAGTAGGCGATGCCTTCGATGGCGGGTGCGGGGCGCTGGGGCAGGTCGACGGTGACGGTGACGGGGGTGGTGCAGCGGGCGGCGAGTGCGGAGAGGGCGGGGCCGAGGCCGCGGTCGGTGAGGATGGCGGGGTGGATGCCGCGGGCGAGGTCGCGGAGTTCTTGGAGGGCGAGTTTTACTTCGCCGTGGGCTTCGTCGACCATGCGGGCGGCTGCTTGGGGGTCTTCGTCGAGTTTTTCTTTGGCGAGGCCGAGGTCCATGGCGAGGGCGACGAGGCGGGCTTGTGCTCCGTCGTGGAGGTCGCGTTCGATGCGGCGCAGGTCGGCGGCGGCGGTGTCGACCACCGTCCCCCGGTCCGACTCCAGCTCCCACACCCGGGTCGCGAGCCGGGACGGGCCCAGCAGCCCGATGACCAGCAGCCGGTCGACGGAGGTCAGCGCCCGCATCACCGACGGGGTCGCCAGCAGGACCAGCACCCCGAGGACACAGGCCGCGGTGATCTCGAACGGAGTGTCGAGGTAGAAGTGGCGGTTCCGGCTGTCGTCCCCGAACAGCTCGATGCCCGGCCGGTCGAGGTACGCGGGGAAGACCCACCGCCACAGCGGATACGTCGCGAAACCCCAGCCGTAGCAGGTGAACACCACCGCGACGGTGAACGCGAAGATCGCCCACGGCATGTGCAGCAGCGCGTACAGCACATGCCGCCACGAGGTGCCGCTCTTGAGCAGCGCGCCCACCCACGACACCGGCCCCCGCTTGCCGTTCGCCGCGCGGACCGGCTCCGGCTCGGCCACCTCCAGCCCCAGCAGCGCACGGGCGCGGGCCCGCTCCACGACCCCGATCCCCCGGCAGCCCGCCAGGGCGGCGCCGAGCACCGGAACGCCGAGGAAGGTGATCAGGAGCCCCACGCCGAGGGAGAGCATGACGACCGCGTACGTGAAGATCAGGATCGAGATCGGCAGGCTGATCACCAGATAGAGGAACGCGCGCCAGACGCGGGCCTCGAACGGCGCGCGCAGTACCGGCGGCACCAGGCCGCGCCGGGGTTCGCTCCCCGGCCCGTACGGTCCGTATGCGGTGGCCATCTCGTCGTCCGTCCTCCCGGAGCCGGGGCCGGGGCCCGGCTTGCCCACTGTCGTCGTCCTCCAGCGTCCCCGGCACCGGCGGGCCGGGCCATGAAGCGGGTCGGCGTCTTCGCCCGGGGGCTAGCCCCACCCCCCGCTACGGGGTCGTCCGGCGGGCCGCCGCCGGACGGCGGGGGACTCCGCCCGTACGGCTCATGCCGTCGCGGTCGCGCCACGGCAGCTCGGCGTCCACCGAGGTCGGGCCGCCGGGCGGGGAGTCCACCACGAACCGGCCGTCGACCGAGCCGAGCCGCTCCGCCAGTCCCGCCAGCCCGCTGCCCCCGTCCGGGGACGCGCCGCCGCGCCCGTCGTCCCGCACCCGGATCAGCAGTCGGCTGCCCGACCGGGCCAGCGCGACCGACGCGGTGCGGGCGTGGCTGTGTTTGCTGATGTTCTGGAGGAGTTCGGAGACGGTGAAGTAGGCGATGCCTTCGATGGCGGGTGCGGGGCGCTGGGGCAGGTCGACGGTGACGGTGACGGGGGTGGTGCAGCGGGCGGCGAGTGCGGAGAGGGCGGGGCCGAGGCCGCGGTCGGTGAGGATGGCGGGGTGGATGCCGCGGGCGAGGTCGCGGAGTTCTTGGAGGGCGAGTTTTACTTCGCCGTGGGCTTCGTCGACCATGCGGGCGGCTGCTTGGGGGTCTTCGTCGAGTTTTTCTTTGGCGAGGCCGAGGTCCATGGCGAGGGCGACGAGGCGGGCTTGTGCTCCGTCGTGGAGGTCGCGTTCGATGCGGCGCAGATCGGCGGCGGCGGTGTCGACCACCGTCCCCCGGTCCGACTCCAGCTCCGTAATCCGCCGCTCCAGCTCGTCCGACGGCGACAGCAGTCCGCGGACCATCACCCGGTCCACGTTGGTCAGCGCCCGGGCGATCCAGGGCAGCACCGGCCAGGCGATGAACAGCGAGGTCAGCGTCACGGCGAAGGTGAGGATGCCCCAGGGCAGCCGGATGGCCGCGTAGAGCGTGGCGCGCCAGCCCACCGGGTCCCGCAGGCTCCGCCACAGCCAGCTGAAGAAGCCGTCGTCGAGCCCGCGCGGCATGCGGCTGGGCTCGTCCACGTGGAGCCCCAGCAGCGCACGGGCGCGGCGCCGCTCGAACCGGGCGAACGCCCTGCTCCCCAGCAGCCCCAGGGCGAGCACCGGCAGACCCGCGATCGTGACGGCCATGCCCATGCCCACGGCCAGCCACATCAGGGCGTAGACGAAGCCGAAGATGCCCAACGGCAGATTGATCAGGAGATGGCCGATCTCCTTCCACGTCTGCGCGGGATAGGCGAAGGCGGGCGGGCGCGGCAGCCGCTCGCCGCCCTCGCCGGGGGAGCCGCCGGGGGAGCCGTCGGGGGAACTGGAGGTCATGGCACCAAAGACTGCCGCGCCCCGGCGGGCGGCGCCATGGGGTACATCGCCGGGCGCGAGTAGGGCTAGCCCCACCCGTCTCCCCACTCGCCCCCACCCGTCTCCCCACTCGCCCCCACCCGTCTCCCCACTCGCCCCCACCCGTCCTCCGGGCTCCGCATGCCGGACGGGCGGATCACCCCACCGCCGGTAGGGCCTAGACTCCCGTGCGTACGGATCGTCGAACACACGACGTCGACGAGCAGCAGGCAGGACAGGGAGCGAGGGGCGGACGTGCCGGAGGCGACGACCGTACGCGCGGCCAGTAGCGTCCCGCTCGCGGCCGACTACTTCCACGCCTATACGGTGGTGGGTCTGGTCGCGGCGGTCGGGGTGCTCTTCGTGGCCGTGGCCTTCGGGGCAGGGCGGCTGCTGCGGCCGGTGGTGCCGACGCCTGAAAAGCTGCTGACATACGAGTGCGGTGTGGACCCCGTGGGCGAGAGCTGGGCACACACCCAGGTCCGCTACTACGTCTACGCTTTCCTGTATGTGATTTTCGCGGTGGATTCGATCTTCCTGTTCCCATGGGCGACGGTCTTCGCCGCGCCCGGTTTCGGCGCCGCCACCCTGGTGGAGATGTTCATCTTCCTCGGGTTTCTCGCCGTAGGTCTGCTGTACGCATGGAAGAAGGGCGTCCTGGAATGGACGTGACACCGACCCCCGCGCAGGCTCCCGTGGATCTCCCGGAGCCGCGCCGCCTCGGCCCGCTCGCCCGGCTGGCGCCCGAACCGATGAAGGTGGTCCTGAACTGGGGCCGCCGCTACAGCCTGTGGGTCTTCAACTTCGGGCTCGCCTGCTGCGCCATCGAGTTCATCGCCGCCTCGATGGCCCGCCACGACTTCATCCGGCTCGGCGTGATCCCCTTCGCGCCCGGACCGCGCCAGGCCGACCTGATGGTCGTCTCCGGCACCGTCACCGACAAGATGGCGCCCGCGGTCAAGCGGCTCTACGAGCAGATGCCGGAACCGAAGTACGTGATCTCCTTCGGCGCCTGCTCGAACTGCGGCGGCCCCTACTGGGACTCGTACTCCGTGACCAAGGGCGTCGACCAGATCATCCCGGTCGATGTGTACGTACCCGGCTGCCCGCCCCGGCCCGAGGCGCTGCTCCAGGGGATCCTCAAGCTCCAGGAGAAAATCGCCCGCGAGTCGCTGGGGGAGCGGTACGCGACGGGCGGCCGCCCGTCCACGGCCGCGCTGCGCAGCGGCCTGGTCGAGCCCCCGGCCGCCCGGGAGGACGCGCGATGACCGAGCCGACGGAGCCGAACGAGGCCGCCGAGCCTGCTGAGGCCGTGGAGCCCGCTGAGCCTGTTGAGCCCGCTGAGCAGGCGGTGGGCTGGCTGCCGAGCCCCGCCACCGAGCTGTTCGGCGCGGGCGCCAAGGCCGAAGAGGCGTACGACCTGCTGACTGTCGACGTGCCCGCCGACGGCTGGATCGCGGCGCTGGAGACCGCCCGCGACACCCTCGGCTGCACCTACTTCGACTGGCTGAGCGCGGTGGACGAGTCCGGCCAGGGCTTCCGGGTGGCCGCGCACGTCGTCGCCCTCACCCCGGGCGCCGCCATACGCCGCCTGCTGGTCCGCACCACCGTGCCGCACAACGCGGCCACGCTGCCCACCGCCGTGGGCGTCTACGCGGGCGCGGCCTGGCACGAGCGCGAGACCCACGAGATGTTCGGGATCGGCTTCAGCGGCCACCCCGGCCTCGCGCCGCTGCTGCTGCCCGACAGCTTCGAGGGCCACCCGCTGCGCAAGGACTTCGTGCTGGCGGCCAGGGTCGCCAAGGCATGGCCGGGCGCGAAGGAGCCGGGGGAGTCCGAGCACGGTGGCCCCAAGCGGCGCCAGATGCTTCCCCCGGGCGTGCCCGACCCCAACGAATGGGGCCCGCTCAAGGGCCAGCTCCCGCCCGCCCCCGCCCGTCCGGCCCGCGGCGGCGCCCGCGCGGCGGGCGACCGCCCGGTCCGCCGCCGCACCGCGGCGGCGGGGACCGGCTCCGGCGAGGCCGCGGAGCCGAAGGCCGCCGACGCGGCCCCGGCCGAGCGCCCGGCGCGGCGCACGCGCAGCGCGGCGGCGGGTTCGGCGAGCCAGCAGGCCGACGCGGCGCCGACGCCGGAAACCCCGGCGGCCGAGCGCCCGGCGAGGCGTGCGCGCACGGCGGGCGAGGGCTCGGCCGGCCAGCGGACCCCGGCCGCCGAGCCGACACCGCCGGAGCAGACCCCGGCGCCCGAGGGCGACAGCACGGCACCGGCCGAGCGCCCGGCGCGGCGGCCCCGCTCGTCCGACGCCCCCTGGCACCACGCACGCCCGGCGCATGACGACGCGGCCGAGTCCGGCCCGGCGCCCGAGGCCCCCGCGACGGACGCCGCCGAGAAACCGGAACCCGCGGAACCGCCCGCCCCGGAGCAACCGGAAGCCGCGAATCCGGGCACCGGTAAACCCGAAACCGCGAAACCCGGCACCGCCGAACCCGGCAACGACGAGACGCCCCACCCCGACGGCCCCCCAGGAGGCACCGCGTGAACGACGTCCTCGACGTCGCGCTGCGACTGCTCATCCTCCTCGTCGCGTTCCTGGTCCTCCCGCTGGTCGTCGGTCAGACCGAGCACAAGGTCATGGCCCATATGCAGGGCCGCCTCGGGCCGATGTACGCGGGCGGCTTCCACGGGTGGGCACAGCTGGTCGCGGACGGCGTGAAGTTCGCGCAGAAGGAGGACGTGGTTCCGGCCGAGGCCGACCGGCGGATCTTCCAACTCGCGCCCGCCGTCGCGCTGCTGCCGTATCTGCTGGTCCTGGTCGCGATCCCGGTCGGCCCGGGCGGCGCGGTCGGGGAGGTCATCGACGCGGGCATCTTCTTCGTGCTCGCGGTGATGGGCGTCGGCGTGCTGGGCTCGCTGATGGCGGGCTGGGCCTCGGCCAATAAGTTCTCCCTGCTCGGTGGGTTGCGGACGGCCGCCCAGCTCATGGCGTACGAGCTGCCGATGCTGCTCACCGCCGCGTCCGTGGCGATGGCCGCGGGCACGGTGTCGCTGCCGGGCATCCTCGACGCGTTCCAGTGGTGGTGGGTGCCGTGGCAGATCGTCGGCGGGCTGGTGTTCTTCACCGCCGGGCTGGCCGAGCTGCAACGGCCGCCGTTCGACGCCCCGGTGGCCGACTCCGAGATCATCTTCGGTGCGTACACCGAGTACACCGGGCTGCGCTTCGCACTGTTCCTGCTCGCCGAGTACGCGGGCATCGTCATCCTGTGCGGGCTGACCACCGTCCTCTTCCTCGGCGGCTGGCACGGCCCGTTCGAAGGCGACGTGGGCTGGCTGTGGACGCTGCTCAAGACGGCCGTCCTCGCCTTCGTCGTGATCTGGCTGCGGGTGAGCTATCCGCGGCTGCGCGAGGACCAGCTGCAGAAGCTCGCCTGGACCTGCCTCATTCCGCTCTCGCTCGCCCAGATCGCCCTCACCGGCGTCGTCAAGGTGGTGATCTCCTGATGGGTATTCCCGGTTCCGGCCTGGCCAAGGGCCTGGCCGTCACCCTGCGCACGATGACCCGCAAGTCGCACACCGCGCAGTATCCGGAGGTCCAGCCCGAACTGCCGCCGCGTACCCGCGGGGTGATCGGGCTGTTCGAGGAGAACTGCACGGTCTGCATGCTGTGCGCGCGCGAGTGCCCGGACTGGTGCATCTACATCGACTCGCACAAGGAGACGGTGCCCCCGGCGGCGCCGGGCGGGCGCGAGCGCAGCCGCAATGTGCTGGACCGGTTCGCCATCGACTTCGCCCTGTGCATGTACTGCGGTATCTGCATCGAGGTGTGTCCTTTCGACGCGCTGTTCTGGTCGCCGGAGTTCGAGTACGCGGAGGAGGACATCCGCGACCTCACCCACGAGCGGGACAAGCTCCGCGAATGGATGTGGACGGTGCCCGCGCCGCCCGCGCTCGACCCGGCCGCCGAGGAGCCGAAGGAGATCGGCGCCGCCCGCAAGGCCGCCGAGAAGGCCGCCGCGGCCGAAGCGAAGGCCGCCGAAGAGGCGAGGGCAGCCGAAGCCGGCGGTTCCGACGAGAACGGGGCCGCCTCGTGAGCACCGCGGTCCAGCTGGCCGCCACCGGCCACGGGTTCCTGTCGCCCACCGGCGTCGAGATCGCCTTCGTCCTGGTGGGCATCGCGACGTTCGCCGCGGCCGTCGTCACCGTCACCACCAAGCAGCTGGTGCACGCCGCGCTGTGGCTGGTGGTGGCGCTCGGCGGGCTCGCCGTCGAATATCTGCTGCTCACCGCGGAGTTCATCGCCTGGGTGCAGGTGCTGATCTACGTCGGCTCCGTCGTCGTCCTCCTCCTCTTCGGGCTGATGCTGACCAAGGCGCCCATCGGCCGCTCCCCGGACGCCGATTCGGGCAACCGCCCGGCCGCCCTCGCGGTGGCCGTCGCCGCCGCGGCCGCGCTGGTGTGGGTCGTCGTGGACGCCTTCCGGGCCACCTGGATCGACCTGGACAAGGGCGTGCAGGGCTCCACCGCGGTCTCCGGGGAGAGCCTGTTCCGGTACTGGGTGCTGCCGTTCGAGGCGCTGTCCGTGCTGCTGCTCGCCGCGCTCGTCGGCGCGATCGTGCTGTCCCGCAAGAAGGTTGAGGAGAAGCGCTGATGCACCTCGCCTACCCCGCCGTGCTCGCCGTCCTCCTCTTCTGCACGGGCCTGTACGGCGTCCTGGCCCGCCGCAACGCGATCCTGGTGCTGATGTCGGTCGAGCTGATGCTCAACGCCGTCAACCTCAACCTCGTCGCCTTCGACGTCTGGCTCCGCGACACCCTGCACGCGGGCCAGGCGCTGACCCTCTTCACCATCGCCATCGCCGCCGCCGAGATCGGCATCGGTCTCGCCATCGTCCTCCTCGTGTACCGCAACCGGGGCACCTCCGACGTCGACCGCCTCCGGGACCTGGCCGACCCCCCGCCGGGCGGTCAGGACCCTATGGACGACAGCATGGCAGCCGCCACTGACAACGGCCCCGACCAGGGAACTCCCGCCCGGAGGCAGACCGCGTGACGACCACGACCGCCGCCGTTCTCGTCCCGCTCCTGCCCTTCCTCGGTGCCGCCGCGGGACTTCTGCTGGGCCGTCGCGCCCCCGGCTTCGTACGCCCCCTCGCCATCCTGCCCACCCTCGCCGCGACCGTGCTGGCCGTGCTCGTCGCCGTACGCCAGGGCGGCGGCGAGGGCGCCGGGAAGGCGCCGCTGACCCTCGCCACCCGGCTCGCCGACACCGGCTCGGTCCCGATCGACCTCGCGCTGCACATCGACGGGTTCGCCGCCCTGGTCGCGGTCCTCGTCGGCGTCGTCGCGTGCTGTGTGCAGATCTACTCGACCGGCTATCTGCGGGACGACCCCCGCTATCCCTCCTACGCCGCGCTCGTCTCCCTCTTCACCGCCGCGATGCTCCTCGTCGTCTACTCCGACGACCTGATCGTGCTGCTCGTCGGCTGGGAGATCATGGGCATCTGCTCGTACTTCCTGGTCGGCCACTACTGGGAGACCGCGGCCGCCCGGTCCGCCTCCCTCAAGGCGTTCCTCGTCACCAAGCTCGGCGACGTCCCGTTCCTGATCGGCATCTTCGCGCTCGCCGGGGACACCGGCACGTTCCGCATCAGCGAGATCTACGCCCGGCTCACCGCCACCACCTCCGGGATCCCGCTGGACCACCCCACCCTGATCGCGCTGCTGCTGCTGGCCGGGGTCGCGGGCAAGTCGGCCCAGTTCCCGCTGCACACCTGGCTGCCGGACGCGATGGCGGGCCCCACCCCGGTGTCCGCGCTGATCCACGCCGCCACCATGGTCGCCGCCGGTGTCTACTTCATCGCCCGGCTGCTGCCCGTCTTCGTCTCCTCCGCCGCCGCGCTCGCCGTCCTGGCCGCCATGGCGGCCATCACCATGGTCGGCTCGGCGCTCGCCGCGCTCGCCCAGGACGACATCAAGCGCGTCCTCGCCTACTCGACCGTCGGCCAGCTCGGTTACATGACCGGCGCGCTGGCCGTCGACGACCGCGGTGCCGCCGTCTTCCACCTCATCACCCACGGCGCGTTCAAGGCGCTGCTCTTCCTCGGCGCGGGCGTGATCATCCACGCGGCCGGGACGAACTCCCTGGCCGCCATGTCCCGGATGAGCGGCCTTCCCAAGCGCATCCCTGACGCCTTCTGGACGATGACGGTCGCGCTGCTCGCGCTCGCCGCCATCCCGCCGTTCGCGGGCTTCTTCTCCAAGGAAGCCGTCCTCGGCGCCGCCGAGCACGCCGCCACCGGCCACGCCTCCGCCGTACCTGCCGGAGTCGGCTGGACCGTGCTCACCGCCGGGGTGCTCACCGCGCTGCTCACCGCCGGGTACGCGGGCCGCCTGTGGCTGATGGCCTTCCGCGGCAAGGGCGAACAGGCCCCCGATCACGGCAGGCAGCCGGTCGCGCTGAACGTCGTCCTGTGGGTGCTCTTCATCCCCACGCTCGCCCTCGGACTGTCCTACGGCACCCTCCCCGACTGGTTCGACGGCGAGACCCTCACCCCGACCCTCACCACCTCCGTCCTCGGCACCGGGGCCGCCCTCATCGGCGTCCTCGTCATGTACGCCGCCTGGCGGCACACCTCGGCGCGGGCCGCGCGCATCCCGCTCGGCGCCGTGGCCGCCCACCCGGATGCCGCCGACGCCGTCTCCGAGGTCGAGGCCATCGCCACCCACGAGGCCGCCTACGGCTCCATCGCCGGGGCCGCCGACCCCGCCGACCCCGGCCGCCTCCTCCTCGGCCCCCTCCACCGCCACGCGGCAGCCGGTTTCCACCTCGACGCCGTCTACAGCGCCCTGTTCGTCCGCCCCGTGCGCGCCGCCGCCACGCTCGTCCGCTTCCTCGACCGCGAGGTCGTCGAGACGTACGTACGCGGCGCGGCCGGTGCCCCCCGCCTGCTCGGCGCGGCCGTCCGCCGCGCCCAGACCGGCAATGTGCAGACCTACCTCGGCGCGCTGCTCGCGGGCTCCCTCGTCCTGGCCGTGGCCGCCGTCCTCGTCGCAGCGGGAGCCTGACCCGTGAACCACACCGTCCTGCAATACCTCCTCGCGGCCGTCGTCGTGCTCCCCCTGCTCGGCTCCGTCGCCGCCCTGCTCCCGGCCCCGCCCGGGCTGAAGGGCCGCGACCCCGGCCAGGCGGTGCTGCGCCACGGCGTCACCGTCAGCGCCGTCGTGCTGGTCGCCGCCATCGCGCTCGCCGCCGGTTTCGACCACGGCCGCCCGGCCGCGATGCAGGCCCAGACCGACATCAGCTGGATCCCGGCGCTGGACATCCGCATCCACCTCGGCGTGGACGGCGTCTCGCTCCCCCTGGTCGTGCTGACCGCGCTGCTGACGTTCCTCTGCGCGCTCTACTCGTACTTCAAGATGCCCGCCGGGGGATCGGCCCCCTCACCAAAGGGTTTCGTCTCGCTGCTGCTCCTCCTGGAGGGCGGCACCCTGGCCAGCTTCGCGGTCCTCGACCTGATGCTGTTCTTCCTGGCGTTCGAGATGACGCTCATCCCGATGTACTTCCTCATCAACCGGTGGGGAGGCGCCGAACGGGAGCGCGCCGCCTGGCGGTTCATCCTCTACACGCTGCTCGGCTCCGTCGTCATGCTGCTCGGCCTCCTCCTCGTCGGGGTCAAGGGCGGCACCTTCGACATGGTGGCACTCGCCTCCGACAACGGCTCCGGGCTCAGCCACACCACCCAGCTCATCGCGGCCCTCGCCATCATCGCCGGACTCGCCGTCAAGGCCCCGATGTGGCCGCTGCACAGCTGGCTGCCGGACGCCCACACCGCCGCGCCCACCGTCGGCTCGGTCCTCCTCGCGGGCGTCCTGCTCAAGATGGGCACGTACGGACTGGTCCGCATCGTGCTGCCGATGGTCCCCGAGGGCGCCCACACCTTCGCGCCCTACCTCGCGGCCTTCGCCGTCGTCGGCATCATCTACGGATCCCTCGCCTGCCTCGCCTTGGCGCGCAGCGGCGCGGGCGGCGACCTCAAGCGGCTCATCGCCTACTCCTCCGTGGGCCACATGGGCTTCGTGCTGCTGGGCATCGCCACCCTCACCCCCACCGGGGTGAACGGCGCGCTGTTCGCCAACATCGCCCACGGCCTCATCACGGGCCTGCTCTTCTTCCTGGTCGGTGCCCTCAAGGACCGCTCCGGCACCACCGACCTCGACCAGCTCTCGGGCGTCAGCGGCGCCGCCCTCTACGGCCGGGCGCCGCGCCTGGGCGGGCTGCTCGCCTTCGGCGCCGTCGCCTCCCTGGGGCTGCCCGGACTCGCCGGGTTCTGGGGCGAGATGCTCGCCATGTTCGGCGCCTTCGAACCCGCCGACGGGCTCAGCCGCCCGGCGTACCTCACCTATATGGCGCTCGCCGGGTTCGGCACCCTGCTGACCGCCGCCTACATGCTCATCGTCGTACGGCGCGTCTGCATGGGCGACCACCCCGTGGAACCCGGGGCCGAACACGGCGCCGCCCGGCCCGCCCTGGCCGACGTCCACGGCTACGAATTCGCCGCCTGGAGCCCCCTGGTGGCCCTCACCGTCCTCGCCGGACTGTGGCCCGCGGCCCTCCTCGGCCTCACCGACCCGGCCGTGCAGCAGCTCCTCGCGGGAGGCAACTGATGACGACCCCGATCGCCTCCGATCTCGCCGCGAGCCTCGTCCAGTCCGTCGACTGGCTGGCCGTCGCGCCGCCCACCATCGCCGCCGTGGCCGGTCTCGCCGTCCTCGTCGCCGACCTGTTCCTGCCCGAGCACAGGAAGCCCCTGCTGGGCTGGCTGGCGACAGTGGGCCTCGCGCTCGCCGGGCTCAGCCTGCTGCCGCTGCTCGACGGCGACCGCTCCACCTTCTGCCTCACCTCCGGCGACGGGGCGTGCAGCTACACGGCCGACACCTTCACCCTCGTCATCCAGTTCTTGGTGCTCGGCGGGGCGCTGCTCACCGCGCTGCTGTCCATCAGCAGCGTCGAAGACCTCAAGCTGCCCGCGGGCGAGTTCTGGTTCCTGCTGCTGTCGTCCGCCTCGGGCGCGGCCCTGCTGCCCGCCTCCCGGGACCTGGCGACCCTCGTCGTCGCCCTGGAGGTGGCCTCCCTCCCGGCCTTCGCGCTTGTCGGGCTGCGCCGGGGCGACCGGCTCTCCTCCGAGGCCGCGCTGAAGTTCTTCCTCTCGTCGGTCACCGCGACTGCCGTCATGCTGCTCGGCGTCAGCTTCGTCTACGCCGCCACCGGCAGCCTGCACCTGTCCCGGATCGCCGACGGCCTCGCCCATGTCGACCCGCGGCTCGGCACGCTCGCCCAGACGGGCGTCGTCCTCACCCTGGTGGGCTTCGCGTTCAAGACCGCCGCCGTGCCCTTCCACTTCTGGGTTCCGGACACCTACGTCGGCGCGCCGATCCCGGTGGCCGCCTATCTCTCCGTGGTCGGCAAGGCGGTCGGCTTCTCCGGCCTCATCCTGGTGACCCTCCTCGCCTTCCCGTCGTACGACGACGTGTGGGGCCCGGCCATCGCCGTCCTCGCCGCGCTCACCATGACCGCGGGCAACGTCGCCGCGCTGCGCCAGCGCCCCGAGCGCGCGCACAGCGCCGTCCGCCTGCTGGCCTGGTCCTCCGTCGGCCAGGCGGGCTATCTGCTGGTCCCGATCGCGGCCGCCGGATACGCGGGCTCGGCCGACGACGCGTCCCGCGCCATCGGCTCGACCGTCGCGTACGCCCTCATGTACGCGGCCGTGAACCTCGGCGCCTTCGCGGTCGTCGCCCTCGTCGCCCGTACGAACCCCACCGGCCGCATCACCGACTACCGCGGCCTGTACGCCGCACGCCCGGCCACCGCCCTCGCCCTCGGCTTCTTCCTGCTGTGCCTGGCCGGGCTGCCGCCGGGCGTCATCGGGCTCTTCGCGAAGGTGACCGTCTTCTCCACGGCCGTCCACGCGGGCCTGGGCTGGCTGGCCGTCGTGATGGCGCTGAACGTGGTGATCGCCCTCTACTACTACCTCCAGTGGACGACGGTCCTCTTCCGCGCGCCCAAGGCCGCCGAGGGGGAGACCGGGGGCGTGGCATCGGTCACCCCCGTGGCGGCCACCGCCCCCCTGACGGCCGCCATCGGACTCGCCGCCGTCCTCGGCATCGCCCTGTCCGGTGCCCCCCAGCTCGTCCTGCGGTTCGCCTCGGGCGCCCTGCTGTAAAAGCGGCCTCCCGCCGCCCCGTGTGCACAAGGGAACTAGTGGCCCTCACCTGGCGTTGACCAGTTCAGGAGGGTCCACTGAGAGGTGGAAACACCAGTCAAGGGGTTCCCCGCGGCATCATCGGGAGGGCGCACAGTGCACCGCCGGCACAACGGGCTGAAGACCGCCGTACTCCTCGGGGGACTGTCGGCGCTCATCATCGTCATCGGCAGCTTCTTCGGCCGGATGGGGCTGATCGTCGCGGTCTTCGTCGCCCTGGGGACGAACGCGTACGCCTTCTGGAACAGCGACAAGCTCGCCCTGCGGGCCATGCGGGCGCGCCCCGTCAGCGAGTTCGAGGCGCCGGGGCTCTACCGGATGGTGCGCGAGCTGTCGACCGCCGCCCGCCAGCCCATGCCGCGGCTGTACATCTCCCCGACCGAGGCCCCCAACGCCTTCGCCACCGGCCGCAACCCGCGCAAGGCGGCCGTCTGCTGCACCGACGGCATCCTGCGCCTCCTCGACGAGCGCGAGCTGCGCGGCGTCATCGGCCATGAGCTGAGCCACGTCTACAACCGCGACATCCTCATCTCCTCCATCGCCGGGGCGCTCGCCAGCGTGGTGGTGTTCCTGGTCAACTTCGCCTGGCTGATCCCCTTCGGCCGCTCCGACGACGACGAGGGCCCCGGCTTCCTCGGGGTGCTGCTGATCATGTTCCTCGGCCCGCTCGCGGCCGCCATCATCCAGCTCGCCGTCAGTCGCTCCCGCGAATACGAGGCGGACGCGTCCGGCGCCCAGCTCACCGGCGACCCCCTCGCCCTCGCCAGCGCCTTGCGTAAGCTGGAAGCGGGCGCGCAAGCGCTCCCGCTGCCCCCGGAGCCCCGGCTGGAGACCGCCAGCCATATGATGATCGCCAACCCGTTCGGGGCGGGCGGGGGTATGTCCAAGCTCTTCTCCACGCACCCGCCCATGCGGGAGCGCATCGCACGTCTCGAAAAAATGGCGGGGGAGCAATCATGAAGACGATTCTGAATCTCATCTGGCTCGTGCTCAGCGGCTTCTGGATGGCCTGTGGCTATGTCCTGGCCGGTCTGCTGCTGTGCATCACCATCATCGGCATCCCCTTCGGGATCGCCTCGTTCCGCATCGCCGGGTTCGCCCTGTGGCCGTTCGGCCGCACGGCCGTCCCCCGCCGCGACGCGGGCGCCGCGTCCTGCGTGGGCAACGTCCTGTGGCTCGTCCTCGCCGGCTGGTGGCTCGCCCTCGCCCACATCGTCACCGGCGTCCTGCTGTGCGTGACGATCATCGGCATCCCCCTGGGCGTCGCCAACTTCAAGCTGATCCCGATCTCCCTGACCCCCCTCGGCCACGACATCGTCCCCACGGACCGCCCCTTCACCGCCCGTTGATCACCCGGTGAGCAGCCGCCCGTGCTCGTCGAGCAGATTGCGCACCTCGGGTACGTCCCCGAAGTCGCGCAGCCTGCGCAGTACGACGCGCGAGCGCTCGGCGGTCCGCTCGCTCGCCACGTCGGCGGACGCCGTGACGACGAGCCGCGCCTCGGCGGCGGCCTGCTCCGGCTCGTTCGCGTCCGCGAGGGCGACCGCCAGCCACGACCTGTACAGCGCGACCTCGCGCGCGTGGGTGGCGTCGTACCGGGTGAGCACGTCGGTGAGGAGCGGCACGGCCCGTAAGGGGCGCCGCAGCTCGGTGAACACCCGGGCGTCCATCACCTCCAGCTCCGCACGACTGACCCAGTAGGCCCACAGCGGCACGTCGGCGCCGCCGTCCGCCGACAGGGCTTCGTGCGCCGCGCCGAGCGCCCGGATGGCGGGCTCCGCCTCCCCGGCGCGGGTGCGGGCCCAGGCGACGCGGTCGAGGAACAGCGCCCTGGTCTTGGCGGGCGCGTCCGGGCCCGCCTCCTCGACGGCCGCGAGGGCGAGGTCCAAGCCGTCCCGCTCCCGCCCGGTGTTGCTCAACTGGTATCCGAGGCTGCCCGCGAGATGGGCCACGAGCGGCCCGTCGCCCGCCTGCCGCGCGGCCGAGATCCCGACGGTGTAGGCGCGCTCCGCCTGCTCGTGGTGTCCGGCGTCGCTCGCGATCCACCCCGCGATCTGCGCCAGCTCTCCGATCTGCGCCAGCAGCGCGCCGCCCACGTCCTCGGTGTGGCTGGTCTCCCGGTACAGCTGTACCGCCGCCGCCAGTTCACGGAAGGCGGGACCGATCAGATCGCCTCCCGCGAGCACGTCGTCGGCCAGTCGCAGCCCATGCACGCGCGCCGCGAGGCGGGCCACGGTCCCGGTGCCGATACGGCGCCCGGACCGCGCCGTGAGCGGCGCCAACGGGTCGCCGGGCGGCAGCAGCTCGGCCAGCGAGGCCGAGGGCCCGCCCGGGGCTGTGTCCGCCTCGCCCCGGGCGTAGTCGGCGGCCCGCTCCAGCTCGCCCACCGCCACGCCGAGTGCCTGCGCCAGGGCGGGCAGCCAGGCGTCGGGCACCCGCGCGCCCCGCTCCCACCGAGAGACTTCGTGGCGCGTGACGGAGTCCAGCCCCGACAGGGTGCACAGCCGCTCCGCCAGCTGCCGCTGGCTCCGCCCCGTGGCCCGCCGAAGGCGTACGAGACAGGTGCCGAACCACCTGCGCCGGTCATCGCTCATCCTGGCCCCCTCCCCGCCCCAGTCTGGCCCCTCCCGGGCCCCCTGGGCGGCTCCTCCGTGAGGTCAACGGAGCCATTTCGATGGAGTCACGCACTCCCGACGGAAGCAGACCACCATGCCGGACCGCACTGCCCGCGACATCGCACCGCCACTACGACTGCTGCCCTGGACGTCCCCGGACGGCAAACCCTGCTACCTCTCCTCCGGCGACGCCGACAGCAGGCTGAACCGGCGGGCGGACGAGATCGAGGCGCTGCAACTGGACATGGGCACGGAACTGCTCGCCCACGCCCGCGCCCTGCTGGGCGACCGCGGGGCGCATCCCGGGGAACTCCGCTACCTCGCACACCGGCTGGCCGAGGCCCTCCGCGACGCCCTGCGGATCGCCGAGAGCCGGGGCGACCGGCTGGAGGACCCTGCCGAGGGGGAGGACGACGAGGGGCCGCATACGCGAACGCCGGGGCCCGCGGCCCCGGCGTGCCGTCACCCGGCGCGACCGCCTACCGGTAGTTGACGAACTGGATCGCGAAGTCCAGGTCCTTCCCCTTCAGCAGCGCGATCACGGACTGCAGATCATCCCGGCTCTTCGAGGTGACCCGCAGCTCCTCGCCCTGCACCTGCGCCTTGATGCCCTTCGGGCCCTCATCGCGGATGATCTTGGCGACCTTCTTCGCGTTCTCCTGCGAGATGCCTTCCTGCAGCGAGGCGAAGATCTTGTACTCCTTGCCGGACGCCTGCGGCTCACCCGTGTCCAGCGCCTTCAGCGAGATCCCGCGCTTGACCAGCTTGGACTGGAAGACGTCGAGGATCGCCTTCACCCGCTCCTCGGAGTTGGCGCGCATCTCGATCCGCTCGCCCGACCACTCGATCGAGGCCCCGACGTTCTTGAAGTCGTAGCGCTGGGAGATCTCGCGGCTCGCCTGGTTGAGCGCGTTGTCGACCTCCTGCCGCTCGACCTTCGAGACGATGTCGAAACTGGAGTCGGCCATCTTGAGTTGGCTCCTCGTACGTAGATCCGTCAGTGGCACGGCCCAGCGGACCGCAGCTGCCAGCCTAGCCACCCCCGCCATGATCCAGAGGCGATCAACCGGGTGGCGGACCACCCCCGGGGATCAGGTATTGTTTACGTCGTTGCCAGGGAGCAGCGCCGCGAAAGCGGGGCACCTGGCCACATCCCAGGCGGTGTGCCCGAGTGGCCAATGGGAGCGGACTGTAAATCCGTCGGCTTAGCCTACCCAGGTTCGAATCCTGGCGCCGCCACGCTGGGAAGAACGGCCCCCGAGCTGCGATTACGCGGCCGGGGGCCGTTTTCGTTGCTGAATGGGAATCGCGCCCGGAATGGCGGGGAATGTCCCAGACTGTCTCACTCGATTTCGCGTGTTGACCAGCGCGTGTGGGACATCTGTGGGACGGAGATTCCGATCACTTCCAGGTCTTCAGTGCCTTGTCGATGCGGGCGTTCGCCATGGTGGTCGCTCCGTCGAGGCACTTCGCGTAGACCTTCAGCAGGACGGCCACGGTGTGGCCCGCGCGGCGCGCGACCTCCATGGGGTCCACCCCGGAGTTCAGCCACAGGGACACGCACGCATGACGGAGGTCGTAGGGCCGGACGGCCAGTGCCGAAGTCTGCTGCTCCGGCGTGAGCGCCTTCCTGCGTGCCCGCGCCCAGACCTCCCCGTAGCCGCTCTCCTGCACCAGACCGCCCCGGGCGGTCTGGAACAGTCGACCGTCGGGGGCCGTGCCGTACATCACCAGGTGATCCCGCAGCATCGTCACCAGGTCCGGCGGGATCGGAACCGATCGCACTTCCTTCCTCGGACGCCGCTTCAGTCCGCGCTCGTCGTGTGCGGTCCCGGAGTCCGTCCAGGAGCTTCCGACGCGCGGCCGGGAGCCGTCGAGCCGCAGTGTCCCCCAGCCTGTGACGGGGAGATCGCAGTTCGCGCGCCGCAGCCACACGGCCTCACCGGGGCGCATACCAGCGTGGTAGAGGCAGCCGAAGAACGCCCGGAGGTGCTTGCCCCGGTTGCCCTGCTCGGCGACGGCGTCGAGCAGGCGGCGTGCCTGCCGGGGGTTGACCACTGCCCCGGGGTCCACCTGCTCTACCGCGTCCGGGATGGTCCACTGCACCTGGGGGAGCGGGTTCGCGGTGAGCCGCCGAGCCTCCACGGCGAAGCCCAGGGCGTTGTGGAAGATCGCGCGCTTGCGGCGGATAACGGACGCTGCGGCGTGCTCGCCGTCGAGGCGCAGCGTGAACGCGGTGAGCACCTTCCGCAGAAGCAGGGGGTCGTCCAGCGCGCTCACGGGCACCGTGTTCCGTTCCACCCACGCGAGGATGCGTTCCACGTCCGCAGGCGGGTCCTCCTTCCAGCGGTTCATGTTGAACGCCCAGCTATAGAGGGCCCGGCGGAGCTCCCGCGCGTCGGGCATTCCCCGACGAGTGGTGACCAGGGCCGGGGTGACACTCGCCATGGCTTCGGCCAACGTGGTGCGCGTCTTGGCGGGAGCGGTCGGCCACTTCATCTCGATGTAGTCGCGAGCGTGCTGGTACCAGCTCACATCGTTGAGCTTCCGCAGCTCGGAGAGTGGCAGACCCGTGGCCTCATCGAATGCCTCGCCCTTGTTGACGGCGATGAGCAGCTCGGCCCGGCGGCCGTCGGCCTGAGTTTTGGTGGCGAAGCTCTCGGAATGGGGGGTGCTGCCGACCTTCCAGCGGAGTTCCGCTGTGGTCCGGCGCAGATCCTTCCGCTGTCGTACGGCCCAGATACGGACGTTGAACGTGTGTCCCACGGGGGTCCTTCCGTGAAAGAGGGGTCCGGCCGCAGCGCGCGGCCGGACCCCTGCGAGTCGAGGTCAGTAAGCGGGGGAGTCGAGGTCTCGCCACCAGGCGTCCAGGTCGCTACGAAGGACGCGAAGGTGGCCGTTCGGGAGCTTGGTGAGCTTCGGGGCCATGCCCCGGGCGCGCATCCGGTAGAAGGCGGCGCGGCTCATCTTGATCTCTTTGAGGACTTCGGGGAGCTTGAGTTTTTCGTCGCGTGCCACGCGTTCGACTCCTTCGCGCCGATAGCGGGGTATTTGGACTTTCCGGGGCTCGCGTCTGTCCGAAGCGCGGGATTCTGCGTCACCGCGTCACCTGCGTCATTCAGGCTTCTGACCTGCCAGTTTTGGGTGACGCAGAGCGTTGGGAGTGCGTCACCGGTGACGCAGGCTGTCCGTCATCGGTGACGCGGGTGACGCGGGTGACGCGGCGTGACGCAGCAGACGGCTGTCTGCGTCACGGCCGTCTGCGCAGGTCACCCGCCGTTTTCCGGGCCTCCGTGACGCAGGTGACGCAGCGTTCCCCACTTAGGAAAAAAGGGGGGTGTCTGTGGTGGTGCAGTGCGGTCAGGGCGGGAAGATGGAGCCGCTTCGCGGCGCGTCCATCGCAGGGCGGCGCTGCCGCCGAACAGCAAGAGGAGCACGCCCCCTGGTGCTCCTCTTGCTTGTGCGCGGCGTCAGAACGTCTGTTGCTCGTGCGGCGGCGGAGCGGGCGAGCGGGTCATCTCGATGTAGCGGCCCTCCCTGGTGCGGCCTGAGTCGATGAGGACGCCCCGGGCGGCCAGGGTCGGCTGTAGACGCTTGAGACGGTCGGAGAGGACTTTGCCGGTGGTCGGCCACCCCTTGGGCAGGGGGCGGAAGTCCTCGCCCGTGTAGAGGCGGGTGAGGCAGTGCAGCCACTCCGTGGAGGTCATCCGCTGCTCTGTGCCCGGTTCGATGTCTGCGGCGTGCCTGAGGACGGTCTGCGCCAGCAGGTCACCCTCAATGACGTCGTCGTTGAGGTCGTCCAGACTGGCCCGGTAGGCGGTGAGCGCTCCGAGGCCGGTTGCCGCGTCGAGTTGCGCGCACAGGTGTGCGAAGTCCGCCATCCGCAGGTCGGTGGGGGTCTCCGCCTCCGCTGCGCGGACCTTGACCGTCAGGTCGAGGAGAGACCCGAGGACGACGGGCAGGACTTCCGCGTACTCCGCCCACAGCTCAGCCTCGGTGCGCCGGACGCGGGGCCGCTCCAGACGCAACGGCAGGAGCCGTTCCGCGAGGTCAGGCCGGATGACGCCCACGTCGATGCCGGTCAGGAGCAGGGGGCGGCGATAGCGAGCGCGGAAGACGTCCCCATCGGTGAACAGGGCGCGCTTGACGCTCTCGGCTCCGGTGACGATGCAGCACATGGCGTCGGACAGGTCCGGGGTCATGTGGGAGAGGTTGTCCAGGGCGGTGACCCATCCGGCCGCCACCGCCGCGATCAGGTTCTCCTCGTCCTTCGGAGCCCGGCGCAGGTCACCGCTCATGCCCTCGATGATCCGCACGAGCATGCGGCCCCCGGTGGACTTGCCCGCCCCCTGCGGGCCGGTGAGGAACGGGGCGGGGACGGGCACGGACGGCCCGAGGCACCCGATCAGCCAGGCGATGGCCAGGCATTCAGTCTCCGCATTGGCGAAGTTGCACAGCCTGAGCAGGAGGTCGATGCCCTTGCCGTCGGTGTCCTTGGCGGGCAGGGGCAGTTCCCCGGTGAGCTGGGTGCGGCGCCAGCACACCTCGCGCGGGTCGGGGATGGCGATGTCCCAGCCGGTGGGGTGGATGCGGACGGACTGCCCGTCACTGCGCCCCAGGTCCAGCCACGTGGCCCCGTCGAATCCGGGGGCGACGCGGATGTGGACGGGCTGCACGTCCTCGGTCAGCGCGAGCGCTTCGATCAAGTCCAATGCCTCCTTGAGGGCGGTCCCGTTGAACACGCCGCGCCCGTCCCTGAACAGGCCGACCATGAGTTCCTGGCGGTGGCTTCCTGTCGTGCCCTGGGAGCGGATCGGGCGGGCCACGGGGTGGCCGTTCCTCTGCGCGTATACGGTCCCGTCGGCGGTGCGGAAGTACCGGAAGTGCGCCTGCGCGTAGTCGGTGATGACCTCGCGGGCGGGGTTCTTCTCGTCGTCGGACATGGTCACAGTCCCAACCTGGTACGGGCGTTGGTCCACGCATCGGCGCAGTGCCGGGGCGATTCACCCTTGGCCTGAGCGGCGGTGAACAGCCGCTCGACGTGGGCCTCGGTCAGGCAGCCGCACCGGCCATGGGCGGACAGCACGGCCAGGAAGGTTCGGTAGACGGTGGCGTGGACCGCGCTACGGGCCTCGGTGATGCGCTGCTCGGCCATGGCGATGCCACGCTCCAGGTAGGCGGGCATGCGGTGAGGGCACACCCCTTCCCCGGCCCGTGCGGGCACGGTGATGGCCTGCGGGGCCGACCGGACCGTCGAGGGCTCCTTCACGGCCAGCGCGCGCACGATGTCCGGCAGGGCCGTCATGTTGCCGGTGCCGGGACCACGCCACCGCGCGTAGGCCATCGTGGATTTGAGGTCGACACCCTCACGGACGCGGTTCACCGACCGCATCGCACCCAGGTAGATCCAGTGCTCCCCACGGGTGGTGGGCACGATCCTGGTGGGCGAGAGGACCTGGCGGGCCCAGGCGACGGCCACCGGGCTGTCGAGGTCCACCACGGTCAGCCCGGCGCCGCCGGGGTGGTAGGCGACGGTCACCGCCTGTCGCCAGGCAAGTGCCCAGGCGGGGGAGGTGATGACGGCGGGGTCGGTGGTGGCAGCGGCCCAGGCGTGGCAGACGGAGAGGCACTGGCAGGGGCCCGGGTCCTTCATGTTCGGGCGGCCACCGCAGGCGTTCTGCGCGCACGCCGGGCAGTTCCCGAACGGGATCTTGCCGCGCCGCAGGGGCAGCACCGGCAAACCGGTCGCGCTCAGTTCCAGCGCGGTCCGCAGGGGTGAGGGAGCAGGGCGGTCTCGCCGGACGATGGCGGGTTGGGTCATGCTGGAGACCTCCAACAGGTCTGTTGTGGGCTGGTTGGGCCGGGGCGGTCCCGTGTCATTGGCGTGAGAGGGGACCGCCTCGGGCGTGGTCAGAAGGGCGGTTCGTCGCTGTAGCCGGTCGGCGTACGGCGCGGCCAGCGAAGCAGCGGCAGCAGGATCACGGCCCACTGCGACCAGCACGGGCAGGGCTCCCACTCCGTACCGGCGTACTCGCCGTTGTGGTCGGCGTAGTCGTGCGCGATGCCGCCCACGCCCTGGCAGTCGGGGCAGTCGGGGCGCGGGGTGTCAGCCAGGGCCAGAGCCCGACGTGGGCAGTAGGTGACCTTGATGCGAAGGCGGATCACAGGTGTCGGTCTCCTCGTCAGCCGTAGAACTTGTTCCGCTTGATCACGGCCTTACGGATGTTGACCGTGGCCCCGCCGTGGTGGCCGCTCGCGCTGAACACCTGGACAGCGATCCATCCGCCGAAGATGACGGCGGCGAGGATGATGAGCTGTCCGATGAACGCGGTCAGGGCGGCGATGAACGAGGTGAGCAGCAGCAGCCCGCCGCACACGGAGAGGAACCCGACGCCCCCAAGGGCGACATTCACCGCCGCGCGGGACACGGTCGGCTTGGTCGCGACCGGTTCGGGCTGGCCCGAGTCGATGGCGTAGCCGGTGACCACACGGCCGTCCGGGAGCTGGACGCTCGCCACCGCCGGAACACTGCCCGGCTGAACGAGAACCAGCGGCGCCGGGGCCGCGACGGCGGGCGTGATGGGGGTCGGCCGGTGGACTTCCACGGGCCGTTCGGCGGGCGCGTGCTGGGGGTGTTCGGGGTACATGCGGAATCCCTTCCGAAGGTGGGCCAGGGAGGCGGAGGTACCCCCTGCCGGGTGGCGTGTGGAGGGGGTTTCGGGGTGCTGACCTGCGGCGCCTCCCTGACTCCCTGAACGATCATTCGCGCAGGTCAGGGCCAGGGAGACGGGGCAGGGAGGCGTTCAGGGACTTCTCCCTGCCTCCCTAGTCCGCGCGGGTTCGGCTCCCTGTCATTCGGCGGCGGAAGCGGAATCCGTCTCGTCCCGGTCGGCGAGGGCGCGAAGGATGCGGTCGCGGGCGACGACCATGCGGCCATCGGACTTGTACGGCTCGGCCCCGGTGCCCTCCAGCTCGCGCTTGAGGTCGATGAACGACCAGCCGCCGTAGGCGCCCTCATCCAGCGTGGCGAGTCGCTTGAGCACGTCCTGAGTGAGCACCCGCGAGGAGTCCCCGAGCACGTCGGCGATGTCGGCGAGCGGGTCACGCTCCTCCCGCTCCTCGATGATGTGCAGGGTGGTCACGCCGTCGCGCAGGGCCTTGGCCCGGTCGGTGATCGCCTTGGCCTGGTCGTCATCGATGTAGTGCGTGCGCACCGTGATGGACGCCTGACCGGCCGGGATGTCGATGCCGTCGCTGGCGACGACCAGCGTTCCCTTGTCCAGCCCCTGCCGCAGCAGGTGCGGTGCGGCTCCGCCGTCCACGGCCTTGTCTCCCAGTGCCATGCGGGCCTGGGATTCGGTGCCCAGGGCGAGGGAGGCGCGGGTGTGGGCGCCTTCGCGGACCAGCTTGGGGAGGTTCTGGTCGGTGGGGTCCTGCGTGCCCTGCCACATCAGCACATCGACCGCCCGGCCCTGGTTGTTGAGCTTGCGTACGGCCATGAAGTACCGGCTGGTGGCCTTGGAGCCGCCGTAGGGCCGGTTCTCCTCGTCCTTGACCGGGCACATGAACGCCACCTGTGCCTCGTCCACGATGCCGATCAGCGGGGAGAAGACGGCTTTCGGGTCGAGCCTGCGGACCTCGATCCGGCGGTTCATCTCCGCGACCAGGCCCTCAGCCATCTCGGTCGCCTCGATGACGTTCTCATCGGCCGGACCCTGGATGAGCACGCTGGCCAGCCCGTCGAACATGGCCCAGTCGCCGACGCCTTTCAGGTCGGCGATGCGGAACTCCACCGTTGGGTCCAGCGCCGCCCACAGGGCCAGCGCACGGAGGGCGGCGGTCTTGCCCTGGTTGGACAGACCGGTGACCAGCAGATGCCGCTGAAACAGGCTCAGCGCGGCGGCGTCCCCGCGCAGGTCCTGCCCCCACGGGGCCTTGCCCTTCTTGTAGTTGGCGGTCAGTGTCTCGTCGGTGGTCAGCGGGGACGGGCCGATCGGCTCGTCCAGCGCACCCGAGTCGGCGATCCACAGCCGCACCGTGCGGGCCGCCTGCGGGATGGTGATGAACACCTCATGCTCATGCCGGGACAGGTTCTCCGCGAGCTTCCGGCGCCGGTTTTGCACCTCGATGGTCGACACCCCGGAGGGAAGGGTGACGTCGACTTCGACGCCGCATCCGGCGATCCGGATCGGGCCGAGCATCGCGGCGCCGGAGTCGCCCATCTCCTTGATGGCGTTGCGCAGCGCGGGCACTCCCACGTCGCGCAGGGCCTTGACGACGATCGAGGGGGTGATGGGCTCGCCCTCGCTGCTGCGGGCGTTGGCGGGCAGAGCCCAGTTCGGCGCGGCCTGCTGGTGCCGACCAACGGCCCAGAGGCCGAGCAGGGCGAGCAGCGGGCCGAGGGTGACCAGCGGGCCCCACACGATGGTCACGATCGAGATCAGCAGCCGGATGAACTCGATCACCGCCATCAGCGGCGTGACCACGTCGGTGAAGTCCTTGTTGGCGATGGCCAGCACCACCCCAAGGCTCACCAGGCCACCGATGCCCATACCGGTGCCCACCAGCGCGCCCTTGGCCGCGTCGACCGGGGAGCGCAGCAGGTCCATCCGGCGGCGGTGGCGGGCGTCGCGGAAGCGCTGCCCGCGCTCCTCCCACTCGGCCGCGACCTCGTAGTTCCCGGCCGCCTCGGCGGCCCGCAGCATGCGTTCATAGCGAGCCGCGGTACGGCCGTCCCACGTGCGGCGGGCCACGATCCGCGCCCCGCCCAGCACGTACAGGTTGTGCCGCACGACCGCCCGGGCGGCGGTCCTGGTGCGCTCGTGCTTGGCGGCCGTCTTCACCGCGCGGCCGGAGCGCACCCACAACGGCACCGGGGCCGGGGGCGGGGTGTCCGCCACCACGGTCAGCGTCGGCCCTTCGTCCGTGGCGGGGGTTTCGGGGGTCTTGTAGAGGTGAACGACGTTGTCGCTCATGCTGGAACTCTCCTGACTGCCCCCTTTTCTGGGGGTGGGAAGGGGCGTGAGCCCCGGGGCGGCCGGTTGTCCTTGGCCGGGAGACGGCCGCCCCGGGGCGAAGTCACAGACCCGCGCGCCGGATCGCCTGCTCGGTGGCGCGGGCCCGCTTCTCGGCCTGCTTCCGGGCGTCACGGGCGGCGGCGCGGTCCTCGCGCGGCGCGGCGCGTTCGGCGGCCTTGGCGGCGGCGAGTTCGGCCTTGGCCTTCTCGTCCTGACGGCGCAGCGCGGTGGCCTCGCGCTGCCCCCGCTCGGCGGCGATGGCGTCAATGCGCTCGATCTGCCGGTCAAGCTTCGGGTCGACCGCGTCGGCGGCGGCCTGCTTGGTGCCCCGCAGGATCAGCCAGGCACGCTTGCGCTTCTCGGCCGGGGTGTAGGAGCGGTAGACGTCAGTCACAGGGTGTCCTTCCTGGTGCTGGTCTCGGACTCTTTGAACGCGTCGGCGATCTTCATCAGGAGCGTTTCGGCGGCCATGAGGTGACCGGCGAGCCGCCCCGAGTCCGTCATGTCGATGGGCCCGATCGCGGCGACGTAGGCGCGCGTGGCCTCGATGACCACGATCTGTTCGGCACTGCGGACGATGCCCTCCATGGCGCATCCCTTCGGTGTCGGTCGATGCGGTGGAGCGAAGATGGTCAGGACGCTTTGGGCTTGCGCAGGCGCCGGGGGCGGGAGACGTCGGCGGGGTTGTCCGGGGGCCGCTTTCCGCTGCGGCCCCACACCCCGGGCGCCGTCCCGGCCGGGTTGACCGGGCCGGGGTCCGGTGCCTTGACCTCTTGGCCGCGCGGCGTGATCTCGAACCAAACGCCCACGTCAGCTCACCTCCATGCAGTCGTCGGGGTAGGCGCAGGTGACGCACACCCCGAGAGATGTCGGGATGCAGTAGCCCGCGTCCGTGGAGCACTGCGGGCAAGTGCGGCGCGCGGTCAACGCCGCATCCAGCGCGGCCTGTCGGCCCGGGGTCATCGGACGGACGGGCTTGGCCAGGTCGACGCGGTAGAGGTAGGCGACCAGTGGGGGCCGCCTGCGGCGTGGCCGTTCAAGCTGCGCGGCCACGCCCTGACCCCCCGGGCGCAGGCCACGGGCACGGAGTTGCCGACGGGTGGCGTAGCCGTCCGGCGCGAGGTGCCACCGGAAGACCGGCATCGCCCCCATCACCCCTCCCGTGCCGCGCGGATCTCCGTGCGGCTGAGCTGGTCGGGCCGTGTGCGCGGTGCCGTGGTGTTCCACGGGAAGGGGCGGATGCTCTCAGCTGCGGTGAAGACGCGGATCGCGGCTCCGGCCGGAGCATCGGGCAGGGCGTAGACGCGGGCCCCGTCGAGGGAGGCCAGCAGCCGCGCGCCGTGGTGTTCGCACCCGGCGGCGCCTGCGTTGACCGCGTCCAGCACGGTCACGGCGACCGGGCCGCCGCAGGAGGTGGGGTCTTCCGGGTGCGCGGCGGGGCAACGGTGCGGGTCCACGCTCACCACCAACCCGGCTTCGTCTTGGGCACGATGTACGGGCAGTCGTTGCGCAGGTGGTCGACGCACTGCGGGCAGTCCTCCCGGGGCCCGAGGTCGCGGTGCACACGCCGATCGTGGGCGTGCTGCCAGCACTGCGGGCACTCGCCCGGAGGGGCCGGGTCAGCGGGGCCGCGCGTCATGACGACTCCTCCCGCCCGGCCCTCCGTGCGTCGGCCGCTGTGACGCGCTTCCATGCAGCCCGCAGACGTGTCTCCGACGCGCTGTGTCCCAGGGCCCGGAAGCGGGCGGACATCTCCCGGTAGGACAGCGGCGGACTCTGGCTGTGCCGGACCTGGTCCACCAGCGAATCCAGTTCATCGTCTGTGAGAGCAGGCACGCTCTCCAGTGCGGGGACGGGCTCGCTTGGGCCCCAGACGGGCAGTTCCCAGCGGGGTGTGACGCCGGGTGTGACGGGGGTCGTCACGCTGGTCAGGGCCTGTGCGGTGTCCTCGCCGTCCCGCGCGGTTTTCAGCGTCGACCAGGCTTGTGAGAGGGTCTTGGCGGTCTTGGCCTGGACGCGTGCGACGCGTGCCCCGGCGGCCGTCACGGCCGTCAGCCGCGTCTCCTCCGTGACGGCTTCCGCCCGCAACCGAGCGCGGGCCACAGCCGCTTCATCGCGCGCCTCCTGCTGGATGCCCCGGATCGCCCCGAGAGCTACAGGGGTAAGCGCGGTCCGCTCCCACAGACCGTGCACCAGCCACAGAGCCTTCGCCGCGACCGGCAACCACGCGACGGCCAGCCACGCACCCGCCGACTCCTCGGCAGTGAGCGCGTGCGCGACCAGGACACCGGTCGCGGCCAGACCGAAGCACCAGCCGACCCCGGTCACCACGCGGCTATGGTCACCCTGAGCGGCAAGGCGGCGCTCGTAGGCCAGGGTGGCCAGCCACCCGCCGTCGATGCCCAGACCGACGACCAGCGCGACCGGCCACGACATCGCCCCGCCCAGCCACATCATGACCACGGCCAAGGTGAGCACCATCGACACCGCCGTCATCGCGACGGCGGGGAGAACGGTCTTGCCCCTCACGCGCCCACCCCCGAAGTGCCCAGGTCGGCCGAGCGGTTCGCCAGCTCCCGCCGGGCGGCCAGCACCCGGCGACGGGCCCGGCGGATACGACGGCCATCCAGCTCGGACACCGGCCGATCCAGCGTCATGATCTGCGCGTCCAACAGCTCGACATCCGCCGTGATGACGGGCATCTCGCCCTCGATCGCGGTCAACTCCGCGTCCGTGGGCTCAAGCCACGGCTCGAACGCGATCACGGCGTCCTGGACGGTGATGATGTGGGACATTGATGGAACTCCTGTCTCTGCAAAAGGGATGGCGAGAACCTGGAGCGGCGGACTGTCCTTGGCCGGTTGGCCGCCGCTCCAGGGCGAAGTCAGACGGTGGTGATGATGAGCGCGCCCACCAGGAGCCACAGGTGGTGCCAGCTCTGGTCGAGCGCGTAGGCGCCAGTGCCAATGTTCGGGTTGTCGTCGTGGCCGGGGCGCGGGGCACCGAGGGTGTAGAAACCACGCTTGCCGAGCAGATCGGCGAGACGGGCCAGGGTGGTGCGCCGGTCGGCCCACCAGTGCGAGATGGCGTCCACACCCAGGCCGATCACGATGCCCAGGACCGACAGATGCAGGCCCAGCAGCGCGGCCACCGGGAGCAGCAGCACGAGCTTGGTGAGGGTCAGAGTGGCGACGTGCCGAGTGTCGGCCAGGCGGCCGACCCATCCGGGGCGGCCCTTGTCGCAGGACTGGTGATGCGTCTGCACCCAGTGGTCACCCACGCTGTGAGCGACGTACAGGGCAACGAAGACGGTGGCGAACGTAGCGGCATCCATGTGGGACTCCTTCTCGGCTAGTGAGCAGGTGGGACCGGGCTTCCGGCTCCCCTCAACCCCGCCCGTACGGCACCGCGTTCAGCGGCCCGGACGGGCGGGGGAGGCAACCGGCCGCCGCAGGTAGAAGCGGCGGAATGGTCGAAGAGTGCGCGGGTCTTGCTCCGCGCGGGCCGCCTTCTTGGTGCTGAGGACAGGCGGTAGATCCTCGGTCCACTGTTCAGTTCTCAAGGAACGAGCGCTTCCTTTCACCCCCTTGTGAAGGGCTTCCGGGCTCCTCGGAGCAGCCCCAAGAGGGCCCTCCGTCGCCCGCTGTCCTAGGACTGCGGTGCGATGGGTAAGACGATGCCGCACAGTCCCAGGACTGTCAACAGTCCTGGGACTGTGTTTCACTTGAGGCTGTCGAGAGGAGCCCTGTATGGCGCCCAAGTGGCGAGAGCTGGCGGACAGGCTGGCCGAACGAATCAAGAGCGGCGAGTACGAACCAGGCCAGCAGCTCCCGCACATCAGGGACCTGGTCGAGGCGGGCGAAGGCTCGAAGTCCACCGTTCACGCCGCGTATAAGGCCCTGGAGGCTGAGGGCCTGGTGACCTCATCGCGGGGGCACGGCACCGTCGTGCGGCATCAGACCCCGCTCAAGCGGCTCGGCATCGCGCGGTACGACAAGGCGAAGTGGCGCGACGGTGACGAGGTGGCGTTTATCGCCGACCGGGTCGCGTCCGGGCGCGCGTACCGCCGTGGCGAGCAGACTCAGAGCGTCAGCCGTGTGGAAGCACCGCCGGAAGTCGCGGCCGCGCACGGCCTGCCCGCTGGCGCGGAGGTGTACGCCCGGGCGCGGCTCGTGAAGGAGGGCGAGCAGCCGACGCACACGCTGACCAGCTACTACCGGCCGGAGCACGTCGAGGGGACAAGGATTGTCGACCCGACGCCTGGTCCGGCTGGTCGGGGCGGCGGCTTCCGGGTGCTGTATGACGCGGGCTACGAGATTGACCACATGAAGGAAGAGATCTTCGCTCGCGTCCCCACGTCGGATGAGGTGAAGCTGCTCCAGTTGCCGCCGGGGGAACCTGTGGTCGAGCTGCATCGGACCACGTACACGGCGGACGGTACCGTGGTCGAATTCGCCATCGGCGTGCATTCCGCGTCGCGGTTCGCCTGGGAGTACGACTTCAAGGTGCCAGACTCCGCAGCCCAGAAGAACGACGAAGGAGCCTCCCGTGCCGAGTGAAGGAAAGCCGCAGCCGATCGACACAGCGGTGATCGCGGCCCCCAGCGACGTCCCCACCACCGATCTGGGGCTGTTGGCGGACCGGCGGGAGCGTCACACCGCGCGTATCGCTGGCCAGGACGCAAGCGACAGTGCCGGGGATGTGCTCGCCGCGCTAGCCCTCGGCGCTGCCATCCGGCGCGTCCTCAGTGACCAGGAGCAGCATCTGATCCGTGAGGGTCTGCGGAACGGGGCCACGTGGGAGCAGCTTGCGGGGTCGCTCGGCGTGGCCGACGCGACCCAGGCCCGGGCCGCGTACACGGCGTGGGCCCAGCAGCTCCCCAGCGAGGAGGCGGCCGAGGCACTGCACCTCGCGGAGCGCGGGGAGGCTGTGTGATCTCGACGCAGGCATGGGCGGACGCCCGGCGCATCTGGGACTACCACCAGATGGGCCACACGGCGCGCCCCTGCTCGGTCGCCATCGGCCTGGGGAGCCACGACCTGGGCGTAGCCGATACGGCCGTGAGCCTGTACGAGCGCGGCATGGTGCCGCTGCTCGTGTTCACGGGCGCCAACAGCCCCACGACGCGGGAGCGCATGCCGCGCGGCGAAGCTGTCCACTACCGGGAGCGCGCGCTTGAGCTGGGCGTACCCGGCTCGGCGGTACTCGTTGAGCCCCAGGCGCGCAACACCGGGGAGAACATCCGCTTCTCTCGGGCACTGCTGGAGGAATCCGGCGTCGACGTGTCGTCGGTACTGCTGATCAGCAAGCCGTACGAGGAGCGGCGCGCGTACGCCACAGCGCGCAAGCTCTGGCCCGAGGTGGAGATCGTCAGCGCGTCCACGCCGATGACGTTCGAGGAGTACGTCGACTCCATCGGGGATTCGCGCATGGTGATTGACATGCTCGTGGGCGCCCTACAGCGGCTGCTGATCTACCCCGATCAGGGATTCATGATCAGGCAGGCCGTGCCTGACGACGTGATGGAGGCGTACGACCGGCTGCACGCTGACGGCTTCACCAGCCGGATCGTGCCGGTGGGAACGGCGACCCACCGGTGAGCACGCTTCCGGGGAGTTGTGGGGCACGTATGGGACAGGCTGGTCCAGTTGAGCCGTTTGGCCTGGTCACGGCAGCCTGACCGCGCAGTCTGTAAATCCGTCGGCTTAGCCTACCCAGGTTCGAATCCTGGCGCCGCCACGCTGGGAAGAACGGCCCCCGAGCTGCGATTACGCGGCCGGGGGCCGTTTTCGTCAGATCTCCGTGGCCGCCCCGGAGACCCCGTGAGGACTTACGCTGAAACCGTGGACCGTACGCCGCGCCGACGCGTCGAGCGGAGCAACGACCGGCACCAGTGGGAGAAGAACCGGGTGCGGCGGTCGCGGGCCGAGCGGCTGAGGACCGGGTCCACCGAGCACGACACCGGGCTTGCGGTGACCGATCTCGCCTTCCGCGCCGAGTACCGCGAGGCGAAGGCCGACGAGGACCTGGCGGCGGCCTTCGGGGTGCCCGTGGGGACGCGGCTGCTGGAGCGGATGTACCGCACCAACTGCCGCGCGGAGAACGCCCCCTTCGCGCTGGTGCACTCCTACCTCGTCCACGATGTGGTGGCAGTGAATCCCGATCTGCTCGACGCCGCCAATGAGCCCTGGCCCGGGGGTACGCAGAACCAGCTCTACACGATCGGCATCGAGCTGGACCGCGTGGAGGAACGGATCACGGCCCGCCCGCCGACCGCGGAGGAGGCCGAAGCGCTGGGCCTGACGTGCGGCGTCTCGCTGATCCTCCTCCGGAAGATCTGCACCGACACCGACGGCCGGGTGGTCGAGGTCTCCGACGTACGGCTGCCCGGTGACCGCACCGAACTCGTCTTCGCGACCCCCCTGGAAAGATGGTGACCGTGCCGAACACCATCACCGTCATCACCGCGGTCCACGCCCCGGGCGCCCGCCATCTGCCGGACGCGTACGCGTCGTTGCGGGAACAGGAGCTTCCGGACGGCTGGGAGTGGCAGTGGGTCGTCCAGGAGGACGGCGAGACCGACGCCGTACGCCCCAACGTCCCCGACGACCCCCGGATCAGCTTCGGCCAGGGCCGGGCCGGGCGGGCCGCCATGGCCCGCACGATGGGGCTCTCCCGCGCCGAGGGCCGCTACGTCAAGGTGCTGGACGCCGACGACATGCTGACCCCCGGCGCCCTCGCCCGCGACCTGCGGGCCCTGAACGACAACCCGGACATCGGCTGGGCCACCGCGGGCGCCCTGGACCTGCTGCCCGACGGCTCCACCGTCGGCTTCGAGGGCGACCCGCCGCAGGGCCCGCTCGCGCGCGGCGCCGTCCTCGACCACTGGAAGACCCACGACTACCGCGCCCAGGTCCACCCGGCGACCCTCTGTATCCGCCGCGACCTGCTGCTGGCCCTCGGCGGCTGGATGGCCCTGCCCGCCTCCGAGGACACCGGCCTGCTGATGGCCCTCAGCGCGGTCAGCCGAGGCTGGTTCACCGCCGAGACCGGCCTCCTCTACCGCAAGTGGCCCGGCCAGGTCACCAGCCAGGCCGCCCACACCGACGCGGCCGAGCGCGAGACCCGCTTCGCGGTGGTGGAGGCACGCGCCCGCGTCCTGGCGGCAATGGACGGCTGGCGGTACGAGGGCCCCTGACCGGTACCGCGGGACGGCCGGGTCAGAGCTCGGGAGCCAGCAGCGTCAGCCGGAGAAGGGCGGCGACCGCCAGCAGGGCCGGGATCGCGTACCACCACCCGCGCAGCCACCGCGCCTTCACGAAGAGCAGGGTGAGCAGGGCCGTGATCAACGACAAGGCGAGCGCGATGCCCGAGGAGAGACCGCAGTAGCTGATCGTCTCCCGGTCCCAGGGGCCCGCGGGGTTCGCCATAGCGGCGAGATAAACGAAGTAGGCGGTCACCGCGTGCCCCAGCGCCAGGATCACGGCGGTCACCACGGTGCCGACCAGGCCGGGAGCCGACCGGCCCGATGCGGCGGAGGTCATGGCAGTGTTTCGGCGTCGACCCGGGAGAACACCAGGTCGCTCTCGGCCGTGACGGGGCCCCGCCACCGCACCGGCACCCGCGGAGCGTGGCGGAGCGCGGCCGGGTAGCTGGCCGCCGCGTAGTCGTTGGCCAGGTGGTAGATGTGGAAGCCGTGGGCCGCCAGGGCTTCCAGCAGCTCTTCCACGGATTCGCCCAGGTCGGCCATCCGCTCCGGGGTGACCTCGATGGTCAGCTCCGCGTCGGGGCGCAGGGCGGGCAGCAGGGGGATCAGGCCGCGGACCACGGCGCCCTCCGCGCCCTCGACGTCGATCTTGATGACCCTGGCCCGGGCGATCTCCTCCTCGGTGAGGAGATCGGGCAGCGGGCGGGCCGCGACCTCGAAGGTGGACTCGGCCGGGCCGTCGTAGGGGACGATGCTGTTCGCGCCCATGTTGCGCGAGCTGGCGAGGATGAAGGTCAGCAGCTCGTCGCGGTCGGAGACGGCGGCGTTGACCGCGCGGATGTTGGTGGACCGGTTGCGCCGGGCGTGCCGCAGGAGCAGCTGGTGGAAGGCCGGGGACGCCTCGACCGCCACCACCCGGCCACGGGGTCCGACCAGGCGTGCGGCGAGGACGCTGTAGTAGCCGATGTTGGCGCCGACGTCCACGAACGCGTCGCCGGGCTTCAGCCTGCGCTGGAGCCAGCGCGTCATATGGGGTTCCCAGACGCCGAAGAGGTACAGGTACCGCTGGATGAGGTCCTGGGTGTCGACGGCGAAGGTGGCGCCGAAGCGGGTGCGGGCCAGGCGGTGCAGGGGGCGGTCCCGCAGGGCGGCGTTCAGGTGGCGCTCGACCAGGGCCCGCTTCCCGGCGCTCCAGGGCGCGTGGCGGACGTAGGCGCGGCCGAGATCCAGGGCGGCCTGGTCGAGCCATGGCATCACGGGTGACCTCCAGCTTCGCGCCGAGCGGTGCGGGCCGTCGAAGCACAGACAAGCGCCCGATCGCTGGCGACGGGGGATGCACCAGCGATCGGGCTGTTCCCCAGCGTAACGCGCCTGCCCCCGTCAGGGTGCCGACTGGTCGGAATGAACGCCGAGTTGTGATCGTGATCACTCACCGCGGCCCCTTTCGTCAGCGCCCGCACGGGGGCTCGTACGACATCCGGGGCAGATAGTCGTGCCAGTTCTCCGCCGTCAGGACGCCCCGGGTCATCGAGCAGACGCGGCGGATCGCCTTGTCGACGTCCAGGTCCCACAGCCGGATGGTGTCGGCGCCGGTCGACACCCCGAGCATGTGGCTCTGGGGGCTGAACGACAGGAAATTGCCGGTCTTGGCGTTGGGGCTCATCGACTGGCCGATGGGGGCGGCCTTGGACGGGACGCTGATGTCCCAGATCCGGACCGCGTTGTCGTTGCCGCCGCTCGCCAGGGTGCGGCCGTCCCGGCTGAGCGTCAGCGACATGATCGAGTCGGTGTGGCCGGTGAGCGGGCGGCCCAGCCTGGTCGCCTTGCGGGGATCGGCGACGTTCCAGATCCGGACCGTGTTGTCGTCGCTGCCGCTGGCCAGGGTGCGGCCGTCCGGGCTGTAGGCGAGCGCGTTGATGGGACCGAGGTGTCCGGTGAGCGGCGCGCCCAGCCGCTCGGCGTGGCGCCGGTCGGTCACGTTCCACAGCCGGATGGTGTTGTCCGCGCTGCCGCTGGCGAGCGTGCGGCCGTCCGGGCTGAAGAGAAGGGCGTTGACGTAGCCCTTGTGGCCGGTGAGCGGCGCGCCGAGCGGACGGACGTGGAACGGGTCGCTGACGTCCCACAGCCGGATGGTGCGGTCGTCGTACACGGTGGCCAGCGTGCGCCCGTCCGGGCTGAAGGCCAGCGCGCCCGCGAACCGGGTCCGCAGGTTGATGGGCGGCCCGGCGGGCTCGGGCCGGGCCGGGTCGGCGACGTTCCACAGCCGCACCGCGGCGCCCCCGGCCATCGCCGCGAAGATGCGGCCGTCGGGGGAGAACGTCGGCTCCCGCACCGAGCCGTTCCCCGGGCTGAACGGCTTGCCCATCGGCACCGGCCGCCCCGGCTTCGCGACGTTCCACATCCGGACCTTCTCGTCGCGCGCCGCCGTGGCGAGCACCTTCCCGTCCGGGCGGAACGCCCCGACCCGGCCGATCATGTCCGACGTCGGGATCGACCACAGGCGGACCGTGTTGTCGCCGGTCCCGGTGGCCAGCGTCCGGCCGTCGGGGCTGAAGCCGAGCGCGTACATCTCGCCGCTGCTGCCCGCCAGCGGCTCGCCGACCTGCGACGGATACGCCGGGTCCTGGACGTTCCACAGGCTCGCCGTGCTGTCCTGGCTGGCGGCGGCGAGCATGTTGCCGTCCGGGCTGAACGCCACGGACCAGATGGGCCCGGAGTGGCCGGTGAGCGGCGAGCCCAGCGGCTCCACGTGCCGTGGATCGCCGACGTCCCACAGCCGGACGGTGTTGTCCGCGGCGCCGCTGGCGAGGGTTTTGCCGTCCGGGCTGAACGCCACGGAGTGGATCAGGTCCGTATGGCCGGTCAGCGCCTTGCCGACGCGCTTGGGGTGCCGCGGATCGGTCATTTTCCACAGCCGGATCGTGCCGTCGTCGCCTCCGCCCGCCAGCATCCGGCCGTCGGGGCTGAACGCGACGGAGCGTACGGCGGCGGTGGGGCCGGTCAGCGAGCCGAGCGGCTTCGGCCGCCGTCGGTCGCCCATGTCCCACAGGCGGACCTTGCGGTTGTCGGTGGCGGCGGCCAGGGTCTTCCCGTCCGGGCTGAAGGCGATCAGGTAGATCGTGCCGTCCTGGCCGGACAGGGGCTCGCCGAGCGGGCGCGGATGGCGCGGGTCCGTCACGTCCCACAGGCGCACCGTGCCGTCGTCGCCCGCGCTGGCGAGGGTTTTGCCGTCCGGGCTGAAGACCGCGCTGCTCACCCAGCTGGTGTGGCCGGTCAGCGGCTTGCCCAGCGGTTTGGGCCGCGTCGGGTCGCTGGTGTCCCAGAGCCGGACGGTCCGGTCGTAGCTGGCGGTGGCCAGCGTCTTTCCGTCCGGGCTGAACGAGGTGAGATAGACGGCGCCGGTGTGGCCGCGCAGCGGGGTGGCCAGCGGCGCGTTGACGATCGAGATCAGCCGGTTCCTCGTCGCCTCGTCGTCCGGCCGCTGCCGGTGGGCCACCAGGGCGAGCTGGGCGGACAGCGACGGATCCCGGTACTCGAAGCGGTCGGCCTCGGTGACCACCTGCTCGAACACCGCGTCGTCCCGCTGCTGCCACGCGACCACCGCCGATCCGACGGCCACCATCGCCAGCACGACCAGCGCCGCCACCGCGCCCCGGCTGAGCCAGATGGTGCGCTTGCGCAGCCGTACGGAGGCGGCCAGGAACTCCACCGCGCTGCGGGTCAGCAGGGTGTCACCGGCGGACTTCGCCCAGGTGTGGGCCTGCTCCAGCCGGGAGCCCCGGTAGAGCAGCGACGGGTCGCGGCTCATGCCCTCCCAGGCCCGGCCGTCCTCCTCCAGGCGCTGGCGCAGCAGATGGTCGTTGCGGCCCTCGTCGATCCAGTCGCGCAGCCGCGGCCAGGCGTGCAGCAGCGCCTCATGGGTGATCTCCACGGTCTCCGCGTCGAGGGTCACCAGGCGGGCGCGGACCAGCGCTTCGAGCGATTCCTGCGTCTTGCCGGGCTCCGTCGACTCCTCCGACAGCTGGCGCCGCGTCCCCCGCCTGCGGGTGGCCTGGGTGTCCTCGCCCAGCCGGACCAGCCGCAGGAGCAGCAGCCGCGCGGCCGTGCGCGCCGCGGGGTCGAGGCCGGACCAGGCCCGCTCGGCGGTCGCGGCCACCGCCCCCTGGATGCCGCCCGCACCGCGATATCCGGCCAGGGTCAGCCGCCCCGCCTTCCGGCGCTGCCAGGTGGCGAGCAGGGCGTGGGACAGGAGCGGCAGCACCCCGGCGTCATGGGTGCCGCCGGGGCCGTCGGCGCTCACCTCCCGGACGATCAGCTCCGCGAGCCCCGGTTCGAGTTCCAGCCCCACCGCCTTGGCCGGGCCGGTCACCGCCTCGCGCAGCTCGGCGACGGTCAGCGGGCCGAGCACCATGTGGCGGTGCTGGAGCGCGTCGGCCAGTTCGGGGTACGCCAGGCACTGCTCGTAGAAGTCGGCGCGGATGCCGAGGACGGCGAGGACGGGGGCCGGTTCGCCGGAGGCGCCGGGCGAGCACGCGGCGTGCAGCAGCCGGATGAACGTACGCCGGTCCGCCTCGTCGGTGCCGAGGGTGAACGCCTCCTCGAACTGGTCCACGATGACGACCGGCCGGGCGGCGGCGGGGCTGTCGCGCGCCGCCCAGGCCGTGACGGCCTCCCGCACCGCGCGCGTGAAGCGCGGGGTATCGGGCGCCTCCTGCTGGCCGCGGACGACGTCCGCGAGCTGGGGTATCCGGCGGGTCAGCTCCGCGAGCGGATCGCCGCCCGGCGCGAGCTGGAGCACCTCGCGCGCCCGGCCGTCCCCGTCGTCGCCCAGCCCGCACTTCTCCAGCTCGGGCACCAGTCCGGCGTTCAGCAGGGAGGACTTCCCCGCGCCCGAGGCGCCCACGAGCATGACCAGGCCGCCCGTCTTCTCCGCCGAGCGCAGCTGGCCGACGAGCGCCTCTGTGCTCCGCTCCCGGCCGAAGAACCACCGGGCGTCCTGCTGCCGGTACGCGGCCAGCCCCCGGTAGGGGCATACCGCGCCGGGGACGGCCGGGGCGTCGGCCGGGGGCCGCTCCTCCTCGTCCGCGGCCGCCGGGGGGCGCATCCCGACCGGATCGGCCACCGCACGCTCCCACAGGCGCTGCCACTGGGCGAGGTCGTACAGCCCGGTGGACACCGGCGCGGGACGCAGCCGCCGGGCGTCGGGGATCAGTACGTGCAGCACGGCCGCGAGCGCAGCGAACTGGGCGGGTACGTTCTTGGCCCGCCGCCAGTCGCTGATCCGCTGAACGGACACCCGCACGGGGCGCCCCCGCTCGTCGACCCGCTGAAGCCGGACGACCGCCTCGGCCACACTCTTCAGGGGAGGGTTGCCGGCCTCCCGGTAGAGCAGGGCAAGGCGTTCCGCGAAGGCTGTGCGTACCCCTGAGTCGGAACTCAAGGTCTCCACTCCTTACTTCCCCCGCGCCTGGATATCCGGACCGGAAAACTCACTTTATACGGATGACCTGCGACGAAGGCCGCGGCCCAAAACCGGAACCTCCTCGCCCGAAGGCGCAGCTGGCAGGATCACAACCCAGCAGCGCAGGCGGTCGCGACAGCCGGCCGGGCCCTCGGCCCGGACCCCCTGACGACCGCCGCGCCGACCCCCGAACCGCCCCGCCCGCGATCCGCACCCAAACGGGGGGGGTGCGGATCGGCACCGCCCCACCGTTCGGCTCCGGTCCCCGCGTGGGGAGGGACCGGCGCCGAACGCTGTGGGACGGGGAGGCACTTGCTCCGGCGCCGCTGCGGCATGACGCCGCCGAGCGGCGCGGCGGCGCCACTCGGCGGTTCCTTCACGGCTGATCGACGCTCAGACATGCACTGATCCCATGGCCGCCGCCCCGGTTAGGCAAGGGGGCGGCCGGGATTCGGGCCATGATGGCCGAAAACGGCCGGTATTCCCTTACGCCGTCCGGTCCTTGTCGAAGTCCAGCTCCAGCATCCGGATCGCGTTGCCGCGCAGGATCTTGTACGTGGTCTCCGGCGGCAGCCCCGCGACGTGCTCGGCCGCGATCCGCTCGGTGTGCGGCCAGGTGGAGTCCACATGCGGGTAGTCGGTCTCGAACGTGGCGTTGTCCACACCGACCGTGTCGAGCGAGGCGACGCCGTGCCGGTCGCGGAAGAAGCAGCAGTAGATCTGCCGGTAGTAGTACGTGGACGGCGGCTCGGGAACGAGATCCCGCACGCCGCCCCACGCCCGGTGCTCCTGCCAGACGTCGTCCGCGCGCTCCAGGGCGTACGGGATCCAGCCCATCTGGCCCTCGGCGTACGCGAGCTTCAGCCGCGGGAACTTCACCAGGACGCCGCTGAAGAGGAAGTCCATCATCGAGGCCATGGCGTTGTTGAAGCTCAACGCCGCCTGGACCGCGGGCGGGGCGTCGGGGGAGGCCGCGGGCATCTGCGAGGACGAGCCGATGTGCATGCACACGACCGTCCCCGTCGCCTCGCACTCGGCGAAGAACGGGTCCCAGTAGCCGCTGTGGATGCTCGGCAGGCCGAGGTAGGTCGGGATCTCGCTGAAGGTCACGGCGCGCACGCCCCGCGCGGCGTTCCGGCGGATCTCCGCCACCGCCAGCTCGACGTCCCATAGCGGGATCAGGCACAGCGGGATCAGCCGCCCGCCGCTGTCACCGCACCACTCCTCGACCATCCAGTCGTTGTACGCCCGCACACAGGCCAGCCCGACCTCCTTGTCGTCGGCCTCGGCGAAGGTCTGGCCGCAGAAGCGGGGGAACGTCGGGAAGCACAGTGACGCCTCGACGTGATTCATCTCCATGTCGGCGATCCGGGCCTTGGGGTCCCAGCACCCGCGGCGCATCTGCTCGCGGGTGATGCCCTCCAGGGTCATCTCGTCCCGCGAGAAGCCGACGGCCGCGATGATCCGCTTGTACGGGAACAGGCCGCCCTCGTACTCCCACCAGTCCGTGAGCGGACCGTCCGGATCGGTCGTGATGCGGTATTTGCCGCCGATGTACGCCAGTTCCCCGATCCCGGCCGTGAGCGGCTTCGGCCCGCGGTCGCGGTACTTGGCCGGAAGCCAGGTCTCGAAGAGATGGGCGGGCTCGATCACATGGTCGTCCACGCTGATGACCATGGGCAGCTCGGTCGCGCCGGTCGTCTCGCCCGTCATGGCGTCATCTCCCCACGAATCTGACGGTCCGTCAGATTGCAGAGTAGAGGCGACCGCCTCAGGCAACAAGAGAAGGCAGCCCCCGTTTCCGCGGGGCCGGGTTGTGCCCACCCGGCGACCGGGGCCACCGGTGGGGAGCCGCTGCTCGGCGGGAGGGGGCGGGGGTGCAGGGGTGGGGTCCTGGACGCTGCCGTGTATTCGTGGCGCCGATCGCCCCGCGTTCACGCCACGCTCTACGTCGGCGGCGCCGTAAATATACGGTCCAGGGACCTGCCCCGGAGGCGCCGCACCCGGCACCCACCACCCCAGCGACCGCGCGCACCCACCAGCCCCCCGCACCCGCGGGCCCCGCTCAGCCGCCGTCGGCGACGGCGCGTACCGCCTCCGCCACGGGCGTGGCGCCGCCCAGGAGTTCCAGGGTGCGGCCCGCCGTGCGGGGTTCGTCGAGGAGGGCGGCCAGGACGGCGGCCACGTCGTCGCGGGTCACCTCGGCCCGGCCGGTGTGCTCGGCCAGGTTCACCAGGCCCGTGCCCGGGTCGTCGGTGAGGCGGCCCGGGCGCAGCACGGTCCAGTCGAGGGCGTCGCGGGCCCGGATGTCGTCGTCCGCGGCGCCCTTGGCCCGCAGATAGGCGGCGAAGACCGGGTCCGTACCGGGCGGCGGCTCGTGCGCCGCGCCCATCGCGGACACGGTGAGGAACCGACGTACGCCCGCCCGCTCGGCCGCGTCAGCGAAGAGCGCGGAGGCCGCGCGGTCGACCGTCTCCTTGCGCTCGATCCCGCTGCCGGGACCCGCGCCGGCGGCGAAGACGGCGGCGTCCGCGGCCTCCAGATGCTTGGCCACGTCGTCCACCGAGGCCGATTCGAGGTCGCAGACGACCGGTTCGGCGCCCGCCGCCAGCAGGTCGCCCGCCTGCTCCGGCTTGCGGACGATGCCCGCCACTTCGTCTCCACGCGCGGAGAGCAGCCGCTCCAGCCGCAGGGCGATCTGTCCATGTCCACCAGCGATGACAATGCGCATGATCCCGACCGTACGCCGGTTGGGCTAGGGGGTGCCTTGTGGGGCAGGCCGGATGAGCGAGCGGCGTCTGGTGCAGGGGGCACCTCCCAGCGGTAGCTGGGGGAGCATCGCAAGCCGCATGAGGAGAGCGCAGGGGGCACCTCCCAGCGGTAGCTGGGGGAGGCGCTGCGTGCGACGAGCGCGGGGCCGCGAGGTGCCGTGCCAGACGCCGGGAGCCCGGCATGACCCGCAAGGCACCCCCTACGGCTGCGCGTCGCCGTCCGAGGGGCGGGACTGGGGCCGGGACTGGCGCGGCAGGTCGAGGGCGACCGCGGCGGCCGAGTCGCAGTACTCCCGTACCGCGCTGGTACGGGCGACCACCCGGCCGTCGTGCACCACGACCCGGCTGTACGCGAGCGACAGCACGCCCGCGAGCCCGTCGCCGCGCACCGCCAGCAGCTCGGCGGGGAACCCGGCCTCCACCCGCACCTCGGGCAGCCCCAGCGCGGCCCGGGCCCGGGCGCAGACCGCGTCGTAGGCGTCCGCGGGGCCCAGTTCGCCCCGGGAGGCCAGCAGATAGGCGGCCTCCAGCGGGTCGCCGCGGCCCACGGGGTTGACCGGGTCGCGCAGGGCGCCGCTCCCGGCGGCGACCCGGACGCCCGCGGCCCGCAGCAGCCGCACCGGCGCGCAACCGGCCACGCGCGCCCCCTGCTCACCCCGGTCCTCCAGCCCGGCACAGTCGCCCTGCGGCAGGCAGACCACGGTGACGCCCGCCGCCGCGAGCCGGTCGGCGATCCGCGCCGCGATGTCCCGGGGCAGCCGGGCCAGCCCGCCGCAGGGGCCGATGGTGACGCCGGGCCGCAGGCCCCCGGCCATCGCCGCGAGCCGGGCGAGCCGGGCTGGGTCGTCACCGTCCGTGTGGAGGTCGACGGCGCAGCCGTGGCGGGCGGCGAGGTCGAGGACGGCCTCGGCGTGACCGGTCGGGTCGGGGTCGAGGTCGGGGCACCCGCCGATGACGGAGGCGCCCATCCCCGCGGCGTCCCGCAGCATCGCGAGCCCGTCCGCCCCGGCCACCCCGGTCAGCACCCGCGGCACCGCGACCGCGCCGAGGTCGACGAGCCCGCGGAGGCTGTGCCGGGCCTCCAGGACCGCCTCCAGGGAGCGCAGGCCGTGCACCCCGCCGATCCGCACATGGGTGCGCACGGCGGTCGCCCCGTGGCCGAGGTGCACCAGGGCGGCCTCGGTGGTGCGGCGCCGGACGTCCTCGGCGGTGTGCGGGACGGGGCCCGCGAGGTCGGCCGTCAGGGCGGTGTCGCAGTGCGCGTGCGGTTCGGCGGGGGCGGGGAGCAGCAGATAGCCGCCGAGGTCGAGCCGCGGCCCGGGGACCAGGCTGCCCGTGGTGCCGACCGCCTCGATCCGCCCGCCGCTGAGCCGTACGTCCACCGTTCGGCCGTCGGCGAGCCGGGCGCCGCCGAGGACCAGCGCGGAGGGCCCGGCGGCGCCTCCGCCGTCGTTGCCGGAGGGCTGCTGCTGATGGCTCTCGGGCGGCTGGCTCTCGGGCATCGCACTCCTGGGGAATCGCGGTGCCGGGCGCGGCCGGCGGCACAAGATCACGCGGGGCGAACCGAGCCTAGGGCGCGGTGCGGGCGGCTTCGCGGAGGAGGCGAATAGTCGTACCGGTGTGGTGCGTGAGCAACCTGGGCTGTACGCGGTGGCCCTGGGCCGATACGGATTTCACCTTCGGCGGCCGAGCGTGTAATGTCTTCATCGCTCGCCCCAATAGCTCAGTCGGCAGAGCGTCTCCATGGTAAGGAGAAGGTCTACGGTTCGATTCCGTATTGGGGCTCTGATGTGTGAGGAATCCCGTTCGACTCCGGTCGGACGGGGCCCGACTCGCATCGCAGCGGTGTAGCTCAGTCGGTAGAGCAAGCGGCTCATAATCGCTGTGTCACCGGTTCAAGTCCGGTCACCGCTACAGACAGTAGCCGATTGTGGGGTCGGTCCTCCGGTCGGCTACTCTTTAATGCGTTTTTATGTCCCATCCGTCCGTCAAGGAGCACTCACGTGGCTGCCACCGACGTCCGCCCGAAGATCACGCTGGCCTGCGTGGAGTGCAAGGAGCGGAACTACATCACCAAGAAGAACCGGCGCAACGACCCGGATCGTCTTGAGATCAAGAAGCACTGCCCGCGTTGCAACGCGCACACCGCGCACCGCGAGACGCGATAGCAATAAACTCTCATTCGAGGCCGCCCCCCATCAGCGGGGGTGGCCTCGTTTCGTTAGTCATCAACACCAGGAGGTGCCGAGGCGATGGCGCTTGATCCGTCTTTCGTCGGGCGGACATACCCGCCCACCGACCCGTATGAGGTCGGCAGGGAGAAGATCCGCGAATTCGCCGAATCGATCGGCGAGACCAACCCGGTCTACACCGATCCCGAGGCGGCCAAGGCGCTCGGCTACTCCGATGTGATCGCCCCGCCCACGTTCGTCTTCGCGATCACCTTCAAGGCCGCACGGCACCTGGTGGTCGGCGACCCGCAGCTGGGGCTGGACTTCAACCGGGTGGTGCACGGCGACCAGAAGTTCGCGTACACCCGGCCCATCGAGGCGGCCGACCGGCTGACCGTCATCACCAGGATCGACGACATCAAGTCGCTCGCGGGCAACGATGTGATCCTGATCAGCGGTGAGGTGCGCGACGCCGCGGGCGGGCACGTGGTGACGGCGATGACGAAACTGGTGGCGCGCGCAGCCGAAGCGGAGGACAGCAGATGACCGCCAAGATCTCGTACGACGCCGTCGAGGTCGGCACCGAACTTCCCGCGCAGACCTTCCCGGTGAACCGCGCCGACCTCATCCGGTACGCCGGTGCGTCGGGCGACTTCAACCCGATCCACTGGAACGAGAAGTTCGCCAAGGAGGTCGGCCTCCCCGACGTCATCGCCCACGGGATGTTCACCATGGCCGAGGCGATCCGCGTGGTGACCGACTGGACCGGCGACCCCGGGGCCGTCGTCGACTACGGCGTGCGCTTCACCAAGCCGGTCGTCGTCCCGAACGACGACAAGGGCGCGCTCATCGAGATCGCCGCCAAGGTCGCCGCCAAGCTGGACGACGAGGCCCGTACGGTCCGCGTGGACATCACGGCGACCAGCGAGGGCCAGAAGGTGCTGGGCATGGCCCGCGCCGTCATCCGCCTCGCGTAATCCCCGGGGCCCGCGCCACACACGGGGACCACCGGCCGCCCCCGGCATCGCGCCGGGGGCGCCCCCGTACCCTTGAGCGCGTGCAGGAACTCCATGACGCCCCCCTCGCCCCCCTCACCACCTTCCGGCTCGGCGGCCCGGCCACCCGCCTGATCACGGCCACCACCGACGACGAGGTGATCGCCGCGGTCCGCGAGGCCGACGCGACCGGCACGCCGCTGCTGCTGATCGGCGGCGGCAGCAACCTGGTCATCGCCGACAAGGGCTTCGACGGCACCGCCCTGCACATCGCGACCACCGGCTTCACCCTCGACGGCACCCGGCTGGAGCTGGCCGCGGGCGAGAACTGGTCCGACGCCGTGGCCCGTACGGTCGAGGCGGGCCTCGCCGGTGTCGAGTGCCTGGCCGGAATCCCCGGCTCCGCGGGCGCGACCCCGATACAGAACGTCGGGGCGTACGGCCAGGAGGTCTCCGCCACCCTCACCGAGGTGGTCGCCTACGACCGCCGCGCGGACGCCGTCGTGACGATCCCCGCCGCCGACTGCGCCTTCTCCTACCGCCACAGCCGCTTCAAGGCCGAGCCGGACCGCCACGTCATCCTGCGGGTCCGCTTCGGCCTGGAGGACGCGGGCGGGCTGTCCGCGCCCATCAAGTACGCCGAGACCGCCCGGGTGCTCGGCGTCGAGGTGGGCGACCGGGTGCCCGCCGACACCGCCCGCCGGACCGTGCTGTCCCTGCGCGCGGGCAAGGGCATGGTGCTCGACCCCGAGGACCACGACAGCTGGTCGGCGGGGTCGTTCTTCACCAACCCGGTGCTGACCGAGAGCGCGTACGAAGCCTTCCTGGCCCGCGTCGCCGACCGCCTCGGCCCGGACACCGTGCCGCCCGCCTTCCCGGCGGGGGAGGGGCGGATCAAGACCTCCGCCGCCTGGCTGATCGACAAGGCGGGCTTCACCAAGGGCTACGGCACCGGCCCGGCCCGCATCTCCACCAAGCACACCCTGGCGCTCACCAACCGCGGCGAGGCCACCACCGAGGACCTGCTGGCGCTGGCCCGCGAGGTGGTGACCGGAGTCGAGGAGGCGTTCGGCGTACGGCTGGTCAACGAGCCGGTGACGGTGGGCGTGAGCCTGTAGCCGCGAGGGCACCTCCGAATTTTCGGAGGTGCTCAGCCCGCCAGCCAGTCGTCGATCCCCGCCAGCAGCCGCCGTCGTACGTCCTCCGGCGCCGCCGAACCCCGTACCGACTGCCGTGCCAGCTCCGCGAGTTCCTCGTCGCCGAAGCCATGGTGCTCGCGCGCCAGCTGGTACTGGGCCGCCAGCCGCGACCCGAACAGCAGCGGGTCGTCGGCGCCCAGCGCCATCGGCACCCCGGCGTCGTACAGGGTGCGCAGGGGTACGTCCTCGGGCTTCTCGTAGACCCCGAGGGCGACATTGGAGGACGGGCACACCTCGCAGGTCACCCCGCGGTCGGCCAGCCGGGCGAGCAGCCGCGGGTCCTCGGCCGCGCGCACCCCGTGGCCCACCCGGGACGCCACGAGGTCGTCCAGGCAGTCGCGGACGCTCCCGGGCCCCGACAGCTCGCCGCCGTGCGGGGCGGCGAGCAGCCCGCCCTCCCGGGCGATGGCGAAGGCGCGGTCGAAGTCGCGGGCGAATCCGCGCCGCTCGTCGTTGGAGAGCCCGAAGCCGACCACCCCGCGGTCCGCGAAGCGCACCGCGAGCCGGGCCAGGGTGCGGGCCTCCAGGGGGTGCTTCATCCGGTTCGCGGCGACCAGGACCCGTATCCCGAGCCCGGTGTCCCGGGAGGCGGCGTCGACCGCGTCCAGGATGACCTCCAGCGCCGGGATCAGCCCGCCCAGGCGCGGGGCGTACGAGGTGGGGTCGACCTGGATCTCCAGCCAGCCGGAGCCGTCCGCGACGTCCTCCTCGGCGGCCTCGCGCACCAGCCGCCGGATGTCGTCGGGCTCCCGCAGACACGACCGCGCGATGTCGTACAGCCGCTGGAAGCGGAACCAGCCGCGCTCGTCGGTCGCCCGCAGTCTCGGCGGCTCGCCGCCGCTCAGCGCCTCGGGCAGATGGACGCCGTATTTGTCGGCGAGTTCAAGGAGCGTGCCGGGGCGCATGGAGCCGGTGAAGTGGAGATGCAGATGCGCCTTGGGGAGCAGATGTACATCGCGTGCCATCTGCAGATTTTGCCGCACGTCCGGACCGGCCGGTACCGCTTTCGCCGAACGTGGCCTTGCCCGCACAGGAATCCGGGTCCGGACGAGAGCGGGCGCCCGGCCGTGGCCGGGCGCCCGCTCTCATGGGGGGAGGCGCTCAGGCCCTGTCCGGCGGATCTTCGCGGGCCCACGACGCCTGGCACGGCACCTCGCCGCGTTGTCGGGATCGCCCGAGTACGACCCGGTACGAGGACGACCCTCCGCCTTGCGATGTACCGCACCAGACGCCGCGGGCTGATCCACGAAGATCCGCCGGACAGGACCTACGCGCGGGCCTCCGCCAGCAGCTTCTGGATCCGCGAGATGCCCTCGACGAGGTCCTCGTCGCCCAGCGCGTAGGACAGCCGCAGGTAGCCCGGTGTGCCGAACGCCTCACCCGGCACGACGGCGACCTCGGCCTCCTCCAGGATCAGCGCGGCCAGCTCGACGGTGGTCTGCGGCCGCTTGCCGCGGATCTCCTTGCCGAGCAGCCCCTTCGCCGACGGGTAGGCGTAGAACGCGCCCTCCGGCTCCGGGCACTCGACGCCGTCGATCTCGTTGAGCATGCGCACGATGGTGCGGCGGCGGCGGTCGAACGCCTCGCGCATCGTGGCGACGGCGTCGAGGTCGCCGGAGACGGCGGCCAGGGCGGCGGCCTGCGCGACGTTGCTCACGTTGGAGGTGGCGTGCGACTGGAGGTTGGTCGCGGCCTTCACCACGTCCTTGGGGCCGATGATCCAGCCGACCCGCCAGCCGGTCATCGCGTAGGTCTTGGCGACGCCGTTGACCACGACGCACTTGTCGGCCAGCTCGGGCACGACCACCGGCAGCGAGTGGAACTTCGCGTCGCCGTAGACCAGGTGCTCGTAGATCTCGTCGGTGAGCACCCACAGCCCGTGCTCGGCGGCCCAGCGGCCGATCTCCTCGATCTGCTCGCGGCTGTAGACCGCGCCGGTCGGGTTCGACGGCGAGACGAAGACCAGCACCTTGGTGCGCTCGGTGCGGGCCGCCTCCAGCTGCTCGACGGAGACGCGGTAGCCGGTCGTCTCGTCAGCGACGACGTCCACCGGGACACCGCCGGCCAGCCGGATCGACTCCGGGTAGGTGGTCCAGTACGGCGCAGGGACGATGACCTCGTCGCCCGGGTCGACGATCGCGGCGAACGCCTCGTAGATCGCCTGCTTGCCGCCGTTGGTCACCAGGATCTGGGCGGCCTCGACCTCGTAGCCGCTGTCGCGCAGCGTCTTCGCGGCGATGGCGGCCTTCAGCTCGGGGAGCCCGCCGGCCGGCGTGTAGCGGTGGAACCTGGGGTCACGGCAGGCCGCCACAGCCGCCTCGACGACGTAGTCGGGTGTCGGGAAGTCCGGCTCACCGGCGCCGAAGCCGATCACCGGGCGGCCGGCGGCCTTGAGGGCCTTGGCCTTGGCATCGACGGCGAGGGTCGCGGACTCGGAGATGGATCCGATCCGGGCCGACACCCGCCGGTCGGTCGGGGACTGTGCGGGAGGAGTAGCAGCGGTCATGGAGGCATCGTCGCAGACGGGCGAAAAGGGCGGTACACGGGTTTAAGGAGACTCACACAAGTCGTCTGCCGGGATTCAACCCGAGCGCACGGGCGCTTCTCGTTCGACGCCCGGCCGTCAAGCACGTACACTCAACCGTCGTTGGCCGCTCAACAGACGTATCCGACCCGCACACTCCGTGCAGCGGGATGGATGCGGTAGGTTGGGGGTTGCCGCAAAGGGTCGTAGCTCAATTGGTAGAGCACTGGTCTCCAAAACCAGCGGTTGGGGGTTCAAGTCCCTCCGGCCCTGCTACACGCACTTGATCGTCAGGGTGCGTGCATGCGTACGCAAGGACAAGCACCGCTGTGCGGCCGGGCCGGACGCGGCACGGCCACGACCCGGATTCAGGTGAGGACGAGTGACGGAAGCCCTTGGCTCCACCGCGACGCCTGAGAGCGGTCGTCCCGACGAGGACGAGGTGGCGACCAAGAAGGGCCGCCGTGGTGGCAAGCGCGCGAAGAAGGGGCCCTTCGGCCGGCTCGCGCTTTTCTACCGCCAGATCATCGCCGAGCTGCGCAAGGTCGTGTGGCCCACGCGCAATCAGCTGTCGACATACACCAGCGTGGTGATCGTCTTCGTGCTGATCATGATCGGCATCGTGACCGTGATTGACTATGGGTTCAACAACGCCATCAAGTACGTCTTTGGCTGAGACCCCGCGGAGGGCGGCCGTGTACCGGGCGCCCTTTCGCACGTTCCACCCCTTGAAGCCAGGAAGAAGCAGCCACCGTGTCTGACCCGAACCTGAACGACGCCGCCGAGCCCGTCGAGTCCCGTGAGGACGAGCTCGACATCGTCGAGGCGGCGGACTCCGACCAGGCTGAGGCCGCCGACGCCGCTGCGGGCGAGCCTGCCGAGACGGCCGCGATTCATGTCGAGGACGAGGCCGAGGCCGTCGTCGAGACCGCGGAGGACGAGGACGTCGCCGAGGCCGAGGTCGACGTCGACCCGGTCGAGGCCCTCCGTGACGAGCTGCGCGGGCTGCCCGGCGAGTGGTACGTGATCCACACCTACGCGGGCTACGAGAAGCGCGTGAAGGCCAACCTGGAGCAGCGTGCCGTCTCGCTGAACGTCGAGGACTTCATCTACCAGGCCGAGGTCCCCGAAGAAGAGATCGTCCAGATCAAGAACGGCGAGCGGAAGAACGTCCGTCAGAACAAGCTCCCCGGCTACGTGCTGGTGCGCATGGACCTGACGAACGAGTCCTGGGGCGTCGTGCGGAACACCCCCGGCGTCACCGGCTTCGTGGGCAACGCCTACGACCCGTACCCGCTGACCCTGGACGAGATCGTCAAGATGCTCGCCCCGGAGGCCGAGGAGAAGGCCGCCAAGGCTGCCGCCGAAGAGGGCGGCGCCCCGGCGCCCAGCCGCAAGGTCGAGGTCCAGGTGCTGGACTTCGAGGTGGGCGACTCGGTCACGGTCACCGACGGCCCGTTCGCCACGCTGCAGGCGACGATCAACGAGATCAACGCCGACTCGAAGAAGGTCAAGGGCCTGGTCGAGATCTTCGGCCGGGAGACCCCGGTCGAGCTGAGCTTCGACCAGATCCAGAAGAACTGACGCTTCTTCCGCACCCTTCCGACAGGTCAGATCGGGCCCTTCCGGGGCCGGTCTGACCTGCTCGGTTTCAGGCCGCACACCTATACCCGTTATCGTTGTGCGGTATGCCTCCATCCGGATGACCCGGAGTGGAGGCGGACCACCTCTCACTAGGACCCGGAGAGAGCATGCCTCCCAAGAAGAAGAAGGTCACGGGGCTGATCAAGCTCCAGATCCAGGCCGGTGCCGCGAACCCGGCCCCGCCGGTCGGCCCCGCGCTGGGCCAGCACGGCGTCAACATCATGGAGTTCTGCAAGGCCTACAACGCCGCGACCGAGTCGCAGCGCGGCATGGTCGTGCCGGTGGAGATCACGGTCTACGAGGACCGCTCCTTCACCTTCATCACCAAGACGCCGCCGGCCGCGAAGCTGATCCTCAAGGCCGCGGGCGTGGAGAAGGGCTCCGGCGAGCCGCACAAGACCAAGGTCGCCAAGATCACCCGCGACCAGGTCCGCGACATCGCCACCACCAAGATGCCCGACCTGAACGCCAACGACCTGGACGCCGCCGAGAAGATCATCGCCGGCACCGCCCGTTCCATGGGCATCACGGTCGAGGGCTGACAGCCACCCCGTAGCACCACCGTGGCAGGGCCAATGCGCGGTCCGGACCACGACTCCGAACACAACATCAGGAGCAGAGTTGAGCAAGCGCAGCAAGTCCCTCCGCGCTGCGGACGCCAAGATCGACCGGGAGCGCGCGTACGCCCCGCTCGAGGCCGTCCGTCTCGCCAAGGACACCTCCCCGAGCAAGTTCGACGCGACCGTCGAGGTCGCCATGCGCCTGGGCGTCGACCCGCGCAAGGCCGACCAGATGGTCCGCGGCACCGTGAACCTGCCGCACGGCACCGGTAAGACCGCCCGGGTCCTGGTCTTCGCGACCGGTGACCGTGCTGCGGCCGCGGAAGCCGCGGGCGCCGACATCGTCGGCTCCGACGAGCTCATCGACGAGGTGTCCAAGGGCCGCCTGGACTTCGACGCCGTCGTCGCCACCCCGGACCTCATGGGCAAGGTCGGCCGCCTGGGCCGGGTGCTCGGTCCGCGTGGTCTGATGCCGAACCCGAAGACCGGCACCGTCACCCCCGACGTGACGAAGGCTGTCACGGACATCAAGGGCGGCAAGATCGAGTTCCGCGTCGACAAGCACTCGAACCTGCACTTCATCATCGGCAAGGTTTCCTTCGACGAGACGAAGCTGGTCGAGAACTACGCCGCGGCGCTTGAGGAGATCAACCGTCTCAAGCCGTCCGCCGCGAAGGGCCGCTACATCAAGAAGGCGAGCCTGAGCACGACGATGGGCCCCGGCATCCCGCTGGACGCCAACCGCACTCGCAACCTGCTGGTCGAGGAAGAGGCCGTCTGAGCCCCTTCCTGACCGGAACCGCCGGGCCCCCGCATCTCGTGAAGAGAGGCGGGGGCCCGGCGCGTTGATGTCGGCGGCCCCCTATAGGGTTCGGCCTACAGTCGTAAAAGAAAAATAAGGGGGAACCGTGCGCGGTACTCATGTGGGTGTGCGATGCGTGATCGCGGCCTGTGGCGTTGTTCTGATGGCCGGTCTCACCGCGTGCGGGAGCGACAAGTCCGATGAGGGCAAGGCGGGCGGCAAGGGCGACGGCGGCGGCCAGTCGGTGGGCAGCCCGCTGGCGGCCCTGAAGCTCGCCTCCGAGCGCACGGACGAGCAGCACTCGGCCAAGGTCGAGGGCTCCACGCAGATGGGCACCCAGTCCTCCGAGCTGTCCGGCGCCATGGACTGGGCCGACGGCATGAACGCCAACATGACGATCACGCAGAAGGGCGGGGCGATAGCCTCCAGCCCGATCGCGGGCAAGCCCCTCCAGGCCCGGTACACGCCCGACGCGATGTTCATGAACATGGGCGACGAGTTCGCCCAGCAGGCGGGCGGCGGCAAGCACTGGATCAAGTACGACTACGACGCGCTGGCCCAGAAGGCGGGCGCCTCCGGTGCCTTCCTCAAGGACCAGATGCAGAACAACAACCCGTCGCGCTCCGTGCAGCTGCTGATGGCCTCCGGCAAGGTGAAGAAGGTCGGCTCGGAGGACGTCAAGGGCGCCGAGGCCACCCACTACACGGGCAAGATCGAGGTCTCCGAGCTGGCCAAGATGCAGTCCAAGGACCTGAGCCAGTCGGACCTGGACGCGCTGCAGAAGCAGATGGAGCAGTCCGGTATGAAGACCGAGACCATCGATCTGTGGATCGACAGCAAGAACCTGCTGGTCAAGAAGCGTGAGCAGGCCAACAGCAACAACGGCGCCTACGACTCCACGGTCTTCTACTCGGACTACGGCACCAAGGTCACCGTCGAGGAGCCGTCGTCCTCGGACACCGTCAGCTTCGAGGAGATGGCGGGCGGCGCCTCCGCGCCGTCGCCCAGCAGCTGATTTGCCCGGCCGCGGCCCGTTCGCGTAATCTGCTGCAGAAGCCAAAGACCGCTGGTTGTCGCTGTCTCTCCGCAAGGGGATTCGGCGGCTGAAGGATCCGCTAGCTTGCGGGCGACCCGCGTAGGTGACTGTGGTTGAGCTCCCGAACGGGCTGTGTGTCCGTGCGGTCGAGTCACGCCCCGTGCGCCTGCGCCGGGGCGTTTTCGTGTTGTTCAGTCTCCTTCCTTCAGGCCGATGCGGTCCTCATCACCCGGAAGGAGGCCGAGGCTCATGGCGAGTCCCGACAAGGTCGACGCCGTCGACGAGATGCGGGAGAAGTTCCGCAGCTCGAACGGCGCCGTTGTGACCGCGTACACCGGTCTCACCGTCGCACAGCTCCAGGAGCTGCGCCGTTCGCTCGGTGAGAACGCCCAGTACCGTGTGGTGAAGAACACGCTGACCAAGATCGCGGCCAACGAGGCCGGGATCAACCAGCTCGACGACCTGTTCACGGGTTCGTCGGCCGTCGCCTTCGTCACCGGTGATCCGGTCGTGGCGGCGAAGGGTCTGCGTGACTTCGCCAAGGAAAACCCCGCCCTCGAAATCAAGGGCGGCGTGCTCGACGGCAAGGCGCTGTCCGCCGACGAGATCAAGAAGCTCGCGGACCTCGAGTCCCGCGAGGTGCTGCTCTCCAAGCTGGCGGGCGCCATGAAGGCCAAGCAGTCCCAGGCTGCCGCGCTCTTCCAGGCCCCGCTGTCGAAGTTCGTCCGCACCGCGGAGGCGCTCCGGCAGAAGCAGTCCGAGCAGGGCGGTGCCGGCGAGCCGGCTCCCGCCGAGGCCGCGGCCGCCGAGTAATCAGGCCCGGTCACAGCGGGCCCGGACGCCCGCCCGACATTTTCATCCGGCACCTGCCGACTTAGTGGAAGGACCGCCATCATGGCGAAGCTCACCCAGGAAGAGCTGCTCGAGCAGTTCGAGACCCTCACCCTCATCGAGCTCTCCGAGTTCGTGAAGGCGTTCGAGGAGAAGTTCGACGTCACCGCCGCCGCTCCGGCCGCCGTCGTCGCCGCCGCCCCGGGTGGCGCGGGCGCCGCTGCCGAGGCCGAGGAGGAGCAGGACGAGTTCGACGTCGTGCTGACTGGCGCCGGCGACAAGAAGATCCAGGTCATTAAGGTCGTGCGTGAGCTGACCTCGCTGGGTCTGAAGGAGGCCAAGGACCTCGTCGACGGCACCCCGAAGCCGGTCCTCGAGAAGGTCAGCAAGGAGGCCGCCGAGAAGGCCGCCGAGTCCCTCAAGGGCGCCGGCGCCTCGGTCGAGGTCAAGTGATCTCACGGGTCGGATGACCCGCGCTGCCGTGAGGGCGATCACCCGTTGGGGTGGTCGCCCTTCGGTGTTCTTGTGACGGCTACGCTGACTTTCCGGTTCCGGCAGGTATGGTGATCTTCGTTGCCCGTCGCCACGCCCTGTGACGATCTCGGCGGAGTGGGGGGCCTTGACGAACGGCACGCAGCGCGCAATTCTCGGGACGCGACGTCACACCGATCCGTAAGTCCGAGGCATGGATCGTCGGCGAAGCGGGCAGTATCGATATGCGCTGGCGAGGCGCGGTTGCTGCCGACCAGGCGTGTGAAGGACAACGAGGGGCGGGCCCCCTCACCGGAGGGAGAGATTGGCGCTGCCGGTCTCAGAAACTCGGCGCTGGACATCAGTGTGCCAAGTGGCTACACTGACCCTTTGCGCTGCCTGTTAGCTGCTCCCTGCCCGTCACCAGGGGCATACCCACCTTTGAGCACTGCCGATGAAACCGTCCTGATCTGGGATTTCATCCATGGGTTCGCGGTGGGACCGGTACGCGCGTAGTGAGTCCGAGCCCTCGGAAGGACCCCCTCTTGGCCGCCTCGCGCAACGCCTCGACTGCCAATACGAACAATGGCGCCAGCACCGCCCCGCTGCGCATCTCCTTTGCGAAGATCAAGGAGCCCCTCGAGGTTCCGAACCTCCTTGCACTGCAGACCGAGAGCTTCGATTGGCTGCTCGGCAATGCCGCCTGGAAGGCTCGCGTCGAGGCTGCGCTGGACAGTGGTCAGGACGTCCCCACCAAGTCCGGTCTGGAAGAGATCTTCGAGGAGATCTCCCCGATCGAGGACTTTTCCGGGTCGATGTCCCTGACCTTCCGTGATCACCGCTTCGAGCCGCCGAAGAACTCGATCGACGAGTGCAAGGAGCGCGACTTCACGTACGCCGCTCCGCTCTTCGTCACCGCTGAATTCACCAACAACGAGACCGGCGAGATCAAGTCTCAGACGGTCTTCATGGGCGACTTCCCGCTCATGACCAACAAGGGCACCTTCTGCATCAACGGCACCGAGCGTGTCGTCGTCTCGCAGCTGGTCCGCTCGCCGGGTGTGTACTTCGACTCCTCCATCGACAAGACGTCCGACAAGGACATCTTCTCGGCCAAGATCATCCCGTCCCGGGGTGCCTGGCTGGAGATGGAGATCGACAAGCGCGACATGGTCGGTGTCCGCATCGACCGCAAGCGCAAGCAGTCCGTCACCGTCCTGCTCAAGGCGCTCGGCTGGACCACCGAGCAGATCCTCGAGGAGTTCGGCGAGTACGAGTCCATGCGCGCCACCCTGGAGAAGGACCACACCCAGGGCCAGGACGACGCGCTGCTCGACATCTACCGCAAGCTGCGCCCGGGCGAGCCGCCGACGCGTGAGGCCGCCCAGACGCTGCTGGAGAACCTGTACTTCAACCCGAAGCGCTACGACCTGGCCAAGGTCGGCCGGTACAAGGTCAACAAGAAGCTCGGCGCGGACGCCCCCCTCGACGCCGGCGTGCTGACCACCGATGACGTCATCGCGACCATCAAGTACCTGGTCAAGCTGCACGCCGGTGAGGCCGAGACGGTCGGCGAGGCCGGCGACATGATCGTCGTCGAGACCGACGACATCGACCACTTCGGCAACCGCCGCCTGCGGAACGTCGGCGAGCTGATCCAGAACCAGGTCCGCACCGGTCTGGCCCGTATGGAGCGCGTCGTTCGCGAGCGGATGACCACCCAGGACGTCGAGGCGATCACGCCGCAGACCCTGATCAACATCCGGCCGGTCGTCGCCTCCATCAAGGAGTTCTTCGGCACCAGCCAGCTGTCGCAGTTCATGGACCAGACCAACCCGCTGTCGGGTCTGACCCACAAGCGCCGTCTGTCGGCGCTGGGCCCGGGTGGTCTGAGCCGTGAGCGGGCGGGCTTCGAGGTCCGTGACGTGCACCCCTCGCACTACGGCCGCATGTGCCCGATCGAGACGCCGGAAGGCCCGAACATTGGTCTGATCGGCTCGCTCGCCTCGTACGGCCGGGTCAACGCGTTCGGTTTCGTCGAGACCCCGTACCGCAAGGTCCACGAGGGTGTCGTCACCGACAAGGTGGACTTCCTCACCGCCGATGAGGAAGACCGCTTCGTCATCGCCCAGGCGAACGCGCCGCTGGCCGACGACAACACCTACGCCGAGAACCGCGTCCTGGTCCGCCGCCGTGGCGGTGAGGTCGACTACGTGCCCGGCACCGAGGTCGACTACATGGACGTCTCGCCGCGCCAGATGGTGTCGGTCGCGACCGCCATGATCCCCTTCCTCGAGCACGACGACGCCAACCGCGCGCTCATGGGCTCGAACATGATGCGCCAGGCCGTGCCGCTGATCAAGGCGGAGTCCCCGCTGGTCGGCACCGGTATGGAGTACCGCTGCGCGGTCGACGCGGGCGACGTCATCAAGGCCGAGAAGGACGGTGTCGTCCAGGAGGTCTCCGCCGACTACGTGACGGTGGCCAACGACGACGGCACCTACACCACGTACCGGATCGCCAAGTTCTCCCGCTCCAACCAGGGCACCTCCTTCAACCAGAAGGTGGTCGTCGACGAGGGCGCCCGCGTCATCACCGGCCAGGTCCTGGCCGACGGCCCGTCCACCGAAGAAGGTGAGATGGCGCTCGGCAAGAACCTGCTCGTCGCGTTCATGCCGTGGGAGGGCCACAACTACGAGGACGCGATCATCCTCAGCCAGCGGCTGGTGCAGGACGACGTCCTCTCCTCGATCCACATCGAGGAGCACGAGGTCGACGCCCGGGACACCAAGCTCGGCCCCGAGGAGATCACCCGGGACATCCCGAACGTCTCCGAGGAGGTCCTGGCCGACCTCGACGAGCGCGGCATCATCCGCATCGGTGCCGAGGTCGTTGCCGGGGACATCCTGGTCGGCAAGGTCACCCCGAAGGGCGAGACCGAGCTGACCCCGGAGGAGCGCCTGCTGCGCGCGATCTTCGGTGAGAAGGCCCGTGAGGTCCGTGACACCTCGCTGAAGGTGCCGCACGGCGAGATCGGCAAGGTCATCGGCGTCCGCGTCTTCGACCGCGAAGAGGGCGACGAGCTGCCCCCCGGCGTGAACCAGCTGGTCCGCGTCTACGTGGCGCAGAAGCGCAAGATCACCGACGGTGACAAGCTCGCCGGCCGTCACGGCAACAAGGGCGTCATCTCGAAGATCCTGCCGGTCGAGGACATGCCGTTCCTGGAGGACGGCACCCCGGTCGACATCATCCTCAACCCGCTGGGTGTCCCGTCCCGAATGAACCCGGGACAGGTCCTGGAGATCCACCTCGGCTGGCTGGCCTCCCGCGGCTGGAAGGTCGAAGGCTCCGAGGAGTGGATGCAGCGGCTGCAGGCGATCGGCGCCGACGAGGTCCAGCCCGGCACCAACGTCGCGACCCCGGTCTTCGACGGTGCCCGCGAGGACGAGATCGCCGGTCTCTTCGAGTCGACGATCCCGAACCGCGACGGCGACCGCCTGGTGCAGTCCTCCGGTAAGGCCCGGCTCTTCGACGGCCGCTCAGGCGAGCCGTTCCCGGACCCGATCTCGGTCGGCTTCATGTACATCCTCAAGCTGCACCACCTGGTGGACGACAAGCTGCACGCCCGGTCCACCGGTCCGTACTCGATGATTACCCAGCAGCCGCTGGGCGGTAAGGCTCAGTTCGGTGGCCAGCGCTTCGGAGAGATGGAGGTGTGGGCGCTGGAGGCTTATGGCGCCGCGTACGCCCTCCAGGAGCTGCTGACCATCAAGTCCGACGACGTCACCGGCCGCGTGAAGGTCTACGAGGCCATCGTCAAGGGCGAGAACATCCCCGAGCCCGGCATCCCCGAGTCCTTCAAGGTGCTCATCAAGGAGATGCAGTCCCTGTGCCTCAACGTGGAGGTGCTGTCCAGCGACGGCATGTCCATCGAGATGCGCGACACCGACGAGGACGTCTTCCGCGCTGCGGAGGAGCTCGGCATCGACCTGTCGCGGCGCGAGCCGAGCAGCGTCGAAGAGGTCTGACGGGTCTGGCCGGGGCGGATCGTACGCCCCGCCCCGGCCTCTCCCCGGACCCCCAGTCAGACCCGAAGACACGACCCTGAAAGAGGGATTGACGACAAGTGCTCGACGTCAACTTCTTCGACGAGCTGCGGATCGGCCTCGCCACTGCTGACGACATCCGTCAGTGGTCCCACGGTGAGGTCAAGAAGCCGGAGACCATCAACTACCGCACCCTGAAGCCCGAAAAGGACGGACTCTTCTGCGAGAAGATCTTCGGTCCGACCCGGGACTGGGAGTGCTACTGCGGCAAGTACAAGCGCGTCCGCTTCAAGGGCATCATCTGTGAGCGCTGTGGCGTCGAGGTCACCCGCGCCAAGGTGCGCCGTGAGCGGATGGGCCACATCGAGCTTGCCGCTCCCGTCACCCACATCTGGTACTTCAAGGGCGTGCCCAGCCGCCTGGGCTACCTGCTCGACCTTGCCCCGAAGGACCTCGAAAAGGTCATCTACTTCGCCGCCTACATGATCACGTGGGTGGACGAGGAGCGCCGCACGCGCGACCTGCCCTCGCTGGAGGCCCACGTCTCCGTCGAGCGTCAGCAGGTCGAGCAGCGCCGCGACGCCGACCTGGAGGCCCGCGCCAAGAAGCTCGAGGCCGACCTCGCCGACCTGGAGGCCGAGGGCGCCAAGGCCGATGTGCGCCGCAAGGTGCGCGAGGGCGCCGAGCGCGAGATGAAGCAGCTGCGCGACCGCGCCCAGCGCGAGATCGACCGTCTCGACGAGGTGTGGAACCGCTTCAAGAGCCTCAAGGTCCAGGACCTGGAGGGCGACGAGCTGCTCTACCGCGAGCTGCGTGACCGCTTCGGCACGTACTTCATGGGCGGCATGGGCGCCGCTGCTCTGCAGAAGCGCCTGGAGTCCTTCGACCTCGACGAGGAGGCCGAGAAGCTCCGCGAGATCATCCGGACCGGCAAGGGCCAGAAGAAGACCCGTGCGCTCAAGCGCCTCAAGGTCGTCTCCGCCTTCCTGCAGACCCGCAACAGCCCCAACGGCATGGTGCTGGACTGCATCCCGGTGATCCCGCCGGACCTGCGTCCGATGGTGCAGCTGGACGGTGGCCGCTTCGCGACCTCCGACCTGAACGACCTGTACCGCCGGGTCATCAACCGGAACAACCGCCTCAAGCGTCTTCTCGACCTCGGTGCCCCCGAGATCATCGTGAACAACGAGAAGCGGATGCTGCAGGAGGCCGTCGACGCGCTGTTCGACAACGGCCGCCGCGGCCGCCCGGTGACCGGTCCCGGTAACCGTCCGCTGAAGTCCCTCAGCGACATGCTGAAGGGTAAGCAGGGCCGGTTCCGTCAGAACCTGCTCGGTAAGCGTGTCGACTACTCGGCCCGTTCCGTCATCGTCGTCGGCCCGCAGCTCAAGCTGCACCAGTGCGGTCTGCCCAAGGCCATGGCGCTGGAGCTCTTCAAGCCGTTCGTGATGAAGCGCCTGGTGGACCTCAACCACGCGCAGAACATCAAGTCGGCCAAGCGCATGGTCGAGCGCGGCCGCACGGTCGTGTACGACGTGCTCGAAGAGGTCATCGCCGAGCACCCGGTGCTGCTGAACCGTGCGCCGACCCTGCACCGCCTCGGCATCCAGGCCTTCGAGCCGCAGCTGGTCGAGGGCAAGGCCATTCAGATTCACCCGCTCGTCTGCACCGCGTTCAACGCGGACTTCGACGGTGACCAGATGGCCGTGCACCTGCCGCTGTCCGCGGAGGCCCAGGCCGAGGCCCGCATCCTGATGCTGTCCTCGAACAACATCCTCAAGCCGGCCGACGGCCGGCCGGTGACGATGCCGACCCAGGACATGGTGCTGGGTCTGTTCTTCCTCACCACCGACGAGGAGGAGCGCAAGGTCATCGGCGAGGGCCGGTCCTTCGGCTCCAGCGCCGAGGCGACCATGGCGTTCGACGCCCGGGAGCTGTCGCTCCAGGCGAAGATCGACATCCGCTTCCCGATCGGCACCGTCCCGCCCCGCGGCTGGACCCCGCCGGCTCCGGAAGAAGGCGACGACGGCGTCGGGGCCGGTGTCTGGCAGCAGGGTGACAGCTTCCGGCTGCGCACCACGCTGGGCCGCGCGCTCTTCAACGAGCTGCTGCCCGAGGACTACCCGTTCGTCGACTACTCGGTGGGCAAGAAGCAGCTCTCCGAGATCGTCAACGACCTCGCCGAGCGCTACCCCAAGGTCATCGTCGCGGCGACCCTGGACAACCTGAAGGCGGCCGGTTTCCACTGGGCCACCCGCTCCGGTGTCACCGTCGCCATCTCCGACATCGTCGTGCCCGAGGCCAAGAAGGCCATCATCACGGGCTACGAGGCGCAGGACGAGAAGGTCCAGAAGCAGTACGAGCGCGGCCTGATCACCAAGGACGAGCGCACCCAGGAACTGATCGCGATCTGGACCAAGGCGACCAACGAGGTCTCCGAGGCGATGAACGCGAACTTCCCGAAGACCAACCCGATCTTCATGATGGTCGACTCGGGCGCGCGCGGAAACATGATGCAGATGCGTCAGATCGCCGGTATGCGTGGTCTGGTGTCCAACGCGAAGAACGAGACCATCCCGCGGCCCATTAAGGCGTCGTTCCGTGAGGGTCTCTCCGTGCTGGAGTACTTCATCTCCACCCACGGTGCCCGTAAGGGTCTCGCGGACACCGCCCTGCGTACCGCCGACTCGGGTTACCTGACCCGTCGTCTGGTGGACGTCTCCCAGGACGTGATCATTCGCGAGGAGGACTGCGGCACCGAGCGCGGTCTCAAGCTCGCGATCGCGACCCGGGGCGCGGACGGCGTGCTCCGCAAGACGGAGGACGTCGAGACCAGCGTGTACGCGCGCTGCCTCGCCGAGGACATCGTCGTGGACGGGAAGGTCCTGGCCCCGGCCGGTACCGACCTGGGCGACGTGCTCATCGACGAGCTGGTCCGGCACAGCGTGGAGACGGTCAAGACCCGCTCCGTGCTCACCTGCGAGTCCGCCGTCGGCACCTGCGCCATGTGCTACGGCCGCTCGCTGGCGACCGGCAAGCTGGTGGACATCGGCGAGGCCGTCGGCATCATCGCCGCCCAGTCCATCGGTGAGCCCGGCACCCAGCTGACGATGCGTACCTTCCACACCGGTGGTGTGGCCGGTGACGACATCACCCAGGGTCTGCCGCGTGTCGTCGAGCTCTTCGAGGCCCGTACGCCCAAGGGCGTCGCGCCGATCTCGGAGGCGGCCGGCCGCGTCCGGATCGAGGAGACCGAGAAGACCAAGAAGCTCGTCGTCACCCCGGACGACGGTTCCGACGAGACCGCCTACGGCGTCTCCAAGCGGGCCCGTCTGCTGGTGGGCGAGGGCGACCACGTCGAGGTCGGCCAGGCGCTGACCGTGGGTGCCACCAACCCGCACGACGTGCTGCGCATCCTCGGCCAGCGCGCCGTCCAGGTGCACCTGGTCGGCGAGGTCCAGAAGGTCTACAACTCGCAGGGTGTGTCGATCCACGACAAGCACATCGAGATCATCATCCGGCAGATGCTGCGCCGCGTGACGATCATCGAGTCCGGCGACGCGGAGCTGCTGCCGGGCGAGCTCGTGGAGCGTACGCGCTTCGAGGGTGAGAACCGTCGTGTGGTCACGGAAGGCGGCCACCCGGCCTCCGGCCGTCCGCAGCTGATGGGTATCACCAAGGCCTCGCTGGCGACCGAGTCCTGGCTGTCGGCGGCGTCCTTCCAGGAGACGACCCGGGTGCTCACCGACGCGGCGATCAACGCCAAGTCGGACTCCCTGATCGGCCTCAAGGAGAACGTCATCATCGGTAAGCTCATCCCGGCCGGTACGGGCCTGTCCCGTTACCGCAACATCCGGGTGGAGCCCACCGAGGAGGCGAAGGCCGCGATGTACTCGGCCGTCGGCTACGACGACATCGACTACTCGCCCTTCGGCACCGGCTCCGGCCAGGCGGTTCCGCTGGAGGACTACGACTACGGTCCGTACAACCAGTAAGAGACAAGATCTGTTCGCAGGGCGGTCACCCCATGGCGGGGTGGCCGCCCTGCGGCTATGCTCCGGGTTGGTGTGTCCAGCGCGTGTGCATTTGTTTTGACCGGAGCGGATGCGGTAGGTACGCTCTGACCTTGTGCCTGGGGTGTCCCTGGGCTCCCGTATGCGCCAAGAGCGCGACGGGGGGCCGAGGTGTCGACACCAACTATTCGCACTCTCCTGACATTCGCAGGGGGCTGCGGTGCGCGACACACCCGACCGCGTGGGTCGGAGAAACCCCAGGTTAGCTTTATCGAGATCGGCACACAGAAACCGGAGAAACGGTGCCTACGATCCAGCAGCTGGTCCGCAAGGGCCGCCAGGACAAGGTCGAGAAGAACAAGACTCCCGCACTGGCGGGGTCGCCGCAGCGTCGTGGCACGTGCACTCGCGTGTTCACCACGACGCCGAAGAAGCCGAACTCGGCGCTCCGCAAGGTCGCGCGTGTCCGGCTGAGCAGTGGGATCGAGGTCACCGCCTACGTCCCGGGTGAGGGTCACAACCTGCAGGAGCACTCCATCGTGCTCGTGCGCGGCGGTCGAGTGAAGGACCTGCCGGGTGTTCGCTACAAGATCATCCGCGGCTCCCTCGACACGCAGGGCGTCAAGAACCGCAAGCAGGCTCGCAGCCGCTACGGCGCCAAGAAGGAGAAGTAAGAATGCCTCGTAAGGGTCCCGCCCCGAAGCGCCCGGTCATCATCGACCCGGTTTACAACTCTCCTCTGGTGACTTCCCTCATCAACAAGGTCCTGCTGAACGGCAAGCGCTCCACCGCCGAGCGCATTGTCTACGGCGCCATGGAGGGCCTGCGTGAGAAGTCCGGCAACGACCCGGTCATCACGCTCAAGCGCGCGCTCGAGAACGTGAAGCCGACCCTTGAGGTCCGCTCCCGTCGTGTTGGTGGCGCCACCTACCAGGTGCCGGTCGAGGTTCGTCCCGGCCGCTCCTCCACCCTCGCGCTGCGCTGGCTCGTGGGCTACTCCCGCGCCCGTCGCGAGAAGACCATGACCGAGCGCCTCATGAACGAGCTGCTGGACGCCAGCAACGGTCTGGGCGCCTCCGTCAAGCGTCGCGAGGACACCCACAAGATGGCCGAGTCCAACAAGGCCTTCGCGCACTACCGCTGGTAGTCGCTACCCCCATCGAGACCGAGAGAAGACTGAGCCATATGGCCACCACTTCACTTGACCTGGCCAAGGTCCGCAATATTGGGATCATGGCCCACATCGACGCGGGCAAGACGACCACCACCGAGCGGATCCTGTTCTACACCGGTGTGAGCTACAAGATCGGTGAAGTCCACGATGGCGCTGCCACGATGGACTGGATGGAGCAGGAGCAGGAGCGCGGCATCACCATCACGTCCGCCGCGACGACCTGTCACTGGCCGCTCGAGAACGTCGATCACACGATCAACATCATCGACACCCCGGGCCACGTCGACTTCACCGTTGAGGTGGAGCGCAGCCTGCGCGTGCTCGACGGTGCCGTGACGGTGTTCGACGGCGTGGCCGGCGTCGAGCCGCAGTCCGAGACTGTGTGGCGTCAGGCGGACCGCTACGGCGTTCCGCGGATCTGCTTCGTCAACAAGCTGGACCGCACCGGTGCCGAGTTCCACCGCTGCGTCGACATGATCACGGACCGCCTGGGCGCGGTGCCGCTGGTCATGCAGCTGCCGATCGGTACCGAGGCCGACTTCAAGGGTGTCGTCGACCTCGTCACCATGAAGGCGCTGGTCTGGAACATCGAGGCGTCCAAGGGCGAGATGTACGACACCGTCGACATCCCGGACACCCACGTCGAGGCTGCCGAGGAGTGGCGCGGCAAGCTCCTGGAGAGCGTCGCCGAGAACGACGAAGAGATGATGGAGCTGTACCTGGAGGGCGAAGAGCCCTCCGTGGAGCAGCTGTACGCGGCGGTCCGCCGCATCACCATCGCCTCCGGCGTGGGCGGCGGCACGACCGTCACCCCCGTGTTCTGCGGCACCGCGTTCAAGAACAAGGGCGTGCAGCCCCTGCTCGACGCGGTCGTCCGGTACCTGCCGTCGCCGATCGACGTCGAGGCCGTCGAGGGCCACTCGGTCAAGGACCCCGAAGAGGTCATCAAGCGGCGTCCGTCCGAGGAAGAGCCGCTGTCGGCGCTGGCGTTCAAGATCGCGAGCGACCCGCACCTCGGCAAGCTCACCTTCATCCGGGTTTACTCGGGCCGCATGACGGCCGGCACTCAGGTGCTGAACTCCGTCAAGGGCAAGAAGGAGCGCATCGGCAAGATCTACCGGATGCACGCGAACAAGCGTGAGGAGATCGAGTCGGTGGGTGCCGGTGACATCGTCGCCGTCATGGGTCTGAAGCAGACCACCACCGGTGAGACCCTCTGCGACTCGTCGAACCCGGTGATCCTGGAGTCCATGGACTTCCCGGCCCCGGTCATCGAGGTGGCCATCGAGCCGAAGTCCAAGGGCGACCAGGAGAAGCTGGCCGTCGCGATCCAGCGGCTTGCCGAGGAGGACCCGTCCTTCCGCGTCAAGACCGACGAGGAGACCGGCCAGACCATCATCGCCGGTATGGGTGAGCTCCACCTCGACGTGCTGGTCGACCGCATGAAGCGCGAGTTCAAGGTCGAGGCCAACGTCGGTAAGCCGCAGGTGGCCTACCGCGAGACGCTGCGCAAGACGGTCGAGCGGTACGACTACACGCACAAGAAGCAGACTGGTGGTTCCGGCCAGTTCGCCAAGGTGCAGATCGCGCTGGAGCCGCTCGAGGGCGACGGCTACGAGTTCCAGAACAAGGTCACCGGTGGCCGTATCCCGCGGGAGTACATCCCGTCCGTGGACGCGGGCTGCCAGGAGGCCATGGAGTTCGGCGTGCTCGCCGGCTACCCGCTGACCGGCGTCAAGGTCGTGCTTCTCGACGGTGGCTACCACGAGGTCGACTCCTCCGAGATGGCGTTCAAGATCGCCGGTTCGATGGCCTTCAAGGAGGCCGCCCGCAAGGCCAGCCCGGCCCTGCTGGAGCCGATGATGAAGGTCGAGGTCACCACGCCCGAGGACTACATGGGCGACGTGATCGGCGACATCAACTCCCGCCGTGGTCAGATCCAGTCCATGGAGGACCGTAGCGGCGCCAAGCTGGTGATCGGTCTGGTCCCGCTGTCGGAGATGTTCGGCTACGTGGGCGACCTGCGCAGCAAGACCTCTGGCCGCGCCAGCTACTCCATGCAGTTCGACTCCTACGCCGAGGTTCCCCGGAACGTGGCCGAGGAGATCATCGCGAAGGCCAAGGGCGAGTAAGGCGGGTTCATCCGCATTCCTCACCCTTTAGGCTGGAGCAAGAGGCAACGGGGTCTCCGTCGCGAAGCGCTCGACAAGGCGCTTCGCGGCGGGAACCCCTGACGCCGGCCCCCCAGAACGAATACGGCGACGGGCATCCCCCTCGGGGTCCTGGCCGGTTCGGTAGACCACCTGAACCGTCCGCAAAGCGCGGATGCGTTACAGAACCACTCCACAGGAGGACCCCAGTGGCGAAGGCGAAGTTCGAGCGGACTAAGCCGCACGTCAACATCGGCACCATCGGTCACGTCGACCACGGTAAGACCACTCTTACCGCGGCGATCACCAAGGTGCTGCATGACAAGTTCCCGGAGCTGAACCCGTACACGCCGTTCGACGAGATCGACAAGGCTCCGGAAGAGCGGCAGCGTGGTATCACCATCTCCATTGCGCACGTGGAGTACCAGACGGACTCCCGTCACTACGCCCACGTCGACTGCCCGGGTCACGCGGACTACATCAAGAACATGATCACCGGTGCGGCGCAGATGGACGGCGCCGTTCTCGTGGTCGCCGCCACCGACGGCCCGATGCCGCAGACCAAGGAGCACGTGCTCCTGGCCCGCCAGTCGAACGTGCCGTACATCGTTGTCGCGCTGAACAAGGCCGACATGGTGGACGACGAGGAGATCCTGGAGCTCGTCGAGCTCGAGGTCCGCGAGCTGCTCTCGGACTACGAGTTCCCCGGTGACGACGCCCCGATCATCCGCGTCTCCGCGCTGAAGGCCCTCGAGGGCGACCCGCAGTGGGTCAAGTCCGTCGAGGACCTGATGACCGCGGTCGACACGTCGATCCCGGAGCCGGCGCGTGACGTCGACAAGCCGTTCCTCATGCCGATCGAGGACGTCTTCACCATCACCGGCCGCGGTACGGTCGTCACCGGCCGTATCGAGCGCGGTGTGCTGAAGCTCAACGAGAACGTTGACATCATCGGCATCAAGAACGAGAAGACCTCGACCACGGTCACCGGCATCGAGATGTTCCGGAAGCTGCTCGACGAGGGCCAGGCCGGTGAGAACGTCGGTCTGCTGCTCCGCGGCATCAAGCGCGAGGACGTCGAGCGCGGCCAGTGCATCATCAAGCCGGGTTCGGTCACGCCGCACACCGAGTTCGAGGCCACGGCGTACATCCTGTCGAAGGACGAGGGCGGTCGCCACACCCCGTTCTTCAACAACTACCGTCCGCAGTTCTACTTCCGTACGACTGACGTGACCGGTGTGGTGACCCTCTCCGAGGGCACCGAGATGGTCATGCCGGGCGACAACGCCACCATGAGCGTCCAGCTGATCCAGCCGGTCGCCATGGAGGAGGGCCTGCGGTTCACCATCCGTGAGGGTGGCCGTACCGTCGGCGCCGGCCAGGTCACCAAGGTCAACAAGTGACCCCTTAGTGATCCTTCCTGCCCCGCTGGGGCAGGGGTCACTGCTCTGGGCGGGCCCGCGCATCGCGAGATGCGCGGGCCCGCCTTGCTGTGTTTTCCGAGGGCTCTTCTCTCTCTGCCCGCGCCCCGGGGAGTGGTCCGCGGCCGATGGGTACTCGGCCCCGAGACTCCCGTCGGCGGCGCCGACGGGGCCGAGGACAAGGAGAGTGAGAGAGTTGATGACCAATGGCAAGATCGCGGTAGCGGTCGCGGGAGGCTATCTCCTGGGGCGTACGAAGAAGGCGAAACTCGCCCTCGGGCTGGGCATGCTGCTCGCCGGGAAGAAGATCACCCTCGATCCGCAGCAGTTGGCCAAGGCGGTCGCCGACTCCCCGCTGCTGAGCGGGCTGAACGCGCAGGCGCGCAAGGAACTGGCCGGTGCCGCCAAGACGGCCGCGACCTCCGCCCTGTCCACCCGCATGAACGGCCTCGCCGATTCGCTGCACGACCGCACGTCGGCCCTGCGGGGCACGGTGGACGACGAGCGCGAGGCGGACGAGGAGCCCGCGGAGGACGAGCCCGCCGACGGCGAGAGCGAGCGCAAACCCCCGGCGCGACGCCGCAAGGCGCCGCAGGCCAAGGCGCCGCAGGCCAAGGCGGGGAAGGCCGCCAGGTCGGCCACGTCGGCCGCCTCGGGCAGGGCCAGGAAGGCCGCGAAGACCGCCGGGGGCCGCAATGGCTGACACCTTGGGCAAGCTGAAGGACGACATCGTGGGCGGCCCGGCCGCGGACCGCCTCAAGGACGAGCTGCGGAGTTACGTCCAGGCCCGGGCGACCCATACGCTCTCCGGGCTCGGCACCGGCCTCGCCAAGGGCACCCAGGCGCTCGCCGAAGGCAAGCCGCCGGGCCAGGCCGTGCTGAAGGCCGGCGCCTCCCAGCTGAAGGATTCGCTGAAGGACAAGGTCAAGGGGCTGTTCGGCAAGGGCCGCGGCAAGAGCGGCGGCGGCAAGTCCAAGAGCGTCACGGTGGTCGAGGACATCGATGTCGGGGTGCCGGTCCGCGAGGCGTACGACCAGTGGACTCAGTTCCAGGAGTTCAGCACCTTCGCCAAGGGCGTCGTCAGCGTCGAGAAGGCCGACGACACCAGCAGCAACTGGAAGGTGAAGGTCGCCAAGTCCACGCGCAGTTGGAAGGCCAACGTCACCGAGCAGGTGCCCGACGAGCGGATCAGCTGGACGACCGAGGGCGCCAAGGGCACCGTCAAGGGCGTCGTCACCTTCCACCCGCTCGGCGACACCCTCACCCGGGTGCTGCTGGTGCTGGAGTACTTCCCCAAGGGGCTGTTCGAGAAGACCGGCAACATCTGGCGCGCCCAGGGCCGCCGTGCGCGGCTCGACCTCAAGCTCTACCGCAAGTTCATCATGATGCGCGGCGAGGCCACGGACGGCTGGCGCGGCGAGATCCGGGACGGCGAGGTCGTGGTCGACCACGAGACGGCCGTGGCGGAGGAAGAGGAAGAGCACGGCGAGGAGGCCGGGGAAGAGGCCGACGAGGCCGAAGACCCCCGGGCCGAGCGGGACGACGAGGACGCGGCGTACGAGGACGAGGACGAACCCGAGGACGACGAGGCGGAGTTCCTCGACGAGGACGAGGAGGAGCCCGCCGAGGGCGAACCCGAGGACGACGCCGACGTCGAGCCCGAGGAGGAGTACGAAGAGGAGCCCGCCGAGGAGGAGCCCGTCGAGGACGCCGACGCCGGGCGCCCCCGGCGGCGCGTGGCGGGGGCTCGCCGCTGAAGGTGAGCGCCCCTGCCGCCGGAGGGTGCCCCGACAGGTCGGTCGGGGCACCCTCCGGCGGCGGTCGGCCTCCTGCGCCCGGGCGCGCCCCGGCCGTGGCGTTACGCCGTGGATGTCGGGCGCGGGCGCCAGATCCACGGGGTGGCGTCCGGCGCGATGCCCACGACGCAGGCGTCCTGGCCGGGGTCCGCCAGCAGGGCGGGGGTGCCCACCGGGGTGAGATGGCCGGGGGAGCGCAGCGGGTGGTCGTCGGGGCCGGTGCCCCACTGGACCTGGACGTCGCCGTCGAGGCTGCGGCCGAGCAGGAGCAGGGTGGCGGCCTTGTCGTCGCCGTCCTTCCCGGGCTCGGGCACGGTGTGCGCGGCGATGGCCCCGTACCCCTCGAAGTGCGGCACCGTGCGGTTCCCCGGGCGGCTCTCCGTGCCGTGGAGGGCGGGCACGGTGGCCGCGGGGGTGCGGTAGATCAGGGAGAGCGAGCCGTCGGGGGCGATCGTGGCGCCGATCCGGTCGCCGCCGGGGCGGGGCAGTCCGGCGGGGGCCCGCAGGGTGACGGGGCCTCCCGGCCGTTCCTGCGACCAGTGGTGCACGGTGTCGCGGCCCGGGGCGACGACGTGGACGCGGCCCTCGCGGTCGGCCAGGGCGGTCAGCCCGTCCTGGATCTCCTCGCCGCCGAGCCGTTCCCAGGGGCCCCAGCGGCCGTCGGCGTCCCGTACCCGGGTGGCGAGGCCCTTCTCGGCGGTCCGTACGAAGAGGTGGACCCTCCCGTCCGGCGTGGCGACCGCGGTGGGGCAGCCGACGCGGCGGCCGTACTCGGGGTTGGCCTCGGGGGTGCCGAGCCCGGTCCAGGCGCGGAACGGCCCGTCGGCGCGGGTCTGTTCGAGCGCCACGATCTCGCGCAGGTTGGCTCCGCCCTGGCCGTCCAGCGCCGCGAACCGCAGCGCGAGGAGTACGTGGCGTCCCGCGCTGTCGCGTACGGCGCTCAGGCCGGGGGCCAGCGGCCCGCCGCCGAGCCCGACGGCCGCCCCGAACCGCCCGCTGCCGCGGGCGGTCTCGCGCCACCGGACGGCCTGGGCGCCGAGGACGCCGTACGCGACGAGACGGCCCTCGCGGTCGGTGGTGGGGGTGGGCAGGGCGCTGGGGTAGCGGTAGTGGGTGGAGCGGATCCAGCCCTTGCGGTTCTTGAGCGGCCGCAGCCCGCCCTGGCTGTAGTCGCCGCAGCCCGCGGCGTCACCGCACTCCCACTCGGGGGAGCCGCCGTACGCCTTGATGACGCGGGCCTTCTGGGCCAGCACGGCGGGCGGCAGATTGTGCGGCCAGCGCTGGTTGTAGTAGCCGCGGAAGGACGTGGTGGTGAAGCGCGGCGCCTTGTCGTCCCGCCGGGTGGACTCCGCGGTCCACTGGGCGATCGCCTTCCAGGTGAACAGCGCGACCGGGGTGTGGTCCCGGTGGTCCGAGCAGCCGGGCTGGTCGTTGTCCTTGGGGTGCAGCGCGTCGTGGATCTGGAAGTCGGGGTCGGGGTCGAGGGTGTGGATGAGCGTGGGCCGGTAGCGGTCCATGATCTCGGCGAGCACGTCGACCAGGGTCTGATGGACGTACGAGCTGGGGTGCTCGACCGGGGAACCCTCGGCCAGCAGCGTCCGCATGACGGTGCCCGGGGTGTCCCACAGGGCGGGCATGCGCATGTGCCCCTCGGACAGCATGGCGATGTTGAGGAAGACCAGCCGCACCCTGCGGGCGCCGTTGGCGAGCACGTTCGTCTCCGCCTTGACGCCGCCGGGCAGGTTCAGCACCGACCGCTGCCACGGCGTGAACTGGTGCAGCCCCAGCATCTGCGCGTACGCCTGCCGCAGCCCCTGGTGCCGGGCGGCGGAGTACGCGGCCTTGTCCGGCGGCGGCAGCGGCCGCCCGGCCACCCGGTTCAGGCCCAGCGCCTCGCCCGCCGTGACGTACACGCTCACCACGGGGACCCCGGAGCGCAGGATGTGCTCGTTGTCGGGGTTCATGAAGTACAGGTCGTCATCGGGGTGGGCCATGACCTGGAGCAGGGTGGCCCGGTCGTCCCCGGCCGCCGAGGAGAACGGCTCGGCGGCCCCCGGGCTGGTGGTCCTCCGGGCCGGTGCGGCGGGGGCGGCGGACGCTCCGGGACGGCTGCTGCACCCGGCGGCGGCGGTGGCGGTGGCGGCCGCCACCGCGGCCAGTGCCTGCCTGCGTGTCGTGCGCGCGGGCAGAGTCCATCGACTGTTCAATTTGGTGACCCTGTCACTTGTGCAGCCCGTAATCTCCGGCTGCTTCCACGTGATAAGGGACGGTTGATGATCTTCAAAGGTTGTCCGATAGCCGGAGAGGCTTCGATCACACTTCGGACACGCCGGACCGGGGCTCAGGCCACCGGGGGACCGCCGAGATACGTACCGGACCTGGAGTAGGGCCAGGCGTTGGCGACGCAGCCCTTCAGCCCGTCTATCTGCTGCATCATCGCCGGGGCGGGCTTTCCGGGGCCGGGGCAGGTCTCATGGCCGTGGCCGATGCGGTGGCCCACCTCGTGGTTGATGATCAGCGCCCGGTATTCGCGGATCGGGCCGTCGAACTCGGGGGAGCCGGTGTTCCAGCGCGTGAGGTTGACCATGACCTGCGTTCCGGCGGCGCAGTTGACCTTGCCGCGGGTCTTGAGCCCCGCCTGCCCGCAGATGTCGTCGACGGTGTCCGGGGTGGCGATCTTCACTTCGAAGTCGTACGTGCCGCCGGACACCAGCTGGAAGGAGTGCTCCCGGTCCCTGGTCCAGCCGCGCTCGTCCGCGAGGACCGCGGATATCTCGGCCGCGGCCTGCTTCGGGTCGACGCCCGTGCCCTCCTCCACCTGGACCTTGAACCGCCGCACCGCACCGCCGTCGCCTATCACCTCGCCGGACGCCTTCGCGGTGCGGAAGGTGCCGGTCCCGGCGGAGGAGGTGGGCGCGGCGGGGCGCGTGGGCGCCGCGTCGCGGGAGGACCGGGAGGGCGGAGCCGACGGCGCGGCGGTGGGGGAGTGGGCGGCCGTCGGGGACCGGCCCGCCGCCGGAGAGTCCGTCCCCGCCGGGGCCGCCGCCCGTACGCCGCCTCCGTCGCCCGGTAACAGGACGTAGGCGGCCAGCAGGGCCGCGGACACCACCGCCGCGCCGATGAGCAGCGGCACCGCCGGCGTCCGCCGCCGACGGCGGCGCCGGGAGGAACGGCGGTGCGAGGGCCGGGCGGGCGGTGCCGCGGACGGTTGTTCGGTGACGGTCATGACGGGGGGTGCTCCAGGGGGGGAGGGGGGTGCGTCGGCGGCTCAGGAGAAGCGGGCCGAGGAGAGCGCGTCCTTGACGCGCTCGATGAGTCCGGGGTCAGCGGAGGCGAGGCAGGCGTACGCGGCGACCGTGCTGTCGGGGTGGCCGGGCAGCGGCTGCCGTCTGCTGAGGAACGCCGTGCCGCCCAGTTCCCGGCAGGCCGCGGTCGGCTGCGACCGCCGTACGGGCAGCGTCTTCCCGGGCCGGTCGTAGGACTCCCGGCGCCACAGCACCAGGGCGCTGTTCTCCGGGAGCCCGGTCACCGGCAGGCACAGCTCGGGGCCGTAGCGGGCCTCCTTGATGGTGTCGCCGCAGGAGCGGCCGCCGGGGGTGGTCGCCGGGGGAGCCACGGTCGACGCCGCGCTGTCCGGTGTGGCCGTCATGGTGGCCGCCGCCGTGCTCGACGTCTCGTGCGCCGCCGGGCCCGCCAGGACGTACCGCTCGCTCGCCGGTGCGTCCGTGCCGTCCACGCGGCGCGGCTCCGGCACCCGCCAGTCGCGGGGCACGGACACCCGCAGGCGCATGCCGCCCGCCACGTCCGGCAGCTCCAGCACCTTCCGGGGCGTCGCGGTCCGGTCGGGGGCGGGCGTCGTGGCCGGTGTGGTGGTGCCGGGCTCGGCGGACCGGCCGTCGCGCAGGCCGGTCGCGAGGGACACCGCCCCCGCGATCAGCGCGACCACCACCGGGGCCGCCACGACGGCGGTGCGCCGTCTGCGGGCCCGCACCACCCGGTGCCGTACCCGCTCCATGCGGTCCTCCGGCGCCGTCAGCGGCGGGGTGTCGGCCTCCGCGAGCCGTCGCAGCCCGGCCGCGGCGCGGGCCAGCTCCTCGGTGCCGTATCCCCTGGGGTCCTCGTGCATCGCCACGGTCCTCACCTCACTTCGGCGCGGCGCGGCCGCGGACCGGCTCCGGGGCGGGCACGAGACCGGTATCGAGCCCGGGTAATCGGGTGCGCAACGTGTTCAGGGCCTTCGACGCCTGGCTCTTGACCGTGCCGGTGGAGCAGCCCAGCACCGCGGCGGTCTGCTCCACGCTCAGGTCCTCCAGATAGCGCAGCACCACGACCTCGCGCTGCCGCCGGGGCAGCAGCCGCAGCAGCCCGACGATCGTCCGCCCCTGGTCGACCTCGCCGACCTGGGGATACGGCCCGGCCGGGCCGCCCCGGGAGGACGGTTCCGGCAGCTCGGAGTGGGGCACCTCGCGCCGCCAGTGCCGCCGCCACCAGGACGCGTGCAGATGCACCAGGGTCCGGCGGACGTACGCCTCGGGGTTCTCCTCGGCGATGCGTGCCCACTTCGGCCAGACCCGCGCCAGGGCGCTCTGCAGCAGGTCCTCGGCCAGATGCCGGTCGCCGGTCAGGAACCAGGCGGAGCGCAGCAGCCGTGGCCCGCAGGCGGCGACGAACTCCTCGAACTCGGTCCAGTCGCCGCCCGCCATGCCGCCCTCGCGTGATTCGAAGCCGATCCTTCGTGTGATCCACGCACGCCGAAACGCTTCGGAGGCGGGGCCGGGTTGCCCACTGTGCGTCACATCACAGGGCGGGAGCCGGCGAAGGGTTCAAGATCAGGGGGGTGGGGTACGCTGCAGGGCCGATTCGCGGAGGCTGGGCCTCGTATGGCAGACTGTCCGGGTTGCTCGGTTGAGTGCCAATGCTGCGCGCCTCCCGCCGGGAGGACTGGAAGCGAGTCCCGCAGTACTCGTCGCCCCTGATCAGGGGCGGAAGTACGGGAATCTTCCGGGAAGTGTCAGCGGGGCCCCAGCCAGGCGCCCGGTGGGTGACTCTCTCCCCCGACCAAACCCCTTCATCAGGGATCTCTCTTGTGGAGATTTACGAGAAGGGGTGCGACACGCCCGACCGCGTGGGTCGGGAGTGGGGAAGAGGGCCGCGAACGCCATCGGGTCCCAGAGCGTTACGAGAGACAGGACTACGAAGTAGCCATGGCGGGACAGAAGATCCGCATCCGGCTCAAGGCCTACGACCACGAGGTCATCGACTCCTCGGCGAAGAAGATCGTCGAGACGGTGACCCGCACTGGTGCGTCGGTCGCGGGCCCGGTGCCGCTGCCCACAGAGAAGAACGTGTACTGCGTCATCAAGTCGCCGCACAAGTACAAGGACGCGCGCGAGCACTTCGAGATGCGTACGCACAAGCGCCTCATCGACATCCTCGACCCCACGCCGAAGACCGTCGACTCGCTCATGCGTCTCGACCTGCCGGCTGGCGTCGACATCGAGATCAAGCTCTGAGGTGACGCGCGAGATGGCTAAGCAGATCAAGGGCGTCCTGGGCGAGAAGCTCGGCATGACGCAGGTGTGGGACGAGAACAACCGTGTTGTTCCGGTCACGGTCGTCAAGGCCGGGCCCTGTGTCGTTACCCAGGTCCGCACCGATGACGCGGACGGCTACGACGCCGTCCAGATCGCCTTCGGCGAGATCGACCCGCGCAAGGTGAACAAGCCCCTCAAGGGCCACTTCGCCAAGGCCGACGTCACCCCGCGCCGCCACCTGGTGGAGCTGCGTACCGCTGACGCCAGCGAGTACACGCTCGGCCAGGAGGTCACCGCCGAGGCGTTCGAGTCCGGTGTCAAGGTCGACGTGACCGGCACCAGCAAGGGCAAGGGCACCGCCGGTGTCATGAAGCGCCACGGCTTCGGTGGCCTCGGCGCCGGCCACGGCACCCAGCGCAAGCACCGCTCGCCGGGCTCGATCGGTGGCTGCGCCACCCCGGGCCGCGTGTTCAAGGGCCTGCGCATGGCCGGCCGCATGGGCAACGAGCGGGTCACCACCCAGAACCTGACCGTCCATGCCGTTGACGCGGAGAAGGGCCTGCTCCTGATCAAGGGAGCGGTTCCTGGTCCGAACGGCGGCCTCGTCCTGGTCCGTACCGCGGCCAAGGGGGCCTGAGGTAACCGATGAGCACCATTGACATCCTTTCGCCGGCAGGCGACAAGGCCGGGAACGTCGAGCTCCCCACGGAGATCTTCGACGCGCAGGTCAGCATTCCGCTGATCCACCAGGTCGTCGTCGCACAGCTGGCCGCTGCCCGTCAGGGCACGCACAAGACCAAGACGCGCGGCGAGGTCCGCGGCGGTGGCAAGAAGCCGTACCGCCAGAAGGGCACCGGTCGTGCCCGGCAGGGCTCGACCCGCGCGCCGCAGTTCGCCGGCGGTGGCGTCGTGCACGGTCCCGTGCCGCGCGACTACAGCCAGCGCACCCCGAAGAAGATGAAGGCCGCCGCCCTGCGCGGTGCCCTCTCGGACCGGGCGCGCCACAACCGCGTTCACGTCGTGACCGGCGTGGTCGAGGGCGAGGTCTCCACCAAGGCCGCGAAGACCCTGCTGGGCAAGATCAGCGAGCGCAAGCACGTGCTGCTGGTCGCCGAGCGGAGCGACGAGGCCGCGTGGCTGTCCGCCCGCAACCTGCCCCAGGTGCACATCCTGGAGCCGGGCCAGCTGAACACGTACGACGTGCTCGTCTCCGATGACGTGGTCTTCACCAAGGCCGCCTTCGAGTCCTTCGTGGCTGGTCCCAAGGCCGCTGAGAAGACCGAAGGGAGCGCCGCCTGATGAGTGAGGCGACCGCTGTCACCAGCAAGACCTTCACCGACCCCCGCGACGTTCTCGTCAAGCCGGTGGTGTCGGAGAAGAGCTACGCGCTGCTGGACGAGAACAAGTACACGTTCATCGTCGACCCGCGCGCGAACAAGACCCAGATCAAGCAGGCCGTCGAGGCGGTCTTCTCGGTCAAGGTCACCGGGGTCAACACGATCAACCGGCAGGGCAAGCGCAAGCGCACCCGCACCGGTTACGGCAAGCGCAAGGACACCAAGCGCGCCATCGTGACCCTTGCCGAGGGCGACCGTATCGACATCTTCGGCGGCCCGACCTCCTGACGGAGGTCGGATTCGTCCAGAAGTCCGGAATATTCCGAGGACTGAGAAATGGGTATCCGCAAGTACAAGCCGACGACCCCGGGGCGTCGTGGCTCCAGCGTCGCCGACTTCGTCGAAATCACGCGGTCCACGCCGGAGAAGTCGCTGGTCCGCCCGCTGCACAGCAAGGGCGGTCGTAACAACGCCGGTCGCATCACGGTCCGCCACCAGGGTGGCGGTCACAAGCGTGCGTACCGCGTGATCGACTTCCGCCGTCATGACAAGGACGGCGTCCCGGCGAAGGTCGCGCACATCGAGTACGACCCGAACCGCACCGCGCGCATCGCGCTGCTCCACTACGTGGACGGCGAGAAGCGCTACATCCTCGCGCCGCGTGGCCTGAAGCAGGGCGACCGGATCGAGAACGGCCCCGGTGCCGACATCAAGCCCGGCAACAACCTGTCGCTGCGCAACATCCCGGTCGGTACCACGCTGCACGCCATCGAGCTGCGGCCCGGCGGCGGCGCCAAGTTCGCCCGCTCCGCGGGTGCCTCGGTGCAGCTGCTGGCGAAGGAGGGCTCGATGGCCCACCTTCGTATGCCGTCCGGTGAGATCCGCCTGGTCGACGTCCGCTGCCGCGCCACTGTCGGCGAGGTCGGCAACGCCGAGCAGTCGAACATCAACTGGGGCAAGGCCGGCCGCATGCGCTGGAAGGGCGTCCGCCCGACCGTTCGTGGTGTGGTCATGAACCCCGTCGACCACCCGCACGGTGGTGGTGAGGGCAAGACCTCCGGTGGTCGCCACCCGGTCTCGCCTTGGGGTCAGAAGGAGGGCCGTACGCGCTCGCCGAAGAAGGCCAGCAACAAGTACATCGTCCGCCGCCGCAAGACGAACAAGAAGCGCTAGGAGCGGGTTTAGATGCCGCGTAGTCTCAAGAAGGGGCCCTTCGTCGACGACCACCTGATCAAGAAGGTGGATGTTCAGAACGAAGCCGGCACCAAGAACGTCATCAAGACCTGGTCCCGCCGCTCGATGATCGTCCCGGCCATGCTCGGCCACACGATCGCGGTGCACGACGGCCGTAAGCACGTCCCGGTGTTCGTCTCCGAGTCGATGGTCGGCCACAAGCTCGGCGAGTTCGCGCCGACCCGCACCTTCCGCGGCCACGAGAAGGACGACCGTAAGTCGCGTCGTCGCTGATCGGCGGAAGAGACTCATGACAGACACCGAAGGGACAACCATGGAAGCCAGGGCCCAGGCGCGGTACATCCGCGTCACGCCCATGAAGGCCCGCCGAGTGGTGGACCTCATTCGTGGCATGGGCGCCACGGAGGCTCAGGCGGTCCTGCGTTTCGCCCCGCAGGCCGCGAGCGTGCCGGTCGGCAAGGTGCTGGACAGCGCCATCGCCAACGCCGCGCACAACTACGACCACACCGACGCCGGCAGCCTCGTCATCTCCGAGGCCTATGTCGACGAGGGCCCGACCCTGAAGCGGTTCCGTCCGCGGGCCCAGGGCCGCGCCTACCGGATCCGCAAGCGGACCAGCCACATCACCGTGGTCGTCAGCAGCAAGGAAGGAACCCGGTAATGGGCCAGAAGGTTAACCCGCACGGGTTCCGGCTCGGCATCACCACCGACTTCAAGTCGCGTTGGTACGCCGACAAGCTGTACAAGGACTACGTCAAGGAAGACGTCGCCATCCGCCGGATGATGACGAAGGGCATGGAGCGCGCCGGTATCTCCAAGGTGGAGATCGAGCGCACCCGTGACCGCGTCCGCGTCGACATCCACACCGCCCGGCCGGGCATCGTCATCGGCCGCCGCGGCGCGGAGGCCGACCGTATCCGCGGCGAGCTGGAGAAGCTCACCGGCAAGCAGGTGCAGCTGAACATCCTCGAGGTCAAGAACCCCGAGGTGGACGCTCAGCTGGTGGCCCAGGCCGTCGCCGAGCAGCTGTCCTCCCGCGTCTCCTTCCGTCGTGCCATGCGCAAGAGCATGCAGTCGACGATGAAGGCCGGTGCCAAGGGCATCAAGATCCAGTGTGGTGGCCGTCTCGGCGGCGCCGAGATGTCCCGCTCGGAGTTCTACCGCGAGGGCCGCGTGCCCCTGCACACGCTCCGCGCGAACGTCGACTACGGCTTCTTCGAGGCCAAGACCACGTTCGGCCGCATCGGCGTCAAGGTGTGGATCTACAAGGGCGACGTCAAGAACATCGCCGAGGTCCGCGCCGAGAACGCCGCCGCCCGCGCCGGCAACCGCCCGTCGCGCGGTGGCGGCAACGACCGCCCGCAGCGCCGTGGTGGCGAGCGTGGTGGCCGTGGCCGCAAGCCGCAGCAGCAGAACGCCGCCGCCGAGGCCCCCAAGGCCGAGGCCGCTGCCGCTGCCCCGGCCGCTGAGGCCGCGTCGTCTACAAGCAGCGGAACGGAGGCCTGACCGACATGCTGATCCCTCGCAGGGTCAAGCACCGCAAGCAGCACCACCCCAAGCGGTCCGGCATGGCCAAGGGCGGCACGGAGCTGGCGTTCGGTGAGTACGGCATTCAGGCCGTCACCCCGGCGTACGTCACGAACCGTCAGATCGAGGCCGCTCGTATCGCGATGACCCGCCACATCAAGCGTGGCGGCAAGGTCTGGATCAACATCTACCCGGACCGTCCGCTGACGAAGAAGCCCGCCGAGACCCGCATGGGTTCCGGTAAGGGTTCGCCGGAGTGGTGGGTCGCGAACGTCAAGCCCGGTCGGGTGATGTTCGAGCTGTCCTACCCGAACGAGAAGACTGCGCGTGAGGCGCTCACCCGCGCTGCTCACAAGCTCCCGATGAAGTGCCGGATCGTGCGGCGCGAGGCAGGTGAGTCGTGATGGCGGCCGGTACCAAGGCGTCCGAGCTGCGTGAGCTGAACAACGAGGACCTCGTTGGCAAGCTGCGTGAGGCCAAGGAAGAACTGTTCAACCTCCGCTTCCAGGCGGCGACCGGACAGCTCGAGAACCACGGCCGGCTGAAGGCCGTCCGCAAGGACATCGCCCGGATCTACACCCTGATGCGGGAGCGCGAGCTCGGCATCGAGACGGTGGAGAGCGCCTGATGAGCGAGACGAATGTGACTGAGAACGCACCGCAGAGCCGCGGCTTCCGCAAGACCCGCGAGGGTCTGGTCGTCAGCGACAAGATGGACAAGACCGTCGTCGTCGCCGTCGAGGACCGCGTCAAGCACGCGCTGTACGGCAAGGTCATCCGCCGTACGAACAAGCTCAAGGCGCACGACGAGCAGAACGCCGCGGGTGTCGGCGACCGTGTCCTCCTGATGGAGACCCGGCCGCTGTCCGCGACGAAGCGCTGGCGCGTCGTCGAGATCCTCGAGAAGGCCAAGTAACCCCCTGAGGGCAGCAGCCCTCAGGTCAGTTCCGCCAGGCTCGGCAGGGGCTTGATGCATCGAGCCCCTGCCGGGAACCGGCAGACGATCAGGAGATAGACGTGATCCAGCAGGAGTCGCGACTGCGCGTCGCCGACAACACGGGGGCGAAGGAAATCCTTTGCATCCGTGTTCTCGGTGGCTCCGGTCGCCGCTACGCGGGCATCGGTGACGTGATCGTCGCCACCGTGAAGGACGCGATCCCCGGTGGCAACGTGAAGAAGGGTGACGTCATCAAGGCGGTCATCGTGCGCACCGTGAAGGAGCGCCGCCGCCCGGACGGTTCGTACATCCGCTTCGACGAGAACGCGGCCGTCATCCTCAAGAACGATGGCGACCCCCGCGGCACCCGTATCTTCGGCCCGGTGGGCCGTGAGCTGCGCGAGAAGAAGTTCATGAAGATCATCTCCCTCGCGCCGGAGGTGCTGTAACCGATGAAGATCAAGAAGGGCGACCTGGTCCAGGTCATCACCGGTAAGGACAAGGGCAAGCAGGGCAAGGTCATCGCGGCCTTCCCCCGCGAGGACCGCGTCCTGGTCGAGGGTGTCAACCGGGTCAAGAAGCACACCAAGGCCGGACAGACCGCTCGTGGGTCGAAGACCGGCGGCATTGTGACGACCGAGGCCCCGATCCACGTGAGCAACGTTCAGCTCGTGGTGGAGAAGGACGGCAACAAGGTCGTCACCCGCGTCGGGTTCCGCTTCGACGACGACGGCAACAAGATCCGCGTTGCCAAGCGGACCGGTGAGGACATCTGATGACTGCCACCACCAGTGCACCGCGTCTCAAGACGCGCTACCGCGAAGAGATCCAGGGCAAGCTGCAGGAGCAGTTCTCGTACGGGAACGTCATGCAGATCCCCGGCCTCACCAAGGTCGTGGTCAACATGGGTGTGGGCGACGCCGCCCGCGACTCCAAGCTGATCGAGGGCGCCATCCGCGACCTCACCACGATCACCGGCCAGAAGCCGGCCGTCACCAAGGCCCGTAAGTCCATCGCGCAGTTCAAGCTGCGCGAGGGCCAGCCGATCGGTGCCCACGTCACCCTCCGCGGTGACCGTATGTGGGAGTTCCTGGACCGCCTGGTGTCGCTCGCGCTGCCGCGTATCCGCGACTTCCGCGGTCTGTCGCCGAAGCAGTTCGACGGCCGGGGCAACTACACCTTCGGTCTCACGGAGCAGGTCATGTTCCACGAGATCGACCAGGACAAGATCGACCGTGTCCGGGGTATGGACATCACCGTGGTGACCACGGCGACCAATGACGAAGAGGGCCGGGCCCTGCTGCGTCACCTCGGCTTCCCGTTCAAGGAGGCGTGAGCCGTGGCGAAGAAGGCTCTCATTGCGAAGGCCGCCCGCAAGCCCAAGTTCGGCGTGCGTGGATACACCCGCTGCCAGCGCTGCGGCCGTCCGCACTCCGTGTACCGCAAGTTCGGCCTGTGCCGCGTGTGCCTTCGTGAGATGGCTCACCGTGGCGAGCTGCCGGGCGTGACCAAGAGCTCCTGGTAACCAGCCCACCCGTCTCCCACCACCGCCCTCAAAGGGCGCCCTGGCGGGCGAAGATGGAATTTTGGGCTGGTTCCGGAGGCTCTCGGTAAGCATTGGATGGCGAGACCCGCCCTTTCACTCCCGTAAGGTGGAAGGGTTGGGTTCTCGTCGCCCAGAATTGTCTTACTACGCCGAAGGTCCCCGCGCCACACCCGTGCCCACCCCGAGTGGGTGAGAGGGATGGTGCAGATAGGAAACCCCGGCGAGAGAGGCCGAAGGCCAAACATGACCATGACCGATCCGATCGCAGACATGCTGACCCGTCTGCGGAACGCGAACTCGGCTTATCACGACGACGTCGTGATGCCCCACAGCAAGATCAAGTCGCACATCGCGGAGATCCTCCAGCAGGAGGGCTACATCACCGGCTGGAAGGTCGAGGACGCCGAGGTTGGCAAGAACCTCACCCTCGAGCTGAAGTTCGGTCCGAACCGTGAGCGCTCGATCGCGGGCATCAAGCGGATCTCGAAGCCGGGCCTGCGGGTCTACGCAAAGTCCACCAACCTGCCGAAGGTGCTCGGCGGCCTGGGCGTGGCGATCATCTCCACGTCGCACGGGCTCCTCACCGACAAGCAGGCCGGCAAGAAGGGCGTGGGTGGGGAAGTCCTCGCCTACGTCTGGTAACCAGGGAACGGAGGAAGCACATGTCGCGTATTGGCAAGCTGCCCATCCAGGTTCCCGCTGGTGTGGACGTCACTATCGATGGCCGCACGGTCGCCGTGAAGGGTCCCAAGGGCTCCCTCTCGCACACCGTCGCCGCGCCCATCGAGGTCGCCAAGGGTGAGGACAACACTCTCGTTGTCACCCGCCCGAACGACGAGCGTCAGAACAAGGCCCTGCACGGCCTGTCCCGCACGCTGGTGGCGAACATGATCACCGGCGTGACCCAGGGCTACAGCAAGGCGCTCGAGATCAGCGGTGTTGGCTACCGCGTCCTGGCGAAGGGCTCCAACCTGGAGTTCTCGCTCGGCTACAGCCACCCGATCCTGGTCGAGGCCCCCGAGGGCATCACCTTCAAGGTGGAGTCCGCGACCAAGCTGAGCGTCGAGGGCATCGACAAGCAGCGGGTCGGCGAGGTCGCCGCGAACATTCGCAAGCTTCGCAAGCCCGACCCCTACAAGGCCAAGGGCGTGAAGTATGCGGGCGAGGTCATCCGCCGCAAGGTCGGAAAGGCTGGTAAGTAAGCCATGACATACGGTGTGAAGATCGCTAAGGGCAACGCGCGCAAGGCCGCTGCCATCAAGCGCCGTCACATCCGCGTCCGCAAGCGGATCTCCGGTACGCCGGAGCGTCCCCGCCTCGTGGTGACGCGGTCCAACCGCCACATGGTGGCCCAGGTCATCGACGACATCGCGGGCCACACGCTCGCCTCGGCGTCGACTCTGGACACCTCCATCCGTGGTGGCGAGAGTGACAAGAGCGACCAGGCCAAGCAGGTCGGCGCGCTGGTGGCCGAGCGGGCGAAGGCCGCGGGTGTCGAGGCCGTCGTGTTCGACCGCGGTGGCAACCAGTACGCCGGGCGCATCGCCGCTCTGGCGGACGCCGCCCGCGAAGCCGGGCTGAAGTTCTAAGCCCCGGTTCCGGAGCTAGCGGACGTAACAGAGAGAGGTAAAACCAATGGCTGGACCCCAGCGTCGCGGTGGCGGCGCCGGTGGCGGCGAGCGGCGGGACCGGAAGGACCGGCGGGACGGTGGCGCAGCTGCCGAGAAGACCGCCTACGTCGAGCGCGTTGTCGCGATCAACCGCGTCGCCAAGGTTGTGAAGGGTGGTCGTCGCTTCAGCTTCACCGCGCTGGTCGTGGTGGGCGATGGTGACGGCACCGTCGGTGTCGGTTACGGCAAGGCCAAGGAGGTGCCGGCCGCGATCGCCAAGGGCGTGGAGGAGGCCAAGAAGCACTTCTTCAAGGTCCCCCGGATCGCCGGCACCATTCCGCACCCGATCCAGGGTGAGGAGGCCGCGGGTGTCGTACTGCTCAAGCCGGCGTCCCCCGGTACCGGTGTGATCGCCGGTGGCCCGGTGCGCGCCGTTCTGGAGTGCGCGGGCATCCACGACGTGCTGAGCAAGTCGCTCGGCTCGTCGAACCCGATCAACATCGTGCACGCCACGCGCGCCGCTCTGCAGGGCCTTCAGCGGCCCGAGGAGATCGCGGCCCGTCGTGGTCTGCCGCTCGAGGACGTCGCCCCCGCCGCTCTGCTGCGGGCGCGTGCCGGGGTGGGTGTGTGAGCATGGCCCGCCTCAAGATCACGCAGACGAAGTCGTACATCGGCAGCAAGCAGAACCACCGCGACACCCTGCGTTCGCTCGGGCTGAAGAAGCTCGGCGACGTGGTTGTCAAGGAGGACCGCCCCGAGTTCCGCGGCATGGCGACCACCGTGCGGCACCTCGTGACGGTCGAGGAGGTCGACTGACATGGCGGAGAACAACCCGCTGAAGGTCCACAACCTCCGGCCCGCCCCGGGCGCCAAGACCGCCAAGACCCGTGTGGGTCGTGGTGAGGCGTCCAAGGGTAAGACCGCTGGTCGTGGTACCAAGGGCACGAAGGCCCGTTACCAGGTTCCGGAGCGCTTCGAGGGTGGGCAGATGCCCCTCCACATGCGGCTCCCGAAGCTGAAGGGCTTCAAGAACCCCTTCCGCACCGAGTACCAGGTCGTGAACCTGGACAAGCTGGCCGCGCTCTACCCGCAGGGTGGCGAGGTCACGGTGGCCGACCTGGTCGCCAAGGGTGCGGTGCGCAAGAACCAGCTCGTCAAGGTGCTGGGCTCCGGTGAGGTCTCCGTGGCGCTCCAGGTGACGGTCGACGCCGTCTCCGGTTCCGCCAAGGAGAAGATCACCGGTGCGGGCGGCACCGTCACCGAGCTCGTCTGAGCAACGTGCGAAACTGGCCGGGGATGCCCCAAATACGGGGCATCCCCGGTTGGTCGTTCCTAGGGGGGCCAGGTCGCCGGTAAGGTGGCGTGCGCTGTTACCTTCCGCGCGGTACGTCTTCGTGCGGTCCTGGCTGATATGTATTCGTCGATCCTCAAGACCGTCACCTCTCGCGCATGCACGCGGGGGGCGCAGGAGGCACCGTGCTCACCGCGTTCGCCCGGGCGTTCAAGACGCCCGACCTGCGCAAGAAGCTGCTGTTCACGCTGGCCATCATCGTGCTCTTCAGGCTCGGGCAACACGTCCCGATCCCGGGCATCGATTATAAGAATGTCCAGACGTGCATGGACTTGGCCAAGGGCCAGCAGGGGCTGTTCGGCCTGGTCAACATGTTCAGTGGTGGCGCACTGCTCCAGATCACCATCTTCGCGCTCGGGATCATGCCGTACATCACGGCGAGCATCATCCTGCAGCTGCTGACCGTGGTGATTCCGCGTCTGGAGGCCCTCAAGAAGGAGGGCCAGACCGGGCAGGCGAAGATCACGCAGTACACCCGATACCTCACCGTCGCGCTGGCGATTCTCCAGGGCACTGGCCTGGTCGCCACGGCGCGCAGCGGTTCTCTGTTCCAGAGCTGCCCGGTCGGCAATCAGATCGTCCGGGACGATTCGATCTTCACCACCGCCGTGATGGTCATCACGATGACGGCGGGCACCGCGCTGATCATGTGGCTCGGTGAGCTCGTCACCGACCGCGGCATCGGCAACGGCATGTCGATCCTGATGTTCGTCTCGATCGCCGCCGGTTTCCCCAGCGCCATGTGGAGCATCAAGCAGCAGGGCAAGATCATGGGCGGCTGGCTGGAGTTCGGCCTGGTGATCCTCTGTGGTCTGGCCATGGTCGGCCTGGTGGTCTTCGTCGAGCAGGCGCAGCGCCGCATCCCGGTGCAGTACGCCAAGCGGATGATCGGCCGCCGCTCCTACGGCGGCACGTCGACCTACATCCCGATGAAGGTGAACCAGGCGGGCGTGATCCCCGTGATCTTCGCCTCGTCCCTGCTCTACATTCCGGCGCTGATCGTTCAGTTCAGCCAGTCCAAGGCGGGCTGGGCGAACTGGATCTCGCAGAACCTGGTCAAGGGCGACCACCCGATCTACATCGCCTCGTACTTCCTGCTGATCGTCTTCTTCGCGTTCTTCTACGTCGCCATCAGCTTCAACCCCGAAGAAGTTGCCGACAACATGAAGAAGTATGGTGGGTTCATCCCGGGTATTCGGGCTGGTCGTCCCACTGCTGAGTATCTGAGCTACGTGCTGAACCGCATCACGTGGCCCGGTGCGCTCTATCTGGGTCTGATCGCCCTCGTGCCCACGGTGGCGCTGGTGACGCTCAATGCCAATCAGAACTTCCCGTTCGGTGGCACGAGCATCCTGATCATCGTGGGTGTCGGCCTGGAGACCGTGAAGCAGATCGAGAGCCAGCTTCAGCAGCGACACTACGAAGGGTTCCTCCGCTGATGCGAATCGTCCTCGTCGGGCCTCCTGGAGCCGGTAAGGGTACGCAAGCGACGTACCTCGCCGAGAACCTGTCGATCCCGCACATCTCCACGGGCGACCTCTTCCGCGCGAACATCAGCCAGGGCACACCGCTCGGCAAGCAGGCGCAGGAGTACATGCGGGCCGGTCAGCTGGTACCGGACGAGGTCACGGTCGGCATGGCCGAGGACCGGATGGGCCAGCCGGACGCCGCGGGCGGCTTTCTGCTCGACGGCTTCCCGCGCAATGTGGCCCAGGCCGAGGCGCTGGACGCCTACCTGCGGGCCAACGAGCTGACGCTCGACGCGGTGCTGGACCTGGAGGTCCCGGAGGACGAGGTGGTCAAGCGCATCGCCGGCCGCCGGACCTGCCGCAACGACAGCGCGCACACCTTCCACGTCGAGTACAAGCAGCCCAAGACCGAGGGCGTGTGCGACGTGTGCGGCGGCGAGCTGTACCAGCGCGAGGACGACAGCGAGGAAACCGTCCGCAAGCGCCTTGAGGTCTACCACCGCGAGACCGAGCCGATCATCGACTACTACAAGGCCAAGGGCCAGGTCGTGACGATCCCGGCGCTCGGCAAGGTGTCCGAGGTGACCCAGCGCGCCATGGGCGCGCTGGCGGCCAAGGCCGCCTAGGCCGCGAGGACCGGAGTACGGCCGTGGGGGGGGGGGGGGGGGGGAAGAGGGGGGGGGGGGGGGGGGGGGGGGGGGGGAGAGGAACAAAGAGGGAGGGA
>NZ_JBVIVI010000002.1:203048-573855 GCF_055595765.1 Streptomyces sp. NPDC040405
CACCGGTGCGAGTCGCTCGTTCCCCCGCCCCCTCCCTGGCGCCTTCCTCGCCAGGGCCTCCCGGTTTCCGGCGATCGTGATTCACTTTTCCTTCCCCCCCCCCCCCCCCACGGCCGTACTGTTGAGCAGATACGTCACGGCACGACGACCGCGGCACCAGAGACTGACCCCGGAAGGCATCCCATGGTGGAGATCAAGACGGCCGAGCAGATCGCGAAGATGCGTGAGGCGGGGCTGGTCGTCGCCGCCATCCATGAGGCGACGCGTGCGGCCGCCGTGCCCGGCGCCTCCACCAAGGACCTGGACGACGTCGCCCGCAAGGTGATCGCTGACCACGGTGCCAAGTCGAACTTCCTGGGCTACGGCGGCTTCCCCGCGACCATCTGCACCTCGGTGAACGACATCGTCGTGCACGGCATCCCGGACCGGGAGACCGTGCTGAAGGACGGCGACCTCCTGTCCATCGACGCGGGCGCGATCATCGACGGCTGGCACGGCGACGCCGCCTTCACCGTCTTCGTCGGCGAGGGCCACGACCCGGAGCTGCACGAGCTGAGCCGGGTCACCGAGGAGTCGATGTGGGCCGGGATCGCCGCGGTCCGCAAGGGCAACCGGCTGATCGACATCTCCAAGGCGATCGAGGGCTACATCCGGCGCCAGCCGCGTCCGGCCTCCGGTAAGTACGGGATCGTCGAGGACTACGGCGGCCACGGCATCGGCAGCCAGATGCACATGGACCCGCATCTGCTGAACTATGTCTCCCGCAAGCGCGGCAAGGGCCCGAAGCTGGTGCCCGGCTTCTGCATCGCGATCGAGCCGATGGTGAGCCTCGGCACCGCGAAGACGCACGTCCTGGCCGACGACTGGACCGTCAAGACGGACGACGGCACCTGGTCCAGCCACTGGGAGCACTCGGTCGCGCTGACCGAGGAGGGCCCGCTGGTGCTGACCGCCGTGGACGGCGGCAAGGCGAAGCTGGCCGAGCTGGGCGTGGAAACCGCCCCCGACCCGCTGGCCTGAACCGGCCCGGCCCGGCCCCTGCGCGTGATCTTCTTTGGCATGAAAACCACGGAATCCGGGCATGCTGACCCGGATTCGTGTTTCGGGATGCCCTGACGTAGACTGACACGTCGGCTCACGCATGCCCTCCCGCATGTGGCGAGCCGATCAAGGTAGCCGATCCCGAAAGCAGGACATGGCCAAGAAGCAAGGCGCCATCGAAATCGAGGGCACCGTGATCGAGTCTCTGCCGAACGCGATGTTCAAGGTGGAGCTTCAGAACGGTCACAAGGTCCTCGCGCACATCAGCGGCAAGATGCGTATGCACTACATCCGCATCCTGCCCGATGACCGGGTGGTCGTGGAGCTCTCTCCGTACGACCTCACGCGCGGACGGATCGTCTACCGCTACAAGTAGATCTCACGACCCGGAGAACCTCACACCATGAAGGTCAAGCCGAGCGTCAAGAAGATCTGCGACAAGTGCAAGGTGATCCGCCGCCACGGCCGGGTCATGGTCATCTGCGACAACCTGCGCCACAAGCAGCGCCAGGGCTGACGCACGCCGGCCGTAGACCTGCACTTCTCGCAGCAATCTTCGCGCGACGCATAGCTGTACGTATCTACGCAGTCACCCGTTCCCGCTCCGTCGGGGACGACACCCCCGGTCGGAGGCCGGGGACCCGGGCCGTTCGGCCGGGAGTGGTGCTGCGGAAGACCTCCGACAACCAACTGGAGCCAGATTCATGGCACGCCTTGCAGGCGTTGATCTCCCGCGCGAAAAGCGCGTCGAGGTCGCCCTCACCTACGTCTTCGGCATCGGTCGCACCCTTGCCCAGCAGACGCTCGCCAACACGGGTGTGAACCCGGACACGCGCGTTCGCGACCTGGCCGAAGAGGACCTGGTCAAGATCCGCGACTACGTGGACAACAACATCAAGACCGAGGGTGACCTCCGTCGTGAGATTCAGGCCGACATCCGCCGCAAGGTGGAGATCGGCTGCTACCAGGGCCTGCGTCACCGCCGCGGCCTGCCGGTCCACGGCCAGCGCACCAGCACCAACGCCCGCACCCGCAAGGGCCCGCGTCGCGCGATCGCCGGTAAGAAGAAGCCGGGCAAGAAGTAGTCCGCACCGGACGCTGCCAAGCGGTCCGAGCTGTAGGACCGACCACCTCCACGGGAGAATTCAGGAATGCCTCCGAAGAGCAGGACGGCCGGCGCCAAGAAGGTGCGCCGCAAGGAAAAGAAGAACGTCGCCCACGGGCACGCTCACATCAAGAGCACGTTCAACAACACCATCGTCTCGATCACGGACCCGACCGGGAACGTGATTTCTTGGGCCTCGGCCGGCCACGTCGGCTTCAAGGGCTCGCGCAAGTCCACTCCGTTCGCCGCGCAGATGGCCGCCGAGTCGGCCGCCCGCCGCGCGCAGGAGCACGGCATGCGCAAGGTCGACGTGTTCGTCAAGGGTCCGGGCTCCGGCCGTGAGACCGCGATCCGCTCGCTCCAGGCCACCGGCCTGGAGGTGGGTTCGATCCAGGACGTCACTCCGACTCCGCACAACGGATGCCGCCCGCCCAAGCGCCGGCGCGTCTGATTCCGCTGCTGAAGTAGGAGACAACTAGAAAATGGCGCGTTACACCGGGGCCGACTGCAAGCGATGCCGTCGGGAAAAGCAGAAGCTCTTCCTCAAGGGGAGCAAGTGCGAGAGCGCAAAGTGCCCGATCGAGATCCGTCCTTACCCCCCGGGTGAGCACGGTCGCGGGCGCACCAAGGACAGCGAGTACCTCTTGCAGCTCCGAGAGAAGCAGAAGGCGACCCGCATTTACGGCGTCCTTGAGAAGCAGTTCCGTGGCTACTACGCGGAGGCGAACAAGAAGACCGGCAAGACCGGTGAGAACCTTCTTCGCATCCTCGAGACGCGGCTGGACAACGTGGTCTACCGGGCGGGCTTCGCCAAGTCCCGGGACCACGCCCGCCAGCTCGTCCGGCATGGCCACTTCACCGTGAACGGCGTCAAGACCGACATCCCGTCGGCCCGCGTCGCCGTGAACGACATCATCGAGGTTCGTCAGAAGTCCCGGACCATGACCCCCTTCCAGGTGGCCGTGGCCGAGGCCGGCGAGCGCACGGTGCCGGCGTGGCTGGAGGCCATTCCGTCCCAGCTGCGCATCCTCGTGCACTCCCTGCCCGAGCGCCCGGTGATCGACACCCAGGTGCAGGAGCAGCTGATCGTCGAGCTCTACTCGAAGTAGTAGCCGCGGACGATACGGGCGGTACGGAGCCGTTTGGCACGTACCGCCCGTACCATTGAAGGGTTCGGCGTCAAATAGCGGGCGCCGGAGACTGGAGGAAACCCCATGCTGATCGCTCAGCGTCCCTCGTTGACCGAAGAGGTCGTCGACGAATTCCGCTCCCGGTTCGTGATCGAGCCGCTGGAGCCGGGCTTCGGCTACACCCTCGGAAACTCCCTGCGTCGTACGCTCCTCTCCTCGATTCCCGGTGCGGCGGTCACGTCCATCCGGATCGACGGGGTCCTGCACGAGTTCACCACCGTGCCGGGCGTCAAGGAGGACGTCACCGACCTGATCCTCAACATCAAGCAGCTGGTCGTCTCCTCGGAGCACGACGAGCCGGTCGTGATGTACCTGCGCAAGCAGGGCCCGGGTCTGGTCACCGCCGCCGACATCGCCCCGCCGGCCGGTGTCGAGGTGCACAACCCGGACCTGGTCCTGGCCACGCTGAACGGCAAGGGCAAGCTGGAGATGGAGCTGACCGTCGAGCGCGGTCGCGGCTACGTCTCCGCCGTCCAGAACAAGCAGGTCGGCCAGGAGATCGGCCGGATCCCGGTCGACTCGATCTACTCGCCGGTCCTCAAGGTCACCTACAAGGTCGAGGCGACCCGTGTCGAGCAGCGCACCGACTTCGACAAGCTGATCGTCGACGTCGAGACCAAGCAGGCCATGCGCCCGCGCGACGCCATGGCGTCGGCCGGTAAGACCCTGGTCGAGCTGTTCGGCCTGGCCCGCGAGCTGAACGTCGACGCCGAGGGCATCGACATGGGCCCGTCCCCGACGGATGCCGCCCTGGCCGCCGATCTGGCCCTGCCGATCGAGGAGCTGGAGCTCACCGTCCGCTCGTACAACTGCCTCAAGCGCGAGGGCATCCACTCCGTGGGTGAGCTCGTGGCGCGGTCCGAGGCGGACCTGCTCGACATCCGCAACTTCGGCGCCAAGTCGATCGACGAGGTCAAGGCGAAGCTGGCCGGTATGGGCCTCGCGCTCAAGGACAGCCCGCCCGGATTCGACCCGACCGCCGCCGCGGACGCCTTCGGCGCGGACGACGATGCGGACGCCGGTTTCGTGGAGACCGAGCAGTACTGATACCTCCGGCGGGCACACGCTCGTCGGTAACTGACACCGGTACCTGATACGGCCGGTGCAGACATCTAGGAGATACACCATGCCGAAGCCCACCAAGGGCGCCCGTCTGGGCGGCAGCGCTGCGCACGAGCGGCTCCTGCTGGCGAACCTCGCCACCGCGCTGTTCGAGCACGGCCGGATCACCACCACCGAGGCGAAGGCCCGCCGCCTGCGCCCGGTCGCGGAGAAGCTGGTCACCAAGGCGAAGAAGGGCGACCTTCACAACCGCCGTCTGGTGCTCCAGTCCATCCGTGACAAGAGCGTCGTGCACACTCTCTTCACCGAGATCGCGCCGCGCTACGAGAACCGGCCGGGTGGCTACACCCGCATCACCAAGATCGGTAACCGCCGTGGCGACAACGCCCCGATGGCGGTCATCGAGCTGGTCGAGGCCCTGACCGTGCAGCAGGAGGCGGTCGGCGAGGCCGAGGCCGCCACCAAGCGCACCGCGAAGGACGCCGCCGGCGACCAGGCCGTCGCGGACCTCAAGAAGGACGAGGCCGCCGAGGCCCCGGCCGAGGCCGCCGAAGAGTCCAAGGACGCCTGAGGCGTTCGAAGGCTTGGCTGAACGGGCGGGCCCGCACCCAGAATCTGGGTGCGGGCCCGTTCCGTGTTGCGAGGGTTGAGCGGAGTTGAGAGGAACGGTTGCGTGAGTGACGAGGCGGCGCCCGGTTACGTACGGATCCGGCTGGATCTGAGCTACGACGGCAAGGACTTCTCGGGCTGGGCCAAGCAGCGCGAGCGGCGCACCGTCCAGGGCGAGCTGGAGAGCGCCCTGCGCACGGTGACCCGGTCGTCGGACACGTACGAGCTGACCGTGGCGGGCCGCACCGACGCCGGGGTGCACGCCCGCGGTCAGGTCGCGCACGTCGATCTGCCGGAGCCGGTGTGGGACGAGCACCGGGACAAGCTGCTGCGGCGCCTCGCGGGCCGGTTGCCGCACGATGTCCGGGTCCGGCGGATCGCCGAGGCGCCGCCCGGCTTCAACGCGCGCTTCTCGGCGATCTGGCGGCGGTACGCCTACCGGGTGGTGGACCAGCCGGGCGGGGTCGATCCGCTGCTGCGCGGCCATGTGCTGTGGCACGACTGGCCGCTGGACGTGGACGCCATGAACGCGGCCTCGGCGCTGCTGCTCGGCGAGCACGACTTCGCCGCGTACTGCAAGCGCCGGGAGGGCGCCACCACCATCCGCACCCTCCAGCGGCTGAGCTGGGAGCGCGGCGCGGACGGGGTGATCACGGCGACCGTGCGGGCCGACGCCTTCTGCCACAACATGGTCCGCTCGCTGGTCGGCGCGCTGCTGTTCACCGGCGACGGCCACCGCCCGGTGGACTGGCCGGGGAAGGTGCTGGCGGCGGGGGTGCGGGATTCGGCGGTCCACGTCGTACGCCCCCATGGGCTGACCCTCGAAGAGGTCGGCTACCCGGCCGACGAACTGCTCGCGGCCCGGAACAAGGAAGCCCGCAACAAGCGTTCGCTTCCGGCCGCGGGATGCTGCTGACCTGCGGCGGGTGTGTGATCGTGGCCATCGGGTACACGATTTCGCGCATCTGTGTCTGGAGCCGGAGCACAGGAGATCGATAACATTTGAGCCGCAGAGACCGGGTGGCCGACCGGGAAGGGACGTAGACCGCGTGAGTACCAGTGAGGCCGCCGTGCGTGAACGGCTGACGAGGGCTCTGCAGGAGCGTGACGCCGAGATCGCCGACCGCTGGGTCGCGCTCCAGCTGGAGCAGGCGCTGCTCGGCACCGACATCAGCGAGGCCGAACTCCGCGAGGAGGCCGACTCGTTGATCGACGCGCTGGTCGCGGGGCTGGAGAGCGACACCCCGGTGGACCGGGTCGTGACCTCCCACCCGGGGCTGCACCAGGCGGTCGTCGGACTGTCGCTGCGCCGCGCCCGGTCCGGGGCGACCCCGACCGCCACCTCGCTGGCCGTGCTGGCGCTCAAGGAGGCGCTGCTGAAGGCCGTACAGCGGGAGACCCGGGACGCCGAGGAGCTGTTCGCCACGGCGGTCGTCATCAACCGGCTGCTCGACGTGGCCGGGGCGCTCTCCTTCGAGACGTATGTGGAGGGCCGCGAGGAGATCATCCGGCGGCAGTCCCAGCAGCTGATGGAGCTGTCCACGCCGGTGGTGCGGCTGTGGAAGCAGGTGCTGGCGGTGCCGCTGATCGGCACACTGGACACCGCGCGGACCCAGATCGTCATGGAGAACCTGCTCCAGGCGATACAGGACCATGAGGCGCTGGTCGCGATCATCGACATCACGGGCGTCTCGACGGTGGACACCGCCGTCGCCCAGCACCTCATGCAGACCGTCAACGCGGTGCGGCTGATGGGCGCGGACTGTGTGATCAGCGGCATCCGGCCGTCCATCGCGCAGACCATCGCCCAGCTCGGCATCGACCTGTCCACCATCCTCACGCGGGCGACGCTGGCCGACGCGCTGGCCGCCGCGATCAAGCTGATCGACGGTCCCGGCCCGGGCGGCGCCGCGGGGGAGAGCCGGTGAACGGACACCGCCCGGTGGGCGTGCCGATCCTGCGGCTGGGCGACGTCCTGGTCACCGGACTGCTCAACGAGCTGGACGACCGGGCCGCCATCGCCTTCACCGAGGAGCTGACGACCCGTATCTCCGCCGAGGGGGCGCGGGGAGTGCTGATCGACATCTCCCGGCTGGAGATCATCGACTCCTTCGTGGCGCGCACCCTGATGGAGCTGACCACGGTGTCCCGGCTGCTGGGCGCCCGGGTGATCGTGGCGGGCATGCGGCCCCCGGTGGCGATCACCCTGGTCGAGCTGGGTATCGAACTGGTCGGTGTGGAGACCGCACTCAACCCGGAACAGGGCCTGGCCGCACTGGGGTGGCGCCAGGCCCAGGAACCCCTGGGAGGGTCCTGACGTGGCGCTGCCCGGTGAGTCCACCGTCGCTTCCCGGCCGTCCCCGGCGCCCTGCGCGGGCGACGGCGAGGCGGGCGCGCCCGTGACCCATCAGGCCATCCATCAGGCCACTCATCAGGTCCGTACCGAGGAGGACCTGCTGGCGGTGCGGCACGCGGTGCGCGCGGCCACCGTCGAGGTCGGATTCGGGATCGTCGACCAGACCCGGGTGGTCACGGCGGCGAGCGAACTGGCCCGTAACGCCTATGTCCACGGCGGGGGCGGCACCCTGACCATCGAGCAGGTGCGCGGCCCCGCCGGGCGCGGGCTGCGGCTGGTCGTCAGGGACGACGGGCCCGGCATCGCGGACCTGGACACGGCGCTCACCGACGGCTTCACCACCGGCTCGGGGCTCGGCCACGGGCTGGGCGGCGCCCGCCGGCTGATGGACGAGTTCACGGTGCACACCGGCGTCGGGCAGGGCACGACCGTGGTCGCCACCCGGTGGACGGTCCGGTGACCCGTACGACGCCGACCCCCACCGCCCAGGTACGGATCGACCACCACAGCGCGGTCCACCTGGCGGCCGAGACGGCACGGAGGGCGGCGCGGGCGTGCGGGCTGCCCGGCGCGCTGCCCGAGCAGGCGGCCGTCATCGCCTCGGAGCTGGCCACCAACCTCGATAAGCACGCCAGCGACGGCACCCTCTACATCCAGCCCGTACCGCTGGGCGAGGGCGTGGAGATCCTGGCCGCCGACCGCGGCCCCGGCATGGCCGAGCTGGAGCGCTGCCTCGCGGACGGCTACACCACCGCCGGAACCCTCGGTGTGGGGCTCGGCGCGGTGAGCAGGCTCGCCACCCACTTCCTCATCCGCACGGGTACGGATGCCCGCGCCGAGGTCGGGACCTGGGCCTGCGCCCGGCTCACCCCGCCCGGCGACCGCGGCGCCGCGCTCCAGGGCGTGGGTTCGGTGTGCCTGACCGTCGACGGGGAGGAGGACTGCGGCGACGCCTGCGCCGTCGCCGACACCGGCGAGAGCCGCACCGCCGCCGTCCTCGACGGGCTGGGGCACGGGACCCAGGCCGCGGAGGCGGCCGGTCTCGCGCTGCGCACCTTCCACGCCGACCCGGGGCGGCCGCTGGGCGAGCTGGTGAGCGGCATGCACCGCGCCCTGCGGCACACCCGCGGGGCGGCGGCCGGGCTGCTGCGCCTGCACGCGGACCACGCCGAGTACTGCGGCATCGGCAACGTCCGCGTGCTGACCCTGACTCACCAGGGCGTCGGGTCCCGGCTCACCGGGCAGCCCGGCGTCGTCGGCTGGTCCATGCCCGCCCCGCACGTCCACCGCCTCCCGCTGCCGCAGGGCGCCACCGCGGTGCTCCACAGCGACGGCATCGACGCCGGATGGGCGCGCGATCCGTCACCGTTCCTGCTCCGGCTCCCGCCACCCCTGCTGTCCGCCGCACTCGCTCATGGCCATCGGCGTATCCGCGACGATGCCACGGTTCTCACGGCCAGGCCCCCACAGAGGCACCCATGACCACGCGGACCATCGGCTGCGACACGGCGGACGGGCTCCGCCGGGCCGTGCGCCACATCGCCCGTGACCACGCCCTGGATCCGGCGCTGCGCGGACGGCTCGTGCTGTCCGTCGCGGCCGTCGCGGAACCGGCCCTGCGCGCGGCCGGACACACCTCGCTGAGCTGGACGTTCCAGAGCGATGACGACGGCAGGTCCGGGCTGCTCACCCTGGCGCTCGGTGTGGACGGTGCCACGGCCCTGCCGTCCGCCGAGGCAGCGGCCGGACTCCCGCTGCCCGCGGACGCGGTGACCGGCCGGGAGGTGGTGTGGCGGCTCCCGGCCGCACCGGCACCGGACGGTCCGGCAGCGGACATACCGGGGACGGCGGGGGGCGACGACGCGGCGCTGGTGGAGGAGGAGTTGCGCGCGGTGGTGGCCCGCACCGACGCGCTCACCGCCGATCACCGCCGTCTGAAGGACGAACTCGCCGAGACCAACAGCGGTGTGCTCGCCCTCTACGTCCAGCTGGACGAGCGCGACGAGCAGCTGCGCAAGGCGCACGGCCAGACGCTGCGCGAGCTGGAGGACGCGCTGCGTCCGGCGCCCCTGGAGGTCGACGGCCTCGAACTCGCCGTCCACTACGAGCCCGCGGGCACCGACGCGCCCACCGGCGGTGACCTGTACGACTGGTTCGTGCTGCCCGACGGCACGGTCCACATCACGGTCGTGGACGCCCTCGGGCACGGGGTGACCAGTACCCGCAGCGCGCTGAACGTCACGCACGCGGTGCGCACCCTGGCGCTGGAGGGCCACCCTCTGCAGTCGATCGTCGCCCGCACCGACGAGATCCTGCTGCCGTTCGACCGCAGTGTGATGGCCACGGTCCTGCTGGCCCGGATCGACCCGGTCACGGGCGAGCTGTGGGTGGCCAACGGCAGCCATCCGCCCGCGCTGCTGCTGCGCGGCGACGGAACGCCGCGCTATCTGGAGGCGCGGGGGCGGGGGATCGGCTTTCCGCTGCCCGGAAGCGACCGGCTGCTGGCCGAGAAGATGGCGCCGGGGGATCTCCTGCTCCTCTACACCGACGGGCTCACCGAGAGCCGGCGGGACCCCGTGGAGGGCGAGAAGCGGTTGATCGAGGCCGCGTACGAGCATCTGCATGCCCCGATCGAGGAGATCCCCGGCGCCATCGCGGACGATATGCACACCGTGATCCTTCACCCGGACGACACGCTCGCGCTGGCCGTCCGGGTCCGGTCCTGAGGGTCCGTACGGACCGTACGGACCTGGCGGGTCCGACGGTCCCTAGGAGGACCGCAGGACCGCGGGCCGGTGGTGCCGGTGCTGCCGCTGCCGCCTTCGCCGCAGCGCCCGGTCGTGCGGCTGTGCCCGGACCAGCTCTTCGAACAGCGGGTAGGCGCCGAGCAGCGCCTCCCGCAGCCGGTCCGTATCGGCCTGGCCCGCGCGGGCCCGCTCCGCCTCCGTGTGCAGCTTCCGGAAGCCGTCGACCGCCTGCGCGTGCCGGACGGACAGGGCCTCCATCAACTGCTCCGGGGACTCGGCCGGATAGCCGCGCTCGGCCGCCAGCGCGCCGAACAGCCGGTCCGCCTCCCGCACCGCGATCGCGGGCGACTCGACGAACCGCTCCTGCAGACCCGACCAGCGGGCCGCGTACTGCTCCCGGGACTCCGGGGTCAGCGCCCGTATCGACAGTTCGCCGTAGCGTCGCAGCCGCTCGCTGAGCTCCCACTGCGCCGCCTTGGCATCGCCGTCGTGCCGTGCGAGGGCCCGGTCGTACTCGGGGCCGAACCGGCTGATGAGGCCGTCGCGGCTGCTCTGCCGGACCGGCCGCGCGAACACCAGCGCCACGATGGCCACCAGCGCCGCTACCAGGATGATGAGCGTGACTGACATCGGACTGCCTTCCGCAGAGATTTCCTCGCTCGAGGCTTGACATCACTCAGTGTTACCGCCATGGCCAGAGCCAAACGCGGCGAATTGGCTGGCCTACACACTCAATTTTCGTGTGGTGCACAGGTAATGGCCAGGTCCCCGGCCTTGCTGAGATAGGGGCGCACACCGTGGGTGATCGGGTGGAGGTCGGTCTTGTGGCGGTCGAGGATGTCCCCGATGGCCCGGCCGATGCGGATCGCGGTGGTGGAGTCCGGCGTCTTGCGGAGGGTCAGATCCCAGCCCGCGGTGGTCTGCTGGCCGCCGCGCGCCGCGTGGATCCGCTCGTACGGCACGGTGAAGCGGAACCGGGTCGCGTCCACCGCGGTGACGCCCGCGGTGAACGGGAGGGCGGCGCCGCGCGGGGTGGCGAGCAGGCTCGGGGCGGCGTCGGCGGCGAAGCGGGCGCCGTGCAGGGTGCCCTCGACGGTGAGCCCGTCGGCCTCGGCGCGGATCACCCGGGCCTCGGCGTGGGCCGGGCGGCGCCAGGCGCGCAGCGCGAGATAGCCGTCGACGGTGGGGTACGGGATCCACCAGGAGAACGGGGAGCCGGGCAGCGGCTCCAGACCGACCAGCCCGCGCCCCTCGGCGAACCGGGAGATCACCCGGCGGCGCACCCCGTCCGAGGGGCGCACCACGTGCAGGTCCCAGCGGCCCTCGGCGAGGTCGATCGCGCCGCGGTCCAGCGTCGCGGTCCAGGGCGCGCCCGGGGCGACCGGCGGCCGCAGCGGCACCCGGACCGGGGCGCCCCTGCCGCGGCGGTGGGTGAGGGTCAGCGCCAGGCCGGTGCCGTGTACGTCCGCGGGCTCGACCAGCACGGCCAGGTTGCCGTCGGCGTCGACCCGGCACGAGGCGACCGGGTGCAGCGGCTTGCGGATCAGCTGCTTGACGGCGCTCTTGAAGGTCTTCCGGGGCCCTGCCGGACGACCGGCGAGGGAGCCGAGGGCGCGCGCCGCGACGGCGGGCCGGGTCCCGTTCCGGGGCGACTGGCCGCGGCGGGCGAAGAGTTCGGCGAAGAGTTCCTCGTACGCGGCGGCCATCCGCGGCGGTGCGTACCGCCGCGCCGCGACCTGCGCCGCCTCGCCCATGGAGCGGCGCAGCGGGGCGTCCTCGATCAGGGTGAGCAGCCCCTTGGCGATGGCGTCGGTGTCGCCGACGGGGACGAGCAGCCCGTCCCGGCCGTTGGTGATGATCTCGCCGGGCCCGTGCGGGCAGTCGGTGGCGACGACGGGCACGCCGCAGTGCATCGCCTCGACGATCGTCATGCCGAACGACTCCTCGCGGGAGGTGACGGCGGCGATCGCGCCCTTGGCCCATTCGGTCTCGATGGGGGAGTGGGCGCCCATCATCGTGATCTGTCCGGCGAGTCCGAGTTCGTCGATCTGGCGGCGGAGCGCGGGTGCCTGGGGGCCGCGGCCGTAGATCCGCAAGTGCCAGTCGGGGTGTTTGGCGGCGACCGTGGCCCACGCGCCGACCAGCAGGTCGTAGCGCTTGACCGGGATGAGCCGGCCGGCGGCCACGACCAGCTTGGCGTCGCCGTCGGAGGGCTCGATGCCGGTGGCGGGCACGCAGTTGGGCAGCCCGGTCAGCAGGGTGGAGACGCCGGGCAGCCGGTCGCGGTGGGTCTGCGCGTCGGCCTCGGAGACGGAGGTGTTGGCGTCGAGCCGGGCGAGGGCGGCGTCGCAGGGGTTACGGATCTCGGCGCGGTGGGTTTCGTACAGCCGGTGCTCCTGGCCGATCCGCAGATAGCGGCCCTCCTGCCCGAGGGCGGCGAGGCAGATCACCAGCCCGGGGCGGGTCGCGATGACGACATCGGCGTCGGTGGCGGCCAGATAGGCGGCGAGGCGCTGGTCGGTGAGCGCGTTGAAGTTGACGGTGCCTTTGGACTCCGCGTCCGGGACATGGGCGCTGGGCTGCCGCAGCAGCGGGTTGCCGAGGTCGCCGGACTCGCCCGGGATGCCGGGGCGTTGGTCGATCAGCGGTCTGAGGCGCACGGCTCTGGGGAGGGGCAGGCCCGGGGTGTCGATGGTGCGTATCAGGGAGACGATCTCCACCCGGTGGCGGGCGGCCAGCGCCCCGGCCAGATTGAAGGTCGACCGGATGGTGCCGCCGATCCCATAGGCGTTGTGCAGCAGGAATGCGATCTTCATGGTGATGTACGCGCGGCGTCCTCGACCGCCGCGACGTGCCCTCCCCTCCGGGGGTGTGCCGCCGGTGTGATGCCGATATGGAGTGAACTGAGGAACGATCGGTCGGTAAGACAGCCTGGAGGCGGAAAAGTTGCTTATGCATGTGGTGATATGGGATGCACCACATTCAGTGTGAGGTGTGCAACCTTCGGCCGCATGGCGAGTCCGCGCCCGCAGAGGTTGTCCGCGACCCCTTGGGTTCCTTCCGTCCCCGTTGTTGGATGGCCGGAAGGAACGCGGGGGCGTCAACCAAGGGCGGGCAGAGACGTGATGACATCCGGGGCACGGAGTGTGCTCGCCGCGGCGGCGGTCCTGGCGGCACTGGGGCTGGTGACCGGATGCGGTGGCCCGGACCGGAAGCCGGACCAGAAGGTCGCCCAGCGCGAGGGTGCGGCGGCGGAGCCGCTGTCCGCGTCCGCGCTGGAACGGGCCGCGCTGGTCAGGGCCGACCTCAAGGGCGCGGGCCTCAAGGAGTACGAGATCGGCAAGATGACGGCGCGGGAGTTCAACGGGGGCAAGGACGCCAGGGCGCTGAAGCCCGGATGCCAGCCGCTGGCCGCGCTGATGGGCACCGGCTTCGACCCGGCGCCCCGGGATTCGGTCTACCGGAGCTACGCCGCGGCCTCGGGGAAGGACGCGGGCGTCTCCGGCGTGCTCCGGCTCTCCTCGTACGGTTCCGGCGACGCCGAGCGGACGGTGGCGGACCTGCGGAAGGCGGTATCCGACTGCCGGGGCGGGTTCGCGGCCACCGACGGTTCGGGCAAGCGGGCGGACGTGGCCGGGGTGACCTCGCTCGACGCGCCCGCGGCGGGCGACGAGGCGCTCGCGTACAGCATGGTCGACGGCGGCAAGGAGAAGGCCGTCATCGCCTTCACGGTGGTGCGCACCGGACCCCAACTCACCGTGGCCTTCGGCGTGAACCTCACGAACCCCACCCAGTCCGCGGTCCCCGAAACGGTCGTGGAGCGTCAGGTTCGAAAGGTGGAGGCCGCGAACCGGTCATAGGGGGTGTGAAGCCTCCCGTATCCGCTTACTACGTGCGTACCATTCGACGTACACGGGTAAATCAGACGCGGTACGCCGAATGGCACGGGCGGGTTTCGGGGGGAGCGCGCGGGAGTGGACGAACCCATCCAGGACGCGGGGCGGGCCGGATGACCGGCTTCGGAGCGTTCGACCTCTACCAGGAGCTGGCCAGGGTCCTCGGCCGGCTGACGGACAGCACCGCCTGGCGGGACCGGCTGATCCATAACGTCGAGGAGCACTACGGGATCGCGCTGCCCGTGGAGCGCCACACCGTCAAGCACTGGGACCTGCGGTCCATCGCCGAGGTCTGCGACCGCTACCCGGACGGGCTGCGCGTCCTGCTGCGCGCGGTCGGCGAGGACTACGAGGGCACCGTGGTCCTGGTGGAGGCGTGGCAGCTGGTCGACCAGTGCTGTCCGGTGCCGTTGCTGACGGACGTCGAGCGGCGGGACTTATGCGCGCTGCTGCTCGACGGCGCCGCCCTGACGGAGCTGACCACCCTGTCCCGGTATGCCTTCGAGCTGCTCGGCCGGGCCGGTGAGGGCGACGACACCTGGAGCGGCCGGGTGGAGCGGCTGGTGCGCGACCTGGAGGACGCCGTCGAGGTGGAGGGCCGGGCGCCCGCGCTGATGACGTTCGTGGAGCGGGTGGCGGCGGGCGAGCGGCCCGCGCTGCGCCAGGGGCTGCGGCAGTGGAACAACCAGGCCGCCAAGCGGCTCGACTGGCCGCCCGGGCTGCTCGCCGCCACCCGTGAGCGGGAGGCGGCCGAGGCGGGGCTGCCGGTCGGGGAGCGGAGCCTGGTGGTGGAGATCTCGTCCCGCCGCGCGGCGGCCGCCCTGTTCAGCATCCGGGCGCGGCTCATGGACGACCGGTCGCGGGAGTTCCCGGTGCTCTGCGACGCCCGGGCCCGGGGGCGGGACGAGCTGGAGGCGCGGGTCGAGGCGGTCCACCGGGAGGCCATCGAGCGGCTGGGGCTGCTCGCCCCGGGGCTCCAGGTGGAGTTCGTCCTGCCGCTGCATCTGATCTGGCTGGACGTCGACCGGTTCGAGGTGCGCCCGACGGGGCTGTCGGCACGGCCGATCGGCGAGGACCACACGGTGGTGGTCCGCCCGTGGGAGCGGCTGCGGCTGCCGCATGTCAACCACCATCTGCGGGGCCGCTGGCGCTGGCTGCAGAGCCATGGCCGGGAGTACCAGGAGGCGGCCGTGGAGTGGGTCGACCCGGGGGTGGTGCTGGAGCCGCGAAGGCTGCGCCGACGGCTGCGACACGCCGAGACACCGGTCTGCTTCGTGCTGTTCGAGCCGCCGCGGCACACCGGGGACGAGGCCACGGACTATCTGTCCGTCCTGCTGGAGGCGGGTATTCCGGCCCTGGTCGGGGTACGCAGCGGGGGCGAAACGGTCGCAGGGCGCCAAGAAATACGAAACTTCCTCAGAACGTCTCTCGCCGATCTTCCCGAACGGGTAAGACTATTGAGGGGCGGACTGCGACCTGGAGGAAACGGCGAGATGCTGTCGGCGGACCTCGACGTGAACCTCGATGTGGACCTCAGCCTCGTATGGGACAGCCCGGACGGCCTGGAGGAGCTGCGGTCCGTACTGCTGCATCCGCCGATCAGGGGGGAACATGACCGATCGGCATGACATCGACGGCGTCCCGGACCGCGCGGGCGCCCCGCCCTGGTGGGTGTTCCACGACAGCGGTCTCGAACCGTCCGCGGAGCGCGAGGCGCCGCGGATCCCGCCCCCGCCGCCCTGGCGGGTCTTCGAGGACGCGGGCACCCCGCTGTCCCCGCCCGCCGCCGCCCCGGCCGGGCGGCGCCGCCTGGGCAGGCCCGGCGGCGGCACCCTGGACCGCTCCGTGGTCGAGATGGTCAACGTGGCCCTCCACGTCCGCCGCCCGCTGCTGGTCACCGGGCGGCCCGGCACCGGCAAGTCCAGCCTGGCGTACCGGATCGCCGCCGAGCTGGGCCTGGGGCCGGTGCTCTCCTGGCCCATCGTCAGCCGTACGGCGCTCAAGGACGGGCTGTACGACTACGACGCGATCGGCCGCGTCCAGGACACCCCGCCGCCGGTCGGCGGCGCGCCGGAGGACCGCGTCCTGCCGGACCTCGGCCGCTATCTGACCCTGGGCCCGCTGGGCACGGCCCTGCTGCCCTGGGCCCGGCCCCGGGTGCTGCTCGTCGACGAGCTGGACAAGAGCGACATCGACCTGCCGAACGATCTGCTCCACGTCTTCGAGGAAGGCGAGTTCCGCATCCGCGAGCTGGAGCGCCACCGGCAGCGCTCGGTCGTGAAGGTGATGACCGCGGACCACACCGACGCCGTTCCGGTCGAGAACGGTCATGTCCGCTGCCATGAGTTCCCGGTGGTCGTGATCACCAGCAACGGGGAGCGCGAGTTCCCGCCCGCGTTCCGGCGCCGCTGTCTGGAGATCCGGATGCCCGACCCCGACGAGGAGCGGCTGACCGCCATGGTCACCGCCCACTTCGGCGGTGACCGGGGCCAGGACGCCAGGGAGCTGATCCGCGAATTCCTCGACCACAGCAGGGAGCACGGCGGCCTGGCGACCGACCAGCTGCTCAACACCGTGCACATGCTGTCCAACGGGGCGGCGAAGTCCGACGAGACCTCCTGGGCGCGGCTCCGTAACGCCCTGTGGCACGCGCTGGGCACGGAATCACCGACATGACCGGGCACCGGTACGGCCGGGAGACCGACGGCCCCACGCCCCGGGAATGGGCGGAGGCCGTACTGCTGCAACAGCGCATCCGGCAGGCCGCCGCCACCCCCTCCGCTCCCGTCCCACCGGACCATCCCGCCGATCGCGCCGACCCCGCCGATCCCGTATCGGGCGCCCCGCCCGCCTCCGCCGACCCGCGCGCGCCGTCCGGGTCCGAGCGCGCCGAGGACGCACCACGGCCTCCCGGTCCGCCCGGCCGGGAGGCGCCGGCCGCCGCCGATACCGCGCGGCCCGGCAGCCCCGCGGGGACGGCCACCGCGGAGGCCCGCTGGCCCGGTTACGTCCTCGACCGGACGACGGGCGGCCCCGGCCCCGCCTCGGTCCCCGCCGCCTGGCCCTGGGGCACCGACGAGCCCCACGGCCAGGTCGAGCTGAGCGACCCGCTGGGGCTCGGCCGCGCCCTGCGCCCCTTCGGGCGCCGCCGCCCCTCCGCCCGCCGCTTCACCCTGGACGAGGAGGGCACCGCCGTCCGCGCCGCCGAACAGGGCTTCTGGGAGCCGGTGTTCCACGGCGCCGGGGAGCACTGGTTCGACGTCGTCCTGGTCGTCGAGGACAGCGTCTCCATGTCCGTCTGGGACGGCGCGGCCCGGGCGCTCGGAGAGGTCTTCCAGCGCCAGGGCGCGTTCAGCGACGTACGGACCTGGCGGCTGGACACCTGGCACCCCGGCGAGGTCGTCCTGCGCCCGGACGGCAGCGCCACGGACCGCGATCCGCAGGAGCTGCTGCACCCCCAGCGCCGTCGGCTGATCCTGCTGCTCAGCGACTGCGTGGGCGAGGCGTGGTCGCGCGGCACCGTGCCCCGGCTGCTCGACCTCTGGGCGCGGCACGGCCCCGTCGCCGTGCTCAACCCGCTGCCGCACCACATGTGGGACCGGTGCGACGCCATCCCCGTGGACGTCTCCCTGCGCGCCCGCGCGGGCGGGCTGCCCAACACCGAGCTGGGCCTGCGGCTGCCGGGCCCGGCCCCGGAGGACCCGGGCGCGGAGGGCTCGTTACCCGCGGACGATACGCGGGAAGCCGTGCCCGTGCCCGTGCTGGAGATCGAGCCCGAATGGCTCGCCACCTGGGCCCGGCTGGTGACCGGCACCGGCGGCGGCTGGCTGCCCGCCGCCGCCCTGCTCACCGACGCCGACGGGCTCGCCGCACGCTGCGCCGCCGCCCCGCGCGCCCCGGAGGACGACGCTCCGCTCGCCCCGGCCGAGCGCGTGCGCACCTTCCGCGCCGCCGCCTCCCCCGCCGCCCGGCTGCTCGCCTCCCATCTGGCGCTCGCGCCGCTGACCCTTGAGGTGATGCGGCACGTCAAGAAGGCGGTGCTGCCCCGGCTGGGCCCGCTGCCGCTGGCCGAAGTGCTGCTCAGCGGGCTGCTGGAGCGCCCCGTCCCGGCCGCGGCCGCCACCGGCTTCGCCGGTTTCGCCTTCCGCGACGGGGTGCGCAACCAACTCCTCGGCGGGCTCGGCCGCGGCGAGCTGTTCCGCGCCCTCCAAGGGGTGTCCGCGGTGGCGGCCAAGGTCATCGGCGCCCGCCCCGATCTGCTGCCGCGGTACCTCGCGGCGCCCGACGGGCCGGTCGACGACCGGCTGACCCCCGCCGAGCGGGAGCTGGCCGCGGCCGCCCATCCCGCGCTCCTCGCGCTCGGCCGTCCGTACAGCAGGCTCGCGCAGAGGGTGCGTGTCCTGGCGGATCCGCAGTCCCCGCCCGACGACCGCAGCGATCTTCCGGGCGTCCGCACCGAGGGAGAGACCATGTCAGGGAGCGCTCCGGACACGGATCGGCTCACATCGCCCACCCCCGCCCACCCCGCACCGCCCGACCCCCCGCAGGAGAACGGCGCCGCCCCGGACAGCCCCCCGGGCTCCGCCCCCGACCAGACCACCCCCGCCGGTGCGCCCCCCGGCGGGGCCGTGCGCGCCCCCGGCAGCGTCCCGCTGCCGAACGCCAACTTCACCGGCCGCGAGGAGCATCTGCGGATGCTGCGGTCCTATCTCACCGAGGGCCGCCGCGCCGCCGTGCTGCCCCAGGCGCTGTACGGGCTCGGCGGCGTCGGCAAGACCCAGCTGGCGATCGAGTACATCCGCCGGTACGCGGAGGAGTACGAACTCGTCTGGTGGGTGCGGGCCGAACAGCCCGCCGTCATCCGCACCTCGCTCTCCGCGCTCGGCACGACCCTCGGCATCGAGGGCCCCGACGTGGACGGCGTGGTCGACAAGGTCATCTCCGCCCTGGCGTCCGGCTTCCCGGTGAAGCGCTGGCTGCTCGTCCTCGACAACGCGCTCGGGCCGGAGGAGGTCCTGCCGTACATCCCCCACATGGTGGGGGTGCCCGGCGGCGCGGGCCACGTCATCATCACCTCCCGGGACGGTGGCTGGGCCGACCAGGTCAGCGCCCTGAAGGTGGACGTCTTCACCCGCGACGAGAGCATCGAGTTCCTCCGCCGCCGCGACACCACAATGACCGGCGAGGACGCGTCGCGGCTGGCCGACGCCCTCGGCGACCTGCCGCTCGCCATCGAGCAGGCCGCGGCCTGGCAGGTCAACAGCGGTGTGCAGGTCGAGGAGTACCTGGGCCTGCTGGCCAGCCGCCGTTCCGAGGTGTTCGCCGAGCCCATGACGGTCGGCGGCGCGGAATCCGTGGCGGCCGTGTGGCAGGTCTCCATGGACTCGCTGCGGACGCGCAACGCGGGAGCCCTCGAACTGCTGCGGCTGCTGGCCTTCTTCGGCCCCGAGCCGGTGCCGCTGTCCCTGCTGCACAACGCCCGGCTGCTCAGTCTGCCCGCCGCCCTCTCCCGCACCGTCAAGGAACCGCTCAACCGGGCCCGGGCCATCCGCGACATCGGCCGCTACTCGCTCCTCACCATCGACAACCGGGCCGGTACGGTGCAGCTGCACCGGCTGGTGCGCAGCGTCCTCCAGGACGGGCTGCCCGCCGCGACCGCCGAGGGCACGGCCCACCTGGCCCATCTGCTGCTGTCCGCGCACGACCCCGGCGACCCCGAAATGCTGCGCAACTGGGAGCAGTACACCGAGATCCTGCCGCACGTCGAGACCTCCGGCATGCTGGAGTGCCAGGACCCGGAGGTCTGCCACACCGTCCTCAACGTCGTCCGCTATCTGCTGGCCCGCGGCGACTTCCGCAGCGGTGTGGAGCTGGCCCGGCGCGCCCTGAAGGAGTGGCGCCGCCTGCTCGGCCCCGACGATCTGCGGACCATCAACCTGACCCGGCTGCTGGGCGCCGCCCAGCGCTCCCTGGGGCGGCTGGACGAGGCCCGCGAGATGAACGCGGACGCGCTGCGGCGGCTGCGCGCCACCGTCGGCGAGGAGCACGAGGACACGCTGAACCTGGCGGGCGGAGTCGCCGCCGACCTGCGGGCCACCGGCCGCTTCCGGGAGGCCCTGGAGCTGGACGAGGACACCTACGGCAAGAGCGTGCGCGTCTTCGGCACCGACGATCCCAACACCCTGATGGCGGGCCACAACTACGCCGTGAGCCTGCGGCTGTCCGGCCGGTTCGCCGAGGCCCGCGAGCTGGACCGGAAGGTCTGGCAGGTCCGGGCCATGGTGCTGGGCGCGACGGCCCGCTCCACCCTGTTCACCGTCAACAACCTCGCGCGCGACATGCGCGAATGCGGGGAGTACGCGGAGGCGCGCACGCTGCAGGAGCAGACCGTCGCCACCTACCGGCAGTACTACGGCGAGACCCATCCGCACACCCTGCGGGCCATCAAGAACCTGTCCGTGAGCTGCCGCAAGGCCGGGGACTTCGCACGCGGACTGGAGCTGGCGGTGCTGGTCCTCGACCACTACCGCCGCACCGTCGGCGACCGCCACCCCGACGCCCTCGCGGCCCTCACCAACCTCGGCAACGACCTGCGCGCCACCGGCGACCTCCAGGCCGCGGGCCAGCGCGGCGCCGAGGCCCACCAGGGGTACCGGGAAGTCCTCGGCGAGCACCATCCGTACACCTACCTGGCCGCCCTCAACCACGCCGTGACGCTCCGGGCGCTCGGCGAGCACCCGCGCGCCCACCGGCTGGACCAGGACACCGCCCCCGGCATCGCGGGCGCCCTCTGGGCGGACCACCCCTGGGTACTGCTCTCCCGGGCCAACCTCGCCACCGACCTCGCCCGGCTGGGCAATCACGAGGAGTCCCGGGCGCTCAACACCGAGATCTCCGCCCGGCTGGAGACCCTGCTCGGGGACAGCCACCCCAGCACCCTCGCCGTCCTGCGCAACCTCGCGCTCGACCTGGAGACCGCCGGGCAGCCGGACCGGTCGCGGGAGCTGCGGGAGACCGTGCTGGGCCGCTACCGGGAGACCGTCGGCGACGATCACCCGGAGGCCCGTGCCGCCGCCGAGGGGCTCCGGGCCGAATGGGACATCGAGCCCCCGCCGTCCTGACCGCCGTCCCTCTCCCCGGCCTCGGCCCGCAGCGCCGCGCAGCGCTCGACCACCGGGCGCAGCCAGTCGGCCAGGCCGGGGGCCGGGGCGGGGCCCGCGGCCTCGCGCACGGCGTGCAGCAGTTCCGGCATCGCGGCGGCGGGGTCGGGCTCGGCGTCCGGGGTGAGGGCGGGGGAGCGGTGCAGCAGCCGGGCCGCCTCACGGGGTACGGGCAGCCCCGCCCCGTACGCGTCCGCGAGCGCCTCCACCAGCGCGCGGGGCGGCGCGGGGGCGTGCCGCAGCCGCCACCGGACCCGGTGCCGGACCGTCGCCGACCGGGCTGCGGCGGCGGCCGGGGGCGCGATCCTGGCGGTCGCCCAGTCGGCGAGCGTGCGCCGCATCGCGTCCAGCAGCAGGCGGCCCTCGGCGGTCGGCCACGGGGAGCGGGCCAGGGCCGTCACGGTGTCGGCGGTGGGCCGCAGCCAGCGGGCGAAGTGGGTCTGGGCGACCTCCGTGGCGGAGTCCGCTCCGGTGCGCAGGGCCTCGTCGCGCCAGAAGCCGGTGACCGCGAGAAAGGCGTACGCGCCCTGGAGCAGCCCGGCGGGCGGCCGCGGGTCGTCCCGCCAGGGGGCGTAGGCCCGTACGTGCGCCGGGGCGTCCAGCAGGTCCACCACCGTCAGCAGGGCGGACAGCTTCGAATGCTGGGCCTCGTGCACCAGCGCCGCCGCCAGCGACCGCGCGTCCGGGTGCGGGGAGAGCCCCACCGCGCCGATCGCGTCGCCGTAACTCGCGCTGGTCCAGGGCGCGGGGCCGGTCAGCGGCACGAGCGAGGCCACGGTCGCCGCCACGTCCCGCGCCCGCGCCGGGTGATGCTCCGCCAGCAGCGCCCACGCCGCCGCCGTATCGGTCTGCCAGGCGCGCCGCTCCGCCGCGCCGAGGGGGCGCGGCGGCAAGGGGGCGCCGCCCTGCCGGAAGGGGTGCAGCGAGTCCAGCCGCACGTCCAGCGTGCGGCCCGCGGCGGTGACGCGGATCCGGGGTTCGGGGTGCCAGCCGGGCGCCCCGGCCCCGGGCGCCCGGGGGATGCGTACGGTACGGCCGCCGCCGCACAGCGCCGAATGCCCGCCCGCGCCGCGGAGTTCGGCGTGCGCGGTGCCGGGCGGCAGGGCGGCGAGGCCGAGGCCCGGCAGGTGCACCGCGCCGTCCCGGGCGCGGACGGTGATCCGGTACGGCATCCCGGCCCGGTGCGCGGCCGCGCCCGCGAGCGCCGCCAGGTCGGCGGCCTCCGGCGGCAGCGGCGCCCCGGGGCCCGCCGCGGTCGCGGCGCGGACGCAGTACGCGGCCCACGCGCCGGTCGCCGGGAAGTCCAGCGCCCCGGCGAAGGCCGCGGGGGAGTGGCGCTGGACGGCGGCCAGCAGCGCCAGCCCCGCCGCCAGGCCGCGGCTCCCGGGCCCTTCGCGCCCCGTGGCCAGGTCCCTCAGCGCCCGGAGCAGCAGCAGGGTCCTGCTGCGCACCGACTCCCGGAGCAGCTCCGGCCGGGCCGGGCCGTCGCCGCGGCCCAGGGACTCCAGATCGGCCGGGGTGGGGGCGAGGAAGCGGCTCACCGGACGGTTCCGGCGCCGGACAGCCGGGCCAGGTCGGCCCTTACGGCGTCCGCGACATGGCGGATGAACGCCTTGAGGTCGGGGCTGTAGACCGACGGATTACGGAAGCCCGCCCCCGGCCGGTAGCGATGCGGGTACAGCCCGCCGCCGCACACCGCCTCCACCGGGCAGGCCCGGCATTCGGCGGCGAGCGCGTCCCGCCCCAGCTGGCGGGCCACGATCCCGGGGTGGTCGAGCAGGGCGTCCAGCCCGTGCCGGAACACGTCGCGCCCGGTGTCCGGCGCCCCCGCGTACGCCGTCTTGAGCAGGTCGGACTGGGTGAGCCGGCCGTCCGTCTCGACCACCACCAGCCGGGACGCGCCGCCGCCCACCGACTCGACGCGGCTCGTGCCGCCCAGCAGCAGATCGAGGACGCTTTCGAAGAACGGCAGCCGGACGGTCTGCTCGGGAGCCCCGTACCAGAGGTCGAAGACCGTGCTCAGCCAGCGCGCGTACGGGACGTGGCGCGGATCGGCCGTGCGGCCGGGCGGCGGGCTGCCCCAGTGCCCGAGCGGCAGCAGCAAGTCGATCGCCGGGGGCGCGAACGACATCAGATGGCGGTACGTCGCGGCCGGGTCGGCGGTGACGTCCACGGTGCACAGCACCCCGGCCCACAGCGGCCGGTGCTCCGGGCGGCCCAGCAGGGCCAGGGTGTCGGCGACGGCCCGGTGGCTGCCGCCGCCGTCCGCGCGGCCGCGGTGCCGGTCGTGGACGGCCCGGTCGCCGTCCAGGCTGACGCCGAGCAGGATGCCGTGGTCGTGGCACAGCCGCAGCACCGCGTCGTCGACGAGGGTGCCGTTGGTCTGGGCGAGGACGTCGAGCCGGGTGTGGTCCGGCAGCAGTTCGCGCAGCCGCCGCACCAGCCGGCCGAGGAACTCCGCCCCGGCGAGGAGCGGTTCTCCGCCGTGCAGCAGCACCCGTACGGAGGGCAGCCGGTGCGCGGCGGCGTGCTCGGCGATGCGGCGGCAGGTGCGCTCGGCGGTCGGCCAGGCCATGGCGCGGGGCTGGTCGCGCCAGCTCTGGTCGGCGCCCTGGTACACGTAGCAGTGGTCGCAGGCGAGGTTGCACCGGCTGTGCACCTTCAGCAGGAACTCGCGGAACGGCAGCCGGGGCACCCCCGCGGCCCGCAGGCCCGGTACGTCCAGGGCGTCGTCGGGCCAGAAGCGTGCGTCCGGTAAGTCGTGGGTCACGGACGGTCGGACGGTCCGGCGGGGAGGAGCTGGGCGCCCGAGTCGTAGGCGGATATGGCGGGTTCGGCCGCCGCCACCTCGTCCACGACCCGGTGCAGGGCGTTGACCAGCGCACTGCTGGAACCGGTCAGTATCTCGTCCAGGGGGAGGCCGGTCAGATCCGGCATCAGAGGCTCCCGCTCACCGGTAATCCCGTGCATCGTCTCCCCCTCGAATCAGTGTGTGAATCAACGTCAGGAACGTTGTGGGGATGCCAATATGGACCGCGAAAAGAGAAGATGGTGCATACCGGCCCGAGGGAGCTCCAGTGCCAAGCCTACGTGACGGCGGGTCCCGGTGGAAGAAATGGCTACCGGGTGACGAACCCGGCGGGGACACCCTGGCCCGGTGGGCGCTGCTCGCGACCGGCATCGGCGCGGTCGCGGGGTTAGGTGCCGCGGGCCTGTTCGGCCTGCTGAAGCTCGGCACGCACTGGGTGCTCGGCGAACTCGGCGGCTACCACCCGTACCGGACGACGATCGAGGGCGGGTTCGAGGTCGCGTCCTCTTTCGAGCGACCCTGGGCGGTGCCGCTGGTGGTCGCCGGGGGCGCCCTCGCCGCCGCGGCCCTGGTGCGCTGGCTGGCCCCCGAGGCGGGCGGGCACGGCACCGACGCGGCCATCGACGCCGCGCACCACGCGCCGCTGAGCATGCGCGGCAGGGTGACGATCGTGAAGATGATCGCCTCCGCGCTGACCATCGGCTCCGGCGGTTCGGCCGGTACGGAGGGACCGGCCGCCCAGATCTCCGCCGCCTTCGGCTCGGTCTTCGCCCGCCGCGCCCGGCTGACCCCCGCCCAGGCCCGTACCGCCGTGGTGATCGGCCTGGCGGCCGGGGTCGGGGCGGTGTTCCGGGCGCCGCTGGGCGGGGCGCTGCTCGGCGCGGAGCTGCTGTACCGCAAGGACGCCGATGTCAGCATCGTCCCCAAGGCGCTGCTCGCCTCCGCCGCCGGATACGCGGCGTTCGGCGCCTGCTTCGGCTTCGGCCCGGTCTTCGGCGAGCACGCGGTGAGCGGTGCCATCGGGTTAGGTGACCTGCCGCTGCTGGTGGTGGTCGGATTGCTGGCCGGGGGTGCCGGGCGGCTGTACGCGGCGGCCTTCTACTGGGTCCACGACCGGGTGGAGCCGCGCTCCCGTACGACCGTCCGCAAGCTGCTGTTCCCCGTCGCCGGGGGCCTCGCGGTCGGCTGCCTCGGCCTGCTCGTCCCGGGCGTTCTGGGGACGGGGTACGGGCTGATGGAGGGCGAGATGGAGCGGGACGTGCTGCTCGGCCTCTCCCTCTGGGCCGTCCTGCTGGTGCCCCTCGCGAAGATCGTCGGCACCGCGCTCACCGTCGGCTCGGGCGCCTCGGGCGGCATCTTCGGCCCCGGGTTCGTGGTCGGCGCGGGCGTGGGGGCCGCGGTGTGGCGGCTGGTGGAACCGCTCGGGCTGGCGCCGCAGAGCCCGGCGATGTTCGTGATCGTGGGCATGGCCGCCTGCCTCGGGCCGGTGGTGCGGGCCCCGGTGGCGGTCCTGGTGATGGCCGTGGAGACCGGCGGGGACTCGGGGCTGCTGGGGCCGGGCGTCATCGGGGTGCTGAGCGCGGCGCTGGTGATGGGGGGCGTGACGATCTACCGGAGCCAGCTGGACCGCCGGGACGAGAAGGAGCCGGTGACGGAGCTGACGGCGGTGATCCCGCCGGAGGACGCGCCCCCGCCGGGTTCCCGCCCGGCCCCCGCCGACGCGGTGCCGCTCGCCGACGCGGTGCCGCTCGCCGACGCGGTGCCCGGTGATGCGCCGCTCGATGCCGCGCCCCTCGCCGATACGGCCCTCAGCGACGCGGCCCCCGGGGAGGCGCGGGAGACGCGGGAGGCGCCCGTCACTCGTCCTCGTCCGCGCCCTCATCCTCCGCGGCGGGCCGGTCGGGATCGCGCTCCCAAATCATTTTGATCTTGAGGTGACCGTCCACCCCGGTCCTGGCGATCACCGCCCCGGCCTGTGCGCTCAGCTTCACGCCGAACTCCAGCTCCACCGTCGACGGCGGCGATGGCAGCGTGCTGAGCTGGGCCAGCGCCCGTGCGGCCGCTTCCCGGACCCGGGCGAATCCGGCGTCGAAGGTCGCGCTCGCGTCGGGGATCCCGTTCCGTCCCCCGGCGGCCAGCCGCACCCCCGGCTCGTCGTCGTCCACCTCGACGATCACGCTCGCCGTGCCGTCGCCGAGCCGGAAACCCACCAGATCCGACATGCGAAACCCCCTCCGGGCGCCCCGCGGGCGCCGCGTCAGCCGTTGGAGCCGGCGGCCGCCGACGCCTGCGCGTTGCCGCGGGCCAGGATGCGGCGGAAGGTGTAGTCGGCCAGGTCGCGCCCGGTCTGCAGGGCATTGGTGTCCGACTCCGTCACCGCCTTCCCCGAGGTGTAACCGGCGATCGTGAAGTACGCGTACCGCCCGATCGCGTTCGCCGAGGAGCGGCACGCGGTCCGGCGGCAGAACGCCGGAACCCCGTCGCCCGACAGCGACGCCACATTCGGCTTGTATCCGTCCTTCGCCTTCTCCGCGTCCGCCCGCCCGTCGAAGACGGCGACGCCGATGGTGACCGCCACGCCGTCCCGGGAGAAGGTGGCGCGCAGCAGCTTGCGGCACCCGTTGCCGTTGAGCACCGACCCCAGGGCGCCCTGCGTGCCCGCGGCGCAGCTCGACGTGGAGGCGGTCGCGCCCTTCGCGTAACTGCGGCCCTCCTTGGCGGCCTCCTCGTCGGGGAAGAGCGTCCTGGCGCTCAGCGGCGCCTTGTCCCGCTTCGCGTCGGAGAGGATGTCCAGCGGCTTGGGCGGCGCGGGCGGCGCGACATTGGAGAACGACGGCTCGGGCGACTCCGACTCGCGCGGCAGCGTCGGCTGCGTGGGCAGATGGTGCGACGAGTCGTCCGTGGAGCTGTCCTTGCTGTTGCTGCTGACCACCGCCACGGCCACCATCGTCCCGACGGCCGCCGTCGCGAGCACCGCGCCCCCGATGAAGAGCCATCGGCGGCGACGGCCGCGCGCGGCGCTGTCATCCGCCATGGCGGCCCAGTCCGGCGTCGACGGCCGAGACGACCGAGGCTGCTGAGATCCCCCGGGCCCGTACGGCCCCCCTTGCCCAAAGCTCATGGCGCGCATCCTAATCCCGGCAGGTGACACCGTGGACCCGTCAACCGTCAGGGAGGCGTTTTGACCCCCATGGGTGCGGGCCGGTATTCTGCCAGTTCGTTATGCGTATTGGCTTGCTCGTTCTCACGTGAGGGGCCCTTACGCCGGTTCACCGGGCCGATGACCAGCGGCATGCACTCGGAATGCGTCACCGAGGTGCGGCCAGGGCTGTCGTGATCGTCCGGGTGGCCTTGTCAGGACCACACTCACTGAAGAAGCGAAGGCTACGACCGTGCGTACGTACAGCCCCAAGCCCGGCGACGTGCAGCGTCAGTGGCACGTCATCGACGCCACCGACGTTGTCCTCGGCCGTCTGGCTACCCAGGCCGCCACCCTTCTGCGGGGTAAGCACAAGCCGGTGTACGCGCCGCATGTCGACGCGGGTGACTTCGTCATCATCATCAACGCCGACAAGGTGCACCTCTCCGGCAACAAGCGGACCCAGAAGATGGCGTACCGCCACTCGGGCTACCCGGGTGGTCTGCGCTCCGTCCGTTACGACGAGCTCCTCGAGAAGAACCCGGAGAAGGCCGTCGAGAAGGCCATCAAGGGCATGATCCCCAAGAACACCCTGGGCCGTCAGATGCTCTCCAAGCTGAAGGTGTACTCGGGGGACCAGCACCCGCACGCTGCTCAGCAGCCGGTCCCGTTCGAGATCACCCAGGTCGCGCAGTAAGTCCGGCCACCCCCTAAGACGAAGAGAATCTGAGGAGCATCGTGGCCGAGACCACCGCCGAGACCCCCCTCGATGTCGAGGAGTACACCACCGAGAGCGTGGAGACGATCGAGTCGGAGTACACCTCCGAGTCGATGGCCTCCCGTTTCGGTGACCCGCAGCCGGCCGCCGGCACCGGGCGCCGCAAGAACGCGATCGCCCGCGTCCGCATCGTGCCGGGCAGCGGCCAGTGGAAGATCAACGGTCGCACCCTTGAGGAGTACTTCCCCAACAAGGTGCACCAGCAGGAAGTCAACGAGCCCTTCAAGGTGCTCGAGCTGGACGACCGCTACGACGTCATCGCCCGCATCTCGGGTGGTGGCGTCTCCGGCCAGGCCGGTGCGCTGCGCCTGGGCGTCGCCCGTGCGCTGAACGAGGCGGACGTGGACAACAACCGCGCCGCGCTCAAGAAGGCCGGCTTCCTGACCCGTGACGACCGCGCCACCGAGCGTAAGAAGGCCGGTCTGAAGAAGGCCCGTAAGGCGCCGCAGTACAGCAAGCGTTAATCCGCTTCATCTCGCGGTTCGGCGGCTTCCGCCGCTCGCTCGAACGCCCCGGCGGCACCACCCGTGCCTCCGGGGCGTTCGGCTATCGCCACCAGGGGGCGTATACCTACAGGCAAGCGTCTATCAATCTCCACGCAAGCTTTAAGCCCCCTCAGCTCGTAATCTCGGAGGACACCAGTGGGACGACTCTTCGGTACGGATGGTGTGCGCGGCGTCGCGAACGCCGATCTGACGGCTGAGATGGCGCTCGGCCTGTCGGTCGCGGCGGCACACGTGCTCGCCGAGGTGGGAACCTTCGAGGGCCATCGGCCGGTGGCGGTGGTCGGGCGGGATCCGCGCGCGTCCGGGGAGTTCCTGGAGGCCGCCATGGTGGCGGGGCTCGCCAGCGCGGGCGTGGACGTGCTGCGGGTGGGTGTGCTGCCGACGCCGGCGGTCGCCCATCTGACCGGCTCGCTCGACGCGGACCTCGGCGTGATGCTCTCCGCCAGCCACAACCCGATGCCTGACAACGGCATCAAATTCTTCGCCCGCGGCGGCAACAAGCTCGCCGACGAGCTGGAGGACCGCATCGAGACCACCTACCGCGCGCACGCCTCCGGCGAGCCGTGGGACCGGCCCACCGGGTCCGGGGTGGGGCGGGTGCGCGACTACGCGGAGGGCTTCGACAACTACGTCGCCCACCTCGTCGGCGTCCTCCCCAACCGCCTCGAAGGCATCAAGGTCGTCATCGACGGCGCGCACGGCGCCGCCTCCCGGGTCTCCCCGGAGGCGTTCGCCCGCGCCGGGGCCGACGTCGTGACGATCGGCGCCGAGCCGGACGGCCTCAACATCAACGACGGGTGCGGCTCCACCCACCTGGAGCAGCTCCAGGCCGCCGTCGTCGAGCACGGCGCCGACCTCGGCGTCGCCCACGACGGCGACGCGGACCGCTGCCTGGCCGTGGACGCCGAGGGCCGCGAGGTCGACGGCGACCAGATCCTCGCCGTCCTCGCCCTCGCGATGCGCGAGGCGGGCACGCTGCGCGGCAATACGGTCGTCGGCACCGTGATGTCCAACCTCGGCTTCAAGCTCGCCATGCAGCGGGAAGGCGTCGAGCTGGTCCAGACGGCGGTCGGCGACCGCTATGTGCTGGAGGAGATGAAGCGGCACGGCTACGCCCTCGGCGGCGAGCAGTCCGGCCACGTCATCGCCCTCGACCACGCCACCACCGGCGACGGCACCCTCACCGGCCTCTTCCTCGCCGCCCGCGTCGCCGCCACCGGCCGCACCCTGGCCGACCTCGCCGGGGCCATGGAGCGCCTGCCGCAGGTGCTCATCAACGTCCCCGACGTGGACAAGTCCCGCGTCTCCAGCAGCGCCGACCTGGCCGCCGCCGTGGCCGAGGCCGAACGCGAGCTGGGCGAGACGGGCCGGGTCCTCCTCCGCTCCTCGGGCACCGAGCCCCTGGTCCGCGTGATGGTGGAAGCCGCCGACATCGACCAGGCCCGCTCGGTGGCAGGCCGCCTGGCCGACGCCGTCAAGTCAGCCCTGGGCTAACCCCCACCCCACACCCCCACCGGCCCGGTCCGCCCCGGACCGGCCGCAGGAATGCGACCCCACCCCGGCGCGTCCGCCACCCCGCCCGCCCCGGACCAGCCGCACCTCACCCCAGCCCCTCCAGTCGGGAAAATCCAGCCCCTCCGGCGTTTGAGGAGCGGGGGGCCGGGGGCGGAGCCCCCGAGCGGGGGCCGGGGGCTGGCCCCCGGTTCGGGAAGGGGCGGGGTGGGGAGGAGCTACCCCCGGCGCGACCACAGCCACCGCTGCACCAGCAGCGTCAGCGTCCCCGCCACCACGATCCCCACCAAATTCAGCAGCAGCTGCTCACTCGACCCCACCATCTGCTGGACGTCCCCATACCCCAGCGCCACCGCCGCATTGGCCGCCGCCGGAACCGTCGTCACCGAGATCGCCACCCCCACCAGCGCCCCCGACTTCGCCGACGTCAGCGACAGCGTCCCCGCGATGCCCGCCAGCACGGCGACCACGAACGAGAACATGTCCGGCTGCCAGATGAAGTCCGTGTTCGGACGGTCCGCGTCCAGCTGAGCCCTCGTGAACAGCCCGAAGGCGTCCATCAGCACGCTGAAGCCCGTCGTCAGCACCATCGCCACCGCGAACCCGACGACAAGGGCGAGCGCCGAGCGGGCGGCCAGCCGCGGCGCGCGCCGGACCAGGGCGGTGCACAGCCCGGCCAGCGGGCCGAACTCCGGGCCGACGGCCATCGCGCCGACGATCAGGACCGCGTTGTCCAGCACCACACCACATGCCGCGATCATCGTCGCGAGGGCGAGGAAGGCGAGGAAGGTCACCGACAGGGTGGACTCCTCATGGGTGGCGTCCGCCAGGCCCTCCCACAGCACCGCGTCCGCGCCCTCCCCCGGAGCGTCCGCCTCCGCCCGGTCGGCCCGCTTCGACAGCGACAGGCCGATGTCGTCGACGGCGATCGAACCGTGCTCGTCGAGACCGAGCGCCCGCAGCTCGCCCAGCAGCCCGTCACCGGCCTCGCGCGCCACGTCGCACAGCACCACGTCCCCGGCCGGATCGCGGGCGGCACCGGGCAGGACGATCAGGTGGGCGGTGCCCACGGTGTCCTCCAGGAGGCGTACCGCCGCGTCCGTCCGGTCGGCCGGGACGATCAGCCGCAGATGCAGCACAGGGAGACTCCTTAGAGCTTGCGCAGGGAGAGCCGCTGCACCTTGTGGTCCGGGCCCTTGCGGAGCACGAGCGTCGCCCGCCCCCGCGTCGGCTGCACATTCTGCTGGAGGTTCGGCTTGTTGATGGTCCGCCAGATCATGCGGCCGTAGTCCAGCGCCTCTTCCTCGGAGACCTGGGTGTACTTGCGGAAGTACGAGGAGGGGTCCTGGAACGCCGTCTGGCGCAGCTTCCGGAAGCGGTCGAGGTACCAGCGCTCGTTGTCCGCGGTACGGGCGTCCACGTACACGCTGAAGTCGAAGAAGTCCGCGAGCCCGACCCGGGTCAGCCCGTCCTTGCCGGGCAGGGCGGGCTGGAGCACGTTCAGCCCCTCGACGATGAGGATGTCGGGCCGGTGCACGGTCTGCCGTTCGCCCGGCACGATGTCGTAGATCAGGTGCGAGTAGACCGGAGCCGAGACCTCCGCCTTGCCCGCCTTCACATCGGCGACGAACCGGGTCAGGGCGCGCCGGTCGTACGACTCGGGGAACCCCTTGCGGGACATCAGCCCGCGCCGCTGCAGCTCGGCGTTGGGGTAGAGGAAGCCGTCGGTGGTGATCAGCTCCACCCGCGGATGCTCCGGCCAGCGGGCCAGCAGCGCCTGGAGCAGCCGGGCCGTGGTCGACTTGCCGACCGCGACGCTGCCCGCCACGCCGATGACGAACGGGGTGCCGGTCTGGGGGCCCTGGCCGTTCTTGGCGTCGCCGAGGAAGGTGTTCAGCGCGCCGCGCAGGCTGCCGGTGGCGGCCACGTACAAGTTGAGCAGCCGGGACAGCGGCAGGTAGACGTCCCGTACCTCGTCCAGGTCGATGACGTCGCCGAGCCCGCGCAGCCGCTCGACCTCCTCGGCGCTCAGCGGCAGCGGGGTCTTGTCCCGCAGCGCACTCCACTCGGCGCGGGACAGGTCCACATACGGAGTCGCCTCGCCGCCCCGCCGCTGCGAACCGCGCACGGAGCCGGTGCGCGCCTCGCGCGCGGTAGACGTGATCATCCCTTCATTGTCGTGGCTGGGCCCGCCGGAGGGACGAGCCGGGGGCGTGGGCTCGGTCACCCCGGGCCGGGCGGCGCCCGGGGCGACCAGCCCGTTATGTACGTAAATGCGAGGGTCGACGCGCGGGCGGTGGTCGGCCCCCGGACCGGTGGGTCGTACGCTGCAGTGCATGTGCGGAATCGTTGGTTACGTGGGAGGGCAGTCCGCCCTCGATGTCGTCCTCGCCGGGCTCAAGCGGCTGGAGTACCGCGGCTATGACTCGGCCGGGGTGGCCGTTCTGGCCGACGGCGGGCTCGCCGCCGCCAAGAAGGCGGGCAAGCTCGCCAACCTGGAGAAGGAGCTGTCCGACCGGCCGCTGCCCAGCGGGAACACCGGCATCGGCCACACCCGGTGGGCCACCCACGGCGGGCCGACCGACGCCAACGCCCATCCGCATCTGGACAACGCGGGCCGGGTGTCCGTCGTCCACAACGGCATCATCGAGAACTTCGCCGCCCTGCGCGCCGAGCTGGCCGACCGCGGCCATGAGCTGGCCTCCGAGACAGACACCGAGGTCGTCGCGCATCTGCTCGCCGAGTCGTTCTCGTCCTGCGGCGACCTCGCCGAGGCCATGCGCCAGGTGTGCCGTCGGCTGGAGGGCGCCTTCACCCTCGTCGCCGTGCACGCCGACGCGCCCGACGTGGTGGTCGGCGCGCGCCGCAACTCCCCGCTGGTCGTCGGCGTCGGCGAGGACGAGTCCTTCCTCGCCTCCGACGTGGCCGCGTTCATCGCCCACACCCGCGAGGCCATCGAGCTGGGCCAGGACCAGGTCGTCGAGGCCCGCCGCGACGGCGTCGTCGTCACCGACTTCGACGGCGCTCCCGCCGAGGTCCGCCCGTACCACGTGGACTGGGACGCCTCCGCCGCCGAGAAGGGCGGCTACGACTACTTCATGCTCAAGGAGATCGCCGAGCAGCCGAAGGCGGTCGCCGACACCCTCCTCGGCCGCATCGACCTGGCCGGAAACCTCTGTCTGGACGAGGTCCGCATCCCCGCCTCCGTGCTGCGCGAGGTCAGCAAGGTCGTCATCGTGGCGTGCGGTACGGCGTACCACGCCGGGATGATCGCCAAGTACGCCATCGAGCACTGGACCCGCATCCCCTGCGAAACGGAGCTGGCCAGCGAGTTCCGCTACCGGGACCCGATCCTCGACCAGCGCACCCTCGTCATCGCCATCTCGCAGTCCGGCGAGACCATGGACACCCTCATGGCGCTGCGGCACGCCCGCGAGCAGGGCGCCAAGGTGCTCGCCATCTGCAACACCAACGGCTCCACGATTCCGCGCGAATCCGACGCCGTCCTCTACACCCACGCCGGGCCCGAGGTCGCCGTCGCCTCCACCAAGGCGTTCCTCACCCAGCTCGTCGCGTGCTACCTGGTGGCGCTGTACCTGGGTCAGGTGCGCGGCACCAAGTGGGGCGACGAGATCCTCTCCGTGATCCGCGAACTCTCCGAGATCGCCACCCAGGTGGAAGAGGTCCTGGAGACCATGGAGCCCGTGCGGGAGCTGGCCCGGAGCCTGGCGGAGAAGAACACCGTCCTCTTCCTCGGCCGCCACGTCGGCTTCCCCGTCGCCCTCGAAGGCGCCCTCAAGCTGAAGGAACTGGCGTACATGCACGCCGAGGGCTTCGCCGCCGGTGAGCTGAAGCACGGCCCCATCGCGCTGATCGAGCAGGACGTGCCGGTCGTGGTCGTGGTGCCCTCCCCGCGTGGCCGCTCCGTCCTCCACGGCAAGATCGTCTCCAACATCCAGGAGATCCGGGCCCGTGGCGCCCGCACCATCGTGATCGCCGAGCGGGGCGACGAGGCGGTCGCCCCGTACGCCGACCACCTCATCGAGATCCCCGTCACCCCGACCCTGCTCCAGCCGCTGGTGGCCACCGTGCCGCTCCAGGTCTTCGCCTGCGAACTGGCCACGGCCCGCGGCAACGAGGTCGACCAGCCGCGCAACCTGGCCAAGTCGGTCACGGTCGAGTGATCGTCGGCGTAGGGATCGACGTCGCGGAGATCGACCGCTTCGCGGCGTCGCTGGACCGTACGCCGGGGCTGGCGTCCCGCCTGTTCGTCCCGGCGGAGCTGCTGTTGCCGTCCGGCGAACGCCGCGGCCCGGCCTCCCTTGCCGCCCGCTTCGCCGCCAAGGAGGCCCTGGCCAAGGCCCTGGGCGCCCCGGGCGGCCTGCGCTGGACGGACGCCGAGATCTGGACCGAGCCCAGCGGCCGCCCCCGCCTGTCCGTCCACGGCACGGTCGCGGCCCGCGCCGCCGAGCTGGGCGTACGGACGTGGCACGTCTCGCTGAGCCACGACGCGGGGGTCGCCTCCGCGGTGGTGATCGCGGAAGCCTAAGGGCGAGGGCTCCGCCCCCACCCCCCGTCGGGGCTCCGCCCCGGCCCCCGCCTGACCGCTCCGGTGGTGCGGCGGGTGCGCCGGGGTGTGGTCGAGGGGCCTGGCCGGGCGATGGCGTAGGCCCTGCGTGGGCGTCACCGTCTCAGTTCACCCAGCGGGGCGTGTACGTCACGTGGAGGTCTTCCCTCTCGGGCGGGTGCAGGCCAACGCTTCGGCAGGTGTGGTAGTTGCAGCCCGGGCCCGGGAGGTACAGCTCGGTCGCGGCGGTGGGTGGGCCCTCCTTCGTTACGGCGAAGACCTGGCGGGCTGATGTCCGGAACGCCCCCGTCGTGCCCGTCAGGAACAGCGTCTCGGCGTGGACGTGCTGGCGGAGGAGGTCTCCTTCGACGGACCGCAGGTCGCTTTCCGGCACGCTCGCGGTCCGTAGCTCGCGGGGAGCGTTGCCCGCGGTGACGCGCTCGCGCAGCCGCTTCCAGCGGGACGGACGGAACTGCAGCGACCGGTGGGCCAGGATGAGATCGAGCGGCTTCTCGTCGCGCCAGCCGATTCCGGGTGCGGTCGGGGTGGCGCGCAGGGGCAGGTGGATCAGCGATCGGGGGGAACGGGCCGCCAGTAGCCACAGCGTGCCGAGGCGGCGACCGTCCGTCCGGTCCACATACATCTCGTATCGACGGCCGGTCGCGTAAAGGGCCGCGTTGTTCAGCGGGGTGGCCGGGCGGATCACCCGGAATTCCTCGCCGCCCAGCCGCACGCGCTGCACGGCGATCTTCACCCGCAGGCCGTCCCGCCCGAGGGGAGCCCTCGACGCCGTCATCCGAGGAGCGCCTCGGTGATCTGGCGGGTGGTCTGCGCGGCGACCCGGGGGCTGGTGGCGGCGTAGGAGGTGTAGGCGTTCAGGCCGGTGGTCAGGGCCCAGCCGCGGCCCCGGGTCCAGGTGGCGTCGTCCACGCCGAGCGCGGCCCGGAAAGCGGCCCGGCTTCCGGCTGACATCAGGGTGAAGGCGATCGTCAGGTCGCGGGCCGGATCGCCGATGCCGAGCCCGCCGAAGTCGAGAACCGCGCTGAGGCGGCCGTCGACGGTCAGCAGGTTGCCCGTGTGGAAGTCGCCGTGGAACCAGACCGGAGGGCGATCCCAGCCCGGGGCGCTCAGCGCTGCATCCCACAGCTCGGTCATGGCCGCGATGTCGAACGTGCCGTCGACCTCCGCCATGGCGGCCCGTGTCGCGCGGTCGCGGCCGGCCAGCGATCCGGCGGCCGGGAGGCGACCGGGGGCGAGCCGTTGCAGGGCGGTCAGGAACTCGGCCAGTTGGAGGGCGGCCCGGGGCGAGTCGGCCAATGCCTCGGCGGTGGCCACCTCTCCGTCCAGCCAGCGGGACACCGCCCATGGCCATGGGTAGCCGAAACCCGGCTCGCCCACCGCCACCGGCTCCGGGATGGCCAGTGGCAGGTGCGGGGCCAGCCGGGGGAGCCACTCGGACTCCTTCTCGGCCTGTCCGAGGGCCCCGGCGTGGCGGGGCAGCCGTACGGACAGCTCTTCGCCCAGGCGGTAGATCACATGGTCCGAACCGGCCGGGTCGAGCCGCCTGAGAGGCAGCGCGGCCCACTGCGGGAACTGCGTATCGACCAGGCGCCTGGCCAGCGCGGCATCGATCACGGACAGCTCCTGCGGCCGGCCCGCTCCGGGCGGCGGGCAGTCGGGGCCATCTCAGTGCGTCGCGGGCGTATCTGTCGATGGGTTTTCCCGGCGGCCGGGACCGGCCGCCGGGAAAACCCGGGGCTGCTACTTCGTCGCCGGGTCGGACAGTTCCTGGCCGAAGGCGGCGTCGGCCGCCGGGGAGCCGAGGTCGCCCGGCCCGATGAGGGCGGAGCCCTTGGCGGTCAGGCCGTCGGTGCCCGCGTACAGCAGGGCTACCGCGCCCGCGCCGTCGGTCCGGTTCGGGACCCCGATGGCGAGGTCGGGCTTGCCATCGCCGTTGTAGTCGGCCGGGGAGACGGACTCGCCGAACTTGTCGTTGCCCGTCATCTCGCCGGGGACGCCCTCGGTGTCGAGGGAGAAGGTCTGCGCACCCGCGTCGGTGAGCCAGTCCTTGGTGCCCTTGAGCACGGTGATGGCGCCCGCGTCGTTGTAGCCATCGGGGGTCTCGGCGGCGGTGTCGCCGACGACGAGGTCGTCGTGGCCGTCGCCGTTGATGTCGGCGAGCCGGGAGGCGGTGCCGCTCTGCGGCTTGCCCTTCCAGATCACCGAGTTGGCGGCGTCGAGCCCCGAGGCCGTGCCCGGGTACGTGCGCAGGCGCGCGTTGTCCGGACCGTCCGTGAAGCCGGTGTCCGTGACGACGTCGTCCTTGCCGTCGCCGTTGATGTCACCCACCACGGCCTGGTACGAGGCGAACGGCAGCGGTACGTCCTCGCCCAGCGGCGTCTTCTTCAGCCCCGCGGACGAACCGGGCAGCACGCCGAGCGTGCCCTCGTCGGCGGGGTCGTCCTGGTAGGCGACGGTGACCAGGTCGGCGAAGCCGTCTCCGTTGATGTCGCCGGTGGACAGATGCTCGATGCCCGCTCCGCCCCCGGGCGGGGTGACGCTGGACATCTTCGGGGTGGCCGTCTCGCGCAGGTTCGCCGCACCGTTGACGAGCCGCACCTCGGTGCCGTCGGAGATGGCGATGTCGTCGCGGCCGTCGTGGTTGTAGTCGCCCACGGCCAGCCTGTCGCCGAACAGCGCGTAGGCGGTGGCCTTCGGCGCGTGGAAGGCGATGGCGTCCCCGGAGAGACCGCCCTTGGCGCCGAAGGCGACCGTCACCGAACCGGCCCGCTTGGCGGTGCCGATGGCCTCGTAGTTCGCCGCCACGATCAGGTCGGTGAAGCCGTCCCCGTCCACATCGCCGCGCACCACGGCCGAGCCGAAGTGGTCCGCGGCCTCGGGCGTGCCGGGCACGCCCGCGCTGGCCTGCGACAGCGTGCTGTGCCGACCGGCGTCGACCCCGGCCCGGGCACCGTAGGTCACGCCCACGTAGCCCGCCTTGGACTTCCCGGAGACGGTGCCATCGGGCGCGCCCACGCCGAGGTCGGCGTAGCCGTCGCCGTCGAGGTCGCCCGGCGTGGTCTTGCCCGCCGCGGCGGCCGCGGGGGAGGGCTGCTTCTGGTCGGGCCCGTCGCCGTTCGACACCGCGGCACCGGCCCCGGCGGCTACGGCGGCGGTCATGGCGGCGCCTACTGCCGCGCCCACCACCGCTCTGGTTCTGTTCCGCACTCATCCTCCGTCAGATAACGCGTTCGATCGCCCTTTGGCCCCAACTGCCGCATGTTCAACCGCAGTCGGAAGGGAAACGGTCACCCAAGGAGAGGGATCTCGACGGTGAACGGTTGCACAACCCACGGAATTGCCCGCTCCGGTGTCCGTTCCCGGTCCGAGTCGACCCGGCGTCACCGCAGCCAGAATCCCGACCGCTTCAGCCACAGGTCGAGCAGCGCCGTGTCGCCCGTGATCTCCACGCCGGGGGCGGGCCGCCGGTAGGCGAGCAGGAGCAGGTCCGTCAGGGGGCCGCGGGCCTCTGCGGTGGCCTGTTCGGCGGTGGGGCGCAGGGTGGGGGCGTCGGTGGTGAGGTCGATGAGCCAGTCGAAGTCGGTGTCGGTGGCCCGCAAGGAAACGGTGCGGCCGGGGCCGAGGAGGGCGGGGGTGCCCTCGTATGCCTCGGGGAGGGTGCTGTACGTCAGCCACTCGTCGAGGGCGTCGCGGGCCACGTCCTCGTCCACTTCGAACGAGGCGCCGACCGTCAGGGCCGCGTCGGCGCGGTGGATCAGCGTCTCGTGGGTCATCCGGCGCGCCCAGAACATCGCGGTTCCGCCGGGGCCCGGGGTCCACACCGGCGTGTCGGGGCCGGTGTCGCGCAGGGCGTCGGCCAGGCGTACGGCGCCGTCGCCGAGCCGGGTGTCCAGGGTGGCGGGGTCCTCGTCGGTGTGGCGGGGGACGTCGTTGACCGGGTCGTCCGGGACGGGTTCGGCCGCCCGGGTCCGTACGACGGCCTCGGCCCAGCCGTGGGCGCCGCCGAGGTGACGTACGAGCTGGCCGAGGTTCCAGGCCGGGCAGGACGGCACCGGGGTCGTGGGGTCGGCGTCCGCCAGATATGACCTCAGCAGGTCGGTCTGCCGCACGATTTCGGCGTGATAGCGGTCGAAGCCCAGGGGAGTCATGGCGCCAGAGTAGGGGCCGACCGGGTGAGGAAGGGGCGCAGCGGCTGCCGGGCGGCTGCCGCTGCCAGTCGGGGGAGTCGGCGTCCGGGGGCGAGGCGGGCCGTCAGCCAGCCCCAGAGGGCGAGGGTGACGGGGGCGAAGCGTTCGGGGGCGCAGTGGGCGGCGTTCCCGATCAGCCGTACGTCGGTTCCGGGGCGGCCCGCCAGGCCCGTGGTGTCGCCCACGGGGACGTACGGGTCACCGGCGCCGTTGACGGCCAGCAGCGGGGCGCCGCCGGGCCGGTCCAGCAGCCCTTGGCCGCGCGGGGAGAACCGGGCGAGCAGGTCGTCGATGACGGACGGGCCGGGCATGGCGTCCAGGTGGAGGGCGTTGCCGATGATCCCGGCCATCCCGTGGGGCAGGGCGGGGACGTCGATGCGCTTGCCCGAGGCGCCGGTCCGCCCGCCGAGGTCGATCGCCGCGTCGACGTGGCCGCCGAAGCTGATCCCGTAGAAACCGATGGGCCCGGGGCGGTAGCGCGATCCTCGAAACACCGCCGGGCCGCACCACCGCCGACTGCGTCGAGGCCGCGATCGGCCTGTGCCTGGGGGCGCTGGGCGTCCGCTCCGGCTGACCGGCCCGGCCGACCCGGCCAGTCAGCCCGGTACGCCCCGTCAGCCCAGTACGTCCCGCCACGCCTCCGGGACCGCCGCCGCCACGTCGTACGCCGCGATCGGCGCGCCCGCCGGGGCCGTGCTGCGGCGGGCGGCCAGGCCGTGGAGGTAGGCGCCCGCGGAGGCCGCGTCGCGGGCGGGGAGGCCGGTGGCGAGGAGAGAGCCGGTGAGGCCGGAGAGGACATCGCCGCTGCCCGCGGTGGCGAGCCAGCCGGTGCCGGTGGGGTTGACGCGCACCGGGGTGCCGGGGGAGGGGGAGGCGATCAGGGTGGTGGAGCCCTTGAGCAACACGGTGGCGCCGTACTTCTCGGCCAGGGCCCGTACGGCGGCCAGTCGGCCGGACTCGACCTCCTCGCGGCTCGCCCCGAGCAGCGCCGCCGCCTCGCCCGCGTGCGGGGTGAGGACGGTGGCGGCGGTGCGGCCGTGGAGGCCGCCGGAGGGGAGGAGGTGGAGCCCGTCGGCGTCGACGAGGACGGGGATGTCGGAGCCGAGGACGTCGTCCAGGGAGTGCCGCGCGGCGGCGCCGTCGCCGAGGCCGGGGCCGACGACCCAGGACTGGACGCGGCCCGCCTTGGCCGGGGGCCCGGTGTGGACGAGGGTTTCGGGGAAGCGGGCGATCACGGTGTCGGCGCCGGGGCCCACGTACCGTACGGCGCCCGCACCGCCGCGCAGGGCGCCCGCGACGGCGAGGACGGCGGCGCCCGGGTAGCGGGCGGAGCCCGCGACGACGCCGACGACGCCGCGCCGGTACTTGTCGCTCTCGGCGGTGGGGCGGGGGAGGAGCGCGGCGACGTCCTCGTGCTGGAGGGCCTCGGCGTCGGGCACGGGCGGCAGATGCGGGGCGAGGCCGATGTCGACGAGGCGGAGGGCGCCCGCCTGCTCGCGGGCGGGGTCGATGAGCAGCCCGGGCTTGTACGTACCGAAGGTGACGGTGGCGTCGGCGCGCACCGCCGAGCCCCGCACCTCGCCGGTGTCGGCGTCGATGCCGCTGGGCAGGTCGACGGCGACGACGGTGCCGCGCACCAGCCCGATCAGCCGCTCGGCCTCCTCCCGCAGGCCGCCCTTGCCGCCGATGCCGACGATGCCGTCGAGGACGAGGTCGGCGTCCATGAGGGCGCGTTCGCCCTCGTCGGCGGTCACCACGCGGCCGCCCGCCGCCCGCAGGGCGCGCAGGCCCCCGGCATGGGCGCGGTCGGGGGCGAGCAGTACGGCGGTGACTCCGGCGCCGCGCCGGGCGAGCCGGGCCCCGGCGTAGAGCGCGTCGCCGCCGTTGTCGCCGCTGCCGGTCAGCAGGGCGACGCGGGCCCCGTAGACCCGGTGGAGCAGGTCGGCGCAGGCGGCGGCGAGTCCGGCCGCCGCGCGCCGCATCAGTGTTCCTTCGGGCAGCCGCGCCATCAGGTCCTGTTCAGCGGCTCGTACGGTCTCGACGCTGTAGGCGATCCTCATGGCCATAGTCTCCCGAACGGAGGGCACTCCTCGCTTGGAAGCGCGCACTCCGGTCCCCACCGGAGATGCACATTCCGGTACATCCTCCGGTCCATGGACCGGCCTGAGAGACTGACGGTGATGGACGAGACACCGATGCGCGCCCGTGCCGTGGTCGATCTGACCGCCCTGCGGGACAACGTTCGGGCGCTGCGAGACGCGGCGCCCACCGCCGAGCTGATGGCCGTGGTCAAGTCGGACGGCTATGGCCACGGCGCGGTCCCGTGTGCGCGCGCTGCCCGCGCGGCGGGCGCGGGCTGGCTGGGAACGGCCACGCCCGAGGAGGCGCTCGCGCTGCGCGCGGCGGGCGATCAGGGCCGGCTGATGTGCTGGCTGTGGACGCCGGGCGGGCCGTGGCGGCAGGCGATCGAGGCCGACATCGACGTGTCGGCCAGCGGGGCGTGGGCGCTGCGCGAGGCCGTCGCGGCGGCCCGCGCGTGCGGGCGCACCGCGCGCGTCCAGCTCAAGGCCGACACCGGGCTCGGCCGCAACGGCTGCCCGCCCGCCGACTGGCCCGGCCTGGTCGCCGAGGCCCTGGCGGCGGAGGCGGAGGGCGCGATCCGGGTGACCGGGCTGTGGTCGCACTTCGCGTGCGCGGACGAGCCGGGCCACCCGTCGATCGACGCCCAGCTGACCGTCTTCCGCGAGCTGGTGGACCAGGCGGAGCGGGCGGGGCTGCGGCCGGAGGTACGGCATCTGGCCAACTCCCCGGCGACCCTGACCGTGCCCGAGTCGCACTTCGACCTGGTACGCACCGGCATCGCCCTGTACGGCATCTCGCCCAGCCCGGAGCTGGGCGTGCCCGCCGACTTCGGGCTGCGCCCGGTGATGACGCTGAAGGCCGCGCTGGCCGGGGTGAAGCGGGTGCCGGGCGGACACGGCGTCTCGTACGGGCACCGCTACGTCACCCCCGGCGAGACCACCCTCGCCCTGGTGCCGCTCGGCTACGGTGACGGGATTCCGCGGCACGCCTCGGGCACCGGACCGGTGCTGGTCGCGGGGAAGTGGCGGACCATCGCGGGCACCGTGGCCATGGACCAGTTCGTGGTCGACCTCGGCGGCGACAGCGCGTCGCCGGGGGACGAGGCGGTGCTGTTCGGCCCCGGCGACCGCGGGGAGCCGACCGCGGAGGACTGGGCACGGGCCGTGGGGTCGATCGCGTATGAGATCGTCACCCGGATCAGTGCGCGGGTCCCCCGCGTTTATGTAGGTGACCTCGGGGGCACAGGGATCTGACCATGGGCGAGGACAGCACGGTGGAGACGGCGACGAAGGTCGCGGCGGGGGCCACGGCCGTGGGCTGGCGCCGGGGCGCCGGATTCGCGGGAGCCGCGATCGGCGTGGTCGCGGCGGGCGCGGCGATGGGCGTCGCGCTGGAGCGGCTGACGGTCGGCCGCGGAGTACGGCGCAAGGCGCGCCTCGCGCTGGACGCGGAGGGCCCGTACGGCACCCTGCGCGGCACCCCGGGGCGGGCGGTCGCCGATGACGGCACGGAGCTGTACTACGAGGTCGAGGAGATACGCGAACCGGTCGCGCCCACCCGTCGCAAGCGCCGGTTCGCCCGCCGGGCGCCCGCCGCCCCGGTGACCGTGATCTTCAGCCATGGCTACTGCCTCGGCCAGGACTCCTGGCACTTCCAGCGGGCCGCGCTGCGCGATGTGGTCCGCACCGTCTACTGGGACCAGCGCTGCCACGGCCGCTCCCAGCGCGGCTGCTCCCAGACAGACGGCACCCAGGTCACGATCGACCAGCTGGGCCGCGATCTGAAGGCCGTGATCGACGCGGCGGCGCCCGAGGGGCCGCTGGTGCTGATCGGCCACTCCATGGGCGGCATGACGATGATGGCGCTGGCCGCCCAGTACCCGGAGCTGATCCGCGAGCGGGTGGTCGGCGCGGCCTTCGTCGGCACCTCGGCGGGGCGGCTCGGCGAGGTCAGCTTCGGGCTCCCGGTGGTCGGCATGAACGCGGTGCGGCGGGTGCTGCCCGGGCTGCTCAAGGCGCTCGGCTGGCAGGTGGAGCTGGTGGAGCGGGGCCGCCGGGCGACCGCGGACCTCTTCGCGGGGCTGATCAAGCGCTATTCGTTCGGGACGAAGGACGTGGACCCGGGGGTGGCCCGGTTCGCGGAGCGGCTGATCGAGGCGACGCCGATCGATGTGGTCGCCGAGTTCTATCCGGCGTTCATCGCCCACGACAAGGCCGCGGCGCTGCCGTCCTTCGACGGGGTGCCGGTGCTGGTGCTGGCCGGGGACAAGGACCTGATCACCCCGATGGAACACAGCGAGGCCATCGCGGAACTGCTGCCCGGCGCGGAGCTGGTCATCGTGGAGGACGGCGGCCACCTGGTGATCCTGGAGCACCCCGAGGTGGTCAACGGACATCTGGCCGAGCTGCTGACCCAGGTGGTGGGCGCCGCCGGGGACGCGGCGGGCCGCCGTTCGGCGCGCGGCTAGCCGTCCCGCGGGGAGTCCGGCCGCCGTTCGTCTCCGTACCCGGCGGGCGGCCGTTCGGCCGGGGGCCGGGGCGCACGCGGGGCCCGGCCCCGGCCCGTACCATCGGCGGGTATGGACGTAGGCACCACGCGCATGACCGTCACCTCGCCCGAGCAGATGCGGGACCTGGGCCGTCGGCTGGCCAAACTGCTGCGCCCCGGCGACCTGGTGCTCCTCACCGGGGAACTGGGCGCGGGCAAGACCACGCTGACCCGGGGCCTGGGCGAGGGCCTGGGCGTCCGGGGCGCGGTCACCTCTCCCACGTTCGTGATCGCCCGCGTCCACCCCTCCCTGTCCGACGGCCCGCCGCTGGTCCATGTCGACGCCTACCGGCTGGGCGGGGGCCTGGACGAGATGGAGGACCTGGACCTCGACGTCTCGCTGCCGGATTCGGTGATCGCGGTGGAGTGGGGCGAGGGCAAGGTCGAGGAGCTGTCCGAGGACCGGCTGCATGTGGTGATCGAGCGGACGACCGGGGCGGACGCGGCGGAGAGCGACGTCCGCGGCGTCGCCGTGACCGGGGTGGGGCCGCGCTGGGCGGACGAGGACCTGGCGTCGCTGGCGGGCTGAGCCCCTGCGGAGATTCGGCTGGGGAGATTCGGGAAGAGTTTCCGACAGGCCGTCGGCATGATGTTGCGCTCTGGGCATCGGGCGTGGTCACATGGTAGGGGAAACGCGGTTAGGCGTACCTAACCTCCTGCCCCCCAGGACCCTCAGGAGGCATCCATGTCGGCCCATGAACCCACCGCCCTGGACGACCCCCGGCGCGATGATGGCCGGTCACCGTCGATGAGGGACCTGCTGGCGGCCTGTGCGGCGGCGAACGCCGTCTCCACCCCACCGTCGGAGACCCCCGCCGAGGCGGCCCCTTCCGTGACGGCCTCTTCCGTGGCGGAGGCGCGTCAGCGCCCCGCGGACGAGCCGGAGCGCGACGCGGCGTAACTCCGCCCGCCGGGAAACAGGGGTCTTACGCGAGCACGACGACCTTCGTGCCCGGCTGCGCGAACTCCCACAGCGCCGTGCCGTCCGCCCGGGACTCCCGCACCGCGCCCGTCTTCTTCTTCGCCCGCGGGTCCGGCATCGCCCCGTCCATGGCCGCACTGAAACCGAACGTCACTCCCCCGTCCTGGTGAAACACCACGACGTGCTCCACCTGCACCCCGTCCGAGCCGACACCGCTCGGGTTGCGGGAGGTGACCTGGTACGTGCCCGGGTCGGGGCTCGCGGAGCTGGCGCCCACCGGGAACGTGCGGGTGGCCTTGCCGTCGGCGCCGACCAGCCACACCCGGCTGTCGCCCAGGGCGTAGACGACGCGTACGCCCGTGCCGGAGCCCCCGGGCAGCGCGGTGGACTTCTTCTCCGTCTTGTCCTTCGCCTTGCCCTTTTCGTCGGACGCGTGCGAGCTGCGCCGCTCCTGGGTGCGGTGGTCGGGCGCGGTGGCCTTGGCCTGGTAGCCGAGAAAGCCGACGGCCCCCAGCGCGGCCGCGGTCAGAACGGCCACGGCGGGCCCGGTGCTGCTCCTTGGCACGGTGGCCACCCTCTCCTGTGGTCAGTACGTGCTTACCGCCCGTACGCGCGTATCACGACCGTAGCACCGGCGGACGGCCGCAACCGGCCCACCGCGACGGCCTCCCGCGGCGCCGTAGGCTGTCCTCGTGCTGTTGCTCGCGCTTGATACCGCCACCCCCGCCGTCACCGTCGCTCTGCACGACGGCGCCGAAGTCCTCGCCGAGACCGCCGAGGTCGACGCCCGGCGCCACGGCGAGCTGCTGCTGCCCGCCGTGCACCGGACGCTCACGGCGGCGGGCGTGGAGCTGGGGGCCGTGACGGAGATCGTCGTCGGCGTCGGCCCGGGCCCGTACACCGGGCTGCGGGTCGGGCTGGTGACGGCGGCCACCTTCGGGGCCGCGCTGGACGTGCCCGTGCACGGGCTGTGCACGCTGGACGGGATCGCGTACGCCGCCGGGCGGGCCGGGCTCACCGGCCCCTTCGTGGTGGCCACCGACGCCCGCCGCAAAGAGGTCTACTGGGCGCGGTACGACGACCCGCGCACCCGCGTCACCGACCCCGCCGTCGACCACCCCGCCGACCTCACCGAGCGGGCGGGCGTCGCCGGGCTCCCGGCCGTCGGCGCGGGCGCGCTGCTCTACCCCGCCGCCTTCGCGGACGTACCCCCGGGCATGCCCGAGCACCAGTCGGCGGGCGCGCTGGCCTCCCTCGCCGCCGAGAAGCTGGCCCGCGGCGAGGAGCTGCTGCCCGACCGGCCGCTCTATCTGCGCCGCCCCGACGCCCAGGTGCCCGCCAACTACAAGGTGGTCACCCCCAAGTGACGGACACGGCCCACGAAGACGTCGCGCTGCGCGAGATGCGCTGGTGGGACATCGATCCGGTGCTGGCGCTCGAAGAGGAGCTGTTCCCCGAGGACGCCTGGTCGCAGGGGATGTTCTGGTCCGAGCTGGCGCACGCCCGCGGCGGCGCCGCGACCCGCCACTACACGGTCGCCGAGGGCGGCGGGGGAATAGTCGGCTACGCCGGGCTGGCCGTCTTCGACCGCACCGGCGACGTCCAGACCATCGCCACCGCCCGCGATCACTGGGGCACCGGCCTCGGCGCCCGCCTCCTCACGGACCTGCTGAGCGCCGCCACCGCCTTCGAATGCCGCGAAGTGCTCCTCGAAGTGCGCGTCGACAACACCCGCGCCCAGCGCCTCTACGAGCGGTTCGGCTTCGAGCCCATCGGCATCCGCAAGGGCTACTACCAGCCCGGCAACGTCGACGCGCTGGTCATGCGCCTGACCGGCCCGGCGGCGACCGTCACGACCCCCTCATCCGTACCAGGAACATCCGTACAAGGAACGAAGAGCCATGGCTGACGAACCGCTCGTCCTCGGCATCGAGACCTCCTGCGACGAGACCGGCGTCGGGATCGTCCGCGGCCACACCCTGCTCGCCGATGCGATCGCCTCCAGCGTCGACGAACACGCCCGCTTCGGCGGCGTCGTCCCCGAGGTCGCCAGCCGCGCCCATCTGGAGGCGATGGTCCCGACGATCCGGCGGGCCCTGAAGGACGCCGGAGTCGCCGCCTCCGACCTCGACGGCATCGCCGTCACCGCCGGTCCCGGCCTCGCGGGCGCCCTGCTCGTCGGCGTCTCGGCCGCCAAGGCGTACGCGTACGCCCTCGGCAAGCCGCTGTACGGCGTCAACCACCTCGCCTCCCACATCTGCGTCGACCAGCTCGAACACGGCGCGCTGCCCGAGCCGACCATGGCGCTGCTGGTCAGCGGCGGCCACTCGTCGCTGCTGCTGGCGCCCGACATCACCGCCGACGTACGGCCGCTGGGCTCGACCATCGACGACGCGGCGGGCGAGGCGTTCGACAAGATCGCCCGGGTGCTCCACCTCGGCTTCCCCGGCGGCCCCGTCATCGACCGCATCGCCCGCGACGGCGACCCGGACGCGATCGCCTTCCCGCGCGGGCTGACCGGGCCGCGCGACGCCGCGTACGACTTCTCCTTCTCCGGCCTCAAGACGGCCGTCGCCCGCTGGATCGAGGCCAAGCGGGCGGCGGGCGAGGAGGTCCCGGTCGCCGACGTCTCGGCCTCCTTCCAGGAGGCGGTGGCCGACGTCCTGACCCGCAAGGCCGTCCGCGCCTGCAAGGACGAGGGCGTCGACCATCTGATGATCGGCGGCGGCGTGGCCGCCAACTCCCGGCTGCGGGCCATGGCCGAGCGCCGCTGCGAGGACGCGGGCATCACGCTGCGCGTGCCGCGGCCCAAGCTGTGCACGGACAACGGCGCGATGGTCGCCGCCCTCGGCGCGGAGATGGTCGCGCGCGGCCGGTCCGCGTCCGCCTGGGACCTGTCGGCGGACTCGTCCCTGCCGGTGACGGACCCCCACGTTCCGGCGCCCGCGCCGCACTCGCACTCACACGATCACGACCACGTCCACGAGTTGAGCCGGAAGAACCTGTACGCATGACCGTCGCCCTGATGTGGGAAGCCCGGGCCGTCGAGGGCCGGGGCGAGGCCCTGCTCGCCTGGGCCGCCGCCCAGCCCCTCGACCCGCCGCCGCTGCGCCGCGAGACCTTCCGCGCCCCCGAGGACCGGGTGCTCGTGATCACGTGGTGGGACGGCACGTACGACACCCCGGGCCTCCCCGAACTCCCCGAGCCGGAACCGGACCTGGCCCGCCGCGCCGTCCACCGATGGCGCTTCGAGTCGGTCGGATAGTCGAACCAGCAGTCGCCTCAGAGATATGACACTCACCTTCACCCGCGCCCCCGGCTCCAAGCGCTACACGCTGTGCCCCCGAGGCTCCGACCCGCTCCATGTGCGCCGCGGCACGCCCGATGGCTTCTCCCTTCCCGAGGGGTGCAAGCCGCGCTTCACCATCGCCGCCGACGCCGTCGGGGCCGCGCCGCTCGCCGTGGTCGTCCGGAAGGGCGACCGTCGTCTCGCCGTGCTCGGCCCCGACCACGAACCCCTGGCCGAACTGCGGCTGCCGCCGCGGAAGAAGCGGTGGCGACCCCGGTACGAGATCCATCTCCCCGACGGGACGGTGCTGCACGGGCGGGAGGGGACGGTGCCGTCGCTGCTCCTGTGCGCGGTGCTGCTGCCGTTGGTCCTGCTGTACCTGGTCGCCCTGGCGCTGTCCGACATGCCCGCCCCTGACATGTGGGCCCCGCTGCGGACGGCCTGGAAACGGCAGGGTGCGCGGCTGGGCCGGGCCGCCATGACCGAGTCCGCGCGTGGCCGGTTCCGGGTCCGGGACGGGGGGCTCGACCACCGGGTGGCGTACGCGCAGGCCGTGGCGAAGCACGGGTGACCCGGCGGCAGGACCGGTGGCCGGGTTCCTGCGCGCCGTGGGGGAATGAAGTTCATGGCTCCGGCAGAACTGAGAGACTGCGTTCCATGACCCCGCCCGACGCCCTGCCGCCGCCCCCGCCCGCTCCGGATCTGCGGCCGTGGCCCGACCGTGCCGGGCTGCTCGCCGACCGGGCGCGCGCGATGGGGACGCTGGCGCGGTGGTACATGGCGCCGCATCGGGCGTTGCTGCTGTGGCTGCTGACGCTGGTGTTCGCGCTGGGGTGGACGCTGGCGGTGTCGGGGTTCCAGTTCCTGGTGACCGGCCAGATCGTCGAGCACATCCTCGGCGTGATCTTCCTCGGGCTGGCGCTGGGCGCCACCGTTCCGTCCAGCCTGGGCCTTGCCTCGGGCATCCGGCGGGACGTGTTCGTCGGCGCGCGGCTGCGGGACTGGGCGGAGCTGGGGCGGGATCCGCAGACGCTGCCGCACTGGCGGGTGTCGGGCAGCGCGCTGCTGTGGCTGCTGCCGTCGCTGCTGCTGTGCTGCCTCGGGCTGGTGCTGGGGGCGTCCACGGCGATGTCCGACCTCGGCGCGGAGACGTTCGGGGTGGCGATGGGGATCGCCGTGGTCTTCGCGGTGGCGGGCGGTCTCGGCCTGCTCAAGGCGATCGGCTACTACCGCCTCGTCAACCGCGAACTCAGCCCCGACGACGCCGAGGACTGAGGGGCGCCGAAGGGTCAGCCGGACGCGTCGGACGACCGCTGGAGCGACTGGAAGCGGTGCAGCAGCTCCAGATAGCGCTCGCCCAGGCTCTCGCCGCGCCGCTTCGTCGCGTCCTCGACGTGCAGCAGCATCTGCCGGACGCGCACCGCGTCCCGGTAGGCGTCCCGCTGGAGCTTCTTGTGCGCGGTCGCCGCGGGGCCCTTGAAGTCGTCGGCGATCGTCTTCGCCAACTGGTCGAGCCCTTGGACCGTTTCCTCCAGATAACGCAGCATCTCCTCCAGATCCTGAAGGAGATCGGACAGCTCCCGATCCGATACTGGCCGCTTCTCGTCACTCATGTTCCATGCACCTGCCACCCTCCGGTCCGGCCCATCAGCGGGATGATCGTGCCATGACCCGGGCCGGTCCGGAGGACTACCCCGCAAGGTGGTCGAACTCGCCCGCCTTGATGGCGTGGAGGAGGGGCCGCAGCTTCGCCGGGGTGGTGGTCATCACGATGCCGGGATCGTCGCTTTCGCGCAGCGCTATGGCGTCGGGGCCCACGGTGGCCAGCTCTATGCAGGAGTTGCCGTCCCCTTGCGTGGAGTAGGAGGACTTCTGCCAGTTGATCTCAGACATTTCCTTGCCTTCAGAGATGTTGGGCCATGCCGTGGATCATGTCACGTGACTCCTTCGGGGGGAGGGTCACTTTCATCGTCCGCGCCAGCACCGCCCGGTGGTTGGTCAGCTGGGTCCCGGCGTCCAGGAACATGGGGCCGTGCGCGGCGTCGAGCTGCACCGTGTCCAGCTGTGGCACCGGGCCCGAGGCATAGGTCATCGATACGCCGGAGACCGGGAACCCGCCCGCCTCGAACGGGATGACCCGCACGGTGACGTTCTCCCGGGTCGAGCCCTCCAGCAGGCTGTCCAGCTGTCTGCGCATGAGCTGCGGCCCGCCGAACCGCAGGCGCAGACATGCCTCGTGGATGATGAAGGTGCACGGCGGAGGATCGTCCCGGTCGAGGATGTCCCGGCGCTTCATGCGATGGGACAGCCGGCGCCTCAGCTCGGGCGGCGACCACGCCGGAACGGCCTCGCCGAGCACGGCCCGTGCGTACTCCTCGGTCTGCAGCAGGCCCGGTAGAAACATCAGCTCGACCACGCGCAGGCTGGTGGCGTAGTACTCCAACTCGGCGAGGTCGAGTCCGCCGGTGGCGATATGGCCCCGGTACTCCTCCCACCAGCCGCCCTTGCGCTCGCGGGTCATGGAGACGAGCGCGTCGACGTAACCGTGGTCGGGGCAGGTGTAGATGGCGGCGAGGGCCCGTACCCGCTCCTCACTCACCCCGAAGCGGGCCAGCTCCAGGTTGGTGATGTGGGTGCGATTGATGCCCAGCCGGTCGGCGGCCTCCTGGATGCTGAGGCCCGCGTCCTCGCGCATCCTTCTCAACTCTGTGCCGAGCCGCACTTGACGCGCGGTCGGGACGCTTCTGGGTGGCATGGCCCTCCGTAACCCTCACGAGGTAATTGTCGGGGAAATTCAACGGGGCCGTAGCAGTTGTTTGCATCGCTGCCCTACCTTGGGTGTCGTTGCCGCTACTGCGCGTTGATCGCTGTAACGGTACGCGCGATATCAGCCCTTTCGCAGGGAGTTGACCCATGGATTCCGACTATGAGTCCGACGACCGTCCACCACGGCGCCCGCCCGCTCCCTCCGAGGACCCGTACGTCTACACGCTCCAGAGCAGCCGGAGCGCGACCTCCGCCAAGGTCTGCCGGGACTTCGTCGCCGTCGTACTGGGCTCCGTGGGGCAGGAGGACCTGGTCGAGGTGGCCACCCTGTGCACGTCCGAGCTGGCCACCAACGCCTTCCTGCACGCCGAGGGCGACTCCCTGACGCTGCGCGTGGCGATCGAGCCTCCCCGCTTCCGCGTGCTCGTCTACGACGCCTCCGCCCAACTCCCCGCCGCCGCCCGCCTCGCCGCCCCCGACCATCTGCGCGGCCGCGGCCTCGGCCTGGTCGCGGCCCTCGCCGACGCCTGGGGCACGGCGGACGCGGACCCGGCGGGGGCGTACGCGAAGGCGGTGTGGTTCGAACTCCGCGAGGGCTAGGCGGCCGGGGCCGGGTGGCCCAGCAGCATCGTGGGGGCGCCCGCCGAGCGGGTGAGGAGGATCGTGCAGGCGTTTCCCCCTTCGAGCCGCAGCTTCTTGCGCAGATGCTCCGGTTCGACGGCGGAGCCGCGCTTCTTGATGGTCGCGATGCCGACCTCGCGCTCCCGCAGCAGCGCCCTGAGCTTCTTCAGGTTGAACGGCAGCACATCGGTGATCTCGTACGCGGTGGCGTACGGCGTCGGGCGCAGCTCGTCCGCCGTGATGTAGGCGATCGTCGGGTCGATGAGGCGGCCGCCGATCCGGGCCGCGACGTCCGCCACGAGGTGGCCGCGGATGACGGCGCCGTCCGGTTCGTACAGCCAGCGGCCGACCGGGCCGGTCTCGGGGTCCGGGAGCTGCCGGGTGCCCAGCAGGGAGTGGCCGGAGGGCAGCAGCGTGGCGCGGCGCATGCTCGGGCGCGCGGTGCCGAACCACAGCACCGCCTCCTTCACGTTCCCGTGGTCCGAGATCCACTCGGCCTCCGCGTCCTCCGGCACCGCCTCGTGCGGAATCCCGGGCGCGATCTTGAGGGCGGCGCGCGGGGTCGTACGGGCGGCCTCGATGGCCCAGGACAGCGGCGGGGAGTACGCCTCGGGGTCGAAGACCCGGCCCCGGCCGCCGCGCCGGGCGGGGTCCACGAACACCGCGTCGTACGACGAGGTGTCGATCCCGGTGACATCGGCGCAGCGCACCTCGATGAGCTGCGACAGGCCCAGCGCGCCGGCGTTGGCCCGGGCGACCGCACAGGTCAGCGGATCGCGGTCGACGGCCAGGACGGTGAGCCCGGCCCGCGCCATCGCGATCGCGTCGCCGCCGATGCCGCAGCACAGATCGGCCACGCGGCGCACCCCGAACCCGGCCAGCCGGTCGGCGCGGTAGGCGGCGACGGAGGTACGGGTGGACTGCTCGACGCCGTTCGGCGTGAAGTACATGCGATGGGCGTCCTCGGCCCCGAACTTGGGCACAGCCCGCTGCCGCAGCTGTGCCTGCGTCAGGGCCGCCGAGACCAGGGCGGCCGGATGGTCACGGCGCAGCCGGGTCGCGATGGCCAGCTCCTGCGCCGGGTCGTAGTTCCGCAACGCGGAGAGCAGCGCCTGCCCCTCGTCGCCGAGCAGTGAGTCGAAGGCGTCAACGTCCACATGGCCCATTCTCCCCGCTCCGGGGAGCGCATCCGTACCCGCGTGTCGCGCGTCCGCGCCCCGTAGAGATGAAGATCGGTTGTGTGATGATGATCAACGCTGGTCTCTCCAGGTGTCTGGTTCTCGCCGCCGCGGCGGCCGTACTCGTCGGCTGCGGTGGCCCCGGGCCGCACGCCAGGACGGGGAAGGCGGCCGGTCACACGCGGTCGGCCTCCCCCTCGTCGCACGCCCTGTCCCGGGCCTCCGGCTCGCCGCCCCCGGACGGCTACCGCCGCTGGGGGCTCGACCGCCCGCTGGACCCGCCGCCCCCGCCCCCGGTCAAGCCCGCGCTCGCGCCGGTGTGGCCGCCGGTGCAGGGGCTGGCGACCGTCATCCGGCAAGTGGCCACCACCGATCGGGTGGTTTTCCTGACGCTCGACGACGGGATCGAGAAGGACCCGGCCTTCATCGACCAGGCCCGGGACCTCGGTCTGCCGTTCACCCAGTTCCTGGAGGACGAGGTGATCGGCGACCACTACGACTACTTCCGCGCGCTGCGCGAACTCGGCAACCGGGTCGGCAACCACACGCTCACCCACCCCAGCCTGGCGGGCAAGGACTACGAGACCCAGCTGCACGAGATCTGCGGCCAGCAGGACGTTCTCCACGAACGCCTCGGGCTGGAGCCCCACCTCTTCCGCCCGCCGTACGGGGACTACGACCGGAACACGCTGGCGGCGGCGGCGGAGTGCGGGCTGAACAAGGCGGTGCTGTGGCGCGCCGAGATGGAGCCCAAGGGGCTCGTGTACCGCTCCGGGAGCGGGCTGCGGCCGGGGGACATCGTGCTCGCGCACTTCCGCGGCCCGGCAGAGCTGGACGGGCACACCATGACCGACATGATCACCGAGCTGCTGCGGGAGGTGCAGGCGCAGGGCTTCACCGTGGCGCGGCTGGAGGACTACATCTGAGCGGCCGGACACCGGACGCCCGTGCGGTCCGCCGCCGCCTCGCTTGGCACTCTGGTTGACGGAGTGCTAACCGCGTCATAATGTCAGGGCTGGCACTCGGCACTGCGGAGTGCCAGCTACACAGCGACGGGCAGGTCCGGCACCCGCGACGACGGATCCACCTGGTCGCCACCTCAGACAGTTAACCCCGTGAGATCTCCGAAGGGGGAGGTCGGATCGTGACGACCGCCAGCTCCAAGGTTGCCATCAAGCCGCTTGAGGACCGCATCGTGGTCCAGGCCGTCGAGGCCGAGCAGACCACGGCCTCTGGCCTGGTCATCCCGGACACCGCCAAGGAGAAGCCCCAGGAGGGCGTCGTCCTGGCCGTCGGCCCGGGCCGTTTCGAGGACGGCAAGCGGCTTCCGCTCGACGTCTCCGTCGGCGACGTCGTGCTCTACAGCAAGTACGGCGGCACCGAGGTGAAGTACAGCGGCGAGGAGTACCTCGTCCTCTCGGCTCGCGACGTCCTCGCGATCGTCGAGAAGTAATCACCGAAGTTTTGCCTTGAGCCGCGCCCCGGTGCCCGTGTCACAGATACCCGGGGTCGGGGCGCGGTTCGTTTTTTTTGACGCGACGGCGGCTGCCTGACGTACGGCGGCCGAGGATCGCAATGAGAGGACATACGCAACCATGGCGAAGATCCTGAAGTTCGACGAGGACGCCCGTCGCGCCCTTGAGCGCGGCGTGAACAAGCTTGCGGACACCGTCAAGGTGACGATCGGCCCCCGCGGCCGCAACGTCGTCATCGACAAGAAGTTCGGTGCTCCGACCATCACCAACGACGGTGTCACGATCGCCCGCGAGGTCGAGGTCGAGGACCCGTACGAGAACCTTGGCGCCCAGCTCGTCAAGGAGGTGGCGACCAAGACCAACGACATCGCGGGTGACGGCACCACCACCGCCACCGTGCTGGCCCAGGCGCTGGTCCGCGAGGGCCTGCGCAACGTGGCCGCCGGTGCCTCCCCGGCCGCCCTGAAGAAGGGCATCGACGCCGCGGTCAAGGCCGTGTCCGAGGACCTCCTCGCGACCGCCAGCCCGATCGACTCCAAGTCCGACATCGCCGCCGTCGCCGGGCTGTCCGCCCAGGACAAGCAGGTCGGCGAGCTGATCGCCGAGGCGATGGACAAGGTCGGCAAGGACGGTGTCATCACCGTCGAGGAGTCCAACACCTTCGGTCTCGAGCTGGACTTCACCGAGGGCATGTCCTTCGACAAGGGCTACCTCTCGCCGTACATGGTGACCGACCAGGAGCGTATGGAGGCCGTCCTCGACGACCCGTACATCCTGATCCACCAGGGCAAGATCGGCTCGATCCAGGACCTGCTGCCGCTGCTGGAGAAGGTCATCCAGGCCGGCGCCAGCAAGCCGCTGCTGATCATCGCCGAGGACGTCGAGGGCGAGGCCCTCTCCACCCTCGTCGTCAACAAGATCCGCGGCACCTTCAACGCCGTCGCCGTGAAGGCCCCCGGCTTCGGTGACCGCCGCAAGGCCATGCTCGGCGACATCGCCACCCTCACCGGTGCCACCGTCATCGCCGAGGAGGTCGGCCTCAAGCTCGACCAGGCCGGTCTGGACGTGCTGGGCACCGCCCGTCGCGTGACCGTCACCAAGGACGACACCACCATCGTCGACGGCGGCGGCAACTCCGACGACGTGGCCGGTCGCATCGCCCAGATCAAGGCCGAGATCGAGTCCACGGACTCCGACTGGGACCGCGAGAAGCTCCAGGAGCGCCTCGCGAAGCTGGCCGGTGGCGTGTGCGTGATCCGCGTGGGCGCGGCCACCGAGGTCGAGCTCAAGGAGAAGAAGCACCGTCTGGAGGACGCCATCTCCGCGACCCGCGCCGCGGTCGAGGAGGGCATCGTCTCCGGTGGTGGCTCCGCGCTCGTCCACGCCGCCAAGGTGCTGGAAGGCGGCCTGGGCAAGGAGGGCGACGAGGCCACCGGTGTCGCCGTCGTCCGCCGCGCCGTCGTCGAGCCGCTGCGCTGGATCGCGGAGAACGCGGGCCTCGAGGGCTACGTCATCACCTCGAAGGTCGCCGAGCTGGAGAAGGGCCACGGCTACAACGCCGCGACCGAGGAGTACGGCGACCTGGTGAAGGCCGGCGTCATCGACCCGGTCAAGGTCACCCGCTCCGCGCTGGAGAACGCCGCGTCCATCGCGTCGCTGCTGCTCACCACCGAGACCCTGGTGGTCGAGAAGCCGGCCGAGGAAGAGGCCGACGCCGGTGGCCACGGCCACGGCCACGCGCACTGACGCGACCCGAGCGCCACGCGAAGGCGCGGCCACCCCGCACGGGGTGACCGCGCCTTCGCGCGTTGGGGGACGTCGCGCGTCCGCGCGGTTGCGCGCCCCGCGATGGGCGCGGGTCTTTGCGCGTCGCGCGGTTGCGCGCCCCGCGGGCGGTGCGAGGCCGCGCCCCGGCCCGCTCGGAGGGCTTGGCCCACTCGCGAGCCCGGTCCGCTCGCGGAGGTTGGCCCGCCCACGGGGCCCGGTCTGCCCACGAGGCCCGCTCCGTTCGTGAGGGCAGGTCCGCCCACGACGCCCGGCCTGCCCACGATGTCCGACCCGCCCACGAGGCCCGGCCTGCTTGCGGTGGTCGGTCTGCCTACGCCGCCCGCCCGTTTCGCGAGGCCCGGTCTGCCCACGGGGCCCGGTCCGTACGCGAGACCTGGTCTGCCCACGGCGGTCGGCTCGGGCCGGTCAGTTCTTGGCCGGGGTGCGGGCCACCTTTGAGGAGACGCCTGCCACCGCCGCCCGCGGCACCAGCTTCGCCAGGCCCGTCATCGCCTTGTACCGCGGGTCCGGAATCGACAGCGACTTCCCTCGCGCGAAATCCTTCAGCGCCGCCGCGACCAGCCGGTCCGGGTCCAGCCACATCCAGCCGGGCACCTTCTCCGGCGTGATCCCCGCCCGGGCGTGGAACTCCGTCCGCACCAGCCCCGGGCACAGCGCCATCAGCCGCACCCCCGACCGCGCCAGATCCTTCGCCGCGCCCTGCGTGAACTGCACGACCCACGCCTTGCTCGCCCCGTACGTCCCGCGAGGGAAGAACGCGGCGACCGAGGCCACGTTGATCACCCCGCCGCGTCCGCGCGCCCGCATCGTCTTGGCAGCGGCGCTGGTCAGCCGCAGCACCGCCTCGCAGTGCAGCTTCAGCATCCGCAGCTCATCGGTGAGCGGCGCCTCCAGATAGCGGCCGTTGTTGCCGAAACCGGCGTTGTTGACGAGCAGATCGACCGGATGTGTACGGTCCCCCAAGCGCTCCTCGACCGCGGCGATACCGGCGTCCTCGGACAGGTCGGCGCGCAGCACCTCCGCCTCGACCCCGTGCCGGTCGTGGAGGTCGGCGGCCTGGTCCCGGAGCCGTTTCTCGTCGCGGGACACCAGCACCAGGTTGTGCCCGTCAGCCGCGAGCCGACTCGCGAAGGCGGACCCGATGCCCGCCGTGGTTCCGGTAATCAATGCAGTCGTCATACGCGCACGTTATCGGCCAGGAGATCACTCCGCGCCCGGGCGCCGCGGCCCCGGACGGCCCGCCCGCGCCCGTACCCCGTCAAAGCACTGGCGCGATATTCCGGTCCGCACCCAAGTGCCCCTTATGCTCGGAGGCATGATCGAGGCTCGTCATCTGAGGGTGCTGCGCGCGGTGGCCACCACCGGATCCTTCTCCGCCGCCGCCCGCGAGCTGGGCTGCACCCAGCCGGCCGTCAGCCAGCAGATGAAGGCCCTGGAGCAGTCCACGGGGACGCCGCTGCTGATCCGTACCGGCCGGGAGATGCGGCTGACCGAGGCGGGCGAGGCGCTCGTACGGCACGCGGCGGGCATCCTGGCCGGGCTGACCGCCGCCGAGGAGGAGGTCGCGGCGCTCGCCGGGCTGCGGGCCGGGCGGGTGCGGCTGGTGTCGTTCCCCAGCGGCAGCTCGACGCTGGTGCCGACCGCGCTCGCCGGGCTGCGCGCCGACCACCCGGGGACGCGGGTCTCCCTGGTGGAGGCCGAGCCGCCGCGTTCGGTGGAGATGCTGCGCGGCGGCGACTGCGAGATCGCGCTCGCCTTCCGGTATCCGCAGGCCGCGGCGGACGCGGACCCGGCGGCGGGATGGGACGACCTGGTGGTGCGGCCGCTGCTGCGGGACCGGCTGGTGGTCATGGTCCCGCACGATCACCGGCTGGCCGGGTCCGGGACGGTGGGGATCGGGGAGCTGGCCGAGGAGCCCTGGATCGCGGGCTGCCCGCGGTGCCGTCGCCATCTGGTGGAGGTGTGCGAGGCCGAGGGCTTCACCCCGCGGATCGACTTCGCGACGGACGACTATCCGGCGGTGGTCGGGCTGGTGGGGGCCGGGCTCGGGGTCGCGGTGCTGCCGGAGCTGGCGGTGGAGTGCGTACGGGCCAAGGGAACGGCGACGCTGGAGGTCAAGCCCGAGGTGCGGCGCGAGGTGGTGGCGCTGACGCTGCCGGATCTGGCGCGGGTGCCCGCGGTGGCGGCGACCCTGGACCGGCTGGAACAGGCGGCCCGGCGCTGACGCGCCGACCTGCTGGCGCACTGCCGTACTGACGCGCTGACGTGCGAAAACCCGCTGATCGTCGGTGAGCACGGTCGGCGGTGAGGCTGGTGGAACGTTTCTTCAGGGCGCGGGGGAATCGGGGTCCGGGTCAGGCCCCCGGGGCTCCCGAGGAGGCGACCGTGCGATGGCGGGCCCGCCCCATCAGCTCCTCGCGCTCGTCCTCGGTCAGTCCGCCCCATACCCCGTACGGCTCGCGCACGGCCAGCGCGTGGGCCGCGCACTGCGCGCGTACCGGGCAGCGCATGCACACCTCTTTCGCCGACATCTCGCGCGCGCTGCGGGCGGCACCGCGCTCCCCTTCCGGGTGGAAGAAGAGCGAGCTGTCGACACCGCGGCACGCCGCCAGGAGCTGCCAGTCCCACAGATCGGCGTTCGGACCGGGAAGACGGGAGAAATCTGCCATTGCCTTGTCTCCTCGAAGCGATCGGCTGCGGACGCTGTGTCCCGGGTCGTACACCTACTGTGTAAGTAGATGTAAATATGACTCATTGCGAATCTAGCCACACAGACCGGCAAATTGGAAGCAAGGTCGCCAAATGCCACCGAAGGGGATGACCTTTGGGGGAGACGTGACAAGGCGCGACCTGCGCGGGGAAGCGCCTCCGTGTCCGAGGGCTCACGTAGAGTGTCGAAGGTGGCCGCCGAACCCCGTAACTCTTTCGGGTGACCGTCGTTGAGAGTGCGGAGGCGGTTGATGGGTAAAGCTCTCGGACACATATCCGGGGCTGTCAATCGCTCAGGTGACGATATGTACCAGCCTGGAGGCTCAAGGTGACGCGCATCAGCTGCGGAGGGCGGCCATGACATCCGTCCTCGTCTGCGACGACTCCCCGCTCGCCCGAGAAGCGCTGCGCCGCGCGGTGGCGACGGTGCCCGGCGTCGAGCGGGTGACGACGGCGGCCAACGGCGAGGAAGTCCTCCGCCGATGGGGCGCCGACCGCTCGGATCTGATTCTGATGGACGTGCGCATGCCCGGCCTCGGCGGAGTCGAGACCGTGCGTCGGCTGCTCTCCGCCGACCCCGGCGCCCGGATCATCATGCTCACGGTCGCCGAGGACCTCGACGGGGTCGCGCTGGCCGTGGCCGCGGGCGCCCGCGGCTATCTACACAAGGACGCTTCGCGCGCCGAGCTGCGCGCGACCGTGACACAGGCGCTCGCCGACCCGACCTGGCGGCTCGCCCCGCGTCGGCTGCGCTCCGCCGAGATGGGCGCCGCGCCGACGCTCACCGCGCGGGAGATCCAGGTGCTGGAGGGTATGAGCCACGGCCGGTCCAACGCAGAGATCGGCCGTGAGCTCTTCCTCTCCGAGGACACGGTCAAGACGCACGCCCGCCGGCTGTTCAAGAAGCTCGGCGCGTCCGACCGGGCCCATGCGGTGGCCCTCGGATTCCGCTGGGGCCTGGTCCGCTAGGCGGGCCGGGTCCGTATCGACGGTCCATCGACATGCAGCGCAGCGGGGGCGCTACGACCCCCGCCCGCCTGGTGGCGGGCGGGGCGAAGGCGTGCGCGGCGCCCGCCGTGACGGCGGCTTGTACCGGTTCCCCGCGCGATGCCGCATCCTTGAAGGTGTGGAGTTCCTCGGGGACGAGTCGGTCGGGCGTGAGGGGAGAGCGCAGGACGTGACGACTACCGGCGCACCTGCTCATAACGCTTCAGCGCACAACTATGGACGTGATGCCACGGAGCCGCCGGGCCCAAGGCACCATGGACGAATGCGCGACGACGAGAGTCCAGGGCCACCCAAGGGCGGCAGCCCGGGGGCGCCAGGGGCGATTGGCGCTCTCGTCGGGCGCGCGGTCGAGGGGGATGAGCAGGCCACTCACGACTTGTTGGCCCATGTCCATCCGCTCGCCCTGCGCTACTGCCGCACCCGGCTGTCCCGACTGCCGGGTGACGCTCGTCATTTCGTGGACGACCTGGCGCAGGAGGTCTGCCTCGCGGTGCTGTGCGCGCTGCCGCGCTACCGCGACACCGGCAAACCCTTCGAGGCGTTCGTGGTGGCCATCGCCTCCCACAAGGTCGCCGATCTGCAGCGAGCCGCCATGCGCCACCCCGGTTCCACGGCGGTGCCCTCGGACGAGATGCCGGAGCAGCCGGACGATTCGCTGGGCCCCGAGGAGCGGGCGCTGCTGAGCAGCGACGCGGAATGGGCCAAGAAGCTGCTCGCGAACCTTCCGGAGAATCAGCGCGAGCTGGTGCTGCTGCGGGTCGCCGTCGGGCTTACGGCGGAGGAGACCGGGCAGATGCTCGGCATGTCGCCGGGCGCGGTGCGGGTCGCCCAGCACCGGGCGCTGAGCCGGTTGCGCGCGCTGGCCGAACAGTAGCGCGAGCGGTCGCTCCGGGCGGCATCACCAGCGGTATTCGTCGGTTGTCCACAGGCGGAATGTGACACCGGGGATGGCCGTTAGCATGGGAGTCCGCGCTGGGGCAAGACCATTTGGAAGGGTGTCATGACTGACAACGTCGACGGAGTGCCTGAGAAGTTCGCGATGCTCGGGCTGACGTACGACGACGTGCTGCTGCTGCCGGGCGCCTCCGAGGTGCTGCCGAACGCGGTCGACACCTCGTCCAGGGTCTCCCGGAACGTCCGGGTGAACGTGCCGCTGCTCTCCGCCGCCATGGACAAGGTCACCGAGGCCCGGATGGCCATCGCCATGGCCCGCCAGGGCGGCGCGGGCGTGCTGCACCGCAACCTGTCCATCGAGGACCAGGCCAACCAGGTCGACCTGGTCAAGCGGTCCGAGTCCGGCATGGTCACCGACCCGATCACGGTCCGGCCGGACGCCACGCTGCACGAGGCGGACGCGCTGTGCGCGAAGTTCCGCATCAGCGGTGTGCCGGTCACCGACGCCGCGGGCAAGCTGCTGGGCATCGTCACCAACCGGGACATGGCGTTCGAGGTCGACCGGGGCCGTCAGGTCCGCGAGGTCATGACGCCGATGCCGCTGGTCACCGGCAAGGTCGGCATCTCCGGTGACGACGCGATGCAGCTGCTGCGCCGCCACAAGATCGAGAAGCTGCCGCTGGTCGACGACGCGGGCGTGCTCAAGGGCCTGATCACGGTCAAGGACTTCGTGAAGGCCGAGCAGTACCCGAACGCGGCGAAGGACGACGAGGGCCGCCTGGTCGTCGGCGCGGCCGTCGGCGTCGGCGACGAGGCGTTCGACCGGGCGCAGGCGCTGGTCGAGGCCGGGGCCGACTTCCTGGTGGTCGACAGCGCCCATGGGCACAGCCGGGGCATCCTCGACATGATCGCCAAGGTCAAGTCCAACGTCCCGATCGACGTGGTCGGCGGCAATGTCGCCACCCGCGACGGCGCCCAGGCCCTGATCGACGCCGGTGTGGACGGGGTCAAGGTCGGCGTCGGCCCGGGCTCCATCTGCACCACCCGGGTGGTCGCGGGCATCGGCGTCCCGCAGGTCACCGCGATCTACGAGGCGGCCCGCGCGTGCCAGGCGGCCGGTGTGCCGCTCATCGGCGACGGCGGTCTGCAGTTCTCCGGTGACATCGCCAAGGCGATCGCGGCCGGTGCGGACACGGTGATGCTGGGCAGCCTGCTGGCCGGGTGCGAGGAGTCGCCGGGCGAGATGGTCTTCATCAACGGCAAGCAGTTCAAGTCCTACCGGGGCATGGGCTCGCTGGGCGCGATGCAGACCCGCGGCCAGGCCCGCTCGTTCTCCAAGGACCGCTACTTCCAGGACAACGTGCTCTCCGAGGACAAGCTCGTCCCCGAGGGCATCGAGGGCCAGGTGCCCTACCGCGGCCCGCTGGCCTCGGTCGCCCATCAGCTGGTCGGCGGCCTGCGGGCCTCCATGGGCTACGTCGGCTCGGCGTCGGTCGCGGAGCTGAAGGAGAAGGGCCGCTTCGTGCGGATCACCTCCGCGGGCCTCAAGGAGAGCCACCCGCACGACGTCCAGATGGTCTCCGAGGCGCCGAACTACTCCGGCCGTTAACCCGCGCGACCCCCGCGCGACGGGCTCCGCGCGGGGGGTGGCGATACTGGTACGGCAGAACAAGCCAGCGAAAGGCACCCCACGTGACTGAGATCGAGATCGGGCGCGGCAAGCGCGGCCGCAGGGCGTACGCGTTCGACGACATCGCCGTCGTGCCGAGTCGTCGTACCCGGGACCCGAAGGAGGTCTCGATCGCCTGGCAGATCGACGCCTACCGCTTCGAGCTCCCGTTCCTGGCCGCCCCGATGGACTCGGTGGTCTCCCCGCAGACCGCGATCCGCATCGGCGAGCTGGGCGGCCTCGGGGTGCTCAACCTCGAGGGGCTGTGGACCCGGTACGAGGACCCGGAGCCGCTGCTCGCCGAGATCGCCGAGCTGGACGAGCGCGCCGCGACCCGCCGCCTCCAGGAGATCTACGCCGAGCCGATCAAGGAAGAGCTGATCGGGCAGCGGCTGAAGGAGGTGCGCGACTCGGGTGTGGTCACCGCCGCCGCCCTGTCGCCGCAGCGCACCGCGCAGTTCTCCAAGGCCGTGGTGGACGCCGGGGTCGACATCTTCGTCATCCGCGGCACCACCGTCTCGGCCGAGCACGTCTCGGGCGCCGCCGAGCCGCTGAACCTCAAGCAGTTCATCTACGAGCTGGACGTCCCGGTCATCGTGGGCGGCTGCGCCACCTACACCGCCGCGCTGCACCTCATGCGCACCGGCGCGGCCGGGGTGCTCGTCGGGTTCGGCGGCGGCGCCGCCCACACCACCCGCAATGTGCTGGGCATCCAGGTGCCGATGGCCACGGCGGTGGCCGATGTCGCCGCCGCCCGCCGGGACTACATGGACGAGTCCGGCGGCCGCTATGTGCATGTGATCGCGGACGGCGGCGTCGGCTGGAGCGGCGATCTGCCGAAGGCCATCGCGTGCGGCGCCGACTCGGTGATGATCGGTTCGCCGCTGGCCCGGGCCACGGACTCGCCGGGCCGTGGCCACCACTGGGGCATGGAGGCCGTGCACGACGAGGTGCCGCGCGGCAAGCGCATGAACCTGGGCGTGGTCGGCACGACCGAGGAGGTCCTGCTCGGCCCCTCGCACACCCCGGACGGTTCGATGAACTTCTTCGGCGCCCTGCGCCGGGCGATGGCGACGACCGGCTACTCGGAGCTGAAGGAGTTCCAGCGCGTCGAGGTGACGGTGGCCCCGTCCAACGACAAGCGCTGAGCGCACCTCGGCAGACACACACAGGGAAGGCCCCGACCGCGATGCGGTCGGGGCCTTCCCTGTGTGAGCTGCGCGAGCGCTTCGGTCAGCGGTTGCTGAGCCGGAAGGCGGTGCTGCCCGCGGCCACCGGGGAGAGGATCATGAAGATCCAGGTGACGGCGTTGGCGTCTTCCTTCCAGCTGTCGAACAGGTCGCTGAAGTGGTCGAAGAAGATCTCGTTCGTGGACGGGATCTTGGCGGACGCCGCGGCGGCGCCACCGATCTTGTCCACGTAGTTGGCGGTCGCGTCGTGCAGGATCATCGCGTAGCCGTACAGCTCGCCGAGGAACACGGCGGCGAGTGCCAGAACCGCGCCGACGACCCACAGCCCGACGTTGCGGCCGCCGAGCTTGGCGACCACGAGGCCGATGAGCGCGCCGAGGGCGACACCGGCGTACGCGAACTTCCGGACCTCCGGCGGGTTCGAGTCGGTGTCCGCGAGCGCGCTCAGCAGGAACGCGTACGCCAGCGCACCGACGAGCGCGGCCACGACGGCGGCACCGACAGCGGCGAGCGGGTTGCCCTGGCGGCCCACCTGCGGCGCGGGCGGCGGGAAACCACCGGCGAACTGCGGCTGGGGCGCGCCCGGATGGGGCTGCTGGGGCTGCGCCTGCGGGTAACCGTAGCCGGGCTGCGGCGCGGCCTGCTGCTGCGGGTAGCCGGGCTGCTGCTGCGGGTAACCGCCTGGCTGCTGTGGCTGCTGCCAGTTCTGGCTCATGAAATCCCCCGGGGATGAAGGTGATTCGCGTTCGAGGACAGCCGTGACCGAGGTGCGGCGACAGCGGGGAACGCGAACGATTCGAGCCATAAAAGTAACAGGAGTGCATGACAACCAGACAAGTCACTTCCGCGTCCGTGACACGCCTGGGACCGGACGGAGACATGGTGTCCCGGTAAAAGTGGATATTGATCCGCTATTCGGAGATGCGTCGGGCGGCCGGATCTCGCCGCCTGTCCGCACGATGAAGCGAATCTCGGCGGCGACAGGACAGAATCCGGCATAAGCAATAATGTCAACTTATGGCGCAGAACAAGTCGTTCACTGGGCGAGACATGGGCATCGACCTCGGCACCGCGAATACGCTGGTGTACCTGCGGGGCAAGGGCATTGTGCTCAACGAACCGTCGGTCGTGGCGGTCAACACGGCCGACGGCAGTGTGCTGTCGGTGGGTTCGGCGGCAAAGGAGACCATGGGGCGGACCCCGACGAACATTGTCGCCGTTCGACCGCTCCGGGATGGGGTCATCGCCGATTTTGAGGTCGCCGAGCGCATGCTGCGGTACTTCATCAAGAAGGTGATGGGCACCCGTCGGCTGGCCCGGCCCCGCGTCGTCGTCTGTGTGCCGTCCGGCATCACCGGTGTCGAGCGGCGCGCGGTGATGGAGGCCGCGACCCAGGCCGGAGCGCGACAGGTGCATCTGGTCGAGGAGCCGATCGCGGCGGCGATCGGCGCGGGGCTGCCGGTAGGCGAGCCCACCGGTTCGATGGTCGTCGACATCGGCGGCGGTACGACGGAAGTCGCCGTCGTCTCGCTGGGCGGCATCGTCACCGCGCGCTCGGTGCGCACGGCGGGCGACGCGATGGACGTCGCGATCAGCACGTACGTCAAGAAGCAGTACGCGCTGGCCATCGGCGAGCGGACCGCCGAGGAGATCAAGGTGTCCATCGGCTCCGCCTCCCCGACCGGCTCCTGGTCGGCGCCGCGCGCCGGAATGGTCGTCCGGCAGGTGGAGCGCAATGTCGAGGTGCTCGACAACGGCGACAACGAGGACACCCAGGCCCTGCTGCCGCCCGACCGCTGCACCATCCGCGGCCGGGACCAGGCCACCGGACTGCCCAAGGTCCTCGAACTCACCGCGGACGAGGTGCGGCACGCGCTCGCCGAGCCGGTGGACAGCATCGTCGCCGCCGTCCGCTCCACGCTGGACGAGACCCCGCCGGAGCTGGCGGGCGACATCATGGACCGCGGCATCGTGCTCACCGGCGGCGGCGCGCTGCTGCGCGGTCTGGACGTGCGGCTCGGCCGCGAGCTGGACATCCCGGTGCTGGTCGCCGACGACCCGCTGGACTGCGTCGCCGTCGGCACGGGCCGCTGCGTCGAGGACTTCGCGTCCCTGCGGGCGGCGATGGACGCCAGCCCGCGCCGCGCGGACACCGTGCGGGTCTGATGGATCCGACCCCCAGGCCTCCACCGACGGGTCGCCCCGGCGTGCGGCCCGGCAGCCGCCGTGGTGGGCTGGTGACCGGGCCGGATCGCGGATCGGTCCGTCGGACCGATCGTCAGGCGGGAGGTACGGCGGCGAGGTGACGGCAGGAGCACGGGCGTACGGGCGGACGATCGCCATGGCGGTCGCACTGCTCCTGCCCGCCGCCCCCGCCACCGCCGCGCCCCCGGCTGCCGTTGCCCAGGCCACCGCCGCTGCTGCTGGCGCTACCGCCGCTACGGCAACCAACTCGGCCGCGCCCACGGTCGCCGCCGGGCCCCCGGCTGTCGCCGTCTCGGATGCCGCCGGGAACCCGGTTGCCGGGCGCGCTTCGCGGTCGTACTCGCTCGGCGTCGAACTGCGGTCGTTGAACCCCGCCGTGGTGCGTGACGACGGTGAGGTCAGGATCAGCGGTACCGTCACCAACACCTCCGGGCGGCCGATCAGTGGCGTCCATATCGGGGTGCGCATCGGGGCGGCCGGGTCCGCCGATACGCGTGGCGCGCTCGCGGACCACGCCGCGCGTACCGCCCTGACCCGCGCCGACGGCACCGAACTCGCCGCCCACACCGCCCGCCTCGCCCGGCTCGACGCGCACGCCGGGCGCCGCTTCGAACTCACCGTGCCCGTCTCCGGCCTCGGGCTGGACGGCGCGGGCGCGTATCCGCTCACCGTGACCGCGGCCCGCCCGGACGGCCGGGTGCTCGGCCTGGCCCGCGGCTATCTGCCCGTCTACCCCGACGGCACCGGCCTGGAGCGGATGCGCACCACCGTCCTGTGGCCCCTCACCGACGTTCCGCACATGGAGGCGCTCACGCGGCGCACCGGCGACGACCGCGTGCTGCCGGTCTTCCGCGACGACGCGCTGACCGCCGCGTTCGGCCCCGGCGGGCGGCTGCGGCGGCTGGTCGAACTGGGCGAGGACGAGCCGGTGACCTGGGCCATCGACCCCGATCTGATCGTCCAGGCGCAGGCCATGGCGCGCGGCTACCGGGTCGCCCGCACGCCCGGCAGCAGCGATCCGCAGGAGGCCGGGCCGGGCAAGGGCGGCAAGGCGGCGGCCGGGTGGCTGGCCGCGCTGCGCAAGGCGGTGCGCGGCCGGGACGTCATCGCCCTGCCGTACGCGGACCCCGATCTGGCCTCGCTCGCCCGCGGCGGCGACCCGGCGCTGGCCGCGCTGCTGCGCCGTACGTCCGCCACCGGCACCGCCGTGGTGAACCGGGCCTTGGGCGTCCGCGCCCGCGACGGGGTGGCCTGGCCCGCGGCCGGAATGCTGGACGCCGGGATCGCCGGGTACGCGCACCACCTCGGCCTGCACACGGTGCTCGCCTCCGGCGAGGGGCCCGGCCCGTACGGCGGGACGCTCGTCGCCGGAGGTGCCACGGACGACGGGGCGGTCGCGCTCGGCGGCGGCAACACCGCGCTGACGTACGACGCGACCATCGCCTCCCTGCTGTTCCGGAGCCACCCGGCCGCGGGCGCCGCCGGGGAGTCCGCCCGGCTCGCGCTGCGGCAGCGGCTGCTGGCCGAGACCCTGACGGCGGTACGGGAGCTGCCGTACGCGGCGCGCGACCTGGTGCTCGTACCGCCGCGCCGGATGCCGGTCGGGGTCGCGCGGACGCTGCTCTCGACGCTGGCCGCGGGTCAGGAGGCGGGCTGGCTGGAGCCGTCACGGTTCGAGGTCGGCCTGCGGGAGCCGGAGGCGGGGGAGTTGCCGGACGGCGGCGGCCATCCGGCCGGGCTGCGCGACTCCGAGCTGCCGCCGGAGCGGCTGGCGGCGGTCGCCGGGGACCGGCGGCGGCTGGGCGCGCTGGCGAAGGTGCTGTCCGACGCGCGGGCCACGGTGGCGTCGGTGCGTGCGGCGCTGGCACGGTCGGTGTCGACGGGCTGGCGCGGCGACGCGGCGGGGGCGCGCGCGTACCAGGAGGGCGTGGCCCGCTATCTGACCGCCTCGATCGCCTCGGTGCGGCTGGTGCCCAAGTCGCGGGTGGTGGTGACCGGCGGCTCCGCGACCATCCCGGTCACGGTCGCCAACGGGCTGCAGCAGGACCTCACCGGGGTCGAGCTGCGGGTGCTCTCCAGCCGCCCGGAGCGGGCGCGCGCGGTCGAGCACGCCGTGGGCGTACGGGCGTCACGGGCGGTCAGCCGTACGGTACGGGTCCGGGTGAGCGCGCACGCGAACGGGCCGGTGCGGCTCACCGCCCAGCTCTACACCAGCGCCGACGGGCGGCCATGGGGAGCGCCGATGACCTTCACCGCCGAGGTGCGCTCGGTGCCGTCGGGCGCGGTCGCGTTCGTGGCGGGCGGGCTGGGGCTGATCGCGCTGGCGGCGGCGCTGCGGCTGCGGAGCGCGCGGCGGCGGGCGGCGCGGCGTACGGAAGGCGCCCCCTAGAGCCGGTGGGCGGTGCCCGCCGGGCTCGCGCCTCGGGTGTCCAGCAGCAGCTGGGCCTTGGCCGCCAGGCCCTGGAGGTCGTAGGTGCGGTGGTGCTGGAGCAGGACGGTCAGATCGGCCTCCGCCACCGCCTCGTACACCGCGTCCGCGCGCGGCACGGGTCGGCCGAGGACCCGCCAGCCCGGCACATACGGATCGTGGTAGCGCAGCTGGGCGCCCAGCTCCATCAGGCGGGCGGCGATCTCGCGCGCCGGGGAGCCCTCCTCGTCCGCCACGTCCGGCTTGTAGCTGACGCCGAGCAGCAGTACATGGGCGCCGCGCGCCGACTTGCCGTGCTCGTTGAGGAGCGCCGTACAGCGCCGGGTGACATAGCCCGGCATCCGCCCGTTGACCTGCTGCGCCAGCTCCACCATGCGCATCGGGAGGCCGAGCCCGCGCTGCGGGTGCGTCATCCGGTCGCATTCGATCGGCGCGCCGTGGCCGCCGACGCCGGGGCCGGGGCGGAAGGACTGGAAGCCGAACGGCTTGCTCTCGGCGCAGCGCACCACGTCCCACAGGTCGACGCCGTTGTCGTGGCAGAACGCGGCCATCTCGTTGACCAGGGCGATGTTGACGTGCCGGTAGTTGGTCTCCAGGACCTTCACGGTCTCGGCCTCGCGCGGCCCCCGGGCGCGGACGACCTTCTCGGTGAGGCGGCCGTAGAACGCGGCGGCCGCCTCGGTGCAGGCGGCGGTGAGGCCGCCGATGACCTTGGGGATATTGGCGTAGCCGTAGGCGCGGTTGCCGGGGTCGAGGCGGCCGGGGGAGTAGGCGAGGTGGAAGTCGCGCCCGGCCCGCAGGCCCGACCCCTCCTCCAGCAGCGGACGCAGGAATTCCTCGGTGGTGCCGGGGTACACGGTGGATTCCAGCAGAACAGTGGTGTGCGGGCGCAGCCACCCCGCCAGCGTGCGCGCCGCCTCGCCGACCGCGGACAGATCCAGCCGGCGGTCCTCGCCGAGCGGGGTGGGGGAGCAGATGACGGCGGTGCGGACCCGGCCCAGCTCGGCCGGTTCGGTGGTGGTCCGGAAGCCGCCGGAGATCATCCGGCGCAGCTCGGCGGCGGTCAGCGAGCCGTCGCCCGCCCCGGTGGGCAGCCGCCCCGCCCGCAGCTCGTCGGCGGCCCGGGAGTCCGGGTCGTAGCCGACCGTACGGACCCCGGCGGCGGTGGCGGCCTGGGCGAGCGGGAGGCCGAGATGACCGAGTCCGATGACGGCGAGATCTGCGGGCATGACTTCGAGCCGTCCTTCCCGAGGCGATTCCGGATGGCGCAAAGGCAGACTAAGCGGAAATATGACTCGTATTCAGTATTGACGGAGGATGGCGACGCGGTGTTGCGATCACCGGCGCGGGGCGGCCCGGGCGGCAGTCCGCGAAGGGCCCGGACCCGGCATGGCACAGCGGGGAGAAAGCCAGGAAAATCGGCAGGCGAGCGTCGTGACGTCGATCACAACGGGAGGCAGCGGTGAAGACACCGGCACTGGGACCGGCCGAGCGCGGCGAGGCGCTGGCCCGGATGGCGGACCGTGAGCTGGACGTGCTGGTCGTGGGCGGCGGCGTGGTCGGCGCGGGCACCGCGCTGGACGCCGCGACCCGCGGCCTGGAGACCGGACTGGTCGAGTCCAGGGACTGGGCCTCCGGCACCTCCAGCCGCTCCAGCAAGCTGGTCCACGGCGGCCTGCGCTATCTGGAGATGCTCGACTTCGCCCTCGTCAGAGAGGCGCTGAAGGAGCGCGGACTGCTGCTGGAGCGGATCGCTCCGCACCTGGTCAAGCCCGTCCCGTTCCTCTACCCGCTCAAGCACCGGGGCTGGGAGCGGGCGTACGCCGGGGCGGGCGTCGCCCTCTACGACGCGATGTCCGTCTCCTCCGGGCACGGCCGCGGGCTGCCCGTCCACCGCCATCTGACGCGCACCAGCGCGCTGCGCGTCGCCCCCTGCCTCCGCAAGGACGCCCTGGTCGGGGCGCTCCAGTACTACGACGCCCAGGTGGACGACGCCCGCTTCGTCACCTCGCTCGTGCGCACCGCCGCCCGGTACGGCGCGCAGGTCGCCAACCGGGCCAGGGTGGTCGGGTTCCTGCGCGAGGGAGCGCGCGTCGTCGGTGCCCGGGTGCATGATCTGGAGCAGGGGGGTGAGTTCGAGGTCCGGGCCCGCCAGGTGGTGAACGCCAGCGGGGTGTGGACGGACGAGACGCAGGCGCTGATCGGGGAGCGGGGCCAGTTCCACGTCCGCGCGTCCAAGGGCATCCACCTCGTCGTGCCCAGGGACCGCGTCCACTCCACGACCGGGCTGATCCTGCGCACCGAGAAGAGCGTGCTGTTCGTGATCCCGTGGGGGAGGCACTGGATCATCGGCACCACCGACACCGGCTGGGACCTGGACAAGGCGCATCCGGCCGCCTCCAGTGCCGACATCGACTATCTGCTGGAGCACGTCAACGAGGTCCTCGCGGTGCCGCTGACCCGCGACGACGTCGAGGGCGTCTACGCGGGCTTGCGCCCGCTGCTGGCCGGGGAGTCGGACGCGACGAGCAAGCTCTCGCGCGAGCACACGGTCGCCCATCCGGCGCCGGGCCTGGTGGTGGTCGCGGGCGGCAAGTACACGACGTACCGGATCATGGCCAAGGACGCCGTGGACGAGGCGGTGCACGGCCTCGACCGGCGGGTCGGCCCCTGCGTCACCGAGGAGGTGCCGCTCGTCGGCGCCGTCGGCTACAAGGCGCTGTGGAACGCGCGGGCGCGCATGGCCCGGCGCACCGGGCTGCACGTCGCCCGCGTCGAACACCTGTTGAACCGGTACGGCGCGCTCACCGAGGAGGTGCTGGAGCTGATCGCCGCCGACCCCTCGCTCGCCGAACCGCTCACCGCCGCCGACGACTATCTGCGTGCCGAGGTCGTCTACGCCGCCTCCCACGAGGGCGCCCGCCACCTGGACGACGTCCTCACCCGGCGCACCCGCATCTCCATCGAGACCTTCGACCGGGGCACCCGCGGCGCCCGCGAGGCGGCCGAGCTGATGGCGCCGGTGCTGGGCTGGGGGCCGGAGCAGATCGACAAGGAGGTCGAGCACTACGAGAAGCGGGTGGAGGCGGAGCGCGAATCGCAGCGGCAGCCGGACGACCTGACGGCGGACGCGGCCCGGCTGGGCGCACCGGACATCGTGCCGCTGTAGCCGCTGTGCGCTGTGCGGGTCACCGGTCCGGGCAGAACTCCGCCGTGAGCAGGGCGGTCTCGGCGTCCGGGGCCGGTGGCCCGGCGCTGTTGAGGCGGTAGACGAGGGTGCGGCGGCCGTCGCGGGTGGCCACGGCCAGCGCGTACGAGCCGTTGACCTGGCCGTTGTGCCCCCAGACCGTCGTCCCGCACGGCAGCTTCACCGGGAACAGGCCCATCCCGTACCGGCCGCCGGACGCCGAGGTGTCCTCCATCCGCCGCAGCTGGGCCTCCGGCACCGCCCGGCCGCGCAGCAGCGAGCGCAGCAGCCGGGACAGATCGTCCAGCGTGGAGATCATCTCGCCCGCGGCCCCGGCGGAGGACGGGTCGAGGTCGGTGACATCGCGCCAGGCGCCGCCCCGGGAGTCGTACGCGCTGCCGTGCGGGGGCGGGAGCGTGGTGCGGGGGCCGGGGAACGAGGTGTCGCGCAGCGCGAGCGGACCGAGGACCCGGCGCTCGGCCTCGGTGGCGTACGAGCGCCCGGTGACCCGCTCGACGATCATGCCCAGCAGGACGTAGTTGGTGTTGGAGTAGCGCCACTTCGTCCCGGGCGCGAAGGCGGGGCGGTGGGCGACGGCGGTCCGTATCAGGGAGGCGGGGCTGTGCGTCTTCGTGCCGTCGTCCGCGTCGTCGGTGCCGTTGGTGCCCTTCGGGTCGTCCGTGGTCGACAGCTGACGCGCCAGCACCGGGTCGGCGGTGTAGTCGAACAGCCCGCTGGTGTGGGTGAGGAGCTGGCGGAGGGTGATTTTTCGGCCATTGTTGCCATGGCCGCGTATCAGCCCCGGCAGATATTTCTCGACGGTATCGGCCAGGTCGAGCCTGCCCTCGCCGGACAGGCGCAACGTCAGCGCCGCGATGACGGTCTTGGTGACGCTGCCCGCCCGGAAGTGATCGTCCCGCTGGATGCGCCGCCCGCTCCGGGTGTCCGCCACCCCCGCCGTGGTGAACCGGGCCGCGCCCCCGGCCCGGACGAGCACCGCCGCCCCGGGCGCCTCACCGTCGGTCACCAGCCGCCGCAGGGCCGTCCGTACAGCCGCGCGCTCCTCCCGGGCGGCGGCCTTCCGGGCCGCTCCGCCCACGCTCGCCCGGGCGTCGGCGCCCGTCGTACAGCCCGTCAGCGTGACGGCCATGGCCGCGACCAGCGCCACGCCGGTCGGCATCCGGCCTCGCCTGTGCCATCGTATGGCGGAGATGGGCATGACACGGGCCTTTCCGTTCCCTGCGGACCCTCCGATGTTCGCAGGTGCCGGGACGGCCGCCGCACCGTGCCCGCTCCGCGCCCGGACCCCGGGCTTTCCCGGGGTCGTGGATGAGAGACAATGGGGGCTCTCCCAGGGTGGGTTCAGGGTGGGTTGATTTTGCAGAGGGGTCGCATGTCGGAGGCTGAGAAGACGCAGGGTTCGACTGGGCGCCTCCTCGCCGGGCGCTACCGGCTGGGGGAGATTCTCGGTCAGGGCGGCATGGGCACCGTCTGGCGCGCGAGCGACCAGACCCTCGGCCGCACGGTCGCGGTCAAGGAGCTGCGCTTCCCGTCCAGCGTCGAGGAAGACGAGAAGAGACGGCTCATCACCCGCACGCTGCGCGAGGCGAAGGCGATCGCCCGGATCCGCAGCAACGGTGCCGTCACCGTCTATGACGTGGTCGACGAGGACGACCGCCCCTGGATCGTCATGGAGCTGATCGAGGGCCGCTCGCTCGCCGATGCCGTCCGGGACGACGGGCCGCTCACCCCGCAGCGCGCCGCCGAGGTCGGTCTCGCCGTCCTCGACGTGCTGCGCGCCGCCCACCAGGCGGGCATCCTGCACCGCGACGTGAAGCCGTCCAACGTGCTGATCTCGGACGACGGCCGCGTCGTCCTCACCGACTTCGGCATCGCCCAGGTCGAGGGCGACCCGTCCGTCACCTCCACCGGCATGCTCGTCGGCGCGCCCTCCTACATCGCCCCGGAGCGGGCCCGTGGCCACAAGCCCGGCCCGCCGTCCGACCTGTGGTCGCTGGGCGGCCTGCTGTACGCGGCGGTCGAGGGCGTACCGCCGTACGACAAGAGCACGGCCATAGCGACCCTCACCGCGGTGATGACCGAGTCGGTCGAGCCGCCGAAGAACGCGGGCCCGCTGGAAGAGGTCATCTACGGTCTGCTGGTCAAGGACCCCGACCAGCGGCTGGACGACGCCGGGGCGCGGGCGCTGCTGGAGCACGCCCTGAGCGCCCCGGAGGACACCGCGTCGAAGACCCCGCCCGTCGACGCGACCCGCACGATGAGCCTGCCGCCCGCCCCCTCGGCGGAGGACGAGGCGGCGGCGGAGGTCAAGTCCGCGGCGGTCGCCGAGCGCGCCCGGGGTGCGCTGAAGTCCGTACGGAACGCGAAGACCGACCAGAAGCCGGAGACGTCGAAGAAGGCCGACTCCGCGAAGCCCGCGGCGTCCGCGCGGTCCGCGCCGTCGTTGAAGAAGGCCGATACCTCGAAGAAGGGGAAGAAGGGGGAGTCCGCCGCCGGTTCGGCTTCCTCCGCTTCCGTGTCTGCTTCCTCCGGTTCCTCCGCTTCGTCCTCCGCTTCCGGGAAGCCCGAGGGCGCGTCCGGCTCGTACCCCTCGGTGCCGCCCCGCGCCCCGATCACCGATGTGGTGTCCAAGCGGACGCTGATCATCATCGCGGTGGTCGTGGTCGTCATCGTGGGCACCGTGCTCGCCATCGCCTTCAGCGGCGGCGACGACGGCGACAGCGCCAAGGGCGGCTCCGGCTCCAAGGCTTCGGCCTCGGCCGACGCGTCGGGCGACCGGCAGAACGGCAAGGACGCCGGCGCGTCCGGCCGGGCGGACACCAAGGCCCCGGACGGCAAGACGTCCGGCGGATCGACGGAGCAGGCCGACTCGGACACGTCCAAGGGTGACGACGCGGACGACGACGGCGGCAAGGGCGGCAAGGGCAAGGGCGACAGCGGGGACGACGGCGGAAGCGGCGGCAAGGAGGAGGGCAAGGGCGCCTCCGTGCCGGGCGGCTACGAGACCGTCAACAGCTCCGACTTCCCCTTCACCATGGCGATGCCCAAGGGATGGTCGGTGCACAACGGGAGCTACAGCGGCAGCCGAAAGTACTACGGCGGCTCCAGCATCCCGCGTATTCAGATCGACTTCACCTCCTCCCCGAAGTCCGACGCCGCGGCCGAGTGGCGCAAGGGCGAGTCCGCCGCGCGCAGCAGCATGTCCGGGTACAAGGGCCTCGGCATCAAGGCGGTCCAGTGGCGGGGCTACCCGACCGTCGCGGACTGGCAGTTCGAGCGTGACCAGGATGGCAAGCACGTACGGGTGCTCAACCGCGGCTTCAAGGTGGACAGCAGCCATGGCTTCTCCATCATGATCACTTGCGAGGCGAGCAAGTGGGACGACAAGGAGTGCAGGACGCTGCGCGACACGGCGTTCAAAACCTTCGACATCACGGACTGAGCACTCCTGTCGGCGAAGCGTCGCGCGGGCCCGTATCGTGAGTGCCCGTAGACCGTGCGCAGTCGCATGAACCCGCCAAAACGACCACAATTGACGGCTTGGCGCTGTGCCGATCGCATCAAGGGACGTTGATCGCGCTGATCGTGCGCCAGGGGAGGCGTCGTGGACGAGTACGCGGGCCGGGTACTGGCCGACCGCTATCGCCTGCCTCTGCCGCCCGCCGACGAGTACGAGTTCGTCGAGACCCGCGCCTTCGACACCTACAGCGGACAGCAGGTCCATCTGCGGCAGATACCGCTTCCGGAGGTCGTCGACGCCGAAGTCGTCGACGCCGAAGTCGTCGACGACGACGGCCGCCCCGGCGGGGCGCTGAACGGGACGTCCCGTACCGCCCGGGGCGGCGGTGACCCCGCCGTACGGCGCGCCCTGGACGCGGCGACCGCCGCGGCGCAGGTCCCCGACCACCCGCGGCTCGGCCAGGTCTTCCACGTCTTCGCGGAGGCCGGGAGCCTGTGGATCGTCAGCGAACTCGTCGCCGGGCGCCCGCTCGCCGCGTGGCTCACCGAGCGGAACCTGTCCCCGCACCGCGCCGCCGAGGTCGCCAACGACGTGCTGACGGCGCTCCGCGCGCTCCACGCCCACGGCTGGACGCACCGCAACATCACCACCCGCACGGTGCTGGTGTGCGACGACGGCCGCGCGATGCTGACGGGCCTGGCGGCGGGCGCGGCGGAGGAGGCGCTGTGCGGCTACGACCCGGTGCCGAGGCCGCCGGACGGGGGCGCGGCCGGGCCCGGGGCCGGACCCGCGGCCGGACCCGCGGCCGGGCCTGCTGCGTCGCCGCGGGGCACGGCCGCCGAGGACGACGGGTACACCCCCACGCCGCCCGACGGCACTCCGCTCGCTGGCATGCCCACCGGCGGCGCCCCCACCCCGGCCCTTCCGCACGGCTACGAGAGCGCCACCCCCGACCAGCGTCCCGGCGCGCAGGGCCCGGTCTACCGCGACCAGGGCATGGCGGGCGGCTTCCCCGCTCCGCGCGGCGCGGGCGATGCCGAGCAGGGGGCCGGGGCGTACGGATATCCGGAGTCGGCCGGACCGCATGAACATCACGGCCGCCGCCCGGACTTCACCGGCCCAGGTGCCGGTCCGGTCGCGTGGGACCAGCCGGAAGTCGCCTGGGACGGGCCGGAACCGGAAGGCGAATGGGCCGCCGACGGGTCCGGGCACATTCCGGCGCAGGGCGCGGGAGACGGCGCGCCGGGCGCCGCGGACGACGCACCGGGCGCGGCCGCGCGCGCCGCGCGGGCCAGGGCCATCGCCGCCTACGCGGCGGGAGCCCGCGCCGCCGCCGCACGGGCAGGCGCCGACGCCCCCCACCACCCCGTCCAGGAGCCGGAGCCGCTCACGGGCGGCGCGCCCTGGCCCGATTCCGCTTCCGGTTCTGCTTCCGCTTCTCGCGCGCCGGAAGGCGCCGCGGTCCCCCGGCAGCCGAACGGGGAGGACGGCGGCGGTTCCTGGGACGTCGGCGGAACGGCGGACGGCGGACCGCCGCGCGGCCCCGCCACCGCGCTCGCCGCCGAACGGGCCCGCCAGGCGCGGATCGTCGTGGTCGGCGCCGTCACCGAGCGCTGGGCGCCCGAGCAGGCCGGATCCGTACACGAGAACTGGCAGCTGGCGCCGCCCGTCGGCCCGGCGGCCGACCTGTGGGCGCTCGGCGTGCTGCTCTTCCGCGCCGTCCAGGGCCACGCCCCGTACCCGGAGGAGAACGCCGCCGAGCTGGTGCAGATGGTGTGCGCGGAGGCGCCCGCCTACGCGGAGGAGTGCGGTCCGCTGCGCCCCGTCGTCGAGTCGCTGATGCGCCAGGACCCCACCGAGCGGCCCGACTTCGAGGAGCTGCGCGGCTGGCTGCGGTCGCTGATCAGGTCGGCGCCGGAGCCGGACGTGGGCAGCAGCACGGTCACCGTTCCGTCGATCGGTCCGGGCGGCGCGTCCGACCCCGCGCGGCTGCCGATCGTGCGCCGCCGCGGCTGGCTGGTGCGCAAGGGCCGGGGCCGCCCGGACCGGGCGGCGGCCGCGCACGGGCGGCACAAGCGGGGGAAGCAGCCCGCGCGCGAACCGTCCCCGCCCCCGCGGCCGGAGCGCCGGCAGCAGGTATCCGGCCACAAGCCGCGCAGGCTGGGACGGGTGCTGCTCCTGCTGATACTGCTGGGCCTGGCGGCGGCGGTGCTGTACGCGATGATGTTCATGCCGCGCACCGAGGACACCGGCGGCCAGGACCGCACCGGTTCGGCGGGCGCGGGGAGCCCGGCGCCCACCAGCGCCCACGACCCGGCGGCACCGTCCGACAGGGACGGCAAGGACGGCAAGGGCGGCAAGGGCGGCGGCTCGGCGGACTCGGGCTCCGACAAGCCCCAGTCCACCGAACCGGCCGGTCTCGCGAAGGGCTTCGCGGTCCGCAAGGACCCCAAGGGCTTCGCAGTCGCCGTCCACGAGGGCTGGACCCGGCGCGGCGAGAACGCGCGCGGCCAGATCCGCTACATCGGCGGCGACATCGAGCTGGTGATCGTGGCGGGGCGGGACAAGGTGTCCGAGTTCGGCGCCGACCCGATGGCGTACCAGCAGAACCGGGAGGCCGAACTGGCCGCCTTCCGCGACTCGGCGTGGGCGTCGTCCTCGGGGCTGAAGCGGATCGACGTCGGGAAGACGGCGATGGCCGAGGGCCAGTTCAGCTGGCGCGACAGCAGCGGCCGCAATGTGTACGCGCGCAACCTGGCGATGCTGATCGGCGGGCGCTACCACGTGGTCCTGGCGATCGGCCCCGCCGACGAGCGCCGCACGGTGAACCAGCACTTCGAGCAGGCGACGGCCACGTACAGCACGACGGGCTGACGCAGCTCACCGGCTCAGCGCGCCGGGGCACCCCCGAACCGCTCCCGCAGCCGGTACTTGAGCACCTTCCGCAGCGTCTCGTTCCGCGGCAGCGCGTCCACCACCTCCACCCGCTCCGGCACCTTGTGCAGCGACAGCCCCACCTCTCGCAGATAGGAGCCGACCCCCTCCACCGTCAGCGGCGCCGCCCCCACCGGCTGCTCCACCACGGCGCACACCACCTCCCCGCGCTCCGCGTCCGGCAGCCCGATCACCGCCACATCCCCGACATCGGGATGCCGGTACAGCAGCTGCTCGATCTCCTTCGCGGAAATGTTCTCGCCCTTACGGATGATGATGTCCTTGGCGCGGCCGGTGAGCACGAGATGACCGCTTTCGGTGAGATGGCCGAGATCGCCGGTGCGGAAGAACCCGTCGGCGTCGAACGCCTCCCGGGTCTGCGCCGCGTCCAGATAACCGGCGCACACCGCCTCGCCCCGCAGCCGTACCTCCCCGTCCACGACGCGGATCTCCATCTCCGCGGGCGGGCGCCCCTCCGTCGTCGCCAGCAGCTCGTCGGTGTCGTCCGGCGCCCCCATGGTGATCATGGGAACCTCGGTCATCCCGTAGCCGTGGGTGAGGCGGCATCCCAGCTCCCGTATCACCTCGTAGTACAGCTCGGGCGGCTTGGGGGCGCCGCCACCGGCCAGCAGCCGCAGCGTCGGAATGAGCGGATGCGCGGGGTCCTTGCGCTGCTCCGCCAGGAACATGGAGTAGAAGGCGGTGCTGCCGCCCGCGACCGTCACCCCGTGCCGCCGGTACGCGGCCAGCGAGTCCGGCAGCGCGAAGTGCTCCAGCAGCACGGCCGGGAAGCCGTACAGCAGCAGCATCACCGTGTAGTCGGGCCCGGCGACATGGGCGTACGGGAAGGCCATCGACCCGACGTCGTCGGGTCCGAGGCGCAGCGCGTGGGCGAGGCAGGAACCGGCGGCGATGAGGCTGCGGTCGGTGTGCAGCACGCCCTTGGGGTCGGAGGTGGTGCCCGAGGTCCAGTAGATCCAGCGGACGGCGGTCCCGTCGGTGGGCGGCGGCGGCAGATGCGGCGGCGCCTTCGGGTCGGCGACCGGAAGCGCGTCGTACGCCTCGAAGACGAGCGGCGGATGCGGCAGCCGGGCGGCCAGCCGGTGCGCCATCGCCGTATGGTCGAAGCCGCGCCAGGACCCGGGGACGGCGAAGAACCGCGCGCCCGAGGCCCGTAGCGCGTACCCCACCTCGCGGTCGCGGTAGTACGGGATGAGCGGGGTCTGTACGGCGCCCAGCCGAGCCAGCGCCATGGTCAGCACGACCGTCTCCAGCCGGGTGGGCAGTTGCCAGGCGACCCGGCTTCCGGGGCCCACCCCCATCGCGTACAGCCCGGCCGCCGTGCGCTCCGCGCGGGTGCGCAGCGCGCGGAAGGTCAGCCGCCGGTCGTGCCGGCCGCTGGCGGCGGCCTGGATCAGCGCGGGGGCGTCCGGGGTGAGCGCGACGCGCCGCTCCAGCAGTTCCCAGAGCGTCGCCGATGCGCCGAGGGCGTGTGCGGTGTCGGTCATCCCGGCCTCCCGTGAGCCCTGCGTGGATCTGACGGTTAGTCAGATAATGCGGGAAGCGTAAGGCCGTCCGTCTTGTCGGTCCAGAGGGTGCGGATTAGCCTTCCCCTGCCGCCTGATCTGACGAGACATCAGAAGAGGGAGGACGGCCGCCGATGGATCTCGCCTTCACGGAGGACGAGGAGGACTTCCGGCGCGGACTGCGCGCCTGGCTCGCGGACGTCCTCCCCATGCTGCCCGCCCGCCCCGACCCCGCCGACTGGCCCGCCCGCCGCGCCTACGACTGCGGCTGGCAGCGCATGCTGCACGACGCCGGATACGCCGGACTGCACTGGCCCGAGGACGCCGGAGGACGGGGCGCCACCCCCACCCAGCACCTGATCTTCCTGGAGGAGACCGAACGCGCGGGCGCGCCCTACGTCGGCGCCAACTTCGTCGGCCTGCTGCACGCGGGCCCCACCATCGCCGCCGAGGGCACCCCCGCCCAACGGGCCCGCTGGCTGCCGCCGATCCTCCGCGGCGACCAGGTCTGGTGCCAGGGCTTCTCCGAACCCGACGCCGGATCCGACCTGGCCTCCCTGCGCACCCGGGCCGTACGGGACGGCGACCACTACGTCGTCAGCGGCAGCAAGATCTGGACCTCGCACGCCGAGATCGCCGACTGGTGCGAACTCCTGGTGCGCACCGCGCCGATAAACCCCGGCACACCCAAGCACCGGGGCATCACCTGGCTCGCGCTGCCGATGGACGCGCCCGGCGTGACCGTACGGCCGCTGCGCACACTCGCCGGGACCGCCGAGTTCGCCGAAGTCTTCCTGGACGAGGTGCGGGTGCCCGTCGACCACCGGATCGGGGCCGAGAACGACGGCTGGCGGGTGACCATGGTGACCCTCTCCTTCGAACGCGGCACGGCCTTCGTCGGCGAGGTCGTCGCCTGCCGACGCGTACTGGAGGCCCTGGCCCGTACCGCCAAGGCCAGCGGGCGCTGGGACGACCCCGTGCTGCGGCGGCGGCTGGGGCGGCTCGCCGCCGCGTGCGCGGCGCTGTGGCGGCTCACCCAGTGGAACGTGAGCGAGGCGCAGCAAACCGGCGGGGTGCCGGGCGTCGGCGGCTCGGTCTTCAAGCTCCGCTTCTCGGAGGTACGGCAGGAGCTGTACGACGCGGCCGCCGAGGTGCTGGGCCCGGACGCGCTGGACGCCGGGCACGAGTGGGTCGCGGACCGGCTGTCGTCCCTCTCGTACACCATCGCGGCCGGAACCTCGCAGATCCAGCGCAACATCGTCGCCGAGCGCATCCTCGGCCTGCCGAAGGGGCGGTGACCCGGAACATGGACTTCCAGCTCGACGACGACCAGCGGGCGCTGCGGGACGGGATGCGCGCACTGCTGGAACGGCGCTTTCCCCGCACCCGGTTACGGACGGTGGTGGACGGCCACGGAGGCGCCGCGGCATGCGACCGAGCCCTGTGGCGGGAGCTGGGCACGGCCGGGTTCTTCGCGCTGCGGCTGCCCGAGGCGGCGGGCGGGGTGGGGCTCGGACTGCCGGAGGCGGTGCTGGCGATGGAGGAGGCGGGCCGGGCGCTGCTTCCGGGGCCGCTGGTCGCCACGCAGTTGGCGGCGGGCCTGGACGCCGCGGGCGCGGCTGCCGCCGACGGGGCTGCCGACGGGGCCGCTGTGGTCACCGCGCTGGACCTCGGCGCCGGGGCGGACCGGCTGGTGGAGCACCTGGCCTCGGCCGATGCCGTGCTGGTGCTGAGCGGCGAGGACGCCGAGATGTTTCCGGCGGCCGCGCTCGCGGACCCGGCGCGGCCCATACGCTCCGTCGACCCGGCCACGCCGCTGCACCGGGTGCACCCACCGGCCGTGACGTCCGGGGACGTGGCTTCCGGGGGCTTGGCGGGCGCCGGTGCGGCCAGGTTCCCCGGGGCCGCCGCCCGGCTGCGCCGCGAGGCGGCCCTGCTGACCGCCGCCCAACAGCTCGGCAGCGCCTCCCGTACGGTCCGGATGGCGGTCGATCACGCCACGGCGCGCACCCAGTTCGGCCGCCCGATCGGCGCCTTCCAGGCCGTACAGCATCTGTGCGCACGGATGCTGGTGCGCGCCGAATCAGCCAGAAGTGTGGTGTACGCCGCCGCGGTCACAGAAGAGGCGGGTGACATCGCCGCCGCCAAACTGCTCGCCGACGAGGCGGCCGTCCGTAATGCCCGCGACTGCCTTCAGGTGCACGGTGGGATGGGTTTCACCTGGGAAGCGGATGTCCATCTGCACCTCAAACGGGCCTGGGTGCGCGCCGGACAGTGGCAGACGGCGGCCGCGGCGGAGGAGGAACTTGCCGCGGGACTCCTGTTGACCGGTGAAACAGGTTTGTAACCGGGCTCCATGGATACGCCTGAATTGTTGGGATGTCGCATTCTCTGGGGGAGATCCCCGGAGGCTTTGAGGTGACCGAGCGTTGATATCGGGTTGTTTCCTAGGCGTGACTCGTCACAGGGGGGAGTCGGGCTCCGGCTCGGGTACTCTCCGTTGGGTGCGAGCGGTTTTGGGGTGCAACGAACCCGGCGTGGCCCGTGAGGCGACTCCGGGCACGCCGATGTGCCCCGCTCGCACGGGGGGCGCTCCGGCCGGGCCTCGCTGTTCGAGTCCCCGGGGCGTGCGTCGCACAGTATGCCCCACGCATACTCCTTGGCGCTGGAATATGACCGAAGCGCTTGTTGGGGTGACTGTACGTCAATCATGCTCTCTCGCAAGGGGGTACCTCCCGGTGGACGCCGGGGGAGAGTCACGTTCCGTGACCTCGTGGAGGACCTCTTGGGGGTCCTTTTGGAGGTATGAGGCGATGTGTCCGCCGGTTCGGATGGTGTGAGCGGTGCAGGTGCTTCAGATGCAGATGGAAGTCCGGCCCGACCCCGCGGAGGTGAGTCGTGCCCGTCGGTGGGCGCGTTCGCGGCTCGCCGGGTCCGGTATCGGGGCCGATGAGCCGCTCGCCGAGACGTTGATCCTGCTCATCTCCGAACTCGTCACCAACGCCGTGGTGCACACCGGCTGTCCCGCCGTGCTGCGCATGCGCTTTCCCGCGCAGACCGGCACGGCCGGCGGCGGTGGTGACGGGGGCGACGGGGGTGACGGTTCCGCGGAGCCCGCCGCGGACAAGGGGCCCGAGCTGGGCACGGTCCGGGTCGAGGTCGCGGACGCCAGCGCCCGCGCCCCGCGTCAGCGCCGCGCCGACGAAGAGGCCACCAACGGCCGCGGGCTGGAGCTGGTCGACGGGCTCGCGGACCGCTGGGGCTGGCAGCCCGAGGGCGCGGGCAAGCGGATCTGGTGCGAAATCGACCGCGGTCGGCGGGAAGAGTGCGCGGACGGCGCGGAGCGCGTCGAGCACGGCGATCACCAGGCGCGTGAGAAGCCTCTTCTGACGGGCCATGGCGCCTCCCGTGCGCCCTCACCACTAGGGCGGACCCCACAAAGTCCAGACCAGGTGTTGACGTGACGTGGCCGAGTGATCACTCTAGGATCAGCGATTCGTCGCGAGGGGACGCCGAGGACCATGTGGCCTCAGTGAACCGTGTGTTCGCGGGGCCGTTCCTTGGCGAGTGCGGGTCGCGGCCCGGCGCCTGATCAGGGCTCGGCGCCGGAGCCGGGTGGCGGTGCGCGATGCCGTGCTCGGGGTGTGCATGAGCGCACCGCCGCCCGATAACCGGTGTCAGAGGACCGCCACGGGCGCGACCGGGGCACCGGTTCCGCCGGTGAACGGCTCGGGCGTGGCCGACAGCAGGAACGTGTAGCGCCCCTCCTCGGCGCAGGCCGCCGACAGCTCCTCCAGATTCCAGTTCTGGCCCTGCGGCATGCCCATCTCGACCAGGTCGAGGGCGTGGACGGGCAGCCACAGGTTCTCGATCTCCGGCGGGATGATCTCGAAGGTGAGCGTGTCGTTGGCGACAGCGGCCACGTCACGGGCGTGGAACCACTCGGGTGTGCGGAGCGACAGACCGGGCGACGGAAACGCGTACGCCTCCCTGTCGCCCGCCAGATACCGCTGGATCTGCCCGGTCCGTACGAGCACGATGTCGCCGGGCCGGACCGTGACCCGGGCCAGCTCCTCGGCGGCGGCGAGGTCTTCGGGGGTGACGGCGTGCCCCTCGGGCAGCCGGTCCGCGCCCCGGGCGCGCGCGATGTCGAGCAGCACCCCGCGCGAGACGAGGTGCCGCACGGTGTGGATGCCGCTGAAGGCCGCGCGGTCATGGGCGGTGACGGACGCGGCGGGGCGGCCGTTGTAGATCCTGCCGGAGTGCGAGACATGGGCCAGCCCGTCCCAGTGGGTACCGGCCTGCAGTCCCATCGTCACGGCGTCGTCGCTGGTGGCGACCGTACCCGGGCCGAACATCTCGGCGTTCACGGCGACCATGGTGTGCAGCGGGTTGACCCTTCCCGGGATCATCCCGGTCTGGATGCCGTCCTGGTGCAGCGGAACCGCGAGCGGGACGCGGCGACCGGTGCGCACCGTCGCGGCGGCGGCCCGGACCACCGTGTCGGTGATCAGGTTGAGCGTGCCGATCTCATCGTCGGCGCCCCAGCGCCCCCAGTTGTTGACGCGCTTGGCTATGTCGTGGAACTCGGGCGGCAGCGACATGGCGCCTCCTTCGGTCGGTTCCGTTCCAGGGCTTGTACTCGGGGCCGGTCTGCTCAAAAATCTAACGGTCCGTCAGAAACTCCGGGAGGGGACGCGACGTGGGCAACTTCTTGGACGGCAAGGTCATCGCCGTCACCGGGGCCGGGCGCGGCATCGGACGCGCCGTGGCCCTCGCCTGCGCGGCCGAGGGCGCGAAGGCCGTCGTCAACGACTACGGCGTCTCGGTCGAGGGCGGCGAACCCACCAGCGAGATCGCCGAAGCGGCGGTCAAGGAGATCGCGGCGGCGGGCGGAGAGGCGGTCGCGGTCGCCGACGACGTCTCCACCATGGCCGGTGGCCAGCGGATCGTGGACACCGCCGTCGAACGGTTCGGACGGCTCGACGGCGTGGTGTGCGTGGCCGGAATCCTCCGCGAGCGGATGCTCTTCAACATGACCGAGGAGGAGTGGGACCCGGTGGTCGCCACCCACCTCAAGGGCACCTTCACCGTCTTCCGCGCCGCGTCCGCGGTGATGCGCCGCCAGCGCTCAGGCACCCTGATCGGCTTCACCAGCGGCAATCACCAGGGCAGCGTCGCGCAGGCCAACTACGCCTCCGCCAAGGGCGGCATCATCTCGCTGGTCCGCAGCGCGGCCCTGGGCCTGCACAAATACGGCGTCACCGCCAACTGCGTCGCCCCCGTCGCCCGTACCCGCATGTCCGCCAACGTGCCGATGGAACTGAAGGAGATCGGCGAACCGGAGGACGTCGCGGCCCTGGTCGTCTACCTGCTGAGCGAACGGGCCCGCGCGGAGCAGATCACCGGGCAGGTCTACACGATCGCGGGCCCCAAGATCGCGGTCTGGGCCCAGCCGAGGGAACTGCGCGCCGGATACGCCGACGGCGCCTGGACCCCGGAGAAGATCGCCGACTTTCTGCCCGGCACGGTCGGCACCGACCCCATGCCGCTGCTGGCCCAGCTCGAAGCCATGGCCCGGGCCGCCGCCGCCCACGAGCGCCCCAACGCGTAACCCGCACGCCCACCGCGCCATGTCGCCACGTGAGGAAGGGGAGAGGCCGTGGACTTCGCCTTCGGGCCGGAGGACGAACGCTTCCGCGACGAGGCGCGCGCCTGGCTGGACGCGCATCCGGCCGGCCGCCTCACCGACCCCGCCGACACCGCCGCGCAGCGCGCCTGGGAACAGGAACTGGGCGGCGGCGGCTGGATCGGGCTCGGCTGGGACCGCACCCACGGCACCTACGGAAACCGGGCCGCCACCCTGACCCAACAGGTCGTCTGGGCCGAGGAATACGCCCGCGCCGGAGCCCCCGCCCGGCTCGGGCACATCGGCGAGAACCTTCTCGCCCCCACCCTGCTCGCACACGGCGACCCCGCCCAGCGCGCCCGCTTCCTGCCCCCCATCGCCCGCGGCGAGGAACTGTGGTGCCAGGGCTACAGCGAACCCGGCGCGGGCTCGGACCTCGCCGGAGTGCGCACCCGCGCCGACCGCGACCCGGGCGACGGAACCTACCGCGTCACCGGCCAGAAGATCTGGACCTCCCACGCCCGCGAAGCCGACTGGTGCTTCGTCCTGGCCCGCACCGAGGAGGGATCACACCGCCACCACGGACTCTCCTTCCTGCTGGTGCCCATGGACCAGCCGGGACGCATCGAGGTCCGCCCGATCCGGCAGCTCACCGGCACCGCGGAGTTCAACGAGGTGTTCTTCGACGGGGCCCTCGCCCACCCCGACCACCTCGTCGGCGGCCCGGGCCGGGGCTGGAACGTGGCCATGAGCCTGCTCGCCGTGGAACGCGGAGTCTCCACGCTGGTCCAGCAGATCGGCTTCGCCCAGGAACTCGACCGCGTCATACGACAGGCCCTGGAGACCGGAGCCGCCCGCGAGCCCGTACTGCGCGACCAGCTGATACAGCAGTGGGCCGAGCTGAAGGTCATGCGCTGGAACGCGCTGCGCACCCTGGGCGCCGCCCGGAATCCCGCCCCCGGGGGCCCCACCCCCTCCCCTCCCACCTCCTCCGCCTCCACTCCCCATCGGCCCACCCCACATCGGCCCGACGCCCACGACGCCCACGACGCCGGGGCGCCCAGTGTGGCCAAGCTGCTGTGGGGCGGCTGGCATCGGCGGCTGGGCGAGCTGGCCGTACAGGTGCGGGGGACCGCGGCCGCGCTCGGTCCGGTGCGCTGGAGCGAGGGCAGGCCGTATGAACTCGACGCCGCGCAGCGCCTCTTCCTCTTCTCCCGCGCCGACACCATCTACGGCGGCTCGGACGAGATCCAGCGCAACATCATCGCCGAGCGCGTACTCCACCTCCCCAAGGAGCCCCGATGAAGACGTACGGGCACTGGATCGGCGGCTCCTGGCGGGCGCCCGGAGCCGGGCATTACGCGGTCGTCAATCCGGCCACCGAGGAGACCGTCGGCCGGGCGCCGGAGGCCGACGAGGCCGATGTAGATGCCGCGGTGCGGGCCGCGCGGGCCGCGTACGACGGCTGGTCGCGCACCGCCCCCCGGGAGCGCGCCGCCGTACTCGACCGCGCGGCCGACCTGCTCGCCGAGCGCGCCCCCCACCTGGTGCCCCTCGTCCAGGCGGAGACGGGCGCGACGCTGCGGGTCACCGCGGCCCTCCAAGTGCCCCCCGCGGCCGACCGCTTCCGCCGCTACGCGCGCGGCGCCATGGAACCGGACACAGTCCCGCTCGCCCCGCTGCCGGTCGCCGCCAGCCCGCTGGCGCCCGGCGGGCTGATCGGCGCGGCGGCGGTCCGCCGTCCGGTGGGTGTCGTCGCCTGTATCACCTCCTACAACTTTCCCCTCGCCAATCTCGCGGGCAAGGTCGCCCCGGCGCTCGCCATGGGCAATACGGTCGTCGCCAAACCGGCCCCGCAGGACCCGCTGGCCTGTCTCGAACTCGGCCCGCTGCTGACCGAGGCCGGGCTCCCGGACGGTGTCTTCAATGTCGTCACCGGCTCGCGCGCGGCCGCGGGCGAGGCGCTGGTCGCGCACCCCGGTGTCGACATGGTCAGCTTCACCGGATCCACCGCCGTGGGGAAGAAGATCGCCGAATCCGCAGGCCACTCGATGAAGCGCACCCTGATGGAACTGGGGGGCAAGGGCGCGGCCATCGTCCTTGGGGACGCCGACAAGCGAACGATCGCGTCGGCGGTCGGGGCGGTCGGTTCGACCTTCTCCTTCCACAGCGGGCAGATCTGCACGGCGCCGACTCGGGTGCTCGTACATCGATCGCTGTACGAGCGGGTGGTCGCCGCACTCACAGATTACGCAAAGTCACTGACCGTGGGGGACCCTGTGGATAACTCCACGATCGTGGGTCCGCTGATCTCCGCCGCCCAGCGCGACCGGGTCGAGGCGTACGTCGCCGGGGCCCGTGAGCAGGGCGCCCGCATCGTCACCGGCGGTGAACGCCCGGCCGTGGGGACCGGTTTCTACGTCGCGCCGACCCTCGTCGCCGACGCCGACCCCGCCATGACCGTGGCCCGCGAGGAGCTGTTCGGCCCGGTCGTCGTGGCCCTGCCCTTCGACGACGAGGACGAGGCGGTGCGGATCGCCAACGGCACCTCGTACGGCCTCTACGACTACGTCTTCAGCGCCGACGCGGGCCGCGCCTGGGCGCTGGCCGCCCGGCTGCGCAGCGGAAACGTCGGCATCAACACGGTCCAGCGCCACCCCGAGACACCGTTCGGCGGCTTCAAGCACAGCGGTGTCGGCCGCGACGGCGGCTCGTTCGGGCTGCACGCGTACAGCGAACTCCAGTCGGTGGTCTGGGCCTCCTGAGGGGCCGCGAGGTGGGGGAGGGCAGGCATGAGAGGCGTTGTTCTCGACGGCGAGGGGCCTCGGGTGGTCGAGGACCTGGAGGTACGCGATCCGGGTCCGGGCGAGGTGCTGGTGGCCGTTGTCGCGGCCGGGCTGTGCCACAGCGATCTGTCCGTCATCGACGGCACCATTCCGTTTCCCGTGCCGGTGGTGCTCGGCCACGAGGGCGCGGGCGTGGTCGAGTCGGTGGGGCCCGGTGTCACTCATGTCGCCCCTGGTGACCACGTCTCCCTCTCCACCCTCGCCAACTGCGGTACCTGCGCCGACTGCGACCGCGGCCGCCCCACCATGTGCCGTGCCGCGATCGGCAGACCGGGCCGCCCCTTCAGCCGCGGCGGCGAGCGGCTGTTCAACTTCGCCTCCAACTCGGCGTTCGCACAGCGCACGCTGGTCACGGCCGTCCAGGCGGTGAAGATCCCGGACGAGATCCCGTTCACCTCGGCCGCCCTCATCGGCTGCGGCGTCCTCACCGGTGTCGGCGCCGTCTTCAACCGGGCGCGGGTGGACCGCGGGGAGTCGGTCGTCGTCATCGGCACCGGCGGCATCGGCCTCAACGTCCTGCAAGGGGCCCGGATCGCCGGGGCGACCACCGTCGTCGCCGTCGACAACAACCCGGCCAAGGAGCCGCTGGCCAGGCGCTTCGGCGCCACCCACTTCGCCGCCTCGGCCGACGCCGTACGGGAGATCCTGCCCACCGGCGCCGACCACGCCTTCGAATGCGTCGGCTCCACCAAGCTCATCCGGCAGGCCGTCGACCTGCTGGACCGGCACGGTCAGGCGGTGCTGCTCGGGGTCCCGCCCGCGGACGCCGAGGCGGCCTTCCGGGTCTCCTCCCTCTATCTGGACAAGTCCATCCTCGGCTGCCGCTACGGATCCGCACGCCCGCAGCGCGACATCGCCCTGTACGCGGAGCTGTACCGGCAGGGCAGGCTGCTGCTGGACGAACTCGTCACCCGCGTCTACCCGGTGGAGGACTTCGCCACGGCCGTGGACGACGCCCGCGGCGGACGGGTGGCGCGGGCCGTGCTCACGTTCTGAGCAGGGCCGCCGTCCGAGGCGGAGGCCCGGAAGGTGCGCCGGTACGCGGTGGGGGAGACCCCGAGCGCGGCCTGCAGATGCTGCCGCATCGACGCGGGCGTGCCGAAGCCCGCGTCCCGCGCCACCCGGTCCATCGACAGGTCCGTGTCCTCCAGCAGATGCCTGGCCCGCTCCACCCGCTGCTGGGTCAGCCACTGGCCGGGGCTGATGCCGACCTCGTCGCGGAAGCGGCGGGTGAAGGTGCGGACGCTCATCGACTCCTGGGCGGCGAGTTCGCGCAGCGTGACGGGACGGTCGAGGCGGCCCAGCGCCCAGGCGCGGGCCGAGGTGGTGGTGGCCTGCTGCGGTGCGGGCACGGGGCGCCGGATGTACTGGGCCTGGCCGCCGTCGCGGTGCGGCGGCACCAGGCTTCGCCGGGCGACCTTGTTGGCGACATCCGTGCCGTGGTCACGCCGCACGAGGTGCAGACACAGGTCGATGCCCGAGGCGACCCCGGCGGAGGTGAGGATGTCGCCGTCGTCCACGAACAGCACATCCGGATCGACCGCGATGGCTGGAAAGAGCCGCTGGAAGTGGTCGGCGCACCGCCAGTGGGTGGTGGCGGGGCGGCCGTCGAGCAGACCGGCGGCGGCGAGGACGTACGAGCCGGTGCAGATGGACACCCAGCGGACGCCGGGGCGGGCGTGGGCGAGGGCGGCGGCCAGCGGCGCGGTCAGCCTGCCCTCCTCCTCGACCGGCCCGAGGGCGTACGAGGCGGGCACCACGATGGTGTCCGCCCCGGCCAGGGCCTCCGGCCCCTGCTCGACCACGATCGGGAAGTCGGCGTCGGTGGCCACCGGACCGGGCTCGGGGGTGCAGGTCACCACCTCGTACAGCGGCCGGCGGTCGGCGGAGCGGGCCTGGCCGAAGATCCGGTAGGGGATGCCCAGTTCGAAGGGGATCACGCCGGGCAGGACGAGCACGACGACGCGATGAAGCTTTTCGGTCATCCCGGGCTGGGTCATGGGTCCGGCCTCCTGTCGCAAGCGGCGTGGCCCGATCCTAGCGAATGCTGTCCCACGGGCCACTCGTTCGTAGGGAGCCGCCGTTCGATGCTGGTCCGGTGACGCAGACAACCGGACTCCCCCAGGCCCCCGGACACGACGAGCAACCGACCCGGCGGGCCCGCGTACGCCGTCCGCACCGGGCCTGGGCGGTCGCCGCCGTCACCTTCGTGACAATCGTCGCGGCGGGCGGATTCGCCTCCCTGCCCGGGCTGCTGGTCGACCCGCTCCATGAGGAGTTCGGCTGGTCGCGCGCCACCATCGGCTTCGCTGTTTCCGTCAACCTCGCGCTCTACGGGCTCACCGCGCCGTTCGCCGCGGCCCTGATGGACCGCTTCGGCGTCCGCCGGGTCGTCGTCGCCGCGCTGATGGTCATCGCCGTCGGCGGCGGTCTCACGGTCTACATGACCGCCCCCTGGCAGCTCATCCTGTGCTGGGGCGTGCTCGTCGGCCTCGGCAGCGGGTCCATGGCGCTCGCCTTCGCCGCGACCGTCACCAACCGGTGGTTCGCCGCCCGGCGCGGCCTGGTCACCGGCATCCTCACCGCGGGCGGGGCGTCCGGGCAGCTCGTCTTCCTGCCGCTGCTCTCCTGGATCATGGAGCGGCAGCACGACTGGCGTCCCGCCGCCATGACCGTCACCCTCGCCGCGCTCGCCATCGTGCCGTGCGTATGGCTGCTCCTGCGCGACCACCCGTCCGACGTCGGGCTCGCCGCGTACGGGGCCGACGGTCCGCCGGTCCCCAAGCCCGCCCCGCGGCGGGGCGCCGCCCGGCGCGCGGTGAAGGCACTCGTCTCGGCCTCGCGGACCGGTACGTTCTGGCTGCTCGCCGGGACGTTCGCGGTCTGCGGCGCCTCGACGAACGGCCTGGTCAAGACCCACTTCGTACCCGCCGCGCACGACCACGGCATGCCGGTGACGGCGGCCGCGGGCCTGCTCGCGGTGATCGGCGTCTTCGACATCGTGGGGACGGTCGCCTCCGGCTGGTTCACCGACCGGTTCGACGCGCGGCGGCTGCTGGCGGTGTACTACGCGCTGCGGGGGCTGTCCCTGATGGTCCTGCCGCTGCTGCTGGACGACGCGGTGCATCCGCCGATGATCTTCTTCATCGTCTTCTACGGGCTCGACTGGGTCGCCACGGTGCCGCCGACGATCGCGCTGTGCCGGGAGTGGTACGGGGAGGACAGCGCCATCGTGTTCGGGTGGGTGCTGGCGTCGCACCAGGTGGGCGCGGGGCTCGTGGCGTTCGTCGGGGGGATGGCGCGGGACGCGTTCGGGTCGTACAACCTGGTCTGGTACGGCGCGGGCGGGCTGTGCGCGGTGGCGGCGCTGATGGCGCTGATGATCCGGCGCGGTATCGCTACCGCCCCGGCGCCAGGCCGGTGAACGCGCCGCGGTGGAAGAGCAGGGGGCCGTCCGCCGCGGCCCGTTCGTCCGTGTCCAGCGCGCACACCCGGCCCACCACCACCAGATGGTCGCCGCCGGTGTGGACCGTGTGGACGGTGCAGTCGATCCAGGCGGGGGCGCCCGTGAGCCGGGGCGAGCCGGTGACGGGGCACGGGGTATAGGGGACGCCGTCGAACTTGTCCGGGCGGTCGGCGGAGCTGATCGCGAAGGACCGGCACAGCGCGGCCTGGGACGCGCCCAGGACGCTGACGCAGAAGACGCCGCTCCGGGCGATGCGGGGCCAGGTCGTGGACGTACGGGCGACCATGAAGGCGATCAGCGGCGGGTCGAGGGACAGCGAGGTGAACGACTGGCAGGCGAAGCCGGTCGGGCCCGCCTCGTCGACGGTCGCGATCACGGTGACGCCGCTCGCGAAGTGGCCCAGGACCCGGCGGAATTCCGCCGGGTTCAGGGGCGGGCGCTCATCGTCCTGTACGGCGCGCAGCGCGCGGCGCCCGCCGGGCGGAGGCGAGGGCGGTGGTCCGGCGGTGGTGGGCGCGCCCGCCGAGCGCAGATAGCGGACGGCGGTGGCGGCCATTGCGGCGTGTCCCATCATGGTGTGCGAATCTCCCTCGTCGCGGTGCTGCGGTTGTCGCGGTGGTGCGGGGCTGTCGTGGTGATACGGCCTGGTCAGCGGCCCCGGTACACCGGGGGGCGGCGTTCGGCGAAGGCGCGGACGCCCTCGTTCGCGTCGGCCGTGGTCATGTTGGTCTCCTGGGCGGCCGCCTCGGCGGCGAAGGCGGCCGCCCGGCCGGACTCCAGCGAGGCGTTGACCAGCGCCTTGGTGGCCGCGAGGGCGCGGGTGGGGCCCGCTGCCAGGCGTTCGGCCCAGGCGCGGGCGGTCTTGGCCAGGTCGCCGTCGGGGACGACGCGGTTGACCAGCCCCAGGCGTTCGGCCTCGGCGGCGGGCAGCGCGTCGCCGAAGAACAGCAGCTCCTTCGCCCGCTGGGGGCCGACCAGCCGGGGGAGGAGGTAGGCGCCGCCACCGTCGGGGACGAGTCCGCGGCGTACGAAGACCTCGGTGAAGGTGGCCGATTCGGCGGCCAGGACCAGATCGCAGGCGAGCGCGAGATGGGCGCCGAGCCCCGCGGCGGTGCCGTTGACGGCGGCGATGACGGGTTTCTCGCAGTCGAGTACGGCGGTGATGAGCCGCTGCGCCCCACCGCGGATCAGCCGGGCGACGTCGCCCGCGATGCGCTCGGCCGGAGCGGACGGGGTGCCGCGCAGATCCGCGCCCGCGCAGAAACCCCTGCCGGTGGCGGTGAGCACGACGGCCCGCACGGCCGGGTCGGCGGATGCCTGATCGAGCCGGAGAATCAGGCGTTCGCGCTGGTCAGGGGTGAGGGCGTTGAGGGCCGACGGGCGGTCGAGGGTGATCCACGCCACCCCGTTGTCAGTGGCGTGCCGTACAACGGAATCGAGCACTTCTTCGGGGGAGGGAGACGTCATGGGGAGGCTCCTCAGGCTGTGGGCGCGATGGCGCCGTTCAGCGGCGGACAGCTCGACGGCGGTTCGCTCAGCGGCAGATCGCTCAGCGGCAGATCGCCAGCGCGTCGAGGGCCACCGCGCCCTGGCCGCGGGGCAGCACCATCAGGGGGTTGACGTCGAGTTCGGCGAGCTGGTCGCCGAGTTCGAGGGCCATGCGCTGCACCCGGAGCACGACCTCGACCAGGGCGTCCACATCGGCCGGGGGCGCGCCGCGGACGCCGTCGAGGAGGGCGTGGCCGCGCAGTTCGGCGAGCATGGCGCGGGCCTGGTCCTCGCCGAACGGGGGGACGCGGACGGCGGTGTCGCGCAGCACCTCCACGAGCACGCCGCCGAGGCCGACGGTCACGGTGGGCCCGAAGAGGCTGTCGTGGGTGACGCCGACGACCATTTCGACGCCGCGCTCGACCATCTGGCACACCAGGACGCCGTCCAGTTCGACGCCTTCGTAGCGGGCGATGTCGGTGAGTTCGCGATAGGTGTCGCGGACCTGGCTGGCGGAGGTCAGGCCCAGCCTGACCAGGCCGAGTTCGGTCTTGTGGGCGAGCTGGGGCGCGGACGCCTTCATGACGACGGGATAGCCGACCAGCCCGGCGGCGCGGACGGCCGCGGCGGCGCTGGTGACGAGCTGTTCACGCGGCACGCGGATGCCGTAGGCGCGCAGCAGCTGCTTGGCGGCGTGTTCGCTCAAGCGCTGGCCGGGGCGCAGCAGTCCGCTCGCCTTGCGCACCGATGGCGAAGGGGTCCGCGGGGCGTCGTCGAAGGGGGAGCGGTAGGAGGCGGTGAAGCGGTGGTGGCCCAGATAGGCGCGGACGGCGGTGACGCAGTTGCCGACGGTGCGGAAGGTGGCGACGCGGGAGGAGCCGAGCAGGGTGGTGCGGTAGGCGTCCTCGGTGCCGACGGGCGAGCCCCACACCACGCAGACGAGTTTGTCGGTGCCTTCCGCCGCGTCCACCAGGTCCTGGGCGAGCTTGTCGCTCATCGGCGGGAAGGGGCCGGTGATGGGGCAGATCAGTACGCCGACGGCCGGGTCGGCGAGGATCGCGTCGATGATCTTGCGTCCGCGCCAGTCGCCGACGGGGTGGCCGCCGTTGTCGACCGGGTTGGCGACGCGGAGGTCGCCGGGTATCCACTGGTGGAGTTCGGCCTGCTTCTCGGCGGAGAGGACGGGCATCGGGAGCCCGGCGGCGGTGGCGAGGTCGGCGACGTGGGCGCCGGTGCCCCCGGAGATCGAATACACCACGACGCCCTCGGCGCGCGGGGGCCGGGCGCGGGCGAGCAGCGCGGCCGTGTCCTGGAGTTCGTCGAGGCCGTCCACCCGGATCACGCCGAACTGGCGCATGGCCGCGTCCACGACCGCGTCCGCGCCGGTCAGCTTGCCGGTGTGGGAGGCGGCGGTGCGGGCGCCGGTCTCGGTGCGGCCGACCTTGACGGCGACGACGGGCACCTTGGCGCGGGCGGCCCGGTCGGCGGCGAGGAGGAAGCCGCGGCCGTCCTTGAGCCCTTCCGCGTAGAGGGCGATCGCGCCGACCTCGGGGCGGGTCGTGAAGTAGGAGAGGAAGTCGGCGCTCTCCAGGTCGGCCTCGTTGCCGGTGGGTGCCCAGTGGCTGAGCCGGATGCCCAGTTCCTGAAGGGTGTAGAGGGGGCGTCCCTGGTGGCCTGACTGGGTGATGAGGGCGATGGCGGGCCCGTCGAGGTCGTCGCGGAACTCCTCGAAGGCGTTGAGATTGGTGTTGGGGCCCAGAAGCCGCAGCCCGGCGCGGCGGGCCGCGGCGGCCAGCCGGGCCTGGGCGGCGGCGCCCTCGGCGCCGGTCTCGGCGAAGCCGGAGGCGAAGACGACGGCGAACTTGACCTTGGCCTGGGCGAGTTCCTCGATGACCGGGAGGGGGTCGCGGACGAGGAGGACGGCGAGGTCGACGGGTTCGGGCAGCTCGGCGACGGACGGGACGCAGGGGAGGCCGAAGACGGCCGGACGGGAGGGGTGGACGGGGTGCAGCCGGGCGCCGACGCGTGTCGCCCAGGCGAGGAGCTGCCGGGTGATGCCGGTGCCCGGGCGGCCCTCGGTGTCGGAGGCGCCGACGAGGGCCACCGACTGGGGCCGGAAGAAGCGGTCCAGGTCGGGGACGTCGGAGTGCAGCGGGCGGCCGCTGACGTCCACGTCCTCGGCGTCGTCGAGGGCCGAGGTGCGCGAGTGGACCTGGACGGCGGGGCCGGGGGGCCGCCCGCAGGCGACGGCGCGGGCGTGACGGGAGTTGGTGGTGAGGGTGCCGTGAGTCGATCCAAGCATTGGGTATCCGCCACTCCTGCTCGTTGGCCAATAACCAGGTATCTGACGCCCAGTCACATTACTGAGTAGTCAGGCTACAGAGCTGACGGGCTGTCAGGAATGCTCGGTGCGCGGAGAACACGCAGGGTGACGGCGTGCCGTTACCGACGGTACGGCGCGACGGCAACAAGAGAGTGCCCGCGCGGCGGCATGCTCACGCCGCCGTGCGGGCGGCGAAATCAAGCCGTCGTGCGGGACACCGCCGCGGCGATCTTCTTCGCGTCGAGGGCCAGTTCGCGCAGCATGCCGCTGATCGGGTTCGTATAGCCCGTGAAGTACAGGCCCGGTGCGGTGCCCAGGGTGCGCCTGCCGTGGGTGAGCGGATGCCCGTGGCCGTCCAGCACGCCCAGATGTCCGACCAGGTCCTCCAGCCCGCGGCGGTAGCCGGTCGCCGCGATCACCGCCTGGGGGCCGATGCGCGAGCCGTCGGCCAGCACCACCTTGTCCTCCTCCAGCGACTCGACCGCGGCGACCACCTCCACCCGGCCCGTCCGCACCGCGTCCACCAGACCCACGTCCTGCACCGGGATCGCGCCCTGCCGCACCCGGGTGTAGAGCCCGGCCTCCGGCCACGGCAGTCCCTGCGCGGACAGATCCGGCATGCTCACCCGGCACATCACCCGCGCCGCCCGGTCCACCGCGGCCCGCGGCAGCCGCCGCACCAGGATGCCGGTGCGCTGTGCGGGCCAGCCCGCCGTCGAGCGGCGCAGAATGTGCGGGGCGGTACGGACCGCCAGCCGCACCCGCGCCGCGCCGCCCTCGACCAGGTCGACCGCGATCTCCGCGCCCGTGTTGCCGACCCCGACCACCAGTACGTCCCGGCCCTCGTACGGCCGGGCGTTGCGGTAGCGGTGGGCGTGCAGCAGCTCGCCGGTGTAGGTGTCCAGGCCCGGCCAGTCCGGCAGCCGCGGCGTGTGGTTGTAGCCGGTCGCGACCACGGCCACCGGCGAGGACAGCTCGCGCCCGCCACCGGCCCGCAGCACCCAGCCGGTGTCGTCGTCGGCCCGGTCTATGCGGGTCACCTCCACGCCCGTGGCGATCTCCAGCCGGTGGTGGACCGCGTACCGCTCCAGATAGCGCACCACGTCGTCCCGGGCGACCCACCGCCCGAACGCGCGCGGGATCCGCAGCCCGGGCAGCGCGGAGAGGTGGCGTGTGGTGTGCAGGCGCAGCCGGTCGTAGTGGCCCCGCCAGGAGGTGGCGACCGTGTCGGACTTCTCCAGGACCACGGCGTGAATGCCGCGCTCGCCCAGTGCGGCGGCGGTGGCGAGCCCGCCCGGTCCGCCGCCGATCACATAGACGGGTGAAGGGGATCTCGCAGGGAGACTGTCGGCCATGGTGGCGAGCGTAGTCCGCTGCTTGACGGGTTTCGGTCAAAGGAGTTCCGAATCGGTTGCGGATCGGTCACGGGCGACTGAAACTGATGTGCCGTCAGAAACGGTCGACCCGAGACGGCGGCCGAAGGCGGCGGGCGGCCACGGCGGCGGGACACGACGGCCGGAGACGGCGGTCGGAAGGAGCGTGCGCGCATGAGCGGACCCGACACCTCCGGCGCCCCCGTGGCGCCCCGCTTCGACCTGCCCGAGTCCGACCCCTTCACCCACCCCTACTGGGACGCCGCCGCCCGGGGCACCCTGCTGATCCGCCGCTGTGCCTCCTGCGGCCGGGCCCACCACTACCCCCGCGAGTTCTGCCCGCACTGCTGGAGCGAGGACGTCGCCTGGGAGGAGGCGAGCGGCGCCGCCACCCTCTACACCTGGTCCGAGGTGCACCGCAACGACCTCCCGCCCTTCGGCGCCCAGGTCCCGTACACCGCCGCCGTCGTGGACCTCGCCGAGGGGCCGCGCATGATGACCCGGATCGTCGACCATCCCGCCGACGGGCTCCGCGCCGGGATGCGGCTGTGCGTCACCTTCCGCGTACTCGGGGAGGGCGCCCCGGCCGTTCCCGTCTTCCGGCCGCCGCATGAATGATCAGGCCGAATTCTCATCTGCCAGCGAATAAATTCGATGATCAATCTTGAACAATCGCTTGGGCGGGTGCCTAGACTGACCGCCTAACTTCCGCCTTTTACCGAGGACTTACTCTTCCGTGCCATGACCGAGGCGTCCGGCGGCTGTTGCCTGCTCCACCCACCGGCCGCGAGGGATCGATGACTCCGATACACCCCGATCAGCGTGAGCGGCCGCGCGCCCGCCGGTGGGACGCACCCGCCGGGCGGGCCTTCCTCGGCCTCCTTGTGACAGCCCCCGTGCTCGGCATCGCCGGGTGGGCGGCGGCGGCAGCCGCGCCCGAGGCGGCGAGACCGGCGGTGATCGGATGCGCGGCCGTGGCCGTGGCGCTGGTCGGCGCCGCGGTCGCGGCGGCCGCCCACCGCGGCGCGGCGCTCGCCCGCGCCCGGTCGGCCGTACGGGCGCTGGAGTTACGGGCGGCGCAGGCCGAGGCCCGGGCCGCCGCCGCGGAGCAGCGGTCCGAGCAGCGGGCCGCCGCCGCGCAGCGGGACCTCGACCACACCGTCGGCACCGCGTTGCCCGCCCTCGTCCAGCAGCTGCGCGGCCGGGTCCCGATGGACCAGGCCCTGGCCGGAATCGAGCGGCCCGCCACCGGCCCGCTGCGCGCCCTGCTGGAGACCGTGGGCGGCGAGCTGTCCCGGGAGCGGCAGAAGCGCACCGAGATGGTGGCCGCGTTCCGCAGCATCACCGGCCGCCTCCAGGCGCTGGTCGCCGGGAACCTCGCCCGGCTGCGGGACATGCAGGACCGCTACGAGGCCGACGCCCTCGACGACCTCTTCCAGCTCGACAGCACCACCTCGCAGACCGGCCGGATGGCCGACCGCATCGCCGTCCTCACCGGGGCGCTGTCCGGCAAGCACTGGCCCAGGCCCATCGTCATCTGGCGGGTGCTGCGCGCCGCCACCTCCCGTATCGAGGGGCTTGAGCGGGTGGAGATCCGCTGCTCCAGCGAACAGGCCGTGGTCGGCGCCGCGGCCGAGAAGGTGATCACGCTCCTCGCCGAGCTGATCGACAACGCCGTGAGCTTCTCGCCGCCTTCCACCGCCGTCAGCGTCTACGTCCGGGAGGTCCCGCGCGGGATCGCCGTCGAGATCGCGGACAGCGGCCTCGCCATGCGGCCCGACATGCTCGCCCGGGCGCAACGGGCGGTCGCCGACGACCCGTCGAGCATGCTGAAGCTGTCCGGCACCCGGCAGGGCCTGCTGGTGGTGGGCATGATCGCCCGTAAGTTCGGGCTGCGCGTCAGCTATCAGCCGTCCGCGACCGGCGGTACGGCGGTCACCGTACTGATCCCGCAGCAGCTGCTCACCGAGGCCCGCGCCGATCACCACGCCGCCGCCCCTCCGCTCCCCACCCGCCGGCCGCCGTCGCGGTCGTCCGAAGAGCTGTCCGAGGAGCTGACCGAGAAGCCGCCCGAGGAGCCGTACGAAGAGCGGCCGGACGAGCCGTCCGGGGACCATCCGCTCACCCCCGAGGGGCTGCCGAGGCGTCGGCGCAAGCAGGTCGAGACCGGCGGCGAGCGCGGTGCCGAGCCTCCGGCGCCGCCGCCTCCCGTACGCAAGAAGCCCGCGGAGGCGGGGAACCGGTTCGGCTCGTTCCACACCGCCGTCAAGCAGGACCGCACTCGCACGACACCACGTTCGGAAGGCACGACCTCATGAAGCCAAGCGATCTCGACTGGAAGCTCGACGCCCTGCTGGCGAAGACCCCGGGGGCGCGGCACGCGCTCGCGGTGTCCAACGACGGACTGGTGATCACCCACTCCTCCGATCTGAGCCAGTCGGAGGCGGAGACGCTGGCCGCCATCGCCTCCGGGATCCAGAGCCTGGCCAGAACGGTGTCGACCAAGTTCGGCGACCGCACCGGCAGCGTGGAGCACTCCCTGGTCGCGGTCGGCGGTGCGCTGCTGATGACCGTCGAGGCGGGCAAGGGCGCCCATCTCGCGGTGCTCGCCCGGGAGGACGCCGACCCCGGGATCGTCGGCAACAGCATGTCCGTACTGGTCGACGGCCTCCTCGCGTACCTCACCTCGCCGCAGCGCATGCCCGGGGAGGAGGGCGGCCCGACGGCATGATGCGCTGGGACGTCCATGAACAGCCCGACCGGCTGTTCGCCGCGACGGGGGGACGTAGCCGCGCGTATACGGACTTCGATCTGGTGTCACTGGTCGTCACCGAGTCCGAACCGGCCGCGGGCATGGCCCCGGAGGCGGTTCAGATCCTGAGGCTGTGCCGCCATCCGATGGCGCTGGTGGAGGTCTCCGCGCGATTACGCATGCCCGTGGGCGTCGTCGCGATCCTGCTGTCCGATCTGCTCGCCGAGGGCCGGGTCTCGGTCCGCCATCCCAGCAGCGCTGCCGGTGGCGGCGGGCGCCCGGCCTCGCGGGGCGCGGCGGCCGCCCCGGCGCGGCTGCCCGACACCAGCCTGGTCCGAGAGGTTCTCGTTGCACTCAAAAATCTCTGAGGCGGCCGCTGTCGAGGCCCCGTTGAGCGATACGGCCCGGGACGCGGTGAAGATCGTGATCTCCGGCGGCTTCGGCGTCGGCAAGACGACCTTCGTCCGGGCCGTCAGCGAGATCGACCCGCTGACGACCGAGGCCGTGATGACCGAGCGGGGCGTGGGGGTCGACGACGTGGCCGGGGTGGCGGGCAAGTCGGCCACCACGGTCGCCTTCGACTTCGGCCGGATCAGCGTCACCGAGCGGATCGTGACGTATCTCTTCGGCGCCCCCGGGCAGAGCCGCTTCCGGTTTCTGTGGGACAACCTGTTCCTGGGCGCCTGGGGCGCGGTGGTCCTGGTGGACACCCGGCGGCTGGCGGACTCGTTCCCCGTCATCGACCACCTGGAGCGCAAGGGGATGCCGTTCGTCGTCGCCCACAACCGCTTCGACGGCAGTCCGGACCACCCTCTGGACGCCCTGCGCGGCGCGCTCGACCTCGCGGACGGGATACCGCTGGTCGCCTGCGACGCTCGCTCCCACACCTCGGGCAAGGACGTCCTGGTGGCGCTGCTCGAACATCTCCACGCCCTGTCCGCCGCCCAGGAGGCCGCTTCGTGACCCAGCCGAACTCGTCGGCCCCGCCGTCCCAGCCGACCCCGCCACCCCAGCCGTCTGCCACCGAGCCGCCCGTCATCGAGCCGCCCGCGTCCCACCGGGACGCCGTCGAGCTGTTCGGCCCGCGCTTCCAGGACACGCCCGCCGAGGTGTACCGGGAGCTGCGGAACACCTACGGACAGGTCGCCCCCGTGCTGCTCCCCGGCGGCGTCCCCGCCTGGCTGGTGCTCGGCTACCGCGAGCTGCTGACCGTCACCGAGAACACCAAGGTGTTCGGGCGCGGTTCGGACCGCTGGAAGCTGTGGCCGCGGATCCCGCCGGACTGGCCGCTGCGGCCCATGGTCGAGGACAACGGGTCGCTGCTGTACCGGGAGGGCGACGACCACCGCAGGCGCGCCGGAGCGGTCGGATCCGCCCTCGAAGCGGTCGATCTCAATCAGATGCAGGACGCCACCCAATCGTTCGCCCAGGGCCTGATCGAGAAGCTGAGCGAGGGCAGCCGGGCCGATCTGATCGCCGACTACGCCCAGCCGCTGCCCGTGCTCGCCCTCAGCCGCGTCCTCGGCCTGTCCGACTCCGAGGGCGTCGCCCTGGTGAAGGCGATCAACGACATGGTCGACGGCGGCCCCGACGCCCTGCAAGGGCAGATCGAGGTGCGCGGCACCGTGGAGCGGCTGGTGGCCCGCAAGCGCCGTCACCCCGGCCCGGACGCCACCTCCCGGATGCTCGCCGACCACGCCGGTCTCACCGACCGGGAGGTGGCCGAGGACCTGATGGTCCTCACCCTCGCCGGACACCAGCCCTGCACGGACTGGATCGGCATGACCCTGTGGCTGCTGCTCACCGACCACGACTACGCCGCCGACATGGGCGGCGGCCGCCGCTCGGTGCGCCAGGCCATGCACCAGGTGCTGCGCGACCACACCCCGGTACAGATCTTCGCGGGCCGGTTCACCACCCAGGACACCGTTCTGGGCGCGACCCGCATCCCGGCCGGGGACCTGGTGCTGCTCGGGCTCGCGGGGGCCAACACCGACCCCTATATACGTCCGCAGGCGGGCAGGGCGGCCGGGGCGGCAGCAGCCGCGGGGACGGCCGGGCCGGAGGGCCACAACGCCTATATGTCGTACAGCCACGGCGAACACCGGTGCCCGTACGCGGGCCAGTGGATCGCCGAGGTCGTCGCCCACACCGCCGTCGAGACGCTGCTGGAGCACCTGCCGGACGTGGAGCTGGCCGTGCCCGCGGACGAGCTGCGGTGGCGTCCGTCGCCCTGGCTGCGCGGCCTGACCTCGCTGCCCGTCACCTATGTGCCCGCCCACTCATACACCGGAGGCTTCGGATGGGACTGACCGAGGATCGACCCATGCTGCTCGACCCGACGATCCGCGGCGCCGCGGAGGAGAGCGAACTCCTCTACGCCGCGGGTCCCGTGGTCCGCGTGGAGCTGCCGGGCGGGGTGTCCGCCTGGGCCGTCACCCATGACGCGCCCGCGCGCGAGGTGATGCGCGACAGCCGCTTCGTGAAGGACATCAACCAGTGGGGCGCGTGGACGCGCGGCGAGATCCCCGCGGACTGGCCGCTGATCGGCCTGGTCGACCTGGGGGCCTCCCTGGTCAGCACGGACGGCGCCGAGCACCGCCGGCTGCGCCGCCCGGTCGCCCGGGAGTTCACCCCGCAGCGGGTGGAGGCGCTGCGCGGCCGCGTCGAGGAGATCACCCGCGAACTGCTCGACCGCGCGGCGGAGGCCGCCGCGGCCGAGGGCTCCGGCGGGGTGGTGGACCTCAAGGACACGTTCGCGTTCCCGCTGCCCATCACCGTGGTCGGCGAGCTGTTCGGCATGCCGGTCGAATGGCACCGGCCGCTGCGGGAGCTGTACGACAGCTTCTTCGACGACAACGCCGCCCCGGAGACCGTCCACGCCACCCTGCGGGGGCTGTACGACCACATCGCCCGGCTGGTCCGGCTCAAGCGCGACGAGCCCGGCGCCGACCTCACCAGCGCGCTGCTGTCCGAGCTCGGTGACGAGCCGTCGGAGGAGGCCGTCGAGGAGCTGATCGCCACCATCCAGGTCATGATCACGGCCGGGCACGAGACCAGCGTCCATCTGATCGTGAACGCCGTACGGTCGCTGCTGGGCGACCCCGCACAGCTCGCGCTCGTCCACAGTGGCCGCTACAGCTGGGACGACGTGGTCGAGGAGAGCCTGCGGCTGGACTCCCCGACGCTGAACTTCCTGTTCCGCTTCGCCACCGAGGACATCGAGATCGCCGGAACCCTCGTCCGCGAGGGGGAGGGCGTGGTCATCTCCTACGGAGGCATGGGCCGCGACCGCGTCCAGCACGGCGCGGACGCCGACCGCTTCGACCTCACCCGCCGCCCCCGGCACACCTCGTTCGGCCACGGCCCGCACAGCTGCCCGGGCTCCGCGCTCGCCCGGCTGGAGACCACCATCGCGCTGCGGGAACTCTTCGCCCGCTTCCCCGGCCTGCGGCTCGCCGACCCGGACGCGCCGCTTGAGCGCTCCCCATCGGTCATCGTCAACGGCCACCGGGAGCTGCCGGTGCGGCTGGGCTGACGGGCCCGGCCGCGGTCCTCAGGGCCAGAGCAACTCGCGCCGCCAGCCGCCGCGTTCCTCCGGGGCGCGGCGGTAGCGCAGCCGGACGTGCCGCCGCCGCGCCTCCTCCTGGTAGAACTCCACCTCGTCCGGCTCCAGGACGTACAGCGTCCAGCTGGGGGCGGCGGCATCCGGATCGCGCCCGGCCCGTTCGTGCGCGTCCGCGAAGGCCCGTTCCAGGTCCTCGTACGAACCGAGCACCGCGCTCTGCCGTCCCGCCCCGGCCAGCGCCGCCGCCAGCGCGGCGGGGGAGCGGCCGCGCAGGTCCGCCGCGCTCTCCTCGGGCCCGGCCTCCGTGACGCGCCCGCCGACGCGGACCTGACGTCCGCTGCGCATCCAGTGGAAGCCCAGCGACGCGTACGGACGCTCGGCCAGTTCGCGGCCCTTGCGGCTGGTGCGATGGGTGCCGAAGTGCCAGCCACGGGCGTCGGCGCCGTGCAGCATCACCGTGCGCAGCGACGGCCGGCCGTCCGCGCCCGCGGTGGCGAGCATCATCGTGTGCGGGCCCGGTTCGCCGCCCTCGGCGGCCTCGCGCAGCCACCGCCGGAACAGCGGAAGCGGCTCGTCCGGGGCCTGCGCCGGATCGAATACGGGCAACTCGTCCGCGTGCGGGACGCGCAGGCCCCGCAGCAGCTCCCGGAAGGCCAGGTCGTCGTCATCGCGTGCGTCGCTCATCGGGGCCCCATCCGATCACCCGGCGCCGGTCCGGGCAAGCGGACGCCGTACGCCGCTCAGCCGCGGCCGAGCACCACCGTGCCGGAGGAGCAGAACCAGCCGCCCGTCCCCGAGGCCACGGCCAGCTCCGGCAGCCGCCCGCCCGCCTTGCGCACCTGTCGCGTCCCCGCCTCGCCGCGCAGCTGCCGTACCGCCTCGACCAGCAGGAACAGCCCGCGCATCCCGGGGTGGCAGGCGGACAGGCCGCCGCCGTCGGTGTTGACCGGCAGTGCGCCGCCGAGCGTCAGCCGTCCGTCCGCCGCGAACGCGCCTCCCTCGCCCTTGGCGCAGAAGCCGAGGTCCTCAAGGGTCACCAGGGTCATATAGGTGAACGCGTCGTACAGCTCCGCCACATCGATCTCCGACGGCCGCACTCCCGCCCGCGCGAAGGCATCGCGCCCGGAGGCCGCCGCGGGCGAGACGGTGAAGTCGTCCCACTCCGACATGGCGGAGTGCGAGACGGCCGTGCCCGAGCCGAGCACCCACACCGGGGGCCGGGCGGTGTCCGCGACGAGGTCCTCGGCCGCCAGCAGCACCGCGCAGCCGCCGTCCGAGCGGATGCAGCAGTGCAGTTTGGTGAACGGGTCGGCGATCATCGGCCCGCTCAGAACGTCGTCGACCGTGATCGGTTCGCGGAACATCGCGTCCGGGTTGTGAGCGGCGTTGGCGCGTGCCTGTACGGCGATGTCCGCGAGCTGTTCGAGGGTGGTGCCGTACTCGTGCATATGGCGGCGCGCGGCCATCGCGTACTTGGCGACCAGGGTGTGGCCGTACGCCACCTCGAACTGGAGCGGTCCGCGCGCCCCGAAGGAGAGGTTCGCGGTCCGGCGCCCCGCCCGGATGTCGGCGCGGGCGGTCGAGCCGTAGACGAGGAGGACGGCGCGGGCGTGCCCGGCGGCGATGGCGTCCGCCGCGTGCGCCGCCATGACCTCCCAGGTGGCCCCGCCGACGGCCGTCGAGTCGGTCCAGCCGGGCCGCAGCCCCAGATACTCGGCCACCTCCACGGGCGCGAGGGTGCCGAGCCCCGCCGAGGCGAAGCCGTCCACCACGGACCGGTCGAGTCCGGAGTCGGCGAGCGCGCGGCGGGCCGCCTGGGCGTGCAGGGCGTAGGGGGTGGGCCCGTCGACGCGGCCGCAGTCGGCGAGGGCGACGCCGACGACGGCGACCTTGCGAGGGGCAGACGTCATACATCTGACGGTACATCAGATCTGGAGCTAGTATGACTGGTCGTCAGGAACGGGAGGTGCTCGTCCGATGGATGCCGCGCTCAGCGAGGAGCAGGAGGAGATCCGGCGCACCCTGCGCGAGCTGCTGCGGGGGCGGTGCGGCGGCGACGAGGTCAAGGCCGCGGTCCGCACCGCGGCCGGATACGACGAGGCGCTGTGGGGCGCCCTCGCGCGGCGGCTGGGCCTCCCCGGGCTCGCCCTGCCCGCGGCGTACGGCGGCGTCGGCTGCGGCTCCGTCGAGCTGGCGCTCGCCTGCGAGGAGGCCGGGCGCGTGCTGCTGCCCTCGCCGCTGCTGCCCACCGCCGTGCTCGCCGCGCCCCTGATCGCCGCCCTCGGGACCGGCGCACAGCGCGACGGGCTGCTGCCGCGGATCGCGGGCGGCGAGCTGACGGCGGCGCTCGCGGTGCCGGGCCGGGCGCTGTCCCGGGCGCTGGGGCTCGACCGCGAGCCCGACGGCCGCGACGAGGCGGACTGGGCGGGCGGCGGGCGCGCGGGCGGCGTCCAGGCCCGGGCCCGGGACGGGGGCTGGCGGCTGTACGGGCAGGTGGAGCAGGTGCTCGGCGGGCACGGCGCGCACCTGCTGCTGGTCGCCGCCCGCGCCGGGGGCTATACGCGCGGGCGGACCCTGGTCTTCGCCGTTCGGGCGGGGGCGGCCGGGCTGGTCCGCACCCGGCTGACCGCGCTGGACGAGACCCGGCCGCAGGCCCGTATCGAGCTGCGGGACGTCCCGGCCGAGCTGCTGGGCGAGGACGGCGCGGACGTGGCGGGCGCGCTGGCCTCGCTGGGCGGTCCCGCGGCGGCCGTCCTCGCCGCCGAGGCGGTGGGCGCGGCGGACGCGGCCCTGGCCCGTACGGTCGACCACGTACGGACGCGGGAGCAGTTCGGCCGCCCGATCGGCTCCTTCCAGGCGGTCAAGCACCGGCTGGCCGATGTGTACGTCGCGGTGCGGGCGGCCCGCTCTGCCGCGTACTACGCGGCATGGGCGGCCGACGAAGGCCCGCAGGGCGCGGTCGCGGGCCCGCTGGCCCTCGCGGCGGCCCTGGAGGCGCAGCGGGCGGCCGCGGGGGAGGCCGTGCAGCTGCACGGCGGCATCGGCATCACCTGGGAGCACGACGCGCATCTGTACCTCAAGCGGGCGGCCTCCGACGAGCTGCTCTTCGGCCCCGCCCACCGGCTGCGGGCCCGGGCCGCCGACCGGGACGGGCTGTTCGCCCCGGCCGCCGCCGCGGCGGTGACGGTCTGATGCCGCCGGGGGCGCGGATGACGCGGCTCGTGCAGAAGGTCTCCTCGGGGCGCGCCTTCGCCCGGCTCGCCCCGCACGTCGTCCCGGCCCTCGACCGCACCGTCCACCGGCTGACCCGTGGCCGGGTGCTGCCGAGCGCGCGGATGCTGCCGAGCGTGATCCTCACGGCCCGCGGCGCGCGGTCCGGCCTGCCCCGCCGTACGCCGCTGGCCTGCATGCCGGAGGAGGGCGGCGGCTGGCTTCTGGTCGGCAGCAACTTCGGCCGCCCCGGCCACCCCGCCTGGACCGCCAACCTGCTGCGCCACCCGGACGCGGAGATCAGCTGGCAGGGCCGCGACATCCAGGTCCGAGCCCGCCTGCTGGAGGGCCCGGAACGGGACCGTGCCTGGTCGGCGGTGGTGGCCTTCTGGCCGCCGTACGAGCGCTACCAGGCGCGGGTGGAGCGCCGGATCCGCCTCTTCCGCCTGGAGCCGAAGCCGGTGCCGGATGCGGGGCCGGGGCAGGGACCGGAGCGGTGACGGGCCGGGTAGGCACCGGGGCCCCGCGAGGGAAGGCCCGGCGCGGGCGTCGGGGCCCGGGCCGCATCCGGAAGGGGGGCCGGTTGGCCCGGCCGGAGTGGTGACCGGTGGGCGGCGGGCCAGCGCCGTGGGGGGACGGGGCGGTGGGGCGGTGGCGGGCCCCGGGGCGGGAATGGCCGCGGCGGACCACTCGGGTCGAGTGGTCCGCCGTGACATGACAGGACGTGCTGGCCCGCCAACCCGGGCCCGGCCGGCGTCGGCGCGCGGATGTGCGCGGGGGCGCGTACGGGCGCGCGGGCGCCGCGGTGAGCGCCGGAGCGCTATTTCGGCGGCTTGCGGCCGGTGATCCCCAGATGCACGAGCAGCGCCAGGCTCGGCTTCAGGTCGGCCTGCTTGACGCCCCAGCTCTGGAACCCCTTCTGGTGGGCGGAGACCGCGGCCAGCATCGCGACGAGCGAGCCCGCCACGGCGGCGGGCTGGACGTCCTTGTCGTACCGGCCCTTGGACTGAAGCTCCTTGATGGCGTCCGTCAAGGAGTTGGTGACGGCGTTGAGGATCTTCATGCGGATCTTGTAAAACCGCTTGTCCCCCTCGGCCGCACCGAGGTCGACCACGCGCAGAATGGCGTCGTGTTTGCGCCAGAAGGAGAGAAAGCCGTCGACCAGCTCGTCGGCGGCCGTGGAGCCGGACTTGCCCGCCCAGGTGCGACCGGCGACCAGATCGGTCAGGCCCGCGCCCTCCTTGGCCATCTCCTCGGCGATCTCGAGGACGGCGCCCTCCACATCGGGGAAGTACTGGTAGAACGTCGCCGGTGAGGTGCCTGCCTTACGGGCGACATCGATGACTTTGACGTCTCGGTACGGGGATGTGCTGAGCATCTCGCCGAGGCAGTCGAGCAGCTTCTGCCGCGTCGCCTGCCCGCGACGACCGGCCACCCGACCGTCGACGGTGCGTACTTGTCCTGTCATGCCGTCAGCTTACCGAGGGGTGATCGAAGCGCGATTCGACTGCGTGCAAATGGGGTTCGTACGTGATGAGAGGGTTTGTGCGCCCTCCTGAGCGGCTTGGAATGGCTGATTCCGGCCCCATCCGGCAGTCCCTCGCGCGTCGTCAAGCCGTCAATCACCGCTCAGCCATGCGGGTGAACCGTGTTATCAACAGGCTGTGGATAAGAAGCGTGGATGACCCGCCCCGGACCTGGTGTCGCGGGCCAAGGATTGGCCAAATATTTCGACTTTCGGAGCGGGCACTCGGGGCGATCCCCCGTTAGCGTGGCAAATGCGGTAAAGGCCGCGAACAGGAGGACGCGGGAGGACTCGGGTCATGGTCCAGTGCGCGGAAGGCGTGCCCTGCTGGGTGGACGCGATGCTGCCCGACCTCGCGGCGGGCCGCCGCTTCTATGGCGAGCTGTTCGGCTGGACCTTCGCCGAGGGCACCGCGGGCTACCGTCCGTACACCTGGGCCCGGCTCGGCGGGAAGGACGTCGCGGCGCTGGTGCCCAAGTCCGACGGCCGGATGCCCACCGTCTGGAACGTCTACCTGGCCACCGAGGACGCCGCCGCGGCCACCGCCCGGATCCGGGAGGCGGGCGGCCGGGTGATCGTCGCGCCCCGGTGGTTCGACGACCTGGGCGTCGTGGCGACGGCCGCCGACCCGGGCGGCGCGGTCTTCGGGCTCTGGCAGACGGGCAGCCACCCCGGCTTCGCCCGCCGGGACGACCCCGGCAGCTACGGCTGGACCGAGGTCCACACCCGGGAGCCGCGGGTGGTGGACGCCTTCTACCGGACGGTCTTCGGATACGAGGCGGCCCCGGCGCCCGGTGCGCCCGGTGCGCCCGAGGCCGGACCCTCCGGACCCGGCGGACTGGGCGGGCCCAAGCGCCCCGCCGAGATCCTGCTGTGGTCGCCCCGCGGCGAACCCGCGGGCCCCGCCCACGCCGTCGCCGCGCGGGTCGTGATCGGGGAGGGGCCCCCGGCCGAACTGCCCGCGCACTTCCTGACGTACTTTGTGGTGGCGGACTGCGATCATGCGTCGCGTACGGCCCAACGGCTGGGCGGGCGGGTTCTCAATGGGCCCGAAGATACGCCGTACGGGCGTTTCGCGGTCCTTGCGGACAATCAGGGCGCGGTTTTCGCGGTCATCGACACCTCGTCGGCGGACTCCGGAGCAACGGAGAGCAAGGCGGGGCGGGGCTGAGAGCGGTCCGGCGGCCGGGCGGTCGAACGGGACGGGCTCCGGCTCCGTATCGCCCGGTGACACGACGAATTGCCCCCGGGTTCGCAACCGCCGCCTTCGCCAGAGAGAATGCAGGATGCGTGCCGCCGGTTGGTTTGTCGGTGAGACGCTGCACGGGGCTGTATTTTTTCAAGCCCCCACGGGGAGGTGGCAGGCAAGTGGTGGAGCAGCTGACGCAGCACGATCCGAGGCGGATCGGTCCCTTCGAGGTGCTGGGCCGGCTTGGCGCGGGCGGCATGGGGCTCGTCTATCTGGCACGTTCGGCGTCCGGCCGGCGGGTCGCGATCAAGACGGTCCGGACCGAGCTGGCCGAGGACCAGCTGTTCCGCGTCCGTTTCACCCGCGAGGTGGAGGCGGCCCGCGCGGTCAGCGGCTTCTATACGGCAGCGGTGGTGGACGCCGATCCGCGCGCCGCGGTGCCCTGGCTGGCCACGGCCTACGTCCCCGCGCCCTCCCTCGAGGAAATAATCAATGAGTGCGGGCCGATGCCGGCCCAGGCGGTGCGCTGGCTGGCGGCCGGGGTCGCCGAGGCGCTGCAGTCCATCCACGGCGCGGGCCTGGTCCACCGGGATCTGAAGCCGTCGAACGTGCTGGTCGTCGAGGACGGCCCGCGCGTGATCGACTTCGGTATCGCCTCGGGCGTCTCCAACACCCGGCTGACGATGACCAACGTCGCCGTGGGCACGCCCGCCTACATGTCGCCCGAGCAGGCGCGCGACTCGCGCAGCGTGACGGGCGCCAGCGACATCTTCTCGCTCGGCTCCACCCTGACCTTCGCGGCCACCGGCCACGCCCCCTTCCACGGCGCGAACCCGGTCGAGACGGTGTTCATGCTGCTGCGCGAGGGGCCGGACCTGACCGGGCTGCCGGACGAGCTGCGTCCCCTCATCGAGTCGTGCATGCAGATGGAGGCCGACCGGCGGCCGTCCCCGGCCGATCTGCAGTCGCAGCTCGCCCCGCATCTGTTCGCCTCCAACGCCGACGACAGCGGTACGGCCTCGGCGTGGCTGCCGGGCGGCGCGGTCGCGCTCATCGAGCGCAAGCGCAGCGGGCGCAACCAGGTGGCCCGCACCTCGCGGCCCCCGTCCGGCTCCTCCCGCCCCTCCGGAGGCCCGGCGTCCGCGCCGCTGCCGCCCGAGCGGCCGCCCACGCCGCCCTCGTACGCCCCCGCCGGGGCCGACGGGCGCGGCGGCGGGCGGCACGGGGCACCCGCCGGAGCGGGCGGCTGGGAGCCGGTCGGCGCGGCCGATCCGCGCGGCGGCCTGCGCGCGCCCGACGCGGGCCCGTCGAACGCGCTCAGCTCCATCGGCCCCGGGCGGCACGCCGCGCCGTCTGCCTCCGCCCCGTCCGCGCCCGCCCCGGCCCCGGCACCCGCCCCGGCGCCCGCGCCCGCCCCGCTGACCTCCGGGACCGACGGGCCGGTCCGGCTGCACAACTCCCAGGTGGCCATCGGCCCCGGGCTGCGCGCCGCCGACACGCGCGACCCGCAGTCGCGGTACGACACCGGCCCCGCCACGGGCTGGGTGCGGCCGCCGGGCGGGATGACCACCGGCGGGGCGAGCGGGGGCGAGGCCGCCGCCACGGGCGCCGTCCCGCCGCCCTCCCACTCCCCGTCCACCGACGCGGCCGAGCCGCCGGGCGCGGCGGGCCACGGCCGCTGGCGCCCCTGGCGGTTCCGCATGTCGAACGACGTGTGGGGCACCCCGGCCGTCGCCGGTGATCTGCTCTATGTGACCTCGTTCGAGGTGCACGCACTGGACGTGGGCAGCGGGCGGCGGCAGTTCAAGACCCGCGACGTGGCCTGGGCGATGGCCGTGGAGGGCGGCCGCATCCACGCCTCCGACGGCCCCACCCTGTACGCGCTGGACGCGACGGACGGCTCCGAGCGGTGGCGGCTGTCCACGGACGGCTGGGTCTACTCGCTCAAGGTCGACCGCGGCACGGTCGTCACCGGCACCCGGGGCGGCGGCGTGCAGGCGTGGGAGGCGGCCAACGGCGAGCTGCTGTGGGAGATGCAGGGCGTCCAGACCGACTTCGAGACGCCCGAGTCCGGTCCGGCCGTGCACGACGGCACGGTCTTCGTGTGGTCGGACGCCCGGCTGCGCGCCCTGGAAGCGCGTACGGGCGCGGAGCGCTGGTCGTACCCGGTCGGCGACACGGCCTCCTGCGGCGGGGTGCCGCTGCGGCTGCTCCCGGCGCCCGACGGGGTTGTGTACGTCTCGGCCGGTACCCGGGTGCTGGCGATCGACATCGCCCGTGGGGAGGTGCGGTGGCGTTTCGAGGCGCCCGCCGTCTTCCTGAGCGCCCCGGCGTACGCGCCGGGGCCCGCGGTGACCGGCGGCGGCGTCTACATCGCCGACTACCTGGGCACGGTCTACGCCCTCGACGCCTCCAACGGCCGCGACCGCTGGCGCATCGCCACCGAGGCGCGCGGCTCGGTCGAACCGGTCCTGGTGGCCGACGGCTCCGTCCATCTGGGCAGCGGCAGCGCCCTGTACACGCTCGACGCGGTCACGGGCACGCCCAAGTGGCGCTTCGCGGCGGGCGGCGAGGTCATCGGCTCCCCGGTGGTCGCCGACGGCCGCGTCCACTTCGGCTCGGCCGACCACTGCCTCTACACGGTCGACGCGGCGGGCGGCCAGCTCCGCTGGAAGCTGGCCACGGGCGGCGAGATCACCGGCTCGCCGGTGGCGGCGGCCGGTGTGGTGTACGCGTGCAGCAAGGACCGCTGTGTGTACGCGCTGGACGCGGTCAAGGGCACCGGCCAGTCCCGTCCCTCGGCCCGCGCGTGAAGGTCGTGCCCCTGACAACCCCTGCTACCGTGATACGCGTTCACTGACCTCCCGGGTGTCCGGGAGGCCGATGGTGTCTACGGGGGAAGTGGTTCATCATGCGGAGGGGTCTGCGCTTCACTGCCGTGCTCATGGTGGTGCTGGTGGCTCTCACCGGGTTCAAGAGCAAGTCGCGCGGAAGCCGGGGGCACGGCGGAGGCGGCTGCTCCAGTTCCAGTTCGCATCAGTCTGGTTCCGGTTCGGGCTCCGGCGGCTACTCCGATTCCGACGACTCGCGTTCCGGTACCGGTTCCGGCGGTTCCTCCTACTACCGCGACAACAACCGCTACCGCTCCACCCCGTCCGCCGGGGGTACGGCGAGCGCGTCGCCGAAGGAGCCGGAGACGACGGTCGTCACCTGCGCGGGCCGGGACAAGGACGGCGACCCGGCCGCCACGGTGAAGGTGCGCAACCGCTCGGGCTCGTCCGAGCTGTACATCGTCGACATGAGGTTCCTCGGCAAGAGCGGCGGCGAGGTGACCCGGGGCAGCGAGAGCGTGCGCGTCCCCGCCGGCCGGACCGAGACCGTCCGGGTGCCGCTGGACGATCCGCTGGAGGCCCGGAACGTCGCCCGGTGCGAGGTCGAATCCGTCCTCTGAGCCCGTCCGCCGAGTCCGCCCCGCGAGCGTCCCGAGTCCGCCCCGCGAGCGTCCCGCGAGCCCGTCCGCCGCGTCCCGGCGTCGAGGTGACTTTGGGGTAGGGAACGGCGTTGCTAGGGTGGCGTGCACTTGTCAACCAATCACAGGTTGGCTTGATTGCAGCTTTTCCACGGGGGTAATTCCATGCAACGCCGTTCCCTGCGCCTGTCTGCCGTCGCCCTGGTCGGACTGCTCGTGCTCACCGGGTCGCTCACCGGATGCGGAAAGAAGAAGAGCCACGGCCTCGGAGGGGGCGACAACGGGTTCGTCTCCGGCGGTACCGGCGGCGACGAGCCCGCGTCCGGCCCCAGCGGCCTGTCCAGCGACATCCCCACCGATCTGCCGAGCGGGCCCTCGGACCTGCCGTCGTACGGCTCCCCGACGACCTCAGACCCCTACTCCTACTCCGCGCCGCCCACCTACAACCCGGACGCGACGACCGAGACGACCGGCACCAACTGCCGCTACGACCAGTCGACCAGCCAGTTCAAGTACGACATCAAGGTCACCAACACCGACGCCACCCGCAGCTTCCGCTACTCGGTGAGCGTCAAGTGGAACGACTACGCGGACGAGGGGCTGCTCGGCTACGACAGCCAGGACGTGACCGTGCTGCCCGGCCAGAGCGAGACGTTCACGGCCAGCGCGAGCTACACCATCACCAAGCGCACCCAGTACACCTGCCAGATCAGCCTGGCCAGCAAGTCGCCCACCAGCAGCTGACCCACCGGGCGCGCACCGGGCATTCAACGGGTACTCACCGGACGCGGAAGCCGGGCGTGCGGGCCGCGAAGAGCGCGGCCTGCGCGTCCGGCGGCCGGTTCCCCAGGGCGATCAGCTGCGGGGCCCGGGCGAGGGCCTGCGTCAGCGCCGCCTCCCTGGCCGCCCACAGCGCCCGTACGGTCCCCTGGACCGCCTCCGTCGGGTACGACGCGATGACGGCGGCGGCCCGCACCGCGGCGGCCACCGCCTCGCCCCGCGGCACCACCTCGCTGACCAGCCCCGTCTCGTACGCCCTTCGCGCCGAGACCCGTTCGGCGGCCCCCATCAGCGCCATCCGCGCGACCTCCCCGGCGGGCATGCGCTGCGCCATGTAGACGGCCTCGTACGCGCTGACCATCCCGTAGGAGGTGTGCGGGTCGAAGAAGGTCGCGGTCTCGTCGGCGACGAGGAACTCGGCCTCGCCCAGCAGATAGAACGCCCCGCCGCACGCCATCCCGCCCACCGCCGCGACGACCGGCTTCCACAGATCGTTGGCCTTGGGGCCGATGTCCCGCAGCGGATCGTCCATCGCGTACGGGGACGGCGGCTGCGGGACCGTCACCGAGCGGTCGATCCCGGTGCAGAACGCCCGCTCGCCCGCCCCGGTGAGCACCACGGCCCGCACCGACTCGTCCCCGCGCAGCCGCCGCCACACGGCGGCCAGTCCGTCGGCCGTCGCCAGGTCGATGGCGTTGTGGCGCTCGGGCCGGTCCAGCGTGACGACCGCGACCCCGTCGTCCCGGGTCTCCGTGCGGATCGCCATGTCCGGGGCCGTCATGGCCGCTCCAGCAGCCAGCGCACCACGGTGGGCCCGTCCGGCATCCGGTGGTAGACGGCCCGCACGGGCGCCCCGATCCGTATCCGCGCCGGGTCGACGGAGTCGAGCGCGGCGCCGGCGGATTCGAGCAGGTTGCCCACCAGCCGGATCCGCGGGGCCTCGGCCAGTTCGACGAGGATCACGTTGTACGGGGCCTGCGCCGCGTAGGCGGGCAGCAGCGGCGGATGCGGCAGGACGTATGACCAGATCCGGCCACGCCCGCTCGTCTTCGCCCACAGGCTGTCGAAGGACTGGCAGTGGGGGCAGCAGGGCCGGGGCGGGAAGCGCGGCTCACCGCAGCCGGTGCAGGTCTGGACACGCAGCTCGCCGCGGGCCGCGTACTCGAAGAAGGGCGCGCCGTCCTCGTCGGGCACGGGCCGAAGCAGCTCCGGAATCTCCGGCAGTGCGGTCATCGGTCGTCAACTCCTCAGCAGCAGGGCCGATGTGGGGACGCCCTCGCCCGCCGTGACCAGGCAGGTCCTGGCGTCGGGGACCTGGGCGGTGCTCGTTCCGCGCAGCTGTCTGACCCCCTCGGTGATGAGGTTGAAGCCATGCACATACGCCTCGCTCAGCCCGCCCCCGCCCGTGTTGAGCGGCAGCCGTCCGCCCAGTTCCAGCGCGCCGCCCTCCGTGAAGGCGGCGCCCTCGCCGCGCCCGCAGAAGCCGTAGCCCTCCAGGGACAGCGGGATCAGCGGGGTGAACGCGTCGTAGATCTGCGCCACGTCGACGTCCGGCGGGCCGAAGTCGGCGGTTTTCCACAGGTGGCGGGCGGCGGTCCAGGCGGGGCCGGTGAGCGGGTCGTCGTTCCAGTAGTTGACCATCCCGTGGTGCTGTGCGGGCAGCCCCTGGGCGGCGGAGTGGACGTACACCGGGCGGCGGCGGCAGTCGCGCGCCCGCTCGGCGGAGACGACGACGCAGGCCAGCGCGCCGTCCGTCTCCAGGCAGTTGTCGAACAGGCAGAGCGGTTCGCTGATCCAGCGGGCGGTCATGTACATCTCGCGGGTCAGCGGCCGTTCGTACATCATCGCGGCGGGGTTCTGGTTGGCGCGGTTGCGGGCGGCCAGCGCGACGTTGAAGAAGTGGTCGCGGGTGGCGCCGTATTCGTGCATGTAGCGGCGGGCCAGCAGGCCGATCTCGTCGGCGGGCCGCAGCAGCCCGTACGGCCGGGTCCACTGGGCGGGGGTGGGCAGCTGGACGCGGGTGTTGGTCCAGGGCCGGGGCCCGCTGCCGCGCTTGCGGGAGCGCCAGGCCACCCCGACGCCCGCCTGTCCGGTGGCGATCGCGGCGGCCAGATGCGCGACGGTCGCGCAGGAACCGCCGCCGCCGTAGCCGATCTTGCTGAAGAAGGTGACGTCGCCCGCGCCGATCGCCTTGGCGACCTCGACCTCGTCGGTCTCCTCCATGGTGTACGAGGCGAACGCGTCCACCTCGGAGGGGGCGATTCCGGCGTCGTCGAGCGCGGCCAGGATCGCGCGGCAGGCGAGGGTCTTCTCCGATTCGGGGAGGCGTTTGGCGAACGCGGTCTGGCCGATGCCGACGATCGCCGTCGCGTCCTTCAGGCCCATGGCCACCTCCGTACGTCGCGGTCACCGGTGCTGACAGCGGGGAAGGCTACCGCTAATCTGACGGGTAGTCAGCTAGTGGGAGTCGCTGTGCTGGAGGCGGAGTCATGGCGGAGTGGCAGACCATCCCGGCGCTGATACGGGACGCGGCGCGGGTCCACGGGGACGCGACCGAGGCCGTCGTCGAGGGCCGCGCCCGGATCTCCTACGCCGAACTCGGTACCCGCGTCGAACGCGCCGCGGCCGCGTGCGTCGCCTCCGGCGTCGAACGGGGCGACCGGGTCGCGATCTGGGCGCCCAACACCACCGACTGGATCGTCGCGGCCCTCGGCGCGGTCACCGCGGGCGGCGTCCTCGTCCCGGTCAACACCCGCTTCAAGGGGGCCGAGGCGGCGTACGTCCTGCGGCGCACCCGCGCCACCCATCTGTTCATCACCGGCACCTTCCTGGGCGCCTCCTACGTGGCGTCGCTGCGCCGGGCGGCCGAGCGGGGGCCAGGGCAGGGGGTCCCGCTGCCGGGGCTGCCCTATCTGCGCGAGGTGATCGTCCTCGCCGGGGACGCACCCGAAGACTTCCGCACCTGGAAGGACTTCCTGGCGGCGGGCGAGTCCGTGCCGCCGGACGCCGTACGGGACCGGGCCGACTCCGTACGCCCGGGCGACCCCTCCGACATCACCTTCACCTCCGGCACCACGGGCGACCCCAAGGGCGTGGTGATCACCCACGCGCAGACCCTGCGGGTCTACGACACCTGGAGCGAGGTGACGGGGCTGCGGCACGGCGACCGCTATCTCGTCGTCAACCCCTTCTTCCACACCTTCGGCTACAAGGCGGGCATCATCGCCTGTCTGATGCGCGGCGCGACGATGGTGCCGCAGCCGGTCTTCGACGTGGACACCGCGCTCACCCGCATCGCCGTCGAGCGCATCAGCGTCCTGCCAGGGCCGCCCACCCTGCATCAGGCGATCCTCGACCACCCGGCGCGCGAGGCCCATGACCTGTCCACGCTGCGCCTGGTCGTCACCGGCGCCGCCGTCGTCCCGCTGGAGCTGGTGGAGCGGCTGCGCTCCGAACTGCGCGTCGCCACCGTGCTGACGGCCTACGGCCTGACCGAGGCGTCCGGCACCGTCACCATGTGCCGCCGGGGCGATCCGCCCGAGACGATCGCCGCCACCTCGGGCCGCGCCATCCCCGACACCGAGGTCAAGGTCGTGAGCCCGCTGGGCGACCCGCGCCCGCCGGGCACTCCCGGCGAGGTCTGGGTCCGCGGCCACCACGTGATGCGCGGCTACTTCGAGGACCCGGTCGCCACCGCCCGCGCCATCACCCCGGACGGCTGGCTGCGCACGGGCGACATCGGCGTCCTCGACGGGAGCGGCAATCTGCGGATCACCGACCGGATCAAGGACATGTTCATCGTCGGCGGCTTCAACGCCTATCCCGCCGAAATCGAGCAACTCCTCGCCCGCCACCCCGGCATCGCCGATGTCGCCGTCGTCGGCGTCCCGGACGCCCGCCTCGGCGAGGTCGCCAAGGCGTTCGTGGTCCGCCGCGCGTCCTCCCCCCTGACCGCCGACGGCCTGATCGCCTGGTGCCGCCGCGAAATGGCCAACTACAAGGTGCCGCGCCACGTGGAGTTCCTGCCCGAACTGCCGCGCAACGCGAGCGGCAAGGTGCTCAAGCGCGCCTTACGGGGGCGCCCGGCGTGAAACGACGGCGTGGGGCCGAGCCGCGATGGCTCGACCCCATGTGGGAGGCGTCCTGGCGCCGGTGGCTCAGTGGTCGCCGTCTATCACCTGGTCGGCGGCCGCGCCGGGCTCGGGGCTGCCCGGGTAGGAGTCCTGCGTGGAGAACTCCGAAGCCGAGGCGCCCGTCGCGGCGCCCGGGTAGGAGTCCGCCAGCGCCGGGGCGGCGCTTCCGAGTGCGAGGGCCGCGGTGAACGCGCAGGCGGTGAGGGCCTTCTTCGAGCGGGTCATCTGGATCCTCCGTGGGGCGTGAATATTCGATACCAATACCCAGGCCGGGAGCGGCGTGGGATGTGTGTTCGATCCGCTGTCTTGAAGCCACCGAAATTTGGCGCGACGCAAGAGCCTGGCGTCGCGCCCGTAACGGAACCGGCTGCGGCAGCTTCCCCTCCGAGCTGCCCCAGCCGGTCCCGTCATTTCCTACGGCCCCCGTTGGGCGGCGTGCCTTACTTCGTCTCCTCCGCGGAGCCGCTGTCCGCGGCCGCGGCCGCGGGAGAAGGCGAGCCCGGGTAGTTGTCGTCCGCCGTGACCGGGGACGGCGAGCCCGGGTAGTTGTCCATCGTGACGGCAGGGGACGGCGAACCCGGGTAGTTGTCCTTCGCCGTCTGGGTCTGCGCCTCGGCGAGAGGACCGCTCTCGGCGGCGGCGGTCACACCGCCGGGGTAGTTGTCCATCGGACGGTAGGCATCGGAACTAGGCTTCTTGTCCTGGCTCATCAGGATCGACTCCTTCAGGGCAGTAGCTGGCAGGGCGATGACATCCGCCCGGCGACTCCCCCGTGGGTCGCCGGACGGATGTCTCCAGAGCCACTCACCGTAATGGCGGGGCCTGACAATCGATCCGCCTGCCCCCCGCGGGGACGGATCGACAGATTCAAGAGTGCCGTCCGGCGATAAACGATTGATGAACGGTCCGCAGTGGGTCTGCTACGCCGCTGTCGCGGGCGCCAACAGGGCCCGTACTTCCGCGGCTTCCGGCAGGTCCAGCCGCTCGTGGATGGCCAGCGCCTCGTACCAGCACGCCCGGGCGCGGTCCCGCTGGCCGAGCTGGTCCAGCGCCTTGCCCAGCACGGTCAGCACCGTGCCGCGCCGCCACTCCCCGCCGACGAAGCGCAGGGCGAGGGCCTGTTCCGCGTGCGTGGCGGCCTCGGCCGGGCGGTGGGCGGAGAGGTGGACCTCGGCGATCCTGGCGTGGGACGACCCCTCCCACAGGCGCTGCCGGTTGTCACGGAACAGCTGGAGGGCCTGGGTCAGCTGGTCGAGCGCCTCGGAGAGCCGTCCGGCCTGGTGGAGCGCCATACCGAGGGCGAACCTCCCGTTGGCGACGCGGAGCGCGAGCCCCAGGCCGCTCAGGATCTCGGTGCCCTCAGCGGCGAGTTCCACCGCGCTCTCCGACAGCCCCATGGCCGCGTGGGCACGGGAGATGTTGCACAGGGCGCCGGCGATGCCCGGGAGGTTGTTGTCGGCCCGGAAGGCGTCCAGGGCCTCGCGGAAGTGCGCCTCGGCGTCCTCGTAACGCTTCTCGTAGAGCGCGATGATCCCGCGGTCGTTCGGCGCCTCGCACCGGGGCACCGGGTCCCCGGCGGCGACGGCGAGCCGGATGGCGCGCTGTGCCTCCGCGTCGGCCTGATCGAACCTGCTGCTCATGTGGAAGCCGTGGGTCAGCATCATGCGCGCACGGCCCTCCGCGCGCGGGTCGTTCGCGGCGATGGCGGCGTCACGAACGGCCTCCGCCGCCAGCTCGTACTGCCGGGAGTTGGCGCCGGACTCGCCCAGGTCCTTGGTGGCCAGCAGCAGGTCGGCCGAGCGCCGCAGGGTCGTGTCCGCCGCGAGCTGCTGGATGCAGGCCAGCAGGCTGTTCGCCTCGGAGTAGAGCCAGTCGAGCGCGGTCGAGCGGTCGGTGAAGTCCAGCCCGGGATACCGCGTCGGCTCCAGGTGGTCCACCAGCCGGTCCCCGGGCCGCGCCAGCGCGAAGACGCGGGCGGCGGACGCCAGGTAGAAGTCCAGCAGCCGGGACAGCGCGGCGGCGCGCTCGGCCGGGGGCATCTCGTCGCGCTCCGCGCACGCACGCGCGTAGAGCCGGACGAGGTCGTGGAAGCGGTAGCGGCCGGGCGAGGCGGATTCGAGGAGGGAGGTGTCGACCAGGCTCTCCAGCAGGTCCTCCGCGTCCTCGACGTCCATGTCCAGCACGGCCGCCGCCGCGGCGAGCGAGATGTCGGGGCCGTCGGCCAGCCCCAGCAGGCGGAAGGCGCGGGCCTGCTGCGGTTCGAGCTGGCCGTAGCCGAGTTCGAAGGTGGCCTTGACCGCCAGGTCACCCGCGCGCAGCTCGTCCAGCCGCCGCCGCTCGTCGCCGAGCTTCCCGGCCAGGGCGGAGACCGTCCAGGTGCGGCGGGAGGCGAGGCGGGAGGCGGCGATGCGGATGGCCAGCGGGAGGAAGCCGCAGGCGGCGACGACGTCCATGGCGGCGTCGCGCTCGGAGCCGACCCGCTCCTCGCCCGCGATGCGGGTGAACAGGACGAGCGCCTCGTCGGGGCTCATCACATCGAGGTCGACCAGGTGGGCGCTCTCCAGGTCGACCATCCGGTGGCGGCTGGTGATCAGCGCCGCGCAGCCCGGGGTGCCGGGCAGCAGGGGGCGCACCTGGGCGGCGTCGCGGGCGTTGTCCAGCAGGGTCAGCACGCGGCGGCCGTCGAGGAGGGAGCGGAAGAGCGCGGCGCGCTCCTCGACGCCGTCGGGGATGGCGTTGTCGGCGGTGCCCAGGGCGCGCAGGAAGGAGCCCAGCACCGCGCCGGGGTCGGCGACCAGGGGGCCGGATCCCTGCAGGTCGACGTAGAGCTGGCCGTCCGGGAACTGGTGGCGCGCGGCGTGCGCGACGTGCACGGCCAGGGTCGTCTTGCCGACGCCGCCGATGCCCGCGACCGCTGACACGGCCATGACACGCCCTTCGGCGGTGGCGAGTTGGTCGCTCAGTTCCTTGATGAAGGGGACCCGCCCGGTGAAGTCCGAGACCGTGGCGGGCAGCTGCGCGGGCCGTACGAAGCTCGCGGCGCCGCCGCTCGGCTCCCCGGCGGCGTGCGCGGAGACCGCCAGCTCGGCGTCGGCCTCCAGGATGCGCTGGTGCAGCGCGGACAGCTCGGGGCGCGGGTCCACGCCCAGTTCGTCGGCGAGCAGCCGCCGGGTGTCGGCGTAGACGGCCAGGGCCTCCGCCTGCCGTCCGCTGCGGTACAGCGCCAGCATCAGCAGCTCGCGCAGCCGCTCGCGCAGCGGGTACGAGGCGGTCAGCGCGGTCAGTTCGGAGACCGCCTCGGAGTGGTGGCCCAGCTCCAGGTCCAGATCGAGCCGGGTCTCGATCAGGGAGCGGTACCACTCGTCGAGTCTGGTGCGCTGGGTCTCCGCGTAGGGGCCCGGCACTCCGGCCAGCGGTTCGCCGTTCCACAGGCCGAGCACCTTGTTGAACAGGTCGCGCGCCCGCGTGCGGTCCCCGGAGTGCTGCGCCTTCTCCGCCTCGGCCGTCAGCTGCTCGGCCACGTCGGTGTCCAGGGCGCCCAGGCCGATCCGTATCGCGTAACCGCCCGACTCGCTCACCAGGAGTTCGGAGTCCGGCCCGAACGCCTTGCGCAGCCGCGAGGCGTACGTGCGCAGCGCGGCGATGGCCGCCTCCGGCGGCTCGGTGCCCCACAGGCCGTCGACCAGCTCGGGCGCGGTCGCGGTACGCCCCCCGCGCAGCAGCAGCGCGGCGAGCAGCGCGCGCTGCTGCGGCGAACCGGTGCTGATCGCTTCCTCGCCCCGCCAGGCCCGGACGGGGCCCAGCACGGTGAAGTACAAGTGCTGTCCCGGCACCCGCTCCCTTTCGCCGTCCATGGTTTCCCCCTCGGCTGTCCTGCCAGTCGCACGGGCCAGTTTGCCTTGTCAACGCCTTCCGCGTCAGTAGGGCCCCCACGTCCTCCACAAGCCCGCCATAGTTGTCCGAAGTGCCCATGTTGCGTGGCGCGGTGCTTGCGTTCGGAGGGGCTCCCTGCGGGTGCGGGGGAAGCCCCGGCGCGTACGCGCGAGGCCCGCGGCGAACCCGGAGAGAAACCGCGGAGAAGCCCCGGCGAACCCGCAGAGAAGGCCGCACCGATAACTGACACTCCGTCAGATCAGCGCTACCGTGAACGGCATGGAGAGCTTCCCGAAGATCATCTCGGTGGACGACCACACGGTTGAGCCCCCTCACGTCTGGCGGGACCGCCTCCCGTCGAAGTACCGCGACATCGGCCCGCGCATCGTCCGGGCGCCCCTGAAGGAGATGACCTTCGTCGGCGGCAAGTTCGCCCCGAAGATGGGCGCGCCCGGCGACGACGGGCCGATCGCCGACTGGTGGGTGTACGAGGAGCTGCACCGGCCGCTCACCCGGCTCGACACCGCCGTCGGCTACGCCCGCGACGAGGTCCGGCTGGAGGCCATCACCTACGAGCAGATGCGGCCCGGTTCCCATTCGGTGCCCGACCGGCTCGCCGACATGGACGTCAACCACGTCCAGTCGGCGCTCTGCTTCCCGACCTTCCCCCGCTTCTGCGGGCAGACCTTCACCGAGGCGGGCGACCGTGAGCTGGGGCTGCTCGGGGTGCGCGCGTACAACGACTGGATGGTGGAGGAGTGGTGCGGCCCCGAGGCGCGGGGCCGCCTCATTCCGCTGATCATCATCCCGCTGTGGGACGCGGAGCTGGCCGCCGCCGAGGTGCGGCGCAACGCCGCGCGCGGGGTGCGCGCCGTCTGCTTCTCGGAGATCCCGCCGAACCTCGGGCTCCCCTCCGTCCACACCGACGCCTGGGATCCCTTCTTCGCGGCGTGCGACGAGACCGGCACCGTCATCGCCATGCACATCGGCTCGTCCTCCCGCATGCCCTCGACCTCCGCCGACGCGCCCCCGGCGGTCGGCTCCACCATCACCTTCGCCAACTGCTGCTTCTCGATGGTCGACTGGCTGATGAGCGGCACGTTCGAGCGCTTCCCCAACCTCAAGATCATGTACGCGGAGGGCCAGATCGGCTGGATCCCGTACATCCTGGAGCGCGCCGACGTGGTGTGGGAGGAGAACCGCGGCTGGGGCGGCGTCGCCGAGAAGGTGCTGCGGCCGCCGTCCGAGCTGTTCGCCGAGCATGTCTACGGCTGCTTCTTCGACGACGCGTTCGGGCTGCGGAACCTCGACGCGATCGGGGTGGGCAACGTCCTGTACGAGACGGACTACCCGCACTCCGACTCGACCTGGCCGAAGTCCCGGGAGGTCGGCGAGGCCCAGATGGGGCATCTGGCGCCGGACGTGGTGGAGCGGATCGTACGGGGCAACGCGATCGAGCTGCTGGGGCTGACCGCCGAGGGGCTGTGGGCCGGGCCCTGAGCCCCGGTCCGCCTCGCCGATCACTCAGGGGCAAGTCGGTTCACTCGGGAGCGGGCCGGTTCACTCAGGGACAAGTAAGTGTCCACTGCCGGTCAATGACACCCGTGCGGCGCTCCGGCAGGCTGGGAGACCTGGCGCCCGGGTTCGGTGCGTGCCGGACGCCACGGGGGTGCGTCCGGTGCGCCGGACCTGAGGGCCAGCTGCCGGTAGTCGCTCGGCGGCATCCCGTACGCGGCGCGGAACACGCGGCTGAACACGGCGGGATGGGCGAAGCCCCGGCGTGCGGCGACCTCATGGAGGGGGACGGCGGACAGGCCGGGATCGTCGAGGTCCCGCCGGACGCGGTCCAGGCGCTGCTGCCGTATCCAGGCCGCGACGGTGGTGTCCTGGGCCCGGAACAGCCGGTGCAGATAGCTGACGGAGATGTGGTGCGCGGCGGCGACGGCGGCCGGGGTCAGCTCCGGATCGTGCAGATGCCGCTGGATGAAGGTCTGCACGCGCAGCGTCAGGGTCCGCTGCCGGGTCTCGGGAGGTACGGCGTCGTCGGCCTCGGCTGCGTGCGCGAGCAGCGCCGTGGCCAGGTCGACCAGCACGGCCCCCAGGCGCGGTCCGTCGGAGGGGCGGTACGAGCCGCTGTCCGCGGCCAGCCGGCTGAGGAACCCGGTCAGCAGGGCACCGACCCCCTCGCGTCCCGGGATGGGCCGGGCGAGCAGCCGGTCGATCCGGTCGTGGGGGACCGGGATCAGCGCCTTGGGGATCTCCAGTCCCACGCCCTGGGGAGAGCCGCCGAAGGCCACGCAGTCGTAGGGGCGCGAGCTGTCGACGACATACAGGCCGCCGCTGGTGTGCGCGGCCTCCCCGCGCGCCTGGGAGACCTGGAGGTTCGCGCCTTCGAGGAAGGAGAAGTGGTACAGCTCGGGGTCCGACTGCCGGATGAGCTTCGGCGTCCGCCGGAAGGTCATCGGGTGGAACTTCGTGGGCCACACATGAGCGGCGCCGACCTCCAGGATGCGGACCTCGCCGCGGAAGTCGCCGGTGTGGTCGCTGCTCATCTCCATGGGCGCCATGAGCTTCGTCATCTGCTCGCGCCAGAAGTCGAACCGGTCGGCTCTGGGGAGTTCGTCGCACCGGAACACTGTCTCGATCATCAAGTGCCCTCGTGTTTGCCCTCATGTGGGGGGAGCGCTACAGCGGGGGGAAGGACGCGCGCGGCCTGAGGCCCACAACAACTCCCGTACGTTAGCACCAGGTCTTGTCTGACGAACCGTCAGCTACGACGATGGCGGTCCCGCCGCCGTCCACCGACAAGGAGGCCCGGCATGCGCGTCCTGCCCCGGGGCCGGTTGAGCTACGGCATGCAGCTGCCGGTCCAGTCACAGAGCACCCTCTACGCCGAGCCGTGGGAGGAGGCCGCGGGCCCCGCGGACCTCGTGGCCATCGCCCGCGCCGCCGACCGCTCCGGCTTCGCCTACGTCGCCGTCTGCGACCACGTGGCGATCCCGCGGCGGCTGGCCGACGCGATGGGCACCGTCTGGTACGACCCGGTCGCCACCCTCGGCTATCTGGCCGCCGTCACCGAGCGGGTGCGGCTGCTCAGCCATGTCGCCGTCGCCGCGCTACGGCACCCCCTGCTCACCGCCAAGCAGTACGCGACGCTCGACCACCTCTCCGGCGGGCGGCTGATCCTCGGGGTCGGCGCCGGGCACGTACGCGAGGAGTTCGACGCGCTCGGCGTCGACTTCGACGCGCGCGGGCCGCTGCTGGACGAGACGGTCGACGCGCTCAAGGCGGCGCTGGGCCCGGAGGAGTTCGCCGACTTCCACGGTGAGCGCTTCGCGTTCAGCGGTCTCGGCCAGGCGCCCCGCCCCGCCCAGACGCCGCGCCCCCCGCTGTGGGTGGGCGGCTCCTCGCCCGCCGCGCTGCGCCGGGCCGCCGTCCGCGGCGACGGCTGGCTGCCGCAGGGCGACCCGCGTGACCGGCTCCCCGCCCAGATCGCCCGGCTGCGCGCGCTGCGCGAGGCGGCGGGCGTCGAGGAGCCCGCCGAGATCGGCGCCATCACCGAGCCGCTGTACGTGGGCGATCCGCCCTGGCGCGTCGGGCGGCGCACGCTCACCGGCAAGCCGGAGCAGCTGGCCGAGTCGCTGCGCGCGTACGCGGCGATCGGCGTGGACCAGATCCAGGTGCGGTTCCGCAGCCGGAGCCGTACCGAACTCACCGACCAGATGGCGGCCTTCGCGGCCGGTGTCGCCCCGCATCTGAACGCTTGAATCGGCTGAAACGCCTGAGGAGACCATCATGGGCAAGCTGGACGGACGCGTCGTGATCGTCACGGGTGCGGCGCGCGGGCAGGGCGAGCAGGAGGCGCGGCTGTTCGCCGCCGAGGGCGCGAGGGTGGTGCTCACGGACGTCCTCGACGACCAGGGCGGGGCCGTCGCGAAGGAGCTGGGGGAGGAGACCGCCCGCTACGTCCATCTGGACGTGAGCAGCGAGGACGACTGGGCGGCCGCCGTGGCGTTTTCGAAGGACGCCTTCGGCAAGGTGGACGGGCTGGTCAACAACGCGGGCATCCTCCGCTTCAACGAGCTGACCAGCACCCCGCTGGCGGAGTACCTGTCCGTGGTGCAGGTCAACCAGGTCGGCGCCTTCCTCGGCATGCGCACGGTCGCCCCCGAGCTGGCGGCGGCGGGCGGCGGCACGATCGTCAACACCGCCTCGTACGTCGCCCTCTCCGGCATGGCCCTGCTGACCTCGTACGCCGCCACCAAGGCGGCCATCGTCGGGATGACCCGGGTGGCCGCGATGGAGCTGGCGGACAAGGGGATCCGGGTCAACGCGATGTGCCCCGGCGCGATCGACACCCCGATGAGCAACCCCGCCCGGCTCGACCCGGCGGCGGACGTGGCGGATGTGGCCGAGGCGTCGGAGGCGGTCGACGGCCTCTACCGCAAGCTCGTCCCGATGGGCCGCATCGGCGGCCCCGAGGAGGTCGCCCGCCTGGCGCTCTTCCTCACCTCGGACGACTCCTCGTACATCACCGGCCAGCCGCTCGTGGTCGACGGCGGCTGGCTGAGCGGCGTCTCCGTCTTCTGACGTATCGGCCTTCTGACGTATCGGCCCTTGACGGTCCACCCTCCCGGTGCCATGGTCGAACTCAAATCTGACGGTACGTCAGATTGTTGAACTGGAGGCGGTGACCCCCTTGGAATTCGGACTGTTCGTACAGGGATACGTGCCGGAGCGCCGACGCCGCGCCGACCCCGAGGCCGAGCACCACGCCCTCATCGAGGAGACCGAGTACGTCATCCAGGCCGACCGGTCCGGCTTCAAGTACGCGTGGGCCTCCGAGCACCACTTCCTGGAGGAGTACTCCCACCTCTCCGCGAACGACGTCTTCCTCGGCTACCTCGCCCACGCCACCGACCGCATCCACCTGGGATCCGGCATCTTCAACCCGCTCCCGCAGGTCAACCACCCCGTCAAGGTCGCCGAGAAGGTGGCCATGCTCGACCACCTCTCCGGCGGACGCTTCGAGTTCGGTTCGGGGCGCGGGGCGGGCAGCCACGAGATCCTGGGGTTCATCCCGGGCGTCACCGACATGAACCACACCAAGGAGATCTGGGAAGAGACCATCGGCGAGTTCGCCAAGATGTGGCTGGAGGACGAGTACCCGGGCTTTCAGGGCAAGCACTGGTCGCTCCCGCCCCGCAAGGTGCTGCCCAAGCCGTACGGCGCCGGCCACCCGGCCATGTGGTACGCGGCCGGGTCCCCGTCCTCGTACGCGATGGCGGGCCGCAAGGGGCTCGGCGTCCTCGGCTTCTCCATCCAGAAGGTCTCCGACATGGAGTGGGTCCTCGACTCCTACAAGAGCGCCGTCGAGGATGCCGACCCGGTGGGCGGCTTCGTCAACGACAACGTCATGGTGACCTCGACCGCGATCTGCGCCGAGACCCACGCCAAGGCGGTCGAGATCGCGCTCGGCGGCGGTCTCAACTACCTCCAGTCGCTCCTGTTCCGCTACCACGACACCTTCCCCCGCCCGGAGGGCATCCCGGAGTGGCCGGAACTCCTCCCCGAATACACCGAGGAGATCATCGAACTGCTCATCGCCGAGGAGCTGATGATCTGCGGCGATCCGGACGAGGTCCTCCGGCAGTGCAAGCGGTGGGAACAGGCCGGAGCCGACCAGCTCTCCTTCGGGCTGCCGATCGGGATCGGCTACGAGGACACCATGAACACCATCAAGCTCATCGGCGAGCACGTCATCCCGAAGATCGACACCGATCCGGTGCACCGCACGACCCGCTTCCGCCAGACGGCGAACGGATGACAGATATCAGCTGATGTCAGCCAGCGAACAGCTTTCAGCGAGCAGCTGACGGCTAACAGCAGGCAGCTAACAGCTATCAGCGGGCAACTAACAGCGAGCAGATGACAGCTGACAGATTTCAGCTGATGTCAGGCAGCTAACGGCAGGCGTCAGAAGGGATCCCACCCGTGCTCGACCACCTCATCAAGGGCGCGACCGTCGTGGACGGCACGGGCGCGCCCTCCTCCGTCGCCGACGTCGGCCTGCGCGACGGGCGGATCGTCACCGTCGCCGAGCCCGGGTCCGTCACCGAACCGGCCCGCTCCACCGAGGACGCCACCGGGCTCGTCCTCACGCCCGGTTTCGTCGACCCGCACACCCACTACGACGCCCAGCTCTTCTGGGACCCGTACGCCACCCCCTCCATGAACCACGGTGTCACCACCATCGCGGGCGGCAACTGCGGCTTCACCCTCGCCCCGCTCAACCCCGAACGCCCCGGCGACGCCGACTACACCCGGCGGATGATGAGCCGGGTCGAGGGCATGTCGCTGGTCGCCCTGGAGGAGGGCGCGCCCTGGAACTGGCACGGCTTCGGCGAATACCTCGACGCCCTGGAGGGCCGGATCGCCGTCAACGCGGGCTTCATGGTGGGGCACTGCGCGCTGCGCCGCCACGTCATGGGCCCGGACGCGATCGGCGGCCAGCCCACCCCTGACCAGCTGGAACAGATGCTGCGGCTCCTCCATGAGGCGATGGACGCGGGCGCCTGGGGGCTGTCCACCACCCAGTCCTCCACCCACGCCGACGGGGACGGCAAGCCGGTCGCCTCCCGTCACGCGCGGCCCGATGAACTCCTCGCCCTGTCCCGGGCCGTCGGCGAGCACGAGGGCACCCAGATCGAGGCCATCGTGGCGGGCTGCCTCGACCGGTTCGCGGACGAGGAGATCGATCTGCTGGTGGAGATGAGCGCCGCCGCCGGGCGCCCCCTCAACTGGAACGTCCTCACCATCGACGCCGCCGTCCCCGAGCGCGTCCCGCGCCAGCTCCAGGCGAGCGAGCGGGCCCGTAAGGCGGGCGGCCGCATCGTCGCCCTCACCATGCCCATCCTCACGCCGATGAACATGTCGCTCGGCACGTTCTGCGCGCTCAATCTCATCCCCGGCTGGGGAGACATCCTCGGCCTGCCCCTCCCCGAGCGCATCGCGAAGCTGCGCGACCCGGACGTACGGTCGGAGATGCTGCGCCGCGCGACCAGCCCCGAGGCCGGGGTGTTCCGGCGGCTCGCCGACTTCGAGCGGTACGTCATCGGCGACACCTACAGCGACACCAACGCCGGACTCACCGGCCGCGTCGTCCGCGACATCGCCGCCGAGCGCGGTCAGGACGCCTTCCACACCCTGGTGGAGATCTGCGCCGCCGACGAGATGCGCACGGTCCTGTGGCCGATGCCGACCGACAACGACCCGGCCAGCTGGGAACTGCGGCGGCAGACCTGGGAGCACGAGGACGTCATGCTGGGCGGCTCGGACGCCGGCGCCCATCTGGACCGCATGTGCGGCGCCCCGTACACCACGCGTTTCCTCGGCGACTGCCTGCGCCGCCGGAAGCTGGTCCCTCTGGAGCGGGCCGTACGCATGCTGACCGACGACCCGGCGCGGCTGTTCGGCCTGCGCGAGCGCGGCCGCGTCGCCGAGGGCTACCACGCCGACCTCGTCCTCTTCGACCCCGAACGGATCGACGCGGGCCAGGCGAAGCTGGTGCACGACCTCCCCGGCGACAGCCCCCGCCTGGACTCCCGGGCGGAGGGCATCGTGAGCGTCCGGGTCGGCGGCGTCGAGACCATCCGCGACGACGAGATCACCGGCGCGATACCGGGGAAGGTGCTGCGCTCGGGCCGCGACACCCGCAGCGTGTCCACGCGGGGCTGACCCGATGCCCCGCGTCGCCCTGGTCACGGGCGCCTCGCGCGGCATCGGCCTGGCCGTGGCGAAGGCGCTGGCGGCGGACGGGACGGCGGTGTGCGTCACCGCGCGCGACGCCTCCGAACTCGACGCGGCCGTAACCGACCTGGGCCCGCACGCGCTCGCCTGCCCCGGCGACGTGGCGGACCCGTACCATCTCGAAGAGTGCGTGGCCCGTACGGTCGCGGCTTTCGGCCGCCTCGACATCCTCGTCAACAACGCCGCGACCAACGCGCCCCTCGGCCCGCTCATCGACGCCGATCCGCTGCTGTGGCGCAGGGCCTTCACGGTCAACGTGGAGGCCCCGCTGCGGCTGACCCAGGCCGCCTGGCGCGCCGGGATGCGCGACCACGGCGGCGCGGTCGTCAACATCTGCACCGAGGGCACCCACGGCGTGGGCCCCGGCGTCGGCGCCTACGGCGCCAGCAAGACCGCCCTGCTCCGCCTCACCCGCCAGCTCGCCGCCGAACTCGCCCCGGGCGTCCGCGTCAACGCGGTCTCCCCGGGCCTGATCCGCACCGAGATGGCCCGCTTCGTCTGGGAGCCCGACGAACCCTCCCTCGCCGCCACCCTCCCCCTGGCCCGCATCGGCGAGCCGGAGGACGTGGCGCGCGCGGTCCGCTGGCTGGTCTCCGACGAGGCGTCCTGGATCACCGGCACGGACCTGGTGGTGGACGGTGGCCGCCGCGTCCGGGCGGCCTACCGCCCGCCCGGTGCTACCAGATGATGGCGTCGTCCAGCTCCTGCTGCCAGTACGAGACCTTGATGGAGTCGTCGATGTAGACGCCCTTGGCGGGCAGCGACGGGTGGGCGGCCGAGGAAAGGCTCTCACCGGCGCGGTCCTGGAAGTAGACCGTGAGGGACTTCTCAGTCGTGCCGTTCGAACCGCTGCCGTCGGCGGCCGACAGGTTCACGGAGGCGTAGCCGGACTCCTTCGGCGCGAGCGTGACGACGGCCTGCGGCTTCGACTCCTCGATGACCGGCGGCACCGACTGGGCCTCGCCGAACTGGACGGCCGGGTAGCCATAGAGGTAGCAGGGCGAGCTGCCGGTGTTGGTGACCGTGAGCAGCATGTGATTGATGGGGCGGGCCAGGGGAGCCGCGGTCGTCTTGGTGTTGGAGCCCTGGCAGGTGACGGCGGCCTTGGCCTTCGCCGCCCCCGAGGCCCGCGCGCCTTCGGCGTGGGCGGTCGCCCCGTTGCTGTACGCGGTCAGGGAGAGCGCGGCGACCGCGACGGTCGCAGCGGCGGTCAGAACGCGGGTACGGGACGCCCGGATGCTCGACATGTGGGTGAGCCCTTTCGGTGGTGCGGTGGGTGTGGTGCTTGGATGACCGGAGCTTGTGGGGTGATCCGTCCCAGCCGCCACGAAATCCGGGCAGTTGGGGACAGTGGGACGCGGAAACGGGCTATGACCAGGGGGAACGTAAGGGGCTTGGGACGCGTGAATGGGACGCGCCGGGCCGCACGGGGAAGGGGAGGAACGGGTGTCAGGGGTGTCAGGGGTGAGCGGGGCCGACGCGGAGGCGTTCGGGGAGCTGCTGCGGGGGTTCAAGGAACGCTCGGGGCTGAGCTACGGGGTACTCGCCAAGCGATTACACATGAGCAGGTCCACGCTGCATCGTTACTGCAACGGCAGCGCGGTGCCGCCCGACTACGCACCGGCCGAGCGGCTCGCCCGGCTGTGCCGGGCGACCCCCGAGGAACTGGTCGAGCTGCACCGGCGGTGGATTCTGGCGGACGCGGCGCGGGGCCGTAAGGCGCCGGGCCCCGACGATCCGGCACCCGCTGCCGCCACGGACGCCCCGGCGCCCGCCGCCGACGCCCCGCCGCCCGCCGCCGTCGCGGACGACAGCCCGCCCGAGCCGCCGTCCGTGGACGACGAACTCCCCGTACCCGCCGCGGCCGATGAACCGGTCGTCGGCGGCACCACCCCGCCCGCTCCCGTGCGGCGGCCCGGTCGGCGCCGCACCGTGCTGATCGCCTCCGTCGCGACGGCCGCCGTGCTGGGAGCCCTCATGGTCGCCGTGAACCTGCCGTTCTCCGGGGGCGACGGCGAAGGCCGGCGGGCCGGTGATGTCACCGTCCCGGCCACCGCACCCGCCACCACCACCCGGGCGGACGACCGGCGCCCGTCCGCGTCGGCCTCCCCTTCCCCGTCCCGGAGCCGGAGCGCGAAGACCGGCGAACCCTCCGCCCCTGCGCGGGAGTCCGCCACCCCCGGCGGTGCGGAGGCCCGCGGCGGTGGGGGCGCCCGCGGCGGTGCGGACGCCCCCGCGGTGGACGGCGGCGTACCGCTCAACGTCGCCACCCGCCCCTACACCTACGAGAGCCCGTGCAGCCAGCACTTCCTCGTCGACCGCGAGCCCGAACAGGTCGGCCCGCCCGCCGCCGAGCAGGACGCCCCCCGCTGGGCGGCCGCGAACGGCGCGGTCTCCTCGGGTGAACAGCGCGTCGCCCTCACCGTGCAGGGCACGGGCAAGGACACCGTCGTATTGGAGGCGCTGCACGTACGCGTCGTCGCGAAGGGCGCCCCGCTCGCCTGGAACGACTACTCGATGGGCGTCGGCTGCGGCGGTGGCGTCGGCACCAAGTCGTTCGGCGTCGACCTCGACAACGGCAGCCCCACCGTCACCGTCAGGAACGGCCAGCGCGACTTCCCGTACAAGGTCAGCGAGTCCGACCCGGAGGTCTTCTACGTCACCGCCCGCACCAATGCGCACGACGTCCGCTGGGACCTCGCCCTGAGCTGGTCCAGCGGCGACCGCCACGGCACGGTGCACATCGACAACAACGGCACCCCGTTCCGCACCAGCGCCGCCACCGGCCGCCCCGGCTACGACTACCCGCTGGGCGGCAGCGAGTGGATCAAGCGGGAGGAGTAGCAAGGCGGCCCCGCGGCCGCCCCGTCCAACCGCTCACACCGGGGGACGGGTCGGCCGGTACGCCCCCAAGTCCGCGGTCCCACCCGTCATTACGGCGTGCTCCCGTCCCTTAAGCTTCACCGCGGAAACGTCGTCCGTCGCATCGCCTTCCGTCGCGCATTCCATGACCTGATTCGCACCAGCGTCATACCCGCGCCTCGGACCGGCCGTCCGCCCGACGACGACGTGGGTGTCGCTGAATCCTCAGGAGGGATTCATGAGCCCGACCGACACCGACCCCACGCCCGGCTGGTACGTCGACGGCCGCTGCCTGAACTGCAACCTCGCCCGCCAGTACGCCCCCGGCCTCATCGGCTATACGCCCGGCGGCGATTACGGCGGCCTCTCGACGGTCCTGCGCCAGCCCGAGACCGAGGACGAGGTCCGCCAGCTCTACATGGCCGCCCACGCCTGCCCGACCCGTTCCGTGCACCCGCCCGCCAACGACTGGCAGCCGGGCTCGGACCCGTACCCCCTGCCCCTGGACGAAGCCGGAACCGTCCTGCTGTGCGGGCACGCCTCACCGAAGACCTACGGCGCCGCCTCCTACCTGCTGCGCCGCCCCGACGCCACCGCGATGATGATCGACACCCCGCACTGGCGGCCCGCCCTCGCCCGCCGCTACGAGGAGGCGGCCGGGAAGATCACCGACGTGCTCCTCACCCACCTCGACCACGTGGCCCACGGACGCCAGTACGCCGACGCGTTCGGCGCACGGCTGTGGGTCCACGAGGGCGACCTCCACTCCCGGCCCGACGCCGACTCCGTCATCCGCGGCCACGACCCGGTGGAGATCGCCCCGGGCGTGATCGCCCACCCGTTCCCTGGCCACACGGCGGGCAGCACGGTCTTCGTCGCGGACAACACGTTCTGCTTCACCGGCGACGCCTTCTTCTGGTCCCACTCCGAACAGGACCTGGAGGTCGCCGACAGCGTCGTCTACGACTCGATCACGACCCTGGCCGCATCCGTGGCACGCGGCGCCGAGGAACTGACCTTCGAGTGGGTCCTCCCCGGCCACGGCAGCTACCACCACCTCCCGGCCGAAGAGATGAGCCACCGAATGCGAGCCCTGGCCCACCGAGCCGCCACGTACCCGGAACAGCCGATCGACTACGGCAAGGTCCGCTACTGACCACTCGGCGGTGGCCGCCATGACCTGACCTTCGGCGCGAAGCCGGAAACCGATGCGCCTGGTGGGTCGTCTTGGGGGGTGGGGTCGGACGGATCGGACGTGACAGTGGTGGGGCGGCGACGGTGAAGGCGGCAATCCGGGGGTGGGTTCGGCGCTGGGGGCCGGGCGAGGGCGGCGAGGGGCGGTCGGTCTGGGCTCGGGGGCGGGTTCTGGGTGGACTGGCGGTGCTGACCGCCGGGTTGCTGGCGTTTCACCGGGCGGTGCCCGGCTCCTGGGGGAGTCTGCTGGAGGCGTTTCTGCCGTGGCTCGGTCTGGTGGTCGTGGTGCTGCTCGGCCTGGCGCTGCTGCGTCGTTCGGTCACCGCGCTGGTGGCGCTGCTGCTGCCGGTGGCGGCGTGGACGTACCTGTTCGGCGGGCTGCTGCTGCCCGGGGGGACGGAAAGCGGCCTGCTCGTGGTGCAGCACAACGTCAGCGATGAGAACGCCGACCCGGCGGGTACGGCCCGGGCCCTGGCGGACGCGGGGCCCGATCTCATCGCGCTGGAGGAGCTGGTGCCCACGGCGCTGCCGGTCTACGAGAAGACCCTCGCCCGGGAGTATCCGCACCACGCTGTGCGGGGCACCGTCGGGCTCTGGTCGAAGCATCCGCTCGCCGAGGCCCGGCTGTTGGACATCAAGCCCCGGGGGATCACGGAGGACTGGAGCCGTGGGCTGCGGGCCGTGGTCCGGACGCCGCGGGGCGAGGTCGCGGCGTATGTCGCGCATCTGCCGTCGGTCCGGGTCGGGGCGGGCGGCCTCGCCTCGTCATGGCGGGACGAGAGCGCCGGACTGCTGGGCGAGGCCATCGCCGCCGAGAAGCGGAAGCCGGTGATCCTGATGGGCGACCTCAACGGCACGGTCGACGATCGTGGGCTGGATCCGCTGACCTCCCGGATGAACGTGGCGGAGCGGGGCCTCGCCTTCAGCTTCCCCGCCGGGTTCCCGCTGGCCCGGATCGACCAGGTCATGGCCCGTTCGGCGGACGTCGGCCACATCCGCACCCTGCCCGCGACCGGCAGCGACCATCTGCCGGTCGCGGCGCGGGTCGCCCCCTGAGGCAGGCATCGGCCGGGACCTCCTACTTCACCCACCAGAACGTGCTCAGCGCGTATGGCCTGTGCCATGCGCGCTCCTCGTCGTAGCCGCTCGCCATTCAGCGGTGTGCCGGTGCGGGACCCCTTGACATGCCGCCGTGGTGAGGCGCACTCTTACCGCCCAATACGCAGAGCGCAATATATTGGAGCACGGATGAGCGCACCACCCACCCAAGCCACCAGCACAGACGCCCGGCCCGGGCCTCGGCCGGGGCTTCTGCGGCGATGTCTGCGGATGCCGATCGGTGTGCAGTCGATCATCGCCGTCGGGCTCGGAGCCCTCATCGGCGCTCTCGCGCCGGGCGTCGGCGAGCAGATGAAGATCCTCGGCGATCTCTTCCTCAACCTGGTGCAGGTCGTCGTCCTGCCCCTGGTCTTCCCGCTCATCGTGCTGGGCATCGCCCGCATGGAGTCGGTCAAGAAGGTCGGCCGGATCGCGGGCAAGGCCATCCTCTACTTCGAACTCGTCACCACGGTCGTCCTCCTCATCGCCGTGGGCCTCGCGAAGTTCACCGGCATCGGCAAGGGCGCCCCCGTCGGCGCCGCCGACGCCAAGGACCTGGAAAGCCTGGACCAGGGGATCGACTTCCACGAGCTGATCCTGCACGCGGTCCCGAAGAACATCTTCGCCGCCTTCAGCGAGGGCAATCTGCTCGGCGCGATCGTCTTCGCCCTGCTGGTGGGCGTGGCCATGGCCGCCATCGGCGAGAAGGCGGCCCCCTTCGCCACGCTGCTGGACTCCGTCGCCACGGTGATGTTCAAGGTCGTCGGGTACGTCATCCGCGTCGCCCCCTTGGGCGTCCTCGGGTTCCTCTCGTACGACGTCGCCCACTACGGCTTCGGCAATCTGCGCAGCCTCCTGGGCTTCATCGCCGTCGTCTACGCGGGCCTGGTCATCGTGATCGGCGTGCTGTTCCCCCTCATCGCCGCGATCTACCGCATCCGCTACGTCGCGCTGCTGAAGTCGATCGCCAACCTGGCCGGGATCGCCTTCGTCACCCGCAGCTCCGAAGCCGTGCTGGCCCCCCTCATGGGCAAGCTGGAGGACTTCGGCCTCAGCCGGTCGACGACCTCGTTCGTCGTTCCGCTCGGCTACTCGTTCAACACCGACGGCTCCGTGCTGTACCAGGCCGCGGGCCTGGTCTTCATCGCCAACGCCTACGGCGCCGACACCTCCCTGCCCGCGCTGCTCGTCATGGTCGGCGTGCTGGTGCTCCTTTCCAAGGGGATGGCCGGTGTGGCCTCCGCCTCCGTCGTCGTCCTCATCGCCGCCGGTAACAGCATCGGACTGCCCGCCGAGGGCATCGCCCTGCTGCTCGGTGTGGACTTCATCGTCGACATGGCCCGTACCGGCGTGAACGTCATCGGCAACGCGCTCGCCGCCGCCGTCGTGGACAGCTCCGAGAAGCGCCGCGAGGCCAAGCACGGACCACACGAGGCCACGGCCGACGCCGCCGCACCCGACGACACCAGCCCCGGCGACACCGGCCCCGCGCCGCGGTTCGCGCAGGCTCTCCAGAAGGACGACGCACGATGACCTGCCCGGTCGGCACGACGGAGATCATCGGCATCCTGGGCGGCATGGGACCGGCGGCCACCGCCGACTTCTACGCCAAGCTGGTGTCGATGACTCCGGGCCGCAGCGATCAGGACCACCTCAGGACGGTCATCTGGTCCGACCCCACCATCCCCGACCGCACCGAGGCCCTTCTCGGCGACGGCCCCGATCCCACCCCCTGGCTCCTCAACGGCAGCCGTGTCCTGCGCGAGGCGGGTGCCACCGTCATCGCCATCCCCTGCAACACCGCGCACGCCTTCGTCCCCCGCATCGCCGACGCCGTGGGCCTGCCGATCGTCCACATGATCGGAGAAGTGGCCCGCCACCTCACCACCCTGCGACCGGCCGTCCGCACCGCGGGGCTGTTGGCCACCACCGGCACCGTCCGGGCGGGCCTGTACCAGGAATGGCTGGACCGCTACGGCATCCGCCTCGTGCTCCCCGACGACGACAGCCAGCACCATGAGGTCATGGCCGCCATCCGCGCCGTGAAAGCGGGCACCCCCGGCACGGCGACCGCGTCCCTGGCCGATGCCGCACGGCAACTCGCCGAACGGGGCGCGCAAGCGATCATCGCGGGGTGCACCGAGATCCCCCTCGGGCTTCCCGCCGACGCGGTAGACGTTCCCCTCGTCGATCCGGCTGCCATCCTGGCCCAGGTCCTCGTCCGCCGGGTCCGGGCAGCATGAAGGCTGTAAGGGGCGGGGGAACCGCGGCGAACCGATGTATTGTACGCAATATGTCGCTCGACAGCCCTGTCTCCCGCCGTCTCCTCAGTGACGAGGTCTTCCACCGCCTGCGCGACTCCATCGTGCGCGGCGAGCTGCCCCCGGGGGAGAAGGTCAAGGACAGTGAACTCGCCGAACGTCTCGGGCTCAGCCGCACCCCGGTGCGCGAGGCGCTCGCCCGGCTCGCCGACATCGGGCTCGTCGAAGCCAAACCGGGCGTCTACACCCGCATCACCACCCTCAACCGCCGCGACGCCGAAAAGACCCTCGCCGTCCTGCGCTCCCTCGACCAGCTCGCCATTGAGACCGCCGTGCCGGTCATGACCGAGCAGGACCTACGGCAGATGCGCGACGCCAACCGCGACTTCGAGCAGGCCGTCGCCGCCAACGACACCACGGCCGCCCTCGCCGCCGACGACCGCTTCCACGCCGTCCCCATCGCGGCCGCGGACAACCCGGTGCTCAGCCGCATCGTCGAACAGGTCCACCCGCAGATCCACCGCATCCTCTACCGCAAGTTCTCCACGCTGCTCGGCGGCCGCAACACCATCGAGCACCACGACCAGCTCGTCGACGTCTGCGCCACCGGCGACGCCCGCGCCGCCGCCGAGCTCTCCGGACGGCACTGGTCCGAACTCGGCGGACACATCAACCAGCTCTTCGACACCAACCAATTCGCCGAAGACACTCCGGACCTCGCTGCCCGTGGGCGGTGATGGCGGCAGGTGGGAGCCCGTCACCGCCGGGGAGTCCGGGGCCGCCGTCTTCCGCTCCGATGACGGTTCGCGGTACGCGAAGTGCGTGCCCGCGCACCAGGTGGCCGCGCTGGAGGCGGAGCGGGACCGGGTCGAGTGGCTGCGTGCGCAGGGCGTTTCCGGTGCGCGGGTGCTCGACTGGCGCGTGACCGATGCGGGCGGCCGCCTGGTGACGAGCGCCGTGGCGGGCGTACCGGCGGACCGTGTCCCGGCGGCCACGCTCCACGCGGCGTGGGGGCCGATCGCCGATGCCGTGCGGCGGCTGCACGAACTGCCGCTCCAGGGGTGCCCCTTCGGCCGCGATCTCCGGCAGATGTTCGCCACCGCGCAGGACGTTGTGGCGCGGGGCGCGGTCAACCCGGAGTTCCTGCCCGTCGAGCAGCAGGGCACCCCTCCCGAGGAGCTGCTCGCGCGGCTCGCCCCGCAGGTCGAGGGCCGTCTCGCGCAGGAGGCCGCCGAAGCGGTCGTCTGCCATGGGGATCTGTGCCTGCCCAATATCCTCCTCGACCCGGCGACCCTGACCGTCTCGGGCTTCATCGACCTCGGCCGCCTCGGGCGGGCCGACCCGTACGCCGACCTCGCCCTACTGCTCGCCACCGCCCGGGAGACATGGCCCGATGACCGGCAGGCGACCACGGCGGAGACTCTGTTCGCCCGCCGCTACGGCAGCACCCTCGACCGCGACCGTGAGCGCTTCTACCTCCACCTCTACCCCCTCACCTGGGGATAGCGAGGAATCGCCAGGGGCGTGGACTTCCGGAGCTCCCATGTCAGGAGTTTGACATAGGCGGGGGTCGTGTTTACGTTCTTGATGTCAAAGTTCTGACATCAACGTCACGCGCCCGATCACCGGAGGCACCCCATATGAGTACCCCCATGACGACGATCTCCGTTGACTCCGACGTGATCACCGTGGTGAACGTCTTCACCGTCGCCCCGGAGCGGCAGATCGAGCTGGCCGACGCCCTCGACCGGGCGACCAACGACGTATTCCTGGCCGTGCCCGGCTTCGTCTCCGCGAACCTGCACGTCAGTCTGGACGGCCGCCGCGTCGTGAACTACGCGCAGTGGGCCAGTGAGCAGCAGTACGAGGACGCGATGCGGCGCCCCGACGTCCGGGAGCACATCTCCGAGGCGTCGGCGATCGCGGAGGCATACGATCCGACCTTCGCGCGGGTCCGTTCGGTCCACCACCCCCGTGGGCAGCGGGCATGAACCCCCGATGGCCACTGTCGGTGGGCGGTTTCCGGCCGTCCCTAGACTCCGTCCATGGAGATCCCTGACACCACCGCGCTCGCCCGCGACCTCGCCCCCGCCGGAGTGCTCCGCGCCTCCGTCAATCTCGGCAACCCCGTCCTCGCCCAGGGCACCCCGGACGCGCCCCGCGGCGTCACCGTCGATCTCGCCGGTGAGATAGCCCGGCGTCTCGGCCTGGACGTGGAGTTCCTCTGCTTCGACGCGGCCCGCAAGTCCTTCGAGGCGATGAGCACCGGCCGTGCCGACCTGTGCTTCCTCGCCGTCGAACCCGCCCGGGAGGCGGAGGTCGCGTTCACCGCTCCGTACGTGCACATCGAAGGGGTGTACGCCGTCCCGGCCGAGTCCACGCCGCGGACGCCGGAAGACGTGGACCGGCCGGGCGTCCGTATCGGGGTGAAGCAGGGCTCCGCGTACGACCTGTACCTGACGCGCACCCTGCGCCACGCCACCGTGGTCCGGGGCGCGGAGGGGGTGGACGTCTTCCACGCCGAGAACCTGGAGGTCGCGGCGGGAATCCGGCAGCCGCTCACCGCGCATCTCGCCGAACGGGCCGAACTGCGCCTGATCGAGCCCGCGTTCATGACCATCCGGCAGGCCGTCGGGACGACGAAGGCGCGGCATCCGGACACGGTGCGGTTCCTGAGCGAGACGGTGGCTCATCTGACCGCGTCCGGGTTCGTCGCCGAGGCCCTGAGCCGGTCCGGACAGGATCCGGCACTGGCCGCGCCCGCGGAAGGCTGAGCCCGCGGAAGGCTGAGCCCGTGGGGCGGACGGGCCCGCCGCTGATCCTCGGGTGCGCCAACGTCAGCGGTCGGGGGCGCCCAGCCAGATCGGGTTGGTCAGGGCGACCATCGGGCCCGGTACGCCCGACGCGCCGCCGTCCGCCGCCGGGTGGCGCACCTCGGCGCGTACGTAGGCCGCGTAGGAGGCTGTGGTCTTCCACTCGGCGGTGCCGGAGCCGGAGTCCGGGAGCGTGGTGGTGTACAGCGGGCCCTGGTCGGTGATGAAGCGGACCTGACGGCCCGCGCCCGTGACCTTCAGGCGGACCGTCACCTCGGCGTCCCTCGGGACCGCCAGCCGGTCCGCGATTCCGGCGTGCCTGCCGCGGCCGTCCACCGCCTCGAAGGTGAGGTCGACGTCCGCGGACTCGGCGATCCAGCAGCGGCCGGACCGGATGCCGTCCTGGAGGGCGGTGCGCGACAGGTCGTCGGCGAGGACGACGGTCTGGGGGAGGCCGACGGGCGCGGGCTCGCGGTGGGAGTCGCTGTTGCCGACGGCGGGGAGCCAGCGGCCGTCCCCGCGGGCGGCGGCGACCAGGGTGTTGTCCCACTCCAGGACGGTCGCCTCGTCGTCCGGGCCGAAGTCGGCGTTCCACACCTCGACCGCGTCGGCCTCGTTGAAGCCGAACTTCCAGTTGCAGCCGACGCAGGTGCCGTGCGGGTGGGCCGGGATCACCAGGCCGCCCGCCTGCCGGATCTTGCGGGCGAACTGGCCGAAGCGGTTGTCCCGCGCGCGGTAGCGCCAGTCGATGAACGTGCCCGGGGTGATGCCGAGCGCGACCACATGGCCGTTCCGGGTGGTGATCTCCTCACCGGTGATGATCAGCAGGTCGTCGCCCCACAGGCCCTCGAACGCGCCGTGGGCGGAGGTGGTGTTGTGCTCGGTCGTGGTGATGAAGTCGAGCCCGGCGGCGCGGGCGGCGGCGGCCAGCTCGGCCGGGGTGCGCTTGCCGTCGGAGTGCACGGTGTGCAGATGGGAGTCGCCCCGGTACCAGGCCCGGCCGCGCCCCTTGGCGCGCTGCGGCGGGTACACGGGCTTCGGGGTGGTGCCGGGGGCGCCGAACCGCAGGGTGACCGTGACCTTGTAGTCCAGGCCCTGCGGGGCGACCGTGTAGGGCCCGAGGACGACCTGCCAGGTGCCCGCCCGGACGGGCCCGGCGAGGTAGCCGGGGGTCGCCTCCGCGGCGCTGATGGCGAACTCCGTACGGGCGCCGCCGGACCAGCCGCGGAAGCCGCGCCCGCCCAGCTCCGTACCGCGCTCGTCGAAGATGCCGATATCGCACGCGTTCCCCTGCGTGCCCGCCGGGACCGTCGGCTTGTCGTACGAGTACGACACGGCGATCTCGCGGACTCCGGACGGCACCTCCACCGGGAGATACACGAAGTCAGGGGAGCCGGTGGGCAGATGGCCGGTGATCGTGCGGGACTTCTCATCGCCCCCGTCCGCCTCGTCGGCCTGCGCGAAGGACACCGGGTCGAGCGTGAGCACCCCCGCCGCGCCCGCGATGGCGGAGAGTCTGAGTACGTCCCGTCGCTGCATGCCTGCCCCCAGAGTCGTAGCCGTGTCACCCGCGTCACACCGTTGTACGCGGGGATGACATCCGCGGAAAGCCCTGTGGATAACTCCGTGGCGGTGAGGGAACATACGCGAGCCACATCGGCCAACCCGGAGGAGCGGCCCCTTCATGCGCATCGCGACCACCGTGTTCCTCACCGACGAGACCGTCCGCCCCGCCTGGCTCGGGCGCGAGCTGGAGCAGCGCGGATTCGCCGGGCTGTATCTGCCCGAGCACACCCATATCCCGGTCAGCCGCGACACGCCCGCCCCCATGGGCGAGCCGCTGCCGCGCCCGTACGGCCGCACCCTCGACCCGTTCGTGGCCCTCGGCCAGGCGGCCGCCGTGACCGAACGGCTGGGGCTCGGCACCGGCATCTGCCTGGTCGCCCAGCACGATCCGGTCGTCCTCGCGAAGAGCGTGGCCACCCTCGACTTCCTGTCCGGCGGCCGCTTCACCTTCGGCATCGGTTATGGCTGGAATGTCGAGGAGGCCGCCGACCACGGCACCGTCTGGGCCGAGCGCCGCGAGCTGGTCCGCGACCGGACGGCGCTGATGCGCGCGCTGTGGGCGGAGGAGCCCACGGCCCATCAGGGCCCGTACGCGTCGGTGCGGGCGAGCCTGGCGTACCCCAAACCGGTGATCCGGGAGCGCCCGCCCGGCGACCCCCTCACCGGGCCGCGCACCCTGATCGGCGGGGCGGCCGGGCCGCGGCTGTTCGCGCACATCGCCGCGTACGCCGACGGCTGGCTGCCGATCGGCGGCGGCGGTCTGACGGAGACCATCCCGGAACTGCGCCGCGTCTGGGCGGAGGCGGGGCGGGACCCGGCGGCGCTGGAGGTGGTGCCGTACGCGGTGCACCCCTCGCCGGGCAAGCTCGCCCACTACGCCGACCTCGGCATCGAGGAGGTCGTCGTGCAGCTCCCGTCCGGGGACGAGACGGAGATCCTGCGCACGATGGACGCGTACGCGGGGTACCTGTAGCCGGTCGCTGTAGGACGCAACCGTATTCCCGCCCCGGCGGTGAATTGTCGTGATCAGACCCACATCACCGCAGGCCCGGCCGCTCTGGCGATGTCGGACCCCACTCGTATGCTCGGAGGATGACCACGAGCGCGCAGGGAAATGAAGCGAAGTCCCCCACCGCCAACGCGATGCGCCGTGCGCTCAAGCGCGCCCGCGAGGGGGTCGCGCTGGACACCGCCGAGGCGGCGGTGCTGCTGCAGGCGCGCGGGGACGACCTGAGCGACCTCGCCGCCTCCGCCGCGCGCGTGCGGGACGCCGGTCTGGAGGCCGCGGGCCGCCCCGGGGTCATCACCTACTCGCGCAGCGTCTTCATCCCGCTCACCCGGCTGTGCCGCGACAAGTGCCACTACTGCACGTTCGCCACCGTCCCCGGCAAGCTGCGCCGCGAGGGCCACGGCATGTTCATGTCCCCCGACGAGGTGCTGGACATCGCCCGCCGCGGCGCCGAAATGGGCTGCAAGGAAGCGCTGATCACGCTCGGCGACCGCCCCGAGGACCGGTGGCCCGAGGCCCGCGAGTGGCTGGAGGCCGAGGGGTACGACGACACGATCGCGTACGTACGGGCCATGGCGATCCGCATCCTGGAGGAGACCGGGCTGCTGCCGCACCTCAACCCCGGCGTCATGAGCTGGACGGACTTCCAGCGGCTCAAGCCCGTCGCGCCCTCCATGGGCATGATGCTGGAGACCACGTCCGAGCGGCTGTGGAGCGAGCCCGGCGGCCCGCACTACGGCTCGCCGGACAAGGAACCGGCCGTCCGGCTGCGCGTCCTGGAGGACGCGGGCCGCAGCTCCGTCCCGTTCACCAGCGGGCTGCTGATCGGCATCGGGGAGACGTACGAGGAGCGCGCCGACTCACTGTTCGCGCTGCGCCGCGTGTCCCGCTCGTACCACGGCGTCCAGGAAGTCATCGTCCAGAACTTCCGCGCCAAGCCCGACACGGCGATGCGCGGCATGCCGGACGCGGAGCTGGAGGACCTGCTCGCCACGGTCGCGGTCGCCCGGCACATCCTGGGCCCCTCCGGCTGCATCCAGGCGCCGCCGAACCTGGTCGACGCGGAGTACGAGCGGCTCATCGGCGCCGGTATCGACGACTGGGGCGGCGTCTCCCCGCTCACCCCGGACCACGTCAACCCCGAGCGCCCCTGGCCCCAGGTGGACGAGCTGGCCGAGCGCTCGGCGGCCGCCGGGTTCGAACTGCGCGAACGGCTCGCGGTCTACCCCGAGTTCATCCAGCGCGGCGAGCCGTGGCTGGACCCGCGGCTGCTGCCGCACGTGCGCGCGCTGGCCGACCCGGAGACGGGCCTCGCCCGCCCGGACGCGCTGCCCGCCGGGCTGCCCTGGCAGGAGCCGGACGAGGGGTTCGCCGCCTCCGGCTCCGGCCGCACCGATCTGCACCGCACGATCGACACCGAGGGCCGCACCGGCGACCGGCGCGACGACTTCGACGAGGTGTACGGCGACTGGGAGGCGCTGCGCGAGGCGGCCGCCCCCGGCATGGTGCCGTCCCGCATCGACGCGGACGTGAAGGCCGCGCTGTCGCAGGCCGCCGACGACCCGACGAAGCTCACCGACCCCGAGGCGCTGGCCCTCCTGCACGCCGACGGGCCCGCGCTGGACGCCCTGTGCCGCATCGCCGACGACCTGCGGCGCGCGGCGGTCGGCGACGACGTGACGTACATCGTCACCCGCAACATCAACTTCACCAACGTCTGTTACACCGGCTGCCGCTTCTGCGCCTTCGCACAGCGCCGCACCGACGCCGACGCGTACACCCTCTCCCTGAGCCAGGTCGCCGACCGCGCCCAGCAGGCGTGGGACGTGGGCGCGGTGGAGGTCTGCATGCAGGGCGGGATCCACCCGGACCTGCCCGGTACGGCGTACTTCGACGTCGCCCGGGCCGTGAAGGAGCGCGTCCCCGGGATGCACGTCCACGCGTTCTCCCCGATGGAGGTCGTCAACGGCGCGACCCGCACGGGGATGTCCATCCGCGAGTGGCTGACGGCGGCGCGCGAGGCGGGCCTCGACACCATCCCCGGCACGGCGGCCGAGATCCTCGACGACGAGGTGCGCTGGATCCTCACCAAGGGCAAGCTGCCGACCGCGACCTGGGTGGAGGTCATCAAGACCGCGCACGAGCTGGGCATCCGCTCGTCCTCGACGATGATGTACGGCCATGTCGACCAGCCGCGCCACTGGCTGGGCCATCTGCGGCTGCTCGCGGAGATCCAGCAGGAGACGGGCGGCTTCACCGAGTTCGTCACCCTCCCCTTCATCCACACCAACGCCCCGGTCTACCTCGCCGGTATCGCCCGCCCCGGCCCCACCACCCGCGACAACCGCGCCGTGACGGCCATGGCGCGGGTCCTCCTCCACCCCCACATCCCCAACATCCAGACCAGCTGGGTCAAGCTCGGCACCGAGGGCGCGGCCGAAATGCTGCGCTCCGGCGCCAATGACCTGGGCGGCACGCTCATGGAGGAGACCATCTCGCGCATGGCGGGCTCCTCGTACGGCTCCTACCGTTCCATCCAGGACCTGATCGGCATCGCCGACCTGGCGGGCCGCCCGGCCCGCCCCCGCGGTACGACGTACGGGGACGTCCCGGAGGAGCGGCAGCAGGCGGCCCTCGCCTCGGACGGCCACCTTCCGGAGCTGCTGCCGGTGCTCGGCGACTGAGCCTCAGCGCTGCTGCCAGGCCGATTCGCGCAGCAGCCGCAGCCCGTTGAGGCCGACGAGGACCGTGGAGCCCTCGTGCCCGGCGACGCCGAGCGGCAGCGGCAGCTGCCCGGCCAGGTCCCAGACGACCAGCGCGGTGATGCAGACCCCGGCGATGACCAGGTTCTGGACGACCAGGCGCCGGGCGGTGCGGGAGAGCCGTACGACGGCGGGCAGGGCGGCCAGTTCGTCCCGTACGACGACCGCGTCGGCCGTCTCCAGGGCCAGGTCGGAGCCCGCCCGGCCCATGGCGACGCCGGTATGGGCGGCCGCCAGGGCGGGGGCGTCGTTGACGCCGTCCCCGACGACCATGACGTGGCGCCCGGCCTCGGCCAGCTCCCGTACGGCGGTCACCTTGTCCTGCGGCAGCAGCCCGGCGCGTACGTCCTGGATGCCGGTCTCGGCCGCCAGCCGGTCGGCGGCGCGCGCGTTGTCGCCGGTGAGCAGCACCGGCCGGGAGCCGGTCAGCGCCGCGAGCCCGCCGACCGCCTCCGCGGCGTCGGGGCGCAGCCGGTCGGCGAGGCCGAGCACCCCGGCCGGTGCGCCGTCGACCAGGACGGCGACGGCGGTACGCCCCTCCGCCTCCAGCTCGGCGACGACCACGTGGTCCGTGTGGTCCGTGGGCAGCAGCCGGGCGGGCGCCCCGACCCGCACCTCGCGTCCGTCCACGCTCGCGCGGACGCCGAGCCCGGGCGCGGAGCTGAACCCTCCGGCGTCCGGCAGCGCCAGCCCGCGGGCGCGTGCCGCGTCCACGACGGCGCGGGCCAGGGGGTGTTCGCTCGGCCGCTCGGCCGCGGCCGCGAGCCGCAGCAGCGCGTCCTCGTCCAGCCCCGAACCGGGCAGCGGGCGCACCTCGGTCACCCGGGGCGTGCCCTCGGTGAGGGTGCCGGTCTTGTCCAGCGCGACGGCGTCCACCTGGCCCAGGCGCTCCATGACGACGGCCGACTTGACCAGGACGCCATGGCGCCCGGCGTTGGCGATCGCCGACAGCAGCGGCGGCATGGTGGCCAGCACGACCGCGCACGGCGATGCGACGATCATGAAGGTCATCGCGCGCAGCAGCGTCGGCTGAAGTGCCGCGCCGAGGGCGAGCGGGACGGCGAACAGGGCGATGGTGGCGGCCACCATCACCAGCGAGTACCGCTGTTCGACCCGCTCGATGAACAACTGCGTGGGTGCCTTGGTCTCCGACGCCTCCTCGACCAGCCGCACGATGCGGGCGATCACCGAGTCCGACGGGTCGCGTTCGACCCGTACCCGCAGTGCCCCGGTGCCGTTGACGGTCCCGGCGAACACCTCGTCCCCGGCCGCCTTGGCGGCGGGCAGCGGCTCGCCCGTGATGGTGGCCTGGTCGACCTCGCTCTCCCCGTCCAGCACCCGCCCGTCGGCCCCGACCCGCTCCCCGGGCCGGACCAGGACCGTGTCCCCGACCGCCAGCGCGTCGGCGGCCACCGTCTCCTCGTCCCCGCCGGGCAGCAGCCGGGTGGCGGTCGCGGGCGCCAGGTCGAGCAGCCCGCGCACCGAGTCGGCCGTCCGCGCGGTGGCGACCGCCTCCAGGGCGCCGGAGGTCGCGAAGATGACGATCAGCAGCGCCCCGTCCAGCACCTGCCCGATCGCCGCCGCGCCGATCGCCGCGACGACCATCAGCAGATCCACGTCCAGCGTGCGTTCTCTGAGGGCCTTCAACCCCTCCAGCCCCGGCTCCCAGCCCCCGGTGACATACACCGCCACGTACAGCGGCTCCCCCAGCCACTCGGGCGCACCGAGCAGCTGCGCCACCAGCGCGGCCAGGAACAGCAGGAGCGCCGACAGCGCCCAGCGGGCCTCCGGCAGGGCGAACACACGAGTACGGCGGCGGGGTACGGCCGCCGGGCGGGCCGTCGTCGGCGCGGACCGGGTGGTGAGCGTGGACGTCATGGCCGCAGACGCTACCACCAACATGTGAACAAGTGTTCATGCATCAAGCGGTCCGTAGGATGAGCCCATGGGTCATGGAGTGCAAACCCCCGCAGGCGACGCCGAAGCCCCGCGCGCCCGCCTCACCCCCGAGAACGCCCCGACGGTCGCCGCCACCCTCCAGGCCCTCGCCACCCCGTCCCGCCTGCTGATCCTGGCCCGCCTCCGCGAAGGCCCCTGCCCCGCCACCGAACTCGCCGAAGCCGTCGGCATGCAGCAGTCCGCCTGCTCCCACCAGCTCCGCCTGCTCCGCAACCTCGGCCTGGTCACCGGCACCCGCCAGGGCCGCTCAGTCGTCTACACCCTCCACGACAACCACGTGGCGGAACTCCTCGACCAGGCCCTCCACCACGTGGAACACCTCCGCCTGGGCGTCACGGACTGACGTCGCCCGTACCGGTGATCAGCCGCAGCAGTGGCAGGCGTCCGGTGTCGCGGAGGGGGCCGCGCAGCAGCCCTTGCCCTGCCAGGCGTCGCGCCCTTCCTTGACGGCGACGGCGGCGATGACGAGCGCGGCGATCGGGTCGGCCCAGGACCAGCCGAGGGTCGCGTTGAGGACCAGTCCGGCGAGCAGGACCGCGGAGAGGTACGTGCACAGCAGCGTCTGCCGGGAGTCGGCGACCGCGGAGGCGGAGCCCAGCTCGCGGCCCGCCTTGCGCTGGGCGGCGGACAGGAACGGCATGATGACCAGGGACAGGGCGGCGATGACGATCCCGGGGACGGACGTTTCGGCCCCGCCGGTGCCCGTCAGGGTCCGGACGGCGTCGACGCCGACGTACGCGGCGAGGGCGAAGAAGGAGACGGCGATGATCCGCAGCGTCGTCTTCTCCCGCGCCTCACGCACGGCGTGCTCGCTCGCGGAGAACTGCCAGGCGACCGCCGCGGCGGAGGACACCTCGATGACCGAGTCCAGTCCGAAGCCGATCAGCGCGGTGGAGGAGGCCAGCGTGCCCGCGGTGACCGCGACGACCGCCTCGATGACGTTGTAGGTGATGGTGGCCGCGACCAGCAGCCGTATCCGGCGGGCCAGTTCGTCGCGGCGAGCCGGGGACGGTCCGAGGGATATCGCGGTCATCTCAGCAGCACCCCTTGGTCTCGGCGTCGGGGCAGGTCTTGTCCGCCTCGACGGCGACCACAGCGCTGCGCAGATCGTCCAGGGCGTGCCCGAGGCGTTCGTCGGCCAGCTCGTAGCGGGTGCGCCGCCCGACGGGCACGGCGACGACCAGTCCGCAGTCCCGCAGGCAGGCCAGGTGGTTCGACAGCCGGGTGCGGGAAATGCCGAGCGCGTCGGCGAGGTCCGAGGGATGCGCCGGGGACTCGCGCAGAGCGAGCAGCAGCCGGCAGCGGATCGGATCGGCGAGCGCCCGGCCGAAGCGGGCCAGCACTTCGATGTCGGGGGCAGCGGTCAGCATCCCTCGACAGTACACGCCATCCTGAATTCAGGGAATCGTGGACTTGGAAGGTTCCGGGAGGCGGGAATCGCGGCCCTTCGTGCACCGCTCACCGACCTGCGGGCGACGCTTCAGGTGTCGTAGCCGGTCAGGCCGTCCGCGTCCTCGTTGAGCCGCCTGAGGTCCACGTCGCTGAGGAAGGGCAGCAGGGCGCCGCAGTCGAGGCAGGCGCGGGCGAAGTCGACGTCGAACGCCGGGCGGAGCTTGTAGAGGCGCGGGCGGGGGAACTTGAGCCGGAGGCGGTCGTTCTGGCCTTCGAAGGTCCTGAGCTGCCCGACCGGGGTCAGTCGGCCGGATCCACACATTCCGCAGCGCAGCACCCCGGTTCCCATGGGGTGACGATACCTCAGGCGTTCGTGCCCCGGGGGTGGCGCGAACCGCCGGGGAGGGGGCCGCGCCCCGACGGCGGGGGAGCCGGTCGGGGCGCGGTCAGGAGCCGTCGGGCTGGTTCGCTTCGGCGGCGGGCTCCCGCAGCTGTTCGTTGAGCCGCTGGGCTTCTTCCAGCTGGTCTTCGAGGATGACGATGCGGCAGGCGGCATCGATCGGAGTGCCCTGGTCCACGAGTTCGCGGACGCGCGCCGCGACGCGCAGCTGGTAGCGCGAGTAGCGGCGGTGACCCCCTTCGGAGCGCAGGGGGACGATGAGGCGGGCTTCGCCGACGGCCCGCAGGAAGGCGGGGGTGACTCCGATCATCTCCGCGGCGCGGCCCATGGTGTACGCCGGGTAGTCGTCGTCGTCGAACTTGTCGGTGGCTCGCTCTCGGGGCTTTGAATTCATCCGCACCTCTTTGCTGGACGCGTCGAGGAGCCCTGGTGCCGTATGGCACCAGGGCCCCGAGGGTTTCAACACCATCTACCGGCGCCGTGCGCCGGCCTTCTGTGTCCGCTGCCTGCCCGAAGGGCGGGACGCGGGGATCGCGGCTGCGTGACCGGGGACCACCTTCCAATCCGGGGCCTGCGGTACCCGAGCGGACCAGGTCCGTGCCCGGGCGATCCTGATGGTGTCTTCTCCTCTCTGTTCTCTCACGCTGACGTCGTTGACTACGGGAAAAACCCTAGCCACAAGAGTGCCGCATGTCTACCTTCGCCGGTGCAGGTTTACCTCTATTGCCGGAACAGACCGGAGCAGACCCGGGGCGGCGCGGACCCGGGAGGGCCGGGGGAGGCGGGGGCGCGGGCGCGGGTGGTGCGCGGATCCGGAGCGCGTCCGTCCGGCGCCTCGGCGGTCCGGCCGCCAGGGGGGTCTCCGCGGGGCCACCGGCACTCTCCCCGCCGCTGCCGAATATGTAATGCCGCAACTGCAGAAATAGCCTCTGAATTGGTAGGGAGTTTTTACCTCACTTGCTGGCGGCTATCAATTTCCGTGCGTGATCCCGGTGTGCCGTGTTACTGTCGTTGGCAGTTGCAGTTGTGGTTCCCAGACTTCAAGTGTCCCCGTCGTCGTACGCGGCGGGAATGCTTTTGTATTTTCCGGTGCATTTCCGGAGGGGCGATCATCGCGGCGACGCGGGGTCCGCAAAGTGTGGGCTCCGGGCACTGCGCCCGAAGGAGATATGACATGGCTACTGGCACCGTGAAGTGGTTCAACTCGGAAAAGGGCTTCGGCTTCATCGAGCAGGACGGCGGCGGCCCCGACGTCTTCGCCCACTACTCGAACATCGCCGCCCAGGGCTTCCGTGAGCTGCAGGAGGGCCAGAAGGTGAGCTTCGACCTCACCCAGGGCCAGAAGGGCCCGCAGGCCGAGAACATCGTTCCCGCCTGACGCTGACGCGTGAGTGAAGTTGGGGCCCGCACCTTGGGTGCGGGCCCCAACTTTTGATTTACCTATTCGGTTCGTTCTGGCGATTCTTTTATGCGCGGCTCACGGCTGCCGAGAATTCCTCGACGTACCGTATCGAGGAAAGGTTTGCATGAATCGCACCGCCCGAACGAACCCCCGAACGAACCCCCGGACGAACAACCGCTCCGTCCGGCCCCGCTCCGGGGGGAACGGCCGTCGTCCCGCCGCGCCGCAGGGAGAATTCGCCCTGCCCGTCACCCATACGCCCGCGCTGCCTCCGGCCGAGACCTTCGCCGAGCTGGACATGCCGCCCGCGCTGCTGTCGTCCCTGGCCGCGGAGGGCATGGCCGTGCCGTTCCCGATCCAGGGCGCCACGCTGCCGAACTCCCTCGCGGGCCGCGACGTCCTGGGCCGCGGACGCACCGGCTCGGGCAAGACCCTCGCCTTCGGCCTGGCCCTGCTGGCCCGCACCGCCGGACAGCGCGCCGAGCCCCGTCGGCCCCTGGGCCTGGTCCTGGTCCCCACGCGGGAGCTGGCCCAGCAGGTCACCGACGCGCTCGCCCCCTACGCCCGGCCGCTGAAGCTGCGGATGACCACCGTCGTCGGCGGTATGTCGATCGGTCGGCAGATCAGCGCTCTGCGCGGCGGTGCCGAGATCGTCGTCGCGACCCCCGGGCGGCTCAAGGACCTCATCGACCGTGGTGACTGCCATCTGAACCAGGTCGGCATCACCGTGCTGGACGAGGCGGACCAGATGGCCGACATGGGCTTCATGCCCCAGGTCACCGCCCTGCTGGACCAGGTGCGCCCCGAAGGGCAGCGGATGCTCTTCTCGGCCACCCTGGACCGCAACGTCGACCTTCTGGTCCGGCGCTACCTGGCCGACCCGGTGGTCCACTCCGTCGACCCCTCGGCGGGCGCCGTCACCACGATGGAACACCACCTGCTGCACGTCGACGGCGCCGACAAGCACGCCACCACCACGGAGATCGCCGCGCGTGACGGCCGGGTGATCATGTTCCTCGACACCAAGCACGCGGTGGACAAGCTCACCAAGCACCTGCTGAACAGCGGCGTCCGCGCCGCCGCACTGCACGGCGGCAAGTCCCAGCCGCAGCGCACCCGTACGCTCGCCCAGTTCAAGACCGGCGACGTGACGGTACTGGTGGCCACCAACGTCGCGGCCCGCGGCATTCACGTGGACAACCTCGACCTCGTCGTCAACGTGGACCCGCCCAGCGACCACAAGGACTATCTGCACCGCGGCGGCCGCACCGCCCGGGCCGGGGAGTCCGGCAGCGTCGTCACCCTCGTCCTGCCGGGCCAGCGCCGCGACATGACCCGCCTCATGAGCGCGGCCGGTATCACCCCGCGGAACACCCGGGTCCGCTCCGGCGAAGCCGAACTGAGCCGCATCACCGGCGCCCAGGCCCCCTCCGGCATCCCCGTCACCATCGCCGCGCCGGTCGTCGAACGCGCCAAGCGCGGCGGCTCCTCCTCGCGAGGACGGCGCAGCCGCCCGGCACAGGCCCGCCGCGCCGCCGGCTCGGCCCGGACGGGGTCGGGAGCCCCGCAGCGGCGGTCCTCCCTCGGTTCGGCCGCGTGAGCCCCGAGTCCCCGCCCCGCGTCGCCGATCTCTCGGCCGGCCATCCGGTTCGGCTTCTCTTCGACCCTGATGAGGCACTATGCGCTGTGTCATCGCCCGCTTCCCCTTCGACCTGATCAAGAGTGAGGTTCAGGAAGCGATGGCAGGTATCAAACCCGAACCCGTCACGACGGGCGACATCGTGATCATCGGCCGCCGTCAATACCCCGTCAAACAAGTGGGCGCGATCATCACCCGTCAGGACCGTAGGGACTTCACCGCCGACGAGGTCACCCGAGCGCTCACCCGCCTCGGCTTCACCTGCCGTTCCCTTCCCGTATCCGCACCCGTCGCGGACGCCACTCCATTCGAGACGGCGTCGGCATTGCTCGGTTCCCCGGAACCCTCCTGACCTGGGGAAAGGACGCACAACGAGGGCCCCGACCGCACGCCAGCGGTCGGGGCCCTCAGCTGTCCGCATTCCGCGGTCCGAACAACGGAAGTCGCCCGCTATCCGGTACACCTTTTCGGAATGCGGTGGTCCGTCGCATCATTCGTGATGACGCCTTCACAAGGGGCCGTCCCATTGACGGCATCCAGAAGTGATCAAAGAGTGTCCATTACAGTTCAGAGGCACTCCAGGGCGATGCACGTACCGACGAAAAGGGGAAAGGTCGTGACCGCAACCGCCAGCGCAGCGACCGGCGTATGGGGCCGCGCCGAACAGCAGGACTTTCGCAGCCGGGTACGGGGCTGTCTGCTCGGGGGAGCGATCGGGGACGCGCTGGGGGCGGCCGTGGAGTTCTCCTCGCTGGCCGACATCCGGGCGAACCACGGCCCGCACGGCGTGACGGACTTCCTGCCCGCGTACGGGCGGCGCGGCGCGGTCACCGACGACACCCAGATGACGCTGTTCACCGTGGACGGCCTGATACGCGCCCAGGTGCGCCGCGACACCGGCGCCTGGCATCCGCCCACCGACGTCCACTCCGCACACCGCCGCTGGTACGCCACCCAGCGCGACTGGGGCCCCGACGAGCGCCGCGAGGACGACGGCTGGCTGGCCCGCGAGGAGTGGCTGTACGCCCAGCGCGCCCCCGGCCGGGCCTGTCTCACCGGGCTCGGGGACGCGACCATGGGCACCCTGGAGGCGCCCAAGAACCCCGAATCCAAGGGCTGCGGCGCCGTCATGCGCTCCGCGCCGTTCGGGCTGCTGGTGGGCTGGGAGCCGCAGCTGGTGTTCCAGCTGGCCATCGAGTGCGCGGCCCAGACCCACGGCCACCCCACCGGATACCTGGCGGCCGGGGCGTTCTCCCTCATCGTCCACGGACTGGCGCGCGGGGAGGCGCTGGACGGCGCCGTCCAGCGCGCCCTGGCCCATCTGGCCGGTCGCCCCGGCCACGACGAGACCACGGACGCGCTGCGCCGCGCGCTCGGCGCCGTACGCCAGGGGCTGCCGACGCCCGAGCGCGTCGAATCCCTCGGCGAGGGCTGGACCGGGGAAGAGGCGCTGGCCATGGGGCTGTACTGCGCCCTGGTCGCCGAGGACGTACGGCACGGTCTGCTGCTCGCCGTCAACCACGGCGGGGACAGCGACTCCACGGCGGCGGTCTGCGGCAATCTGCTGGGCGTGCTGCACGGCGAGACGGCGCTGCCGCCCGCGTGGCTCGCCGAGGTGGAGGGGCGCGGCACGATCCTGGAGCTGGCGGACGACTTCGCGATGGAGATGACCCAGGGCCCGGCCCTGCACAGCCCCGAGAGCTCCGCCCCCGCCTGGCTCAGCCGCTACCCGCGCGCGTGAGCGGGCGCGACGTCCCCGACACGCCCGACACGGGGCGGGAAACCGACGGAGGCCCGGAAGTGCGCGGGGCGCGGAAGGTGACCCAGGCCGCGGTCGCCAGGAAGGCGATGCCGATGATCGGGTAGACCGCCGTCATCAGCATCTGCGGCGGCGTCTGGTGCAGCTCGACCCGCTGTTTCACGCTGTGCGGGGCGTACCAGATCATGAAGGAGCAGAAGAGCAGCCCGGTCAGCGCCGTCCAGCCCGCCCAGGCCCAAGACGCCCGGCGGACCGTCTCGACGCCGAGCAGCAGCACCATCGGGACCGCCCACACCCAGTGGTGTGACCAGGAGACCGGGCTGACCATGAGGGCCGTGACGGCGCAGCTGAGAGAGGCCCACGCGCGGGCGTGGGGGAGGCCGCGGCCGTGCGGGAGCGTGTGGTCCTCGGCGAGCTGGGCGGCGACGGCGGTGGCCAGGCCGAGCAGGCCGATCAGCGCGGCCGCGGCGAGCCACCACAGGCCGGGGTCGGGGGTGTGCAGGAGGCGGGCGAGGGCGCCGCGCAGGTTCTGGTTGCCCGAGCCCTCGACGTCGCCGGGCCGGTCGGTGGCGAACAGGACCTCGGTCCAGAAGCGGCGCGAGTCGTACGGCAGCGCCACCGCGGACAGGCAGACCGTCCAGGCGAAGGCGGCCGTGGCGACGCCCGCCCGCCGCAGCTGGTCGCTCCCGAATCCGCGCCCGGACCGCAGGCGCCGGACGGCGTCGATCAGCCCGGCGGCGGCGAGGAAGACGATGAAGAGCCCGGGGGTCAGCTTGATCCCGGTCGCGATGCCGGTGCCGACCCCGGCCCAGCGGTGGCCGGTCGGGCGGGTCAGGTCCCACAGCACCAGGACGGCGACAGCCAGGTTGATCTGGCCGTAGCGCAGGGTCGTCCACACCGGTTCGCACCACACCGCGAGCCCGGCCAGGGCCAGGACGGCGGCGGCGCGCGGCGCCCGGCGCGGGCGGCCGACGAGCCGCAGCGAGAGGTGGGCCAGGCCGGCCATCAGGACCAGGTTGACGGCGGTGCCGAAGGTGCGCAGGACGCCCGTGCCCATGAGGGTCAGCGGGGTGAACAGCATGGCCGCGAACGGCGGATAGGTATTGGGCAGCTGGTGCGCGGTGGCCCGCATCTCGTACAGGTCCGCGGCATTGCGTACGGTCCAGCCCTCGGCCTGGTAGACCAGCAGATCGGCCATGGACACCTGGGCGGCCCGCTGCGCGATCCAGAAGCCCGTGAAGGACACCAGGCAGAACACCGCCGCGCACAGCGTGGGACGCCGGGTGATCATCTGTGTCGCGGTCACGGGGGTCGCTCCAGAGGTCCATGAGGGCGGCAAACGGCACAGGCGGCCGACGATAGTACGTTCCGGATGATGGCCCTCGAAGGGGGGACGGTTGCCTGGGCGGGCCGTGAAACTCCACCTCGGGGCTGATGGGCACAGGAAGGGCCCCGGCCACCGAAGGAGCGAAGGTGACCGGGGCCCACGTGGTGCCCGAAGCGGAGGCCGTCAGTCGGAGGCGCCCGCGACCGTCGTACGGCCGGTGGCGTCCGACGCCGGGACCGACCGCGCGGCACCCGCCGAACCCGGCCCGTCGTCGTCCGAGTTGAGCGAGGCGAGGATGGCGTCGCGCTCCGGGGTGTCCTCCGGCTTCAGGTAGCCGATGGCGATGAAGAGCACGAGCGAGACCGCGAGCGGGACGGCGACCTGGTACTCCAGGTTGACGCCACCGTCGATCGCGTCGTTGATCGGGTAGTTGACCAGGTAGAAGGCGATCAGGCCCAGGCCCCAGCTGGTGAGCGCCGCCGTCGGCCCGGACTTGCGGAAGGCCCGCAGCATGCCGAGCATCAGCGGGATCGCGATCGGCCCCATCAGACCGGCGACCCATTTGATGACGACGGTGATGATGTCGCCGAAGAAGTCCGAGTTCACCTGGGTGGCGATGCCCATGGACAGGGCGAGGAAGAGCAGCGTGGTGTAGCGGGCGGCGAGCAGCCCGGTGCGGGTGCTCCACTGCCGAACGGACTTGAAGATCGCGGGCATGATGTCACGGGTCACCACCGCCGCGATCGCGTTGGCGTCGGAGGAGCACATCGCCATGGTGTGCGAGAAGAAGCCGACGATGACCAGGCCCAGCAGACCGTGCGGCAGCAGATGTTCGGCCATTTGGGCGTACGAGTCGGCGGGCTTGTCCGTCTTGATGATCAGCGGTGCGACCCACATCGGGAAGAACAGCACCAGCGGCCAGACGAACCACAGGACGGCCGACAGCCGGGCCGAGCGCTTGGCGGAGTGGGCGCTGTCGGTGGCCATGTAGCGCTGCGCCTGGTTCCACATGCCGCCGTTGTATTCGAAGGTCTTGATGAAGAGGTAGGAGAGCAGGAAGATCAGGGTGTACGGACCGACGGTCGGCTCGGCGTGGCTCTCGGGCAGGTCGTCCCAGACGGTCCAGAACGTGCTGAAGCCGTCCAGCTCGTTGAGCACGGCGATCAGCATCGCGATGCCCGCCACGAACTGGATGACGAACTGGCCGAGTTCGGTGAGCGCGTCGGCCCACAGCCCGCCGACCGTGCAGTAGATGGCGGTGACCGCGCCGGTGATCAGGATGCCCTGGTTGAGCGAGACGCCGGTGAAGATGGAGAGCAGGGTGGCGATGGCCGCCCACTTGGCGCCCACGTCGACGATCTTCAGCAACACCCCGGACCAGGCCAGCGCCTGCTGGGTGGGGAGGTTGTAACGGTTCTTCAGGTATTCGAGGGGCGAGGAGACGCGCAGTTTGCTGCGCACCCGGTTCAGGCGCGGGGCGAAGAGGTTCGAGCCGATCGCGATGCCGATGGCGATGGGGAAGGACCAGGTGACATAGGAGGTGATGCCGTATTGGTAGGCGATGGCCGCGTAACCGGTGAACATCACGGCGCTGTAGCCGGACATGTGGTGCGAGATCCCCGACAGCCACCAGGGCATCTTGCCGCCGGCGGTGAAGAAGTCGCTGACGTTGTCCACGCGTTTGTGGGACCAGACGCCGATGGCGACCATGACGCCGAAGTAGCCGATGAGTACAGCCCAGTCGAGACTGTTCATTTCCCCTCCCAGGGGTCCGCCTTGTGAACGGGAGCGCACTTCGCCGCGACGTTCCTTTGGGGCGGTTCCCCCGAGCGGGAGCGGGGTACTTCCGGGATTGAACCGCTTGTTCGGGTTACCGGTCAAGGGTTCGAGAGGTCACGAGTGTGAACGCAAGTCAGAAAGAAGAACGATTTTGCGTTTTCTTGACCTACCGGGGCGTTGTCGTGAACGCGTCCGTGAATCCACGATGAGCGGGCACTTCGTCAGACGCACGCCCACGCATCGATGGGTCGGTACGGGAGCGGGATCCCGAAAGGCCGGACAGGAGTCGCGCTAACGCATCAGTTCACCGGCGTTCACCAGCAGCGACTGCCCGGTGATCGCCCGGGCCCGGTCGGAGGCCAGGAACACCGCGGCCTCCGCCACATCGCCGTCCGTCGCCAGCTCGGGCAGCGCCATCCGGCCCGCGAGCCGCTGCCCGATCTCGGACTCGGGCAGCCCCTCCGTATGCGCGGCGAACTGGACGTACGCCTGCACCGGCGGCCCCCACATCCAGCCGGGCTGCACGGTGTTGACCCGGATCCGGTGCGGGCCCAGCTCGCGTGCGAGCGAGTACATCGCCGAGGTGAGCGCCCCCTTGGACGCCGCGTAGGCGGCCTGCCGCACCTCGGTGGGGGCGGCGACCGACGACTGCGTGCCGATGAGCACCACCGCGCCGCCGTTCCGCTTGAGGGCGGGGAGGCAGGCCCGGGTCATCCGCAGCGTCCCGAACAGGTTGACGTCCACCACGCGCTGCCAGGACGCGAAGTCGGCGTCCTCCAGCCCGCCGAAGTGGCTGTCCAGCGCGGCCACGTTGACGACGGCGTCGATCCGGCCGAAGCGGTCCAGTGCGAGCGCGGCAAGCGCCTCGCACTGGGCCTCGTCCGCGATGTCGGTGGCCCGGTGGGCGGTGCGCGTGCCGTCCGGGTCGAGCTCCTGCACGGTCTCGGCCAGCCGCTCGCCGGTCCGCGCCCCGAGGACCACGTCGGCGCCCTCGCGCAGAGCGGCGGCGGCGATGCGATGGCCGAGGCCGGGGCCGACACCGGAGACGATGACGGTTCTGCCGCTCAGCATGGGGCCTCCTCGTGGCTGACGCGGCGTCAGGGTAGGCGCGTGGCACGGGAAAGGCCATACCCGGTTCGCGCCGGATGCCGCCGGGCCGCGGATCGTGCCGCACCCCTCCCCAGCTGACGTCACGTCAGCTACACCTGATGGGTATGACGAGTGACGCGAGCGAGGACACACGCGGCGAGCTGTACGGGGAACTGGCCGCGGTCGGCCCCTACGGGGTGCGCCCGGGGCACGCCCTGATCACGATGGTCGAGCCGCATCCGGGCCATGAGTACGCGTACAACCGCTGGTACGAGGACGATCACTTCATCGCGGGCGCGATGGCCATGCCGTGGATCTACGCGGGCCGCCGCTGGGTCGCCCCCCGCGACCTCCAGCGCCTGCGCTACCCGGAGAAGTCGGCGGTCGCCCAGCCGGTCACGGCGGGCTGCTACCTCACCGTCTACTGGCTCACCGAGGACCGCTACGCGGAGCACATGCGGTGGACGGTCGGCATCAACAAGCGGCTGAACCGCGACGGCCGGGTCTTTCAGGAGCGCACCCACGTCCTGACGGCCTTCCACGACCGGGAGGCGACCGTCTACCGGGACGGGGCGGCCGGGCCGCGCGACCACCATGCCCTCGACCATCCCTACGCCGGGCTGGTCCTGGAGGTCGTCGAGAGCGAGAGCCCCGAGCGCCGCGGCGAGCTGCTCGACTGGCTCACGGCCCGCCATCTGCCCCGCCGCCTGGCGGGCTCGCCCGCCGCGATGGTGACCGTCTTCCGCCCGACCCCGCTGCCGTCGGACCGGATGGCGTACGTCAAGCAGGTGGAGGGCGTCGACACCAGGCTGACCCTGCTCTGGTTCCTGCAGTGCGATCCACGGACGTGCTGGGAGGAATACATGACGGGTCTGGACGCCGATGTGGAGCGATCAGGACTGGGCCGGGTGGAATTCGTCGCGCCGTTCATTCCGACGATTCCCGGGACCGACCGTTACGTCGCGGAACTTCGCTGAAGGGGAGGGAAAAGCGAGGGAAGCCGAAATGCGACGAGCCCTCTCGGCAGGGACGGCGGCCGGTCGAGAGGGCTCGGTGGCAGACTTTCGATACTGCGGCTCTACGGGGCCGGACCGCGCTGCCGCGGCCGGTCGAACAGCAGGATCAGCCGAGGTCGAAGGCTCCCCCGTGGACATCGGCGACGAAGGCCGACCAGGAGGCGGGGGCGAAGCTGAGAGTCGGTCCCTGCGGGTCCTTGGAGTCGCGCACGGCGATCTCGTCGACGACCGGGGAGGCGATCTCTACGCAAGCGCCGTTTCCTGCGGAGTACGAGGATTTAACCCACGTATTCGTCTTTCCCTGCTGAATGGACACAATTGCTCCGATGCGATGTGTTGAAGAGACACACCTCCGTTTGGAGGCGAGGCCGACGTTACTCGTCAACATCGTCCGGAAAAGTGGCCATTCACTCGACCGGGTGGCATATTCCACCGGCCCCTTCCAGAGCATGGTGCGGAGGTGTACCCTCCGCACTCGCTCCCGACCGGCGTCGTCAGCCCTCCCCGTGCCGACGCGCATGGTCCTGTGCCACCTCGGTGATGAACTGGCGGCTCTGGTCCACATTCAGCGCCTGGGCCCGCAGATGCTCGTACATCATGCTGTAGCTCTGCACATCGGTGAGCTTCTCCAGATAGAGGTCGCTCGTCACGCCCTCCAGGTAGACGACGCTCGTATCCGACTCGTCCGAGAACTCCAGGATGGTGAACTGCCCGCTCATGCCCGGGTGCGAGCCCATGCCGAACGGCAGCGCCTGCACCGTCACATGCGGCTCGTGGCTCATGCGGACCAGGTACTCCAGCTGATCACTCATGATCTTGTGGTTGCCCACCACGCGCCGCATCGCCGCCTCGTCCACCACGGCCCACAGCCGCAGCGGGGTCAGTGGATCGGTGATCCGCTCCTGCCGCCGCAGCCGCACCTGCACCCGCTGGGCGATCTGGTCCGGGGCGACCTCCGGCAGCGCTCCGCTGATGACCGCCTCGGCGTACTCCGGGGTCTGCAACAGCCCCGGCATCACCTGGGGTTCGTAGACCCGCAGGGACGCCGCGTCCGTCTCGAAGCCGATGTAGACGCTGTACGGAACGTCGCCGAAGGCGTTCCACCAGCCCTGCTGGCGCGATTCCTTCGCCATTTGCATAAGGGAATCGACCAGGGCCTTGTCCTCGACCTTGTAGGTCCGGCAGAGGTCGCGCACATCGCGCTGGCTGATGCTGCGACGGCCGTTCTCCAGTCTGCTGATCTTCGACTGGGAGACCATCAGCTCCTCCGCCACCTCCTCCGCCGTCATTCCCTTTTCCTGGCGGAGCCTGCGCAGTTCCTGGCCCAACCGGCGTCGCCGGACAGTGGGGCCGACGTTCGATGTCACGGGACGTGCACCTCCGGCTTCGTACTGCTGATACATGCTGTTCAGCAGCCTGCCACTACCGGACCCGGCCGCGCTGGGAAATGGCCCGACAAAGACCGTACAAAGGGCGATCGCACACACGCGCGGGGCGGCGGGACGGCCGGTCGTCCGGAACGGCCGTCCCACCGCCCCGCGCTTCAGCGGCTCCCGAACCGGGTCGGTGGGGACTGCGGTGCGGTCGGTGGAGCGGAGTGGTGCTCGCTGGTGCTGTATCGGTTCTGCGGGCTCTCGCGAACCCGGTCGGTGCCCTGGAGAAGTGCCCTGTGGTGCCCTGTCGTGCGCTGTGGTGCCCTGTGGTGCTTCGGAACTCCCCCGATGCCCCGGAGCCGCTCACGGATGCTGTGCGGCGTCCTGAGGCGCCCTGGGGGCCTCCTGGTGATGGGTCAGCGGGCTCCGACGCGGTCCATGCTCCCGCGGCGGGACGGCTGGGCCGGAACCCCGGCCGCGGGCTCCGCGGCGCGTGCTCCGGGCTGTCGGCCTGTGGCCGGTGCGCGCCGTGGCTGCGCCGCGACACCGTTCTGCACGTCCATCACGGCGTGCGCCACCAGGCCGCCCATCGGGTCGTGCCTGATCAGATCCCGGAGCCTGGAGCGCGAGGAGCGCCCCTCGTTCCCGGGATACAAGTGCTTGCCGAGCCCGACCGCGTGGGCCAGGGCGGCGAGCGCGGCGGTCCGCGGGTCCGGCGGTACGCCGGTGCGGATCGCGCTGTCCAGCCGGTTCCTGATCTCCCGGCTGATCGCCGTGTCCGTCGCCTGGTAGCGAGTCGTCGGCAGTACCCCGCACATCTGGCCCGCCACGGCATGCACCATGCCGCACCGCTCCAGGTGCGTGAGATACGTCTGGCGCAGCCCCAGCCGGGGCCCGCCGATCCAGTGGACAGCCCGAACCGGACTGCCGCGACGGCGCAGCAGTTCCAGTGCGGAGTCCAGAGTTGGATCTCCAGTCGGCCGTGGCAGCACCACGGCGATACGATCCCCGTCAGGGGCTATCCGTCCGGCCAGAGCCAGCTCTACTAGCTGTGCCCCGGCAAGACCGAGGTCGAGCGACTGCGGCTGCGCCGTGGTACCCGTGGTCGGGTCCAGGGCGAGCAACAGAAGCTCCTCCGGAATTGTTCTGCGGCTCCTGCCCATCCATGCCTCCCCGCGTGGATGAATGACAGGGTGACCCCTGCCACATTGGTCTGTCGAGAGTGCCTGGTGGATTTGGGTGGGAACCGGTAGGTATGTCTTTCTCGTCTAGCAGGTGAGCGATCACCTTCAGGCGCTCTCCGGCGGTGGCGTTGCACGTCTGCACGCCGGGCACACAGGACACTGGTTGATGGTTGTAATGCGGGACGCGGCGCCAGGAGGCGCCCGGCGTCCCGTGTGACGTATCGAGGAGGCATCGGTGGCGGGCGAGTCCCCCGGCAAGTCGGATCAGCAGAAGTCGTCGGGGGAGACGGCCAGGGGAGCACGCGATCCGCGGCTCACGGCCTTCCGCGAGGGGGAGGCCGACGGCGGCCGGTCGACGGTCGCCGTCGCCGAGGACGCCGAGGATGCGCCCGAGTCGGCTCCCGAGGAGTCCGGCGCCGCGTCCGGCGCGGCCTCCGCGGAACCGGAATCGGAGCGCCCGGATGCCGCGGGCGACGACGATGCGTCTGATGTTCGCGAAAGCGAAGACAGTGAATCGGCCGAAGCGGAGGCGGAGTCGAGGCCGGGGTCGGAGCCCGACGCGGAGACCGCGTCGGGCCTGCCGGTCCGCCCCAAGGACGAGGCGCCCTCGTCGGATGCGGCGGACAAGTCGGATGAATCCGGCGAATCCGGCGAAACCGATAAGCCGGAGGGAAGTGACAGCCGCCTGCGGGAGGCCGTCGCGGCCTGGGTCGCGTCCGACGAACCGGACGCGGACGCGGATGCGGACGCGGACGCCGAGTCCGGTGGCGATGAGGCCGCCCGTACGTCGGGCGCGCCCTCCGGCGCCAAGGGCAAGGACGCGGACGACGCCGACGCCTCCGACGCCGGGAGCGACGACGACGCCGCGTCCGGCGACACGTCATCGGACGGGCCGGTCGACCGGAAGACCGCGGTGTTCCGCACGGCGGAGGTGTCCCCCGAGGCCGACGCGGGTGTGTCCGACGCCAAGGGGACGGCTGAAGCGACGTCGGGCGCCGACGATGGCGACGACGACGCCGAGGGCGCGTCCTCCTCGGAGGCCGACGCCGACGACACCGCATCGGCCTCCGGCTCCAAGGACGCCAAGGCCCACGACGCCAAGGCCGGTGACAAGGCCGCCTCCGGTGCGCGGCGTCCGGCTTGGGCCGGGGCCGATGACGACGAGGGTGACGACGCCGCGAAGGCCGCGCCGGACGATGACAAGCCGTCGCGTCCGTCCGTCGACCAGAAGACCGCCGTCTTCCGCGCGCCCAAGGTGGAGGACAAGAAGGACCGGCCCACCGCCGCGTTCGGCGTGCTGCCGGAGAAGAAGAAGGACGTCGACCAGCCGACCACCGCAATCAAGGCGCTCGACGGCGACAAGCGCGACAAGGACAGCAAGGGCGGCAAGGACGGCAAGGGCACCAAGCCGTCCGAGGGCGAGAACGAGCGCACCAGCAAGTTCGTACCGCTGCGTTCCGCCGATGCCCCCGCGCCCGCGAAGGCCAAGCCGGAGGCCAAGGCACCGGCGAAGCCGGACACCGCACCTGCCAAACCGGCCGACGTGCCGGAGACCGAGCGCACCAAGCAGCAGCCGCTGCCGCCGCAGACGCCGGACGGGAAGCAGCCCGCGCCGCTCGATCTGCTGGCGCAGCTGACGAACAAGCCGCCCAAGCCGGAGACGCCGGTGCGGACTGCGGTGCGGCGGGTCAAGATCTGGACGCCGCTGGCGATCCTGCTCGTCGTGCTGCTGGGGATCGCGCAGGCGGTGCGGCCGCTGCCGGAACCGCAGCTGAAGCTGACGGCCGACGAGTCGTACGCGTTCAAGGGCGACAAGCTGGACATGCCGTGGTCCGGCGAGGGCCAGTCCGCGGCCGCGGTCGAGGGCGTGGGCAGCCTGGGCACGTCGGGGGCGCAGAAGCCGGTGCCGATCGCCAGTGTCACCAAGGTGATGACGGCCTACGTGGTGCTCAAGGACCATCCGCTGAAGGCCGGTGCGGAGGGCCCGCGCATCAAGATCGACAAGACGGCGGCCGACGAGTCGAGTTCCGCCGACGAGTCGCGGGCGTCGGTCAAGGAGGGGCAGAGCTTCACCCAGCACCAGCTGCTCCAGCTGCTGCTGATCAACTCCAGCAACAACATCGCCCGGCTGCTGGCCCGCTGGGATGCGGGGTCGCTGGACGCGTTCACCAAGAAGATGAACGACGCGGCCAAGAGCCTGGGCATGAAGAACACGACCTACACGGACCCCAGTGGGCTCAAGGAGTCCACCAAGTCCACCGCGGAGGACCAGCTCAAGCTGGCCAAGGCGGCGATGGGGTCGGATGCGTTCCGGGAGGTCGTGGCGACGCCCAACACCGAGATCCCCGGTCTCGACGGCAAGATCTACAACAACAACAATCTGCTGGTGAAGCCCGGGGTGATCGGCATCAAGACCGGTTCGTCGACTCCGGCGGGCGGTGCGCTGATGTGGGGCGCGGTGCGGACGATCGACGGCAAGAAGCAGCGGATTCTCGGTGTCGTGCTCGAACAGCGCGCGCCCACCACGCTGGACGCCAGCCTCCAGCTCGCCCAGACGGAGAGCTACAAGCTGATCAGCACCGTGCAGGACGCCCTGACCTCGGCGACCGTCATCAAGAAGGGCGATGTCGTCGGTCAGGTGGACGACGGCCTGGGCGGTACGACGCCGGTCGTCGCCACCAAAGACCTGAAGGCGGTCGGCTGGGCCGGGCTGAACGTCGACATCAAGATCGGTGACGGTGGCAAAACCATTCCGCACTCGGCGAAGGCGGGTGCCGTCGTCGGCGAGGTGACCGTGGGCACCGGTCCCGGTCAGGTCAAGGCGCCGGTGGCGCTGCAAAACGACTTGTCCGAGCCGTCCTTCGGGGCCAAGCTGACCCGTATCTCCTGACCCGGGCGGGGACACCGGCGCGGGAGCCGCGCCGGTGTCCGTAGCCGGTCACGAACCGCCTTGCGTGCTAGCGTCGCATGATGTCCCCCGACCCTGACTCGCCCCGACCAAGGCGAACCGTGGGGAACCGGTACAGGGTTGAAAAGATGAACAGGGGCAGACCTCGGGGGAGACGGGGAGAGCCAAGGTGACCACCGTGGATCCGACACGGGCCGACAAGAACGGCAGCTCGGAGGAGAGCACCGCGGCGCGAATACGCCTGCCCGCGCAGCGCCACCCCACCGAGCCGGACGAGCCGAAGGCGGCCCCCGGAGACGAGGCGGCCGACCGGGCAGGGGTGTTCCACCGCGCCTGGTTCGCGCTGCGCCGCCCGGTGCCCGCCGCGCTGGCCGCCGCCGCGGTGCTGCACCTGCTGTGGGTGGCGCTGCTCGCGAACAGCGGCGGCGACCTGGCCGCGCAGGACGCCTGGGCGGAGTTCGCGCTCCAGCACCCCGACTCGGCGTACAACCTGGCCTGGTACGGCGGGATGCACCCGGTGTCGTACAGCGTCATCTCGCCGTATCTGATGGCGGTCCTCGGCGTGCGGTCGACCATGGTGATCGCCGGGACGCTGTCCGCGGGGCTGCTCGCCCTGCTGCTGGTCCGCAGCCGTTCGGTGGCGCGGCCGATGTGGCCCGCCATGTACGGGGCGTTCGCGCTGGTCTGCAACGCGATCTCGGGCCGGGTGACCTTCGGGCTCGGCGCGATGTTCGGCCTGGCAGCGGTCGCGGTGATCTTCGCGTGGCCGGTGCGGTGGCGGTCCCGGCACTGGCACCACCGGACCGGGCGGTTCCTGCTGGCCGCCCTGCTGTCCGCGATGTCGACCATGGCCAGCCCGGTGGCGGGCCTGTTCGTGGGGATGGTGGCGGCCGCGCTGTGGCTGACCAAGCGGCGCCCGGCGGCGTATGCGCTCGGCGTCACCCCGACGCTGGTGGTCGCGCTGTCCGCGTGGCTGTTCCCGTTCTCCGGCGAGCAGCCGATGTCCTTCGGCTCGGCGGTGCTGCCGCTCACCGCCGGACTCACCGCCTGGCTGCTGTCCCCGGCCGACTGGCGCACGGTGCGGGTCGGCGCGGCGCTGTACTCGCTCGGAGTGGTGCTCACCTGGCTGATCCCCTCCCAGATCGGCACCAACATCGCCCGGCTGGGCATGATCTTCGGCGGCGTGGTGGTGATCGCCGCGCTGAGCGAGCGCCGCATCCGGCCCGCCCCCGGCGAGTGGCGCACCACGCGGGCCGGGAAGCGGTGGACCGCGCTGGTGCTGGCGCTCACGACGATCACGGTGTGGCAGCTCGTCAAGACCGGCGACGACGTCATCCACACCACCCCCTCGGCGTCCTGGGCCCGTGAGCTGGCGCCGCTGGTGGACCGGCTGAAGCGGGTGGACGCCGACCGGGGCCGGGTCGAGGTGGTGCCGGTGCGCAGCCACCGCGAGTCCTCGGCGCTCTCCCCGTACGTCAACCTGGCGCGCGGCTGGAACCGGCAGCGGGACCTGGACCGCAACCCGATCTTCTACGGCGAGAACACCCTCACTCCGGCGACCTACCACGAGTGGCTCAAGCGCTGGGCGGTGCACTTCGTGGTGCTGCCCGCCGACAACCCGGACAAGGGGGCCGAGAAGGAGTCCCGGCTGTTGCAGGGCACCGACCTGCCGTATCTGAAGCAGGTGTGGTCGGACGCCAACTGGAAGCTGTACGAGGTCAAGGACCCCACGCAGCTCGCCGACCCCCCGGCCACCGTGGAGCGGGCGGGCGCCGACCAGCTGGTGCTGAAGGTGCGCGAGCGCGGACCGGTTCTGATCCGCATCCCGTACTCGCCGTGGCTGGGCCTGGTCGACTCCAAGGGGCGCAGCGTCCACGCGCCGCAGTCCGACTCGCACGAGGACCTGCCGGTCAACCGCCAGGGCTGTCTGACCAAGCAGGTCGAGGACGCCGAGGCGGGCCAGCCGGAGGACGAGTGGACCGTGCTGCACGCGCCGCGCGCGGGCACCTACCGGATAGCGGGCAAGTACCAGCTGCCGCGCGGCACGCCCTGCCCGAACGAGATGCTGCCGTAGGGCCTCACCCGCAGACGGTGGACAGCCAGGGCCGTCCGCGCTCCCGGCGCAGATCCGTACGGACCTTCTCCAGGCTGGTCAGCAGCGCGTCCGGGCCCTGGCCGACATCGCTCAGGTAGGCCAGGGCGGCGCGCTGGAAGGCCAGCCGCATCCGGGTCGGCATGGCGTCGGACGCGTCCAGGCACAGCGAGCCGGAGTCCCGGAGCGCGCGGGCGATCCGCCGGGCCACGCCGTCGGCGGGCCGCACCTCGATCGGTACCTTGCCGTTGGCGAAGAAGGGCCGGGTGCGGCCGCTCGGGGTGTTCTCCGCCCACTCCGTCTGGGCCTCGGCCGAGGCGAGGTAGGCCAGGAGCTGCCGCGACTGCGGGGTCTCGTGGAACATCGCGGCGAAGTCCGCGGACACCTCCCGGGCGGTGGTGCGGCGGTCGGCGCCGGGGATCAGCCCGGTGGAGAAGTCGAAGGAGGCATGGGCGCGGTCCTTCGGCGGGTAGCCGCCGCGGATGAACGAGCCCTGGTGCTCCAGCGCGCACGGGGGCCGTGCGGCGAACAGCTTCCGGCCCGCGTCCCGGAAGTCCGTGAGCAGCGCGGTGCGCGCGGCGCCCGCCCCGAACAGGGAGCCCCAGGTCCGCCAGGCCCGCCCGATCCGGGGGTCCGTCCAGGCCAGGCCGCCGGTCGCCCACGCCTGGTAGACGGCCTTGCCCTGCTGCTGGAGCAGGATGTCCTCGATCCAGTCGGTGCCCGGCCAGCCGGAGGTCGCGTCGCCGCCCATCCCGGCGCACCACTGGCCGTCCCGGGCGGCGAGGGCGGGCAGTTCGCGCCGGTCGTGGCGGTCCGCGTCGTACCAGACGATGCTCTTCAGGTCGGTCTTGACGGCGATGCCGTACACCTCCCCGTCCCCGCGCGGTGCGGGCTTCCACAGCGGGCCGTAGGCGGCGAGCGTGCTCGCGGGAAGCACCTTCTGCAACGGCACCAGGGCGTCCGCGTAGGTGGCCAGTTCGCCCGGGCTGGGCAGGACGGCGATGTCGGGCGGGGTGCCCGCCTTCACCTCCGAGGACAGCACCTCGCGCAGCGCGGTGGTGCCCTGGTAGTCGACCCGGATCCCGGAGGCGTCGGTGAACGACTGGAGCAGGTCGCGGAAGGCCGCGCCCTCGTCGCCGGTCCAGGTGGCCAGCACGCTGACGCTGCCGCGTGACCGCTGCCCGCCGGTGTCGCCCGCGCCGACCGCGGACAGCACCACCAGCCACAGCCCGAGGACCGCGGCGGTCACATTCCAGGAGCGTCCCTGGGCGCTCATCGCGGCTGGAACCGGTACTCGTCGATGCGCGGCTGGAGCCCTATGAGGATCAGCGCCGCGAGGACCGCGCCGCCCAGCGGGATCCAGCCGACGGCCCCGGCCCGCCAATGGGTGCCCCGCATGGTCGCCGCCACCTCCTGGGCGGTCTCGCCGCCGCTGGAGCCGATGTTGGTCCGGTGCAGGGTGTGCCCCGACGCGACCAGCCGCTGCTGGGTCTGGTGCGTGAAGGCGGCCAGCGGCACCACCGCGATCAGCAGCGCGGTCGCCGCGGCCAGCCACGGGTTGACCAAGCGGCGGAAGCGGTGCCGCAGATAGCGCTGGGTGAGCACGAGCAGCACGCCGAGGGTGAGGAACAGCGCGGGCACCAGCACCCACCAGGCGAACGCCAGCAGCCAGCCGAACGAGGTCTGCGCCCGCAGCACCCGCTGCTGCCCGTCCTGCACGGTGCCCAGCCGGGCCAGGATGCCGTCGTGTTCGCGGGTGAGCATGGCCGTGGCGTAGCTCAGATAGGCATCGCGCAGATCGTCCTCGGCGCGGTTCACATACGCCTGCTCGATGATGTCGCTGTACGAGGAGACCAGCCCCGTGATGGTGAGCAGCGACTGCCGGGCCACCTTGCCGCCCGTGGTGCTCTTCACGGCCTGGGCCAGGCTCTGGTTGGCCGTGGACAGTTCGTTGCGGTAGTCCTCGCCGAGCCCCTCGACGTCGGTGGTGGGGCCGGTGAGGCTCTGCTCGGCCTTGGCGTTGGAGGCGTGGAGGGCGTCGATCGCGGCGGCCACCTGGAGGATCGCCGGGGTCGACCGGGTGCTGACCGCCGTGGAGTTGCGGCTGACCCCGTAGTACGCCGCGAACAGCACGGTCACCGCCGCCGCCGTGACCACGAGCAGCGCGGTCAGCCGCCGGACCAGGAAGGCGCGCGTACCGCTCATAAGTCCTCCTCCGGGCGCAGCGGGGTGTCGCACTTCTGGCAGTACGCGGCGGTGGCGGGCGCGCTGCGGCCGCAGGACGGGCAGAGCCGGTCCGGGCCGGTGGGGGCCGCGGCGGGGGCGGTGCCGGGGAGGCCGGGGACGCCGGTGAAGCGGACGCTCTCCTCGGTCACGATCATCGCCGAGTTGAGGTCCAGCGGCCGGATGGGCTCCCGGATCCGCACCTCGCCGGTGGCGGCGTCGACGATGTGGACCAGTCCGCGCAGCCGTTCCAGCATCTTGGCGCCGCCCAGCCCGTGGGCGAGCCGGACGGCCTGCCCCCACTGCCGCCGGGCCTCCTCGCGGTCGCCCGCCTCGTACGCGTCGCAGCCCGCGGTGATGGCGTGGCCGAGGTCGGAGTCGGCCCCGTAGTGCGCCAGCCGGGGGTCGACGCGGGAGGACAGCAGCACGTCGTCGGTCCACTGGACGAGCACGGACCGCGCTTCGGGCAGCGGAAGCTCCGCGCCTCCGTCCAGCGCGAGGTCACCGTCCAGTACGAGGTCGACGGCGGCCAGTTCGACGTCCTCGCCCACCGGATCGCCCTCGGGGTCGGCGAGTACGCACAGATGGAACTCGCGGGACTCGTCGCCCCAGGCGTCGGTGCGGCACTCCCAGGTGCGCGCGTCGGGCCGGGTGCCCTCGCCGGTGAGGTCGGCCCGGGTGGGGTGCACCTGCTTGACGAAGCCGATGCGGCCGCCCGCCCGGGTACGGACCCGGATCCGCACCCCGGCCAGCGCCTTGGCCATGGAGGCGCGCGTCATCGCCTCGAACTCGGCGGCCAGCGCCGAGTCGTCCAGTACGGCGTCGGCGCGGCCGTGCAGCCTGCGCACGATCTCCTTCAGCTCGGTGGCGTCCCAGCCGTCGCCGATGCCGCGCGCGTCGCAGGTGAAGTGCGGGGTGCAGGCGTCCAGCACCTTGTCCAGATACCCGGCCGCGTCATGCTCGTTGCGGCCGTCGGTGAGCAGCAGGGTGTGCCGGATCGCGGCGGGGCGGCTGAGGTGGAGCCGCCGGGCGAGGTCCAGCCAGGCGCCGATGGCCGTGCCGCCGATGGCGGGCAGCCGGGCGGCGACGCGGGCGGCGGCGGCCCGGGTGTCGGGGCCCGCGACGGCCATCCCACCGGCGAACGGGTAGACGACCTGGGCCTGTTCGGTGCCCTCGATGATCGCGAAGTGGGTGCCGTCGCGCAGGACACCGACGGCGGTCGCGGTCGCCCGGCGGGCCGCCGCGATCTTCGTCGGGGGCCAGCTCATCGACCCGGAGCAGTCGATGACGATGACCTCGGATGCGGCGGTGCGGGCCGCGGCGGGTCCCAGCCCCCGGGCCTCGACGCTGATGACGGCGTGCATCTCGGCGCGGCCCGCGGGGGCCGGGAGGTACTTGTTCTGGTGCACGCGCAGGCTGATGGCGGGCTCGTCGTCCCGCCGCGGATGGTCCTGGTTCATGTGATCCCCTGTCCCCCTGTGCCCCGGTCGGAGCTTTCGTAGCTGTCAGACGCCGGTCATCGGCCGGATGGCGTTGGCGCGGTCGACCAGCACCCCCAGCGCTTCGGGGCTGTCCGCCTGCCGGGCCAGTCGGCGCAGCACGGCTTCGAGCCGCGACCGCACCGACAGCTCGTCGTCCCCCTCGCCGAACAGCAGCCCGGGGTCCGCCGGTTCGTCTGCGGCGCCCCGGTGTGGCTGGTGCGGCCGTTGTGGCCGGTGCGGCTGGTGTGGCGTCCGGTCGAGCGCGGCCTCCAGCACCTCCGCGGTGAGCCGGTCCCGGGCCTGCCCCTGGGCGCGCCCGTCGTCCAGATACAGCCGCGGCAGCCGGGTCAGTACCTCCACCAGGTCCTCGTCGGTGGGCCGCGCCCCCGGGTCCTCGCCGATGCGCCCCGCGAGCACCCGTACGGTCGCGATCCGGGCGGCGTCGTAGTGGCGCGAGACCTTCGGGACCCCGTCGAGGACGGCGGCCGCCCCGCCCCGGTCGCCCGCGGCGAGCCGCAGCCGGGCCAGGCCGAAGGCGGCGCTGCCCTGGGAGCGGTTGCGCTCCCACACCGCCTCGTAGAACCGCTTGGCTGCCTGGTGGTCGCCCAGGTGCTCGGCGCAGTACCCCAGCGCCAGCTTGGGTGCGTACTCGCCGGGCAGCGCGCTGTAGACCTCGTCGAACGCACCCCGCGCCTCGGCCACCGCGCCGCCCGCGAGCCGCAGCAGGGCGCGGTGCCAGGCGGGCCGCCAGTCGTACGGGGCGCCGCTGCCGATAATCTCCTCGGCGGCTGTCAGCTCGGCGTCCGCCCGGTCCCGCATCCCCAGGTCCAGATAGGCGCGGCAGGTGCGGAAGCGGATCTCGGCCGAGGGGTACGGGAACGCGCCCAGCTGCTCGATCAGCCGCCGCGGGCTGCTGTCGGTCGGGGTGTTGAGCAGGGCGGCGCCCGGGTCGGCCGCGTCCGGGAACGGCACCGGCAGCCCCGGCGGCACCTGCTCCGGAGCCGGTAGCCCGTGCGCGAGGGCCCGGCGCGGATCGCCGTCGCCGTCCAGCCAGTGTTCGAGCCCCGGGATCCGGCCGAGGCCCGCGTCCAGCAGCGCGGCGGTCGGGGCGAACAGCGTGGACGGCGCGGGCTGTTCCTCGCGCAGCCGCAGCGCGTGGATCTCCCGGAGCACGCCCCACAGCTGCTCGGACATCTCGCCCGCCGACCCGAACCGCCGCCGCGGATCGCGGGCGGTGGCGCGGGCCAGCACCCGCCGGTACGACTCGGCGCCCAGCCCGGGCGGCGCCTGGGCGGGCCGCCTCGCCTTGTCGGACAGCGACCGCAGGGTCGCGCCCACGCCGTACAGGTCATGGCGCTCGGTGAGCGGACCGCCCCGCAGCGACTCGGGGGAGGCGAACCCCTCGGTGATGACCGGCGGATCGTTGTTCTCCTGCCCGAGCCGCCGGACCGCGCCCAGGTCGATCACCTTGACCCGGCTCTCGTAGTGCATCACGTTGCTCGGCTTGAGGTCGCAGTACAGCAGCCGCTCGCCGTGCAGATAGCCGACCGCGCGCAGCACCAGGCAGCCGTACGCCAGGATGTGCTCGTACAGCCGGGGCCCGTCGTACGGCGGCATCGCGTCCTTGATGCAGTCCCGTATCTGGGCGAGCGTCATGCCGCCGACGAACTCCATCACGATGTAGCCGGTGGCGCTGGCGCTCCCGGGTTCGGGCTGGGTGACGTAGTTGATGATGCGCACGATGCCGGGGTGGTCGAGCATCGTCAGATAGCGGCGCTCCTCGACCGCCGCCCGCAGCGCCGCCTCGTCCTCGTTGTTGATCAGGCCCTTGATGGCGACGGGCTGCTGGTCGAGCTGGGTGTCCTCGGCGAGATAGACCCAGCCGAGCCCGCCGTACGCGACACAGCCGATCACCCTGTACTGCTCGCCCAGCAGATCCCCGGGGCGCAGCCGCGGGGTGAAGTCGAACGGATGGCGGCAGCGCGGGCAGTACCCCGCCGACAGCGCGGGCTCCCCGTGGTACGGCGCGCCCACGGTCTCCTCGCACCCCGGGCGCCCGCAGGTCTGGCCGCGGGACGGCGGCCGCGGGTCGTCGAGCACGAGGTCGGTGAGGGAGGGCAGTTCGACGCGCGGCAGATCCAACAACCCGTCCCCGGCGGCCCCCAGACTGAACTTCCGCGCCGCGTCCCGGCGCCGGGCCCGGTCGGTGGCGGCGGTCGCACTGGATTGGAGACTGCCGGCGGCGCTGCCGCTGCGGTTGGCGGTATGGGGCCCGGTGGCGGCGCGGGTGCCCGCGCCGGTGGCGGGGCCGGGGCCTGCACCGGGCCGCGCGTCCGCGGCGGTGCCGGGCGGTGTGCCCGTCCCGGCACCGGGGTCGGGGCCGGGACCCGGCGGCTCGCGGGTGGCCGCGCTGCGGTCTGCACCGGGTCCCGTGCCTGTTCGGGGGCCCTGGCCTCGGGCCGCGGCCGGGCGCGGGGCGGAGTTCGGGGCGGTGGGGGCGGGTCTGCGGCCGCACTCCGCGCAGTAGCCGCGCGGGTTGATCCGGCCTCGGCCCCCGCCGGGGCAGTCCGCGCGGACGCACGCCGCGCCCGCCGTCACGGCGCCTCCTCGTGCGGCGAGGCGCCCGGCGCCGCGTGCACGGCCTGGACGAAGGCTTCTACGGCGCGGCGGGCGGCCGTCACGTCGCAGGGGACCGCGGTCAGCTCGTGGTGGGCGGCGCGTTGGAGGGGGAACAGCTCGCGGCGCTCCGACGCGGCCTTCGCCCCTAGCAGCGCCGCGTACGCGTTCAGCAGCCCCTTCAGCTCCTTGACCTCGTCGCGCCGGGCGTCGGCCGTGCGCAGTGCCGCCTCGGTGCGCTCCCGCACGGCCCGTACCGCGTGCTCGAACGCGGCCAGCTTGGCGACGATGTGATGGGTCCGCAGCTCGGGGTCGCCCCGCAGCCGGGTCAGGTTGATGCGCAGTGCCGGGGCCTCCGCCGGTTCCGACGCGGCGCGCGCCCCGGACGCGGTGGCCTCGCGCTCCAGCCCGGTGGCCTCCGCGACCCGGGCCGCCAGCTCGTCCAGCCAGGCGTCGACCCGCTCCGGCGCGGGGCGGAACAGCCGCTCGGCCAGCCGCAGTCCGGGCGCGTGCGGATCGCGGAAGACCAGCATCAGCCGGGCGCCCCGGTCGGCGAGGAGCTTCATGAAGCGGATCAGCGCCTCCGGGTCGCCGGCCCGGTCGAGCCCGACGGCCACGACGGTCAGCGGGACGGCGTTGGCCCGGATCCGGCTGAGCGGGGAGGCGTCGCCGGGCGAGCGCAGATCCATCCGGTCGGCGACCCGGCGGGCCACCTCCGTGTCGGTGCGGCCGGTGACGTCGATGGCCAGGTCCACGCTGCCCAGCGGCGGCACCGTGCCGTGCGGCGCGGCGGACAGCGCCTCGTCGTCGCCGCCCCCGGACAGCTCGCGGTCGGCGAGGGTCACGGCGCGGCTGAGCGCCTCGTAGCGGCCGCTGTCGTCGTGCGCGATGACGACCGTCTCCACGTCCGCGATGCCCTCGCGCCGCCCGGCCAGGGACGCGCGGCGCAGCCACAGGGCGAGCCGCTGTGCGAACGGGACGTCCTGGAAGACGGCTTCGCCGGAGGTGAGCCGGGAGACGAGCCGCGCGTCGACGACCCGGTCGCCGCCCACGAAGCGGTGGACGAGCGGGAGGTGACGCAGCACCGTTTCGATGTGGATCATGTTCGACCGCAGCCGTCGCTCGTCGGCGGGGATGCCGGGGGCGTCGTCGTAGCGGTTGACGATCATCCCGATGACATGGCCGGTCTTGACGTCCTCCACCCCGGCGCCGCTGCATCCGCGGCGCACCACGTCCCCGGGGGAGTCCGGGATCAGCTCCAGCCACTCCGCACGCGGGCCGACGGGCCCGGCGATCTTCGCGTAGAACCAGGTGCCGTCGTCGTTGTGGACCGGGAAGCCCAGGTTCCGTACCTGCCCCAGCGGCTCCGGCGACAGCCGGTACAGGGGCACGGCATGCTCGGCGGGCTGCGGGCGGTCCAGCGTCAGCAGCGCGATGTCACCGCATCCGTCGGCGCGCCGGGGCACCCAGCAGCCCGCGGCGACGCGCGCGGTCACCGGGGCGGCGTCGGGCACCTGCACGAGGTCGACGAGGACCCGCGACGCGGGCACCGGGCGGCCGTCGTCCGGGATGACATGGGCGCACGTCAGCACGGTGTCGCCGCCCAGAAGGATTCCGGCGCCCAGGATCTCGCCGGTCATGCCGCGGATGCGAACCCGCCAACACCCCCCGGCGGAGGACTCATTGACGGGAATGCCCATGTCCGCCCCCATGTGGCAAGAGGATACGCCCGCGGAGTGCGGAAGTGACCCCTTCTTCCGACGGGTCACGGGAAAGGTTGAGTGGCCGCGAAAGGCCCGGCCCACGCGCTCCCGCGCGGTCTTCGCGGGCCCGGCGCGAGGGCCGCGATGACCTGCGGTGGCCGCACGCCCCGCCATTCGAGTGATGCGACGTCACACTTCTTGTGGACGGACTCATTCTGATGGATTACTGAAAATGTGCGGGATGGCCTCCGCCGGTTTTCCGGCGAACCAGGCTCCCGCACCCTCGCCGGTCCCGGGCGCCAGGCGTACCGAGCGAGGGGGCCGGGCGGGCGTCCCCAACGACCCGGCCGGCGCACATCGCATTCTCCTGCGAGCGCGAGCGGGTCCGACCCGCCCGGCCCGTCCTTCCATCCCTTCCCTTTCCGTCCTCTGAGCCGTCTCCGGGCCGCTCTTCGGACCTCCGGGTCCGGCTCAGTCTTCCGCAGGGAGCACACGCCATGCCCATCTCTCCGAATCAGGGCTCGACCGGCGGTGGTACGACCGTCACCATCACCGGTACGAACCTCGCCAACGCCTCCGCCGTGAAGTTCGGCAGCAAGAACGCCACGATCACCGCCAACACGCCCACGTCCGTCACCGTGACCTCGCCCTCCGGCACCGGCGCGGTCCCGGTGACCGTGACCACGCCGGGCGGCACCAGCAACCCGCTGACGTTCTTCTACGTCGGCGCGCCCTTCAAGTCCGGCCTGAGCGGCTCCTCCGGGCCGCTCGTGGGCGGCAACACCATCACCATCAGCGGCACCGGTCTGTCGACGGCCACCTCCGTGGCCTTCGGCGCCAACACCGTCACGCCCACCGTCGTCTCCGACAGCAGCATCACCGCCGTCGTGCCCGCGGGCGCCGCGGCCGGGTCCGTCGGGGTCAGCGTCACCACCGCGGGCGGCACCAACAACGGGCTGTCCTACACCTACATCGACGTGCCCACCATCACCACCTTCGCCCCCGCCTCCGGCCCGGCCTCCGGCGGCACCGCGGTGACCATCACCGGCACCAACCTGGACACCACCACGTCGGTCACCTTCGGCGGCATCGCGGCTCCGTTCAGCGTCATCAGCCCCACCACCCTGTCCGCGGTCACGCCGCCCACGGCGGACGGACAGCCCGGCCCGGCCAACGTCACGGTCACCAACCCGGCGGGCAGCGCGACCGCCGCGACCCCCTACCAGTACCTCGCCGGGCCCGGTATCTGATCACCCTTGGGACGTTCCGCCGGAAGGAGCAGCACGTTGAGCACCCCTCAAGCCGCAGGCCCGCAGACAGATACCACGGCAACCGCCGTGCCCGCGGCCATGGCGGCGTCCCCTCCGGTGGTCAGCTCCGTCAGTCCCGCCTCCGGATCACCCGGAGGCGGGACCGTCGTGACGATCACCGGCAGCAACTTGAACGGGGCGACGGCGGTCCGGTTCGGCACCACCCTCGCCCCGGCCTTCACCGTCGTCTCCGCCAACCAGATCACCGCCACCGCACCGGCGGGCTCCGGCACCGTGCAGGTCACTGTGACCACTCCGGGCGGTACGAGCAACGGGGTGGCGTTCGGCTACGCGGCCGTCCCCGCCCCCGTGCTGAGCGGTGCCTCGCCGAACACGGGCCCGGCCGCCGGGGGCAACACGGTGACGCTGACCGGCAGTGGTCTCGCCACTGTCACGGCGGTCCGCTTCGGTTCGGTGCTCGCCACGTCGTTCACCGTGGTGTCGCCGTCGCAGATCACGGCGGTGGCGCCGCCCGGAAGCGCCGGTGCGGTGCAGATCACGGTGACCGGCCCGGGCGGCACGAGCAACGGCCTCACCTATACCTATACGGCCGTCCCCGCCCCCGTGGTGACCGCGATCTCGCCGAGTCAGGGCCCGGTCGCCGGGGGCAACACGGTGACGCTGACCGGTACCGGCTTCACCGGGGCCACGGCGGTCCGGTTCGGCGCGGTGCTGGCGACGTCGTTCACGGTGGTGTCGGCGACGCAGATCACGGCGGTGGCGCCGCCCGGGAGTGCCGGTTCGGTGCAGGTGACCGTGACCGGGCCGGGTGGTACCAGCAACGGCGTCCCCTATACCTATGTGGCCGTCGCGGCTCCCGTGCTGACCGCGGTCTCGCCGAGCACGGGCCCGGTCGCCGGGGGCAATACGGTGACGCTGACCGGTACCGGCTTCACCGGGGCCACGGCGGTGAGCTTCGGCGCGGTTCCCGCGACATCGTTCAACGTGGTGTCGGCGACGCAGATCACGGCGGTGGCGCCGTCCGGGAGCGCCGGTCCGGTGCAGATCACGGTGACCGGCCCGGGCGGTACGAGCAACGGCCTCACGTACTTCTACGTCGGCATCCCCACCCTCAGCTCCGTCACCCCCAACCTGGGCCCGGCGTCCGGCGGCACGGCCGTCACCCTCGTGGGGACGAACCTGCTCGGCGCGACGGCCGTCATGTTCGGCGCCGTCGCCGCCACGTCGTTCACCGTGGTGTCGGCGACGCAGATCAACGCCGTGGCACCGGCGCAGAGTGCCGGGACGGTGCAGGTGACGGTGACCGGCCCGGGCGGCACCAGCAACGGCATCCCCTACACCTACGTCACCGTCCCCGTCCTCACCAGCGCGGTCCCCAACACGGGCCCGCTGGAGGGCGGGACCACGGTCACCCTGTTCGGCACCGGCCTGACCACGACGAGCGCGGTCCAGTTCGACTCCACGCCCGCCGCGTTCACGGTCGTGTCGGACACCTGGGTGACGGCGACCGCCCCGGCTGGGTCGGCCGGGGCGGTCAGCGTCACCGTGACGACACCGGGCGGCACGAGCAACAGCGTGACCTACACCCGCGTCAACGGACCCGGCATCTAGCCAGGGCCACAACTAGCGGGTGGCGCTGCCGGGGAGCGGCCGGTCGCCGGACGGGCGGGAGAGCCACACCCCCTCGCCCCGCGACAGCCCCGGCAGCGCGTGCTCGAACTCGTGCACCGACCGCACCGGAATCTCCCCCGTGAGCAGCCATCCCGCCCCACCGCCCGTGCTCTCCGCGAGGTCCGCCCCGACCGCGGCGAGCCGGGCGGTGACGGGTGCGAGCACATCGGCCGGGATCTCCAGCTCAAAGGCGTGGTACGGCTCGTACACCCGCCACCCCGCCCGCTCCAGGGCCTGCCACAGCACCCCCGGGGTGACGCCCCGGAAGTCGGCGGCGGTGCTGACCGGGGCGTCGAAACCCGACCGGATCAGGGTGACCCGGCAGTCCGTGACCGCCCGCCCGCGCGAGCCCCGGCGCAGCGTGTCGTGCACGGTCTGCTCGATCGCGGTGTGGAACGCCCGGGGCAGGGCGCCCAGTTCGGTCTCGTAGCCGAACACCGTCCCCGACCCGGTCGCGGCGGGCTCGACGCGCAGCCCGACCGTCGCCCACGGCCCCGTATGGCCGCGCCGGGCCATCTCGTAGCACGCCTCGCCGACCCCCGCCGGGCGCTCGACCAGGACCGGGCGGCTCGGCTCGAAGTCGGCCTCGATGCCGTAGTCCTGGGTGAGCGTCGCCGCGATGATCTGCTTCTGGACCTCGCCGTACAGCAGCACCGAGGTGGCGCCGCCGGGCAGCGCCCGGGCGTGGATCAGCGGATCCTGGTCGGCCAGGGCGAGCAGCGCGGTGTGCAGCCGGGCGGCGGCCGCGGGGCCGGGTTCGCGGGCGTGGACGAGGGTGTGGAGGGTGGGCGCGGCGAACCGCGGCCGGTCGTCGCCGTTGTCGAAGTCCCCCAGCCGGTCGCCGACGCGGACCTCGGGAAGGCCCTTGACCCGCGCGATGTTCCCGGCGGTCAGCACCCGCGTCCCGGCCCGGCCGACGACCTCCAGCGCGGTGATCTGCCCGCTGTGCCGGGCGCCGGGCCGGTGCAGGGTGAGGTGCTGCCGTACGGTCAGCTCGCCTGAGAACAGCCGCAGATAGGCGGTCTTGGTGGCGGAGCCCGCCGTCCGCTCGACGGCGAAGACGGCTCCCCGGGGTGCCGTACCGACGCCGCGGGCGGGCGGAACGAGCCGTACGACGCCCTCCACGAGGGCCGCGACGCCCTCCCCGCTCAGCGCCGAACCGCAGTACACCGGGTACGCCCGCCCCTCCGCCGTCCCCGCGGCCAGCGCCGCGCGCACCTCGGCGGGGGAGGGGAGCGAGCCGTCCACGAGCCGGGCGAGCAGCGCGTCGTCGGTCTCCGCCAGCGCCTCGGCGATCTCGGTGCGTACGCCGGTGTCGTCCAGCGACCGCGGCGCGGTGCGCGCGGCCCGGGTGCCCAGGTCCGTTACGTCCGTGAGGGACACGAGGTGCGGCGCCAGCAGCCGCCGGATGTCCGCCAGCAGCTCCGAGTGCCGGGCACCTGCCCGGTCGATCTTGTTGACGAAGAGCAGTACGGGCAACCGCAGCCGCCGCAGCGTCTTCATCAGCACCCGGGTCTGCGCCTGGACGCCCTCGACGGCGGACAGCACGAGCACCGCCCCGTCCAGCACGCCGAGCGCCCGCTCGACCTCGGCGATGAAGTCGGAGTGGCCGGGGGTGTCGATCAGATTGACCTGGGTGCCGCCGACGCCGAAGGAGGCGACGGCCGATCGCACGGTGATCCCGCGCTCCCGCTCGATGGCGCCCGTATCGGTCTGGGTGTCCCCGGAATCGACGCTGCCGAGGCGGTCGATGACGCCCGCGTCGAACAGCAGCCGCTCGGTGAGGCTGGTCTTACCGGCGTCGACATGGGCGAGCACGCCGATGTTGATGGTCTGGTTCTGGTGCATGCGTGGTGATGTCCTCGAAAACGGTCGTCCGGCGGGGGCCTTGAGTCGTTCCGAGGAATCGGCGCATCGCATGCTCCTGTCGTTGTCGGCGGAATGTCGCGGACATCCTGAGCGCGGGGCGGGGCTGCGAGCAACCGATTTATGGGCCGCCGCCCCCGACGGCAGAAAGCGCTGTCATGCCTCTCGACAACTCCCTCTCCGCGCCCGACGCTTCAGACCACGGGGCCCCAAGCGGCAGAAGGGACACATGGTGCGACGAAGAACGCTCCTCACCGCGGCAAGCGCGACCCTGCTCGGCACCGCACTCACCACCGGCACGGCCCACGCCGACGAATCCGTCGCCGTCGACCCGGGCACCGACTACGGGGGCTGGGAGGGCTGGGGGACCTCGCTCGCCTGGTGGGCCAACCTCTTCGGGCAGCGGGACGACTTCGCCGACGCCTTCTTCACCACCAAGAACACCGCGTACGCCGGTACCACCCTCCCCGGCCTCGGCCTGAACATCGCCCGCTACAACCTCGGCGGCTGCGCCTGGACCGGCGTGGGCGGCCAGTCCATGGCCGTCTCGCCCAACATCCCCCGGTTCAAGCAGATCGAGGGCTACTGGCACGACTGGTCCAGCGAGGACCCGGCCTCCGCCGCCTGGCGCTGGAACTCCGACGCGCCCCAGCGCGCGGCGCTCACCAAGGCCGTCCAGCGCGGCGCCGTCACCGAGCTGTTCTCCAATTCGCCCATGTGGTGGATGTGCCTCAACCACAATCCCTCGGGCGCCGCGGACGGCGGCAACAACCTCCAGTCGTGGAACTACCGGCAGTTCGCCGTCTACCTCGCCACCACCGCCCGCTACGCCCAGGACCACTGGGGCGTCCGCTTCGCCACCGTCGAGCCGTTCAACGAACCCTCCTCCGCCTGGTGGAAGGCGGACGGCACACAGGAGGGCTGCCACATGGACGCCGGCGTACAGCGCACCGTCCTCGGCCACCTCCGCACCGAGCTGGACCGCCGCGGCCTCACCGCGGCCCGCGTCTCGGCCTCGGACGAGACCAGCTACGACCTTGCCCGCACCACCTGGGGCTCCTTCGACTCCGCGACCCGCGCCCTGGTCGACCAGGTCAATGTGCACGGCTACCAGGGCTCGGGCGGCCGCCGCGACCTGCTGTACACGGACGTGCGCGCCGCGGGCAAGAAGCTGTGGAACTCCGAGACCGGCGACAAGGACGGCACCGGCCTCACCCTCGCCACCAACCTCTGCCTGGACTTCAACTGGCTGCACCCGACCGCCTGGTCCTACTGGCAGGTGATGGACCCCAGCGCGGGCTGGGCGCTCATCCACTACGACCCGAACACCGCGCAGCCCGGCGCCGTGCAGACCAAGTACTACGTCCTGGCCCAGTTCACCCGGCACATCCGCCCCGGCATGCGCATCCTGGCCACCGGCTCGGACCACGCGGTGGCGGCGTACGACCCGGCCGCCCGCCGCCTCGTGCTCGTCGCCGTCAACCCCGGCGCCGCGCAGAACATGACCTTCGACCTGTCGCGGTTCGGGCAGGTCAGCGGCGGTACGGGCGGGCTCGTGCCGCGCTGGTCGACCCAGACCGCGGGCGGCGGCGACCTGTACACCGCGCGCCGGGACACGGTGCTGGACGGCAAGCGGCTGAGCGTGCCGTTCGCCGCACAGTCGGTGCAGACGTTCCAGATCGACGGGGTGACGGAGTAGCGGCCGGGGCGCCCTCGGGCGGCCTTACGTCGCCAGGCGGCGGACGATCCTGCGCAGCTGCTCCGCGTAGTGCTCGCGGAACTCCGGCGACTCCGGATCGGCGTCGAAGAAGCGGCGCACGGCGTGCGGCAGCGCGATCGGCGCCGTCACCAGGCTGACGTACAGCAGCATCGCCATGGCGGGGTCGATGTCCTCGGCGATCTCGCCCGCCGCCTGGCGGCGCCGCAGGTCGGAGAGGTCCTCCGGGTCCTCCTCCGGCGCGGCGTCGTCAAGGCCGCACCAGGCGTTGAACCGGGTCGCCCGGGGGTCGGCGAAGGCCTCGCGGAGATAGTGCTCGACCAGCTCGTCGAGCGGGATCGCGGGGTCGTTGAAGGTCTCCTCGCGCTTCAGCCACTCGCGGCACAGCTCCCGGTGCAGGCCCTCCTTGCCGCCGAAGTGGTACGCGATCAGCTGCTTGTTGACGCCCGCCCGGTCCGCGATGTCCTGGACCCGGGCGCCCGCGAACCCCTTCTGCGCGAACTCGTCCCGCGCGGCCTCCAGCAGCAGCCGCCGGGAGCGCTCCGGGCACAGCTTGCGCTCTTCGGGCGCGGGGGCGCGGCGGGGTCTCTTCGGCGTCCCCTCCATGTCCTTCAACTCCTCATGCGGCTTGTCGTGCTCGGACCAGGCTAACGCCATCTAAATGTTTGACAACTTCATCCGTTTGGATGAACCTGGCCTCGAAGACGCCGATGAGGAGCAGGTAGGAGAGAGATCATGATCGTCGTAACGGGTGCCACCGGAAATGTCGGCGCGCATGTGGTGAAGGAGCTGGCCGCCGCGGGCGCGGAGGTCCGGGCGCTCACCCGTGACCCCGGGACCGCGAGCTTCCCCGCGGGCGTGAGCGCGGCGCGGACCGATGACCTGCCGCTGGAGGGCGCCACCGGGCTCTTCCTCCACGCCGCGGTGGCGTGGCAGCTGGGCGCCGAGAAGCTGCTGGAGCGGGCCAAGGAGAGCGGGGTGCGGCGCATCGTGACGCTCTCCTCGTCCTCGGTCCTGGAGGACACCGACCCGCAGAGCAACCCGATCGGTGCCATGCACCGCGACCTGGAGGCCCAGGTCGAGCGCACCGGGCTGGAGTGGACCCATGTGCGGCCGGGCGCCTTCGCGGCGAACGCCTTCCAGTGGGTGGAGCAGGCCAAGGCCGGGGATGTGGTGCGGGGTGTGTACGCCGGAGCGCACATGGCCCCCATCCACGAGGCCGACATGGGCGCCGTCGCCGCCCGCGCCCTCCTCGTCGACGACCTGGTCGGCCAGACGCCCGAGCTGACCGGCCCGGAGTCGCTGACCTTCGCCGACCAGGCGCGCATCATCGGCGAGGCCGTCGGGCGCCCCCTGCGGTACGAGGAGATCCCGCCCGAGGTGGCGCGGGAGCAGCTGATCGGCGGGTTCATGACGCCGGAGATCGCGGACTCGCTGCTGCGGGTCTTCGCGGCGTGCGTGGACCGGCCGCAGGCGATCTCCCCGGAGGTCGAGCGGATCACGGGGCGCCCGCCGCGGACGTTCGCGCAGTGGGCCGCGGACCACGCGCCCGCCTTCAGCTGACCGGCTGAGCGCGGGTGGGGGCGCCGGGCGGGGGGTGGCCGCGGCCGCGCGCCCCCGGCTTCAGGCGCCCCGCTTGCCGGGCTGCTTCTTGGCCGCCGTCTTCTTCGTGCCGGGCTTCTTCGCGGCGGCGGTCTTCGCCGCCGCGGTCTTCTTGGCCGCCGTCTTCTTCTCGGCCGTCTTCTTCGCCGCGGTCTTCTTGGCCGGGGCCTTCTTGCGGCCGGTCAGTTCGGTGACCGTGGCCTTCTCCTCCTCGGCCGGTTCGCCGCGGGCCTCCTTCGCGCTGCGGACGCTGTCCTTCAGGGCGGCCATCAGGTCCACGACCTGGGCGCCGGCCGGGCGCTCGCCCGGTTCGGCGGTGGGGGTGGCGCCGGAGACCTTCGCGGCCACCATGGCCTCCAGGGCCTCGTGGTACTCGTCGTGCAGTTCGCTCAGGTCCACCTCGCCGAGCGTGGCCATCAGGGTGTCGGCGAGATCCAGCTCGGCCGGTTTCACCGTGACCTTCTCCTTGGGCGCCACGCCCGCCGGTTCGCGCACCTCGTCCGGCCACAGCAGCCGGTGCATGGCGATGGCGTCGCCGACGACGCGCAGCATCCCGAGCCGTTCCCGCCCGCGGTGGGCGTACTTGGTGATGGCGACCCGCTCGCTGCGCTTGAGGGCCTCCCGGAGCAGGGCGTACGGCTTGGCGGCGGCGGTGCCGTTGGCGCCGAGGTAGTACGCGTCGCCCATCTGGAGCGGATCGATGTCCGAGGCGTTCACGAACGCCTCGATCTCCAGCGCGCGGGTCGTCGGCAGCGGCAGGGCTGCCAGGTCCTCGTCGGTGATCGGGATCAGGGCACCGTCGGCATCCTCGTACGCCTTGCCGATCTCGTCCGCGTCGATCTGCTTGTCCTCCAGCTCGCAGATCTTGCGATACCGGATGCGGCCGCCGTCGGCGGTGTGGATCTGCCGGAAGGACACCGAGTGATCCTCGGTCGCCGGATACATCTTGATCGGGATGCTGACCAGGCCGAACGAAATGTTCCCATTCCAGATAGATCGCATGCTTGATCCCTTTCGTGAGATTCTTATCGTATGTCCCCGATCACGGAGGTGGAGGGGCGACGGATCGCGCTCAGGAACCTCGACAAGGTCATCCATCCGGCCACCGGCACCACCAAGGGCGAGCTGCTGCACTACCTGGCGTCGGCCGCCGGGGCGATGCTCGGCCATCTGCGGGGGCGCCCGCTCGCGTTCCTGCGCTACCCGGACGGCCCGGACGGCCAGCTGTTCTTCACCAAGAATCCGCCGCCCGGCACCCCCTCCTGGGTGACGACCGCCGAGGTCAGCCGCCATGAGGGGGAGACCGCGCGGCAGGTGCTGGTGCAGGACCTGGCCTCGCTGATGTGGGCGGCGAACCTGGTGGTCGAGTTCCACGCGCCCATGTGGCGGACCGACGAGGGGACGGGCGTCGCCGACCGGCTGGTCTTCGATCTCGACCCCGGCCCGCCCGCCACGATCGTGGAGTGCTGCGCCGTCGCCGTATGGCTGCGGGAGCGGCTGCGCGCGGACGGGCTGGCCGCGTACGCCAAGACCAGCGGCTCCAAGGGGCTGCATCTGCTGACCCCGCTGGAACCGGTCCCGTCCCGGCAGGTCACCCACTACGCCCGGCGGCTCGCGGCGGAGGCCGCCGCCGCCCTGCCCGGGCTGGCCATCCAGAAGATGACGCGCTCCCTGCGGCCCGGCAAGGTGTTCGTCGACTTCAGCCAGAACGCCGCCGCCAAGACCACCGCCGCCCCCTACACGCCCCGGGCCCGCCGGGAGCCGACTGTCTCCACGCCCGTGACCTGGGACGAAGTGGAGGCGTGCGACGACCCCGGGCGGCTGGTCTTCCGCATTGAGGACCTTCCCGCCCGCCTCGACCGCCACGGCGATCTGCTCGCCCCGCTCCTCGACCCGGCACGGGCCCATCCGCTGCCCGCCACCCCATGACCCCCCTGACCCCACCCGTGCCGGTGGCGCTCGCCCGCCCCGTCCCGACCCTGCCGACGCCCGCGCCGGGGCGGCGGTTCGCGTACGAGCCGAAGTTCGACGGCCACCGGCTGCTGATCTTCCGGCTGGCGGACGGGGTGCAGCTGCAGGCCCGCTCGGGCCGCATCGTCACCCGCGCCTTCCCCGACCTGGCCGCCGCCGCGCGACGGCTCCCGGTGGGCACCGTGCTCGACGGGGAGGTGGTGGTGTGGGTCGGCGGCCACACCGACTTCGCCGCCGTCCAGAAGCGCGCCGCGGCCGCGACCGAGGCCCGCGCCGCGCGGCTGGCCAGCCAACTCCCCGCCTCCTACGCCGCGTTCGACCTCCTCGCGAGCGGCCCGGACGACCTGCGGCCCCGCCCGTACGCCGAACGCCGCGCCCTCCTCGTCGCCCTCCTCGAACCGTACGGCCCACCCCTCCAGGCCGTCCCCATGACGATGGACCCGGAGCTGGCCGCCACCTGGTACGAGGCGCTCCCGGCCATCGGCGTCGAAGGGCTGGTCATCAAGAGCCCCGACCAGCCGTACCGGACCGGACGCCACTGGCGGAAACTGCGGCACTCGGAGACCCGGGACGCCGTGGTCGTCGGCGTAGTCGGCCCCCGCCTCCGCCCCCGCGCCCTGGTCCTCGTCCTGCCGGGCGATGACACCCCCGTGGTCTCCGGCCCCCTGACCCCGGCGGTCCGAGCCCAGCTCACCACGGCCCTACGAGACCTCCCAGCCCCGCCCCCGGTGGACACCGCCCCGCCCACGGCGATCGACACGGTAGGCGCATGGATCGCCTACCAACCGATCACACCGAACCTGACGGTGGAGGTCCGCCAGGAAAGCACGGTCCGCCACGCGGCAACGGCAGTAATCCGCCTACGGGTCCCCGAGTGACCCTCGCCGCGCCCCAACCCCGAACGCCGGGCCATGTCCCCGCGCCGCCAACTCCTGCGGGGGCCTGAGACCCGGCCCCGAGCGCCGGGCCACGTCCCCGCCCCCTGCGGGATCGCGCGCCACGCCCCCAACTCCCGCGCGGGGCCCCTGCCGGGACCCGCGTCGGGGGGCGCCCCGGGGCCCGAGGCCCAGCCCCGAGCGCCGGGCGGCCCCGTGGCCCTGCCCCTGCGGGCTCCGCGCCCGCCCGCACCTCCCGTGCGGGGTGCGCTACCGGGGTCGTGCCGGGTATGCCCCGGGCCCGAGGCCCAGCCCTGACTGGCCCTGCCCCCTTCGGGGCCGGTGCCTGTCCGCCTCGTCCCGCCCCCGGGCGCCGGGCGGCCGTGGCCCCGCCACCCGCGGGGGCTCGCGCCTGCTCGCTCGGCCTCGGCCCCGGGGCGCGCCGCCGACTCCCGCGTGCCCGCGGTGGGCGTTGTCGGGGTCCGGGGCGGCAGCCCCGGTTTCGGGAAGGGGCGGGGTGGGGGAAAGGCTCGCTACCCCGCCCCCGCAGGGTCCGGGGGGCCGGTGACCACCGCCGTCACCCGGGTGCCCCGGGGGAGGGCTCCGGCGGCGGCCAGGTCGTACAGGCCCCACAGCATCTTCGCCACGTACCGCCGCTCCACCCGCACCCCGTGCCGCGCTTCGAACCCGGCCGCGAACGCCTCCAGCTCGGCCGGGATACGCCCGTACCCGCCGCCGTGCCAGCCGTGCTCGATGTGCCAGTCGCCGAACGTCCGTCCCCACCCGAGCCGGTGCAGCTCCGCCACCTCGCCCTCCAGATACCCGTCCGCCCCCTTCAGCACGGCGAACCCCACCGCCCGCGCGCCCTCCGGCAGCGCGGCGGCGATCCCGGCCAGCGTGCCGCCCGTGCCGACCGCGCAGCACACGAGGTCACGCGCGCCCAGGTCGGGCAGTTCCGCGACGAGCTCGGCGGTGCCGTGCGCGGCGAGCGCGTTCGTACCGCCCTCCGGCAGGACGTAGGCCCGCCCCCACCGCGCCTCCAGCTCCCGCAGCGTGCGGGGGTCGTCGAGGGAGCGCAGGGTCGCCCGGTAGCCGGACCGGTCGAGGAAGGACAGGCGCATGCCGTACGACTCGGCGAGGGCGAGGGACCAGTTGCGCGGGGCGTCCGCCAGCTCGTCGCCCCGGATGACCCCCACCGTGGACAGCCCCCACGCGGCCCCGGCCGCGGCGACGGCGCGGATGTGGTTGGAGTACGCCCCGCCGAAGGTGAGCAGCCGCGTATGCCCCTGCTCGGCGGCGGCCCGCAGGTTCGGCGTGAGCTTGCGCCACTTGTTGCCGGGGACGGTGGGATGGATGAGGTCGTCCCGCTTCAGCCGCAGCTCCAGCCCCCGGCTCGCGAACCACTCGTCGTGCAGTTCCTGCGAGGGCGAGGGCAGCCGGGGCGCGGGCGCGCTGGTGTGGTCGGACGGTCTCACCGGTCCAGTCTGGTTCATCCCTCGGCGCCGTGACGCCGCTGACCGCCCTGTGACGCGTCGAGGGGGTCGCCGGGCCGCGTACGGCCCGGTGACCCCCTCGTCTCTGCGTGCGCCGCGCCTAGGCGGCCGTGGGGACAGGGCCGATGGAGCGGCCCGCCCAGTCGGGTGTCTTCTCGACCAGGGAGGCGAGCCGCTCGCGGATCTCCTCGGGGAAGGGCGCCGCGTGGCCCTCCTTCTGGTCGATGTGGAGGGCGAGCAGTTCGGTGGTGGCCACGGGGTCGCCACCCTCCGGCTCGCCCACGTACATCTCGTGCGAGAACCGCACCTTCTTCTCGTCCACGCCCAGCACTCGGGTGCGGATGGTCAGCTCGGCGCCTTCCTCGACCTCGTGGAGATAGCGTATGTGCGTCTCGACGGTGTAGAGGGAGCAGCCGGTCTTCACCCGGTATCCGGAGTCGAGACCGGTCTCGACCATCATCTCGTCCGTGCTGTGTCCGAAGACGAGGACGTAGAACGCCTCGCTCATATGACCGTTGTAGTCGATCCATTCCGGTCGGACGGTCTGGTGGTAGTGGGGGAGCTGGTCGCTCACTTGTCGCCTCCCTCGTTGCGCTGCTCGGGCAACCGGCCGGTCGCCCGCAGGACGTTGATCACGCCCTGGTCCCTTTCCGCGACGAGCTGGGCGATACTCCGCCCGGCCGCCGCCTCGTCACATCCGTCGACCATGGCCGTACGCAACGAGTCGTCCAGCTCAGGGGCTTCGAGACGCGTCCATGGCGATTTCAGTGACGGTCCGAAGTGATCGAGCATATGCCCCATGCCGCCTTCGCCTCCCGCCAGGGCGAACGTCAGGCACGGCCCCATGAAGGCCCAGCGCAGGCCGGGTCCCTCGGTGATCGAGTCGTCGATGTCCTTAACGGTGGCCTCGCCGTTCGCCACCATGTGCAGGGCCTCGCGCCACAGCGCCTCCTGGAGGCGGTTGGCGATGAAGCCGGGCAACTCGCGGTCCATGGTGATGACGGACTTGGCGGCCGCCTTGTAGAAGGCGGAGGCCCATTCCACGGCGGCCGGGTCGGTCTTCTCGCCGCCCGCGACCTCGACCAGGGGGATCAGATACGGCGGGTTGAACGGGTGGCCGACGAGGAGGCGGCCGGGGTCGGTGGCCTCGGTCTGCATGTCGGTCATCGGATAGCCGGAGGTGGAGGAGGCGATGACGACGCCCGCCGGGGCCGCCGCGTCCAGCTGGGCCAGCAGGCTCCGCTTCAGCTCCAGCTTCTCGGGGGCGCTCTCCTGCACGAACTGCGCCTCGGCGACGGCCTCTTCGAGGGTCGGGGCGAGGGTGAGACGGTCCGGTGAGGCGCCTTCGGCCAGGCCGATCTGCTCCAGCGCGGGCCAGGCGGCGTCGACGAGGCGGCGCAGCTTGGTCTCGGCGTCCGGCGCCGGGTCCCAGGCGGTGACGTCGTAGCCGCGGGCGAGGAAGTGGGCGACCCAGCCGCCGCCGATGACGCCCGCGCCGATACAGGCGACGCGGCGGACACGGTCGGGTGCACAGGGGGGTGAGGGCATGGGGGTCCTAAGGATCGCAGGAGGAGGGGGCGTCTTACGCGCGGGGCTTGAGGCCGAGGCGCAGCCGGGCCTCGTCCGGGCTGGCGACGGCCGCGCCCAGCAGCTCGGTGATCTGGACGGCCCGTTCGACCAGCTGGCCGTTGGTGGCCTTGACGCCGCGGCTGAGGTAGAGGTTGTCCTCAAGGCCGACCCGTACGTTGCCGCCGAGCAGGATGGACTGGGCGACCCACGGCATCTGCATGCGGCCCAGCGCGAAGCTGGCCCACTGCGCGCCCTCGGGCAGGATGTCGACCATGGCCTTCAGGACGCCCGGTTCGGCGGGGGCGCCCCACGGGATGCCCATGCACAGCTGGAAGACGGTCGGGTCCTCCAGCAGCCCCTCGGCCAGCAGCTGCTTGGCGAACCACAGCTGGCCGGTGTCGAAGATCTCCAGCTCGGGGCGGACGCCGAGCTCCTGGATGCGCTTGGCGCCGGTGCGCAGCATGTCGGGGGTGGAGACGTAGAGGTTGCTGCCGTCGCCGAAGTTGAGCGAGCCGCAGTCCAGGGTGCAGATGTCGGGAAGCAGGTCCTCGACGTGCGGAAGCCGGTCCAGGCCGCTGACCAGGTCGGTGCCGGGGAGCTGGGTGAGGGGCGCCTCGGGGTCGATGACGAGGTCGCCGCCCATGCCCGCGGTGAGGTTGATGACGACGTCGGTGCCGGTTTCCTTCACCCGCTCCACGACCTCGCGGTACAGCCGCGGATCGCGGGAGGGGGCACCGGTCTCGGGGTCGCGTACGTGGATGTGGACCACGGCCGCCCCGGCCTCGGCGGCCTCGACGGCGGAGCGGGCTATCTGCTCGGGGGTGACGGGGACGTGGGGGCTGCGGCCCACGGTGTCGCCGGCCCCGGTGAGGGCGCAGGTGATGATGACGCTGTCGTTCATGGGCATGGCGTTTCTCCGTCTTCTGCGACTGCTCCGTAGCTACGGGAACGGGGATGAACGGGTTTCGTCCGGACGGTGAGGGGGCTGTGCGGACAGCTCCGTGTCGAGGTAGGCGAGGCAGGCGGTGCGCATGACCTCCGCGCTCGTACCGCCCTCGCCGGGCGCGGTGGCCACCACCTGGGTGGCGAATCCGTCGATCAGCGCGGTGAGCCGCAGCGCGCTGAACTCGGGGTCGACGTCGCGGAACACGCCCTGGGCGATGCCGCGCCTGATCACCTCGGCGATCGTCCGCCGCCACTCCTGGTAGAACGCGGCGTGCAGCTGTCCGATGGCGGTCGAGCGCGCGGCCTCGGCCCACAGGTCCATCCACACCAGCCACTGGTGGCGCTGCTGGGTGCTGTCCGGGACCTGGAGGTCGATGAGCTGCCGCAGCTCCTCGAGGGCGTCGTCGGCCTCGGCGAGGCGGGCGGCGCGGCGCATGGTGTCCTCGTCCATGCACCAGCGCACGGCGGCTTCCAGTAATTCGGCGCGGCCGGGGAAGTGGTAGTGGATGGCGGCGGTGCTGGTGTCGCAGGCGGCGGCGATGTCGGCGACACGTACGGAGTGGAAGCCGTGCTCGGCGATGAGCCGCACGGTCTCCCGCACGATCTGGAGAGGCCGCCCGCCCTCGGGGGGTGAGGGGCGGGCGGCCGGTTCAGGGGTGGCGGCGGCCGGTTCGCCGGGCCCGGTGGTGCCGAGCAGCCACCCGGCGTCGACCCGGCCCGCGTCGGCGATGCGGGCCAGTTCGGCGACGGTGAAACGTCGGGTGCCGCCGAGCGAGCGGGACAGCTTGGAGGGGTCCATCACCACACGCCGTGCGAACTCCCGCTGGCTGCAGCCCGCTTCGTCGATCACCTGACGGACACGCGCCGGGACGTCGAACTTTTGCCGCATGGCCGACACCGTACGGAGGTGTTGAGATAAGCGCAATGGATGTGGGTGGGAAATGCCCCCTTATGGGCGTGTACGCACCGGAATTTCCGCCAGGTGATGAGACGTCGACTGACTCGGTGATCAGTAGGGAGGGGTGAGGAATCGGCCACTCAGCCGAAGCGGGCGATCGCGGTCATCGTGGGCCGCAGGTTCCGTACGGCGGGCAGCCGCCGCAGCACCGGCACCAGCGCCCCGTGGTACACCCCCCGGCCGCGCGGCGGCGGCAGCTCCCGCACCTCGGAGATGCGCGGATGGGCGGTACGGACCTTGGCCAGCTCACCCGCGTCCATGCCCCAGGGCATGGGCGGAGCCTGGTACCCCGCGCTGCGCATCTCGCCGCGCATCGTGCGCGCGCTGAACCAGCGCGGCACCGCGTCGAAGACCAGCGCCCCGCCCGGAAACCCCTCCGCGCATCCGGCGATCAGGTCCCGTACCTCGGTGGGCCGCAGATACATCAGCAGCCCCTGCGCGGTGATCAGCACCCCGCGCGAGGCGTCGACCTCCTGCCGCCACGACAGGTCGAGCGCCGACCCGGCGAGGGTGCGCCGCCGCTCGTCGTCCGGCAGCAGGGCGCGCCGCACCGCGGCGGTCTCCGGCAGCTCGACGCACAGCCAGCGGGCCCGCCCGTTGTCCACCCGCCAGTACTGGGTCTCCAGCCCCTCGGCGAGCGTGACGACGGTGCCGTCCGGGTGGGCGGCCAGGAATTCCCGTACGGCATCGTCGAAGGTCCGCACGCGCAGCGCGTGCCCCTGCGCGAGCAGCGGGTTCGGCGGGCCGAAGGTCTCCTCGAAGGGGTAGTCGACGCGGTCGGCCAGCTCCACGGCCTTGGGATCCGCCAGCACCGGCCGCGGTTGGCGCGCCTCGTACGCGCGCATGTGGAGGTTCCACAGCAGGGTCTCGGGCACCCCGCTCAGTTCGACGCGCCACCGGTTGTCGTCCGCCATGCAGCCATTGAACACCCGCGGCCCGCGATAAGCGCTGGTCACTCCGCCAGGTCCGCGAACACCTCGTCCCAGAGCGGGGCGTCCTCCACGTACGGATCGAAGGCGGTCATCTCGGCGCGCAGCTCCTCGACGGCCTCGGCCCGGGCCTCCTCGTCGTCCTCGACCGCCTCGATGGCCTCCGCCCGCTCGGCGAGCAGCCCGAGCAGGACGGCGAGCGAGGGCAGCGAGGAGGCCACCATGCCCTTGTGGCCCTCCCCGTGGTCCCAGCCGGACGGATCGTAGTGATCGATGCCACCGGCCGCCGCGTCGAGCATCAGCATGTCCTCGTAGCGCCTGCCGAAGGAGAAGCAGAAGTTCTCCGGCGGGGAGTCGTCGTCGGGGTAGCGCCGCCCGTACACATCGTCGGCGTCGAAGGCGTGCGGCTCGTCGCCGTCGCGCAGATGGACCGAGTCGAAGCGGATGAGGCCCATCTTCACGGCGGGGAATCCGACCGTGGTCAGGAACTCCCGCGACCCCTGGTGGGTCAGCTCCGCCGGAAGGTCGGCCTCGTCCGGCCGCCACAGGGACCCCGTGCCGAACCGGGCCTCCAGCCAGGCCGCGTCCGGAACATCCGGAAGGTTCGTCGTGGTCATCGCCGTGCCCCCTGAAGTGCTGTGTGCCTGAAGTGCTGTGTGCCGGTAGGCCGTTGCCGCCCGCCCGGCGAAACGCGTACGTACCAAGTCAACCGCACGGGTCCGACAACGGTCCGACTATGCTCGCCGCATCGTTTCCCGCGCATCGGCGGGGCCGGGGGGAGAGAACAGGGGAGACCGAGTGAGATCCGCCGAAGAAGGACGGCTGATCGCCGAACGCTATCTGCTCCAGGACCGGCTCGGCCGGGGCGGTATGGGCACGGTCTGGCGTGCCCGGGACCGGGTGCTGGAGCGCGAGGTCGCCGTCAAGGAGCTCCACGTCACCAGCGACGGCGACGAGCACCACAGACGGCTGCGCCGGGCGGTGCGGGAGGCGCGCACCGTCGCCCGGCTGCACCACCCCCATGTGGTCGGCATCCACGATCTGGTCGAGTACGACGGCCGGCTGTGGATCACGATGGAGCTGGTGGACGGCCCGTCCCTCGACCGCCACCTCGCGGCCGTCGGTCCGCTGTCGCCGTCCCGCACCGCCACCCTCGGCCTCCAGTTGCTGAGCGCGCTGGAAGCCGTGCACGCCGTCGGGGCGCTGCACCGCGACATCAAGCCCGCCAACGTCCTGCTGCGCCCGGACGGCAGCGCCGTCCTCACCGACTTCGGCATCGCCGCCCTGGAGGGCGACGACTCGCTCACCACGGCGGGCGAACTCCTCGGCTCCATCGGCTACATGGCCCCCGAGCGGCTGACCGCCGACGAGATCGGCCCGCCGTCCGACCTGTGGGCGCTGGGCGCGACCCTGTCCGCCGTCGCCTCCGGGGTGGCGCCGTTCCAGCGCACCACCCAGGCCGCCGCGCTGCACGCCGTGACCTTCGCGGAACCGAACATCCCGGACCGGGTCGGCCCGCTGCGGCCCGTCGTCGAGGCGCTGCTGCGCAAGTCCCCGGACGAGCGCCCCTCCGTGGCCACGGTGCGCGAGGCGCTGCAGAGCGTCGCGGACGGCGCCGCGGACGGCGTCGCCCTCACGGCCGCCGTCGGCGCGGAGACCGCCGCCGCGGCGGTACGGGCGCCCCAGCCCCTGGCGGAGGCCGCGACGCAGACCCACATACGCCCCCTGGACCCGGCGCCGACCCTGATCGGCGCGGATCCGACCGTGGTGGACCGCCCGGCCGCCCCGCCGCCCCGCCGCCGCCCGGTGCGGTGGTGGTGGCCGGTGGCGGCCGGGGCGGTGTCCGCCCTGGTCACCGGCGTCTTCCTGGTCCTGACGGACGCGCCCCCGTTCGACGGGGAGGACGCGTCGCCGGACGGCCGGGCCACGTCGGCCGCCCCGGCCGCGCCCGTCACCACGACCACGACGTTCAACGTCCAGTCGGCCAAGGGGTGGCAGCGCGCGACGCGGACCCCGCTCCGTCAGGGCGACAAGGTGGCGGTGCGCTACTCCACCGGGACCTGGTCGGTGGACTCCACCCTCCTGCCGGGGGTGGGCCCCCTCGGCCACACATCCGCCGACGACGAGAGGCTGCGGGGCGCCTGGAGCTGCAAGGTCAACTCCACGGCCCCGTTCGGCACCCTCCTGGGCCGCTTCTCCGGCAACCCCAAGAGCCTGCCGAGCCATCGCGTCACGCGCGAGTGGAAGTTCCGGGCGGCGGACGAGGGCACCTTGGAGCTGCGGATCAACGACGGCGACGACTGCCTGGACGACAACAAGGGCACCCTGACGGTGAGCGTGCTGGTCACTCGCTGAGCGCGGTCCAACGGCTAACGGTGCCACAGCAGTTCGCAGACCCGGGCCAGGCCGCGGGTGAGATGACGGCGGTAGGTGCTGAACGGCACGCCGAGCCGGTCGGCCGCGGCCTCCTGGGTCGGGGCGCCCTCGAAGAACGTCACCGCGACCGCCTGGTGGAGCTTTTCGCCCAGCCGGTCCGCGCGCAGCTTCCCGGCCGCCTCGGCGAGTACGTCCCGCAGCGCCTCCACGGGGTCGGCGGCGTCCGCGGCCACCAGATGGGTGCGCAGGAGCGGGCTGGCCGACAGCGCGTCGGGCCGGTGCCAGTGGCGCAGTGCGCGCCGTACGGCCGCGTCGAACTCGGCCCGGGACAGACCCTCTTCGGCGGGCGCCGGGGCGGCGGCGGGAGGCGGCACGGGTGCGGCGGCGGGCGCGTCCCCGTGGTCGGCGGGTTCCAGATGCATCGTCTGCTGGAGGAACGCGTCGGGGGACATCCTGCGCCGGTCGTGGCCGAAGAGCCCGTAGAGCCGGTCGCCGACCTGGACCAGGGGCGGGGCGTCCAGGGTGGCGGCGAACGAGGACCGCTGGTACGTCCCGAAGTCGTCCATCACCACGAGCGCCCAGGTCAGACCGTCATCGGTGAGGACCTCGGCCATGATCCGCGCGCTCATGAGGTCCCCGGCGGGGGAGGGGCTGGGATCGGCGCGCACGATGAACCGGGCGAGGCCCAGGTGTTCCCCGGGACCGGGCGGGGCCTTCCGGCGCACATGCGCCCAGGCCGCCGCGACGACGGGATCGGCGCCCTGGTCCGCCGCCCGGGCCTCGGTCAGCCGCAGCCAGGACATGAAGCCGACGGTCTCGCCCGAGACCGAGCGCCGGTAGACGTGGAACGACTCGGGCTGCCGGTCGAGCCAGTGGCGGACGATGGCCACGTTCTCCGCGGGGCCTTCCTTGGCGGCCAGTTCCAGCACCGCGTCGCGGTCGCCGGGCCGCAGGGTGTCCTCGTACACCTCGTGCGGCCGGGCGCTGCCGAACCAGTCCTGGCCGAACCCGTCGCGCTGGAGGTAGAGCACGGCGGCCGACAGGCCGCGCAGGGCCGGGCCCGCCACGGCGCCACCGCGGGCCTGCCGCACCTGTGCGACGAGATGGCGCAGGATGCGGCCGTGCATGGTCCGGTAGCGCTGCGGATCACGCCAGCGCAGATCGGCGTCCAGGATCTCGCGCACCACATCGTGCGGGAAGATCCCGCAGGGGCCCGTCTCGATGAACGGCAGCCCGCGCAGCCAGCCGAACAGGGCCGCCGTGTCGGCCTCGGGCAGGGCCGCCCGCAGCAACTCCTCGGTGGTCATGTGCGCGTGGGCGCATATCTCCAGCGCCTGCCGGTGGACCGCCGACGGCACCTCGCCGACCAGCCGGGACACCAGCGTGCCGATCACGTCCTGGGCCGGTGTCCAGGCGCCGCTTCCGCCGTCCCCGCCCCCGCCGTCGTCCCCGTCGTCGTGGTCGCGTGCCACCTCCGCGGCCAGCGACAGGGCCAGCGGGTTGCCGCCCGCGAAGGCGAGGACACCGGCCTGCCGCTCCGGCGGCACCCCGCGCGCCGTCAGCAGGGCGACCGCCTCGCCGCGCGGCAGCTCCGGCAGGCCGACGACCCGCAGGATCCCGGCCCAGCCGGGATCGGTCCGCCAGTGGTCCGAGGGCGGCTGCCGTCCGGCGAGGACCACCAGCGCCCCCAGCGGGAGCCGGGGGAGGAAGCGGTCCCGTAACCAGCCCTCCAGCGACCGGTATTCCTCGAACGTGTCGACCAGCAGCACCGGCCGGTCGGTGGCGAACACCCCGGCCGCGTCCGCCTCGAACGCCGCGGGGCTGCACTCACCGCTGCGCCCGTCCAGCTCGACCACCGTCGCCCCGGCCGCATGCCCCTCGTCGGCGAAGCGCCGCAGCAGCGACGACTTGCCGATTCCGCCGGGGCCGGTGAGGAAGAGCACAGTGAACGCGCCCGCGGCGCCGTCGAGCGCCGAGCGGAACTGGGCGAGTTCGCGGTCGCGTCCGACGAAGGCGCGTCGCCGCGCCGCGCGTAAGTGCTCACCCAGGCTCTCGGGTGAGTGATGGTCACGGTGAGTCATAGCACTCCCTTGCCGACCTGCTCCTGCGCGTACAAGCGCTTACTGAGGGGGAGGGTAGTGGGGATTCCTGAGTAGCCGCCCCGCGTGCCCATCCGCGGGAGAGCGTCGAGTGGGCAATATACCGGCCATTTTTCGAGCACTTTTCTGAGCACTTTAATGAGCATGTCGCGGGCCGGGTCGGCCAATAGTGAAGTGGTAGAAAGGCTTCCACCCGTGTGGCTGTTATCGGGAGCTGTCGTACCATCGCGACGGCAGGGGAGGAATAGTGCGCGGAACTTTTCATTCGGTGATCACGGAACCCGAGAAAAAGATTCCGGTCGTGGTCCATGCGCCGGATCCGATCTCACGAGAAGGAACGATCAGCCAGCTGCGGCAGCACCCGGAAGTCGACCTCGTGGACGAGGCCGCCGCGGCCGGCGACGGCGTGGCCGTGCTGCTCGCCGAATCTCCCGATCAGGCGCTGCTCTCCCAACTGCGCAGGCTCGTCCGCAGCGAGGGGCTGCAGCCCGTCCTGGTGGTGAGCCTGATCCGCGAGGCCGAGCTGCTGGACGTCATCGAGTGCGGCGTCGGTGCCATCGTCTGGCGGCACGAGGCCACCGGCGGGCGGCTGTTGAGGGCCGTGACCGCCGCCTTCCACGGCGACGGCGACCTGCCCTCGGATCTGCTCGGGCGGCTGATCAGCCAGGTCGGCAACTTACGGCCGGGCGCCTCCGGCCACCCCGCCACCCAGCCCTCCGGCCTCACCCCGCGCGAGATCGACGTGCTGCGGCTCGTCGCGGACGGAATGGGAACTGGGGAAATCGCTAGTAAGCTGTCGTATTCGGAACGGACCGTCAAGAACATCATGCAAGGTCTGACCACGCGACTGGATCTGCGCAATCGCGCGCACGCCGTCGCCTATGCTCTGCGCGAGGGGTACATCTCGTGATTCACGAAGTCGACGCGCTGCTGCGCACGATGCTCCAGGGCGGCGCACTCGCCGGAAGTGATATCGAGATCGCCTTCGACGCCCCGACCAAGGAATGGTCCGCGCGGCGCAACGCCCCGGCTCTGAACTGTTATCTGTACGACATCCGGGAGGACGTCAAACGGCGCGAACGCGGCGCGGGCGCCATCCGCGACGGACAGGGAATCGTGGTGCGCAGGCGCCGCCCGCCGCGCTGGTTCCGGCTGTCGTACCTGCTCACCGCGTGGACCAAGCGGCCCGAGGACGAACACCGGCTGTTGTCGGCCGCGCTGGCGACCCTGCTGCCCCACGAACTGCTGCCGCCGGACACCCTTCCGGAGCAGCTCGCGGGGCTGGGTCTCAGCGTGCCGCTCACGGTCGCCGGGATACAGACCGAGTCCCGTTCGCTGGCCGAGATCTGGTCCGCGCTCGGCGGCATGCTCAAACCGTCGATCGACCTCGTGGTCACCGTGCCGTTCCCGGCCTACCCCGACTACGACGCCGGGCCGCCCGTCACCGAGGGCACGCTGGTGCGCGCCCGCGAGATCGGTGGAGCCGAGGACGGCGAGCGGACGCACCAGGCACGCCATCTCGACCCGACGACCACGGGAGCGCACCCCCGGTGACCGGCTCTCCGTCGCCCTCGTACGGCATCCGCGCCGACGATCCGGCGAGCGCGCTGCTCGTCCGGCTCGCCCGGCTGCGCGAACGGATCGCCGCCCTGGTGGAGTCGCGCAGCGCGGGCGACCCCACCGCGGCCGACCCGCTGCGCGGCCTCTACCTGTCCGACGACGTCGTACGCCACCTTCTGCTGCGGGCCGCCGACGAGCCGCAGGCGCCACCGCTGCAGGCCGCGGATGCCCCGGAAGCCCTGGATGCCGCCGCGGCCGACCCGGCGCCGGACGGCGACCGGCTGCACCGGCTCGCCCTCCGGCTGGGCCTGACCGAGCTGGACACCGCCGCGCTGCTCATCGCCCTCGCCCCCGACCTGGACCGCGGCTTCGAGCCGCTGTACGGCTACCTCAACGACGACGTCAGCCGTCGCCGGGCCACCGTCGGGCTGGTGCTCGACGTATGCGGGCTGCCCGTGGCCCATCCCGCGGCCCGTGACCGCTTCCACCCCACGGCACCCCTGGCCCGGCTCGGCCTGCTGGTCGTGGAGGAGCCCGAACGGCCCTTCCTCAGCCGCTCGTTGCGGGTGCCCGACCGGGTGGCCGCCCATCTCCTCGGCGACGACACCCAGGACGCCGCGCTCGACGGCCGTGCCCGCACGCTCACGGGCGCGGCCCACGGCGATCCGGTGGCGGACCGGCTCGCCAAGAACCTCGCCGCGCACCTCGCCGCCGCCCCGTGCACGGTCTATCTGCGCGAACAGCGAGAGGGCGACGGTCTGTCGTGCGCCGCCACCGCTCTGCGCGCCGCCGGGTACGAGGCGCTGCACTTCACCCCGGCCGCCGCCGGGCAGCGGGAGGCCGGGCAGCGGGAGCACGATGCCCTCGGCCCGGTGCCGGAGCTGCTGCGCGAGGCGCGGCTGCGCGGCTGCGGGATCGTGGTGTCCGAGCTGCCCGACCGGCCGGGGCCGCTGATCCGGGCGCTGGCGGTGCCCGACGTACCGGTGCTGCTGACCGGCCGGCCGGCGTACGACCCGCAGTGGTCCGACCGCGATCCGCTGCTGCTGGAGGTGGAGCGGCTGCCCTCGGGCGGGGTGGACGCCTGGGCGGCCGCGCTCGGCCTGGGCCCGGGGGACGACCCCGGGTTCGACCTGGCGGCGACCGTCGCCCCGTACCGGCTCGGCGGTGAGCGGATCCGCCGGGCGGCGCGGTCCGCGCTGCGGCTGGCCGCCTTCGAGGGCACCCCGCCCGGCCCGGAGCATCTGCGGCGCGCGGCCCGTCAGCACTCCGCGTCCGGTCTGGAGAACCACGCCCGCCGGATCCGGCCCGACGTCGGCTGGGACGATCTGGTGCTGCCCGCCGAGCCATTGGGCCAGCTGCGCGAGCTGTCCCTGCGCGCCCGCCACCGCGACCGGGTGCTCGGCGACTGGCGGCTGAGCGCGGGCGGCGGGCGGGGCCATGGCGTCCTGGCGCTGTTCGCCGGGGACTCCGGCACCGGAAAGACCATGTCCGCCGAGGTGGTCGCCGCAGATCTGGGCCTGGACCTGTACGTCGTCCAGCTGTCGTCGGTCGTGGACAAGTACGTCGGCGAGACCGAGAAGAACCTGGAGCGCATCTTCACCGAGGCCGACCGCACGGACGCGGTGCTGCTCTTCGACGAGGCGGACGCGGTGTTCGGCAAGCGCTCCGAGGTCAACGACTCCCATGACCGCTACGCCAACCTGGAGAGCGCGTACCTCCTCCAGCGGCTGGAGGAGTTCGGCGGCATCGCCCTGCTCACCACCAATCTGCGGGCGAACATCGACGACGCTTTCACCCGGCGGCTGGACACGGTGGTCGACTTCCCGTTCCCCGACGCCGGTCAGCGGCTCGCCCTGTGGCGGCACAGCCTGACCCATGTGCCGTGCGAGGACGGCATCGACCCGGGCCCGTGCGCTCGCGACTTCGAGCTGGCGGGCGGCTCCATCCGCAGCGCGGTGGTGACCGCTGCGTACGCGGCGGCCGGTCGCGGTGAGCCGGTGACGAGCGCCGATCTGCTGGCCGGGGCGCGGCGGGAGTACCGGAAGGCGGGCCGCCTGGTGCTGGACGACGTCAGCTGGTGAGCGGCGGCCCGCGCCTCCCTCAAGGCTGCTGGGCGTCCGGCTTGACGATGAACCAGGTCTGATCGTCGTCGTCGGAGCAGTCGAAGAGCGTGAGGTTGGTGCCGTCCGCCTTGTCCTCGCCGTTGGCGGCGTACCCGGCGACGTCCAGGCAGAGATTGCTGCTGGCGTAGTTGCGGATCCAGTGGAGCCCATTGGTGTTCGGCCGCTTGTCCACCCACCACAGCTGGTTGTCGTCCATCTTGCGGGTGCAGGCCGCCTCCGTGATCGGCGAGGTGGCGGGGGCCGCGCCGGTCTCGGGCAGGTCCAGGCAGAGTCCGTCCATGGTGTTGCGGATCTGGACGAGGTCGGCGTTGTCGGGGCCGTTGCCCTCGAAGACCGTTTCGAGGTCCCACAACTGCCCCTCATTGCCGCCGTCACAGGGGAACTGGGCGGCTCTGCCACCCGCCTTGCCGCCCTCCTCCTTCGGGGCCGCGCACTTCTGCGTGGTCCCGTTCCGGAGCAGGACGCGGGCGAACGGGTCGACCGGTGCCTGCGTGGGCTTGGCGTCCCCGCCGCCGCCACCTCCACCGCCGCCGTCTCCGTCGTCGCCCCCACCGGGCTTCTGCGTCGGCTCGTCCGCCGGTTTCGACGCGGCCGGGGCGCTCGGGGCCGCGGGCTTCTCGGTGGGCACGGAGGTGGCGGCGGCCTCCGCGGCCCGGTCCTGGGCGCGGGTGCCGACCGGCGGTTTGTACGAGATCCAGATCATGACGAAGGCGATGGTGAGCGCGACGAGCATGCTGAAGAGCACGCCCAGCCAGCGCGGCATCAGCCCGGGCTGTTCGTAGGTGCCCTGCACCGGCAGCGGTTCGGCGCCGGAGCGCTGTACGGAGAGGGTGAAGGGCCGGGATTCCTTGGCTCCGGCCCAGATGGTCTGGCGGGGCTTGAGGGTGGTTTTGATGAAGGCGGCCCGGCCGGGTTCGATCTGGACGTTGGCGGGGTGGATGTCGTAGGAGATCTGGTCGCCGTTGTCGCTGCCGCTGATGGAGGCGGTGAGTTTGACGTTGCCGAGGTTGTCCACGGCGAGTTTGGGGCGTCCCCGGAACCGGCCCTTGACGGTCTGCGGCACGAGTTCGGCCCGTACCTCGCTGAACGGCGTGACGGTGACGTTGCCTTCGGGGACGGTGGTGGCCTGCGGGTGTTCGGTGGGGATGATCTGCACCCCGTACGCGTTCGGCCCGGCGGCGGCGTCCGGGGTGCGCGGTGGGGCGAAGGTCAGCTCCACGGTGCCGGTTGTTCCCGGGTACAGCCGGAGTGTCTGCGGCTCGACGGTCGTCCATGGGGACAGGTCGCCGACGGGTACGAAGCGGTATTCGTCGACGACATCGCCGGTGTTGCGCAGCCGCAGCCGCACGGTGGCCGAGCCGCCGGGGTCCACGGTGGTCGAGGCAGGTTCCAGAGAGGTCCAAAGGCTCACCGCATGACGCTATGGCGGGCGCCCGGCCCGTGTCGCAGGCGCCGGGGCACGTTCCGCTGCCTGAAAACACCGGCACGCTGCCCCGCCGGTCCGTCTCCGGCCCGCGCGGATCGCCGGACGCCCCCGAGGGCAGGGAGGACTGCCCCCGGGCCTCTACCGCCGCGTGTCCGCATCGCGTACCGAAGGGGGCGGACGTATCGGATCAAGGAGAGGCGACGGCCGATGCACGCGCGACGGACGCTGGACAACGAACAGGCCCCCGACCGGGTCAGGCCCCTGGTCCGCCCCCCGGCGGACCACACCACCGCCGGGCACGCCGCGCCCGGCCCGACGACTCCGGGGCAGGCCCTCGCCCTCCAGCGCTCGGTGGGCAACGCGGCGACGGCCAGGATGATCGAGCAGGAGCGGCACGTCCACGGGGCGGACTGCGGCCATGCGCCGCCGGTCCAGCGCTCGACCGTGCACGACGTCCTGGACACCCCCGGCCAGCCCTTCACCGGACCGCTGCGCACGGAGATGGAGGCCCGCTTCGGCGGCGCGGACTTCTCCGGCGTACGGCTGCACACCGACAGCGCCGCCCAGAAGTCGGCCACCGAGATCGGCGCCCAGGCGTACACCTCGGGCAACCACGTGGTCTTCGGCCCCGGCCCCATCGAGCCGAAGGTCATGGCCCACGAGCTGCGCCACACCCAGCAGCAGGAGGCCGGAGAGGTGGCCGGGACCGACCACGGCGACGGGCTGAGCATGTCGGACAAGAGCGACGACTTCGAGAAGGAGGCCGAGTCCTTCTCCGAGCAGGTGATGGAGCGACCGCTGACGGAATCCGCTCCCGCGGCGGAGCACGCGGCCGAGTCCGGCCCGGCGGAGCAGCCGTCCGTGCAGCGGTCCACGTCCCGGGGCGGCGCGCCGAAGCGCGGGGCGCCCGCCGTGCAGCGGATGGGCAACCAGGTGTCCGCCATGACGAGCACCCTGGGCCTGAACGCCGACCAGCGGGCCCGGGGGAACCCGCGCGGAGACGCGATGCAGCACATCAGCACTGTGCTGAAGGACGCGGGCCTGGAGGGCAAGGACACCGTCGGATCCGGTGTGCTGGCCGCCATCGCCGGTATCCGCACCGTCGCCGGGGAGAACGGCGCCCGCACCATCGACCAGGTCTTCAAGTCCCCCGAGATGACCGAGCTGTACAAGATCCCCAGCGACGACCCGCGGGCCAAGGCGGCGCACGAGGAGATCGCCCGGCGCGAACTCGCCTACTGGCAGACGGAACACAACAAGGAGCCCACCCGGGGGACCGCGATCGCCGTCGGCGTGGACGTGCGGACCCGGGTCGATCTTCAGCGCAACGTCGGCATGGTGGCCCAGTACTCCAAGCAGTTCGAGGCGGCGTTCCGGGGGACGAGCGACCCGTTCCGGTAGATCCGCACAGACGAGGAAGCAGGTGGAGGAGACGCATGGGCAGGACGACGCAGTACGGCGGCGAGCACGGGCACACGGGCGCACCGGAGCGCGGCGCGCCCGTGCGGCCACCCGCCGCCGCGGCGCCCCACCGGGCCCGGACCGCGCTGGAGGCCACGCCGAGGACGCCCGCCGAGATGTCGGCGGTCCAGGGCCTGGCCGGGAACCGGGCGGCGTCCGTGGCCATCCAGCGGGCGGGGGAGAGCAGCGCGAGCGCGGCAGCCACCCAAGAACCCGAGCAGTCCGGACACTCCGAACAGGAAGACAAGAAGGGCAAGAAGGTGATCGACCGGCTCAGCCGGTCGATCGAGGGGAACATCGTCGAGCCGAAGATGAAGCGGGCCCTCATGGCCCCGGGCACCTGGTGGCCCGAGGACTGGATGCCGGAGGGGAAAGCGCGCCTGCGGCGCACCCTGGACCGGCGGGTGCTCAGCGGTGAGGTATTCAACGCGCGGGAACTGGCGGACATCGCCACGCTCACCACGGTCAACCCCGACTGGCTGAAGAAGGTGGGCATCGGCACCATCGCCGAAGCCACGGAGTACACCGGGAAGGGCAACTACAAGGACTGGATGAATCTCCCGGCGGGCAAGCGCATCCTCACCGCGACCCTGGCCTACAACAACCATCTCCAGGGCGCACCCATCCCGGACGCTCCGGACTACACCCTCGGCCGCTTCTTCAACATCAAGGGCCGCAACCTCTCGGAGGACGACAAGCAGGCCCTGAAGGACGAGCGCGACCAGCAGATCCGCGACACCGCCGTCGCCACGCTGCACCCGGCCGGGCTTCCCGCCTCCGCCCTGCACGCCGACGCGAACAAGCCGCACGTCACCCAGCACCAGGCGAAGGCCGACAAGGCCCGCGATGTCTTCACCCACGTCCTTCTCGTCCTCCAGCACGGGCTGAAGATCTACGACAAGGAGAATAAGCAGCACATCGACTACCGCGACGGCGACGTCATCCGGGCCCTCGCGCACGGCGGCCGGGTCCACATCCGCATCCCGGCCCTGAAGAACGGGGAGTCGGCCGCTTCCCTGACGGAATTCCTGGGCACCACCGACAACCAGGGCAATCGCACCCAGTTCGTCGACGAGCGGGACTTCGCCACGCACGGCACCGACATCACGAAGAACAAGGGCGACAAACGGGGTAAATTCAAGGAGACGGGCGGAACTCTCGTCTCCCTCGGGAACTTCATCAATCCAAACGGTCCGGACCTGTCCGGGGTGGACATCCCCGGCGGCGGCATCGGTTCGAAGGACTGGAACGGCGACGTGGTGCTGCCGACCGGATCGCACGGCCACATGCTGCTGGTCTTCACCCCGCCGACCGCGGACAAGGACGGCTCCCTGCTGGTGGGCATCGAGACGGTCGGGCCCCACAAGCCCAGCCCGGTCGGCTACAAGCACGACATCCGGTCCACCGAGGCCACGGCCAACCCCGAATCGGTCCTGCACGGCCACAAGCGGGACAAGGAGGGCTCCGGCGGGCTGAGCAAGAACGAACGCTATGTGGACCTGAAGGAGCTGGGGAAGGCGCAGGGAAGCGGGAACTGGCGTGCGTTCCTGGACGACATCAAGCAGGACTGGTACGCCGAGCTGAACAAGACCCAGGACGGCTCCCACCAGCGGCAGGCGATGTACCAGGAACTCGTCGGCCGGCGGCACAACTTCTACGACGAGGCCACCTGATCCGACCCGGGAGCCGTCCGGGCACGGCGGGCCCGGGGCAGGGTCCGCCTTCCTGGCGGCGCCCATACCTTCGGGCACCGGCCCTGCCCCATGGCAGGCCCCAAGAGACCTAGTCGGGCTGTCGCCCTCCGGTCAAGGGTGGGAAGGACCCACGTTCTTCCTCACCCTTACCCCGAGGAGCACAGCGCATGCCGTCGTATCTGTCGCCGGGCGTCTATGTCGAGGAGGTCGCCAGCGGCTCCCGCCCGATCGAGGGAGTGGGCACCTCGGTGGCCGCCTTCGTCGGACTCGCCCCCAGCGGGCCGCTGAACACCCCGACGCTGGTGACCAACTGGTCCCAGTACGTGGCCGCCTTCGGCGAGTTCACCGACGGGTACTACCTCGCGCACTCCGTCTACGGGTTCTTCAACAACGGCGGCTCCGCGGCGTACGTCGTACGGATCGGCGGCGCGCCCGACGCGGACGCCGGGACCGCCGGTGCCCCGGCCGCCGTGGCGGGCTCCGCCGCCCCGGCCGAGCTGCCGCCGGGCGCCCCCTCCGCGCTGGGCACGTTCTCCGTCCGGGCCCTGACCCCCGGCGGCGCGCTCAGCGTCGAGGTGGCGGACCCGGAGGGGGAGGGCCCGGCCGAGCGGTTCAAGCTGATCGTCAAGGACGACGGCAGGGTCGCCGAGACCTTCGACGTGACCGCGAAGAAGGGCAACCGCTCCTACGTCGTCACGCAGGTCAAGGAGCGCTCCAAGCTCATCACCGTCCAGGAGACGGCCCCCGCGGGGCAGCTCGCCCGGCCGGAGAACCAGAGCGTCACCTTGGTCCGCCCCACCGCCGCCCCCGCCCCCGCGGAGGCCCCGGCCGACACGTCCGTCGCGCACCCCGGCCCCGCCGAGTACCTCGGCGACTCCGCCGACCGCACCGGCTTCGGCGGTCTGGAGGCGGTGGACGAGATCTCGATGGTCGCCGTTCCCGACCTGATGGCCGCCTACCAGCGCGGTGTGATCGACCTGGAGGCGGTCAAGGCCGTCCAGCTCGGGATGATCGCGCACTGCGAGCTGATGGGCGACCGCGTCGCCGTCATCGACCCGCCGCCCGGTCTCAACGCCCGTGACATCCGGGTGTGGCGCCAGGAGACCGCGGGCTACGACTCCAAGTACGCGGCCGTCTACTACCCCTGGATCAAGATCTTCGACCCGGCCACCGGCCAGGGCCGCATGGTCCCGCCGAGCGGTCACGTCGCCGGTATCTGGGCCCGTAACGACTTCGAGCGCGGTGTGCACAAGGCCCCCGCCAACGAGGTCGTCCGCGGTGTCGTCGATCTGGAGAACCAGGTCACCCGCGGCGAGCAGGACCTGCTCAACCCGATCGGCGTCAACTGCATCCGGGCCTTCCCCGGCCGCGGCATCCGCATCTGGGGCGCCCGCACCCTCTCCTCCGACCCGGCCTGGCGCTACATCAACATCCGCCGGTACTTCAACTACCTGGAGGAGTCGATCCTGATCGGCACCCAGTGGGTGGTCTTCGAGCCCAACGACCACCAGCTGTGGGCCCGTATCCGGCGCAATGTGTCGGCGTTCCTGGTCAACGAGTGGCGCGCCGGAGCCCTGTTCGGCTCCAGCCCCGAGCAGGCCTTCTACGTCAAGTGCGACGAGGAGACCAACCCGGCGGAGTCGGTGGACCTGGGCCGGGTCGTGTGCGAGATCGGCATCGCGCCCGTCAAGCCCGCCGAGTTCGTGATCTTCCGGCTGGCCCAGTTCTCCAGCGGAAGCGGCGAGCTGGAGGAGTAGCGGCCCGCGCGCCCCCTCACCTCGGTCCAGTCGGTGCATCAGCGGCATCAGCGGCATCAGTAGCAGAAGGACAGACAGCGGTTCATGAGCATCCAGCCCGGTGATTCCTTCACCTCACACAACTTCGGCATCCAGATCGACGGCGTCATGGTCGAGTACCTCCAGGAGGTCAGCGGCCTGAGCTACGAACAGGACGTCATCGAGTACCAGCAGGTCTCCGCGCAGGGCAAGCCCAAGGTCAGCAAGATGCCGGGCGTGCAGAAGGCGGGCCAGTGCACGGTCGTGCGCGGCATGACCCCGTCCCCGGCGTTCACCCAGTGGATCCAGCAGTCCATCAAGGGCCAGATGTCGACGGCCCGTAAGAACGCCACGATCATGGTGATGGACTACGAGCTGAACCCGGTCAAGCGGTACAACCTGCGCAACGCCTGGTGCAGCAAGATCGACGCCAGCACCGTCAAGGCCGGTGAGGCGTCGGCGCTCACCGAGACCGTCACCATCACCTTCGAAGAACTGGAAATCGAGTAATGCGCCGCACGGCCGTCCGCGCGCCGGTCGCGGAAGCGGATGTGCCTGCGGCTGCGGCTGCGGCTGGGGTTCCGGTCCCGGCCCCGGTTCCGGCTCCGGCGCCGGACCCCGAACCGCAGCGGCTGCGCACCGAGTTCGAGTTCGAGCTGCCGCGCGGCTACGTCGACGAGTCCGGCACCGTGCACCGCACCGGGACCATGCGGCTGGCGACCGCGCGGGACGAACTGGTGCCGCTGCGGGATGTGCGGGTGCAGGAGAACCCGGCCTATCTGTCGGTCGTGCTGCTCGGCCGGGTCATCACCCGGCTGGGCGGGCTGACCTCGGTGCACGACGGCGTGGTGGAGAACATGTTCGCCTCCGACCTCGCCTTCCTCCAGGACTTCTACCGGCAGGTCAACGCCGAGGGCCACACCCGGGCCGGGGTCACCTGCCCGCACTGTGAGCAGCCCTTCGAGGTGGAGCTCGGCGGGAGCCGCCTGGGGGAATCGTGACGTACGCGACCGACCGTATCCATCAGGAGATCGCGTACGTCGCCTACCACTTCCACTGGAGCCTGGAGAACATCCTGGACCTCGAACACGGCGACCGACGGCGCTACGCGCAGGAAATCGCCTCTCTCGTCACCCGCGCCACGGAGGGGTTCGGGACTGCCGGCGCTTGACCATGCAGGAGTGCGCTTCCGCAAACACAAGTGAGCCTGGCGCCGGCGGCCGAGAAGTGCCTGCGGGCCTTGGATCGATAGGAACGGAAGTTTGTTCATCGAATATGTGACCTTTGTGGGTGGGGGTCGTTGGACGGGGCGACAGGATTTTCGATGCCCGGTGGGGGTGAAGGGTTTGGGCGGGGTGCGGGAGGTGGCGGCGCCGTGCGTGGTGCCCGGCCCAACGGGGACGGCCATCCGGGCCCGGTTACGCGTGTCGGAGACCGATGCGGCGGTACTGGCCGAGGTCGGCGTCTTCCTTGGTGCCTTGGCCGCGGGGGATCTGGCGGTGCGTTCCCGGCAGGGCCTGGAGCACGGCAGCGAGACCTGGGCGGTGCGCAAGCGGGAACTGACCGGCGTCTCGTCGGCGAGGTGGGCGGGCAGTATCACCAAGGCCACACATGACCAGTGGGCCTTGGCCCGGCGCGGGCACGCCGCTGAGATGGCGTGGCTGCGCAAGCAGATCGCGTCGATCCAGGAGCGGTTGGCGCGTCCGTTGGGGGCGAAGGCGGACAAGCGGGAAGGAGCGCCAGGCGGGTACGGTTCGCGGGCCGAGTGGCATGCCAAGTCCCGCCGCGTGCACGCGCTGCGAGCCCGGCTGGCCGGGGTGGAGGCGGACTGGGCTGTGGGCCGTGTGCGGGTGGCGCGCGGCGGGAAGAGACTCGCGCGCCTGCGCCACCACCTGGATCAGGCCGGACTGAGCGAGCAGGTGTGGCGGGAGCGGTGGCGAGCGGCGCGGATGTTCCTGGCCGCGGATGGCGAGTCCGGCAAGCGTCTGGGTAATGAAACCATTCGTATCACCGATACCGGAGAGCTCTCGATCAAACTCCCAGCCAGGCTGGCCCGTCTGGCCAGCGCCCCGCACGGCCGGTACGTGCTGGACGCGACCGTGGCGTTCCACCATCGGAGTGAGGAGTGGCTGGACCGGATCACGGACAACCGGGCGGTGGCCTATCGCATCCACCACGATGTGACACGGGGCCGTATCGGGCGACGCGCCCTCGGACACCCGATCCGGCGACGGACGGCACCGCCCCACGACGACCAGAGTGATCGCCGTGGGCATCGGACCGCCCAGGCCCGACCGGATTCCCGACGGCGTGAGGGACCCCGCCCCCGCCTTCCCGGACCACGGACGAGATCCGTACCGCCCGGCAGCGGAGCGAAAGCGGGCGACCAGCGTGCCCAACACCGTTCGGAGCACGCGGCTGAGCAACAGTCCTGGATACAGGATTCACTCCTGCTCAGTCCCGAGGAACGGTAGATGGGACTGCTCGACAGACTCTGGGGCCAGTCGCGGGCGCCGCGCGGCGGGGCTGCCGCCGGCGCGCCCGGGGAGACGGCCGGGCGGGCGCCTGGGGAGGACGCCCGTCCGGCATCCGCGGAGGGGATGCCGGACGGTCCGTCCGCGTCCCCGGAGGGCCGTACAGATCGCCGGGCGGCGGCTGCGTGGGCTGGACTTCCCCCGATCCAGTCCACGGCCGCCGCCCGGTCTCCGCACGGCGTCGCCGACCCCGGGTTCGGTGCCTCGCTCACCACCTGGCAGAACCCGTCCCTCGCCGGGACGCTGTCGCACGCCGTGCTCGACGGTGCGCCGGGCGGCCTGATCCGGGGCGCCCTCAGGGCGTCGGGCACCCCGTCCCCGGACCTCGGCGCGCCCTCGCTGGCCCTGCCGCTGGCCCAGCCGGAGCCGCCCGCGGAGCCCGCCGTTCCGTCGTTCAGCGGTTCGGCGGCCCCCCGGGTACGCCCGGTCCCGCCGAGCCCCACCCGCCCCCCAACCCTGACCACGGCCCCCGCCCCCATACAACGCCGCGCCCTCCCAGTGACCCCCATTGGCGCCCCGTCGGCCCCTGCCCCAGGCGCGGCGGCCCCGCCTGCGCCTGGCTCCGCCTTGGGGTCGGCGCCTGCGCCTGGCTCTGCGTCGGCTCCCGGTCCGGGGGCGGTGGGCCCGGCTCCTGCGCCTCGTTCTGCCTCGCGTCCCGGTCCGGGGTCGTCGGCCCGGGCATCCGCTGCGCCCACGGCCCCTGGGCCGTCGCAGCTGCCCACCGCTTCCGCCGCGCCTGCGGTGCAGCGGCGCGTGCCCGACGCTCCGGCGCCTGCGGTGCCCATGGCCCCCAAGTCTTCGCAGACGCCTGCCGGTTCCGCTGCGCCCGCAGTGCAGCGGCGCGTGCCCGACGGCCCCGGCCCCGGTGGTACGGGTCTGGGCGCGCCGATGACGGGCATGCCTCCGTCGGCGCTGCGTCCCGTTCAGCGGCGGGCCGTTGCTCCCGCCCCGGCGGCGCCCGGTTCCGTTCCGGCCCCGGTATCCGCTGAGCCCACGGTGCCCGGGTCGTCGCAGCTGCCTGCCGATCCTGTTGCGCCTGCGGTGCAGCGTCGTGTGCCCGACGCTCCCGGAGGTACGGGTCCGGGCGCGCCCGCGACCGCCACGCCCCCGGCGCCGCCGCCTTCCGTTCAGCGGTCGGTCGGCGTTCCGGACCCGGCTTCGGGTCCTATGCCTACACCGGAGGTGGCGCGGGAGAGTGAGCCGGGCGGGGACGCGTCGGTACCCGCTGCGCCCACGGCCCCCACGTCTCCGGAGCCGCCTGCCGCTCCCGTCACGCCTGCGGTGCAGCGGCCCGTGCCCGACGTTCCCGAAGGCGCGGGCCTGGGCGCGCCGACGACCGGCATGCCCCCGGCGCCGCCGAGTCCCGTCCAACGGCGGGCTGTTGCTCCGGCCCCGGCGGCGCCCGGTTCCGCTCCGACCCCGGCTTCGGCGCCTGCTCCGGCGCGGGGCAGCGGGCCGGGAGAGGTCGCTTCGGCATCCGCTGCGCCCACGGCCTCTACGTCTCCGCAGCCGCCTGCCGCGCCCCCGGCGCCACCGCGTCCCGTTCAGCGGTCGGCCGGTGTTCCGGGCTCGGCACCCGCCTCGGCTTCGGCACCTGCCGTGCCCGCGGCCCCCAACTCTCCGCAGCCGCCTGCCGCTCCCGTCACGCCTGCGGTACAGCGGCGCGTGCCCGACGTTCCCGATGGCGCGGGCCTGGGTGCGCCGATGACCGGCATGCCCTCGGCGGCGCCCGGCTCCGCACCGAACCTGGCTTCGGGGCCTGCCCCGGCGCGGGGCAGCGGGCCGGGCGGGGACGCTTCGGTATCTGCTGCGCCCACGGTGCAGCGTCGTGTGCCCGACGCTCCCGGAGGTACGGGTCCGGGCGCGCCCGCGACCGCCACGCCCCCGGCGCCGCCGCGTCCCGTTCAGCGGTCGGCCGGTGTTCCGGGCTCGGCACCCGCCTCGGCTCCGGCACCTGCAGTGCCCGCGGCCCCCAAGTCTCCGGAGCCGCCTGCCGCCCCCGTCGCGCCCGCGGCGCAGCGGTACGTGCCCGACAGCGCCGGAGATGCGGGTGCGGGCGCGCCCGGCATGCCTCCGGTGGCGCCGCGTCCTGTGCAGCGGCGGACCGTTCTCCCGGGCGGGAACGCTTCGGCATCCGCTGTGCCCACGGTGCCCGGGCCGTCGCGGTTGCCCGCTGCCCCCGTCGCGCCCGCGGTGCAGCGGCGTATGCCCGACGATCCCGGACCCGTACCTCCCGCAGCGCCTGACTCCGTTTCGGCACCCGCCGCGCCTGCGGTGCAGCGGCGCGTACCTGACGGTCCCGGCCTCGGTGGTACGGGTCTGGGCGCGCCGATGACCGGCATGCCCTCGGCGGCGTCGCGTCCCGTCCAGCGGCGGGCCGCTGTTCCGGGGGCGGACCCGGCGTCCGCTGTGCCCACGACCGCCGGGCCGCCACAACTGCCCGCAGCGCCTGCGGTGCAGCGGCGCGTGCCCGACGGTCCCGGCCTCGGTGGTACGGGTCTGGGCGCGCCGATGACCGGCATGCCCTCGGCGGCGCCGCGTTCCGTTCAGCGGCGGGCCGCTGTTCCGGGGTCGGCCCCGGCGTCCGCTGTGCCCGCGGCACCCGGGCCGCCGCAGCTGCCCGCAGCGCCTGCGGTGCAGCGGCGTGTGCCCGACGGCCCCGGCCTCGGTGGTACGGGTCTGGGCGCGCCGATGACCGGCATGCCCCCGGTGGCGCCGCGTCCCGTTCAGCGGCGGGCCGCTGTTCCAGGGTCGGCGCCCGCGCCTGCGGTGCAGCGCGGTGGTACGGGCCCGGCCTCGCCACCCGCCCCATCGGCCCCGCTACCGCAGGCACCCGTACGCCGGGAGGCCGCACCAACCCTGCAGCGCAACGCGGTTGCGTCGCTTCCCCTGGCGTCGGCGCGCGCCCTGACCTCGGCGATGCCGACGACGCCTCCGCCCGGTGTCGCCGCCGTGCAGCGCAGCAGTTCGCCGACGGCCGTGCCGCTGCGCCGCGTCCGTACGGACAGCGCCCCGCCTGCCCCGCCGGTACGGCGCGCAGACGCCGGACCCGCGCCCGCGACCGGGCCGATCGGCCGCGCGGCGCCCGTGCAGCGGCAGACCAAGGCGGCGGCCCCCGCGCCCGGCGCCGTACAGCTCCCCGTGCGTCCCCACACCCCGGCGGCGCACCCCAGCACCCCCACACCGTCGCCCCAGGCGCCACGGACGGCGCCCGCACCGCGCCCGGTGCAGCGGGACGCCGTCGCGCCACCACCCACCCCGGCACCCCCACCGGCACAGGCACAGGCACAGGCACAGACACCGGCACCGGCACCGGCACCGGCACCCCGCGCCACGACCACGAGGGACACCGGCACCCAGACCCGAAGCGGCGGCGGCAGCGCCAAGCGCATCACCGCCGGGACCGCCGCGTTCGACGCCAGGGCGCTCACGGACGGGCAGTTCGACGAGCTGGTGCACCGGCTGATCGGCCCGCTGACCCGGCTGCTGAGAACGGAGTTCCGCCTCGACCGCGAGCGCATCGGCAAGCTGCGCGACCCGCGCCGATAAGCGCGTACGAAGACGACCCCAGACCGCACACGCCACACGCCACACGCACCGACGTAGGAAAGAAAGGCCGCCCGCGATGCCCAGTGATCTCGACCCGGGGTCCACGATCTTCTTCACCCTCACCATCGACGGCCAGAGCCTGGGGTACTTCAACGGCTGCGAGGGTCTGTCGTCCGAGGTGGAGATCGAGCACCACCAGGAAGGCGGCAACAACGGCTTCGTCTGGCAGCTGCCGTCCCGCGTCACCTTCTCCAGCATCCGGCTGACCCGCCCCCTCACCCCCGACACGGCGAAGGTGGCGGCCTGGGTCTCGTCCATCACCACGGGCGTCACCCGCCCCACCGGGCAGATCGCCGCGCTGCGGGCGGACGGTTCGGTGGTGGCGCAGTGGGGGCTGCTGGACGTGCTGCCGGTGCGGTGGCAGGGGCCGTCGCTCGATCCGGCGAGCCCGGCGGTGGCCACGGAGGTTCTGGAGATCACCCACCACGGCTTCACGGATGCGGGGGCGGCGTAGATGGCCACCAACGGCAAAGGCGGCGGGGGCCGCGGCGGTAACCCCGGCGGAGGCCGCGGCGGCGGCAAAGGCGGAGCCAAGGGCGGCGCGGGCAAGAGCCTGGTCCGCGCCTCGCTCGCGATCCACGAGCCGCCGATCGGCCACAGCACCAGCCCCGGCGGCCTGATCAAGAACTTCGCGTTCGACTTCAACCCCGCCCAGCTGTCCATGAGCCGCCGTACGGACTGGAAGGTCACCCCGAGCCCGGCGGTCCGCGACGGTTCGCAGCCGGAGTTCATGGGGCCCGAGCCGCGCGAGCTGAGCCTCGACATCTTCCTCGACTCCTCGGACCGGCCGGACAGCAACGAGGTGCTGAAGAAGGTCGAGTCGCTCTTCCTCTGCTGCGAGGTGACGGCGTCCAGCCTCGCCGCCAAGCAGCCGTCCACGCCGTGGGTGGTCTTCCAGTGGGGGTCGTTCTCCACCGCCCGCTTCACGGCGTACATGGAGTCCGTGGACGTCACGTACTCCCTGTTCGGCACCACAGGGGTGCCGATCCGGGCCACCTGCCAGGTGCGGATGCGAGAGATACCGGGCGCGACGAAGGGCCAGAACCCCACCTCCGGCGCGCTCACCGCGCGCCGTGTGCACCGCCTCGTCGCGGGCGATTCGCTGCAGTCGCTGGCCTGGCGGGAGTACGGGGACGCCACCGTCTGGCGGGTGATCGCCGATACCAACGGCATCGACGACCCGGCCCGCCTCGCGCCCGGCACCGAGCTCATCCTGCCCGCCGTCGAGGAGGTGACGGCCTGATGCCGCCGATCTCGTACTCCAGCATCATCCACGTCGAGCTGGACGGCAGCCCGTTGCACCCCGTCGAGGTCGCGCCGCAGCTGGCGGAGGCATGGGTGGACTTCGGGGCGGGGGTGCCCGCCGCGTTCCAGCTCACCTTCCGCGACCAGAAGCGGACGGTGCTGGGGCTCGCGAAAATCACCATCGGCACCAAGGCCGTACTGGCGCCGGTCGCCGACGGCAAGGGCGCGCAGGATCCGCTGTTCACCGGCGAGGTCACCGGGCTGGAGACGGATTACGACGCGACCGGCGCGTTCACCGTGGTCCGCGGCTACGACCTCGGTCACCGCATGCTGCGCCAGCGCCGGGTGGCCGGATACACCGACATGACGGCCTCCGACATCGCCAAGCGGCTGATCGGGAAGAGCGGGGTAACCGCGGGCCGGATCGAACCGACGAGGACCACCTACGAGTTCATCACCCAGGACAACGTCACCGACTGGGACTTCCTCGCCCGGCTGGCGGACGAGAACAAGAAGGTGATGTTCCTGGACGCCAAGGGCAAGTTCCAGTTCGTCAGCCGCAAGAGCGCCGCCGGGGCGCCCCCGCCGAGCACGGACGGCGACAAGAGCCCGTTCGTGCTCCACGGCGGCCGGGACGTCCTGCGCTGCCGGGCCTCCGTCACCTCGGCCGACCAGGTGCCCCAGGTGCAGGCGCGCGGCTGGAACGTGCAGGCCAAGAAGGCCATCACCGCCCAGGCGCCCGCCAAGAGCAACCCGGCACTCGCCAACGGCACCAAGCCCGGCGCGGGGACGGCGAAGTTCAAGGCGAGCAAGCTGGTCGACGCCTCGTTCCCGTACGACCAGCAGGGCGAGGTCGGCCGGGCGGCGCAGGCGCTCGCGGACGACGTGACGTCGGCCTTCGCCGAGCTGGAGGTGACCGTCCGCGGCAACCCCAAGCTGCGCGCCGACATCCCGGTGACGCTCAGGGACGTCGGCAAGCCCTTCGACGGCAAGTACACGATGACCGGCGTCCGCCACGTCTTCGAGATGAGCAAGCCGTACACGACCCTGGTGACCGTCAGCGGACGCCAGTGGCGGTCCCTGTACGGGCTCGCCTCCGGCGGCACCCAGGCCGGGGCCTCCCGGCTGCCGTCCGTGGCCAACGCACTCGTCACCAACGTGAAGGACCCGCTCAAGCAGGGCCGGGTGAAGCTGAAGTTCCCCTGGCTGGACCCGGATTACGTGAGCGACTGGACCCGGACCGTGCAGTGGGCCGGGGTGGGCGGCGGCAGCGTCTTCCCGCTGGACGTCAACGACGAGGTGCTGGTGGCGTTCGACCGCGGCGCGCTGGACCATCCGTACGTCATCGGCGGCCTCTACAACGGCAAGGACAAGCCGAAGCCCGGCGACGTGCCGCTGCACGACGCCCTCAAGGGCAAGGCCACCCGGCACACGCTCGCCGACCGCGAGAACAACCGGCTGGACCTGCTCAGCCAGAAGATCGGCAAGCGCGGGGTGCGGCTGAGCACCGGCAACGACCGGCTCACCATCAACCTGGACCGCACCAGGACCCAGATCACCGTGGACAGCAAGGGAACCGTGGTCATCAAGGGAACGGGCGCGGTGTCCGTCGAGGCCGGTGGCAATCTGAGCCTGCGGGCGGGCGGCACCATGAACCTGAACGCCGGGGGAGCGCTGAACATCACGGCGGGCGGCGCCCTGTCCGCCACCGCGGGCGCCGCGTTCAACATCAAGGGCGGCACCGGATCGATCCAGACCGGCGCCCTGAGCGTGACGGCCGGGGCGGTCAACGTCCTGCCCGCGACGTTCACGATGATGACCCCCGGTGTCGTCACCATCGGGGGCACTTCGGTCGCGCTGACCGGCCTCGCCACGATCAACGGCCACATCCCGGTGGTGGTCTGATGGCCGGGCAGTTCGTCGGCTCCGGCTGGTCCTTCCCCTTGCGCATCAGCCCGACCGGGGGCATCGCCCTGGTCAGCGGGGAGCGGGAGATCGAGGAGGCCATCCGGCTCGTGCTCGCGACCGCCCCCGGCGAGCGGCCCATGCGCCCGGAGTTCGGCTGCGCCATCCACGACCTGGTCTTCGCACCGGTCAACGAGGCCACCGCGGGCCGCATCCAGCACGAGGTGTACACCACGCTGGACCGCTGGGAGCCCCGTATCGAGGTCCGCGAGGTGGAGGTGACCGCGGGCGACGACCAGGGCGTGCTGTACATCGACGTCCGCTACGTCGTCCGCGGCACCAACAACCCGCGCAACCTGGTCTTCCCGTTCTACGTCATCCCCTCCCACGACGACTCCGATCCGTCCTCGTCCGCCGATGACAGCGCCGGTGACAGCGCCGGTGACGGCGGCGGACCGGCCACCGAAAGCGACCGCTGATGGCACTGCCCTCCCCGAACCTCGACGACCGGCGCTTCCAGCAGTTCGTCGACGACGCCAAGCGCTACATCCAGCGGCGCGCCCCGGAGTGGACCGACCACAACGTGTCCGACCCCGGTGTCACCCTGGTGGAAACCGTCGCGCACATGGCCGACCAGATCGTGTACCGGCTCAACCGGATCCCCGAGAAGAACCACCTGGCCTTCCTCGACCTCGTCGGCATCACCCTCTTCCCGCCGTCCGCCGCCCGCACCGACCTCACCTTCTGGCTGTCCGCCCCGCAGGACGACCCGGTCCGCATACCCGTCGGCACGGAGACCGCCACCGTGCGCGCCGACAGCGAGGACGCCGTGGTCTTCGCCACCGAGCGCGAACTCACCGTCATACCGAGCGAGTTGAGCCATCTCGCCGTACAGCACGGCGGGGAGCAGGTCACCGACCGCACCACGGACCTCGTCGAGGGCACCGACGTGATGTGCTTCGCCGAGTCCCCGGCGCCCGGCGACTGCATGCTGCTCGGCCTCAGCGCCGCAGTCCCGCACTGCGCGGTCGCGCTGCGGCTCGACAGCCGCGTCGACGGCGTCGGCGTCGACCCGCGGCAGCCGCCGCTGGTCTGGGAGGCGTGGACGGCCGAGGGCTGGGTGGTGTGCGAGGTCGACCAGGACACCACCGGTGGCCTCAACCGCCCCGGCGACGTCGTCCTGCACATCCCCGGCGGCCACATCCTCTCCCGCACCGGCCGGAAGGAGGCGGGCTGGCTGCGCTGCCGGGTCACCGAGCCCGAGACCAACCAGCCCTTCTACACCACCTCGCCCACCGTGCGCTCCGCCGAGGCGTTCACCATGGGCGGCACCGTGCCCGCCGTCCACGCCGAGACGGTGCGCGACGAGGCCCTGGGCGAGTCCACCGGGCTGCCCGGCCAGCGGCTGCGGCTCGCCCACGCCCCCGTCGTCGGCGACCTGCCCCCGCTCCACCTCCAGGTGGCCGATTACGCGGGGGAGCAGGGCTGGGCCGACTGGGACGTCGTCCCGCACTTCGCCGCCTCCGGCCCGTACGACCGCCACCTGACCCTCGACGCGGCGACCGGCGAGATCGCCTTCGGCCCGGCCGTCCGCGAACCCGACGGCACCCTGCGCCAGTACGGAGCCGTCCCGCCCAAGGGCGCCGTGATCCGCGCCCGCCGCTACCGCACCGGCGGCGGGCGCACCGGAAATGTCGCGCGGGGTGCCATCCGCACCCTGCGCGACTCCGTCCCGTACGTCGCCGAGGTCGTCAACCGCGAGGCCGCGCAGGGCGGGGTGGACGGCGAGACCGTCGAGGAGGCCAAGGCCCGCGCCCCCATCACGCTGCGCGCCCAGGACCGCGCCGTCACCCTGCGGGACTACGCCGAACTCGCCCGCCGCGCCGCCCCCGAGACCGCCCGCATCACCTGTCTGGAGGGCCAGGTGGAGGAGTACGGCTCGTACGCGGTACGCGTCCTCGTCGTCCCCAGCGCCGTCCCCGACCCCGGCGGGCGGCTCCGCTTCGAACAGCTCGTCCCCGCCGACGCGCTCCTCCAGCGGATCACCCGCTACCTCGACGAGCGGCGGCTCATCGGCACCCGGCTGGCCGTCGGCCCGCCGTACTACCAGGGCGTCACCGTCGTCGCCACCGTCCACGCCTTCCGCGGCACCGACGCCGACCGCGTACGGCGCGACGCCCACGACGCCCTCTACCGCCACCTCGACCCCCTCACCGGCGGCGCGGACGGCACCGGCTGGCCCTTCGGCCGCCCCGTCCAGTCGGGCGAGATCTTCGCGGTGCTGCAGCGCGTCCCCGGGGTGGAACTCGTGGACGAGGTACGGCTGCACGCCGCCGACCCGCTGACCGGCAAACGAGGCGACCGCACCGACCGCATCGACCTCGATCCGCCGTCCCTGGTCTTCTCCTACGACCACCGCGTCCGGGTGATCGGGGACACGGCATGAGCCGCTGTACGCATCGCCGTACGCATCGCTGTACGAGTCACCGCATGAGGGGAGCCACCCCATGAGGGGATCCATCGACGGCCTCGCCTCGTCCTCCCCGCTCGGCTTGATGCTGCCCGCCGTCTTCGCCGACGACGACCTCGCGCAGCGCTTCATCGGCGGGCTGGACGACGTCCTGGCGCCCATCCTCAACGTCCTTGACTGTCAGGAGAGTTACTTCAGCCCCGCCCTCGCCCCCGCCGACTTCACCCGCTGGCTCGGCTGGTGGATCGGCGCCGAGACCGACGGCATCGAGGACGACCACCCCGAGGGCGAGGCCCGGCTGCGCGCCGCGGTCGCCGCCGCCGCGTACCTGCACCGCGTCCGCGGCACCCGCTTCGGCCTGGCCGAGACGGTACGGCTCGCCTTCGGCGTCGAACCGGAGATCACCGAAAGCGGCGGCGCCACGTGGAGCGCCCGCCCACGCGGCCCCTTCCCGGGCCAGCCCCGCCCCCGGCTGCACGTCACCCTGCGCCTGCCGTCCCCGACCCCGGCCGACGAACACCGCCTCGACGAACTCGTCTCCGCCGCCCGCCCCGCCCACGTCCCCTACACGGTCCAGGTGACCGCCGCGGAAAGGACCCCCGAGTCATGACCCCCAGACAGTCCGCAGGCGGCCGTGGCACCGACGAGCCGACCGCCCCCCTGACCTGCGACGAGTGCGGTACGCGGTATGTGCCGGGGCAGTCCTTCTGCGACGGCTGCAACGCGGTCCTGCCCGACCGGCCCCCGCCACCGCGCGCCGCCGCCCCCGCGACGGACCCACGCCAGGGCCGCGCCCCGGCGCCGAGTGGTGGCGCGCCGACTGGCGGTGCTTCGGGCGGTGGGGCGCCGACGGGCGGTGCTCCGGCCGGTGGCGCGCCCGGCCCGCACCACTCGGCAACCGCCGCCCCCGGCACGCCGGGCCGGACGGCACCCGATGCGCCCGCCTCGTACGGCCCGGCCACGTACGGCTCCGCCCCGCAGGGCTTCGGGCCGCAGGGCTTCGGGCCGCACGGATCCGCCCCGCAGGGCCCCGCCCCGCAGAGCCCCGCCCCGCAGGGCCCCACCCCGCAGGGCTTCGGGCCGCACGGCTCCGCCTCGCCGGGCTTCGGGCCGCCGGGGTCCTCCGCCCATACGCCCCCGGCGGGCGACGCCGACCCGACCCGCCCCGTACCCCGGGCCACCACCCCGGCACCCGCGGGAGGCACCCCCGACCCGGAATCCACCACGGACCGGGCCCGCGCCCTCCTCGTCCCCGTGGCCGACCCGCAGGGCGAACCCGAACGCCCCCCGGCCGTCGCCCCGGTCCTCCCGGGCCGCCCGGCCCCCGCCCGCCCCGAGGTCCGCGCCCCGGTCGCGCCGGAGAACCACGGCGGCGTGGCGTGTCCCTGGTGCCACGTCGCGAACCGCCCCGACCGCCACTTCTGCGCGCGCTGCGCCATGCCGATGGCCCAGGGCCCGGAGAACCCGACCCGTCTCCCCTGGTGGCGACGGATGTTCGACTACCGCAACCGGGAACAGCCCTGGGCGGGCGACCGCCCGCGCCTGCGCCACCAGATCGGCCGCATCCTGCGCTGGGTCGTCCTCGCGGCGGTGCTGGCCCTGGTGGGCTGGGCCCTGTTCCAGACCCCGCAGGCCGTGAGCGCGGTACGCGACCACTTCGCCAAGCGCGCCCCGCTCAACCCGGACTCCTACAAGGCGTCCCGCTCGTTCCCCCAGCACGGCCCGGACAAGGCGTTCGACGTGGTCAGCAACTCCTGGTGGGGCCCGGGGGTCACCCAGTCCGCCCAGGGAGAGTGGCTGGAGGCCCGCTTCCGCGACCCGGTACGCCTGCTGGACATCGGCATCACACCGGGGATGTCCGGCCACGGTGACACCCTCACCAAGTCGGCGCTCCCGCACCGCATCGAGGCCCGCGTCACCACCGACGACGGCAAGACCACCATCCGCGAACTCAACCTCGACCAGGGCGCGGGCTTCCAGCGCCGCCCCTTCCGCTTCCAGAACGTCACCGCGGTCCGCTTCACCATCCAGTCGGCCTACGGAGCCAATAACAAGAAGCAGCTGGCGATAGCCGAGATCGAGTTCTTCGGCCCCTCCAAGGCAGGCCGCTCATAACCCCGTACGCCGAACACTCCCGCCCCGCTCGCGTCTCGCTCGAAGATCACTCGCAGTAGGACGAGACGAGCGGGGCGGGCGGAACGTACGGGCCCCCTGTGTCCAACTTCCGCGCCCCACAACACCCACATACCCCGGACAGCACGCAGGCCACTTCGGACACTCGGAAGCCGGGTTCTCAATTCCGTTTGCACTCCCTAACTTGAGGTTCTGTCGCGGAACCGCGACAGAAGGGGGGCATCATCGTGAATCGTCCGAAAACATGGCAACGCACCACGGCCGCAGCCGGGCTGGCGGCATGCGCACTTCTGGCGACCTGTATGGGCACCGCCCAGGCCGCACCGCAGGTCAAACACCATCTGAAGGTCACCTACAGCAGCACCCGGCCCATGAACAGGGCCGCCGACGACACGGGCAAGCTGTGCGCGACGCCGGCCGTCGTGACCCAGGAGTTCATCCGTACCCACGCCTGCAAGACCGTGCAGGCCACGGTGAGCGTGCTGAAGATCGTGAACGGAGTGCCCCACCTGGAGGGCACGGCCCGGTTCACGATCGAGCACGAGATCGACCTGGACCTGCGCCGCACCAAGTGGAGCGAGAAGATCGCGGTGTCCAAGGCCCGCCTCACCGGCCGGGCCGACGGCATCCGCACCGTCTTCCGCCCGACCGCCCCCGGCGCCACGGCCAAGGCCACCGGCGCGCTCGCGAAGCCGTTCACCCTCGGCAGCGCGGCACCGTCCGGCGGCATCGACTACGCGATGCGGGTCGCCAAGATGAAGAAGCGCACGACGGCGACGCGCTACGCGTTCGCGATGACCAAGCCCGGCTACCTGCCCGGCGCCATGACGTACAAGTCGGAGCGCTACCGCTGCGACGACACGCTGTGGAACGAGTCGAAGACGCGGCGGACGAAGGCCGCCGGATGCGTCTTCCCCCAGCACGCCACGACCGACGACGGGAACCTCCTGTCCGGCATGGCCTTCCTGCCGCACATCGCGAGCAACATCCGCAAGGTGCAGTCCGCCTCGCTGCACATCGGACGCCCCGGCTCCAGCCATCCGCTGACGCGCGCCAGCGAGGCCACGAAAAAGAAGAACCGGGAAGCGGTGTGCGGGGGCAAGCAGCCCGGACGGGGCGACGTCACCTGGGTGGTCCTGCCCACCGTGCCGGGCCAGGAGTACAACCCGACCTCGCCGTCGTGCGACGAGTACCCCTTCGCCAGCACTCATCAGGGCGGCACCGCGTACGCACCGCCGAACCGTGCCATCAAATGGGTGCCGCGCTGGGAGAACACGCGGCAGGGACAGATCCTGAACAGCTTCTACGCCAAGTACCGCGTCCTCGTCGGCGACCCGTACTACATCAACATGGGCTGAGCGAACAGATCACCGTGGCCCGCACTCACTAGAGTGCGGGCCACGCGCCCGTTCACCTGCCCAAGCGCCGAGGAGCCCCGCATGCCCGAGGAGCGTTTCCGGGTCGACGTAGAGCACAGCTACGACGTGATCACCGGAGCGGTGGAGGAAGTCACCGACGTCTTCCTCCAGATCGACCCCAACAAGGCGATCGGCGGCAACGTCGTCCCCTACGACGACCAACGCGGCCTCCAAGTCCTCACCCTCACCGAATGGGACGAGATCACGCTGACTACCAGCGTGCACGACTCCGCCCCACCCCTGGATCCCGCGCCCTGGTCGTGGATCAGGGAGGTCAGCGTCCTGGCCGAACCCGGCGGCACCGGCCCCGCCCCGGACGAGGACGACGACGACCGCGACCCCCACACGGCCCTGGCCGAGGTATGGACCTTCGGCGAACAGGGCTCCGACCTCCACGCCGAACCCGAGCTCCCCTGCCCCGACGGCACCCCCCGCTGGTTCCGCGCCAGGATCCACGGCCGCGCAGCCCAGGCGGCCCCCGAAGGGGAACCGTACGAGGAACACCTCATCCAACTCTGGCCCCAACCCCCCTCACCCCCCGAGGACCTCCACCCTCAGAGGGGATGAGCCCGCTCCCACTCCCGAATGCGGCGGGACTTGCGGCGCTGGCGGGAGCTGCCCTCGGGGCAGTTGCTTCGGCAGCATGACCAGCGGCGTCCGGCAGGGGCGTCGTGAGGCGTCACATTTCCGCCCATTGTCCACTGTGCGACCGTTGTCCCCGCTCCCGGGCCCTGGTCCGACGAAAATCCCAACAGCCGCCTGTGCACGGCATCTTGTCGTCGACACTAAGCCATGCTTATGGTCATGGCCGCAATGCCGATTGGCATGCGAGCGCACGGGGGACGCGAGAGGAATTGCCTATCTGCGGGCAGTCCTGCGCGCCTCCCCTGACACACGGGGAATCAATGAGCTTCAAAGCTGGATCGGCGGTGGCCGCTGTGGCCGCCGCCGTCGCCTCCGCGAGCATCCTGATGGCGCCCGGCGCCTCCGCGGCTGACTCCGCGGCCGATTCCGGGGGCAATTCCATCAAGCCTAGTTACGTCTGCACCTCAAAGCACACACAAACCACGGGATCCGCCAAGTGCTCCAACCTGGCGCGGTTCGACCAATATCGGGCGAAGGTCACCTGCATCGACTCCCGCGGTATCAAGGCGGTCTTCTACGGCCCCTGGAAGAAGGGCAAGAGCGGCGAGTGGTCGAGCCGTAAGTGCCCCGGCACCGAGGGCGGCCGAGTGGGCGTCTACAAGGCGGGCTACCAGGTCGAACTCATGTGACGCCCGGCAGGCCCGACCCGCCTGCCCGTCGCAAGCACGACTCATCGAAAACACGGGGAAGACGCATGAATCGTAAGAAGGCATTCCTCGCCGTCGCGGGAATGGTGATGGGCGCCAGCCTCATCACGCCCTCCGCCCTCGCGGAAGACGGCGATATCGGAGTTCGCTCCGCAGACTGCAACACCTGGTCCAAGAACGGCACCACCGGCTACGCCTATTGCTCCGGCCTCGGCCAGGTCGCCGCACACCGGGTGAAGATAGTGTGCGTGGACACGCGCGGCGTAGAGGTCACGTTCTACGGCCCCTGGGTCGGCAACGCCAAGACGTCGAAGCGAAAGTGCCCGGGCACCGAAGGCGGCCGGGTAGGCATTCTCCGCGTCGGCTCGGAGATCAAGGACTGACCCCATAGGGAAAACCCCTGATGTCCCGGTGGGCGGCCCAACCAGCCGCCCACCGGCCACCTTTGCCCGCCGCGTTGTCTCCGCGGACCGCGATGCGTCAGCCCCCGTTGCCCAGAACACTCCCTGCCGCCGCCCGGAACCCCTTCACCGCCTCCCACAGCGCGTCCGACCGCTCCGCCGCGAGCGCCAGGTCCTCGGCCCGGTGTGAGGCGTCACCGCGGCGGGCATCGTCCACCATCCGCCGCATCACGCCGGAGAGCGCACCCGACGCCTGCGCTACCCCGCTCACGGCCTCGCCCACCCCCGGCGGTCCCTCCAGTAGCACGACCTCGGCGGCCCGGTGCACCTCGCGCGCCAGCGCGATGAACGTCTCCACGCGCCCCTCGACGACCGCCTGGTCGGGAGACTCGGCATCGAGCGCGCGCAGCACGTCGTCCATCGCCACATCGCGATCGTGGAGGGCGACCAAGTACTGCGTGTACGCCTCGCGTCGTACCTGCCGACGCCACTGGTCATGCTGGGAACGCGCCTGGGCACGCCCACTGACCGACGCCGCCCCCAACGAGGCAACCGCCCCGAGGGCCGCCCCTACCAGCGCCGCAAGTCCCGCATCCATGCCCGCGATTCTGCCCGCCGCTGCCCCACCGCTCGTTCCCCCTCGAACGCCGCGAGTTCCCGTGGGCTGCCGGCAAAGGCCGGACCGCAGCCCGGAGGCAGCCGCTCGATCACCATGGCCAGGGCCTCGTCCACGCTCCCGGCCTCACCGACGTGTTCGCTCCTGGACGGACCGTCGACCCGGTATCGGTCGTCGTACGAAGGGGACACATACGGGATGTCCCAGGTGTAGCGCGGTTCCGTACAGCGGCTGAAGTGCAGCTCCCACATCCCCGTCCACGGGTAGAGCTGCCGCAACAGCGGCTGCGCGTAGGCGGCCCGCACGAGCGCGCCGAAGGGACCGAGGGGCGGCGAACCCATTGGCCTGACCGGTTCTCCCGCAGTCTGCGACAGCCTGCGCCAAGCACTCTCGATGGGATCGATCACGCCGTCATTCTGTACGGCGCCGGATCCTCGCGCAGCCCTGGACCAGTCCGGCAGTCGCGGCAGCGGCGGCCGGGCTGAGGCGCGCGGTAGTGCCGCAGCTTTTAGTGGGATGTGCACCTGATATGAAGAATTCGGCAATCTCATCGCGGTGCGGAAGAATGCGAAAGGTGGTGAGGTGGTGGCGTCGAAGGAAACGCTTCTTCGCTGCCGAACGGTCCGCCTCACCGGTGCGGCGCAAGCGACCGATACCGACCGCTTCTCTGCGAGGTGCGCCGCGGGCCGGGTTTCCTCAGACTTGAGGTGAGGAGGTGAGGTCCATGCCCACCTACATCACCCTGCTGAACTGGACCGAACAGGGCGTCCACGCCTATCAGGACACCGCGAAGCGCTACGCGGCCTTCGCGGCGGCGCTGGACAAGCTCGGGGTGAAGCTCCTGGACTTCCACTGGACCGTCGGCCCGTACGACATGATCTACGCGATCGAAGCGCCGGACGACGAGACTGCCACTGCGGTATCCCTGCAGCTCAGTGGCCTGGGAAACGTTCGCTGCACGACACTGCGGGCCTTCGACCGAGAGGAGATGGACGGCATCATCGCCAAGGCGGCTGCCTGAGGGCGGCGGCGTGAGGGCGGCTGCCTGACGGCGGCGAGTGGGGATGCGCGGCGGCAGGCCCCCGGGGGGTGGGGGCCTGCCTGGCTTCGCTACTTACTTGCAGTAAATCGCGGCCTTCGACTTACGCACGTTGACCTTCCCCTTGACCTTGGCGCTGGCATAACTCGAGTACTTACCGCAGGTGCCGACCTTGGCGGTGACGCTCACGGACCCGGACTGGGCCGTTTTGCACTTGTTGGCCACCTCGATGTCGGGGTAGTAAGGGTGAGCCACCAGGAGGGATACGCACAGTTTCGTGCCCGCGGGCTGCGGACCGAGCATGGTCGCGCTTGCGGTCACCTTTCCGGACTTATAGGTGGGTGCCTTTGCGGTGAGCCAGTCGGCGGCGGATGCCGTTTGAGTTCCGCCGATTACCGCGAGTGACGCGAGCGCGGCGACAGTCGCCGCGCCGATGGACTTGAACTTCAAAATTGCTCCCCGTTTGAGCGTGATCAAAGTGATCGTGCTTGGCGGGAAAGCTAGCAGACGTCATGGGAGAAGTCAGCGGCTCGGCAAATCAATTCCGCTTGGTCCTCGATGGCAGCGCAAAGGCAGTATTTGCCTGATATGGCGGGGATGTGAATGCGGGGGATTCCGAATGGGGGCGGAACCCCTGAAGAGAACGGCGGCGGCGCCGTCACTTGCCCTGCTCTTCCCCGGCCCGCATGCTGAGGTCGTGCAGACGCTCAGCGCTTCCGGGCCGGATGAATGGGCCGACGCCGTCGGCAAATGCTTCTTTCCCCTGGCGGTCGTCGGCGTCGAGGACCGGTTCTCCGCGACGATTCGGCAGGCTCCGCTCGGGCGTGGTGTACGCGTCGCCGAGGTGGTCACCGCCACCAATGAGGTGTCCCGGACCCGCCGTCTCGCGCGGCAGGCGCCCTCGGACGAAGTACTTCTGCTGATCCAGCTCAGTGGCACGGCCCTCGTGCGGCACGACGACCGCTCCGTCACCCTCGACGCCGGTTCGGCGACCCTCGCGGACCCGCTGGTCGAGTACAGCGTCACCGCCTCCGCGTCGAGACAGCTGGTCCTGATGTTCCCGCGCACGGTGGTGCGGCAGCTGGCCGCACCCGTCAGCTCCGCCCGGCTGCGGCGGATCGACGGCCGCATCCCCTCGCTCCGGGCGCTGGTCGCGCTGACCGAGGAGACGCTCTCGACGGAGGCGCAGACGCAGACAGAGAGGGAGGCGCAGACAGGGAGAGAGCCGCAGACGCAGATGCACTTCGGCGAGCGCGACGCACTCGCCGGTGCCGTCACCGACCTCGCGCGCTCCGTCTTCGCCCGCCTGACGGACAGCGCCAGCGCACCCCGCACCCGCGACGCGCTGGTACGGACCGCCCTGCACCTCATCCGCGAACGCGCGACCGACCCCGGTCTGACGCCGGAGGCCGTGGCGCACGCCGTGGGCGTATCGCCGCGGCAACTCGCGGCGCTCCTGCGGTCGCAGGGGGCGCAGGGGTCGCCGAGCCGCCTGATCCGCTCGGAGCGGCTCCGCCACGCCCGCGCCCTGCTGATGGATCCGCTGTACGAGAAGGTCTCCGTCGGGGACATCGCGCGGCGAAGCGGCTTCACCGACCCCACCACCTTCACCCGGGCATTCCGCCGGGAGTTCCATGACCTCCCCTCCGACCTGCGCCGCGCCTACCTCGACTGACCCCTTCACGCATCGGCGATCACGCATCGGCGATCCGCGCGCCGGATCGGCGTTTCCGACGCGCTTCCCCATGAACGGCCGAACCGCCGTGTCCCCCGCGGGCTCTCGGCTGGAAGCGCGCGCGAACGCACCGTTGTACTGGCGGATGCCCACACCCTCACCCACACAAGGAGTCCCGATGACGCCTGCCGACCCGCCGCCCACCGGCGGCCCCGACCGCGACGACGTGCACCTTCGCCTCGTATGGCCCCAGTGGCAGGGCGCGGGCACGTCCAGCGTCGAGGCGTTCGCCTCCGAGTTCCCGTTGGACGTCGCCCGCCGCGGCTACGCCGTGGGCTCGGCGGTCCTCGAAACGGTTCTGCCGCCGCACCAGGGCCCCACGGTGACCGTGCCGGTCACGATGACGGACGACGGTCTGGAGGAGCGCGACGGCGTCGAAGCCAAGGCCGCCGTCGTCGCGCAGCTCGAACGGGCGCTGGCGGCCATCCGCCCGTACGACCCGGCACGGATCACGACCCTCGGCGGAGAGTGCGCCGTCAGCGTCGCGCCGTTCGCCGAACTGGCCCGCCGGTACGGGGACGACCTCGCGATCGTCTGGATCGACGCGCACCCCGACATCGGCACCCCCGAGAGCGCGTACCCGGGGTATCACGCGATGGCCGTGGCCACCCTGACCGGCCACGGAGACCCCGACATCCTGAAGCTGCTCCCGGCGACCGTCCCGCCCGACCGGGTCGTCCTGGCGGGGCTGCACGCGTGGACCGACGACGACTTTCCCCACGTAGCCGAGTGGGGCATCGCCTCGTTCGGCCCCGATGACCTGCGTACCTCCACGCGCCCCCTGCTCGACTGGATCGCGGCGACCGGCTGCTCGCGCGTCGCCGTGCACTTCGACGTGGACGCGGTCGACAGCGACGAGATCGTGCTCGGCCTCGGAGCCGAACCGAACGGACTCACCAGCGCCCAGGTCCGGCGCGTCGTCGCCGACATCGACGAGGCCGTGGACGTGGTCGGGCTCACGATCGCGGAGTTCATCCCCCGTCAGGTGATGCGCCTGCGGCAGATCCTGGACGGCTTCCCGCTGCTCTCCGCGACCTCATCGCGTAGCGAGCCCTAGGAGCCTTGCAGGAGCAGAACAGATAGGCCCCGCCTATACGGGGCATCGATTTTTGGTCGTGGACCCCCTGAGCTGTGGCCCGGTTCACTGTGGCGCAAGCTGGCGCGGCCCGATCGGGCTCGGTGTCGCGCGATCAGGGAGGCCGCAATGACGCAAACCCCGGACCCAGAAGAGCGACCCGCGACCCCGGAGCCGGAAGAGCGAGCCGCGGCGAAACCGTGGTACCGGCAGTTGTACATCCAGGTGCTGGCGGCGATCGTGGTCGGCATCGTGCTGGGCTGGCGGTGGCCGGATCTGGCCACCTCGATGGAGCCGATCGGCACCACCTTCATCACCGCGATGAAGATGCTGATCGGGCCGATCGTGTTCCTGACCATCATCGGCGGCATCGCCGGAGTCGCGGACCTGAAGAAGGTCGGGCTCACCGGCATCAAGGCGCTGACGTACTTCCAGGTCGGCACGGTCGTCGCCCTCCTCACGGGGCTGGTCGCCATCAACCTCGTACGGCTCGGCGACGGCGTACACGCCGATCCGTCGACGCTGAGCACCTCGGACGAGGCCGGTCAGTACATCGCGCAGGGCGAGCACCAGCACTGGTGGGAGTTCCTGACGAACACCGTGCCGAACAGCTTCTTCGGGCCGTTCGTCGAGGGCGACATCCTCCAAGTCATCTTCCTGGCGGTGATTTTCGGGATCGCGCTGAAGGCGGTCGGGCAGGTCGGCGAGCCGATCATCGCGGGCGTGGGACGGCTGACCGAGGTCGTCTTCAAGGTGCTGTCCTTCGTGATGAAGGCCGCGCCGCTCGGCGCGTTCGGCGCGATGTCGTACGCCATCGGGAAGTTCGGCCTGTCCACGCTGACCAGCCTCGGCTCGCTGATCCTGCTCTTCTACGTCACCTCCGCCCTGTTTGTCGTGGTGGTGCTGGGCGGTGTGCTCGCCGCGTACGTACGGCTGAACATCTTCCAGCTCATCCGCTACTTCAAGGAGGAGTTCTTCCTGATCCTGGGCACGTCCACCGCCGAGCCCGCTCTGCCGGGGCTGATGCGGAAGCTGCAGTTCATGGGCGTCCAGCGGTCCACGGTCGGCCTGGTCGTCCCGACCGGCTACAGCTTCAACCTCGACGGCGCGGCGATCTACCTCTCGCTGGCCACCCTCTACATCGCCCAGGCGACCGATACGCCGCTGTCGATCACCCAGCAGCTCGGCATGCTCGCCGTCATGCTGCTGACCTCCAAGGGCGCCGCGGGTGTGGCGGGCGGCGGCTTCATCGCGCTGACCGCGACGCTGTCGACGGTCGGACATGTCCCGGCCGCGGGGATCATGCTCATCTTCGGCATCGACAAGTTCATGTCGGAGTGCCGGGCCATGGTGAACTTCTTCGGCAACGCCGTCGCCACCCTGTTCATCGCCAAGTGGGAGAACGGCGTGGATCTGGCGCGGGCGCGAAAGGTGCTGGCCGGGAAGGGCGGCGAGCCGCCCGTGGCCGCCGAACCCGAGGAGGATCGGCCGGTTGCGGCGGTGGCGACCCGCGCGCACACCGCCGAGGCCACCCGCGGGTAGCGGCGGGACCGGGCCGCGGCTGGGGGCGGGGATAGGTTGACCCGGCAGCAGCAGCCCAGAACCGCCCCGGGAGGCACCGTGGACGCCCGGCAGCTCGAGTACTTCCTCGCCATCGTCGAACACGGCGGCTTCAGCAAGGCGGCCGCCGCCCTGCACGTGGCGCAGCCGTCGCTGTCGCAGGCCATGGCGACCCTGGAGGCCGACCTCGGGGTGGCCCTCTTCCACCGGGTCGGCCGGGGTGTCGTCCTCAGCGAGGCGGGCGCGGAGCTGCTGGAGCCCAGCCGCCGCGTGCTGCGGGACCTGGCCGCCGTACGGGACACGGCCGCCGGGCTCGCCGGGCTGCACGGCGGCACGGTCGAGGTCGCGACCATGCCCTCGCCGGGCATCGAGCCGCTCACCACCCTCATCCACCGATTCGCCGAGCTGCACCCTTCGGTGACGGTGAGCACCCAGGCCGCGTTCACCCCGGACGAGGTCCTGTCCCTGGTGCGCAGCGGCGCCTGCGAACTGGGCCTGCTGGGCTCGGCGAGCCCCGTGAACCCGTCCGGTCTCGACGTCCTGCACGTGGAGGACCAGCCGTTCGTCATCGTCGCCGCGCCCGGCGGGGCGATCGAGGACGGGGTCACGATCCGGCCCGGCGACCTGGCCGGTCAGAAGCTCATCGCCTCCCGCACCGGCAGCCTCATGCGCAGCATCGTGGACGACATCACGGCGGGCGGCACGGGCACGCAGATCGTGACGGTCGTCGACCACCGGACGTCGATCCTGCCCCTGGTCCTCACCGGGGTCGGGGCCGCCGTCCTGCCGTCCTCCTGGACCCGGCTCGCCCGGCGCTGCGGCGCGGCGGTGGCGCCCCTCGAACCGACCGCCCAGCTGCACGTGACGATGGTCAGCCTGCCCGCGCACCTCACCCCCGCCGCCCGGGCCTTCCTCTCCCTGACCGGCTCACTGGCCGCCCGGCGGGCGCGCGACAGCGCACACACGGACTGACGCCCGACCCATTGGCCCGGCCTATACGTCGCATCGAAACCAGGTCTTGGACGCGCCACGGCCGCCCTGTGTTGACTCGGACCAACCTCACCACAGCGAGCCGGAGGCACCCATGACCGCCGCCCCCCGTACGTTCCGTATCGCCGCCATCCCCGCCGACGGCGTGGGCAAGGAAGTCGTCGCCGCAGGGCGCGCCGTCCTGGACGCGCTGGCCGAGGACTCCCGCAACACCGACGGCGCCTTCGCCTTCGACTGGGAGGAATTCCCCTGGGGCTGCGGGTACTACGAGCGCACCGGCAAGATGATCGACGACGATGGCCTGGACCGCCTCAAGGACTTCGACGCCATCTACTTCGGCGCGGTCGGCTGGCCCACCGTCCCCGACCACATCAGCCTGTGGGGCCTGCGCCTCAAGATCTGCCAGAGCTTCGACCAGTGGGCCAACATCCGCCCCGTACAGTTCCTGCCCGGCGTCCAGAGCCCGCTGCGCAAGGCCGACGACACCGAGCTGGACTGGGTCGTCGTCCGCGAGAACAGCGAGGGCGAGTACGCGGGCCTCGGCGGCCGCAACCTCTCCGGCCGCGGCCCGGGCGGCGAAGTCGCCGTACAGTCGGCCCTGTTCACCGAGGTCGGCTGCGAACGCATCATCCGCTTCGCCTTCGACCTGGCCCGCACCCGCACCCGCTGCAAGGTCTCGTCCGTCACCAAGAGCAACGCGCAGCAGTACGGCATGGTCCTGTGGGACGACGTCTTCCGCCGCGTCGCCGCCGACTACCCGGACGTGGAGACCGAGAGCGTCCTCGTGGACGCGATGTCCGCGAAGTTCGTCCTCCACCCCGAGGACCTGTCGGTCGTCGTCGCCTCCAACCTCAACGCCGACATCCTCTCCGACCTCGGCAGCGCCCTGGCGGGCAGCCTGGGCCTGGCCGCCAGCGCCAACCTCAACCCCGAGCGCCGCTTCCCCAGCATGTTCGAGCCCGTCCACGGCTCCGCCCCCGACATCGCGGGCCAGGGCCTGGCCAACCCCATCGGCGCGGTCGGCAGCGCGGCCCTGATGCTGGACCACTTCGGCCTCCCCGACGCCGCGGCCCGCCTGCATAAGGCCATCGAGGCGACGACGGCCGCGGGGATCCTCCCCCGCGACCTGGGCGGCACCGCGACGACCGAGGACGTGACCAAGGCCCTGATCGCCGCGCTGAACGCCTGACCCTTGTTACGCCGTCGGGGCCACGGCGCGGCCGGTCTGCGGCGAGATCATCCCGGCGCACAGGCCGCGGGCGGCCAGCCCCTGAGCGATCCGGGGGATCGCGGCGACCGTGTTGGCGGGCCAGTCGTGCATGAGGATGGTCTGGCCGTTGGTCATCCGACCGGCGGCCTGCACGATCGCGTCGGTGCTGGCGTTGTTCCAGTCCTGCGAGTCGACGTCCCAGATGATCTGGGTCAGGCCGTACTTGGCCGCGACCGACTTCACCGTCGCGTTGGTCTCGCCGTACGGCGGCCGGAACAGCTTCGGAGTGCCGCCGCCCGCGCCCGCGATGGCCGATTGCGTCCGGGAGATCTCCGAGTCGATCTGCGCCTGACTCAGCTGGGTCAGGTGCGGATGGGTGTAGCTGTGGTTGGCGACCCACATCCCGGCGCTGACCTGGGCCCGCACCTGGGACGCGTTGGCGGCGGCGTTCTGGCCCGTATTGAACATCGTGGCCCGCAGCCCGTTCTGCTTGAGCGCGTTGAGCAGGGCGGATGTGCTGCCGGACGGGCCGTCGTCGAAGGTGAGCCCGACGTACCCGCCGCACGCCGTCGCCGCGGCCTGCGCCGGTGCGGCATGGACGGTGGTGAGGGTGCCCGCGGCAGCCATCGCGACGACGGCCAGTAACGATCTGATTCTCATACGGATTCGTCCTCGTCAGCTCGAGCTACTTCACCGTGATGTTGGAGCTACCGCTGCTCTGATAGCCCTCGGTCGCGAGGATCATGTAGTACTTGAAGCTGCCCAGCGGCATTCCGGCGCGGGCCCAGGCGTCGAAGTGGTTGCCGGTGGTGATCGTGCCGCCCGTCCTCTTCGACTGCCGGACGCTCCAGTACTGATCGAAGGTGCGCGTGCCCTCGACGGACGGCGCGTTGTACCGCGTCGTCTTGTAGATGTCGTACGTACCGCCGTCGCTGGTGACGGTCCCCTTGTACGTCCCCGTGGGCCGGTACGTGCCCCAGTTGTCGACGACGTAGTACTCGACGAGCGGGTTCGACGTCCACCCGTAGAGCGCCAGATAGGCGTTGCCGGACGGGTTGAACGTGCCCGAGTAGGTCACACTCCTGCGCCCGCCGTTGCTCCAGCCCTTGCCCGCGACGAAGTTCCCGGTGTTGCGCCACGACGTGCTGTAGCTGCCACCGGAGGCCAGGTTCATGGAGACGGTGCCCTGCGCGTCGGTCCAGAACGAGTAGTAGTAGCCGTTGTTGGTGCCGGTCTGGTTCGTGGTGATGACCGTGTCGGCGTGCGCGGTGCCGGGCAATGCCACCGCGGCCACGGCGACCAGCACGGTCGTGCAGACAGTGCTGATGAGCAGCCTGAAGCGGCCGAGCAGCCCTAAGCGACCTCGTCTGCGACTCGCCGGTGCGTCCTTCATGTGCGTGATCCCTCCTCGCTCCCCGCTTCCCGCAGTTTTGAACTGCTCACATCAACAGTCAACAGCGTTCCGGAAAGAATCACGGAAACTTCCGGATCCTTACCGGTCGGACCGGCGCTGATGCGTCGCGATCGCATGACGCATTGGCTCACGGACGCAGCGCACATGCACGCCGCCTTCGCGACGAACGCGAGCCTCGGTGTGCGCGCCATCTCCCGCATCGGCGAGACCCCGATGGCCACGACCACCCCCTGCTCGCCCACCTGCGTGCGGCCTACCTGGCCATCCCCGGCGAACCGCTGTAGGCGGCCCGTTCAGCCGCCGTGACGAGGAACGATGCGCACCGCGCGGTACTCGTACCCGTCCTGCTCGAAGCCGGGCGCTTCCCATTCGAGCTCGACGTGCTGTCCTGGTGACAGCGTGCCGAATCCATCCCTCTCGACGTGGGAGAAGTGGCCCCAGCAGCCACCGGGAGTCTCGACGCAGTCGAGCACGCCCCACCCTTCTTCCTCGTGCCACTCGCGCACGGTCGCGGTCACCATGATCCGAACCCTACGGTGCGGTCGGCCAGTTGGCGGCGAGGGGCGGCTTACGGACCTCCGTGACGCGGAGCAGGTCGAGCTTCGCCGCGTCGTCGCTCCCGGCCGCCGCCGTGTACGTCACCATGCGCAGGTCCGCGCCGGGGACGATGAGGACGTCGCAGTCGAGCAGGATGTCGCCGACCTCCGGATGGCGGATCGTCTTCCGGTCGGTGGTGTGCTGGACGGCGGCCGTCTGCGTGGACCAGTGATGCGCGAAGGTGTCGGATACGGTTCGCAGTTCGTTCACGAGACGATCGAGCTGGACGTCCCCGGGGTAGCGGGACACGGCGTCCTTGAGGTCGGCGACGATCGACGCCTCGAAGGCGTCCTGACCCCGCTCGGACTGGACGGGCAGCATCGCGGCGTGCGCGGCGCCGCGCGCGAACAGGGCGCGGGCGAGGTTGCGTTCGGAGGGCGGGACGGCGGCGGGGTCGCCGTGCAGGGCGCACCACGTGGCATTCCACCACACCAGGGTCCAGTCGGCGCTGAACACCCCGATCGGTACGTCGCCCAGGCGCCCGGCGAGCCGTTGGATTCCCGCGGGCACATGGGTGCTGACCGTCCCGTCCTGGGGCGGCAGAAGCCCGGCGCTCCGGTACAGCTGGTCGCGCTCGGCGCGGGAGAGCTGGAGGGCGCGGGCGAGGGCGCCGACGACCTGGGCCGAGGGGTTCGTCGCGCGTCCCTGCTCCAGCCGCAGCACGTAGTCGACCGAGAGCCCGGCCAGCTGCGCCAGTTCCTCGCGGCGCAGCCCCGGTGCGCGGCGGTCGGCGGTCACGGTGAACCCTGCGTCTGCCGGGGAGAGGCGGTCGCGCCAGGCGCGCAGGAGTACGGCGAAGCCGGAGCGGGAGGAACCCATGGGCCCATTCTCGCCGCGCGGCGCCACATCAGCCTGGGTACTGCCAGTCCTAGTGACGGACACGGCACTGGTCGGCGGCGAGGGGTGCGGCGAACGTAGGGGGCCCAAGCCGGGCGGAACGGAGAAAGACACCCCATGAAGCACACCCTCGTGATGACCGGCGCGACCCGCGGGATCGGCCGCGTCGCCGCGGAGCACATCTTGCGCCGGTCGCCGGACGCGCACCTCCTCGTCGTGGCCCGCGCCGCCTCCGGCGCACAGCTCACCGCGGGCGGTCGTACGGTCCCGTACGTCTCGTACATCCCGGCGGACCTCGGCTCGCTACGAAGCGTCCGCTCGGCCGTCACCGAGATCCGCGACCGGCTGGACCACGGTGAACTCCCGCCGCTGCGCGGCTTCGTGGGCAACGCGGGTGTGCAGTACACCGACGCGCTGACCGAGGGGCCCGAGGGATTCGAGTCCACCTTCGCGGTCAACGTGCTCGCCAACCACCTCTTCGTCCGTCTGCTCTTGGACCGCTTCGCCGCGCCCGCCCGGATCGTGATCACCGCCAGCGACACCCACTTCGGCGACCTGCGGCACAACCTGGGCATGGTGCCCGGCCCGGACTGGCAGTCCCCGGACGTCCTGGCCCGTACGGGCGCCTTCCCCAGGCCGGACACCACGGCCGCTGGACGCACCGCTTACTCGACGAGCAAGCTGGCCGCGATCTACCTCGTGCACGAGTACGCGCGCCGCCTGCCGACCGGGATCGACGCCGTCGCCTACAACCCCGGCTTCGTCCCCGGCACCGGCCTCGCCCGCAACGCGGACCCCGTCTCCCGCTTCGCGATGCGCCGCATCCTGCCCGCGATGACCCTCACCCCGTTCGCCACCACCCGCAGCGCCGCGGGCCGCCACCTCGCCGATGTCGTCCTCGGCACGACCAGGGCGCCGACCGGGTCGTACGTCGACCGCGACCGTGCCGCCCGGTCGTCCGAGGAGTCGTACGACCCGCAGCGCGAGGGCGAACTCTGGGACGCCGTCGAACGCCTCACGCGGCGGAGTTGACCCTGACGCGGGGGCGACGTCCGCGCACCGACGACGCGACCACGACGTGGCGACCTTCGACCTCAGGGGCCACGGCCTCGCCCCGGCCGCCGGCCTGGCCGTGCACTACGCGGCCGAGCCACCCCATCCGCATGATCATGTCGGCCTCCCTCACGCCACGGGGCTCCCGCCCGGGTCCCTCCCCATCCGGCGCAGCAGCCGATCCTGGCGGGACGCGTCGGCAGGGACGGGAACCACGGGCGGCGCGAAGAAACGGTGGGTCGTCCCGGCCGCGGTGGGGGTCTCGGGCAGACCGGCGTAGGTCTTCTCCAGATCGCGGTCGATCCACTCCACCAGATCCGGGTGCAGGCGCTCGTCCATGCCCAGGGCGCGCGCGAGGTCCCAGGTGTGGATCACGCTGTCCGTGGTTCGCACGGCGACGGCCTGACGGCCGGCAATGCGGCCCAGGGGATAGTCGAGCGCCCGCTCAAGCGCACCGGGCCGGGCGAAGGCCGCGGCGAAATCGCGCACGGAACGGACATACGCGCCGACCGGATCACCGCCCAGAGCGTCGGCGTCCCGCTGCCGCAGGAAGTCCTCGCCGGTGTCGCCGTTCAGCAGTCCCGTGTAACTGAGGTTGCCCCGGGTCATGTGGTTGACCAGGTGACGTACGTTCCACTCCGCGCAGGGAGTGGACCAGCCCCACTGCTCGTCCCCCACGGCCCGCAACCGCTGCTCGAACTCGGCGCCGGACAGCAGGTACCGCTCGATGAGCGCTTCGTCGGAATCGATCACACCAACCAGCGTCGCCGCCCGCCCCCACGCCGTCTGGCGGCTATCGGACGTAGCGCTCGTCATGCGACGGCGGTCCCACCCCGAGGACGTCGAGCATCGCCCGGGTGGCCGGGCTGGGGTTGAAGCGGCTCCACGCCAGGTACTCGACCCGACGCGGTCCGTCGACCACCGGGATCAGGGCCAGTTCGGGGTCGTCGGCAGCCCGCGGCCGGATGAACGCCGACGGCAGCAGCCCGATGCCGAGCCCGCGCGCGATCAGCCGGGTGATCATCTCCACGACGCCCACTTCGTACGCGACGTCGCGGACCAGGCCCGCGGCGGCGAACGCCTGGTCGGACTGGGCCCGGGCGGGTGTCCCGCTCACGAAGTCCACGAACGTCTCGTCGGCGAACTCCCGCATCGTGGCCCGGGGAACGCCCGCCAGCCGGTGCCCGGCCGGGACCACCAGCACATGTTCGTCGCGATCGAGGGCAACGCTCTCCAGACCGTACGGCGGTTCGCTCTCCGGCACGCCGAGAAAGGCGATGTCCAGGTCGCCGTTCCGGACCGCCGCCGCCAGCTCATCGCTGCGCCCGGAGCGGAGGGTGACGCGGACGTCCGGGTGCTGGGCGCGGTACCGCTGCAGCAGCTCGGGTACGTCGACGGCGGATGTCGTCACGATCACGCCGACGCCGAGTCGGCCGCGTACCACGCCGGTCGCGGCGGCGGCGTCGGCGGCCGCGCGGTCGGCGGCGGCCAGGCACTCGCGCGCACCGGCGACGAACGCCGCTCCCGCGGAGGTCAGCTCGACACGGCGGCTGGACCGGGCGAACAGCTTGACCCCGAGCTCCCGCTCCAGACCGGCGATCCGGTGACTCAGCGAGGACTGCACTACGAAGCAGCGCTCCGCGGCGCGGGTGAAGTTGCGCGTTTCGGCTACGGCGACGACGTAGCGCATCTGCTGGAGATCCACCCGGCAATCTTCCTCGTTCATCGTTGCGATGAAAAGCATGTGTTGGACTCATGGCAGGTCAGTTCCGAGACTTCATCACATGCATACCTCCACCGAGCGGGCCGCTGGCCGGGCAGCTGGCCCGCCGCGGATCCCGTACGCGCGGCAGGCGGCCACCGCCGCACTGACCGCGCTCGCCCCCGCGTCCTGGGGCACCACGTACGTCGTCACCACGGAACTGCTCCCGTCCGGGCATCCGCTGTTCGCCGGGATGCTGCGCGCCCTGCCCGGCGGGCTGCTCGCGCTGGCCATCACCCGCGTGCTCCCGCGCGGGGACTGGTGGTGGAAGGCCGCGGTCCTCGGCGTGCTCAACATCGGCGCGCTGTACCCCCTGTTGTTCATCGCCGCCGAACGACTTCCCGGCGGTGTCGCCGCCACCCTCGGCGCGACCCAGCCGCTGCTGGTCGCCGGGTTGGCCGTCGTGCTGCTCCACGTGCGACCGACGGCCTGGGGACTGACCTGGGGCGTGCTCGGCGTGGCGGGCGTCGGACTCGTCGTACTGGGACCGCAGGCCAGGCTGGACGCCGTCGGCATCCTCGCGGGCCTCGGCGGTACGGCCACCATGGCGACCGGGATCGTCCTCACCAAGCGCTGGGGGCTCCCCGCGGGGGTCGGTCCACTGACCCTTACCGGTTGGCAACTGACGGCGGGCGGCCTGCTGCTGCTCCCGCTCACCGTCGCTGTCGAGGGGGCGCCGCCGCGCATCGACGCCGGAGCCGTCGGCGGATACCTGTGGCTCGGCAGCGTGGGCGGGCTGATCGCGTCCACGCTGTGGTTCCGCGGCATAGGAAAGCTGCCGGTCGGCGCGTCCGCACCGCTGGTGCTGCTGTCCCCGCTGGTCGCGACCGTCATCGGCGTCGCGATGGGGGAGTCACTGAGCCTCCCGCAGACCCTTGGCTTCGTCCTCGCCCTGGCCGCGCTGCTCGCGGCGCAGCTCAACGCCCCGAAGCCGTCGGGCCGCGTGGCCCCCGGCAGCCCGACAGAAGCCCAGCCCGAGAAGACCGAAGGACGGATCCGATGAGGAAAGCCATGACGATCGCCGTACTGGGCGCCACCGGGATGGTCGGCAGCAGGGTGGTCGACGAGGCCGCCGCACGCGGCCACCGGGTGATCGCCCTGTCCCGGAAACCCGCCGTTGAGACCCCCGGAACCCCGAGCGTGACGCCCGTCGCGGTCGACGCGACCGACCCCCACGCCCTACGCGAGGCATTCGGCACCGCGGACACCGTCGTACTGACCGTGCGGACCACACCGGTCGACGAGGAGTTCCTGGTCGGCACCACCCGTACGGTGCTGAGCCTCGCCGCCCGCCTCGGGATCCGCGTCCTCGTGGTCGGCGGCGCCGGCGCGTTGCGCAGCCCCGACGACCCCGATCTGCTGGTCGCCGACAACCCGGCCTACGTCCCCGCCGAGATCAAGCCCGTCGCCGCCGCCGGAGTCGCCCAGCTGCGAGCCTGCCAGTCCCACACCGCCGACTACGTCTACCTGAGCCCACCGGCCCTGCTCGAACCCGGCGCCCGAACCGGCCGCTACCGCCGCGGCACCGACACCTTGCTCACCAGCGCCGACGGCCGCTCCTGGATCAGCGCCGAGGACCTGGCGGTGGCCGCGGTAGACGAACTCGAAACCCCCGGCCCCGACCCCCTCATCACGGCCGTCCACGACGGCGAACGCGGATCAGCGTGAGCATGACGCCCCCTGGGGAAGAGCCCCAGCCCAGCGGCTTACTACGTGGTACCCCGGCAGGATTCGAACTTGCGGCACCCGCATTAGCGACCCGCCTGCTCCAAAGTCACATATGACGCCACGGTCATCACGCGGCAGGCGAACCGGAACGTCGCACGTTCTTTCGGGGGACATTCTCCGGGTGTTCGAGGATTGTCGCGAACCCCCGTGAATGCCAGCGGTACCGCTGGTGGCGGCGGGACTTCAGGGATACGATATCGCGCGCTGCTCGCGGTGGCGGTCGGTGAGGTCGGCGGTGGGGGCGTGGGTACCGTGATTGAGCTGCAAGAACCTGCAATCCAGGGCGGTCCTGGCCAAGGTATTGAACGCGCGTTCGCCTTTCCTGGCCCGCGGAGCTTATGCCCCGCCAGCAGCATCAAAAAAACGATTATCGCAACGCGGTCCACGTAGTAGCAGTGGGCCCTTTTTCTTTTCCGTGGATTCCCGAACTGGTGTCCGCGTCAGGGGCCACGAAGTGGACGTGTGGCGAGCAGCGGGGGATTCGTTTTCGTGACAAGAGGAGTGTGGAGTGTGGTGCCATGAGCCGAGTATGCAGAGACGCTCGCCGGTCGGCCTGGGGGCTTGTGGAGCCTCTGGGACGCATGGGGTTATCCGTTCTTTTGCTGGCAGGCGGCACCGTGGGGGCGGCGGCCGGACCGGCCGCCGCTGCGGCCGCCGACGGCACGCTGACGGTTGAGGTGCTGCGTGACTTCTTCGGCACCGGCGTGGTCAACACGACGATGGACGTGCCCCAGCGGGGCATGAAGGTGGCGGTCTCCGACCCCGCCGGTCACCTGGTCACCGGCGTCACGGATGCCACGGGGAAGGTCGTGGTGTCGCAGTCGGCGGTGCTGGACGGCGGTCGATACCGCGTCGACGTCAGCATCCCGGCACCGTACGGCGACTATCTGCGGGCGGCGCCCGCGTCGACGGTGGAGAACCACTTCGACAGCTTCACGTCGTTCGTGGATGTGTCGGACGGAAAGAACGCCTCGGTGGTGACGGGGGTGTGGGATCCGGCCGACTACGCGCTGCCGGACTCGCGGTACTTCGTACCGGTCCACAACGGCGCCAACGGGACGGACAACCGGGCGTTGGTGGCGTTCGGGACGAAGACCCGGGGCACGTGCCCCACCGATGTGGCGTGCCCGACGACGCTGGCCACGCAGGACCAGGTGGGCACGACGTTCGGGTTGGCGTACGACAAGGACCGGACCCAGCTGTTCCAGAGCGCGTTCGCCCGCCGGTACGCCCCGTACGGGCCGCAGGGCGCCGGTGCGATCTACACGGTGCCGGTCGACGGCTCGGGTGCGCCACAGCTGTTCGCGCGGGTGCCGGACGCCGCGGTGACGCAGCACGACACCGCCAACATGATCAAGGATCCCGGGTTCACCGACGCGCCGGGCAAGGAGAGCATCGGTGGCCTGGCCCTGTCGGAGGACGGCTCCACGCTGTACGCGGTGAACCTGCGGACCCGCAGCCTGGTGAGCTTCGACGCGACAGGGTCCACCGCCGCGGCGCCCAAGTCGACGGTCCCGATCCCGGACCCGGGCTGCGCGAGCCCCGACGACTGGCGGCCGTTCGGCCTCCAGGTCCACAACAACACGCTGTACATGGGCGGCGTGTGCAGCGCGGAGAGCACGCAGAAGCGCGCGGACCTGAAAGCCGTCGTCTCCACCTACGACGGCAAGCGGTTCACCACGGTGCTGACCCACGCGCTCACCGACAAGCGCGGCAGCGTCTTCGGTTCCGGCGACAAGGCCACTCACTGGAACCCGTGGAACACCAGCCTGGACACGTGGGACGACCGGAAGGCGGGCGGCGTCTTCATCGATCCGCAGCCGGAGCTGGCCTCCCTCGCTTTCGGCCGCGACGGTTCGATGATCCTGGGTTTCCGCGACCGGTTCATGGACGTGCTCAGCTGGGGAGGGCTGGATCCCCGCCCGGGGAACGACACGGCGGAAAACGCCATGTCCGGTGGTGACATCGCCATGGTCTGCGCCACTCCCACCGGTGAATACCAGTGGGAAGGCACTGGGAGCTGCCCCAACCACGCCACCCCCGCCAACAGCGGCGGTCAGCCCGCCGATGTCGCCGAATACTTCCCGGGCGACACCTACGCCAACGCGCACCAGGAGACCGCGCTGGGGTCGGTGGCCTATATCCCGCAGCAGCAGTGGGTCGTCAGCACGGAGTTCGACCCGGTCGTCGACGTCGCGACCTCAGGGACCGGGTACCACGACATCACGACCGGTCAGGGCCCGGGCAACAACCCGAAGGCCAACGGGTTCCAGTTCGTCAGCCGGGAGCAAGGCGGGTTCGGCAAGGCCGGCGGGCTCGGTGACATCGCGTACGCGGCGGCGAACGCGCCGGTCCAGATCGGCAACGTCGTGTGGTTCGACGGCGACCACAACGGGATCCAGGACCCGGGGCACGTGCTGCTGCCGGGGGCGACGGTCAACCTGCTGGACGCGGACGGCAAGCAGGTCGCCACGACCAGGACCGATGCCGCCGGGGAGTACTACTTCGGTGGTGTCGGCGCCGAGTACGAGCTCACGCCGGGCGCGAAGTACACGGTGCAGTTCGACGTGTGCACCGCGGACACCAGCAAGGTGCCCGAACAGCCCCCGGCGAGCGACCTGCGGTTCACACTCCCGCGAGCCGGTGGCAACCGTGCGCATGACTCCAATGTGACCCCGCCGACCACCGGACGGTTGTGCGACGGCTCCGCGCCTGTCACGGCGCCGGACAAGCCGGGCGGGGTCGATCACACGATCGACGCCGGGGTGTACATCCCGAAGGCAACGCCGACCCCGACTCCGACCCCGACGCCGACCTCGACCTCGTCACCCGATCCGACCCCGACTCACACTTCGCCATCGAAGCCGACCTCGGCACCGAGCCCGGGACCGGCGTCGCCACCGGCCGGTACGCCGCCGTCACCCGCGCCGCCCGGCAACCCGGGTCCGCCCGCCGACCCGGGTCCGGCCGCCAACGTGGCTCCGGCCGGTAGGGGCACGGGTTCGCTGGCGCACACCGGTATGTCCAGGCTGCCAGAGGCGGTCGCCCTCGTCGGGCTGCTGGTGGGCACGGGCCTGGTGCTCGCGTTCGTGAGCCGGAGGCGTCGCGCCCGGAAGCACTGAACGAACCGGACAACAGCGATCTGCCTGCCCGCGACCTGGATGGCGCGGGCAGGCAGATCACGTCTCCAGAGAGGGCGAGCGTGAGAAGTCGGCAAGCCATCCCAGGCCGTGCGGCTGACCGGCGCCGATGGTCGCGGCCACGCTGGGCGGCAGCCGTCCTCGGCATGGCGGCCGTCGCGGTGGCCGCGTTCCTGGCCCTCGGCATCGGCATCGGCGACGGCGGCTCCGGCCCCGGCGGTCCGCGCGCACTGACAACGGACGAGGCGAACCGGCTGGCGATGACCCGGTTCCGTAACTACGAGGTGCACGGCCGCGCGGTGACGATCACCGTGCCGGGCACCGCCGGTGGGCTGACCGTCACCGGATCCGTGGACTACCGGGGCAAGCGCGGTTACGGCGTGGTGCACGGCACCGGGCGCGACACGTCCAGCGACGGGCTGATCCAGTGGACGGCCACCTCGGTGTTCGTCCACCCGATGGCGAACGCCCCGGCCCGCGCACCCGCGTCGCCGCCCCGCTCGGGCTGGTACGGCCGCCCGCTGCAGTCGTCCGGCAGCTCGCTGGACAGTTCGCTGGCCATCGCACTCGGCCTCGGCAGCGACCGGCCGGACAACGCCCAGCTCATGCCGCAGAACGGCGCCGCCTGGTGGGGGCGGGACCAGGTGGACGGGCATCGGGTGGACGTCATGACCGGGCCGTCCTCCCGCGACCGTTCCGGTACGGCGAACAGGGTGCGCTACTGGGTCGGCTCGGACGGCACCATGTACCGGGTCCGCGTCAGCGTGGGTTCCGCGTCGCGGCCCGCGGTCATCGATTTCGACACCCAGAAGTACGTACCGGTCAGGCCGGTCCCCGGAGTCACTCCGACGCGGTAGCCGCCGTTCGGGACGTACCGCCGTTCAGGATGTACCGCGTTCAGGACGTACCGCCGTTCAGGACGTACCGCCGTTCAGGACGTACCGCCGTTCAGGGCGTACCGCTGTTCAGGGCGTCCGCACCCGCGCGTGCGCGGCAAGCAGGGACGACAGTGGCAGCGGTACGTCTGCCATGTCCGGCCGGGCCGGAACGGCCGGGACAGCGGTGGCGCCCGTGGTGGTGGCGTGGGGGAACCGCGGCTGTCGGCCGGGCGCCGCGACCTCGGTGAACGGGATGCCACCGGGCGCGGTCGGGATCGACCACCGGCCGCCGGGCGAGGCCGACTTGGCGGGCAGCGGACAGGACGCGGTTTTCGCGAGCCGGGCGGGCACCGTGGTGCGCAGATCATTGCCGCGCAGGCAGTTGCCCCGTCCGCGCGTGGCGGTGGGGAACGTCCAGCCGACGTCGACGCCGTTGCCGGTGAACGTGTTGTCCACGATCCGGTTGCCGACCGACGGCAGGTCGGCCGTCGCGGTGATCACCAGCCCGGCGTTGCTGTTGTCGGCGACGCGGTTGCGGACGAACTGGTTGTCGCTGCCGCCGTCGACGCCGATGCCGGTGCCCCACCCGCCGTCGGCCTGCTCCGGGGTGGCCCGCTGCTGGTTGGCGGCGATCAGATTGCCCGCGATGACGGCGTCCCGCTGCGGGAGCAGCTTCTCCTGGTGGTCGGAGTTGGTGGTCAGGCCGACCCGGTTGCCGACGAGACGGTTGCGGACCACGTACATGTCGCCGCTGGCGTTGGTGCCTTCGTAACCGACCGCGTTGAGTTCGGCGACGTTGTCCCGCACCACGATGTGACACGGCTTGCACTGCCCGACGTAGATTCCCGAGTCGGCCCCGCCCGAGGCGTACGAATGCTCGATGACCCCGTTCTGCGCGGAGAACGCGTAGATGCCGTACAGCCCGTTGCGGGTCGCGGTCACATACGAGACCAGGAACGACTTCAGGAAGGTGACGGGCTCGTCGCCGGTGTCGTAGCCGCCGCTCCGCCCCGGCAGCCCGGCGGCGGCCGCCGCCGCGGAACCGGTGACCAGGACTCCGTTCTGCGTGTTGTTCCGCACGGTCAGGTTCTGTACCGCCACTCCGGGCGCCGCGACGACGACACCGTTCGGCTGCCGCAGCCGCCCGTCGATGACGACCTTGTCCCGGGACGCGCCGCGAAGAGTGACGCGGGCCGTGTCGATCTTCACCGACTCGTGGTACGTGCCCGGGGCGACCAGCACCAGGTCACCGGGGTGGGCCAGGGACACCGCGTCCGAGATCGTCGGGGCATCGGCAGGCACGCGGATCGTCACATGCGCACCGGTCGGCCGTCGGCCCTTGTCCGATCCGCCATCGCCGCCGCTGCAGCCGGACACAAGTGCCAGCGTGCCAAGTACCGCCGCCACCACGCGAAGAGCTAATCGAGGCATGATCCCAGTCTGGCAGAACGCCCAATTCCACGCCCTAATCGGCGAGATTGACCGACGTGCACGATTCGAGTGTGGCACCCTGCACCCCATGCATCGCGCCGATCACAACCCGTCACGCCGCGCGCTCCTCGATGTCACCGGCACCGCGGTGGCCGCCGGTCTGATCGCCGGGTGCACATCGGACTCCGCCCGGCCGGGTCGGCACGCCCCTACCGCGGCGGCCGCGCCGACGCCGGTCGTGGCGATGGGGCGGCATCAGGCGGGCATCACGATTCCCCAGCAGGCCCAGCGCAACCTGCTGGCCGTAGTGGCCGACCTCGGCGCCACCGTGGCCGTCGGCCCGTTACTGGCCGACCTCGGCCAGGCCATCCGCGCACTCGTCGCGGGGACCGACCGGCGGCTGCTGGGCCTGCCGCCGGGCGACCTCACCGTGACCGTAGGCGTGGGCCCCCGGCTGGTGCGCGCGGCCGGTGCCTCGCTGTCGGGCACGAAGCTGTCGGGCACGAAGCTGCCCGGCGCGGCCGACCTCCCGCGGTTCTCCCGCGAGCGGATCGCCCCACGGGCCCGCGGCGGCGACCTGCTGCTACAGATCTGCGCCAGCGACGCGCTGCTCCTCCCGGTCGTCGCCGCCGCCCTCCTGGACCAGGCCGGTGACCGCGTCCACGAACGCTGGCGGCAGTCCGCACGCCGCGGGACGGACGTGCCCATCGGCAACGGCCTCACCGCGCCACGAAACCCGCTCGGTTTCATCGACGGCATCGTGGGTCCGCACACGGCCGCCGAACAACGACGCGACCTGTGGCTGGCCGGGCCCCCCGCGGTGGCCGGTGGCACCCTTGCCGTACTGCGGCGCATGGAACTCGACCTGCCGCGGTTCGCCGCCCTGTCCGTAGCCGAGCAGGAAGCGGTCTTCGGGCGGCGCCGGGCCAGCGGCGTCCCCCTCTCCGGCGGCCCCGTCGCGTCGGGCCCGGACCTCGGCGCCAAGACACCGGACGGACGCTATCTCGTCCCCGCGGACGCCCACGTGCGCAGGGCGAACCCCACCGTGGTCGGCGCCGGGCTCATGCTCCGCCGCTCCTACACCACCGACGAGCCCGCCCCGGGCCTGCTCTTCATCAGCTTCCAGAACGACCTGCGGACCTTCACCGCCACCCTCACCCACATGGACACGTCCGACGCGCTGCTGCGATTCACCACCACGACGGCCAGCGCGACATTCCTGATCCTCCCCGGCTTCGACCGGCGACACCCGCTCGGCTCACACTTGTTCGCCTGACCTCGCCGATCATTTCGCGGTGGCCCGCTCGATCCAGTCGCGGTGGGCGGTCAGGTCGGTGTAGATGCCGGGGCCGCTGGCGCACTTCGGATCGGCGTCGCCGTCGCGGCTGGTCGCCCCGATCAGTTCCCACCGCCCGGGACGGCCCTTGATCTGCGGCCCGCCGGAGTCGAGGATGCACGCCTGCGCGTTCTTGGTGGGGCTGTCGGTGCACAGCTCGTTGTCCGCGTGGTAGTTCTCGCTGCACCGCTCACCGGGGACGATCTTGGTGTCCAGTTCCTGCAGCCGGATCGGGGGGTCCGGGCACTCGCTGCCGTCCTCGCAGGTCATTCCCCATCCCATGATCCGAGTGTCGGTGCCCGGACGCCCGGATTCAGCGGCCACCTTGATGGGCTTCGCGTCCACGGGGTGGTCCAGCTTCATCACGGCCACGTCGTTGCGGAACGGCTCGTAGGAGAAGTCCGGGTGTGCGGTGACCTTGGTGACCTTCGCTTCGGCACCCTTCGTACGATCGTGGTCGCTGACCCGAACGGAAAGCTGCTGGGGCTTCACATTCACCGCGCAGTGCCCGGCGGTCACGATCCAGTCCGGTTTGATCAGTGAGGCCCCGCAGTAGTGGTGGCCGTCCTTCTGCACGCTCACCATGAACGAGTACGGGGACGTGGCGTCGTGTCCCCCGATGATCGCCGATGCCGACGGTGCCGTTGCCATGGTGAGCGTGATCGCCCCCGCCCCCGCCACCGCACACAGTGCCGCTTTGCCGCGCCTGGCCATCTGTCCTCTGTCCTCTCGAACTTCGGGCCCGGCCGGACCCGACACCGTCGATCCTGTCCCGGTCGGCAGCCCCGTCGCGTCACCCTTTGCGCTCGGGCGGACTTGCCCGAAAGTCGTACGGCGAGCTGGCGGGGCGTACCGGGGACGGCGGATACCGTGTAGAGGCGATGTCGCAGGTGAGCGGACGAGGAGGTGGCGTGAGTGACCGTCAAGGTAGTCCTCCTCGATGATGAGAAGTTGGTGCGTAAGGGCATCCGGATGATCCTCCACGCCGAGCCGGACATCGAGGTGGTCGCCGAAGGCGACGACGGCTCGGTGGCAGTGGACCTGGTGGCCAAGCACCGCCCGGACGTGGTGCTCACCGACATCCAGATGCCCCGCGTCGGCGGCCTGGAGGTCGCCCGGCGGCTCGCCGCGCTGCCCGATCCTCCCGCCGTCGCGGCGCTCACCACCTTCGACGTCGACGAATACGTCTACGCCGCACTCCAGCACGGCGCGGCGGGGTTCCTGCTCAAGGACACCTCGCCGCGCGAGTTGGCCGACGCGGTACGGATCCTCGCGCGCGGCGAGGCGATGCTCTCACCGCGTATCACCACCAAGCTGCTGGCCGTCTTCGCCACGGGCGCGGGCGCGGCCGCCTCGCAAGCGCGGTCGCGGATGGCGGAGCTGACCGCCCGCGAGCGCGAGGTGGCCTTGGCAGTCGCCCAGGGCCACAGCAACTCCGAGATCGCCGGCGGCCTGTTCGTGAGCCAGTCCACCGTCAAGGTCCACCTCAGCCGGATCATGGCCAAGCTCGGCGCCGCCAACCGCACCCAGGTCGCGCTCATCACCCACGACGCCGGACTGACCTGAACGTCACGCCTCGGTTGTGGCCGCTCCCGGCGCCGACATGGGCAGCGCGGCATCGATCCGGAAGCCGCCGTCACCGGTGGGCCCGGACTCGATGGTGCCTCCGGCCAGGCGGACCCGCTCCGTCAGCCCGATCAGCCCATGCCCCCCGCTGGGCAGCAGCGCCCCACCGTCCTCAGACGTCTCGGACGGCCCGTTGACGATCCGTACCCGCAAGTTTCTTTTGCCGAAGACGAGTTGAATGCGCGTCGTGGCGCCCGGGGCGTGCTTGTGCACGTTGGTCAGAGCCTCCTGTACGACCCGGTGAGCGGCCCGCTCGACCGGCTCCGCCAGTGGCTGCGGCGCGCCCTCGACGTGCACGGTGACCGGCAGCCCGGCGGTCCGGGAACCGTCGGCCAGCTCGGCGATCCCGCCGACGGCCGCGCCAGGCTCGTGCGCCGCGGCCCCTGACTCCCCGGCGGCCGGGCCATCGGCCGGACCGTTCCTGAGCAGCCCCAGCATCTCCCGGAGTTCGGTGAGCGCGCGCCGACCGGCCGTCTGGATGATCTGCGCGGTCTCGCCCGTCACCTCCGGGTCGTGAGCGACGGCGCTGAGCGCGTTGGCGTGTACGACGATCAGACTCACCTGGTGGGAGACCACGTCGTGCATCTCCCCGGCGATGCGCCGACGCTCCTCTTCCCGCGCGGCCTCGACGACGAGCCGCTGTTCCCGCTCGGCACGCTCCGCCCGTTCGACGAGACCGGCGACGACGGCGCGCCGTTGGCCCACGTAGAGCCCCAGCAGCAGCGGCACCAGGCAGGAGAAGACGAAGTTCACCGAGAACCAGAGCGCCACTATCCGAAAATCGGACCATGCCGCCGCATCCCAGGGCGCGAGGACCACCAGCCCGATACCGGCCGAGGCCCAGACGGTCCGGCGGCTGTGCGGGCCGCGATAGGCGCCCTCCGCGTAGTAGGCGAGGGGCGTCGCGAAAGCCGAGACCTGGAGAACCTTGGCGAGCAGCCCGACGGCGAGCACCAGCTCGGGCGCCCGGCGCCGTACGAGCAGCGGCAGCGCGCTGACCGCGGCGATCAGCAGGTTCGCCCAGGGAGCGGCCGGTCCCAAGTAGGGGTTCTGGAGATTGGCCCACACGGCGAGCACCAACGCGACGACCGTCAGCCCCAAATCCGCGGCCCGCGCCGACAGCAGGTACGAGCGCGGTACGGGCCGCGCCGCGATGCTCTGCGCCGCGCCCCCGTCGACGGAGGGCAGGAGCAGCGTGTTCCCGAGCTGACGGATGCGACTGGTGGTACTCACCCAGCGAGGATATGAGGCGCCACCGACCCGGATTCCGGCGGAGGTGCCAGGCCAAGCCGGACGCTCCCCCGGTGGGGGGCTGTGTAACGCCAGACCCTCGGCCATGCCGGTGGCCTGCGGCTTCCTGAGACGTGGACCCGTCGGCGCCTATACCTGCGCCCTGAGGAAGAGGTGCTCTTCGGCGACGTCTGGGAACGGCCCGGGCTGTCCCCTCGGCGACCGGAGCCCGGCCACGGTGAGTGTGCTGGCCGCGCTCTACCGCAGTGAGCAACGTGGATACCACCTCGGCGTGGCCCCCGACAAAGGGCTGACCGTGGAAGAGCTGTCGGAGCCCTGCGCCAACCGTTAGTGATCATTTAGTGATCCATTAGCGAGCCCGGGCAGCGTGGTGATCGTCCACGGAAATACTTCGGAGGAGCGAGGATATGCGCAAGAAGCTCAGCAAGGCAGCTGTCGTCCTGGCCGGTATAGCGGCGGCCACCACCATCAGCATGGGGGCGGCGCAGGCAGCGGATGAATACCGTGGCTTCCCCACCCAGCAGGCGTGCATGGACAAGGGGGCAGAGCTGACGGACAACGGTCACACGGCCGGCTACATGTGCAGCGAGGAGAGCGATGGCTGGCTCCTCGAAGTGGGCAACGACTGAAAAACCGCTCGTGATGAGTCGGGATGACTCAATCAGCCGGTCCGGATCTGGCCGCCACGGGATGCCTTGATGAGTACAACGTCATCGGGGCGGAGGATGGATTCGAGGTAGGCGGCAGCGGTCTTGTTGTCGCGGACGAGAGCGGGCAGTCCCAGGTCGGTCGCCAGGCTCGCGAGCCCCGCGTGGAGCGCTCCACGCAGGGTCAGAACCTCATGCTTGACCGCGAGTTTCAGGAGTTCTGTCACCGTGGGCTCCTCGTGCCCGTAGGCGAGCGGGACCCTCCTCGGCGATGCCAGCCGCACCCCCGGGTTGGACCATTCGGTCCCGTCTCCCAGCGCCCAGCCCCCGTGGAGATCCCACTCGACGGGGGCGATGAGCTGTCGGCTCATGGGGACATCGCGGACGCGCGGCACAGCGGCAAGCTCCTACGGGGAGACGCCAGCCTCCCGCGTAGGTGTGGCGCTCACGGCTCGCCATCCTCGGTGAGGACCAAGTCGATACGGGCTGAACCGCGCAGCCCGATCCCGTCCCACAGCGGCGCGATCCCGAGGCGCTGAGGCGGACCCAACAGCGCATTGTCGAGGCCGGATTCCCCCCTGGACGACGCGCTCTGGCTGGCACCAACCGACCAGAGCTGCGGGCCAGAAGGAGGACACCCATGGAGTGGATCGACCCGAAGTACGCCGAGTTGGTCGCGACCATGCGACGGGCCGAAGCGGAGGCCTCCGAACAGGCCCCCTCCGGAACCCGGCCGGTCCGGGGATTCATCGTCCCTGATGCCGATCCCGGCCCGCTGTCACACTGAGGTGCCCGGCGCGGGTGACCGCCGCCGTTGAGGTCAGAAGTGAATGTCAAACGCCCCGGACCATGATCGGTCCGGGGCGTTTTCGCTGGTGCCCCCGGCAGGATTCGAACCTGCGACACCCGCTTTAGGAGTTTTCCCGGGCCAGGACTGTGACCTGCGGAGACGCCGGGTGTGGTGCGTCTGGCCTGGGAAAATATCCCTCCGTAGTTCTCACGTGTTCACGGGGCTTCTCGTCCCCATGTGTGCTGGATCCGTTCCGAGTGGGCGCCGATCTGACGGCATGGGGTCAGCCTGCATCGGGTCGGGTATAGCAGTGTCGCTCTCGAGGAGGATGCGGTAGACCTGGGCGCCCGTTCGACCTCTGCGCCGAGCAGCCGGCGGAGCGCGGGGCGGCTCGGTGACCTGGTCGCCGGTACTGTTTCAGGCGCTCCGCGAAGCCTGCCACTATTTGGTCACGAAGCAATAACACGACGAGTTTTGGCCTGTAGAAGTCGAGCACCACAGCGAGCATGGGAGGGGCGGTAGCTCCGGACGGTCCGACACACCACCGGGGAGCCGTGAGGGGCGGTACCCGGGCCACGCGGTACGCGACCTTCAAGACGTCAGAGACTCGAATACAGCACCGAGAAGCGGCGTGCGGGCCTGGGCTCTCGACCAGACCACCAATTCAGGTGGTCGGTCTGAGCCTGCCACGCCTCCGAACCGACCACCTTCTTAAAGGAAGGCGAGACAGTTCGGATGGAAACGGTCGGTTGGGCAACCGCTACGGTTGCTGCGCTCGGTGGGTGTGTCCTCGTACTGGGGTATGTCCTGGATCAAGTCCCGACGCTTGTCGATAAGGCCGTACGCGCCATCGCTGCGGTGCGCCGACTGCGTGATGAGTGGCACGGGAAGTGAACGCCGTACCTGGTCAGCGCCACGTGGCTTCGTACTTCATTTCACTCGGCGACACCTCGTGCTGGACCATCCGCTCAAGCCTCGCGCCCGCATGGGAGTGGAGACGGTGCTTGCTGCCGGGGTGCTCTGGACCGTGCCCTGCCACTCATGCGGCAATTGGGGCGGGGCGGTGACCGGGGGTTTTCCTGGCAACGTATGCGCTGACCAGTGAAAACCACTCTCGGTAGTTCTCATCGGTTGGCGTAACTCCCCAGGCTCATGTGCCCTGGATGTGCCCTCACGCGGGTAGTCCACCAGTCGCAACGGCTGAAGCGTCGCCCACCGCGTGGCACACGGCCGGTCACTGAGGCGGCTTGACCAGGAAGGTGGTGCTGGGGTCGACGTCAGGGGCACATTCGAGGGTCGGCAGTTCGTGGTCCGGCAAACCAGCGAGTTCCACGGCCGCTCGGCCCAGGTTGTGCGCTGCCCGGACCGACTGGCCGTCGGCTACAGCGGCGTAGAATCGAGCGGCGTACGTGATCGCGTCGCCGTCGCCGATCTCGTCCGCCATGCCGATGGCGAAGGGCACCGTTTCGACCAAGTTCTTGGTCTGGGCGGCGGAGTGGAAGGAGTTCAACAGAACCAGCAGCGGCGGGTCGTCGGTGGCCTTGATGGCGCTTGCGAAGGCCCGATCTGTAACGATCGCGCCCTCGTGAGGCTCATCGAGGTCTTGCTCGAAGAGGATCAGATCGGTGTCACTGTGGCCGGAGAAGTGCACCACGTGGGGACGGAACCTGGTGAGGCCGTCGAGTAGATGCCCTGTCGTAGCGGCGGGGTGGACGTCCAGCTCGACGAGGTCGCGGTGTAGAGCTCTTTCGACCGCTGTCCGGATCCGTGCCTGCTCGCGGCTTACCCGCAAGTCGCCCTCCGATGCGGCACCCAGCATCAGCACGCGCAGCTTCTCCGGCTTCGGCTTCCGCAGCTGCCGCAACGCGATGCTGACCTGTTCTTCGGTCGCAGCCAGGCGGCCCTGGATCTTCTTACGCTCGGCCGTGGCTCGGAGCTCGGCCTCCTTCTGCTCACGCTGACGTGCTCGCTCGGCTGCCTGCTGCTCGGCCTGCTCTGCCTTGGCCAGCTTGACCTGCAGGTCTGCTGCTTCTTTTCCGTACTTCGCGGCTTTGGTACTCCAGGACGCAGCGTCACGAGCCGCAGTGTTCACCTGGTCCTCGTACTGGTCCGCTTCCCGGAGCTTGCTCCGCACCGTGCTGGCGTTCTTCGACTTTGCGGCAGAGGCGCGAGCTGTGGCACGAAACCTCAGCCGACGACAGTCAGCCACGACGGCGGATGCAAACGCCCGACCAGGCGCGTGTATGCCTCGCTGCACCCCCAAAGACCTTAGCCACGCTGCATTGCTATCGACCAGAGCCAGCCGCGGAGGCTGGCGCGGTGCAAGGAGCTGTCCTGAGGGCACTCCGTGCCAAACGTCCCGCACTTGGTGCCAATGTTCGCTATATGCGCCATTGCAGACGCATCTGTCCCTTACGATGTGGCCCACTCTAAGAGGAGGGTGCGAATGATACTCCGCGAGTTCCTGTACGTAGACACTGACAAAGTCAGGGCAATGCTGGCCCAAATTGACGGAGGGATCGCAGAAGAATCGCGGGAGACCGAGCGCAAAGAAAAAAGGACAACTGTCGGCCCGCGGGTCGCCGGGCAATATTTTCAAGGCTCTGGAAGTGAAACATATACCAATAAGTCTCTGGGTGACGCATTGTTTCCGATGCTCGAGCAGGCCCTAGAGTCAGAGTCGCTGCTTCGAGATATATCGGAAGAAGTCCGCGAGCCCGGACAGTGGAGCTCCGGCGAACTGAAAAGAAGACTGCCTGTAGGGTCCCTGGTCAGAGTTACAGCCATGGGTTCGCTGTTTGATACTCGCTACGCGACTTCGGCATTCTCGGCCTTTGGTTCCGTGATGGTCGGATTGAACGACATGGGGCATCTGCCGGTCGTCAAGCAAGCAAGTCAAAGCAAAGCGAAGCAAGGAGGACAGCAGGGGCGTACGCCTAAGCAGAAACCAGCAGACGGGCCAGCCGCGCTGGAAGACTCAATCCCTGACTTCCCTGACATTGGCGGCGCGGACGGGAGAACCCTGAGAGCCTTCGTGCGCATTTCCAAGGGTGTCTTTGCGCCTGGCCTTCACGTGAACCTTACTCCAGCGAAAGGCGTCCTTATCAACTCGCGCCTCCAAGAAGGGCGCCAGTACTTGGACAGTGAAGCAGACGTCCTGTTCGCTCGATACGGGACGGAGCAACAGGAGTGGACAGTAGTTGGCAGCATTGGCAGCTACGGCACAGAGGAAACCTCTCTACCTGACATGAATTTCTACAATGCAGACGGAAGTCTAAACAGGGCGGAGTTTGCGGAGACCATGAACGCGCAGATGCGAAACCTGGGACGCTTGGGATTCATTGATCTCCCGCAGCATCCCGGCTTCTCGCTAATCCCGTTTGCCGTGTATCGAGCCATTCCTCGGAGTGTTGTAGTTGCACTTGCCGATTGACGCGAATAATTTCCGCCGCGCCCCGTGAGCGGGGCCGCGCATGGGTATCCGGGATCCCCTCACCACGCAGCACGTGAAGCTTTTAGACACCGCGCCCCGGTTTCTGCCGGCGAGGGAGCCGCGTGCTCCATCTCTAGGTGCACGCTGCCGCCGCCGCGCGGTCGCACTGCCCGCCATGTGCGTCGCTCCGCTGCGCTGGCATCGGATGCGGCAGGTAGACATCCGGGAGCGGGCGGGGGAGTGGTGGCAAGGAAACGGCGGGCAGGTCTTCACCCCCCCCCCGCACCGGTCGCCAGGTCGAGCTGCGCAACATCTACCGGTCGTTCACCCGAGTCGCCGCAGGCGTCGGGCTCCGGGTGATCCGGCTGCACGACGCCCGGAATGGCTGCTCTGTATGAGTAAGGGCTGCCGAGCCTTCGATGTGATCCCTGGCTAGGAATCGCCATCGTCGGCACGCACAGCCATCAGCACCCGTTGAAGCGCGCTGATGCGCGGATCACCGTCAGACCGGGTCGTCAGGGCGCCCGCCAGCAGAGCTTCTAGCTCTTTCTGCGCGGCGCGCGGCTGTTTGGCTTCCCATAGTAGTTGGGCTCGTCGGTAGCGTAGGTCCCAGACTGAGTCGTGGTCCGTGCCACGTGTGCGTGCCCAGCTCTCTGCCACTTCCTTGAAGTGTTCGGCGCATTCTGCTGGCTGTCCCGCCCGGCTCAGGCCCTCACCGAGACTCTTGCGTGCTACCAGTGTCTCCGGGTGATCGGGTCCCAGTACGCGCGCTCGACGCTCCACGGAGTCACGGAACCGAGGAAGAGCTTCGGCGAGTTTTCCTTGATTGCCCAGCGCCATGGCCAGGTTATGGTTCATCGTGATGGTCTCCGGGTGGTCGTCTCCGAGGAGCTCTCGGCATACGTCCAGCGCATCGCGGTACTCCGCCTCTGCTTCGGAATATCGTCCTTGCTCGACCAGCAGGAAGGCGAGATTTCCCCAGATGGACTGGGTCTGTCGATGGTTGCGCCCCAGGACGCGGGTGCATACGGACAAGAGCTCGCGGTATGCGACCTCGGCTTCGGCAGTGGCCCCCCTATCATCCAGGATGCGGATGAGCGACAGTCGTGTCGTGAGCGTCTCGGGGTGCTCAGGTCCGAGCTTGCGCTTCTGGATTTCCAGGATCGCTGAGTGTTCCTTCTCAGCTTCGTCGAGCTCGCCTTGAATGCGCATGACGACAGCAAGGTTATGGCGTAACGTCAGTACCAGAGGCTGGTCATTGCGGTGTTTGCTGCTCGCGTCTCTGAGCGCCTCGTGATACACCGCCGCTGCTTCGTCAAGCCTTCCGAAGTCCTTCAGGGCTACCCCGAGACTATTGCGTGCGGTGATCGTGTCGGGGTGTGAGGGGCCAGACCTCTGCTGTTCCGCATTGGCGATGTCTCGCAGTTGACGAATGGCCTCCTGCGGCCGTCCACTTGCCTGAAGCACCGCTGCCAGATCATGTCGGACGTCCAGGCGTCCACCGTCCTCCTCCGGCAGAGCATTCAACGCTTCTGACAACTGTTCCTCGGCCTCAGCGAGGCTTCCCTGTTGCTGCAGGAGTGCGCCCAACGCCGCCCTGACACTGACGACGTTACGGTGCGAGCTGCCGAGAACGCGTTCCTGAAGAGCCAGAACTTTACGCATCTCAGACACCGCGTCGTCTCTGCGCCCGACGCGTCCCAAGGCCATCGCCCACTCGAAGTGGGCGTTGAGCGTGACTGTGTGCAGCTCCCCGTGGCGTGAGGTTGCTGCGTCCAGGAGCGACCTGTACTCCGATTCTGACTCGGCCAGTTCGCCCAAGAGGCGTAGCGCCGCAGCGTGACTGTTGCGGCCTGCCAGCACACTGGGGTGGTCCTCGACGAGTTGCCTCTTCTGCGCATCGGTCAGCTCCGCGAAGATCGTCGCAGCGCTCTTTGCATCGAGTTCCCCTTGCCGCATGAGCAACATTGTCAGGCTGTGGCGTGCCTCTAGCGTTTCGGGGTGATCGGACCCAAGGATGCGGGTCCGTGCGTCAAGCACCGTCCGGATCTCGGCTTCCGCTGCGGTTAACTCCTGGCGCAGAATAAGTGTGATGGCCAGGTTCGTGCGAGTGATCAGTGTGGACGGGTGCTCGGACCCGAGAACCTCTTCCTCTAATTTGAGAATTTGGCGGAAGACCTGCTCGGCACGCTCGTTCTCCCCTTGATCGCGCAACGAGATCGCGAATTCGTGTTGGGCTTCGAGGACATCGGGGTGCTTCTCTCCTAGCTCGGCTCGCAGCCCTTCCAGGGTCTTCCCTCCCTCATCTGCTGCTTCGTCGAGGCGTCCCATGCTCCTGATACAGATCGCGCGGCCGTGCCTTGAACGCAGCGTAGTGGCCGCCTCCGCGCCGAACAGCAGGGTTTCGTGGCGAATCACCTCGTCATACTCGCGCTCCGCGTCCGCAAGCTTTCCTCGCTGACATGCCACTCTCGCCCGTTGATAGCGCACAGACAGAGTGGTGGGATCATCCTGTCCGAACTCCTTGACGCAATCCTCCACAATGTGGTCGAGTTCGGCCTCCGCCGCTTTGAGATCGCCCATCTGCTCGACCGCAACCGCGCGATGCCTGCGGATGTTCACCTTGATCCAGGGGGCAGCCTCCGAGGCGATGGCGCGCTTCAATGCTTCGTCCGCCATTGCACAGGCTGCCGCATACTCGCCTCGGAAGTGCAAATAGGACACGGCAACCCCGGCGCCGATCAACACCCCGGTCAGGCGGTCATCAGCTGCGGTGCCCCATCGCGGTAGACGCTGCATCATGACCTGCCAGTGAGGGGTGAGCCCCTGCCAGGCTGGCCAGGAACTCGGATCCCGCGGATTCTCCCGATAGGGGGTAGCCGCCACCAGCAGGTCGGCAGCCGACTCCCACACCTCTCTGTAGTCCACGGGCTCTGCCAGGAGTGGAGCGGCCGATACTTCGGCCACGAGCCGGTGGATTTGGTACGCCGGTTCCGTCGAATGCGTGTCGACCCCAATGAGGCCGAACCTGCGCAGGCCGCTCAGGGACGTTCTGATCGCGCGAGGCTGAACGTTCGCGGGCCACATCTTTAGAGCGGCGACCTCGGATGGATCGAGCAAGGCGTTTGGCAGAGGTGCGGTAGGGGCGAAGCAAGACAGCAACTGCAGCAAGCCGCGGGCATGCGCCGTGCCCTGCCGTTCGAGTAGGGAGAGGGACAGCTCCCACGTACCAGCAATGGTCCGGCGGGCCCGTTCCTCGTCACTGCGAAGATCCCCTTGCACACCCTCTGTGGCGTCGTCCAAGAACATCGGAGAATCCCCGAGTGCGTCGATGTACTCGACGAAGGTCTCTGCTTCAGCCAACGGATCGCCGTGCGCCATGTCCAGGTACGTACCCGCCAAGTGCAGTGCGAGTGGCAAGGAACCCAGCCGGTCGGCCAGAACCCTGGCGGAGTCTGTATCACCCGCTTCCGGAGCCAGTTCCTGGAGAACTCGACCTGCGATTTCGCGTTCCAGAACTGTCAGTCGGTGGAAGTGAGCGATTCGGCTGCCCCAGGATCGCTCGTCGCCGTCGCGCGTGGTGACTAGGACACCGTGTGAGGCGCCGACCGGGGGTCTGGCCCAGCCCGTGGCGTCGGCGAGCGCGGCGCCCGGGCAGGACAGCACATTGAGATCATCGGCATCGTCGAAGATGAGTAGCCACGGACGGTCCAGGATCGCCAGGTGGCGCCACACCAAGTCGGCTGCGGGCCGTCCGCCCTTCTCCCACGCATGGGCGACGTGCTCGGCCGAAGCCCCAGCGAGAAGAGCTGCGTGGCGCATCCCGTCAGCAACAGCCGCTGCGGATCCGGCCCGGATCCAGAAGACCTCGACGCCGGCCTCCTTGGCCCGCTGAGCAGCGCTCAGGGCAACCGTCGTCTTGCCCACCCCGCCCATTCCGGATAGGACTTGGATGCGCGGATAGTTCGCCGCGTTGGTCTGCGCGAGAGCCGAGAGGGTTCCGTCTCGGCCCAGTACGACATCCGGAAGTCTGCCGTAGGGAGCCTCCACCGACCCCAGTGCGAGCAGTTCCTGGGTGCTGGGGGTGGGGCTGGTGAGCCCCACCCCCATGTTGATGATGGCACCGCGGAGGTCCGCTCCCGGGGCGTTTAGGCCCGTTGAGCCGATAACGCTATTCGTCGTCGTGCCCCGAGTGGGCTCGGGCGGGTTTGCAGTCACTGCTCTTGCTCGGAGCGACCGAAGGACATGTTGATCGCGCCGTTGAATGTCGCACCAGGCGCGTTCAGGCCGTGGGAGTCACGCACGGTGTTGATGGTGCTGCCCGGTGGCCGGGACAGTAGGGACTGCAAATCCTCCAGCTCGCCCCGGAATTCCGGGTCTGCTGCCGCTTCGCGACGCAGAGCCTCGCTCAGTACGGCGACAGCATCCGGATCGTCGGTGCCTTGCTCCTCCAGCGCGGCAACGGTCCGGGCGTCGCTGGAGAAGCGCGTTCGGAGACGCTGCCAGAGGTCCGTGACGACACCCTCACTCAGGCTTCCACTGGCGCCACCTAGTGCCGCCAGCGCCAGCTCGGAGAACGCTAAGTCCATGTTGCCCCCAGGAGTTACACACATCATCGTGCCTGGCGGCCACTCTAGTGGCGTGAAGCTCAGCGTCGACGCGTTGTGCCCTGGGCGTGTCCGTTGGAGTACATGGAAACAGTTGCCCATCTCGTGCAAACACACCCGCGCAACGGGCCGGAGAGCCAGAATTGGGTCATGTTGAGTCGAGGTCATTTGGAAAAGCGAATCCGAGAGCTCTCCGACGAAGTTGCCATCCGGGCACTCTCCGTAGTGGTGGAGGAGCGTGGACTGCTGCCCGTTGCTGTGCAATGCCCATGGAATGGCTCGGAGTTGAGGGTCGCGCCAGACTCCGAGGACTTGGAGGCGTACCTACGCCCAGGGCAACCTAAAGGTACGGACGGAGAGTTGGCGCGGGCTGCGCTGGAATACGTAGCTACCTTGGGTGACGATGCGGCGTGTACGGTCAGTGAGGCGATCGAATACGCGCAGTCGCCGATGGAACGCTTCGACCCGGTCGCGCTCTCGGTCACCGTACTCGTCGCCGTGCTCCTGCAGACCGAGGTCGTGGTGAAGCGGGATACGCGCGGCAGGTGGAGCTTGACTATCCATAAGCGGGCCCTGCGGGACGCTGCACTCGGCCGGGTCTTCGCGGCCCTGCTCTCGCGAATCACTAGCGGAAAGTAACCGGCGGACCAAGGACGGGGCGGGTGGCGGTTTCAACGAGGGCGCTCTACGCGTGGCGCTGCGATGAATGCGGCCGGGAGTGCGGGGCTCCGGTATGGCGCATCGTCGATGCCCGTGAGCGCGCTGATGTTCTCAAGAGTTTCGGCCCGGGCATGTCATGGGTGGACTGCTCCGGATGCGGGGCGAGGGCGTATATCGATGCGCCACTCCTGGTCCTTCGCCCCGGTGCAGTGGCACCGCTACTGCTCGCACTTGCTGTTGCAGAGCTTCAGGACGATCCATCGCAGATTGCAGCTTCCCTTCTGGAGGAGGCCGAGCAGGCGGGGGGATTCCGCGGCGACGCCCTTGTCGGGCAGCCCGTCCTCCTACCTCGTAGCCTGCTTCCGGTTGTCCTCGCCCGCGATCTCGCCCGGGACTTGGCTGCCCTTGAGGAGGCATACCGACAGCTGGAGCCAGAAGGGCTGCCGACGGCTACCAACTACAGGTTCTTCCTCCAGTACCTTGCGGAGGAGCGTGACGACACTCGGGTGGCCGAGCTGTTGCGCGCTGTGGCGATAAGTCCGCCGGACGAACTTGCCGAACTCCTCCGTACACACCCGGAGTTGTGCAGCAGTACGAGGGTGCGTGATGCCGGGCGTGAGGAACTGCGTGCAGCCGTCGGCTCCCCTCTCGAATCGGTGTTACGCAGCCGCCAGCGGCTCCTGGAGGAGCTTTGCGACGGCCGCACGCCTCAGGGTGTGGCGGTGCACCGCTACTTCGAGTCCCTGAGCCAATTCGGCGGCGATCTGCGCGCACGGCTGGATGAGATGTACGTAAGAGCGTGCGATGCCGATGGCCCCGAGGGCATTCTGCTGGCCCGCGAGGCGATGCTACTCGCAGCTGATCTTGGCGAGGAACAGGCGGAGACCGAGCTCGCCGCCAGGCTCGGCGAACGCCAGGTGGCTGCTGCCCGTGCTGGTCTCGACGCCAACCTGTCAGAGGCGCACCAAGTCCTCGAACACGCAATGAGTCGGCTGACTGAGGGCAGTCTGCAGTGGGTGGAGGTGGCGAACAATCTCGCCAGCGCGCACTACTTCCGCGACGACGGCGACAGGCTGGAAATTTGGGAGGCGGCCCGCGACCTGCTGGCGCGCGCGAGCAAGCTGGACCGCCACGAGTATCCCGAGTACTGGGCACGAATCCAGACCAACTATGGCCTGTTGCTCGGAGAGCGGCCGGGTGGGGGGCCCACGGACCTCACCCTCGGTATCGACCGGATCAGGGCCGGGCTGGAGGAACGGTCCCCAGAGCGCTCCACGGTCAATTGGGCGTACTCCATGGTCAACCTTGGTTTGCTGCTATACCGACGTGCCGAGCCGGAGGATCTGCGACAAGCAGAGCTGTGCTACCGGGACGCTCTCCACCACCTCAGTCCTGATGACGACCCCGCACTGTGGTCACATGCACAGTGCAATCTGGCCGACCTGCTGCTGGGCCGAGATCCCGCGGACGCCCACGGCGCCAGGGCTGCGGCGACCGCAGCGCTCGATCTGGCCGCGACGAACCCCGGCCTACTCGACATCGGCCGCATCACGTGGTTGCTCGCCCAAGCCAGTGACCAGCTCGACGGCCCGGATAGTGTCGAGAGCATTCGGCTGCGCCGCGAAGCCCTGGCCGCCGCACCGCCCGCGGTCTCACCCTCCCTGCACCTCAGCATCGCTCGGGAGCTGGTCGAAGCCTACGCCTCTGCGGAACGCTGGACGGAGGCAGCCGATGTCGCATCCGACATGCTGACCGCCGTGAACGTCCTCTACGACGCCCAAGTCACTGTCGCAAGCCGCCGAAGCGTGCTGGTACAGGTGGATCGACTCGCCCGCTGGACCGCCTTTCTGTTGGCGCGGGCGGGCCGTCCGGAGCGTGCGGTGGAAGCCGTCGAACGCGGACTTGCCTGTGAGCTCTCGGTCGTGGCCGGGCGTGGAGCGGCAGATCTGGAGGCACTCGAACGCCTCGATCCTGTCACGGCCCGCCGCTACCGGCTGGCGCGAGCCCGATACCGATCCTCTGTCGTGGAACCGTCCGCGATGATGCCCGGTGGGCTCGACTCCATGGTGCGCGTGCAGGCTGAGGCCGAACGCTTCTTGCGCACGGTGGTCGGAGAGATCCAAGCGATCCCGGGTTTTGAGGATTTCCTGTGCACCTCCGAATTGCGGGACATCGTTCGGGCTGCTGGCGGGCTACCGCTCGCGTACTTGGTCAACGCGCCCTGGGGGAGCTACGTCCTCGCGATCCCTAGTGCGCAGCCCACAGTGCGCGCTGTTTATGTCCCCGAGGTAAGCAGCGTCACTCTCCTCCACCTGCTGATCACGGACCCGGACGACAACACCGTAGGACTGTGGCTAGCGCAGCAAGCCTCAAGACTGACTCGTCGGCGTCAGCTCCCGGCGGCCCTGGACCGTCTCAAGGCTCTCGAACCGCTCATGTGCCCGCTCGTGGAGCTACTCGTGGACGATTCCCGGCACGAGGCGGTTGTTGTCCCAACCGGCTTGCTGGGCTTGGTTCCCTTGCATGCCGTGCCACTTGGGCCAGGGACGGAAGACATGGTCGACGACGTTGGCACTTTGATCATCTCGCCGTCTGCGGCGGTTTATGCTGCTTCCCGCTCCAGGGCTGCACGGCTACCGGAAGCGGCGCCGAGCCTAGTGGCAGTTGCTGACGCCGACGGTTCGTTGCCCGGCAGCCGCAGTGAACTCGCCGAAATCCTCACATTGTTCGAGCCATGGGGTGAGGCCAGCTGTGCGGTGGGGGCCGAGGCCACCGTGGACTGGGTGCTTGATCACCTCGCTGAGGCGACATATCTGCACCTGAGCTGCCACGGTAACGCCGGACTTGACAGTCAGGGCGGATCGCTGGCGCTCGCCGACGGTCGGTTGGACATGAACTCCCTTGTGCGGCATCAGCTCCCTGTCTGCAGATTGACAGTTGCCAGTGCCTGCCAATCGGGTCACTACGAGATCATCGAGGCTCCCGATGAGTTCCTCGGTCTCCCGGCCGGCTTCCTCCAGGCGGGGGCGGCCTGCGCAGTGACCAGCTTGTGGCAGGTGGATGACATGGCGACCGCCCTGCTGATGACACGCTTCTACGAGCTCCTCTCCCTCGCCCACGCCCCAGTACCGGCTCTCCGCCGGTCGCGCAGGTGGATGCGCCGACTCACGTGGGACGAGCTTGCGCAGTACACGGACTCTCACCGGCATCTGGCAGCCCTGTGCCAGCAGTACGCCGTTCACACGATGTCGACGAACGAGCGCCCGTTTGCCTCCCCTGTCTACTGGGCTGCGTTTACGGCGTGGGGGGTATGACCTCCGCCGGAGGGAAGGGACGGAGCCACCGGCTCACTGCGGGGCCAAGCGCGAGCGGGCGAGAACCTGCGAAAACGCAGCAGGCCGTGTTGGCGCATGGGCTTGATCTGCCGTGCTGGTGTTCGCTCCAATGAGGCGGCACCAGCACTTCCCCGCCGATTCGACGAGTTGGTTCACCAGAGGGTCCCCTGTTCCACCGGCGGGCTGGTGTTAGGCAGGCTCTTCGTGAGGGTCACCAGTGTCTTGGCGTTGATGGCACGAGGCTCCGTCGCTACTGCGCCTGCATCGCGCAGCTGGCGCACGACCTTGATCACTTGGGTTGGCCGGTAGACGGTTTCCAAGAGTGTGTATCGCTGGAGCTCCGGTACGACTCGCCCCTCGGACGACTTGGCTATGTAGTCCTGCAAGATCCGTTGCAGGGGAGCCGTGTCCGGTTCGAGTTCCAGCTCCAGCATCTGCTGTTGCGTGTCCTTGGGGTCGCGGTAGCGGACGCCGTACGAAGGATCGACCTTCCACATGGCATCCTTCATCTTCTCCAGCCCCCTCTCGTGCTGGGTGCCGAAGATCAGGTAGAGCATCCTGCCGCCCTCGTCGACCATCTCGAAGTACAGCGTGTGCGAGAAGCCGGCCTGGCGCAGGGTCTCCCGGTACTGCTCGCGCAGGAAGGCGAACTTTCGTGATGAGGGTTGCTGGAAGACTGCCCGCCAGTTCTGGTTGCCGAAGGCTTGGTCGCCCCGCTGACGGTGGCCGTCGTGGTTCTGGGCGAACCGGGTGAGGAAACTGGGCTCGAAGGTCACCATCACTTCGGTGCTGCGCCAGCGACCCAACTCCCGGAGCAGCGAGTACGGAATGTCTGGCCCCCCGAAGCTGTCCAGGAGGACGAACAGGGGCTGCCCTAACGAGCCGATGCTCTGCAGCTTTTGCAGCAGAGCTGGGTGGAAGTCTCCCTGCCGTATATTGACCGCCAGCCGTTCGGCGATACGGTCCGTGTGTCTGGAGCGGGCGAGCGTCATCTGGAGCCCAAGCACCTCAACCCGCCGAGGGTCCTCTTCCATGAGGATGACGCGCATGCGCTTCGGGAACCTGTCCAGAGCGCTGGCGAAGACGTCGTAGGCGATCACGGGGGAGCCGGGTTCGCCTTGCTTGTAGATCCCCGCCCCAGCGAAGCCTTCGGCGTAGGTGATCACGTCGTTTCGTGACAGCAGAATCGGCGCCCACGCCTCCAAGTACCGCTTGAGTAAGTCATGCTTGGCGGCCGTGTGCGGATCACGTTCCCACACGGCATCCTTCGGCACGGCCATGACCGCTCCCCCACTCCCGTACGGTCTCGCTGGGGAGAGGATCACACACCGTGGCCATGTGTCACCAGAGTGCGTACGGCGCCCGATGGACTTTGGCCGCTACTGTGCTGTCGCCGGAAGTCGGGGCGGCATCTCGTCCCATGTGACTCCGGCGAGTTCACGGCCCCCCGATTTGGGTGTGCGGCCGCCCCATTGTTTAAAGAAGAAGGGCACGTCAGCGTTATTACAGGCATCGCGGATCTCGACTAGCCACTCCTCCAGCACGGGGCGATGCTGGGGGCCGGACTCTCCGCCTGCGATGACCCAGCCGATTCCGTCCAGATGTATACCGGTCAGAGGGCCGAGTAACGGCTCGCAGGACAGGAAGCGCACCGCGGCAGGAACTTGTCGCAGGTCATCGACGCGATCCATATGATCCGCGTTCTCGACTGAGACTCCCATCCACAGGTTGGGGGGCCAGTCGAGTTCGTTTGCCAGCCGTCGGAGTCTGCGGGCCCGCTTCGTCAGTAGCTGGTAGGTGTGTTGCGGTGTCTCGGCGATCACCTGGAAGACCTGCTTTACGAAGTCCAGGGGAACCTTGGCGTGGAAGAGATCGCTCATAGAGTTCACGAAGACCATGCGAGGGGTCTTCCACTGGCGTGGGATGGCCAGAGTGTCCGGGTGCAGGGTGAGGCCGAAGCCTTGGCCGGAGGTCCTGGGGTCCCCGTCTACCTGATACTTTGCGGCCCCCATGGCCTTCAAGCGTCTGGATAACGTCAGGGCGTAGCAGTTGTCGCACCCCGGGGAGGTGCGGTCGCATCCTGTGGTGGGATTCCAGGTCGCCTCAGTCCACTCGATCGTGCTGCGATCGCCCATTGGTCCCCTCCTGGCGCTGTGGGCAACGGCTACCAGTGCTGTCCACTCGGCGCATCGACTGCGCTGCCTAACGAGCGACGTGCCGAACTGGCACGCGACCGTGCCCATCTTTCACGTCGAACTCTTGTTCTGTGAAGAGGGTGCGGGAATCAGCTCCGAGTCACCCTGGAGCCCGCTGAAGCGGTCCAGGTAGACCGAAGCTAATCACCACGTCGTCGAGCGGCGGCCAGAGGGAGCGCCTTGGGCGTCGGCTATGACAGTCGAACGCTGCTCTGGATGGTCTTGAACCCCCACAGAGGCGGCTCACAGGCCCGTGACGGGCTGCCCGGTGAGTGCTTGGGCGATCTGCCAGAGCTGACCGCCGCGGGACGCCTTGACGAGTACAACGTCATCGGGGCGGAGGACGGATTCGAGGTAGGCGGCAGCGGTCTTGTTGTCGCGGACGATGCCGACCTCGGGAACCCCTGCCGCGCCTGCCGCGAGGGCGAGCTGTTTGGCGAGGTCACCGCCGACCGCTAAGACGAGATCGACGCCGGCTTTCGCCGCGATGCGTCCGATCTCGCGGTGGGCTTCGACTGCCTCGTCGCCCAGTTCCAGCATCTCTCCGAGTACGGCGATCCTTCGGCCGCCTGCGGCCTCGGTGGGCTCGCCGTTCGTCTCGGTCATCAAGAGTCTCCGTTGTGAGTCAGGGGCGCGAAGGTGATCGCGCGGCTGGTGTAGGAAGGGGACAAGCGACTGAGAGGGATGCGATCGTGCGTCTGGCCCCAGGCCGACGGGTCCCGGAAGAGGATCGTCGGGTCGGGGCCGTCCTCGTAGCCGCGGAGGATGACGAGATGACCGCCTGAACGGCCGTCGTCGGGGAACTGCTCGGTCACCGACACGATGAGCGGGGCGTCTTCGAGGCGGCCGAGCAGTTCTTCGACGGGCACGGACTCTGCGTGAGCGGGTACTCCCAGGTCGGTCGCCAGGCTCGCGATCCCTGCGTGGAGTGCTCCGCGCGGGGTCAGAATTTCGTGCTTGACCGCGAGTTTCAGGAGTTCCGTCACCGTGGGCGCCTGATGCCCGTAGGCGAGCAGGATCATCCTGAGCGATGCCAGGCCGCACGCCCGGTCGGACCATTCGGTCCTGTCTCCCAGTGCCCAGCCCCCGTGGAGATCCCACTCGGCGGGGGCGATGAGCTGTCGGCACATGGGGACATCGTGGACGTGCGGCACAGCGGCAAGCTCCTACGGGGAGACGGCAGCCTCCCGCGTCAGTGTGGCGCTGGAGAACGCGGGAGCGGGCAGGGGCACATCGTATGGCGGGCGGGCCAGGGCCTCGTGCAGCATCGCCAAGACGACATCCGTGTGCGTGAGCCCGATCATCGCCGCCCCTACCGCGAAGTTGCTGTCACGGGACATGCCCGGAGTGCTGTTGACTTCCAGCACGTACGGCTCGCCGTCCTCGGTGAGGATCAAGTCGATACGGGCTGAACCGCGCAGCCCGATCCCGTCCCACAGGGTCCGGACGTCCCTGGTGATCCTGTCCAGCACCTCGGGCGCCAGCTCGGCGGCGCGCACGGTTACGGTGCCCCTGGAGTCCGCGTCGATCTTCGTATCGGCGTCGTAGAACTCGGCTTCGTTGGCTTCGGTGACCAGCGGCGGGAAGACGATGACGGAGCCGCCCGGAAGCTCCAGCAGCCCCACGGTCAGCGGCATGCCGCTCACATAGTCCTCCACGAGCACGGCCGCGCCCTCATCGACGGCAGCCTCTGCCAGGGCTGCGGGCAGCTCGGCCCGGCTGTGTACGAGGCTCATGCCCACGCTGGACCCACCAAACGGCGGCTTGACCATCACGGGGCGCCCCTTCCAGGTCGCCGGGCCATCGGTCCAGACATGCCAGCCAGGCGTGGGTACGCCGAGGGTCAGCATCACCCGCTTGCAAAGGATCTTGTCGGCAGCCACCGCGGATGCCCCGACCCCGCTGCCGCAGTAGGGCACGCGAAGGTAGTCGAGCAGGCCCTGCAACCGGCCGTCCTCCCCGTACGGTCCGTGAAGGTTGGAGAGGACCACGTCGTACCCGACCAGATCCATGATGAAGTCCGGTTCGCACGGGTCCAGCACCTTCCAGCGGGCGCCGATCTCCTCCAGCGCCCCGGCCAGGGCGGTTACGGACCGCTGTTCGACGGGGCACTTCGCGTGGTAGAGCCTGTCCTCGGCGGACACGGGCCCGTAGATCAGGGCGACACCGAGGCCCTGACGGCTCCGTCCCCACTCGCGAAGGTCCTCGGCGGCCTTCCGTACCGCGGGAGCCGAGCTGGGGCTGAGGAAGAGAGTCATGCGAGTACCCCTTCGAAGGTGTTGGTGACCGGACCGCCGACCCACTGCGTGCGGTTCGGCCGGGCGTCGTGTGGCCGGACCGTGAGCGGCTCCCCGGCGCGGTTGTGAACGGTGACGGCGCGGCGAGCGACGAGCCCGCGCAGGGTCGCGACGACGACGGCCGCGACAGCCCCGCTTCCGCACGACAGGGTTTCCGCCTCGACGCCGCGTTCGTAGGTACGGATCTTCAGCGCCTGCTGGCCGCCGGATTGAACGAAGTTGACGTTCGTGCCCAGCGGGGCCAGATCGGGATGGTGACGGATGATGCGACCGACCACTGCCGCGTCGATGGCGTCCACGTTGCCCACGATGGCTACGACGTGCTCCGTGCCGGTGTGGGCGCTGTCGAACCAGGTCGGTCTGCCGTTGATGACCGTTTGTAAGCGCCGGGGGAGGATTTCGTTCACCTCGACCGTGACCCACACGGAGTCATCCGACACGACCGCCTCGTGCACGACTCCGGCCATGTGGAGACTCATCTGCTGGAAGCCGTGATCGCGGCGAGCGGCCCAGGCGGAGCATCGCAGGGCATTGCCACACATCGTTGCGATCGACCCGTCCGCGTTGAAGCAGGTGACGTCGAGAACGGCGGGGTCCTCGCTGACCAATCGGCTGAGGACCAGCCCATCCGCGCCTACGCCGGTACGTCTGGCGCACAGGCGCTCGGCCTCCTTGGGCCAGTCCTTGTCGTCGTCCGGTTCGTGGCCGGAAAGCAGGACGAAGTCGTTTCCCGCTCCGTGGATCTTGCGAAAGCGCATGACAGTGCTCCTCGCGTGGTGAGGTGAGAAGGAAGGCGCGTTGCCCGAGCGGGCCGTGATCAGAGGTGTTCGAGAGGCCGGTAGGTGGTCCGGGCCTCTCGCATGATCAACGGGGCGCGTCCGGCGAAGTGCAGAACGCGGTGGGCCGGAGTGTCGGCGGACCTCATGTCCTGGACCCGCTGGTACTGGCCGTCGAGGAGGATGAAGTCGCCGATGCGGACATCGGACGGCGGCCTCGTGGCACCCACCGTGCCGACAGGCGGAGAGGGTATGGAGGACTGCTCCTGGGTTCTCACGGCGCATTCAGCCCGTTCCGCTCGGAGTAGATCCACAGCAGCCGTCGCGTCAGAAGGGCAATATCGCGGAGGTACACGAAAGTCCCGAACGTAGGCGTTTCGACGGTCGGTCGATTCGTTAGGTCGATCAGTCTGGTCCCCTCGCGGATCAGCTCCCGCACCTCGCGATTGTCTTCGGCGCCCAAGTCCTCACCGAGCAGACGGTTCAACTCATTTGCCATCTTCGGCAAGTGCCTGTCCATTGCCGCGCGGGTCGTGGTGCCCATCCGCAAACGGAGGACGATATCCGTTTGCCAGGAGATAGCCGCCACGTCGATGAGGGAGAAGTCGACCTCAGCGTCCTTGGCCGCCCCCAGTGCCTTGCCCGTACTTGCCACAGCCATCGCTGACCCTTCCCGAGCACGCTTTCATCCGTGCCAATAAAGCTAGGAAAGGGCAGGGGTAGGGCACCACGAGTGTGCCCGAACTTGCCGGACGTTCACCCTAGAGATTCGATGGCACCGGTGATGAGTTCACGTGCGGCGGGGCCGTAGACGGCAAGTTCGGCCAGCTCGCTGAACGTCCTGGCATACATGGCAAGCTCGTTCTTCTGGACGACGGTGAGATGAGCCGAGATCAGTTCGACGTTCACCAGCTCGTCGTCGTACAGGAAGAATCCCTCGACGGGCCACAGGCCGGAGCGGTCGGCGTCCTGGGGGATGATGCCGATGCTCACCGACGGGAGGGCCATGACACTGAGGAGATAGCCGAGCTGGCCGGCCATCACCTCAGTGCCGCCGATGCGGTACCGCAGGACGCTCTCTTCCAGGAGGATGGCGAACTTACGCTTCCCGTAGACGACCTGTTGCTTCTCCACGCGCACCTTTACGGCCGCCGGCACGTCGTCGATGAGTCCCCGGCGGTCACGAATTGAGGTCAGAAGTGCGGTGATGTACGAGGCCGTCTGCACGGGGCCGGGGATGAGCCAGGGCGAGTAGATGCGAAAGCGCTCGGTTCGCTCCCAGAGTGGAACCACGGCCTCCTGTGCCCACTTGAGCCCATGGCGTTCCATCTTGCGCCACTCGACGTACATGCCCTCAATTCCGCGGGCTGTGGAGATGAGATCCTCGGTCTCATTCTCCGCGCCACACGCGGAACACCAATCGCGAAGGTCACGCTCCGAGGGGGCACGAGTGCCGCTCTCGAAGCGTGAAGCCTTCGACTCATGCCAACCCAGGCACTGGGCCAGCGCTCGCTTGGTGAGTCCGGCTGCCTGACGGATCTCGGCCAGGCGTTGGCCGAGCGCCTTGCGGGCTTCCTGGACGCTCGAAGAGGGCGATGTCATGTCAGTGTGACGGTGCTGTTCGGACTGTCAGGTCAACTCGAATTCCGCGTGCGGCGTTGCCCGCTTCCATACGGCCTCGAAGGCCGACTCGCACAGCTTCACCGCCTCCGGATCCTCCGTGAGTTCGACCTCCATGTTCTCGCCCTCGCCGTCGAAGTGGTTGACGAGTACGAGGCTGGAGTCGAACAACCAGAAGTCGTTGCCCGGAAGTGCGATGTCGGTCGCGTTGCGCCGCGAGAGCCACCGCACGCTTTCGCCAGCAGCGATGTTAAGCCCGTCGGTCACGTCGTACTCGAAGCGGATGTACTCGCTGGCTGGTGTCGACACAACGCGGGCGCGCCGAACCTCGACACCTCGTGAGGTCGCCTCCGTGACGATGGCGTGCCAGTCGGCCCAGCGCGCCGCCGGATAGAGGACCACGCCGGCTTTCCAGTCGATGAAGGCCGGGTCCGACTTCATGTAGGCGTCACGCATCTCCAGGTGGACCGCAGTCCTCTGGCAGTCGCGGAACAGTTCCTCAAACGTCGGGGTCCTCGTCACCCTTCTTCACCTCCTGGAAGAACTGCACCATGCGCCGGGGGATCTCTACCACCGTCTCATGTCCGGGGATGTCCATCTGCCCGAGCCGCTCGTCGTCCTCTACCTTCCACCCCTGCACGACGTAGGTGTCCTTCTCATCGTCGAGGTAGACGGTGGGGGAGCCGCCGCTGGGGCTCTCCGGGTCCTTACCGAGCTTGATCAGGGCCATGATGACCTCCTCGGGTGCCGGTAACGATCTCTGTGCCAGAGCTTGCCCGTGACTCGGCTGCTTAGCCAGGAACTTGCCCTAACTTGCCAGGACTATCGGGGAGCGCCCCCAGCGGCCTACCGGCGTGGTCCATGAGGAGCAGGCCCTCCCTGCACGGTCCTGGCAGGTGACACCTCCGCTGGCGACGGAACGCTCCGCACGATGGACCGAGTCTGGGCCGCCCGCGCCCGAGCGCTGGGTGCCTGCCTCTGGGAGAGGCGGAGGATGCGCCAGGTGAGGACTTGTGCGGCCGAGTGGGCGTCGTCCAGGGTGCGCTGGCGCGCGACATGTTGCAGAAGACGCTCGGGGTCATGGCCCGCTGTCTCGGCTTCGGTGAGGACGGTGGCGAGTGCGGCCCATGCAGGGTCATCGAGGACCCGTTCCGCGTAGTCGGGCACGACGGCTCGGATCTGATTCGCGTGCCGTTCGACGGTGCGCGCCGGAGGCTGACGCCGGGCAAGGGCAGCCAGGGGTCCGCGCGCTGCTTCTTGGTAGGCGGCCTGGAGATGAGTCGCGGCCTGGTGGGTGGCGGTGACCTGCTGGTCGTGTTGGCGGAGCCGGTGCCAGTGGGCGGCGGCGGTGACGACCAGGAGGGCGACGTCGAGGAACATCGCGAGGCCAGACCCGTCCCCGGTGACGGGTGTGGTGCGCAGAGCGCGGATGGCGCTGCGCAGGGCTCGGGCCTGGTCCTGTTGGGCGCGGATGCGGGAGCGGGTGGCGCGTTCGAAGGTGATGGCGGCTTGCTGGAGCTGGGGTCGGAGGTTCTTGGGGGCGAGTATCGGCAGAACGTCGAGGGCTTCGCCGAAGGCGGCAACGTGTGCCTGGGCGGTTGCGTCGTCGGCTTGTACGAGGCGGTGGGGGATGGGTTCGGCGGCTGCGGTGGCCTGGTGCCAGGGGTTGGGACGGCGGTGGTTTTCCGGTGCGGGGGTGGGTGGAGTGTCGAGGTCGATGAGGCGTTCGCGGATCTTGGGGAAGGACAGGTCGGGGGCGAGTTTGGAGCCGGAGTACCAGATGGGCTCGCCTGCGGCGTTGGTGTCGCCGTCGAGGGCGATCTTGTAGCCGCGTATGTCGCCGGAGGGGAAGTACTGGATGTCCAGGTGCACGTTGTCGGTGCGGGTGAGGATGTCCAGGAATTCTTCGGGACTGGTGGCGACGGAGACCGCTGTGCGGACGGTGGAGCGCAGGCGTTCGCGGGCGGCCCGCTGATGGCCGGTGCGGAGGGCCTTCTCCTGCTCGGCGCGGGTGGGGCGTTTCGCGGCGGTGCGGTCTCTGCGTATGACCTGGTGTAGGCCGTAGTCCCTTTCGACGGTGGCGAGTTCCTTGTCGGCGGTGAGGTAGTCGTTCCAGTGGCGGGCGGTGCGCAGGTCGCCTCGGACCTTGGTGGCGGCGATGTGGATGTGGTCATCGGCGTGGCGTACGGCGACCCAGCGGCAGCTGTCGGGGTCGCCTTCGGGGGCGATGCCGGTGGCGGCCACGATGCGGCGGGCGATCGTGGCCCATTCGTCGTCGCTGAGGGTGCGGTCTTCGGGGGAGGCGCGCAGGGAGCAGTGCCACACGTGCTGCTGTGGTGCCCGGCCGAGGCGCTAGGCCTGGTGGAGGCGTAGGTCGAGGTCCGCTACGAGGAGTTTCCTGGTGGCGTTGAAGTCGTTGCTGCGGCCGGGGTCGGGGGCGAAGCCGTCCCAGGAGGCGACCAGGTGCGGGTCGGTGTGCTCGTTGGCTCGGCCGGGGCCGTAGAGGTACCTGATCAGGCCGGCGGTGTCCTTGCCGCTGCTGATCTTCGCGATCATCCGGCCGCCTTCGCGGAGACGGTGTGGTTCATGACCGCCGCGATGTCGCGGATCGTGACGCGGACGGTGTCCAAGGTGCGCTCCGCCTGGGTCAGGACGGTGGTGTCCACAGGGTGTGGGTCGCCTCCGACGTTGAGGCGGAAGGCGATCTGGTTGACGTTGTTGCCGATCGCGGCGACTTGGGCGCGCAGGGAGGCGAGCTCGTCGATCACGTCGTCGAACTGGGTGCGCTGGCCGGGGAGGCGGAGGTTGCCGTCGAGGTAGGCCATGACCAGGGCGCCGACGAGGTGGGCGGCGGCGATCTCCATCTGGCGGGCCCTGGTGGTGATCGCGTGCTTCTCGTCGACGCTGTAGCGGACATCGACACGCTCCTTGCGCTGGACGTCTTCGCGGGCACGACGGCGGGCGACTCGACGCAGAGCATCGTCGGCGCGGACGACGAGCGACTGCTCGGGCGCGTCGGCGGGCTGCTCCTCCTCGGGCACCCCCTGGTGCCCGAGGTCCTCCGCCACCCCCGGGGCGGAGGCATCCGCGTTGGACCGGCCCTTGGACGGTCCAACGCCATACCTTGCTGCGCTGTCCGGGGCTGAGATGGTGTGCGTCTGCTGCTGAGCTGTGGGGAGTTCGTGGTGCTGTTCGTGCATGGGGTGCTCCGGTGGTGAAGGGGTGTGTCACGTGCGTCGCATGCGTCCCATGCCTGGTCAGGACAGGTACGGACACTCGGGCAGGTACGGAGAAGTCCGTCCCGGCGAGGACATCCGTCCCCGCGCTGACCTGCGCGGGGACGGATGCGACGCAGTGATACGGACCCAGGGGGAGGCGGGTCAGCGGGCACGCTTAGGGCCAGCAGGGCCGCCGGGCGGACCGACGGGCAGCGAGCCCGCCGGGGCCGTGGGCGGCTTGCCCCGGGCCGAGGGCGCGGGCGTGGCGTCGTGCGCGGGGGCGGGCGCCGTCTCGGTGAGGTCGGGACAGTGCCGGGCCCAGCTGTCGAGGAATCGGTTACGGGCGTACCCCTTGGCCTGCCTGCCCTTGTCGAACCGGTAGTTGGCCGGGCGGATTTCGAAGTCCCGGAGCATGGTGCCCAGGTGGTAGGCGTTGAGTCCCTTGGTGCCGTGTTCCGCCCAGGGGGCGTCGGGGTCCTGGAGCAAGGCGGTGACCAGATCCAGGCTGGACAGGGCCTCGGGGTTGCCGTGTGCCTCGAAGACGTGGTGGATGTCGCGCAGCAGCCGTGTCTTCAGGTTGGTCTGCTCGTCCTGGACGGCCTCGAACCGGGTCATCGCCACGCAGGCCGCACGGGCGCTCGCGGGCCAGTGGCCGCTGGCCAGGTCGGCGATGATGACCAGCGGTTCCCAGGTGTCCGCCGCCCGGTCCTCCACCGGCATCGTCGGCGCCATGCGGCCGGCCGTGCCGTGCAGCGGTCCCAGCCAGGCGGCCACTTTGTCCCGCAGCGCGTTCAGCTCTGGTGTGGCGTGGCGCGAGCGGAACGGGGTCACCTTCTCGCCAGGCTTGCGCTTTTGCATGCGGAGCACGACTGCCCGGTCTGTGATCGTGTCGGGGAGGGCGCCGATCGAGGCCAGTGCGGCCATGGCGAAGGTCGGATACGGGGTCGGCTTGTGCTCCGGACCGGAGATGCGCCAGGCGGGTCGGTTGCGTTGGTGTCCGGCGTTCAGTAGGCCGCGCAGTTCCTCGTTGTCGCCCGCCTTGGGGCCGAAGATGGTGTCGGCCTCGTCCACCAGGATAGTTCGCGGGTTCTTGCCGATGACGCGGAAGAGCACAGCCGTGGACATGTTCACCGTCATGATCGGCTGGTGGACGGTCTCGTGAAGCACGTCCATCACCCGGGACTTGCCGCAACCCTTCGTCGGCCCGACGACCGCCAGACGCGGCGCGTGCTGCAGAACGCTCTGGATGTGCGTGGCCGCCACCCACAAGGTGACGGCGGTCAGAGCCTCGTCGCTGGGCAGCACGACGTACTTGCCTATCGCCGCCCGCAATTCATCCAGCAGTTCCGCACCCTCACTGGAATCCTGTTCCCCCGGGCCTGCCGGTCCCGAAGGAGGCCAGGAGCCGGTCCCGTGATCCGGTTCCCGTGCGTCGACGGGACCGTTCCCCTCCTGCTGTGCGGTTCCCGCCACGGGGTTGTCGGTCCCCAGCGGCTGGCGGGGACCGTGCTCACGGTCCCCATTGCGGTCCCCTGGTGCAGCGGCAGCCTCTTGGGGACCGGTCCCCGATTTCACGCCGCTGACCTGCGAGTTTGCGCCGGATGTCGATACGGGGACCGGGACGTGCGGGGACCGAGCAGCGGGCACGTCGCGGGGACGGTCCCCAACAGCGGCATCGGTAGACGGCTGGGGACGGTCCCTGTGTGCCTCCAGATCCGCGGGGTGTTCGACGGTCCCCGACGCAGGGGACCGTGTGTCCGCCTGATCCCGGTTGCGCCAGGGGATGCCCTCGCCGGGGACGGCGGGAGTGGGCCAGGCGGTGGGGGAGGTGTTCGTGGTGCTGGGGGACGTAGAGTCCTCCATAGGCGTTCCTCTCCGGCGAGGGGCAGGACGGGCAAGGTCCCGCCCCTCACCAGTTCGTTCGTTCAGGGAGCGGCGATCAGTTGGGAAGTCTTCGGCCCTCGGCGTTGGTGCGCCGGGGGCCGTTCCGTTGTCCGCTCCGGGCGCTGGGTCAGGCCGTGAGGTCGTACGACCTCTGGGTGTCCAGCCACGCGTCCACCTCCCGCCAGCGGTAGCGCAGGTGACGGCCGACCTTGTGGACGCTGGGGCCGATGCCCCGGTACTTCCACTGGTAGAGCGTCTTCACCGGCACCCCGAGGTAGGCGGCCACGTCGGTGGGAGTGGCGAGCTGGTCACGCTCGGCGCCGGCAAGGCACGGGGAGTGGTTCGGCAATGAGGTCTCCATATCGGAATCAGGGTTTTGGATGGCAGGCGTGGACAACACGGCCACACCACCAGCGGAAATATCCAGAGTGGATTCTGAACTCCCGGCTACTTCTGGCGGCGTGGCTGGGGAAGACCAAAACAGTAAGGGCGGATCCCCGGTTGCCGAAATCGCTCCCGCGGAGTCCGAAATTTTCTGCGGAGGAGCGGCCGTCTGAGGTGCCGGAATCCGATACCTCGGCAGCTCAGAGGTGGCATCCAGCAGTCAGCGGCGACACGGCCGGCCCACCGGACACCGCGTCCAATAGTCGCTCAAATCGCCCACATTTTTGACGCGGAGGGAAGGTAGCACAACCTCTCTGCTAAAACGGCTCGTGATGTATCGGAATTCGACGAGACGAACACCACTTCGCCCCCGGACATCTTTTGGAGAGTTTAAGAACTAACTCTTGCCATGCTGGCCGGCTGCAAGTTACAGCTATCTGTCATGCCCAACCGACCTGTCGAAATAGGACCCGCCGGCCTCCGCACCGCCCGCGCCATCGAGCGCCTACGCCTCGTGCGCGGCCTGGCCCAGCACCAGCTCGCCGCCCGCTGCACCGCACTGGGCCACCCGCTGGCCAACACCGCCCTCAGCCGCACCGAACGCGCCCACCACCGCTGCGACGTAGACGACCTTGTTGCCCTCTCCACCGCGCTCGGCGTATCTCCCGCGACCCTGCTCCTGCCGCTTCCCTCGGTGTCCAGTGATGACCGGAGGGGGTGCTAGTTGGCGCGGGTCTGGATTGAGGACCGCATAGGGCGTGCGGCCTACGTGCGCGCCGTGGCGGAAGCCAAGAGCGCGGGGCGTACGCCACCAGGGCGCTACCGCGTGCGCTGGTACGACCCAGATGGCAAGCCGAAGATGAAGACCTTCGCCCGCAAGGTCGACGCCGAGGCGGAGCGGACAAGGATGGAGGCGCGTCTCAACGACGGCTCCTACCGCGATCCCGCAGCCGCGCGGGTGAAGTTCGCCGAGGCGGCGGAGTCCTGGCTGGCGGCCCAGCTCCACCTCAAGCGCTCAACCCGAGCCCGCTACCGCGGCGTTCTCGACGTCCATGTGATCCCCAAGTGGGGCACCACCCCGCTGGACCGCATCCACTTCGAGGACATCGCGGAGTGGCTCGCGGATCTGCTGTCCGGCGAGGCGACCGGCGGCAGGAAGCTCAGCCCTCGATCGGTCCGCAAGGCGTACGTCGTCCTCAGCCGCGTTCTCGGCTACGCGGTCAAGGCTCGTCGTCTGGCGGTCAACCCGGCTGTCGGCGTGCCCCTGCCGAAGGCGATGCCGGCGGACCACGTGTACCTCGACGACATGCAGGTCGACGCCCTGGCCAACGCGTCAGGCGCCTACCGGGTGTTCATCTTGCTGCTGGCCTACACCGGCCTGCGCTGGGGCGAGGCGTCTGCGCTGAAGGTGGGGCGTGTCGACCTGGACGCCTGCCGGGCTCACATCGTGGAGGCGTACGTCGAGGACAACGGCAAGCTCTACCTCGACACCCCTAAGAACCACGAGCGCCGGTCCGTACCGATCCCGCGGTTCCTGGCCGACGTGCTGAAGCCACACATCCAGGGGCGGAGGGATGACGACTTGCTCTTCACCGCCCCGCAGGGCGGGCCGCTGCGAGCCCGCAACTTCCGTCAGCGATTTTTCGCGCCGGCGGTCGTGAAGGCCGGGCTGGGGCACCTCAAGGTCACCCCGCACAAGCTGAGGCACACGGCAGCCTCGCTCGCCATCGCCAGCGGGGCAGATGTCAACGTCGTACAGACGATGCTGGGCCACAAGTCCGCGACGCTGACCTTGGACACGTATGGGCATCTCTTCCCGGACCGCCTGGACGAGGTCTCGAAGAAGATGCACAAGCGCCGCGCCAAGCAGTTGGCCAAGGCGAAGACCAAGCTGGAGAAGGCGGAGAGGAAGGCTCGCGAGGCCGCCGAGATGGTGGCGGCCTTGGAGGAAGATTCCGCGTGATGTGTGCCTGATACGTGCCGGGGAGCCGTAGCAGAAGGGGCCACCCCACCGCGCTGAGCGGTGGGGTGGCCCCTTGCGTCTCTGCCGTGGATCAGGTCAGTCGCGGCCGGCGGCTTTCCTCCCAGAACCGGTCCATCGCAGCAGCGGCCGCATCCCCAGCCAACCGCTCGATCCTCTCGGGCACCTCGCGCTCGTCGAGCACGAAGAGCCTCCCGCCGACGAGGTGCGTGGTCGTCTTCCAGTCGAGGCGCTGTCCCGCCTCCCTGGCGGCACGCCGGACGTCCTTGAGTTCGCCCATCTCTGCAAGATCGTCCGCGCCGAGGATCAGCTGTCCGTAGTAGCCCTCGTGCTCGGGCTTCAGGGCGCCCCGCATCAGCGACTCAAGCCGCTCAACCAGCTTCTCGTGCCGGCGACGGGCCAGCTCGTCCTTCGCGGGCATTTCGCACAGCTCCTCACCGCTGCTCGCAGCGGCATGTGTGCCATATGTGTGCTGCGAGTACGAAAGCCCTCCCGCCCGTTGGGCGGAAGGGCCTCTGAACAGGCATTTTGCTGTGCCCCCGGCAGGATTCGAACCTGCGACACCCGCTTTAGGAGAGCGGTGCTCTATCCCCTGAGCTACGGAGGCATTCTGCTGACCACCCACAGCGTAGCGGATGCGGTCTTCGGGGTTCGCCCCCGTTGGGCGTGCGACCATCGGGTGGTGTGCAGAGGGAGGTATTGGGCGCTCGGCAATATAGTGCTTGTGCAACTAATGCGTACGCGCAAGGCGTCGTCTCGGCAGCCTGGAGCGGTGTGCGGGGCGGTGGCGTGCTCGGTGTGGTGGTTCTGACAGCCTGTTAGTGGCGCGTTAGTGGATCACTAATGGATCACCAGCGGCGACGAGCAGGCTTGTCGCAGGGTTCATATGCGCTTGCCCCCACAACGTCAGGAAGGCTCATGCCAACAAGCACCATTCTCCGTTCACGTCGGCGCAGCGGTCCGGCGGCGTTCCTCATGACGCTGGTTGCCGCGTGCACCGCTCTGTCCCTCGCGTCGTGCCGCGGCGACCCTTCGCAGGGCAGTGAGGGGAGTGAGTCCGGGAAGGGGGCGGTGAACAACAACGCCGCGCCTGGGCAGCAGAAGCCCGCCGCCGCGCTGGGGGAGGGCGGGTCGCTGTATCCGCGGGCGATCCGGCTGCAGCACAGCGGGGAGGCGAACGGGCGCGTGCTCGCCTCGTCCGTGGCGCACAAGGGCGGCAATGGCGTCGGGGAGATCCAGGAGAGCACGGACGGCGGGGGGAGCTTCCGCCACGTGGGCACCGTCGCCGCCCCCGCGGCCGCGGACGGCAAGGGGCTGTGCTGCTCCACGCTCTACGAGCTGCCGCAGCAGGTCGGCGACATGCCCGCCGGGACGCTGCTGTGGGCGGCCTCCTTCGGGCAGGACGAGAAGCCTGAGCCCCGCATGTCGATCCGGGTGTTCAAGAGCACCGATCACGGACGGAACTGGAGCAATCTGTCCACGGTCGCCACCTCGCCGAACGCCAGGGGGCTGTGGGAGCCGGAGTTCTCCATCGACGCCGAGGGGAACCTGGTCTGCCACTACTCCGACGAGACCGACCCGCGCCACAGCCAGAAGCTCGTCGCCGTGCGGTCGAAGGACGGCGCCTCGTGGAGCGGGCCCCGCGAGACCGTGACCAGCAAGCTGGAGTCGGACCGTCCCGGGATGCCGGTGGTGCGGAAGCTGCCGAACGGCACGTACGTCATGTCGTACGAGATCTGCGCCGCCGGAGGCAAGTACGCCTGCGTCGCGCATCTGCGGACGTCGCCCGACGGATGGGACTGGGGCGACCCGGCCGACCTGGGCACCCGCGCCGAGACGAAGGACGGCAAGTACTTCCTGCACGCGCCGAATCTGGCCTGGGCGCCGGAGAAGGGGAATCCGCAGGGCAAGCTGCTGCTGGTCGGGCAGGCGATGTACAACAAGGACGGCAGCCGGGCCGAGGGCAGCGGGCGCACGATCTGGACGAACAGCAGGGGCGGGGAAGGGGCCTGGCGCGAGATCCCGGCGCCGGTCGCCGTGAAGTCCGACAAGCTGGACTCCTGCCCCAACTACAGCTCCAGCCTGCTGCCTTCCGAGGACGGCAGCAAGGTGCTGGAGGTCGCGACGGACTACGACGGTGGGGTCTGCCGGCCGTACTTCGCCACAGGGGGCTCGTAAAACAGAGCGGGCACCGCTGCGTGAGCGCAGCGGTGCCCGGCGCTCGAAGGCTCAGCTCTCGGGGCGGAACCGCGCGATCGGGTTCTTCAGCGTGCCGATCAGCTGGAGGGCGCCCGCCGGGTCCTGGAGGTCGACCATCTCGCGGTTGTTGCGCAGCTGGAGACGGTTGAGGCAGGACAGCGCGAAGTCCTCGGTGAACATGTCGTACTGCTTGAACTTGTCCGCGAGGTGCGGCATCGCGTCCTGGTAGCCCTGGACCGAGGCGGCGACCGTCTGCCAGAAGGTGTCCTCCTCGACCAGCCCGTCGGCGACGAGGATGCCGTTGAGGAAGCGCAGGAAGCAGTCGAAGACGTCGGTGAAGACGGACAGCAGCTTCATGTCCTCGGGGACGTCCGCGCGGATGCGCTCGACGGCCGGGGGCAGGACCGCGTCCGGGTCCATCACCGCGATCTCCTCGGCGATGTCCTTGAAGATCACCCGCTGGACGGCGCCGCCCTCGATGACCAGGATGACGTTCTCGCCGTGCGGCATGAACACCAGGTCGTAGGCGTAGAAGCTGTGCAGGACCGGGGTCAGGTAGGCGTCCAGGTAGCCGCGGAGCCAGGCCGCCGGGGTGAGGCCGGATTCCTCGATGAGGGCGCTGACGAAGGAGCCGCCGCCCGAGTCGGTGTGGAGGAGGGAGGCCATGGTGGCGAGGCGCTGGCCGGGTTCCAGCGACGCCACGGGGCTCTCGCGCCACAGCGCGGCGAGCATCTTCCGGTACGGGGAGTACCGGTTGGTGGCGGCCTCGTACTGGCGGTGGTGGTAGCCGATGGCGGCCCGCTCGCGGATGATCGAGAAGCGGGCGGCCTGGAAGACCTCGTCGGCGGCGATGACGCCGGTCAGCCAGTCGTTGATGGCCGGGGTGGCCTCCATGTAGGCGGCCGAGAGGCCCCGCATGAAGCCCATGTTGAGGACCGACAGGGCGGTCTTCACATAGTGCTTGGACGGGTCGCTGGTGTTGAAGAAGGTACGGATCGACTGCTGCGCGAGGTACTCGTCCTCGCCGGGGCCGAGCCAGACCAGACGCTGCTGGGCGACCTCGGCGGCGAAGCTGACGGACAGCTTGTTCCACCACTGCCAGGGGTGCACGGGCAGCAGGTGGTAGTCGGCGCTGTCGAGGCCCAGGCCGCTGAGGGTGTCCGCGAAGCGGGCCCGGGTCTCCTCGCTCAGCTCGGCGCGGACCAGCGCGTCGTAGTCGATGTCTGCGGAGGCGGTGAAGGTGGAGTGGTCGCGGTGCGCGGCCAGCCAGACCAGCTGGACGGGGCTGGCGGTCTCCGGCGCGTACGAGAGGTACTCGTGGATGCCGAAGCCGAGGCGCCCGTTGTTGGCGACGAAGCACGGGTGACCCTCGGTCATCCCCGTCTCGATCTCCTGGAAGCCGGACTTGGCGAGCTGGGCCGCGCCGACCGGCTCGGCGGCCAGTTTGTAGGCCGTACCGGAGAGCGTGGAGCTGATCTCTTCGAGGTAGACGGGGAGGATGTCCTCGCTGAGGCCGAGGGCGCCGCGCAGCTCGATGAAGAAGTCGAGGGCGTCCAGCGGGCGCTGCGCGCCGTCCCGGCCGTGGCGGGTGATGCTGTCCGCGTCGACCAGCCAGTGGTCCAGGGTGAGGACGCGGGCGGCGAAGCGGTAGGTGACCGAGCCGTCGTCGCTGTGGACGGCGTACCGGCCGTCGTCGGCGAGTTCGGGCTTCAGCAGGCGCTCGTGTGTGAACTCGGCGAGGGCCTTGGCGGTGAGGAGGCGGCCCGCCCGCTCCCACAGGTCGGGGGTGAGGTGGGCGACGGCATCGCGGGGGCTCATCGGAATACTCCTTGGGCGGCGCGCGCGGCGACGAAGCGCTCGCGCGTGCAGGTGCTGAGGTAGGCGTCCTTCTCCGGTTTGACGATCTTCTCGACGACGTCGAAGCCGACCGCCGCGTTCAGCGCGTGCACCGCGTCGTTGCGGACGTCGGGCTCGACGACGACGCGCCGGACGGCGGGGTCGGCGAAGCAGAACTCCATGACGGTGGTGATCACGGCGAGGGTGAAGCCGTGCACCGGGGTGTCGGTCGGCGCGCACAGGAAGTGCATGCCGACGTCGCCCTCGCGGGGCTCGTACAGCCCCACCAGCTCGACCTCCGCCGGGTTGTAGCGCTCGGCGAGGAAGGCGGGTTCGCCGTCGTGCAGGCCGATGAACGCCTCGTGGTGCGGGTGGTCGGCGATCCTGCGGTACTCGGCCTCGGTGTCGGCGAGGCTCGCGTCCTGCATCATCCAGTAGGACGCCTTGGGGTGGGTCACCCAGCCGTGCAGCAGCGCGGCGTCGGCGGCCGGGTCGAGGGCGCGCAGGGCGAAGTCGCCGAGGCGGTCGTCGTGTCGTGCGAAGAGGGTCATGACAGGGGTCCCTCCGGCGCGCCGAACTCCTGGAAGGCGATCGACTTCTCGACCGGGTAGTACTCGCGGCCCAGCAGCTCGCTGATGATCCAGGAGTTGCGGTACGGGCCCATGCCCAGGTCGGGGGAGGTGAGGCTGTGCGCCTGGGTGGCACCGTTCTGGAGGAAGATGCCGCGGCCGGTGGTGTCGATGCTGTAGTTGCGGGCGACGTCGAAGCGGCCGTGGCCGTCCCAGCGGATGCGGTCGCGCACCGGCTCCAGGAAGGCGGGCACCTGGTAGCGGTAGCCGGTGGCCAGGACCAGGCCCTGGGTGGTGAGGGAGAAGTCGCGCTCCTGCTCCTCGTGGCGCAGCCCGAGGGTGTACGTACCGGTGGACTCGTCGTACGAGGCGTCGGCGAGCGCGGTGTTGGTGAGCAGCCGGGTCGGCACCGGGCCGTCCACGGACTGCTGGTAGAGCAGGTCGTAGATGGAGTTGATCAGCTCGGCGTCGATGCCCTTGAACAGGCCCTTCTGCTCGGACTCCAGCCGGTAGCGGGTGTCCTCGGGGAGCGCGTGGAAGTAGTCCACGTAGTCCGGCGAGGTCATCTCCAGCGTGAGCTTGGTGTATTCGAGCGGGAAGAAGCGCGGGGAGCGGGTCACCCAGTTGAGGCGGTAGCCGTGGCTGCCGATGTCGGCCAGCAGGTCCTGGTAGATCTCGGCCGCGCTCTGCCCGCTGCCGACGATCGTGATGGAGTCCTTGGCCTGGAGGGCCTCCTTGTGCTCCAGATAGCGGCCGTTGTGCAGCAGGTCGCCGCCGAGGTCCCGGCAGTTCTCCGGGATGAAGGGCGGGGTGCCGGTGCCGAGCACCAGATGGCGGGCGCGGTGCTCGGTGGTCTCGCCGCTCGGGCGCTGGGAGCGCACGGTGTAGAGGCCGTCGGCGTCGTCGTACGCGACGCTCGTCACCTCGTGGCCGAAGCGGACGCCGGCGAGCTTTCCGGCGGCCCAGCGGCAGTAGTTGTTGTACTCGGCCCGCAGCGGATAGAAGATCTCGCGGATGTAGAACGAGTACAGCCGCCCGGATTCCTTCAGGTAGTTGAGGAAGGAGTACGGGGAGGTGGGGTCGGCCAGGGTGACGAGGTCGGCCATGAACGGGGTCTGGAGGGTGACGCCGTCCAGCAGCATGCCCGGGTGCCAGTCGAAGTCGGGCTTGCTCTCCAGGAACAGGCCGTCGAGTTCGTCGATCGGCTCCGTGAGGCAGGCCAGGCCCAGGTTATAGGGGCCGAGGCCGACGGCGATGAAGTCGTATATGTGCGGGGTGGGCACGGTGGTTCTCCGAGGGGGGACGTGCGGTCAGCGGCTCAGTCGGGCCAGCGGTTCAGCTGGCGCGGGAGTGGCTGAGTTCGGGCTCGATGTGCAGGGCCAGGTACTGACCGGCGTGCTCGGCGAGGAGGTCGAGGACGAACGCGATGTCGCTCAGCGACGTCTCCGGGTTGAGCAGCGTGAACTTCAGGTAGTGGCGGCCGTCCACGACCGTTCCGGCCACGACCGCCTCGCCCGAGGCGGCCAGGGCCTCGCGGGCGTGCAGATTGGCGCGGTCGACGAGGTCCGGGTCGGAGTCGTCGCCGGTCGGCGGCACGTAGCGGAAGACGAGCGTCGACAGCTGCGGCTCGGTGACGACCTCGAACCGCGGGTCGGTGTCCAGCAGGCTCCAGCCCTCGGCGGCCCGGTCCACGACCTCGTCGAAGAGCGACCCGAGCGCGTCCGCGCCCATGATGCGCAGCGTCAGCCACAGCTTGAGCGCGTCGAAGCGGCGGGTGGTCTGGATGGACTTGTCGACCTGGTTGGGGATGAGCTTCTCGACGCTGCGCTCGGGGTTGAGGTAGTCCGCGTGGTACGTGGCGTGGCTGAGCGTGACGCGGTCGCGGACCAGGACGGCGCTGGAGCTGACCGGCTGGAAGAACGACTTGTGGTAGTCCACGGTGACCGAGTCGGCGCGCTCGATGCCGTCGAGCAGGTGACGGCGGGTGGGGGAGGCCAGCAGCCCGCAGCCGTACGCGGCGTCCACATGCATCCAGGAGCCGTGCCGCGAGGTCAGCTCGGCGATCTCGGGCAGCGGGTCGATGGAGCCGAAGTCGGTGGTTCCGGCGGTCGCGACGACGGCCATGACCACCAGGTTCTCCTGACGGCAGCGGTCGAGTTCGCGGGCCAGGGCGACGGTGCGCATCCGCCGGTCCTGGTCGCAGGGGATCGCGATGACGGCCTCGTAGCCGAGCCCCAGGATGGCGGCGGCCTTCTTCACGGAGAAGTGGCTGGCCTGGGAGGTGAGGATGCGCAGCCGCGGCAGGATCTCGGATTTCGGGGGAACGGTCTCCCCGGCCTCGGCGGCCTCCTTCTCCACCGTCTTGCACGCCTCGTCGCGGGCCAGCAGCATCGCGTGGAGGTTGGACTGGCTGCCGCCGCTGGTGAAGATGCCGTCGGCGGCCTCGCCGAGGCCGATGCGCTCGGCGGTCCAGTCGATCAGCCGCCGCTCGATCAGGGTGCCGCCCGCGCTCTGGTCCCAGGTGTCCAGGGAGGAGTTGACGGCCGAGAGGACCGCCTCGCCGAGCAGCGCCGGGATGACCACGGGGCAGTTGAGGTGGGCGAGGTAGCGCGGGTGGTGGAAGTAGACGGCGTCCTTGAGGTAGACGCGCTCCAGCTCCTTCAGAGCGGCGCCCGGGTCGCCCAGCGGCTGTTCCAGGTCGATGCCGGATACCTCGGGGGCCAGTTCACCCGGGGTGACTCCGGTGAACGGGCGGTCGGTGCGGGCGACGGTGGAGGCCACCAGGCCGATGCCGTCGGTCACGGAGCGCCGGTAGCTCTCCGCCGTACGGTCGTTGAAGAGGTGGGCCCTGCCATCCGCCGCCCCGGGTATCGACTCCGGCGACGGGTCCTCAGCGGTCTGCGCGAGGAAACTCACGGTCGGTCCTTCCTGGAGCATGCGGGCGCGCGGGGTGGGCGCGCCTGCGGGCGTGCGGGGTGGGGGGTGTGGCGCTGTGGGGGTGGCGCCCGTGGGGAGGGTGCGGGCATGCGGGTGCGCCGGCCGGGGGAGCCGGGCGCGCGGTGGCGCGCCTCGGCGTGGGAGGTCCCGTCGGTCAGTTGATGGGTTCTGAGGTCCGGTGAGGGTGGAGGGAAGGGGGGCCGGTCAGTCGTCGGACTTCGGGCCGCTGCCGCTCACGGCCTCCTCGACGAGCTGCTCCTCGCAGGCGCCGAGCCGCCAGTAGCCGGTGAAGGTCACCGCTTTGCGCTCGAAGCCGCGTTCGCGCACCAGATGGCGGCGCATCTCCTTGACGGTCCCGGCCTCGCCCGCGATCCAGGCGTAGGGGGTGCCGGACGGCAGCTGGGTGGCGCGTACGTCGTCCAGCAGCAGGGCGGAGCGCGGGGAGCCGGGGGCGGCACCGTCCCGGACCAGCCAGGTGATCTCGGCGTCGGCCGCGGTGTGCAGCTCCTGGATGTCCGCGGCGTGCTGGACCTCGATCCACACCTTCGCCGGGATACCGGCGGGCAGCCAGTCGAGGATGCCGGAGACGGCGGGCAGCGCGGTCTCGTCGCCGGAGATCAGCACCCAGTCGGTGCCGGACGGCGGCCGGAAGTCGACGCCGCCGTTGTCCTCGACGACCGGGCCCAGCAGGGTCACGCGGTCGCCGCTCTCGGCGCGCGCGGCCCAGCTGGCGGCCGGGCCGCCGTCCTCGTGCAGCGCGAAGTCGACGTCGATCTCGTCGGGTTCGCGGCGCTGCTCGCGCACGGTGTACGAGCGCATGATGCCGCGTACGGCCGGGTCCATCGTCCGCCAGGTGGCGAACCAGCCGTCGCCGTCCTCGACCGGCACGACCGGGGCGGGCTGGCCGGGGTGCGGCAGGAACAGTTTGAAGCGCTGGTCGCGACCGCCGGTGGTGAAGCCCCCGAGGGCGGCGCCGCCGAAGGTGATCCGGGACATGGACGGTCCGAGCGCCCGGGTCCGTACGACGTGTGCGTCGAAGAAGCGGAACGGTACGGCGGTGGAGGCGGGGCGGGTGGTGGTGGCTGCGGTGGTCATGGGAGCGACGTCTTCCCTTCGCTTGCCGTCGGTCAGCGCCGGTGAGTCGGTACCGGTGGGTCAGCACCGTGGCTGACCGGCGCTGGGTGGCTGGTCAGCCCGCGTCAGCTGACCTTCTTCGCGTCCTGGATGGCCTTGGTGAGGGACTCGATGAGCGGGGCCGCACCGGCGTAGGAGAAGCGCGGTTCGCTGCTCCAGGGGGTGATCTGACCCGCCTTGACCGCGGGCAGCTTCGACCAGGTCGGCTTGGACTTCAGGGCGTCCGGCTGGAGGGTCGCGGTGCGGTTGTCCAGGAACAGCACGTCCGCGTCGTACTTGTCGGCGTTCTCCCAGCTCAGGCTCTCGAAGTAGCCGCCCTTGTCGGGCTTCCGCGGCTGTACGAGCTCGACGCCCAGCTCCTGGAAGTAGATCAGGTCGGCGCTGATCTTCGGGTTGGAGACGTAGAAGAGGTCGGCGCTGGCGGAGCAGGCCATGACCCGGATCTTGTGCGACTTGACGGTTTTGCGCAGTTCCTCGGACGCCTTCTCGAAGCGGGCCTTGGCGTCGGTGACCTTCTTGGCCTTGAGGTCGGCGCCGAGCGCCTCGGCCAGCGCGGCGTAGCGCTTGATGGGCTCCAGCATGGAGACGCGGCCGGTGGTGATGGCGCAGCTGGGGGCCAGTTCGAGGATCTTCTTCTTGCTGTCGTCCGGGATGTAGAAGAGCGCGCCCGGGTCGAACATGTTGGTGATCAGCAGATCGGGGCTGAGCGAGGCGTACTTCTCGACGTTGAACTGGCCCCAGGTCTGGCCGAGGCTGGTGAGCCGGTCGACGTCGATGTCCCCGGCCTGCGGGTCGGGCTTGCCGTTCTTCAGCTTGGTCGGGCCGAAGACCCCGGTGATCTGCTTGTCGATGCCGAAGTCGTACAGCGCGGCCGCCGCGGCGACGTAGGCGACGATGTGCTGGGGAGCGCCGTCGTTGGTGATTTTCTTCTTGCGGTCGTCCGTGAACGACCAGGAGCCGCCGCCCTTTCCGTCGCCGGACCCCGAACCGCCCTTGCCGCCGCAGGCGGTGACGAGGGCTCCGAGACCGGTGGCGCCGCCCGCGGCGAGGAGACCGCGACGGGAGAGCGGAAGTTCTCTGACGTGGCGCATGGACCGCATGGTGGTGCCTTTTCTCAAGACGTACGGGGACGGTGCCCAGGGGACGGCACCCCGAAGGCGTACTTAGGTTAGCCTAACCAACCCGTTTGTCCAGTGGGCGGGGGCACCCGATCCCATTATTTGAGAGGCGTAAGCGGTCGTTCAGCGCCGTTTCGCAGGGGCGTTCACAGGTCCAGCACCAGCTTCGGGCCCCGGCAGCGTGAGACGCAGATCATCATCGTCTCGCCCGACGCGCGCTCCTCGTCGGTGAGTACGGAGTCGCGGTGCTCCACCTCGCCCTCGATGACATCCGTCTCGCACGTACCACACGTGCCCTCCTCGCAGGAGTACAAAACCGGCACCCCGCCTTCCTCCAGGGTGCGCAGCACGCTATGTCCGGGTTTGACGGTGAGGGAGCGCCCGGATCGGTCGAGGATCACTTCAAAACTGCCGGAATCCGCGTGCTCCGCACCGCCGTTGGGGTCGTTCTTCTCACTCTCGTCCGCCGGACGAGGCTGGAATCGCTCGATGCGCAGCGCGCCCGCGGGCCAGGCGCGGCACCGCTCCTCGGCGACCCGCAGCAGCGGCTCCGGGCCGCAGCAGTAGACCAGGGCGCCGGGGTCGGGCTCGGCGAGATGCGCGGCGAGGTCGAGCAGCCCCGCCTCGTCCTGCGGCACCAGGCGCACCTTCTCGCCGTACGCGTCGGCGAGTTGGTCCGCGAAGGCCATGGAGGCGCGGGTGCGCCCGCCGTACAGCAGCGTCCAGTCGGCGCCCGCGGCCTCGGCGGCGGCCGTCATCGGGAGGATCGGGGTGATGCCGATGCCGCCCGCGATGAACAGATACCGGGCGGCCGGGCGCAGCGCGAAGTGGTTGCGCGGCCCGCGCACCCGCACCCGCGCGCCCTCGGCGAGCGCGTCGTGGACCCGGGCGGAACCGCCGCGTCCGTCGGGTGCGCGCAGCACCGCGATCCGCCAGGACGTACGGTCCGCCGGGTCCCCGCACAGCGAGTACTGCCGGATCAGCACGTCCCCGAGGACGAGGTCGACATGGGCGCCGGGCTCCCAGCGGGGCAGCTCATGCCCCGCCGGATGACGGAGTGTGAGCGTCACCACGTCCGGCGCCGCGTCGGCTCTGGCGGCCACCAGCAGGGTGTCGTCGTACTCGTGGCCTTCGGTGACGCTGCTCACGCGGCGGTGCCTTTCTGTTCGGGCTGTTCGGGAGCGGGCGGCTGGTGTCCGTCCGGGTGCGCGAGCATCCACTGCCACAGCTCCACCGGGTCCTGCGCGGTGCGCTCCGCGCCGCAGTGGCAGACGCCGTGCAGCACGTCGGTGCCGGGCAGCCAGTCGATCCGGTAGACCTCGGCGCTGGGCGCGCCGCTCATGGCGCGGCCGTGGTCGCCGGGCCGGGCGCCGGGGCGGTGGCGCGCTGCTCGCCCTCGGCGGCGAGGCGGGCGAGGATGCGGCGCGCGGCCAGGCCGCCGGTGTCGATGTTGATGCTCAGCTCCTGATAGCCCTCGCGCTCGGTGTCCAGCGCCTTCTGGAGCAGGTTCAGCGCGTCCACGTCCTGCATCACCACGGTGTGGTTGAAGTCGCGCAGGAAGGAGGTGACTTCGTCGTCGTCCTGGGCGAAGTCCCGTGAGACGGCCCAGAAGTCGTAGACGGTCCCGTCGGTGGAGGGGGTGATGGCGTACGTGATCTCCACATGGAAGGCGTTCGGATCGGAGCCGTCGGCCTCCGGCAGCACCCCCGCCGGGGCGATGCGGCTGTGCAGCAGATACAGGCAGGGCGCGTGGTACTCGATGTCCTGCCAGCGGGTGATGCGGCCCTCGATGCCGGTGGAGCGGGCGTAGAAGGGAGGGCAGGCGGCGTCGTCCATGTGGCGGCTGACCCGCACGATGCCCGCGCCCTCGTCCACCTCGGTGGTGATCGGCGTCTCGGCGACCTCGGGGGTGCCGATGTAGCCGCCGTGGAGATACGTCTCGTGGGAGAGGTCCATCAGGTTGTCCACGAGCAGCCCGTAACCGGCGTTGATCGGCTCCATGTCGCCGACCGTCGTCCAGCGGGGATCGGCGAGCCAGGGGGCGCGCGGGATCGCGGCCGGATCGGCGAGCGCGGGATCGCCGATCCACACCCAGACCAGCGAGTCCTGCTCGACGACGGGGTACGAGGCGACCCGGGCGGTGCGCGGGACGCGCTTCTGGCCGGGCACGAACACGCAGGTGCCGGTGGTGTCGTAGGTGAAGCCGTGGTAGCCGCAGACGACGTTGTCGCCGTCGAGGCGGCTGGCCGAGAGCGGATAGCGGCGGTGCACACAGCGGTCGGCGAGCGCGACGACGGCGTTGTCGGATTCGGTGCGGTAGAAGGCGATGGGCTCGTTCAGGATGGTGCGCCCCAGCAGCTCGCGACCGACTTCCCGGCCGTAGGCGGCGACGTACCACTGGTTCCGTGCGAATGCGGTCATGCACAGCAGCGTGGTGACGGGGGTCACGCACGGGCAACGGCCCTTCCACTCAGTGGAAGGGCCGCTGCTTGAGGCGAGGGCTCCGGATCAGCTGCCGAACTGCCAGAAGACCGAGTGGTCCAGCGTCATCAGGACGACCAGCAGGGTCACGTCCGCGATGCCGAGCGCGATGCCCAGCAGCGCGCGGCCCCGGCGCTTCGTCTCGCGGGCGATCGCGAGCGCGCCGAGGACGATGGCGCAGGGCCCGAAGACCGCGTTGAAGAGAAGGGTGCCGATCAGGCCGAGCACGAAGGAGGCGACGGCCATGCCGTCGGCGTCCCGGCGCGCGCGGACCGGCGAGGTGCGGGTGGGTGCGGTGAGTGCCATGGGTCAGCTCTCCTTGTGTCCGGTGCGTTCACGGATGAAGAAGACGAGCAGCCATGCGCCGATGACGCCGGAAGCGGCGAGGAAGACCGGGAGCGGGGTATGTGCCGCCGCGCCCAGCAGAACCCCCATCAGGGCGAGAGCCGCGACGATGAAGAGCATGTGAGCCTCTCATGGTGGTGTCTCATGGTGGTGGATCCGGGATGCGGATACTCATTAAGTGAACAATTGGATTCACAACTGTTCACTGACATCTAGGCTACCCCCGCGTACGGCTGGCCAAGGTCGGCGAACACCTGTTTACTGGAATGATATGAGTCACACATGCGGGATCCGCGAGGCGCGGAAGCAGAAATCGCGCCGCGCACTGCTCGACGCGGCGCTGGGGCTGCTGGAGGAGCAGAGCCTCAGCAGCCTGGGTCTGCGGGAGCTGACCCGGGTGGTGGGCATGGCCCCGGCCGCCTTCTACCGGCACTTCCGGGACATGGCCGACCTGGGCGTGGCGCTGGTCGAGGAGTCCCTGGGCAGTCTGCAGGGCATGATCCGCGCGATCCTCGCCGAGCGGGACGGGGACGAGGAGCGGATCGACGCCGTGATGGAAGCGGTCGCCGAGCATGTGCGCCGCCACCCCACCCACATCCGCTTCATCGCGCGCGAACGGCACGGCGGCGTGCGGCCGGTGCGGGAGGCGATCGCCGCCGAACTGGGGCGGCTGGTCGACGAGGTCGCCGTGGCCTTCGCGCCCCGGCTCGACGCCGCGGGCTGGCCGCCGGAGGACGTCCGGATGCTGGCCGAGCTGTACGTCGACCGCATGGTGACCACGGCGACCGCGTTCATGGAGGCCCAGGCGGACGAGCGGGAGCACGAGCGGATCGCCGACACCGCCCGTAAGCAGCTGCTGCTGATCAGCCTCGGGCGCCGGCACTGGCGCGACGCGTGACCTCGACGCGGTAGGAGCCGTCCGCGTCCCGGCCGATGACGTGGACGCGTACGCGCATATCGCCCGCGTCCCCCTGGTACGTCTCGCCGGGGCCGAAGGCCGCGTCGCTGAGCCCGGGGTGGACGTTGCGCTCCTGGGTGCAGCCGTGGCCGCCGGGGGAGCTGTCCATGACGGTGACCGGGCCGCCGCCCGAGTCGATGCGGGTGTCCACCCAGGTCACCAGGACGCCGGGCTTGCACACCGCCTCGTCGTTGCCGCCCCCGGCGCGTGCCTCCAGGGCGTATCCGGCGGAGTCCGAGACCGGGACGAAGACGAGCTTGGTGCCCTCCGGCCGGTGCAGCGGGGACAGCGCGTGCACCGTGGTGCCGGGGCGGGCGGCGCAGTGGACCTGGCGGGTGCCGAGCCAGCCGAGCTTCCACTTGTGCCAGGCCAGCAGGTCGTTACCGGCTCCCCAGTCCTCGGACATCACGTCCCAGTGGCCGACGTTGTCGCCGCCGCCGCGGGTGTAGAGGTCGGGCAGGCCGAAGACATGGCCGTTCTCGTGCGGAAGGACTCGGAAGCCGGTCTTCCGGAGCGAACCGGAACCGTCGTCCTGGCGGCTGTAGACAAAGGAGACATTGGCCAGCGGAACCCCGTCCGCGGTCGGGGCGCGCTGGTTGTCGGCGTACGTCACGGAGAGCACCGCATGCGCGGCGGGCGGCCCGGCGTTGGGCGTGACCAGGACGTTCACCAGGTCGTAGCGGCGGAAGTCCACCTTCGGGTCGGCCGTCCTCGCTATGTCAGCGACCAGCTTGCGGTAGCCGGGCTCGAAGGGGCTGCCGCGCTTTATGCCGTACGAGCGGAACGAGTGCGGCATCCGCAGCCAGTGGCCGACCGGCATCGCGGGACGGTAGTCGAGCCGTCCGTAGGAACTGCGGGCGAACCACCGGGAGGTCTGCGGGAAGAACTCCTCGTAGCGTTCGCGGGCCGTGCCCTTGCCGCGCACATCGGGGAAGTCGATCATCAGGTTGAGGGCGTTGACCGTCCCCGTGCTGCGGCTGTAGCCGCGGCTGGTGGGGATGCCCTCGGACATCTGCAGCCCGGGCCCGGAGGCGAGGGAGCACGGTTCCAGCGACCCGGCCGCCGCCGTGGTCACCGGCGCCGGGGCCCGCTCGGCGGCGGCCGGTCTTCCCGGACGTGGCATCGCCGCCGGGGCCACCACCGCGACCGTGAGCACGGCGGCGGTGACGAACGCGCTGCCTCGGCGGAGCCTGCGTATTCGAGGGCGGAGGGCCTCGCGGGTCTGCTTCATTGCCGCCCACGGTGTGCCGGTGGGCGTCCGGGCGCCCGTGGGGTGCGTCCGGGCGGGGGAAGCTGCTGAGCCGGGCGGGGGAAACAGGCGCGAAAAGAGTGTGACGCAGGTCACCCGCGGACTGCGAAATTCCGGGGAGTGGTTCCCCGTTTAACCCGGTGACCGCAGAAACGGGGACTGGCTCCCCGGAAATGTTGAACCTCGAATCGTTCGATTCCAGGACGACCGGACACGGAAGGGGAAGCTGCCATGGCCGGAGCCACCGCCGCACAAGCCGCGGATCGCACACGGCACGCACCGCCCCGGCTGCGTGCCGACGCCCTGCGCAATCGGGAGCGGATCATCAGCGCCGCACGCGAAGTGCTCGTCGAGTACGGGGCCGAGGTCCCGCTCGATGAGATCGCCCGGCGGGCGGGAGTCGGCAATGCCACCCTCTACCGGCACTTCGCGGACCGCCGTGAACTGATCCACCACGTGACCCTGTCGGTGATGTCCCGCGTCGCCGAGCAAGCCGAATCGGCCCTGGCCGAGGAGCCCGACACCTTCCTGGCGCTCGGGCGCTTCGTCCACGCGGCGGCGGACGAGCGGATCGGCGCGCTGTGCCCGCTGCTCTCCGACGGCATCGACAAGGAACACCCTGACCACATCGCCGCCCACAGCCGTCTGGACGCCGGTATCGACGCCCTGATGAGGGCCGCCCGAGCGGCCGGTCGCCTGCGCGCCGACATCGGCGTCGGCGATCTGATGGTCGCGCTCACCCAGCTCACCCGGCCGCTGCCCGGCAGCGGCTGTGTGGACTTCGACGCCTTCGTGCACCGGCATCTACAGCTGTTCCTGGACGGTCTGTCGGCCCCGGCGCGCTCCGAACTTCCCGGCTCCGCCGTCACCTTGGAGGATCTGCAGCACCGGCCGTGACGTAGCTCGCACCCGGCCGTTCACCGCACACCGCTTATTTCTCGCGCGTCCACGGGTCTGCCCTGTGTGTGACGTCGCGCGGCGTCAGTATTCGCCTCTCCTGTCTCTCCTGCTTCTCTCCCCTGCCTCCCTTCTTTCGACCGCTTCACGTCCCTTTTGTCACTCTCCGCACCGCTAGGTAGGCCCACCCATGCCTGAAACGGCCCTGAACAAGGCTCCCTATGTCGATCCTCGGCGCTGGAACGCGCTGATATTCATCGCCCTCGCCCAGCTGATGGTCGTCCTCGACGCGACCATCGTGAACATCGCCCTGCCGTCGGCCCAGGCCGACCTGAACATCTCCGACGGCAACAAGCAGTGGGTCATCACCGCCTACGCCCTCGCCTTCGGTGGCCTGCTGCTGTTCGGCGGGCGGATCGCGGACCTGTGGGGCCGTAAGCAGACCTTCATCATCGGGCTGATCGGCTTCGCCGCGGCCTCGGCGCTCGGCGGTGCCGCGGTGGGCAGCGGCATGCTGCTCGGCGCCCGCGCGTTGCAGGGTCTCTTCGGCGCGCTGCTCGCGCCCTCCGCGCTGTCGCTGCTCGCCGTGATGTTCACCGACCCCAAGGAGCGGGCCAAGGCGTTCGGCGTGTTCGGCGCCATCGCGGGCGGCGGCGGTGCCGTGGGTCTGATCCTCGGCGGTGTCCTCACCGAATACCTGGACTGGCGCTGGACGTTCTTCGTCAACATCCCGTTCGCCATCGTCGCCGCGGTCGGTGCGGTCGCCGTGATCCGCGAGCCCACCGAGAGCCGTAACCCCTCGAAGCTGGACGTTCCCGGTGTGCTGCTGGCCACCTCGGGCCTGGTCGCGCTGGTCTACGCCTTCACCCGCGCCGAGTCCGACGGCTGGACCGCCGGTCCGACCGTCGCGCTGTACATCGCGGCCGCCGTGCTGCTGACCGCCTTCGTGATCGTCGAGTCCCGGGTGAAGGCGCCGCTGCTGCCGCTGCGCGTCGTCACCGACCGCAACCGCGGCGGGGTCTACGCCTCGCTGGGCCTGGCCGTTATCGCGATGTTCGGTCTGTTCCTCTTCCTCACCTACTACATGCAGATCGTGAAGGGGTTCAGCCCGGTCGAGACCGGTCTGGCCTTCCTGCCGATGGTCGCGGGCATGATCACCGGATCGACGCAGATCGGCGCCCGGCTGATGACCCGGGTTCCGCCGCGGCTGCTGATGGGCCCGGGTTTCCTGGTCGCCGCGTCCGGCATGCTGCTGCTGACCCAGATCGACCTCGACAGCTCGTACCCGGCGCTGATCCTGCCCGCGATCACCCTGCTCGGCCTCGGCATGGGTACGGCCTTCATGCCCGCGATGAGCCTGGCCACCCACGGTGTCCAGCCGCGTGACGCGGGCGTCGCCTCCGCGATGGTCAACACTTCGCAGCAGGTCGGCGGCGCGATCGGCACCGCGCTGCTCAACACCATCGCCGCCAGCGCCACCACGGCGTACGCCAAGGGCCACGTGGCCACGGCCTCTTCGCCCCAGCTGCTGAAGCTGCAGTCGATGGTGCACGGCTACACCGCGGCCATCGCCTGGGCGGTCGGCATCCTGCTGCTGTCCGCGGCGATCGCCACCACGATGATCAGCGCCGGGAGGCAGGACGGCGGCGGCGCGGTCGCCGGTTCTTCGGGCGACGGGGCGGTGGAGGACGCCGTTCCGGTCATGGCGCACTGACGACGCGTACGGCCGCGTACGGACGCTTCCGTACGCGTACGGAAGTGAAGGCCCCGCTCCCCGGTGTTCGCCGGTGGAGCGGGGCCTTCACGCGTGGTGCGGCTCAGCGGTAATGGCTCAGCGCAGCCAGGGCAGATCGGCGCCCTCGGGCTGGAGTCCGTCGGCGATGATCCGGCAGACGTCGCCGAACTGGGCCATCTGCTCCGGGGTGAGCAGGTCGAAGACGGCCGAGCGGACGGCGTCGACATGGCCGGGCGCGGTCTGTTGAAGGACGCCGAACCCCTTCTCGGTGAGGACGGCGTTCTGCCCGCGCTTGTCGGAGGGGCAGTCCTCGCGCCGTACCCAGCCGCTCTTCTCCATGCGGGCGATGGCGTGCGAGAGCCGGGAACGGGTGATCTTGGCGGCCTCGGCCAGTTCGGTCATGCGCATGCTGTGGCGGGGCGCCCAGGAAAGCTTCACCAGCAGTCCGTAGTAGACGTGCGGCATGCCCGCGTCGCGTTGCAGCTGGCGGTCGAGATGGTCGTCGAGCAACATGCTGGCCTGGATGTACGCCAGCCAGGTCCGCTGCTCGTCCTCGTTCAGCCAGCGGGGCGCGTCGGCGGCTGTCTCCGTGTCCGTGTCCGAGTCCGCGGCTGTGTGTGGGGCTGTGTCTGCGGGGGAGTTCATGGCGTCCACATCGTTCATTGTAAGTCTACTTCTTGAATTTTAAACAAGTGTGCGATACCTTTACTTGAAGCCACTGCTTGAGACTTCAAGTTTTATTGCGTTCGTCTGGTCGAGGAGCCGCCGCCGTGTCGCGCATGCCCGCCCTCTATCTGAGCCATGGTGCTCCGCCGCTCGCCGATGATCCGGTCTGGCCCGGACAGCTCGCCGCCTGGGCGGCCGACCTGCCCCGTCCCACTGCCATTCTGATGATCTCCGCGCACTGGGAGGAAGCCCCCCTCGCCCTCGGGGCCACCGAAACGGCGCCGCTGGTCTACGACTTCTGGGGATTTCCCCAGCATTACTACGAGGTCCGCTACGCCGCGCCCGGCGCCCCCGGACTGGCCGAGCGCGTCCGCAAGACGCTGCGCGCCGCGGGCACGCCGGTCCAGGACATCCCCGACCGGGGGCTCGATCACGGCGCCTACGTACCGCTCGTCGAGATGTACCCGGACGCCGATGTTCCGGTCCTCCAGGTCTCGATGCCGACCCTGGACCCGCGGAAGCTGATGGACATCGGCCGCAAGCTCGCCCCGCTGCGCGACGAGGGAGTGCTGATCGTCGGCAGCGGCTTCTTCACCCACAACCTGGCCGCGCTGCGCCACAGCGGCCCGACGCCGCCCGGCTGGTCGACCGAGTTCGACGACTGGGGGCAACGCGCGCTCGCCGGGCAGGACATCGACGCCCTGCTCGACTTCGAGCACGCCTCTCCGAGCGGCTCACTCGCCCATCCGCGCACCGAGCACTTCGCCCCGCTGTTCGTCACGATGGGCGCGGCGGAGTCGGAGCTGGGCAGCCAGCGGAGCGTGATCGACGGCTTCTGGATGGGGCTGGCGAAGCGGTCGGTGCAGTTCGGCTGAGGCGGTGCGCTTCGGCTGAGACGGTGCGGTTCGGCTGAGGCGGTACGGGGGAGGGGCTGCCGGGCTCAGTCCGACCGGGCGTGGAAGACGTAGAACGACACCGCTGCCATCGACAGCGCCACCCCCAGGCCCACGCCGGACGCCCGCCCCACCGCGGCCCCGCTCACGCAGTACAGGAAGCCGATCACGCAGCCGAGGAGCGCTCCGTACAGCCCCGCCCGGACCTCCGGCAGCAGCCGCCCCTGGATCCGCCCGACCAGATAGCAGGCCGCGCCGACGACGACCGCCGTCGCCAGGCCGAGGAGCGTGGCGGAGGGCAGCGTCGCGCCCTGGTTGTGGCCGATGAACATCGCGTAGCCGCCGGTGAGGACGCCCAGCACGACGGGGACCACCCAGGAGGCGGCGGCGTGGAGCGGCACGGCGGGGAGATGCGGCCGGTGGCGCCTGCGCGCCGGGGCCGAGACGGAACTGTTCATGGCAGAACCTCCTCCCTCCAGCGCACACCCGCTCCGGACCTCCGGCAAGCCCGGCCTGCGGTAACCGGTCCGTGGCCGGTGGCGATCCCTGCCAGTGGCAAGCCCTGCTCGGGCAACCAGAAGCCCATGGGATCCGTCTTGTGGAGTGGGAGGCGAGGTGGAAAGCGGGGGGGAAGGCGGCCGGTCCGGTGCGCAATGGAGCGCCGACTGACCTGCACTTTCTCGCTGCTGGCGCGCTGCGCTGAACCCCCTGTGGCGGCACAGGGTACTGCATGATCGTAAAAAGGTGGGCGCGGCTTGGGAATTCTGTCCGGATTCCAGTCGTTGTTTCCATCGGACGGGGCACCCGCCCAGGGAAGGTCCGTTCATAGTCCGCGCCCGATCCATCAGTAAGGGAGCACGCATGGCAACCCGTGCCGTCGCCCGCAATCAGGCCACCACAGGTGGCGCTGATGGGGCCAACAGTGTTCGCGCCACAGGCGGGGAGATCGCCGATCGCGACCTGGTCGGCATGTATCTCGACGAGATCGCTCGCACCCCGTTGCTGGACGCGGCGAAGGAGGTCGAGCTGTCCCAGGCTGTCGAGGCGGGTGTGTATGCCCAGCAGATCCTGGACGGGGAGGCCGAGGACACCGGAGTCGCGGGTGCGAGCCGAGAGGAGCTCGAGGCCATCGCCGCCGAGGGCGCCCGCGCCAAGGATGTCTTCATCCGCTCCAACCTTCGCCTGGTCGTGGCCGTGGCGCGCCGTTATCCGCGCAGTGGCCTGCCCTTGCTCGACCTGATCCAGGAGGGCAACGCGGGCTTGGTGCGCGCCGTGGAGAAGTTCGACTACACCAAGGGCTTCAAGTTTTCGACCTATGCCACGTGGTGGATCCGTCAGGCCATCACGCGCTCGATCGCGGACCAGTCCCGTACGATCCGGCTGCCCGTCCACCTGGTCGAGGAGCTGGGCCGGATCCGTCGGGTGCAGCGCGAGTTCAACCGTGAGTTCGGCCGCGAGCCGGAGCACGCGGAGATCGCCGAGGAGCTGAGCTCCACGCCGGAGCGGGTCTCGGACGTGCTGGACTGGGCGCGCGACCCGGTGAGCCTCAACATGTCGGTGGACGACGAGGGCGAAACCCAGTTCGGCGACCTGCTGGAGGACACCTCGGCCGTCTCGCCCGAGCAGTCGGTGATGACGCTGCTGCGCAGTGAGGAGCTGGAAGACCTCATCGGCCGCCTCGACGACCGGACCGCCTCCATCATCAAGGCGCGGTACGGCATCGATGACGGGCGGGAGCGCACGCTCACCGAGGTCGGCAAGCAGCACGGGCTCACGCGTGAGCGCATCCGTCAGATCGAGAAGCACGCGCTGCTGGAGCTGAAGAAGATGGCCCGCCAGACCGGCTTCGACGCCGCGGCCTGAGCCGCCGCGCCCGCATGGACCGACCGCACGCCACAGACCCCATAGACCGAGCCCCGGCGCACTCCCCCGAGCGCCGGGGCTCTTCCTCGGTGAGGGCCTCATGAGGGGGCGGGCGCCTCAGGCGGCTTCAGACGGCTTCAGGCGGTGTCAGGCGGTGTCAGGCGGGCTCAGGCGGCTTCAGGCGGCGAAGCCGCCGTCCACGGCGATCGACGCCCCGCTGATGTAGCGGCCGCTCTCGCCCGCGAGGTGGGCGACGGTCGCGGCCACCTCCGACGGCAGTCCGTAGCGGCCGAGCGCGGTGAAGCCGCTCTGCATGGCGGCGCTCTCGCCGTCGGCGGGGTTCATGTCGGTGTCGATCGGGCCGGGGTGGATCAGGTTGACGGTGATCCCGCGCGGGCCCAGCTCACGGGCGAGCGCCTTGGTCAGGCCGGTCAGCGCGGTCTTGCTGGTCGCGTAGAGGCTGCCGCCCGCGAAGGCGACGCGCTCGGCCATGCAGCTGCCGATGTTGATGATCCGCCCGCCGTCGGCCAGCCGCTCGACCGCTGCCTGGGCGGTCAGGAACGGCGCCCGGACGTTGATGTCCAGGCAGCGGTCGACGTCCTCCAGCGACAGCTCGGTGACCGGTCCGTGGGCCGCCACGCCCGCGTTGTTGACCACGATGTCCAGGCGCCCGAACTCGGCGGCGGCCCCGTCCACGGCCGCCCGCACCGCCTCCGGGTCCGCGCTGTCGGCCCGTACCGCCAGGGCCCGGCGGCCCAGCGCCTTGATCCGTTCGACGAGGTCCGCCGCACGGTCGGCCCGGTGGTGGTAGGTCAGGGCGATGTCGGCGCCGTCCTCGGCGAGCCGGGTGGCGATGGCCTCGCCGATGCCGCGACTGCCGCCGGTGATCAGGGCTGCCTTGCCGTCGAGTGTCATGTCCGCTCCCGGTTGCGAAGAATGCGATGAAGGTGAGGGATGCTCAGATGTGCTGTGATTCCCTCGGACATCACTGATTCTGTCGGGATGGTCCAGTTATGTCTGGCGGCATTCGGACATCGCTTTGAAGGTACTGCTCTGCCGCGTCTGTGGGGGCGAGCCGTTCTTAAGCTTTCGAAGAAGGCCCGGGTCTGCCCGGTCGAGTTTGTTTAGTGCCCGAGTCTGTTTACTTTCCGGAAGCAGCGACGTAATCTGGCCGCGAAATCACAGGTTCGGGCATGGAAGGGACGTAAACCCACATGTACGCACCGGAGCGTCAGCAGGAGATCCTCCGGCTCGCCCGCGACAGCGGACGGGTGGATGTCCTCTCCCTCGCCGAGGAGTTCCAGGTCACCGCCGAGACCGTGCGGCGCGATCTGCGGGCCCTCGACCGGGCCGGTCTGGTGCGCCGCGTGCACGGGGGCGCCATCCCGGCCGGACGGCTCGACTTCGAGCCCGACCTCGCCGAGCGCGAGGGCACCGCCGCCGATGAGAAGGACCGCATCGCACGCGCCGCCCTCGCCGAACTGCCCGCCGACGGCAGCGTGATCATCGACGCCGGGTCGACGGCGGCCCGGTTCGCCGCCGCCATCCCCCTGGAAGCCGGGCTCACCGTGGTCACCCACGCGCTGCCGATCGCCGCCCGCCTCGCCGACCACCCCGGCATCGCCCTGCACCTGGTCGGCGGCCGGGTCCGGCACCGCACCCGGGCCGCCGTCGACGCCTGGGCGCTGCGCGGCTACGGCGAGGTCAAGGCCGATGTGGTCTTCCTCGCCACCAACGGCTTCTCCCCGGACAGCGGGCTGACCACCCCCGACCTCGCGGAGGCCGCCGTCAAGCGCGCCATGATCAGCGCCGCCCGCCGGGTCGTGCTGCTCGCCGACTCCGGCAAGTTCGGCCAGGAGCACTTCGCCCGCTTCGGCGGCCTCGACCATGTCGACCTGCTCATCACGGACACCGGCCTCAGCCCACAGGACGCCCTCGCCATCGAAAAGCAGGGCACGGAAGTAGCACGCGCATGATCCTCACCGTCACCCCCAATCCCAGCCTGGACCGTACGTACGAGATTCCGGCGCTGGAGCGCGGCGCCGTGCTGCGGGCCACCACCGACCGGGTCGACCCCGGCGGCAAGGGCGTCAACGTCTCGCGTGCCGTGGCCGCTGCCGGGCACCGCACCGTGGCGGCGCTGCCGCTCGGCGGCCCCGAGGGCGCGCTGCTGGCACGGCTGCTCGAAGAGCTGGGCATCGAGGCGGCGGGCGTGCCGGTGCGTGGCTCGACCCGGGTCAACATCTCCGTCGCCGAGCCGGACGGCACCCTCACCAAGCTCAACGCGAGCGGCCCCGAGCTCAGCGACAGCGAGGCCGAGGCCCTGCTGGAGGCGGTACGGACCCGCGTCGCAGGCGCCGACTGGATCGCCTGCTGCGGCAGCCTCCCGCGCGGGCTCGCCCCCGAGTGGTACGCCGAGCTGGTCGCCCGGGCCCACTCCGCGGGGGCCAGGATCGCCCTGGACACCTCCGGCCCCTCCCTGACCGCGGCCCTGCGCGAGCGCCCTGATGTGGTGAAGCCCAACGCGGAGGAGCTCGCCCAGGCCGTCGGCCGCCCGATCGCCACGGTGGGCGAGGCGGTCAAGGCCGCCGAGGAGCTGCGCGGGCTGGGTGCCCGCGCCGTCCTGGCCAGCCTCGGCGCCGACGGCCAGCTGCTGGTCGACGGGACCGGTGCCTACTTCGGCACGGCCAAGGTCACGGCCGTCCGCAGTAATGTCGGTGCGGGCGATGCCTCGCTCGCCGGATTCCTGGCGGCGGGCGGCACCGGAGCCGCCGCGCTCGCCTCGGCCGTGGCCCACGGCGCGGCCGCCGTACAACTGCCGGGCAGCGCGATGCCGACCCCGGCCGACCTGAAGCCGTCCGCCGTCACCACGACGTCGGATGTCCCGCTGGATCGCGTGCTCAAGGAGCCCGCGTGACCGGCCCGACCCACTCCCACCCCCTAGTCCCCACCCCCTCCGACCGCCTGCCCCAGGGCGGTATCGCACCTAAGGGAGCCGCGAGATGAGTGAGCTGATCACCGCGGATCTGGTCGACCTTGACCTGTCCGCCGACACCAAGGAAGCCGCCGCCCGGTCGCTTGCCGAGCGCATGGTCGCGGTCGGCCGGGTCACCGATCTCGACGGCTTCCTCGCCGACGTGGCGGCCCGCGAGGAGCAGATGCCGACCGGCCTGGACGGCGGCATCGGCATACCCCACTGCCGCAGCGAGCACGTCACCGAGCCGACGCTGGCCTTCGGGCGCAGCACGGCCCGGATCGACTTCGGCGCGCCGGACGGACCGGCCGACCTGATCTTCCTGATCGCGGCCCCCGCGGGCGCGGACAGCGATCACCTGACGATTCTGTCCAGCCTCGCCCGGTCTCTGATGAACGCCGAGTTCACCGGCGCCCTGCGGGCCGCCGACGATCCGGCCCGGGCGGCCGCCCTGATCCGCGGTGACGAGGAACCGTCCGCCGCGACGGACGCCGCCACGGACAGCGCCGCGGAGGAGCCCGCTGCCGGGGAGCCCGCGACCGAGGAGCCGAAGGACGCGGCGAGCGGCCCGGCAGAGCCCGCCGGGACCTCCGAGCCCGCCGGAACCGCGCCCGCACCGGCGGCCGCGGCGGCGCCCTTCCGGATCGTCGCCGTCACCTCGTGTCCCACCGGCATCGCGCACACCTACATGGCCGCCGAGTCGCTGGAGAACGCCGCCCGTGAGGCCGGTGTCGAGCTGGTGGTGGAGACCCAGGGCTCGGCCGGGTTCGAGAAGCTGCCCGCCGCCACCATCGCCGCTGCCGACGCGGTGATCTTCGCGCATGACGTGGAGGTCCGTGACAAGGAGCGGTTCGCAGGGAAGCCGACGGTGGACGTCGGGGTCAAGGCGGGCATCAACCGCCCGGCCGAGCTGGTGGCCGAGGCGCGCGACAAGGCGGCGCGCGGCGAGACCAGCGCCCCGGCGGCGGCCGCCGACTCGGACGGCTCCGCCCCGATGGACGCGGGCGGCGACGGCTTCGGCACCCGGCTGCGCAAGTGGCTGATGACGGGCGTCAGCTACATGGTCCCGTTCGTCGCCGCGGGCGGTCTGCTCATCGCTCTCGCCTTCGCGATCGGCGGCTACGAGATCGCCAACGCCAAGTCCGTCGCGGACCACTTCGCGTGGGCCGAGAGCGCCAGCTGGGCTGCGCTGCTCTTCCAGATCGGCAGCGCGGCGTTCACCTTCCTGGTGCCCGTCCTGGCCGGGTACATCGCCTACGGCATGGCCGACCGGCCCGGGCTCGTGCCCGGCTTCGTCGGCGGCTTCATCGCGACCACGATCAAGGCCGGATTCCTCGGTGGTCTGGTCGCGGGCCTGATCGCGGGCGCGGTCGTCATGGGCATCCAGCGATTCAAGGTCCCGGCGGCACTGCGGGGCATCATGCCGGTCGTGGTGATCCCGCTGATCTCCTCGGTGATCGTCGGCTTCCTGATGTTCGTGGTGATCGGCAAGCCCATCGCCTCCGCCCAGGAGGCGATGACCGACTGGCTCAACGGGCTCTCCGGCGCCAACGCCATCGGCCTCGGCGTGATCCTCGGCCTGATGATGTGCTTCGACCTCGGCGGCCCGGTCAACAAGGTCGCGTACGCCTTCGCGACCGGCGGCATCGCGGTGTCCGACCCGAGCGACGGCAGCCTCAAGATCATGGCCACGGTGATGGCGGCCGGTATGGTCCCGCCGCTGGCGATGGCGCTGGCCACCACCGTGCGCGGGAAGCTGTTCACCAAGACCGAGCGGGAGAACGGCAAGGCCGCCTGGGTGCTGGGTGCCTCCTTCATCAGCGAGGGCGCCATTCCGTTCGCGGCCGCGGACCCGCTGCGGGTGATCCCCTCCTCGATGGTGGGCGGCGCGATCACCGGTGCGCTGTCGATGGCCTTCGGCTGCACGCTGCGCGCCCCGCACGGCGGCATCTTCGTGGTCCCGCTGATCGGCCAGCCGTTCCTCTACCTGCTGGCCATCCTGGCGGGCACGGTGGTGTCGGCCGGGCTGGTGATCTTCCTCAAGGGGATGCGGAAGAAGGCGGAGTCCGGCGCCACGGCCCCGGCCGGTGGCGACGCCTCCGCGAAGGGCGCCGCCGGCGACGAGGAGAAGGTGGCGGTCGCGGTCTGACCCCATCTCAGCCACCCCCCAACCCGTCCGTGGCGAGGCCGCGCGCAGCGTAGTAGGCGCTGAGCGCGGCCTCGCCGCCTGAGCCCATCGCGGTCGCGATCCGCTGGAAGCGGGCGGAGCGCAGATCACCGGCGGTACGGATCCTCGGATGCTGGCGGCCGGGCGGACAGTAACCGGACCCGCCGGTGACGACGGCCCCGCCGGGCGGCGCCGGGGCGCTGCCCAGATTCAGGAACGCCTGGTCGGCCGTGAGTTCACGCCGCTCGCCCGCGACGGTCAGCGCCTCGGCCCGCAGCGGCTCCGACGGCGGCCCCAACTCCAGCCGCTCCACGGCCACCAGCTCCACCCGGGCGTCCTGCCCGATCTCCTCGGTCTTGTACACGTCGCCGGGCGGATGGGCGACCAGGAGCCGGGCCCGTAGCCCCGGATGGGCGCGGAGGAGGGTGCCCAGGGGGCGGTCCGCACCGAGGACCAGAAGCGTGCGGTCGGTGATCGCCGCGGCATCCGCCTCCCACAGCTGGGGCAGCTCCCGGCCCTCCGCTCCCGCAAGCCACCCGGCGGTCGCGGGCGCCAGCGGCCCAACCCCCGTGGCGACGACGGCATACGGCGCGGTCAGGCGCGCACCGGAGGCCCTCGGCCCGTCGACCGTCACCTCCACCCGGTCCTCGAACGCGTCGATCCGCGTGGCCTGCCGCCCCAGTTCGACCCGGCAGAGGTCACACCTCGCCACGTCGGCCTCGACCGCCGCCGCCAGCCCGGGACCGGTGGCGAAGCCCAGGACATTGCTCACCACCGGGATGCGCCGCAGCGCACCGCACAGCACGTCGTCCGACTCGACGAGGACGGACCGCAGCCCGACGCTCGCCGCCATCACGGCGGCCGAACAGCCCGCCGGACCGCCGCCGACAACCAGCAGATCCGCATCCATGGTGATCCCCCTCGCTCTGGTCCCTCTCGGTCCCTCTGGGCCCCTGCGGGCCCATGCGGAGCCGTCCGCTCAGAACGGTCCGCCGTACAGATCCCGGTACGCGGGGAAGACCCCGCCCGGGCCGTCCACGCCCTCCGCCGCCAGCACCGCCTTGACCACGGCCCGGGTCAGCGCGTCCGCCCCCGCCGCCAGCACCTCGTTCAGCACCCCGGCCTCCCGGTGCACCCCGAACGCCGGATCCTCCGCACCGTCCCCGCTCTCCTCCGGTACCAGCGGGCGATCACCGGTGGCCAGGGCGAAGACCGTGTCGCCGTCGGACATCAGATGCACCGGCCGGATCGCCCGGGCCAGACCGTCGTGCGCGGTGCCCGCGAGCTTGTGCGCCTGGGCCCGGGTGAGCGCGGCGTCGGTGGCGACAACGGCCAGGGTCGTGTTCAGCGGAGGCCGCACCGACGCGGCCTGGCGCCGCTCCGACTCGGCCCGCGCCGCGGCCAGGCGGCGCACCGCCTCCGCATGCTCCTCCTCACCGGGGCGGTAGGGCCCGCCATCGCCGGACGGCTCGTACGACTGCCCGTACAGCGCGCCGGTCCGCGGGTCGGTGACCGATCCGAGCGCGTTGACCGCCACCAGTGCGGCCACCGTGATGCCGGACGGCAGCACCAGCGACGCCGAGCCCACGCCGCCCTTCAGCCCACCGGCCACCGCGCCCGTGCCCGCCCCCGCATTGCCCTGTCCGACCGGCGCGCCCGGCTCCGCACCGGCCGCCGCCTCGGCGGCCTCCCGGCCCAGGGCCGCGCCCGGCCGGGCCCGCCAGTCGCCGCCCCGGCCGAGGTCGAAGAGGGCGGCCGTCGGGACGACCGGGACGACCTGCGCCGGATCGGGGCCGACCCGGAAGCCGCGGCCGTGCTCCTCCAGCCAGGCGGCCACCCCAGAGGCGCTGTCCAGGCCGAACGCGCTGCCGCCGGTCAGCACGACGGCGTCCACGCGCTGGACGAGATTGCGCGGATCGAGGGCGTCGGTCTCCCGGGTGCCCGGGCCACCGCCGCGCACATCGACGGCGGCGACCGCGCCGCCCTCGGGAGCCAGCACGACGGTTGTCCCGGTCTGCCATCCGCCTCCGGTGCGCTGCGCATGGCCGACTCGCAGCCCGGGGACGTCCGTCAGCGCGTCGGCCCGGCCGGTTCGCGGGGAGTCATGGGTGGTTCGTTCGGTATCCATGAGTGCTATGCGTAGCACGGCGACTCGTGTCATGGTCGTACGACGAGGCATGCCCGGCCCCGGTGCGAGGGTCCTCGCGAACACCTCCGGACGGCGCGCGCCGGGCCATCGACGCCTCATATAGCGGACGTTCATCAGACGTTGATGACGTGACAGCAGGCTGTGCGGTATGCCGTTCGTCGCCGTCCCAAGGAAAACCGCCGTGCCCCGTACCTCCCGCATGGAGGAGCTCCCGACGCTGGCCGCCGCCACGCGGCAGACCTCCCGGGTGGCCCTCCGGTGGATCAGCGAACCCGACTGCACCGAGGAGCTGACCCACGCCGAACTGCTCGACCAGGCCGCCAGGACCGCCGCCGCCCTCACCCGGCTCGGGGTCCGGGCCGGTGACCGCGTGGCCGTCCATCTGCCGCTGGTGCCCGAATCCGTGATCGCCACGCTCGCCTGCGGCCGACTCGACGTCGTACGCGGCAGCCTGCCGGTGGGACTGCGCCCGCATGAACTCCGTGACCGGATCAGGGAGATGGACGCCAAGATCGTCATCACCGCGGACGGGGAACAGCGCTGCGGGGAGCAGCACCCGCTCAAGCAGCTCGTCGACCGGGCGCTCACCGGCTGCCCCGGTGTGCGGAACGTGCTGGTCGTGCACCGCCTCGGCCGCCCGGTGTCCTGGAAGCCCGGCCGGGACCTGTGGTGGCACGACGAGCTGGGCCGGTACACCGAACCGCTGCCGCGGTCGTACTCTTGAGCCATGAGCACCGCCCCCACCCCTGGACCGCGCGATCCGGCCGCCGCGCTGATCTTCGACGATCCTCTGGCGCGGCCGTCCTCGGACGATACGGACCGCGGGTGGGGTGAGCGGGCCCCCGGCGGCCACGGCACCGAGGGCGCCGACAGCGCCGCGGACCTGGCCAGGTTCCTCGACGAGAAGCCGCCCCACCACCTCTGATGGCGAAGGGCCCCACGCCGGAAGCCCTGACGGCGCGCGATGCCGAGCAGGCGCTCGACTAGGTGCTGGGGCCGCCTTCGCGCCGGGCCACCAGCTCGTCCCGGATCTCGCGGAGCAGCCTGATCTCCTCGGCCTCCGTCTCGGCCAGCTCCTCCTCGGCCAGCTGCTCCTTGGCGGCCTTGCGCGCCAGATAGCGCGACATCGGCAGCACCATCAGGAAGTACACCACCGCCGCGGTGATGAGGAACGTCAGCACGGCGGACAGCACGCTTCCCCAGAGGATCGGGATGCCCTTCACCACCTCGCCCGCCGCGTTCGTCTCGCAGGGCGCCTCGAGGCAGGAGCGGTACTTTTCCAGATCCTTCGTGCCGAAGGCGCCGACTATCGGATTGATGAGGCCCTTCACTATGGAGTTCACGACGGCGGTGAAGGCGGCCCCGATGACGACCGCGACCGCGAGGTCGATCACATTGCCGCGCATCAGGAAGGCCTTGAAGCCTTCCAGGACGCTCTGCTTCTCCTCGGGCACCTTCTCTGTGCTCAACCCACTGCCTTTCTCTCGCCGCCACGGTGCAGGAGCGGACGGTTCCGCAACCTACACCGGCGTCGATCCTGGCCAGGAGGCGAGGCATGCCTGTCAGGAACGGCACAGTGTCACCGCCAGACGTGAGGTGACCCCGGCCCCGGCGAGTGCGGCGGCGGCCGCGCGCGGCACCCTGAGCACCACCAGCGCCCCGCCGTTCGCCGGGCCGCCGCCGTCGAGCGCCCCGGCGTCCGGCTCGCCCGCCCCCGGAGAGCCTCCGGCCCCCGGCGGCCCGTCGTCCCCGAGGCCGGGGACGGAGGCCACCCGGACCCCGCGCGCGACCACCCGCGCCGGGTCACCGGACCCGCGGCGCCGGACGGCGTCGGGCGAGGGCGTGGCCAGCACGTCCACCCGGTCGCCGGGGTGCAGCAGCCGCACCGCCGCGGCGTCGGCGATCCGGACCGGTGCGGACACCATGACGGCTCGCGGCGGCTCGTACGGGCCGTCGGCCGCGGTGGCGGGGGAGGGGCCCGGGCGCGCGGATCCCTGACCGGACGGTGCCGCGGCGACGAGCGCGGCAGCCGTCAGCGCCAGCCCGGCCGCCATCGAGCGCCGTCGTCGCCGCACGGACGCCGCGCCGGGTGAACGCCGCAGCCGGTATCTGCCCTCGCGCGCCACCCGTACCGGACCGAAGCGAGGCACCGCGCGGGCCGGGGGAGTGGCGCGGGCGGACGGAGAAGGCGCGGGGGAGGGGGATGCGGGGAACGGGGCCGCGGAGAACGGATGGGACATGGCACAACACCGCCTGCCGTGAGGAGCCGAGGAGCTTCTGGCCCCATCACCATGCCCGGCTCCGCCCGATCCCGCCGGGGCCTGTGGACGGCCGACGTCTTGTGGACAACTTGGTCCCCCACAGGAGTGCACACCCGTACCGCCGCCGCCCACACAGGCGGCCCCACACCGGCGCCGCCCAGGCCCGCGGCCCGCCGGCGCGCCCGCTACGGCAGCTCTATCCCCAGGTCCCAGCCGTCGTGCCCGTGCGCGCACAGGCAGTCCCGGTCGGCGTTGTCGGGAAGGCCGCTCACCGCGTCGAAGAGCACCTCGCGCAGCCGCCCGACGTTCTCGCCGAACACCTTCAGCACCTCGGCGTGCGAGACGCCCTCACCGGTCTCCACTCCCGCGTCCAGATCGGTGACCAGCGTCAACGACGTGTAGCACAGCTCCAGTTCACGGGCGAGCACCGCTTCCGGATGTCCCGTCATCCCGACCACCGACCAGCCCTGCGCGGCGTGCCAGCGCGATTCCGCCCGGGTGGAGAAGCGCGGCCCTTCGACCACGCACACCGTTCCGCCGTCGACCGGTTCCCAGTCGCGCCCGCGTGCCGCCGTCACCGCTGCCTGCCGCCCCACCGGGCAGTACGGGTCCGCGAAGGTCGTGTGCACCACGTTCGGCACCCGCCCGTCCGGGAGCGGCTCACCGTCGAAGTAGGTCTGCGTACGTCCCTTGGTGCGGTCCACCAGCTGGTCCGGCACCAGCAGCGTCCCCGGTCCGTATTCCGGCCGCAGTCCGCCCACCGCGCACGGCCCGAACACCTGGCGCACCCCGACCGCGCGCAGGGCCCACAGATTGGCGCGGTAGTTGATCCGGTGCGGCGGCAGATGGTGCTTGCGGCCGTGCCGGGGCAGGAAGGCGACTCGCCGTCCCGCGATGTCGCCGAGGAAGAGCGAATCGCTCGGAGGCCCGTAGGGAGTCTCCACGGTGATCTCGGTCACATCGTCGAGGAAGGCGTAGAGCCCCGACCCTCCGATGACCCCTATGTCTGCTTGGGTGCTGCTCGTCTCGGCCATGTGATCACCCTAGCCAGCCCCGCCCGGCAGTGCCCGGACACCGGCCACGCCCGACGGCGCCCGGACGCAGCGCGCCCCCGCGGCTTCCCGGGAGGAAGCGGCGGGGGCGCGCTGCGTACGGGGTCAGGCGGCCGAGCTGGTGCTGCTCGACGACGACGTGGTCGACGAGGAAGACGTCGACGACGAAGATGACGAGGACGACCCCGAGGAGGTGTCCGAGGAGGAGGACGACGAAGACGACGAGGTCTTGTCCGCCGACTTGTCCGACGACGAGCCGCTGTCGCTCTTCGCCGCGGACTTCGAGCCGCTGCCCGAGCTGCTGGACGAGGAGCGGCTGTCGTTCCGGTAGAAGCCGGAGCCCTTGAAGACGATGCCGACCGCGGAGAACACCTTCTTCAGGCGTCCCTGGCACTGGGGGCATTCGGTGAGCGCGTCGTCGGTGAACTTCTGCACCGCCTCGAGGCCCTCGCCGCACTCGGTGCACTGGTACTGGTAGGTCGGCACGTACTTCCTCCTGGCACTCTCACTCGTTGAGTGCTAACGACGCTCCATAGTGCAGCATTCCAGCCTGCCAGTCCACCGCAGTACGGCACACGGTGACCTACGCCACGCTGTCAGCCGCCGCCGGTGCCCAGCCAGCCCGCCAGCTTGCCGCCCCGGCCGACCGCCCGCAGCCGCTGTTCGGCCGCGTCCCGCACCGGGTCGGTGGCCACCACCAGGAGTTCGTCGCCCCGCCGCAGCACGGTCGAGGGCAGGGGGACGAAGCTGGAGCCGCCCCGGACGACGAGGGTGACCGCGGCGCCGGGCGGCAGCCGCAGCTCGGCGACCTCCACCCCGTGCATCCGGGAGTCCTTGGGGATCGAAACCGACAGCAGATGGCCGCGCAGCCGTTCCAGCGGCGCCGATTCGATGCCCAGGTCCGCGGTGCCCTCCGTTTCCTCCAGCCGCAGCCGGGTGGCGAGCCACGGCAGTGTCGGTCCCTGGACCAGGGTGTAGATGATCACGAGGACGAAGACGATGTTGAAGATCCGGCGGCTGTCGGGCACCTCCCCGACCATGGGGATCGTCGCGAGCACAATCGGCACCGCGCCGCGCAGCCCGGCCCAGGACAGCAGGATCTTCTCCCGCCAGGCCACCCGGAACGGCGTCGTGCTCACCAGCACCGACACGGGCCGGGCAACCATGGTCAGCACCAGCCCGACGACGACGGCCGGCAAGATGTCGTCGGCCAGTTCGTGCGGCGTCACCAGCAGCCCGAGCAGGACGAACATGCCGATCTGGGCGAGCCAGCCGAGCCCCTCGGCGAAACCGCGGGTGGCCGGCCAGTGGGGCAGCTTCGCGTTGCCCATGACGAGCGAGGCGAGGTAGACGGCGAGGAAGCCGGAGCCGTGTGCCAGCGCGCCGCCCGCGTACGCGACGACCGCGATGGCCATCACCGCGATCGGGTACAGACCCGAGGCGGGCAGGGCCACCCGGCGCAGGCCGTACGAGCCGAGCCAGCCGATCGCGAGACCGATGGCGGCGCCGATCGCCAGCTCCAGCGCGATCTCGCCGATCATGAGGTACCAGGAGTCGATCGGGCCCTGGCTGGAGAAGGCGACGACCAGGATCACCACCGGGGCGTCGTTGAAGCCCGATTCGGCCTCCAGGGTGCCGGTGAGCCGCTTGGGCAGCGGCACCTTGCGCAGCACGGAGAAGACCGCCGCCGCGTCCGTGGACGACACCACCGCGCCGATGATCAGTGCCTGCCGCCAGTCCAGCCCCACCACATAGTGCGCCGCCGCCGCGGTGACTCCCACGCTCACCGCGACGCCCACGGTCGACAGCGCGGCGGCCGTCGGCAGCGCGGGTTTGATTTCGCGCCACTTGGTGCCCAGGCCGCCCTCGGCAAGGATCACGACCAGCGCGGCGTAGCCGATGACCTGCGTCAGTTCGGCGTTGTTGAAGGTGACGCCGAGCCCGTCCGTGCCCAGGGCGACGCCCATCCCGAGGTACAGAAGCAGGGTGGGCAGCCCGCTGCGGGAGGAGATCCTTACGGCCGCCACCGCGACGAGCAGGACGAGGGAGCAGACCAGCAGCAGTTCATTGAGGTGGTGGACAGTCAGGGGCCGAACCTTTCTCACGTGAGCGGCGGGATCTTCGGGGACGATGTGAACGGATCCCAGCCGACCGGAACTTCATTGCCTTACCTAACATTTTACGGGTTCTTGACGCGGGCCTTCCACACGGGCCGCACACGGGCCGCCCGCGGAGGTGTGGGAGAGGGTCGGCGGACCCGGTCCGATGGCCGGTGGACGGCGTCAGTCATGACTCCGCGTAGGGGCGGCGACAGCGCTGCGCCTATGGTTGCTCCAGCACTCCAGGATCACCCTGCCCCTCGAAGGACAGCGATGCCCGCCAACAAAACCGGCTCTTCTCCCAAGAAGAAGAGCCGACGTCTCCGCCTGCTCGTGATCGCAGTCGTGCTGCTGCTCGTGGGGGGTCTCGGCTTCGGCACGTACTGGAGTATCAGTACCGTGCGGGCCTCCTTCCCGGAGACCACGGGGTCGCTCCAGGTCAAGGGGCTTTCCGATCCCGTACAGGTCAAGCGCGACGGCAACGGCATACCCCAGATCTACGGCAATTCGCCGGAGGACCTCTTCCGCGCCCAGGGCTTCGTCCAGGCCCAGGACCGCTTCTGGGAGATGGACGTCCGCCGTCATATGACGGCCGGTCGGCTCTCGGAGATGTTCGGTCCCGGCCAGGTGGAGACCGACGCGTTCCTGCGCACCATGGGCTGGCGCCGGGTGGCGCAGCAGGAATACGACACCAAGCTGTCGCCGTCGACCAAGAGGTATCTGCGGGCCTACTCCGACGGGGTCAACGCCTACCTCAAGGACCACGAGGGCAAGGCGCTGTCGGTCGAATACGCGGCACTGGGCTTCGAGAACGACGGCTACAAGCCCGAGAAGTGGACCCCGGTCGACTCGGTCGCCTGGCTCAAGGCCATGGCCTGGGACCTGCGCGGCAACATGCAGGACGAGGTGGACCGCGCCCTGGCGTCGAGCCGGCTGAGCGCCAAGCAGATAGAAGAGCTGTACCCGTCGTATCCGTACAGCCGGAACAAGCCGATCGTCCAGGGCGGCGCGCTCAACGAGGCTACCGACGAGTTCGACCCCAAGGCGACGTCGACGGGCGCCACGGGCAGTGCGGGGTCCACCGACGCCGCGAGCGGGGTGGGCGGAGCCACCCAGGGCCTGCAGGGCCGTCTCGACTCCCTGTCCAAGACCCTGGAGAAGGTCCCGTCGCTGCTCGGCCCCAACGGAAGCGGCATCGGCTCCAACTCGTGGGTCGTCTCCGGCAAGTACACGACCACCGGCAAGCCACTGCTCGCCAACGACCCGCATCTGGCGCCCCAGCTGCCGTCCGTCTGGTACCAGATGGGCCTGCACTGCAACCAGGTCAGCAGCAAGTGCCCGTTCGACACGGCGGGCTACACCTTCTCCGGGATGCCCGGCGTGGTCATAGGTCACAACCAGGACATCAGCTGGGGAATGACCAATCTGGGCGCCGACGTCAGTGACCTCTATCTGGAGAAGGTCACCGCGACGCACTACCTCTACGACGGCAAGCAGGTCCCGTTCCGCAGCCGTGAGGAGACCATCAAGGTCGCGGGCGGCAAGAACCGCACGATCACGGTACGCAGCACCAACAACGGGCCGATCGTCTCCGACCGGGACGACGAGCTGACGAACGTCGGCAAGAGCGCACCGGTCGGCAGCGGCGCCGACGATGTGGCCCCCGACCGCGGCGACGGTTACGCGGTCTCCCTGAAGTGGACCGCGCTGTCCCCGTCGAACAGCATGGACGCGGTCTTCGGGCTCAACTCCGCCCGGAACTTCGACGACTTCCGCAAGGCGGCCAGTGACTTCGCGGTCCCCGCGCAGAACCTCATCTACGCCGACACCAAGGGCAACATCGGTTACCAGGCGCCGGGCCGGATCCCGGTGCGCAACGAGGGCGACGGCCGTTACCCGGCGCCGGGCTGGGACTCGCGCTACCGGTGGTCGAAGTTCATCCCGCAGTCGGCGCTGCCCTGGGAGTACAACCCCGACCGCGGCTACATCGTCACCGCCAACCAGGCCGTCATAGACAAGAAGAAGTACCCGTACCTGCTGACCGACGACTGGGGATACGGCGCGCGCAGCCAGCGCATCACCGACCTGATCGAATCCAAGGTCAAGGACGGCGGGAAGATCTCCACGGACGACATGCAGACCCTGCAGACGGACAACAGCAGTGAGATCGCCAAGGTGCTGACGCCCTATCTGCTGAAGATCAACGTCAAGGACCCGTTCGTCCGCGAGGCCCAGAAGCTCCTGGAGGGCTGGGACTACACCCAGGACGCCGACTCGGCGGCCGCCGCGTACTTCAACTCCGTCTGGCGCAACACCCTGATGCTCGCCTTCGGCGACAAGATGCCCAAGGAGCTGCGGGTCAAGGGGCAGTGCCTGCGGGTGCGCCCGGCCGAGGACTCCGGTCCGCTCGAGGACCTGGACGGCAACACCCGGCTGGTGCGCGAATGCGGTACGCGCGACGCCGACACGGCCCAGCCCGACGGCGGCGACCGCTGGTACGAGGTCGTACGGAAGATCATCAAGGAGCCGGGCAACGACTGGTGGAAGACCGCCGGTACCCGCAACCACCCGGGCGCGGCCGACCGTGACGAGCTCCTCGCCCAGGCCATGAAGAACGCGCGCTCCGAGCTGACCGCCAAGCTGGGCAAGAACATCAACACCTGGAGCTGGGGGCGGCTGCACCGGCTGACGCTGAAGAACCAGACGCTGGGCACCGAGGGCCCGGGTGTCGTCCAGTGGATGCTGAACCGCGGCCCGTGGGACCTCGCGGGCGGCGAGGCGGCGGTCAACGCGACCGGCTGGAACGCGGCGGGCGGCTACGACGTCACTTGGGTGCCGTCGATGCGGATGGTCGTCAACCTCGCCAACTTCGACAAGTCGCGGTGGATCAACCTCACCGGCGCCTCCGGCCACGCCTACAACGCGCACTACACGGACCAGACCGAGAAGTGGGCGAAGGGCGAGCTGCTGCCCTGGGCGTTCAGCAAGACCGCGGTGGACAAGTCCACCGACGATCAGCTGGCCCTCACCCCCTGAGGCCGCACACGGCCCTCTGCGGGCCTCTCCCGCCCCCGTCCCGGGGCGGGAGCCCGCGAACCTCCCGGCCCCGCCGGAGACGCCTTCGGGCGCTTCCGGCGGGGCCGGAAGCGTTGACGGGCGGGTCTCAGGTGAAGCGGTGCGCCCCCGAGGGCGTCACCGCCGCGTGCACCGGGCGGTCGTGGGGCTCCTCCGGGACCGCGTCCAGCAGTTCGCCGTCGTACAGCAGCACCACCAGCGCGGGATCGGCTCCGGCCCGCGCCAGCCGGGCCAGCACCCGGTCGTACGAACCGCCGCCGCGCCCCAGCCGCATGCCGCGCCGGTCCACCGCGAGCCCCGGCAGCAGGACCGCGTCCGCCCGGGTGACCGCCTCCGGGCCCAGCCGCGGCCCGCCGGGCTCCAGCAGCCCCCGGCCGGCGCGCACCAGCCCGTCCGGGCCCTCGTCCGCGCCCCAGTCGAGATCGTTGTCCGGCAGCAGGACGGGGAGCAGCACCTGTACCCCCCGCGCGCGGAGCGCGTCCCGCAGCGCGCGCGTACCCGGTTCGCGCCCTACGGAGACATAGGCCGCCACGGTGTCGGCCCGGGCCAGTTCCGGCAGCTCCAGCGCGCGACACGCCAGTGAAGCCCCGGCTGCCTGGATGTCATCTGCCGTCAACCCGGACCTCATCGTCAGGAGACGTCTCCGCAACGCGGGCTTACTAGCGTCGGTGGGGCTCACTGAGTGCACAAACTTCCTGTCTCATGTCATATTCACCGTATCCTCATCAATCGCCTGAAAGGCACCGGATAAGGTTCGGGACATGACTCAATCGCGTACTCGGATCAGCAAGGCTGTCATCCCTGCCGCGGGCCTCGGAACCCGCTTCCTCCCGGCCACCAAGGCCACCCCGAAGGAGATGCTGCCGGTCGTCGACAAGCCGGCGATCCAGTACGTCGTCGAGGAAGCCGTCACCGCCGGCCTGTCCGACGTTCTTATGATCACCGGTCGCAACAAGCGGCCCCTGGAAGACCACTTCGACCGCAACTACGAGCTCGAAGAGGCTCTGACGCGCAAGGGCGACGAAACCCGCCTCGCGCGCGTCCAGGAGTCCAGCGACCTGGCGACCATGCACTACGTCCGGCAGGGCGATCCCAGGGGCCTCGGCCACGCCGTGCTGTGTGCCGCCCCGCACGTAGGTGACCAGCCTTTTGCCGTCCTCCTCGGCGACGACCTCATCGATGCCCGTGACCCGCTTCTGGCCCGGATGGTCGAGGTGCAGGAGCAGCACGGCGGCAGCGTCATCGCCCTGATGGAGGTGGATCCCGCGCAGATCCACCTCTATGGCTGCGCCGCCGTGAAGCCCACCCTGGACGAGGGCGTCGTCCAGGTCACCGGACTGGTCGAGAAGCCCGACCGGGCCGACGCGCCCAGCTCGTACGCGGTTATCGGCCGCTACGTGCTGGATCCGGCCGTCTTCGACGTGCTGCGCCGCACCGAGCCCGGCCGCGGCGGCGAGATCCAGCTGACCGACGCGCTCCAGGCGCTCGCCTCGGATCCGGACCTCGGAGGCCCGGTTCACGGCGTCGTCTTCAAGGGACGGCGGTACGACACAGGCGACCGTGGCGACTATCTGCGTGCCATTGTCAGACTCGCGTGCGAACGTGAAGACCTGGGCCCGGACTTCCGGGAATGGCTTCGCAGTTACGTCACCGAGGAGATGTAGCACTTTGAGCAGCACCGCGGCACGGGCCGCCGATCAGGGCACGGGCGAGGGCCGGGAGCGTCACCGGGTCTGGTCGGTGGCCGAGCATCTCGACGACATCCTCGGGCACATCCACCCGCTGGACCCCATCGAGCTGCAGCTGCTGGACGCCCAGGGCTGCGTCCTGGTCGAGGACGTCACCGTGCCCGCCGCCCTCCCGCCCTTCGACAACAGCGCCATGGACGGCTATGCCGTCCGCACGGCCGATGTCGGGGCGGCGACGGGCGAGCATCCCGCGGTGCTGACGGTCGTCGGGGACATCGCGGCGGGCAGCGGCGAGCTGCCCGCCGTCGGTCCCGGCGAGGCCGCCCGGATCATGACCGGCGCCCCGCTGCCGCCCGGCGGCCAGGCCGTCGTCCCGGTCGAGTGGACCGACGGCGGCCTGGACAACGGGCCGGTCAGCGGCATGCCCGCCCGCAGTACGGATCCGCACGGCGGCAGCGGCCTGGTGCGGGTCTTCCGGCCGGTCCGGGACGGGCAGCATGTGCGCACCCGGGGCAGCGACGCGGGGACGGGGGAGCTGGCGCTGAGCGCCGGTACGGTCCTCGGGGCGGCGCAGATCGGGTTGCTGGCCGCCATCGGCCGCGCCACGGTCAAGGTCCGCCCGCGGCCCCGCGTCGTCGTGCTGTCCACCGGCAGCGAGCTGGTCCAGCCCGGTGAGGAGACGGGGCCCGGCCGTATCTACGACTCCAACAGCTACCAGCTCACGGCCGCCGCGCAGGAGGCCGGGGCGATCGCCTACCGGGTGGGCGCGGTCGCCGACGACGCCGGGACGCTGCGCTCCACCGTCGAGGACCAGCTGAGCCGCGCCGACATCGTCGTCACCAGCGGCGGAGTCAGCGTCGGCGCGTACGACGTGGTCAAGGAGGCGATGCACGAGGTCGAGTTCCGGACGCTGGCCATGCAGCCCGGCAAGCCCCAGGGCTTCGGGCGGGTCGGCCCGGACCGGACCCCGCTGCTCGCCCTCCCCGGCAACCCGGTCAGTTCGTACGTCTCCTTCGAGCTGTTCGTACGGCCGGTGATCCGCACCATGCTCGGCGCGGGTCTGGTCCACCGCACCACCGTGCGGGCGTTCTGCCCGGACGGGATCGCGTCCTCGCCGGAGGGACGGCGCCAGTTCCTGCGGGGCTGGTACGAGCCGTCGGCGCCGGGCGAGCCGGGCACGGTCGCCCCGGTGGGCGGCGCCGGGTCGCATCTGATCAAGGCCCTCGCCCGGGCCAACGCGCTGATCGTGATCCCCGAGGAGGTGTCCGAGGTCGCCCCCGGGACCGAGGTGGACGTGGTCCTTCTCGCCTAGCGGGGGCCTACGGCGGGTACGGTGTCGTCGCACAGAGCCACCTGGCCCGGACCGGGAGAACGATGAGCAGCGCCCAGGACCATCTCACCCATCTCGACCCGACGGGCGCAGCGCGCATGGTCGACGTCTCGGCCAAGGACGTCACCGCGCGCGTCGCCCGCGCGAGCGGCCGTGTGCTGGTCGCGCCGCGCGTGGTCGAACTGCTCCGCGGCGAGGGCGTCCCCAAGGGCGACGCCCTCGCGACGGCCCGGATCGCGGGCATCATGGGCGCCAAACGCACCCCGGACCTGATCCCGCTGTGCCATCCGCTCGCCGTGTCGGGCGTGAAGGTCGACCTCGCGGTCGCCGACGACGCGGTCGAGATCACCGCCACCGTGAAGACCACCGACCGTACGGGCGTCGAGATGGAGGCCCTGACGGCGGTATCGGTCGCCGCCCTGACGGTGATCGACATGGTCAAGGCCGTCGACAAGGGCGCGGTCATCACCGACGTACGGGTGGAGGAGAAGTCCGGCGGGAAGTCCGGCGACTGGAGCCGGGAATGACCGCCCCCACCGCCCCCAGCTCCCCGGACCCCGACTCCCCGGACCTCAGCTCCCCAGACCCCAGCTCCCCGGACGGCGCACCGCGGTACCGCGCCCTGGTCGTCACGGCCTCCAACCGTGCCGCCGCCGGGGTCTACCCGGACAAGGGCGGCCCGCTGATCGCCGAGGGGCTGACCGCGCTCGGCTTCGCGGTCGACGGCCCGCGCGTGGTGCCCGACGGCGACCCGGTGGAGGCCGCGCTGCGGGACGCCGTGGCCGCCTCGTACGACGTCGTCGTGTCCACCGGCGGCACCGGACTCACCCCGATGGACCGCACCCCCGAGGCCACCCGCCGGGTTCTCGACTACGAGATCCCCGGCATCGCGGAGGCCATCCGCGCCGAAGGGCTCGCGAAGGTGCCCACCGCGGCGCTCTCCCGGGGGCTGGCCGGGGTCGCCGGAACGACCCTGATCGTCAACCTGCCCGGCTCGACCGGAGGCGTCCGTGACGGCCTCGCGGTGCTCGGGCGGCTCCTGGCGCACGCGGTCGACCAGATCCACGGCGGCGACCACCCCCGGCCCGCCGGTCCCACCGGTGCGGCCGATGCCGCCGGTCCCGCCGGTCCCCCGCCCGGGAGCGCGAGCTGAACGCGCCCTGGCCCGTCGTGCTGGCGGACGGTGACACGATCCTGCGCCCCATAAAGCTGCGCGACCAGCGCGTCTGGCGCGAGGTCAACCAGCGCAACCGGGAGTGGCTGCGGCCCTGGGAGGCGACCATTCCGCCGGCCGCGCCCGGCGGCCCCGTCACCCAGCGGCCCACCTACCGGCAGATGGTGCGTCATCTGCGCGCCGAGGCGCACTCCGGGCGGATGCTGCCGTTCGTCATCGAGCACCAGGGGCGGCTGGCCGGGCAGTTGACGGTCGCCGGGATCACCTGGGGCTCGATGTGCTCGGGCCATATCGGCTACTGGGTCGACCAGGCGGTGGCCGGTCGCGGCGTCATGCCGACCGCGGTCGCACTCGCCGCCGACCACTGCTTCCGCACCGTCGGACTGCACCGCATCGAGGTGTGCATCCGGCCGGAGAACCTGCCGAGCCGCCGGGTGGTGGAAAAACTCGGATTCCGCGAGGAGGGGCTGCGGCCGCGCTATCTGCACATCGACGGCGCATGGCGCGACCATCTGGTCTTCGCGCTCACCGTGGAGGAGCTGTCGGAGGGGCTGCTCGCCCGATGGCACCGGACCCGACCAGGGGCATCGCAGAAATAAAAACTCTGTTCGATTACATTCGACACATTCCCAGCCTGGTCATCCCATCAATCACAAAAAACTTTCGAGATATCAGCCAGATCGTGCGACACACCGCGCCAATTGGCAGATGGCCTCATGCGGACCCCTCTACCGTGTGAGCGTGAGCAGCAGTGGCCTCATCTACGCAGTCATCGTCGGGGCCTGGGCCGCCTATTTGGTGCCGATGTGGCTCCGTAGGCAGGACGAGCTCAATGAGGCCCGTCCGACGGAACGCTTCAGCACCGCCATCCGGCTGCTGTCCGGACGGGCGGGCATGGAGCGCCGTTACGCCAAGGGGCTAGAGGACCGAGAGCGCCCGGGGACCCCGGACGACCCGGCGGCACCTACCGCCCAGGACGCGGACGCCCCCGACGCCGGGGGTCGCTCCGGCGACCCGGAGCGCTTCTCCGCCGATCCGGAAGCCGTCACCGACGCGGTCGACGTCCGGGCCTTCGCCGAGCCCGTGACCTTGCTCGCGCCCGCTCCCGGCGGTCCGGACGGGCCGCCGGCGGGCGACGGGCCCTCGGTCGCGGCCGCCCCGACCGGCGGCAGCGCGCTGGAGCGCGGGTCGCGCGCGCGGGTGCTCGCGCGCCGTCGCCGCACCACCGTGATTCTCTTCGTCGCCTTCACCCTCGGCGCGATCGTCGCCGCGGTCGGCGGCCTCGCCTTCCTGTGGGCCCCGGCCCTTCCGGCCATACTGCTCAGCGCGTACATCGCCTATCTGCGCGCCCAGGAGCGCCGCCGCTTCACCTTCACCATGGACCAGCGCCGCGCCGAGCAGGCCGCGCAGCGGCTGCGGGAGCGCCGCCCGCGCAGCCATCCGGCCGTCGACGGCCCCGCCGCGAGCGACGGCCCCGGCGAGCAGTCCGTCCCCGCCGGGGCCGAGCCCGCCGCTGTCCCGTCCGTCTCCGCGCACGCGGCCGGGCGCCGCGCCCTGGTCGAACAGACCGACCACGCGGAGTGGGTGGACCAGGAGCGCGAGCGCGAGCGCGGCCCGGCCGCCGGGGACGGCTGGGAGCCGGTGCCGGTGCCGCTGCCGACGTACGTCACGGCGCCCGTCGCCCCCCGCGCGACCGGCAGCGTCGACCTGGCCGCCCCCGACGCCTGGAGCTCCGCCCGCTCCAGCACCGTCGACCCCGCCCCGGACCCGGCGCCGCCCGCCGAGCCCGACGCCAGGCAGGGCTCCGCGGCCCAGCCCCGGGCCCCCCGGGAGCGCGGCCGCACCCCCCTCTTCGACCAGTACGCGGACGAGGACCGGCCCCGCGCGGCCAACGAGTGACGCGCACTCCATTGACCAGCGGGGAACGGATTTCCAAGCACCCCGCAGGGGATGCTAGAGTTTCACTCGTTGCAAGGGCCTGTGGCGCAGACTGGTAGCGCACCTCGTTCGCATCGAGGGGGTCAGGGGTTCAAATCCCCTCAGGTCCACAGCAGCTCAAAGCCCCCGCCGGGGAAACCCGGCGGGGGCTTTTTGGTGCCGTACAGCAGCGAAGTACAGCAACTACTTCCGATCTTGCTTACCCAGGTGCTTGCCGAGCCTCCGCAGCGCCTTACGGGTGGCCTCGGACGGGACGTGCGTGTAGATCTCCATGGTCACCGCGATCTTGCTGTGCCGGAGGATCTGCATCGCGATGCGCGGGTGCACGTCGAGTGCGGCGAGCAGCGACCCACAGGTGTGACGCGTGTCATGCAGCCGGATCCGGCGGATGCCTGCCTTGGAGGACCGGTCGGCGAACGAGCGGTTGAAGTTGCGCGGCTCGATCGGGGTTCCGTAGCGGGTGGTGAACACGGAGTCCGACTCCGTCCACAGCTCTCCGGCCGTTTGCTTGGCCGCTTCCTGCTCCTTCCTGCGCACCCGGAGAGCGGCGACACAGATATCGGGAAGCGGCAGGGTGGCCGTTGAGGCTTCGGTCCAGTGGGAGACGACGGCCGAGGGGCATCCGATGCGGAGACGGACCCGGCCAACGCGGAAGCCGCCGGGAACATCGCCCACGCACTCCTAGCCGTCCGGGACCAGCTCCGTACGCGGAGGTTCAGACCCTCAAGCAGGGAGTCGCCGAGCTGAAGGCGCGGCAGGACTTGTAGAGCGTCGTTGGCGGGCTGCACCAGACAGCGCGGGAATCCGGGCTGCTCTCGGTCCACCAGGGATCCAGTCGTCTCCGCTATCACTGGTGGCGTCCAGTCCATGCCACTCCTCGGAGCCGCCATGAAGTTCCCTCGTTGGGCCTTAGCTGTCACCACCGTGCTGTCGGTGGGCTTCCTTACTGGCATGCAGGCCCCGACCGCCACGGCCGCCACATTCACTGCGGAACTGGTGGCCCGCAACAGCCAGAAGTGCGTGTCGGTCGAAGGCGCGAGTAACCAGAACGGCGCCGCCGCTGTTCAGTGGGACTGCGTGAACGGCCCGAACCAGCAGTGGAAGCTGGTGGCCACCAGCGCTGGTTACTACACGGTGAGCGCTGTGAACAGTGGCAAGTGTCTGTCGGTCACCGGCGCGAGTGTCCAGAACGGCGCCACGGCGGTCCAGTGGGACTGCGTGAATGGCACCAACCAGGAATGGAGACTCGTCCAAAAGGACAGCGGCTACTTCTCTATCGAAGCCCGGCACAGCGGTAAGTGCCTGTCAGTCAACGGTGCGAGCACCCAAAACGGTGCCGCGCTGGTTCAGTGGGACTGCGTGGAGGGGGCCAACCAGCACTTCCGACTCGGCTGAGCCAAGGCCCCCAGGTGGTTTCACGTGTGCCCGTCGCCGGGCACACGTGACTCAGTCGATGGCCTGGACGCCTTCATGCGAGGCGCGCAGAGCCGAGCCGCCCACTCACACGAACAGGGAAGTTCGACCGGTCTCTGAACTTGACCACTGGTCGTTTCGTCTCATCACTGAAGTCTGACCGCCTGGGTGAGGGCTGTATCTGGCCACCCAGCGGCTGTCACGGCGGGGGCTGGTGTGTCAACTGCTCGGCGCCTGTCCTGAAGCTGACATCCTGAGGCGCCGGGTTGACTACCGTGCCGATATGAATCAGCGGAGCGACACGCGCGCGTCTGCCGCGAGCCCTGTCGAGATCAGGCAGGCCATCGACGACGACCTTCCCCAGATCGTTGACATCGTGAACTACACGGCGATGAACTCAATCGCCAGCTTCGCCACCAGGCCGACCAGTGTGGCCGAGCGTCGCGATTGGTTTGGGCAGTTTTCCGCGACCGGTCCCTTTCGTGTGCTCGTTGCCCGACGTGGCGACCAGGTGCTGGGCTATGCCTGCAGCCAGCGATACCGAGACCACGAAGCCTTCCGGGCGACGGTTGAGGCGAGTGTCGCGCTGCGCGTCGGCTGCCGGGGTCAGGGCATCGGCACCTTGCTCTATCGGGCCCTGTTCGAGCGCCTTGCCGACGAGCCGGTTCACGTCGTTCTCGCAGGCATAGCGATGCCCAATGACGCATCCGTTGCGTTGCATCGAAAGTTCGACTTCACGGAGGTCGGAGTGTTTCGGGAGTATGCCGTCAAGAACGGGCAGTACATCAGCTCGCTGTGGATGCAGCGCATTTCCTCGCGCTGGCCTCCTTCGTGACCGGGATCGCTCGGGGGCCGTGCCGGAGAAGGCCGACCGAACGGTGGGGTGGGCCTGGCTCCGCCGTAGCCCCGCCCCCTCGCAAGCCCAACTGTCGCAAACGTAGAGCAGCAGCCGGTCCAACTTCAGTGAGGACGGTCAAAGTTCACTGAGACGAGTCAAAAAAAGGGCAGGTCGAGTGGGGTCTTAGATCTATCTGGACTCGTGTAGCCCAAAGGCGATCACTGTTATTTTTGGACAGCAGTGAAGGCGAGTCCCGCACGGCCCTGCATCACCGATGAGACGTCCCACTCATCCGGCTGGTGACTACTCGAAGGCGAAAAACAGATGTACCTGGAGCAGTTAGAAGCACCCGGCGGCCATCAAGGGGAGTATCCGCGCTGCCATGCCACGCCAAATCCAGCGCGTTATTCTTCTGTGCGGGCATGGCTCGTGGCGATCTCGCCGTTGGTTGGTTCTCTCGCCGCTTTGATCGCGGCGATCAGGAGCTAGCAAGCTCATGGCCCATGCCGCGCGCCGCACAAGGGGCATGATCCGGATGTGGTCAGCAAGTGCTGTACAGCAGCGGAGTACAGCAACCAACGCGACCACGATCGACCCTCAGCCAGTCCAGGCAGCCGACTGACCAGCCGGGCAGACCTCAGCGGCTCAAAGCCCCCGCCGGGGAAACTTCCGTTCTAGTGGTCGTCGCAACACCCCAGTTCAGGGGATGCGATGGACTTCAAGATCCGGAAGAGCCGCAAGGAGCAAGGGCCCCGCAAGCTGCAACGGGAGCGGGAGGAATACTTCCGGCTCATGCAGCTGGGGTTCGGCAATCTTGAGGCGTGCAGACGCATAGGGGTCAACCCTCGGACCGGTCGTGAGTGGCGTAACGGTCGGCCCGAGGGGCGTAAGAAGCCTCCGAGGCCACCCGCGGATGCCGTGCGGGTGGCCTCGGGGCCGTCCCGGTACCTGACGGAAGACGAGCGGATCCACATCGCCGACCGGTTCCGGGAGAAGGCGACAGCCCGTGCCATCGCCGCCGAGCTGGGACGCAGTCCGTCCACGGTCAGCCGGGAGATACGCCGCAACGGCATGCCCCTGCGCGGCGACCGCTCCCGCTGGGTCTACCGGCCGCATGCCGCCCAGCGTAAAGACCACCGCTCGGCCATCGCCACACTGGTGGAGCGCAGCACGCGCTACCTCATGCTGGTACACCTGCCCCACGGCAGCAGCGCGGCCGCCGTCCGCGACGCCCTTGTGACCACTGTCCAGACCTTGCCGGAGCACTTGAAGAGGTCCCTGACGTGGGACCAGGGCTCCGAGATGGCCGGCCACCACACGTTCAGCGTCACCACCGGCATCCCGGTCTACTTCTGCAATCCCGGCAGCCCCTGGCAGCGTGGGTCGAACGAGAACACGAATGGCCTGCTGCGGCAGTACTTCCCCAAGGGCACCGACCTCTCCCGGCACACCCGTGAGCACCTCGACACAGTTGCTGCCGAACTCAACAGCCGCCCACGCAAGACGCTCGGCTGGGAAACCCCAGCCGAGCGCCTGTCTAAACTGCTCGCCACCACACGTCAGTGATCACGTGTTGCAACGACCACTGGAATCCGCCAAATCCGGCGGGGGTTTTGCTTGTGCTGGATTAGCCTGCGGGCATGTTCACCTCAGCTCTTGCCTTCGCTGGCGTCGCCGCGCTCATCAATGTCACTCCGGGGTTGGACACCCTGCTCGTGCTGCGTACCTCGGTGTCCCATGGACGGGACGCCGGGCTGGCGGCGTCGCTCGGGATTCTCGCCGGTTGTCTGGTGTGGGGGTTCGCGACGGCGGTGGGGCTGACGGCGCTGCTCACGGCTTCGAGGGTGGCGTACGACACGCTGCGGGTCGCCGGGGCGGCGTATCTGGTGTGGCTGGGGGCATCGGCGCTGTGGCGGTCGCGGCGGGCGGCGGCGGAGCCGGAGGCGGCCGATCCGGGGCCGGTGGGCGGAGCGGAGCAGGGCGGGCGGCTTGCGGCGTTCCGCGCGGGGGTGGGGACCAATCTGCTCAACCCCAAGGCGGGGGTCTTCTACATGAGCCTGATTCCCCAGTTCGCCCCGCACGGTGTTTCGGTGTTCACCTCGACCCTGGTGTTCACCGCGATCGACATCGTCGAGCTGGCGCTCTGGTACTGGGTGGTCTCCGGTGCCGCGTCCGCGCTGAGCGAGCGGATCCGGCGGCCTGCGTTCCGGCGCCGGATGGATCAGGTGAGCGGGGTGGCGTTCTTCGGCTTCGCGGCGAATCTTCTCGCGGAGGGCGGGCGCAAGACGGCGTGACGCGGCCGCCGGTGGTGCTGTCCTGACGGGGCATCCGATGTCAGGGAATCGTGCTGACACCGTTCTTGTTGTGTGCGGGCCGTGAGACAGGTGATGGCCGTGGCGAGGGGCCCGGGCATAGTGGGTGCGTCCTGTATGGGACATGGCGCGAAAGCGCCGTCGCATGAACTTCGCACAGCAGAACAACAGCACCACAGGGGGATAGGGCGCCATGCCACTCATACGCCGTTCCACCGCGGCGGCCGCCGCGGTGACCGCGCTGCTCATGGTCACCGTCTCGGCCTGCGCGTCGGGTGACGACAAGGCCGGTTCCGAGTCGAAGTCGCCGGCCGCGTCCGGTCAGCAGGGCGACAACGGGATCAAGTTGCCGGAGGGTGTTCCGACGAGTCTGGACGACCTCAAGAAGTGGAAGGAGGGCGGCTGGAAGGACTGGGACACCTGGGCGCGCGACGCGTCCGATTTCGCCAATCCCGTCATCAAGAACTTCTGGCAGCCGTCCCGGATGTCCAAGGCGAAGGACTCGCCCAACACGCTCTCCACGCAGAGCGCGGGCGAGGGCCAGGCCGCGACCGACCCGGAGCCGCCCGCCGTACCGGCCAAGCAGGTCTCGCGCCCGTACCACCAGAACATGGCGCCGGTCGGGAAGGTGTTCTTCGACAGCCCCGACGGGCCGATGGTCTGCTCGGGCACGGTCGTCGAGGACCCGGCGCACCCGGGGAAGTCGAACCTGGTGTGGACCGCGGGCCACTGTGTGCACTCCGGCAAGAAGGGCGGCTGGATGCGCAACATCGTGTTCGTGCCGTCGTACAACGACGACGGGCTGCCCGCCGCCAAGGCGGAGACCGCCGCCCAGAGCGAGGTCACCCCGTACGGCGTGTGGTGGGCGAACTGGTCGCAGACCTCGTCGCAGTGGATCGACACGGGCGGCAAGACCGGCAACGTGGGCTCCGCGTACGACTTCGCGGTGCTGCACGTGAAGCCGGAGAACGGCAACGGCAAGTCGCTGCAGGAGACGGTGGGGGCCGCCGTGCCGGTGTGGTTCGGGGCGCCGTCGGCGGACGAGGTCAGCTCGATCGGGGCGTACGGCTACCCAGCCGCACCGCCCTATGACGGCGCGAAGATGTTCAACTGCACCAGCAGGCCGGGCCGGTTGTCCTTCGCGCCCACCACGCCGACCATGTACCGCATCGGCTGCTCGATGACCGGCGGCACCTCCGGCGGCGGCTGGTTCGTCAACCGCGGTGGCAAGACGGCGCTGGTGTCCAACAGCTCGATCAGTTCGAACGAGCACACCTGGCTCGCCGGTCCGCATCTGGGGGCCGAGGCGAAGGGCGTGTTCAACGCGATGAGCAAGAAGTTCGCCGCCAAGGGATGAGGCGGCCGACGGATGAGGGGACCCGCTCCGGGGACGGGGCGGGTTCCGCCGTGCGGGCGGTGCGGCCGCATCACATCGCCGCGTTCGGCTTCACGCTGAGCGGCGCGGCGCTGTACGAGCGGCTGCGCGGCGGGCGGGTCTACGTCCTGTGCGACGAGTCGCCCCTCCTCGGCCGCCTCACCACCGTGGCCCTCTGCCTGGTACTGGCGGCCGCGGCGATGGCCGTGGTGGGCGCCTGGGTGACGCAGGAGAAGGCGCCGCGCCACCGCGCGGTCCCCTGGGTCTTCCTCGCCGTGATCGCCGCCCTGATCGTGGCGGCGGACGGGGTCGACGCCCGCGGGGAGCGCGAGGCGGCCGTGATCGCCGCTCAGGACGGTTTCGACGGCGTCGGCCGGTGTGACGAGGCGACGCGGATCTACGAGGCGACGCCCGGCTGGTTCTTCTGGTGAACGGCGGCCTCGTCCGGGAGGGCCAGCGGCTTGCCGAAGCAGCGGCTCAGCTCGTCGAAGCGGTACAGACCGAACTTCTTCACCGGCTCATAGCCCGATGAGGTGTACAGCGCGATCGCCTCGGGCTGCTTGACGCCGGTCTCCAGCACCATCCGGGTGCGCCCCGCCGCCCGGGCGCTGTCCTCCAGCGCCGTGAGGATCAGGCGGGCCAGGCCGCGTCCGCGCGCCTCGTGTATGACGTACATCCGCTTCAGCTCGGCGTCCCCGTCCTCGTACCCCTCGTCGTTCCGCTCCTGGCTGCGCCAGCCACCGGTCGCCACCGGGCGGCCGGTGTCGTCGTAGGCGATCAGGTAGAGGCCGTGGGGCGGGTCGAATTGGGTCGCGTCCAGGGGTGTCATGTCCCCCTCGTCGTCGTAGCGCTCGGCGTACTCCGCCTGCACCTCGTCGTTGAGCCGGACGGCGTCGGGGTGGTCGAAGCGGACCGTTCGGATGTTCACGCGGGGGATCGTACTTCCATGCGATCGGGGCGGCATCGGATTTTCCATGTCGTATCGTGCCGTAGTGCTCTCCGTGACGACCGTAAATGTGAACGGGCTGCGTGCCGCCGCCAAGAAGGGCTTCGTGCCCTGGCTGGACGGTACCGCGGCCGATGTGGTGTGCCTCCAGGAAGTGCGCGCCGAGCCGCGCGAACTGCCCGAGGCCGTGCGCGAGCCGGACGGCTGGCACGTGGTGCACGCCCCGGCGGCGGCCAAGGGCCGGGCGGGGGTGTCGGTGTACGCGCGGCGCGAGCTGGAGGCCGTACGGGTCGGCTTCGGCTCCTCCGAGTTCGACGGCAGCGGCCGCTATGTGGAGGTCGATCTGCCGGGGGTGACGGTCGGCAGCCTGTATCTGCCCTCCGGTGAGGTCGGCACCGAGCGGCAGGACGAGAAGGAGCGCTTCATGGCGGAGTTCCTTCCGTACCTCAAGGAGCTGCGCGAGCGGGCGGCGGCCGACGGGCGCGAGGCGCTGGTGTGCGGCGACTGGAACATCGCCCACCGGGAGGCCGACCTGAAGAACTGGAAGGCCAACCGGAAGAAGTCCGGATTCCTGCCGGAAGAGCGTGCCTGGCTGTCGCGTGTCTTCGAGGAGGCGGGGTACGTGGACGTGGTGCGCGCGCTGCACCCGGACGTCGAGGGCCCGTACTCCTGGTGGTCGTACCGGGGAAGGGCCTTCGACAACGACGCGGGCTGGCGCATCGACTATCAGGTCGCCACTCCCGGGCTCGCCGGGCGGGCGCTGAAGGCGGTCGTGGAGCGGGCCCCGGCGTACGACCAGCGGTGGAGCGACCACGCGCCGGTGTCGGTCACGTACGGCGCCGCTCACTGATCCGGTGGCGGTCGCGTGCGGGGCCGGTCACTGGTCCGGTGAGGGCCACGTACGGCGCCACTGGTCCGGCGGCGGAGGTGTAGGGGCCGCTCACTGATCCGGTGGCGGGCGCCCGGCGTCCTCCGTGCGCCCGCCCGTCCGTTCCTCCAGACCGGCCCGCAGCCGGCGGTCCACGGCCATCGACAGCTCGGCGTCCACGACGCTCTTCGCGAGCGGCCGCAGCCGCTCCAGGGTCTCGCCGATCTCCTCGCCGCGCTCCCGGGCGTCCGTCAGCACGTGGTTGATCAGCAGTGTGGCGAAGGTCTCGGCGATGGCGTCCACATGCTCCCGGACCTCGCGCCCGGCCGCGAGGACGGCCGACAGCGGGATGCCCTGGCCGACCAGGGCGCGCGAGGTGTCCAGCAGTCGGCGGCTGATGTGCACGATGTCGTCGCCGTCGACCGCGAGATAGCCGATGTCGAGTGAGACGGTGAGGTTCTCCGCGGTGACCTCGTCGTCGAAGTAGTCGGCGAGCTCCTGCGGGGTGAGCCGGACCGGGGTCTCCTCGGACCAGGACGGAAGGGCGCCGTCCAGCCCCAGCAGTTCGCCGACGTCCCGCTGCCCGCTCTCGAACGCGGCCATCAACTCGGCTATCCCGCCCAGAGTGTGACCGCGCTCCAGCAGGGCGGTGATGGTCCGCAGCCGGGCCAGGTGGTGGTCGTCGTACCAGGCGATACGGCCCTCCCGGCGGGGCGGCGGGATCAGCTTGCGCTCCCGGTAGAAGCGCAGGGTGCGCACGGTGATCCCGGCCTTCTCGGCCAGTTCCGTGATCCGGTACTCGCGTACTCGGTCCGCTTCGCTCTTCGCCACAGCAGCAGCCTATGCCGACGGCGGTTGTGGATAACCGTCGGTAACTTGGTTATCCACAGCCCCTACCGCTCGCCGGATCCCTGTCCTACGCTCCCATCGTGCCAGTAAATGCTGGCATGGTTCCGGGCAGTTCAAGTGATGCAAGGCAGTTCGAGCGGCGGGAGGCGGCGGCATGGCGGCTGGGCTGACGCGTGAGCATGTGCGGGTGGCGGTGATCGGATCCGGATTCGGAGGGCTGGGCGCGGCGGTGAGGCTGCGCCGCGCGGGCGTCACCGACTTCGTGGTCCTGGAGCGGGCCGGTGCGGTCGGCGGGACCTGGCGGGACAACAGCTATCCGGGCTGTGCCTGCGATATCCCGTCCCATCTCTACTCCTTCTCCTTCGCCCCCAACCCCGACTGGCCGCGCGCCTTCTCCGGGCGACGGCACATCCGCGCCTATCTGGAGCGGGTCGCCGACACCTTCGGGCTGCGGCCGCATCTGCGCTTCGACGCCGAGGTGCTCGCCCTGCGCTGGGACGGCGCGGCGCTGCACTGGGAGGTGGAGACCGCGCGCGGGCCGCTGACCGCCGATGTCGTGGTGAGCGCGACCGGCCCGCTCTCCGATCCGAAGATCCCGGACATCCCCGGGCTGGACGGCTTCCCCGGCAAGGTCTTCCACTCCGCGCGCTGGGACCACGGCTACGACCTGCGCGGCAAGCGGGTCGCGATGGTCGGCACCGGCGCCTCGGCCATCCAGATCGTGCCCGAGATCCAGAAGGAGGTGCGCAGGCTCACCCTCTTCCAGCGCACCCCGCCCTGGGTGCTGCCGCGCATGGACCGCCGGATCACCGGCGCCGAGCGCTGGCTGCACAGCAGGCTGCCGGTGTCCGGGGCGCTGCGCCGCGGGCTGCTGTGGGGGATCCGGGAGTTGCAGGTCGGGGCGTTCACCAAGCGCCCGGCAGAGCTGAAATTCGTGGAGCGGCTGGCCGGGGCGCATATGCGGCGGGCGATCAAGGACCCGGTGCTGCAGACCAGGCTTACCCCGCGCTATCGCATCGGCTGCAAGCGGATCCTGCTGTCGAACGACTACTACCCGGCGCTCGCCCGGCCGCATGTGGACGTGGTCGGCGGGCTCAAGGAGATCCGCGGCAGCACGCTGGTCGGCTCCGACGGCACCGAGACCAAGGCCGACGCGATCATCTTCGGGACGGGCTTCCATGTCACCGACATCCCCATCGCCCAGCGCGTGACCGGAGCGGGGGGCACCACGCTCGCGGAGGAGTGGAAGGGCGGCATGGAGGCGCTGCGCGGGGCCAGCGTGGCGGGCTTCCCCAACTTCCTGACGGTCATCGGGCCCAATACCGGGCTCGGCAACAGCTCGATGATCCTCATCATCGAGGCCCAGCTCAATTACCTGACCGACTATCTGCGGCAGCTGGACGCCCTCGGCGGCAAGGTCGCGCTGGACGCCCGGCCGGGGGCGGTTCGCGCCTACAACTGCATGATCCAGGAGAGGATGAAGCGCACGGTGTGGAACGCGGGCGGCTGCGACAGCTGGTATCTGGACAACGGCCGCAACACGACCCTGTGGCCGGGCTCGACCGCCGAGTTCAAACGGGTCACCCAGCGGGTGCGTCTCGCGGAGTACCAGGTGCTGCGGCAGCGGACCGGTGCAGATCAGGGCGCGGAGCCCGCCGCGGGGAGGGGATCGCGGTGAGGCGCACCCCTTACGTCACCTCCGGGCCGTACGCCCCGCCCGGCGGCGCGCGCGAGCTGACCGTCACCTCGGCGGACGGCGCCCGGCTGCACGTGGAGCTGCACGGGCCCGAGGACCCCGGTGCTCCGGCCGTCGTCCTGGTGCACGGCTGGACCTGCTCGACCGCCTTCTGGGCGCCGGTCCTGCGCGAACTGGCCGCCGACCACCGGGTGATCCTGTACGACCAGCGCGGCCATGGCCGCAGCGCCGCCCCCGGCCCCGAGGGGTACAGCACCGAGGCGCTCGCCGACGACCTGGAGGCGGTGCTGGAGCAGACCCTGGAGCCGGGCCGCCGGGCCGTGGTCGTGGGCCACTCCATGGGCGGGATGACGGTGATGGCCGCCGCCGGTCGCCCGGCGCTTCGCGAGCGCGCCGCCGCCGTGCTGCTGTGCAGCACCGGCGCCTCCCGGCTGATCGAGCGGGCGCGCGTGGTGCCGCTGCGCTCCGAGCGGCTGCGGGCCCGGATCCACCGTGCGATCCTCGGCGCGCGCCTCCCCATGGGGCCGGTCACGCCCGTCAGCAAGCGGCTGCTGCGGTACGGGACGATGGGCCCGGGCGCCGCGCCCGCCATGGTGGAGGCGTGCGCGCGGATCGTGCACGCCTGCCCCCGCGCGGTGCGGTCCGCCTGGGCGCATGTCATGGTCGACCTCGATGTGGACGCCCGCGTCGGCCTGCTGACCATGCCCGCCGCCGTCATCGTCGGCAGCGCCGACCGGTTGACCCCGCCCGAGCGCTCCCACGCCATAGCGGCGGCGCTGCCGCGGTGCACCGGCCTCACCGAGCTGCCCGGCCTCGGCCATATGACCCCCGTGGAGAACCCCGGGGCGGTGAGCGGCGTGATACGACGCCTCGTCGCGGACCACGGGGACGCACCGCGGGCCGCCCTGACCGACGACGGCCCCCACGCGGTCGAGGAGCGGACGACATGAGCGCGCGCAGGAGTCTGGAGGGCCGGGTCGCGGTGGTGACCGGCGCGGCGCGGGGAGTCGGCGAGCTGCTGGCCCGCAAGCTGTCCGCGCGCGGCGCCAGGGTGGCGCTGGTGGGCCTGGAACCGGAGGAGCTGAAGCGGGTGTCGGGGCGGCTGCCCACCGACTCCGACCACTGGCACGCCGATGTCACCGACCCGGAGGCGATGGCCCGGGTCGCGGAGGAAGTGGTGGCGCGCTTCGGCGCGGTGGACATCGTCTGTGCCAACGCCGGGGTGGCCGCCGGCGGTCCGTTCCTCGACACCGACGAGACGGCCTGGCGGCGGGTTGTCGAGGTCAATCTGCTGGGCAGCGTCACCACGGCCCGGGCCTTCCTGCCCGCGCTGATCGCCAGCCGCGGCTATCTGCTGCAGATCGCCTCGCTCGCCGCGATCGCGCCCGCGCCGATGATGACCGCGTACTGCGCGTCCAAGGCCGGGGTCGAGGCGTTCGCGCACTGTCTGCGTGCCGAGGTGAGCCACCGGGGGGTTCGGGTCGGCATCGGCTATCTCAGCTGGACCGATACGGACATGGTGCGCGGCGCCGACCGGGACGAGGTGATGCGGGAGTTGCGGGCGCGGATGCCGTGGCCCGCGGGGCGTACGTATCCGGCGGGCCCGGCCGTGGACCGGCTCGTCGCCGGGATAGAGCGCCGCTCGGCCCATGTGTACGCGCAGTGGTGGCTGCGTGGAATGCAGCCGGTGCGCGGCAGTCTGCCCGCGTTGATCGGGGCGGTGGGGCGGCGTGAGATGCGCCGGATCGAACCCCGGCTGGTGGCCACCCGTGGGCAGCGCGGCCATCTCGTGGGCGAGGGCGGCGCGGCGGACGAGCGGGCGCGCGCCGCCCGTACGCAGCGTGACCGGTAACCCTGTGTCAACCGTCCTGACCTGCGGATTCGATGGGTGAGGTCGATCGAAATGCGGAGTATGTCCCTGCGTGTAACTCTGGTCGGGCCCGATCCCTTTCACCCGATGAGGAGTGACGCAGATGGGGAAGGACGAGTTCAGCGAGAAGGCCCAGCAGGCCAAGCGCAAGGCGCAGGGCCAGCAGGGCCAGCAGGGCCAGCAGAGCCAGCAGACCCAGCGGGGTCAGCAGGGTCAGCAGGGCCAACGCGGCCAGCAGACGCAGCAGGACCAGCGAGGCCAGCGAGAGCAGCGAGGCCAGCGGGGCCAGGAGCCGCGCCGCGACCAGGACCGGCCCGAAAGCCGTGAGCAGGCCGAGCGCATGGGCCGGGAGCGCCGTCAGCAGGGCATGGGCGACGAGACGCGGGATCAGGAGCCGTTCGAAGAGATGTAGGTCGTCTCGTCGAAGGGCTCGTGAAGAGTGTGCGCGAGGGGGCGCATCCGTCAGGGGATGCGCCCCCGGCACGCACGTACGGAATCAGCACGCGATCAGCGCTCAGCCGTCGCTCCGCGGGGGGAGTTTCGGGCGGCGCCGGTCCGGGACCTGGCCATAGCCCGGCGGGGCCGCGGCGGGATGCCGCTCCAGCAGATCCAGCGCCGTACGCACCGCGACCCCCAACTGCGGATAGCGGCCCTCCGCCCAGTCCAGCGGGGAACGGGGCGCCGGAATGTCCGGCTCCACGCCATGGTTCTCGACCCCCCACCCATAGGCGTCGAACCAGGCGGCGTTCATCGGCACCGTGATCGCCGAACCGTCGCCGAGCGGATGGCGGCCGGTCATGCCGACCACGCCGCCCCAGGTCCGCAGTCCCACCACCGGGCCGATTCCCTGGATCTTGAAGGCCGCGGTGATCATGTCGCCGTCGGAGGAGGTCGCCTCGTCCGCGACCGCGACGATCGGCCCGCGCGGCGCGTTGCTGGTGTACGACACCGGCTGGGCGTTGCGCGTGAGGTCCCAGCCCATCACGGTGCGGGTCAGCTTCTCGACCACCAGCTCGCTGATGTTGCCGCCCGCGTTTCCCCGGACGTCCACGATCAGCGCGGGGTACGACACCTCCCGGCGCAGATCCCGGTTGAACTGCGCCCAGCCGGAGCCGCCCATGTCGGGGATGTGCAGATAGCCGCACCGCCCGTCGCTCAACTCCCGTACCACCGCCCGCCGCCTGGCCACCCAGTCCTGGTAGCGCAGCGGCCGCTCGTCGATCAGCGGGACGACCGCGACCCGGCGCGGCGGGCCCTCGCCGTCCGGGGAGGCGAAGGTCAGCTCGACCGTGGTGCCGCCCGCGGCGGTCAGCAGCGGATAGGGACCGGCCACCGGATCCACCGGGCGGCCGTCGACATGGGTGAGCCGGGCGCCTTCGCGGATGCCGGAGCCCGCGAGCGGTGAGCGCGCCCGGGAGTCGGAGGATTCGCCGGGCAGGATGCGGGAGACCCGCCACTCCCCGTCCTCGGTGCACGTGAAGTCGGCGCCGAGCAGCCCGATGGGGCGCTGGTAGTGGGCCGGGCCCTCGTTGCGGCGCGCGGCCTGGACGTACGCGTGCGAGGTGCCCAGCTCGCCCAGGACCTCGCGCAGCAGATCGGCGAACTCGTCGGGGGAGGCGACCCGTTCGACCAGCGGCCGGTACTGGTCGAGCACCCCGTCCCAGTCGACGCCGCACATGCCCGGCTCCCAGAAGTAGGCGCGGGTGATGCGGCCCGCCTCCTCGTACGCCTGCCGCCACTCGGCCGCCGGGTCGACGGTGTGCTGGATGCGCCGCATGTCGATCTGGACCGAGGAGTCGCTGTCGCCCGGCTCGGTGGCGGGCGCCGCCCGCAGATCGCCCTCGTCGTTGACGACGATCCGGGAGCCGTCGCCGCTGACCCGGAACCAGTCCAGCTCGCTGGTGAGTTCGGTGCGCTTGGCCTTGGCCAGGTCGAAGTGTTCGAGGGTGGGGCGGTCGGAGGTGTCGGCCGGGTTGGCGAACGTCTCGCCGAGTGCACCGGAGATCGGCCAGCGCAGCCACACCAGGCCGCCGCCGCTGACCGGCCACAGCGAGGAGTACTTGGAGGCGGCCACCGGGAAGACGGTGACCCGGCTGGCCAGCCCCTCCACCTCGACGGTCACCGTGCCGTCGCCCTCCCCGCCCCCGGCGCCGTCGTCCGGGTCGGCGCCGCCCGCCGCCGGCCGGCCCTCGGGGGAGAGCGCGAAGGGCGAGGGCGTGGCGGAGGACAGCGGTACGAGGTAGGGGCGGCAGCCGAGCGGGAAGGAGAGGTCGCCGGTGTGCACGTCGTAGACGGGGTCGAAGCCGCGCCAGGACAGAAAGGCGAGATAGCGGCCGTCGCTGGTGAAGACCGGTTCCTCGTCCTCGAATCGCCCGCTGGTCACGTCCACTATGGTCCGGTCCGTCAGCCGCGCGATCTTGATGGAGCGCAGGGTGCGCCCGATGCCCGGATGGGACCAGGCCAGCCAGGCCGAGTCGGGCGAGAAGGCGAGGTCGGCGACCGGGCCGTTGAGCGACCGGACCAGCTCGGTCACCTCGCCGTCCCCGTCCGCGGAGGTGTCCACGAGGAGCAGCCGTCCGTCGCCCGCGACGACGGCGAGCCGGTCGCCGTCGGGGGAGGGCTCCAGCTCGTGGACCCGGCCCAGCCGCCCCGCGGCCAGCCGCCGGGGCTCGCCCGTCTCGCTCGCCCGCGGCAGGTAGGCGATCTCGATCGCGTCCTCGCCCTCCGCGTCCGTCACATAGGCGACCCGCCCGCTGGAGCCCAGGATCTCGGGCATCCGCACCCGGACGCCCGGGGTGTCGGCGAGGGTGCGGGCGGGGCCGTCGCGGTGGGTGAGCCAGTACAGGCTGCCGCGTACGCACACCGCGCTGGCCCGGCCGGTGGCGTCCACGGACAGCGAGTCGACATGGGCGGCGGCCGGGATCTGGTAGGGCCGCCGCCCGGCCCGCGCCCCGCCGAGCCGGACCCGCAGCCGGCGGGGTTCGGCGTCCGGGCCGAGGTCGTCCACCAGCCACAGCTCCCCGGCGCACTGGTAGACGACGCGGCTGCCGTCGGTCGAGGCGTGGCGGGCGTAGAAGTCGTCGTGGTCGGTGTGGCGGCGCAGGTCGGAGCCGTCGGGCAGACAGGAGTAGAGGTTGCCGACGCCCTCGTGGTCGGACAGGAAGGCGATCCGCCCGCCGACCGCCATGACCGAGTCCAGATGGCCGTCCAGTTCGGGCAGCAGCCGGGTGCCGCCCAGCCACAGCCGACCGGTCGCGCCGCCCCGGTAGCGCTTCCAGGTGGCGGGCTCGTGCGGCGGCTTGCCGGTGAGCAGCAGGGTGCGCGGCTCGCGCACCAGGCCGTCGGCGGCGCCATGGGCATCGGTGGCGGCATGGGTATCGGCATCGGCATCGACGTCAGCGGCGGCATCGACGTCGGCGGCCGTGACGGCGATGTCGGCCACCGGCCCCCAGGGCAGCCGCTCGCCGGGGCTGCCGTCGGTGGGCAGGCTGTAGGCCCAGGAGAAGTGCGAGAACGGCTGGCCGTGCGAGGACACGGCCAGGACGCGGGAGGCGCCGTCCCGGTCGGGCGGCGTCCAGCCGCAGACCCGGGCGTCCTCGCTGCCCCAGTAGGTCAGCCGCCGGACCGGGCCGCCGTCCACGGGGGCGAGGTGGATCTCGGGGTCGAGGCTGCGCCAGTTCGTGTACGCGATATGGGAGCCGTCGGGGGAGAAGCGGGGGTGGCCCACCCGGGTTCGGTCCACGGTCAGCCGCCACGCCCGCCCGGGGGGTTCGCCCAGGGCGGTCAGGGGGGCGACCCAGAGATCGTCCTCGGCGGCGAAGCACAGCAAGTCGCCGTGCAGATGCGGAAATCGCAGATACGCGCGGTCGGTGTCGCTGGTGTCCCTCACCTCATCCATGGTTTCGGGCCCGGTCCGGCAAAGCAACTCGGTTCTGTGATGCACACCACGAGCGAAACGACATGGTTTCGCTATCGGGGCGGCCGGGGCGGTCGTATCCTTGAACGAGTACGAAACCGTTTCGTTCGAAAGGGGGGTATGCCATGCCGACGGCCCAGCCCGCCGACCAGCCGGTCGAGGACCGGCCCACGGCCCGGGTGCGCCGCAGCAGGCTGTCCCCCGAGCGGGAGGGTGAGCTGTACGAGGCCGTGGTCGAGCTTCTCGGGGAGGTCGGTTACGACGCGCTGACCATGGACGCCGTCGCCGCACGCACACACTCCAGCAAGGCCACGCTCTACCGTCAGTGGAAGGGCAAGCCGCAGCTGGTGGCCTCCGCGCTGCGGCACACCAAGCCCGTTTCGCTCCATGAGATCGACACCGGAACGCTGCGCGGCGATCTGCACGAGATCGTGCGGTGCACCGACAGCGCCCGGGAGCGGGACGCGGCCCTGATGAGGGGGCTGGCCCAGGCCGTCCACACCAATCCGGACCTCCACCAGGCCCTCCGGGAGCTGCTGTTCCATCCCGAGCTGGACGCCTTGCAGGCACTGCTGCGGCGTGCCGTCGACCGGGGGGAAGTGGCTCCGGACAGACCCGCTCTGGGTTACGTCGTGCACATGATGTGCGGCGCCCTCGTCGCCCGGTCGCTGATCGATGGCGAAGAGCCGGATGCCGCCTACCTCAGCGCATACATCGACGCCGTGGTCCTCCCCGCCCTCGGTCTCTGAACCCTCCCCACCCCCGGACAAACCCCATATGGACCCAGCCGGCGCGCCGCTCTCGTCGCCGGTCAGGTCGCGCACACCTGCCAGCAGTGACAACGACTCGACGGGAGCACCTCTCCTCGTGGCCACGTTCCTCTACAAACTCGGTCGATTCGCCTTCCGGCGACGCCGGTTCGTCGCCCTCATATGGGTGGCGCTCCTGGCCGTCGCCGGTGTCGGCGCCGCGACCGCCTCGCCCCCCGCCAACGACAGCTTCTCCATCCCGGGCACCGAGGCCCAGAAGGCCTTCGACCTCCTGGAGAAGCGTTTCCCCGGCGGTAACGCCGACGGCGCCACCGCCCGGGTGGTCTTCCGCGCCCCCCAGGGCGAGAAGATGACCGACCCGGACAACAAGGCCGTGGTCACGAAGGCCGTCGCCGACCTCAAGGCCAGCTCTCCGCAGGTCGCCTCGGTCGCCGACCCGTTCCAGGCCCGGGCCGTCTCCAAGGACGGCTCCAGTGCGTACATCCTGACCAGCTACAAGGTCAACGCGATGGAGCTGGAGGACACCGCCAAGGACGGCCTGAAGGAGGCCGGGGAGAAGGCGCAGAAGTCGGATCTCACGGTGGCGATCGGCGGTGACGCGCTCCAGGAGATGCCCGAGACCGGATCCACCGAGGTCATCGGCATCGTGATCTCCGCGATCGTCCTCGCCATCACCTTCGGCTCGCTGGTGGCCGCCGGGCTGCCGCTGCTGACCGCGCTCATCGGCGTCGGCATCGGCATCTCCGGGATCACCGCCCTCGCCACCACCCTCGGGCTGTCCACAACGACCTCGACGCTGGCGATGATGATCGGCCTCGCGGTCGGCATCGACTACGCGCTCTTCATCGTCTCCCGCTACCGCGCCGAACTGGCCGAGGGCCGGGAGCACGAGGAGGCCGCCGGGCGGGCCGTGGGCACCGCGGGCTCCGCGGTCGTCTTCGCCGGTCTCACCGTCGTCATCGCGCTGGTCGGCCTCGCGGTCGTCAATATCCCGATGCTGTCCAAGATGGGCTTCGCGGCGGCCGGCACGGTGGTTATCGCCGTCCTCATCGCGATCAGCCTCATCCCCGCGCTGCTGGGCTTCGCGGGCAAGCGGGTCTACGGGCGCAAGGCGCGCAAGCGGATGGCGGAGGCGGCCGCCGCCGCCGAGGAGGGCTCGCGGGCGGAGGAGAAGCCCAACATGGGCACCCGCTGGGCCCGGTTCGTGCTGCGCCGCCCGGTGGCGGTGCTGCTGCTCGGCGTACTCGGCCTCGGCGCCGCCGCGGTGCCCGCGCTCAGCCTGGAGCTGGGGCTGCCGGACGACGGTTCGCAGCCGGTCAGCAGCCAGAAGCGGCAGGCGTACGACATGATCTCCGACGGCTTCGGCCCGGGCTTCAACGGTCCGCTGATGGTGGTCGCCGACACCAAGGGCAGCGACGACCCCAAGGCCGCGGTCAACAAGGTCAGCAAGAGCATCGCCGGTATCGACGGCGTCGCGGCCGTCACCCCGGCGACGTTCAACAAGTCCGGCGACGCCGCGATGCTCACCGTGGTGCCGAAGTACAAGCCGAGCAGCGTCGACACCGAGAAGGTCGTCGCCGACATCCGGGACGAGGCGGGCTCCTTCAAGTCCGACACCGGCGCCGAGGTGCTGGTGACCGGTCAGACCGCGATGAACATCGACATCTCGCAGAAGCTGAACGACGCGCTGATGCCGTACCTGGCACTGGTCGTCGGGCTGGCCTTCCTGCTGCTGATGATCGTCTTCCGCTCCATTCTGGTCCCGCTCAAGGCGGCGCTCGGCTTCCTGCTGTCCGTCGTCGCGGCGCTCGGCGCGGTGGTCGCGGTCTTCCAGTGGGGCTGGGCGGCGGACCTGTTCGGTGTCGAGGAGACCGGCCCGATCATGAGCATGATGCCGATCTTCATGATCGGTGTGGTGTTCGGTCTCGCCATGGACTACGAGGTCTTCCTGGTGACCCGGATGCGGGAGGCGTACATCCACGGCGAGCGCCCCGGCCAGGCCGTCGTCACCGGCTTCCGGCACGGCGCCCGGGTGGTCACCGCGGCCGCCGTCATCATGATCAGCGTCTTCGCCGGGTTCATCGGCTCGTCCGAGGCGATGGTGAAGATGATCGGCTTCGGTCTGGCCACCGCGGTCCTCTTCGACGCCTTCGTGGTCCGCATGGCCATCGTCCCGGCGGTGCTGGCGCTGCTCGGCAAGTCGGCGTGGTGGCTGCCGCGCTGGCTCGACAAGGCACTGCCGAACGTGGACGTCGAGGGCGAGGGGCTGCGCAAGCAGCTCGGAACGGACGCCTCAGCGGGACATGGCACGGACGCCAAGAGCGCCGACAAGGCCGACAAGGATGCCGACAAGGATCCGGAGCTGACCCGGGTCTGAGTGGGGCAACGCAACGCCAGGCGGCGGCTCTTCCCTGACGGGAGGGCCGCCGTCGGTGCTTTCGCGGGGCAGGCGCTCTTGCGAACGATATGCAGGTAGGCCACCATCGAGCGGATACCCGCAGCTCAGGAGCGGAGCCCTGCATGCATGTCCCCGATGGATTCATCGACGCCCCGGTGTCGGTGGCGACCGGTGCTGTCGCCGCCGCCGCGGTCGCGGTCAGCCTGCGCGGTGCGCGGCGCGAACTCGACGAGCAGGCGGCGCCGCTGGCCGGGCTGGTCGCGGCGTTCATCTTCGCCGTCCAGATGCTGAACTTCCCCGTGGCCGCGGGCACCAGCGGGCATCTGCTCGGCGGCGCGCTGGCGGCGATCCTCGTCGGCCCCTATACGGGCGTGCTGTGCGTCTCCGTGGTGCTGCTCATGCAGGGCGTCCTCTTCGCGGACGGCGGCCTCACCGCGCTCGGCGTCAACATCACGGACATGGCGGTGGTCACCACGGTCGTGGCGTACGGGATCTTCCGCGCCGTGCTGAAGCTCGCCCCGAACCGGCGCCGCACGGTCACCGTCGCCTCCTTCGCCGCCGCCCTGGTCTCCGTCCCGGCCGCCGCCGTCGCCTTCACGGGGATCTACGCGCTGGGCGGGACGACCGACGTCGCGATCGGCAAGGTCTTCACCGCGATGGTCGGCGTGCATGTGCTGATCGGCATCGGCGAGGCGGCGATCACGGCCCTGACGGTCGGCGCCGTGATGGCCGTACGGCCGGATCTCGTCCACGGCGCGCGCGGAGCGACCGCGCGCCGCCTGGAACTCCGTACCGGCGCCCCCGTGCGCACCCCGGGTGCGGCGCCATTCGACGGGACCGCCGCGCCCACCACGCCCGCCGCCCCCGCCGGATCCGCCGCCCCCGCCACCGCTCGTACGGTCACGGCCGCGCCCGCCGCCGAAGACGCCGGAAGCCGGACCGACAGCGCCGCCGGCGCACCGCGCCGCTCCGCGCGCCGGGTGTGGGCGGTGGGGCTCGGGGCCGCGCTGCTGTGCGCGGGCGTCGTCAGCTTCTACGCCTCCGCCAGCCCCGACGGGCTGGAGAAGGTCGCCCACGACAAGGGCATCGACCAGAAGACCGAGGACCACGCGGCCAAGGAGTCCCCGTTCGCCGACTACGGCGTCAAGGACATCTCCGACGCCCGGCTCTCCGGCGGCCTCGCCGGGGTGATCGGGGTCGGGGCGACGCTCGCCGTGGGGACCGGGGTCTTCGTCGTCGTACGGCGGCGCCGGGCCGACGCGGACGCCGACGCCGAGGCGCGCTGAGATGGGCGCGGGACACGCGCATACGCTCTACCGCGCGGGCCGTTCGCCGGTCCACTCCCTTCCCCCGCACTGCAAGATCGCCGCCGTGTTCTGCTTCGTCCTGGTCGTCGTCGCGACGCCCCGCGAGGCGCTCTGGGCGTTCGGCCTGTACGCCGTGCTGCTCGCCGCGGTGGCGGCGACGGCCCGTATCCCGGCCGGGGTTCTGCTGAAGCGGCTGCTGATCGAGGTCCCGTTCGTGGCCTTCGCCGTGCTGATGCCGTTCGTCGCGGAGGGCGCGCGGGTGGACGTCCTCGGGCTGTCGCTCAGCGAGGCCGGGCTGTGGGGCGCGTGGAACATCCTGGCCAAGGGCACGCTCGGGGTCGCGGCGTCCGTCATCCTGGCGTCGACGACCGAGCTGCGAGCCCTGCTGCTGGGGCTCCAGCGGCTGCGGATGCCGCCGCTGCTGGTGCAGATCGCGTCGTTCATGATCCGCTACGGGGACGTCATCACCGACGAGATGCGCCGGATGCGGATCGCCCGCCGCTCGCGCGGCTTCGAGGCGCGCGGGGTGCGGCAGTGGGGCGTGCTCGCGAAGTCGGCCGGAGCGCTGTTCATCCGGTCGTACGAGCGGGGCGAACGCGTCCATCTGGCGATGCTGAGCCGTGGCTACACGGGCACGATGCCGGTGATCGACGAGGTGACCGCGTCCCGTGCACAGTGGACGTACGCCGCCGCACTCCCGCTGACCGCGCTGGCGGTCTGCCTGACCGGATGGATGCTCATATGACCACCGCCCCGCCGTCCCTCCAGGTGTCCGGCCTCGCCTACGCCTACCCCGACGGCCACCAGGCGCTGTTCGGCGTCGAGCTGACCGTGGCCCGCGGTGAGCGGGTAGCGCTGCTCGGCCCCAACGGGGCGGGCAAGACCACCCTCGTACTGCACCTCAACGGCATCCTGGAGGCGGGCGCCGGGTCGGTCGCGGTCGCCGGGCTGCCCGTGGCCAAGCCGAACCTGGCCGAGATCCGCCGCCGGGTGGGCATCGTCTTCCAGGACCCGGACGACCAGCTGTTCATGCCGACCGTGCGCGAGGACGTGGCGTTCGGCCCGGCCGCCGCCGGGATGCGCGGCGCGGAGCTGGCCGAGCGGGTCCACCGGGCGCTGGACCGGGTGGGGATGGCCGAGTTCGCGGACCGGCCGCCGCACCATCTGTCGTTCGGGCAGCGGCGGCGGGTGGCGGTGGCGACCGTGCTGGCCATGGAGCCGGAGATCCTCGTACTGGACGAGCCCTCCTCCAACCTCGACCCGGCCTCGCGCCGCGAACTCGCCGACATCCTGCGCTCCCTGGACGTCACCGTGCTGATGGTCACCCACGACCTGCCGTACGCGCTGGAGCTGTGCCCGCGGTCCGTGGTGCTCAGCGGAGGAGTGATCGCGGCCGACGGGGGTACGCAGGACTTGTTGTGCGACCAGGAGCTGATGCGGGAGCACCGGCTGGAGCTGCCCTTCGGCTTCGACCCCCGCTCGGTGACGGCCCCGGTCTGAGGTCCCGGCCGGGCACGTTGCACCATAAGGACGGCAGCACGGTCGGATCAGCAGGGGTGGGAGTCGGATCAGTGGTGGACGTCCAGGGCACGGTGGCCGACGGATTCGAACCGGTCCGGGACGCCTTCGCGGAGAACTTCGCGAAGCGCGGAGAGCGCGGCGCGGCCCTCGTCCTCTACCGGGACGGCGAGAAGGCCGTCGATCTGTGGGGCGGTACGAAGGACCCCGCCCCGGGCGGCGACGGCGAGCCGTGGGCCCAGGACACCGCGCAGGTCGTCCGCTCCGTCACCAAGGGCGTCGCCTCCGCCGTACCGCTGCTGCTCCACCAGCGCGGCCAGCTCGATCTGGACGGCCGGGTCGGCACGTACTGGCCCGAGTTCAAGGAGAACGGCAAGGAACGGGTGCTGGTGCGGCATCTGCTCGCCCACCGCGCCGGGGTGCCCGCGCTGGACACCCCGCTGACCCCGGACGAGGCCATCGACGGCATATCCGGGCCGCGGGCCGTCGCCGCCCAGCGCCCGGACTGGGAGCCCGGCACGGCCCACGGCTACCACGCCCAGACCTACAGCTGGCTGCTGAGCGAGCTGGTGCGACGGGTCACCGGGCGCACCATCGGCCGCTGGATCGCGGAGGAGATCGCCCGGCCGCTCGCTCTCGATCTGTGGCTCGGGCTGCCCGAGGAGCAGCTGGACCGGATCGGCCGGATCGAGTCCGTCGAGGCACCGGCCGCGCCCGCCGCGCAGGGGCTGCGGCTGCGGCCCAAGCGGTCGGTGGCCGAGGCGTACGCCGACCCGGAGTCGCTGACCCGGCGGGCGTTCGGCGCGATCAGCCCGGTGCCGGACGAGAACGACCCCGCGTATCTCGCCGCCGGGCTGCCCGCCTCCGGCGGCGTCGCCACCGCCGACGCGCTGGCCCGCTTCTACGCCGCGCTGATCGGCCCGCTGCCGTCGGCGCGCACCGCCCGCTCGGGCGGCCGCCTCTTCGCCCCGGCGACGCTGACCCTGGCCCGTACGGAGGAGTCCACCGGGCCGGACCGGGTGCTGGTGGTCGGGACCCGCTTCGGGCTGGGCTACATGCTGCACGGCCCGGCCTGCCCGCTGCTCAGCCCGGGCTCCTTCGGCCACCCGGGGCGGGGCGGCTCGCTCGCCTTCGCCGACCCCGCGGCGCGGATCGGCTTCGCGTACGTCACCAACGGCATGCAGCGCGGCGTCACGGCGGACCCGCGGGCGCAGGCTCTGGTACGCGCCGTACGGACGGCTCTGGCGGCCCAGGAGGCGTAGCCGAGCCTTCCCCCGACGAGGCCCGTATCGCGCGCTCCAATCGCGCGCCCCTTCGTGCCTCTGCGCGCTCTCTCGCACACGCACACGCCGGGTCCGCGGGGCCAACGGGCCCTGTCGCGCCGTTCCGGCCCTGCCCACACTGGGGATCCTTCCGGTGGTGAGAGCCGTAGGGGGCGGCTCTCCCGGGGGGAACACGGGGGAACGCGTGGAGCGGACACGGGGGTTACGGGGAGCACGCGCGCGTACGGGGGAGCCACCGGCTCAGCGGCACCGGCTCGCGCGGCGGGACATGGAATGGCAGATGCTGCGCATCCTGCTGGTCTTCCGGCTGATGCACGCCATCCAGTTCGCGGTGACGGTGCCCGGTATCGCGGGTCATGTCGCCCATCGCACGGGCGGGCTGGTGCTGTTGGCGGCGGTGGTGGCCGAATCGCTCTGGTTCACCCTGTACATCCTCCGCAACCACCGGCGGGTGGCGGCGCGCGACGGAGCAGCTGGCGGCGGTCGACGACGTCACCGGGCGCGACATCTGCCGCGCGGTGATCGACGCGGCCGCGGAGGTGCTGCGCACCGGGCGGCCCCGGGCTTGCCAGACCGATCTGCTCGCGGCGGTGCACCGCATCAAGACCACCCGCCCCCGCCGCACGCCCCCCGCCCCGTCTCCGCTCCCGGCCCCCGCTCCCGGGGGCAATTGACGCCCGGCGACTGCGCGCCCGCGGATCGGGGCAGTGACTCCGGCGGGCCCGCCACCCCGGCGGGCCCGGTCCGGAACGTGGCGAGAGGGAGCACACGGTGCGTAGATTCGAGGGGTACGCGGTCGTCGTCACCGGCGCGGGACGCGGCATCGGGGAGGCGACCGCGCGCCGCTTCGCCGCCGAGGGCGCCCGCGTCCTGGTCACCGACCTCGACGGCGAACGGGCCGCCCGCGCCGCCGAGTCCATACGTGCGGACGGCGGCGAGGCCGACGCGCTGGCCTGCGACGTCGCCGAGCGGGCCGACGCGGAGGCGGCCGTCGCCCACGCCGTGCGCCGCTTCGGGCGGCTCGACGTCCTCGTCAACAACGCCTACGCGTGCCACGACGACACCCCGCTGTTCGAGGACCAGCCGGACGACGAATGGGACCGGGACCTCGACATCACCCTCGGCGGCGCCTTCCGCTGCGCCCGCGCGGCGCTGCCCCAGCTGGCCGCCGCCGACGGCCGCGGCGCGATCGTCAACGTCGGCTCCGTCAACGGCCTCCAGGACTTCGGCAACCATGCCTACAGCGCCGCCAAGGCGGGCCTGGGAAGCCTCACCCGCACCCTCGCGGGCCACGCCGCCGCCCGTGGCGTCCGCGTCAACCTCGTCGCCCCCGGCACCATCCGCACCCCCGGCTGGGACGGCCGGGAGGAGGCGCTGCGCGGCGCCGCCGACGTCTACCCGCTCGGCCGGGTCGGCGAGCCGTCCGACATCGCCGCCGCCATCACCTTCCTGGCCTCCCCCGACGCCGCCTGGATCACCGGCGTCACGCTCCCGGTGGACGGCGGCATCACGATGACGGATACGGCGCTGCGCAGGGCGATTCTCGGCGGGTGACGGGGGCCGGGCTCAGCCCGGGTGCCACATCAGGCCGATGCCCGCCACCATCAGGCCCGCCGCAGCGATGCGCGGGGCGCCGAAGCGCTCCTTGAAGAAGAGGGTGCCGATGGCCGCGCCCACGATGATGGAGGACTCGCGGAGGGCCGCGACGGGGGCGAGGGCGGCCCGGGTCTGGGCCCACAGGACGAGACCGTACGCACAGACCGAGAGGACCCCGCCGAGCAGCCCGCGCAGGGCGACCGGGCGCAGCTGGGCGGCGAGGGCGCGGCGCCGGGTGGCGAGGGCGTAGGCGGGGACGACGAACCCCTGCAGGATCATCAGCCAGGCGATGTAGCCCAGCGGGGTGCCGGAGGCGCGCACGCCGAGGCCGTCCACCACGGTGTACGCGGCGATGGACAGCCCGGTGGCCACGGCGGCGGCCAGGGCGAGCCCGTGCGGGCCGCCGCCCCCGGCCGTACGGTCACCGCCGGCCGTACGGTCACCCCCGGCCGTAGGGTCACCCTCGGCCGTACGGGCGTCATCCGCCGTACGCGCGCCCCGCGCGCCCCACAGCGCCACGCCCAGCAGCCCCGCCGAGGCCACCCCGATGCCCGCCGCCTGCCAGGCGTCCGGGGTCTCGGCGGCGAAGACCGCGGCGAGCACGGTCACCACCAGCGGCGCGGTGCCCCGGGCGATCGGGTACATCTGGCCGAAGTCGCCCAGGTGGAAGGAGCGCATGAGCAGGACGTAGTACACGAGGTGAATCGCGGCGGAGCCGATCAGATACGGCCAGGCGCCCGCCGCGGGCAGCGGGCTGAAGAAGGCCAGCACCACCCCGCACAGCGCCCCGCTGCCGCTCACCAGGGTGAAGGAGAGCGTCTGGTCGCGAATGCCGTGGGCGATGGCGTTCCAGCTCGCGTGGGTGATGGCCGCGAGGAGAACCGCGGCGGCGACGAGCGGGGTCATGCGGTGGTGTCGCGCACGTCCGCCACGGTCCCCTCGGCGTGGGCGATCAGCGTCTTGGGGTCGAGCGGGAAGACGGTGTGCGGGGTGCCCGCCGCCGCCCAGACCACTCCGTGGTCCAGCAGCCGGCGGTCGGCCAGCACCCGGGTGCGGGTGCGGTGCCCGAAGGGCGGTACGCCGCCGATGGCGTAGCCCGTGGTGTCCCGGACGAGCGCGGCGCTCGCCCGCCGCACCGCGTCGGCGCCCAGCTCGTGGCGTACCAGCTCGACATCGACCCGTGACGCGCCGTCCACCAGGACCACCACCGGCGCTCCATCCGCCTCGAAGACGAGGGACTTGACGATCTGGCTCAGCTCGCAGCCGACCGCCTCGGCCGCCTCGACGGCGGTGCGGGTGGCATCGGGGAAGCGGCGGATCTCCACGTCCAGGCCGAGGCCGCGCAGGGCGTCGGCGAAGCGGGGGTGGGCCGCGCTGCCGGAGGCTGCGGTGTCAGGGGTTTCGGAGGCCATGGCGCCGACGCTATCGGCGGACGCCGGAGCCACGCGAGGACATTTCGCCGGTGCCGGACCGCACACCGGCGCACCCGCGCTCGAACCCCCGGACCCGCCCGCAAATGAACGGAGCCGGGCGGACGCGGAATTCACCGCGTCCGCCCGGCTCCTCAGCCGTGTACGGGCCGTACGGGCGTCAGCCGCCCGCGCGCAGCAGCGCGGCCACGATCGGGCCCGCCGTGTCGCCGCCGTGGCCGCCCTCGGGGACCACACCGGCGGCCGCGAGGTCGCCGTTGTAGGCGGTAAACCAGCCGTTCGGCTTCTCCTGGTTGTCGACCTCCGCCGAACCGGTCTTGGCGCCGAAGTCGCCGCTCATCCCGGACATCGCCTCGGCGGCGGTGCCGGAAGTGGCCGTCAGGTGCATCAGCTTGCGCAGCTGGTCCTTGGTGCTCGACTTCATCGTCTTGCTCGCCTTGGCCAGCGTCCGGTTGTCGACGGACGGCGCGACCAGGTACGGCTGGCGGAAGGTGCCGGTGGATGCCGTGGCCGACACCGACGCCATGTTGAGCGGGTTCATCCGCACCCCGCCCTGGCCGATCAGCGACGCGGCCTTGGAGGCGGCGGACTGCACCGGCACCGCACCGTCGAAGGTGGGCACGCCGGTCTGCCAGTTGAGGCCGATGCCGAAGACGTCACGCGCCTCCTTGGTCAGGTCGTCGTCCTTCAGCTTCGGCGCCTGGCTGATGAAGGCGGTGTTGCAGGAACGGGCGAAGCTCTGCTCGAACGTGCCGTTCTTGATCTCGAACTTCTTGTCGTTCTGGAACTTCCAGCCGCCGTAGCTGAAGTACTTCGGGCACGGATGCGCCTTGCCGTACGCGGCCAGACCCTTGTCGATCAGCGTCGCCGAGGTGATGACCTTCATGGTCGAGCCCGGTGCGTACGACCCCTGGAGCGCCGGGTTGAAGCCGCTCGCGGGGGAGTTGGCCACCGCGAGGATCTCGCCGGTGCTCGGCTTGACCGCAACGACCGACGCCTTGCTCTTCTTGCTCACCTGCTGCTCGGCGGTGCTCTGCAGCTTCGCGTCGATGGTCGTCTTCAGGGTGCCCGGGGTGCCCTTGGAGAGCACCTTCAGCGTCTCGTCGGGGGACTTGGAGCCCTTGCCGCGGGAGATGAAGGTCTCCACGCCCGCCTTGCCGCCGGCCTTCTTGCCGTACCGCTCGCGCAGCCCGGACAGCACCGACTTCAGGCTCGGGTGGGCGGTGGCGGACAGCTCCGTGCCGTCCCGGTCGACGGCCTTGATCGGCGGGGCCTCGGACTCGCCGGTCTTCAGGGTGTCGCCCTTGCCCAGCTTGGGGTGGACGACCGAGGGCTGCCAGTCGACAACCGGCTTGCCCGTCTTGGTGTCGCGGGTCACGGCCAGCGAGGATTCATACGTCCAGGGGACGCTGCTCTCACCGCTGTACGCGATCCGGGCGTCGACCGAGAACGGCACCTTGGCGCCGCTCGCCTGCCCCGGATTCAGCTCCACCTTGTCGATATGGGCTTTCTTGCGGTAGTCGCCCAGCGCCGCGGTGGCCGCGTCGCTGTCGTCCGTCAGGGCGGCGGCCTTCGCCGTCGCACCCGCCGACCAGGCCGCCAGGAACTCGCGGGCGGTGGTCTTGACTTCGGCCGCGCTGGGCGGGCCGGTCTTCACCTTCTTCACGGTGTTCTTCTCGTCGCCCGACGCGTTCGCGCCGTCCTTGGAACCCGACGAGTCATCCTGGCCGCTGCCGCAGCCGGCAGCACTGACGACCATGGCGGCGAACACCGCACTGACGATCGCGGCTCTCGCGCCACTCCGCATGCAGAACCCCCACTGTGTTCTTCGAGTCCCCCCACCGGTGCGGTGGGGGCCGCGGTCCGACGCACTCTACCGGCATCCCGTGAACCCGCCGTGCCCCCTCCGGAACCGCTTCCTTCGGGGGTCCTGGCCCGAAGTCAGATCCAGGTGTCGAGCCACATGCGGGCCCGCCAGGCGTCCATCGGCATCGTCTGACCCGTGTACAGCGGGAAGAAGTAGATGAAGTTCCAGATGATGAGCAGGACGAGCGCACCCGCGCCGACCGCGCCCACCACCCGCCGGGTCTCGGTGGCCCCCGGCGGCCCCAGCAGCGCGCCGATCATCATGGCCACCGCCAGACACAGGAACGGCACGAACACGACGGCGTAGAAGGAGAAGATCGTGCGTTCCTGGTAGAGGAACCACGGCAGATACCCGGCCGCGATCCCGCCCAGGATCGCGCCCGCCCGCCAGTCGCGCCGCAGCGCCCACCGGAAGAGCAGGTAGAGCACCGCGAAGCAGGCCGCCCACCACAGCAGCGGCGTGCCCAGGGCCAGTACCTCGCGCGCGCACTTCTCGGCGGCGTCCTTGGGGCAGCCCTCCTGCCCGGCCCGCGGCGACTCGTAGAAGTACGAGACCGGCCGGGACTGGACCAGCCAGCTCCAGGGGTTGGACTGGTAGACGTGCGGAGAGTCCAGGCCCACATGGAACTTGTAGACCTCGGTCTCGTAGTGCCACAGGCTGCGCAGCGGGTTGAGCAGCCAGTCGAAGGCGCCGCCGGTGCCGTAGCCGCCGCCGTCCGGCTTCGCGGACTCGGCCCAGTGGCGGAAGTAGCCGCTGTGCTGCCAGCCGCGCGCCCGGCTGAAGGTGCCGCTCGCGGCGAACCAGCCCGACCAGGCGGCGATGTAGGTGACGATCGCCACAGGGACCGTCGACAGGAACGCCCACGGCAGATCGCGGCGCAGCACCGTCCGGTAGGGACGCGGGGCGCCCGCGGTGCGGCGCGCGCCGACGTCCCACAGGACGGCCATGAGGCCGAAGAGGGCCAGTACGTAGAGCCCGTTCCACTTGGTGCCGATGGCCAGGCCCAGCAGCACCCCGGCCGCGATCCGCCACGGCCGCGCGCCCAGCTTGAGGGTTCCGGCGACCTCCGCGTCGGGCCGGGCCCCGCCGTCCTCGGTGTCCGGAAGCGCCGCCGCGAGCCGGGCCCGGGCCTTGTCCCGGTCGATGAGCAGGGCGCCGAAGGCGGCCAGCACGAAGAACATCAGCACCAGGTCGAGCAGCGCTGTGCGGCTCATCACATAGTGCAGACCGTCCACGGCCATCAGCGTGCCCGCCAGGCAGCCGAGGAACGTCGAGCGGAAGAGCCGCCGCCCGATCCGGCACAGCATCAGCACCGACAGGGTGCCGAGCACGGCGACCATGAACCGCCAGCCGAAGGGGTGCAGCCCGAAGAACTGCTCGCCGATCCCGATGACCCACTTGCCGACCGGCGGATGGACCACATAGGAGGCGGCGTCGCTCAGCGGGATGTGCTGAGGCGCGTCGAGGATCTTGTCGTTGGCGGTCTTGGGCCAGGTGCCCTCGTAGCCGAACCGCCAGACCGACCAGGCGTCCTTGGCGTAGTACGTCTCGTCGAATATGACGTTCTCGGGGCTGCCGAGGCGCCAGAACCGGGTCAGCCCGGCGACGAGCGCGACCAGCAAAGGCCCGCCCCAGCCGCTCCAGCGGGCGATTCTGGCCGCCACCGCGGGGGTCGCCCCGAGCGTCTCCCACAGCCGGGTGCCCGGCTCCTGGTACGGCGGGACGAGCCGTTCCCGTACGCCGGGCCGCGCGTGGCCCGCGTATCCGAAACGGCGCAGCCGACGCTGCCAGGCCGGCGGGTGCTGGCCGGCGGCTCGGCCCGGCTGGGCGTGGGTCGCGGTGTCACTGCTCACCGGGCCATCGTAGGGAAGCGGCCTGTGACTGTGGCGTGGATCAGGTGGTGTCTCGCGGAAGCGGCGGCCGACACGGCGGAAACCGCGGGCTGCGGGGCGGGTACGGCGGCCGGTACGGCGGGAACGGCGGGCTGCGAGGATGGCCCGGTGACTGGAACGCTCGTACTCGCAGGGACCCCCATCGGCGACACCGCGGACGCGCCCCCGCGGCTGGCCGCCGAGCTGGCGGCCGCCGATGTGATCGCCGCCGAGGACACCCGGCGGCTGCGCCGGCTCACCCAGGCGCTGGAGGTCCAGCCGGGCGGCCGGGTGGTGTCCTACTTCGAGGGCAACGAGTCGGCGCGTACCCCCGAGCTGGTCGAGGCGCTGGCCGGGGGCGCCCGGGTGCTGCTGGTCACCGACGCGGGCATGCCCTCGGTCTCCGACCCCGGCTACCGGCTGGTCGCCGCCGCCGTCGAGCACGGCATCAAGGTCACCGCCGTGCCCGGCCCGTCCGCCGTGCTCACCGCGCTGGCCCTCTCCGGGCTGCCGGTGGACCGGTTCTGCTTCGAGGGCTTCCCGCCGCGCAAGGCGGGGGAGCGGCTGGGGCGGCTGCGCGAGGCCGCCGGGGAACGCCGCACCCTGGTCTACTTCGAGGCCCCGCACCGGCTGGCCGACACCCTGGCCGCCATGGCGGAGGTGTTCGGCGCGGACCGGCGGGCGGCGGTGTGCCGGGAGCTGACCAAGACGTACGAGGAGGTCCGGCGCGGCCCGCTGGAGGAGCTGGCCGCCTGGGCCGCCGAGGGCGTACGGGGCGAGATCACCGTCGTCGTCGACGGCGCCGCGGAACCGGGCCCCGACGAGGCCGGTCCCGCCGAGCTGGCCCGCCGGGTCGCGGTGCGCGAGGAGGCCGGTGAGCGCCGCAAGGAGGCCATCGCGGCGGTCGCGCAGGCCGCCGGGGTACCCAAAAGGGTGGTGTTCGATGCCGTCGTGGCGGCAAAGAACGCGGGGGCGGACGGGCCACGCGGAGGTAAAGCTCACCACTGAAAGGCAAAGGGCAGACCTGCCGATCGGGCGGTTTCGATAGTGCACAGCTAAATCTCCCCCAAAGAGAGGGAAGAGCTGCTGCGCTCCCGCCGGGAAAGGCGTCCACTGGTGGAGAAGCCAAGGGGACGTACCAAATCCCGGAAGACTTGTCCTGCGGGCAAGAGGAGCTGCCATGAGCGATATAGCGGGAGCCTCGAACGGCGTGCACCCGATAACTCGACCCACCGAGGACCCGGAGGGCGGTGAGGTGGCCCACGAGGCGTACGCCTTCGCCTGCATGAAGTGCGGGCACGGCTGGGAACGGTCCTACGACATCGAGCACCACGTGGACGGCGAGGGCCGGGCCTTCGTCGTGTACTTCACCGGCGGTGCGCGCGTCCCGTCTCCGCTGACGAGCCCCGACTGCGTCAACTGCGGTGCGCATCTGGTGCGCATCATGCGCTCGGGCCAGGTCTCGTCGGTCCTGGAGAGCGCCCGCCGCACCTCGCCGCGCCCCACGCCGCAGGCGCGGCCGGACGGTTCGGTGGCGGACGGCGAGGCGGACCCGGCGAGCCCCACGCGGCGCCGTGGGCACCACTGGCACCTGTCGAATCTCCTGCACCCCTTTTCGCACCATCGCAAATGAGCTCGGTAGGGGTCAGCTGAGCGGCCGGGTGTGATTCAGCCGACATTCACCGGCATTCATAGAATCACCCCCATGGCGCAATCAGCATCGACCCACGACGGCAACGGCGGAACCGGGACCGGAAGCGGGACCGGAAGCGGGACCGGAAGCGGGAAGAACAACGGCGGACAAAACGGCAGGCAAAAGGAAAAGGACGCTCCGCCCCCGCTCCCGGACCCCCTGCGGGTGCCGGTCGCCGACTCGCACACCCACCTGGACATGCAGACGGGAACCGTCGAGGACGCCCTTGCCAAGGCGGCCTCGGTCGGCGTGACGACCGTCGTCCAGGTGGGGTGCGACCTCGCCGGGTCCCGGTGGGCGGCCGAGACCGCCGCCGCCCACGACAGCGTGTGGGCCACCGTCGCCCTCCACCCCAACGAGGCACCCCGCATCGTCCTCGGCACACCCCCTTCTGGGGGGCAGGCCCCCCAGGCCCCCCGCGACGGCCGGTCCCGGCAGGGCGCCCGGGAACCCGGCGGCGACCGGGCCCTCGACGCGGCCCTCGCCGAGATCGACACCCTCGCCGCCCTGCCCCAGGTGCGCGGCGTCGGCGAAACCGGCCTCGACTACTTCCGCACCGGGCCCGACGGCATGGCCGCCCAGGAGCGCTCGTTCCGCCGCCACGTCGACATCGCCAAGCGGCACGGCAAGGCGCTGGTCATCCACGACCGGGAAGCCCACGGCGACGTCCTGCGGGTGCTCGCCGAGGAGGGCGCCCCCGACACCGTCGTCTTCCACTGCTACTCCGGCGACGCGGCCATGGCCAAGGTGTGCGCGGAACACGGCTACTACATGTCCTTCGCGGGGAACGTCACCTTCAAGAACGCCCAGCCGCTGCGCGACGCCCTCGCCGTCGCCCCCCTCGATCTGCTCCTCGTGGAGACCGACGCACCCTTCCTCACCCCCGCGCCCTACCGCGGACGGCCTAACGCTCCGTACCTGATTCCGTTCACCCTGCGGGCCATGGCCGACGTGAAGGGCGTCCCCGAAGACACCCTGGCGACCGCCGTGGCGGCCAACACGGCGCGCGTCTTCGGCTATCCGGCCCCCGGAGTCAACAGCGACGCAGAGTAGCCAACTCGCTTTGGAGAGTCACCGGATACTCCGCTACAGTCCGCGGCGCCCCTCGCCCTGATCCGTGGACCCGTGGAGTGTCGTCGTGAGCCGTACGCAGGGCAGCCACCGCGTCCCGGGCGGCCGTGCCGCCGCCCGCCGAGCGGCCCGGCGCGGACGCTTCCCGGCCGGCATCGACCCGGTGCGGCGGCTGCTGCCCCAGGCGCTCGTGGTCGCCGCCCTGGCCGGGGGCACCTCCGCCTTCGTCGCCCAGGACAAGGCGGTGCGGCTCAGCGTCGACGGCCACACGCGCATTCTGCACACCTACGCCGACGACGTGGCCGAACTGCTCGCCGACGAGGACGTCGCGGTCAGCCCGCACGACATCGTCGCCCCCGCCCCCGGCCAGCCCCTCGCCAGCGGCGACGAGATCGCCGTCCGCTACGGCCGCCCCGTCGGCCTCACCGTCGACGGCGAACGCCGCCAGGTGTGGACCACCGCCCACACCGTCGACGGCGCGCTGCGCCAACTCGGCGTACGGGCCGACGGCGCCTACCTGTCGGCCTCCCGCTCCGCCGCCATCACCCGGCGGGGGCTGGACCTCCACGTCCGCACGGTGCGCACCGTCACCTTCCTCGCCGACCGGGACACCCACCCCGTCCGCACCAACGCCGCCACCGTCGGCGAAGCGCTCGCCGTCGCCGGGCTCACCCTGCGCGGCCACGACGCCACCTCCGTCCCGCTGGACAGCTTTCCGCGCGACGGTCAGGTGGTGAAGGTGATGCGCATTACCGGCAGCAGGGAGAAACGCGATTCGCCGGTCCCCTTCCCCACCATCCAGCGCGCCGACCCCACCCTCTTCAAGGGCACCCAACTCGTCGCCCGGGAGGGCCATCCCGGCACCCTGCGCACCCTCTACCGGGTGCGCACCGTCAACGGCGTACGGCAGCCGCCCAGAAAGCTGCGCTCCGAGGTCGTCCGGGCGCCGGTCGCGCGGATCGTCCGGGTCGGCACCATGACCCCGCCCACCGCCGTCGCCGGTGCCGACCGGCTCGACTGGCAGGCCATGGCCCACTGCGAATCCGGCGGCCGCCCGGGAGCCGTCGACAGCTCCGGCCGCTACGGCGGCCTCTACCAGCTCGACCGCCAGACCTGGCACGCCCTCGGCGGCCACGGCAGCCCGCAGAACGCGCCCCCCGCCGAGCAGACCTACCGGGCCAAGAAGCTGTACGTCCAGCGCGGCTCCGCCCCCTGGCCGCACTGCGGCCAGAAGCTGCGCCAGTGAACGGCGCCGCGCCCGGCCCGTAAACTTCCCCGGTGAGCTCAACCGACCCCGGCACCACCGACGCCCTGCTGGGCCCCGCCGACATCCGCGCCCTCGCGGCCCGCCTCGGCGTACGCCCCACCAAGCAGCGCGGCCAGAACTTCGTCATCGACGCCAACACGGTGCGCCGCATCGTGCGCACCGCCGAGGTGCGGCCCGACGACGTCGTCGTCGAGGTCGGCCCCGGTCTCGGCTCCCTGACCCTGGCCCTGCTGGAGTCCGCCGACCGGGTCACCGCGGTCGAGATCGACGACGTACTGGCCGACGCCCTCCCGGCCACGGTCGCCGCCCGGCTGCCCCAGCGCGCCGACCGCTTCGCGCTCGTCCACGCCGACGCGCTGCACCTCACCGAGCTCCCGGGGCCCGCCCCGACCGCCCTGGTCGCCAACCTCCCGTACAACGTGGCCGTCCCCGTCCTCCTCCACATGCTCGCCCGCTTCCCCACCATCGAGCGCACCCTGGTGATGGTGCAGGCGGAGGTCGCCGACCGGCTGGCCGCCCCGCCCGGCTCCAAGGTCTACGGCGTGCCCTCCGTGAAGGCCGCCTGGTACGCGCACGTCAAGCGCGCGGGCTCCATCGGCCGCAACGTCTTCTGGCCCGCCCCGAACGTCGACTCCGGCCTCGTCTCCCTGACCCGCCGCGCCGACCCCCTTCCGACGACCGCCTCCCGCGAGGAGGTCTTCCGCGTCGTCGACGCGGCCTTCGCCCAGCGCCGCAAGACCCTCCGCGCCGCCCTGTCCGGCTGGGCAGGCTCCGCGACCGCCGCCGAAGCCGCCCTGACGGCAGCGGGCATCTCCCCCCAGGCCCGCGGCGAGTCCCTGACGGTAGAAGACTTCGCCGCCATCGCCGAACACGCCCCCACCACCTGACCCTCACCGCAGGCGCGACAATGGGGCGCATCGCGCCATCCACACCGCATCTAGGAGCCCCGTGACCCGCCCCGTGACCGTCCGCGTGCCCGCGAAGGTCAACGTTCAGCTCGCGGTCGGCGGCCTACGCCCCGACGGCTTCCACGACCTGGCCAACGTCTTCCTCGCCGTAGGGCTCCACGACGAGGTCACGGCCACCCCCGCCGAAACCCTCCGCGTCACCGTCGAGGGCGAAGACGCACCGCACGTCCCCACCGATCACAGCAACCTCGCCGCCCGCGCGGCGGCCGCGCTCGCCGCGCGCCACGGCCTCGCGCCGGACGTGCATCTGCACATCGCCAAGGACATCCCCGTCGCGGGCGGCATGGCGGGCGGCAGTGCGGACGCCGCCGGGGCGCTGCTGGCGTGCGACGCGCTGTGGGGGACGCGCACCAGCCGCACCGAACTCCTCGCGCTCTGCGCCGACCTCGGCAGCGACGTCCCGTTCAGCCTGGTCGGCGGGGCGGCCCTCGGCCGTGGCCGGGGGGAGCTGCTGACGCCGCTGGAGACGGGCGGGACCTTCCACTGGGTGTTCGCGGTCGCGGACGGCGGGCTGTCCACCCCGGCCGTCTACCGGGAGTGCGATCGCCTCCGGGAGGAGACCGGGGCGGGCGCGACCGTCGCGACGATCCCCGACCCCGAGCCGTCGGAGGCGCTGCTCACGGCGCTGCGCACCGGGGATCCGGCCGCGCTGGCGGCCGCCGTGACCAACGATCTGCAGCCCGCCGCGCTCTCCCTGCGCCCAGCGCTCGCCGAGACGCTGCGCGCGGGCGCGGACGCCGGGGCGCTCGCGAGCCTGGTCTCCGGCTCCGGCCCGACCTGCGCGTTCCTTGCGAAGGACGCGGAGGCCGCCCGGGACGTGGCCACCGCGCTCGCGGCGTCCGGCACCTGCCGCACCGTACGGACGGCGTCCGGCCCGGCGCCCGGGGCGACGGTCACCACTCCGTGACCGCGACTACCCTGGGACGTCGATCGATCCGCGTAACAGGAGTGTGATGGTCACCAACTTGGTCAACGTCGAAGCCGTCGGCAAGGTGTACGGCACCCGTGCGCTGCTGGACGGCGTGTCCCTCGGGGTCAACGAGGGGGACAGGATCGGCGTCGTCGGCCGGAACGGGGACGGGAAGACCACGCTCATCCGGATCCTCGCCAAGCTCGAACCCGCCGACGACGGCCGTGTCACCCAGGCCGGGGGCCTGCGGCTGGGGGTGCTGACCCAGCACGATTCGCTCGACCCCGCCGCCACCGTCCGGCACGAGGTGATCGGCGACCTCGCCGACCACGAGTGGGCGGGCGACGCCAAGATCCGCGACATCCTCACCGGGCTCTTCGGCGGGCTCGACCTGCCCGCCTTCCCGCAGGGTCTGGACACGGTCATCGGCCCGCTGTCCGGCGGCGAGCGCCGCCGTATCGCGCTCGCCAAGCTGCTGATCGGCGAGCAGGACCTGATCGTCCTCGACGAGCCGACGAACCACCTCGACGTCGAGGGCATCTCCTGGCTGGCCCGTCATCTGCGGGCCCGCCGCTCGGCGCTGGTGGTGGTCACCCACGACCGCTGGTTCCTCGACCAGGTCTGCACCCGCATGTGGGACGTGCAGCGCGGCGCGGTCCACGAGTACGAGGGCGGCTACAGCGACTACGTCTTCGCCCGGGCCGAGCGCGAGCGCATCGCCGCCAGCGAGGAGGCCAAGCGGCAGAACCTGATGCGCAAGGAGCTGGCCTGGCTGCGCCGCGGCGCCCCGGCCCGCACCAGCAAGCCGCGCTTCCGCATCGAGGCGGCGAACGCGCTGATCGAGGACGTACCGCCGCCGCGCGACAACGCCGAGCTGATGAAGTTCGCGAACTCCCGCCTCGGCAAGACCGTCTTCGAGCTGGAGAACGTGACGGTCACCGCCGGGCCGAAGCTGCTGCTGAAGCATCTGACCTGGCAGCTGGGCCCCGGCGACCGGATCGGCCTGGTGGGCGTGAACGGCGCGGGCAAGACGTCGCTGCTGCGCGCCCTCGCCGAGGCCGCGCGCAGCGAGGGCGAACAGCAGCCCCCGGAGGGCCGGATCGTCGTCGGCAAGACCGTGAAGCTCGCGTATCTCTCGCAGGAGGTCGCCGAACTGGAGCGGACCCTGCGCGTCCTGGAGGCCGTCGAGCAGGTGCGGCAGCGCGTCGACCTGGGCAAGGGCAAGGAGATGACCGCCTCGCAGCTGTGCGAGAAGTTCGGCTTCACCAAGGAGAAGCAGTGGACGCCGGTCGGCGATCTGTCCGGCGGTGAGCGGCGTCGGCTCCAGATCCTGCGGCTGCTGATGGACGAGCCCAATGTGCTGTTCCTGGACGAGCCGACCAACGACCTGGACATCGAGACCCTGACCCAGCTGGAGGACGTCCTCGACAGCTGGCCGGGCTCGCTCGTGGTCATCAGCCACGACCGGTACTTCCTGGAGCGCACCACCGACCGGGTGCTCGCCCTGCTGGGCGACGCCACGCTGCGCATGCTGCCGCGCGGGGTGGACGAGTACCTGGAGCGGCGCCAGCGGGCGCTGGCCGCGGCGGCGCCGACCCCGGCCGCCTCCGGCAAGCAGAAGGCCGCCGAGGCGCCGTCCGGCGGGCAGCAGCGGTCGGCGGCCGAGCAGCGTGCCGCGAAGAAGGAACTCCAGAAGATCGAGCGGCGGCTGGACCGCATCAGCGAGCAGGAGTCCACGCTGCACGCCCAGATCGCCGAGGACGCCACGGACTTCGCCCGGGTCGCCGAGCTGGACACCAAGCTGCGGGAACTGACGGGGGAGCGCGACGACCTGGAGACGCGCTGGCTGGAACTGGCCGACGACGCCTGAGCGACGGGCGTCAGCGGACGACGCCTGAGCAACAGTCGCGTCACGGGCCGGTCTCAGCTGCTCCATGAGCTTGTGACCGGCCCGTGGCTTGTCATGACCGGGTGATAGAAAGAACTCCCGCCTTACCTGGTGCTCACCGGCGGGTCGCATGTCTGATTCGCTCCTTCCTGGCGGGGTTTGGCCGCCGGGATCGCGGGGGAGGCCGAGTCGGCGCATGGGCTCGCCCGCAAAGGAATACCCATGTCACAACCGCCTCCGCCGCCCAACCAGCCGCCGCAGGGCGGTTTCGGCGCTCCGCAGGAGCCGGGTTACGGCTACCCGAATCAGCCACCCGTCCCGCCCCCGCCGCCCCCCGGCCCGCCGCCGCAGCCGCCGCAGGCACCGCAGCCGCCGCAGACGCCCCCGCAGGGCGCGGGCGGCTACGGCTACCCGGGGGTGCACGCGCAGCCCACCCAGGTGGGCATGCCGTCCCCGTACCAGCAGCAGCCGTACGGCCAGCAGAGTTACGGCCAGCAGAACTACGGCTACCCGCCCCAGCCGCAGTACCCCGGCGGCCCGGGCCAGGGCGGCGGCCCCGGCGGCGGCAACGGCCGGTCCAAGCAGCGGATGGCGGTCATCGTCAGCGCGGTGGTCGCGGTCGCACTGGTCATCGGCGGCGGCATATGGTTCGCCACCCAGGGCGGTGACGACAACGAGGCCAAGGGCAAGGACGAGCAGACCAGCCAGGGCAGCACCAGCGGCAGCGGCGGCACCAAGAACAAGCCCGCCCCCAAGACGGTCAACGCCCGGCTGATCAACAAGCTCCCGATGCCGAAGGTCGACGACCAGGTCACGGTCGACGGCATGTGGACCACCGGCGACACCTTCGTGAAGGCCGGGGTCAACAAGATCGACGGCTATCCGCTGGACGGCGGCTCGGCGAAGTGGTCGATCCCGCTGGCCGGCGCGGTCTGCTGGTCCTCGGAGCACGTCTCCAAGGACGGCCTGACGGCGGTCCTCTACCAGGAGGCCAAGCCCTCCAAGGAGGACAAGTACCCGAGCTGCAACCAGGTCGCGCTGCTGGACCTGAAGAACGGCAAGATGCGCTGGCACCGGGACATCACCGAGGGCGACGAGAAGATCTCCTTCGACGAGGTGACCTTCGGCGGCGGCACGGTCGCCGCGGGCGGCACCAGCGGCGGCGCGGCCTGGTCGACCGCGGGCAAGGAGCTGTGGAAGCCGAAGTCCGAGGAGGACTGCGAGGACCGCGGGTACGCCGGTGGTGACGCCAAGCTCGTCGCGGTGCGCCAGTGCGGCGACTACGACAGCCCGCAGATCCAGATCCAGACGCTGAACCCGAAGACCGGCGCGGTGAAGTCCGCGTACAAGGTGTCGCAGGGCATCGACTACGTGCACATCGCGTCCACCGACCCGCTGGTGATCGGTCTCGACGCGGGCGACTCGACCGGCTCCGGGGTCTCGGACTACCTGTCCATCGACGACAGCGCCAAGGTCGGTACGGTGCGCGCGAAGATCAGCACCGAGAACGGCAAGTACCAGGCCAAGTGCCCCTCGACCAGCGTCGAGGGCTGCCGCCAGATCGCCGTCAGCAAGTCGGCCGACGCCCTCTTCCTGGGGTCGGAGGACCGCAACAGCTACGACAGCACCACCACCGCCAACGAGATCGTGGCGTTCAGCCTGGCGACCGGCAAGCCGGTCGGCAAGGCCGACGGCGTCAAGCGCGCCGCGATGACGCCGCTCGGGCTCGACAAGGACGGCTTCGTGCTGGCCTACCAGGAGAGCACCTACGACGAGGGCGGCGCGGTCTGGCGCATCGACCCCAAGTCGTACGAGAAGGCGAAGCTGCTCCAGAACCCGGCCGAGAGCGGGGAGATGGAGTCGAAGTTCAGCCCCACCTACTCGGAGATCATCTACTCCGACCAGCGGCTGTACATGAGCACCGTCTACGCCGACAAGCCCTCGGGCTCGTACGACAAGGACGACCCGCTGGCCCTCGTCTTCGGCGGCAGCTGACCGCGAGAGCTGGCCGCGGCAGCCGACCGCGGCTGACGGCACCCGCGCACGCCACGGCGGCCCCGCCCGTACCCACCGTACGGCCGGGGCCGCCGCCGTTTTCTCCATGATCGAATCCGCCCCCGGGGCAGGCCACAACGGTCTCTTTCGGACGTCAATCAGGTGTCAAGTAGGCGTAGATGGGCGGGATTTCGGCATTCCGGGGGGCTTCTTCCGGGTAAGGGGCGCGCAACGTCGAACAAGCGTGTAGCTTCCCGGGGCAAAGGGGGGAAGCTCATGGGCGTGCGACTCATGGTGGTCGATGACCACCGCCTGCTCGCGGAGGCCCTCGCCTCGGCGTTGAAGCTGCGCGGGCACCGGGTGCTCGCCGCGGCCGCGCCGAGCGCGGGAGCGGCGGAGCTGGTGGTGAGCCGGGCACCGGAGGTGTGTCTGCTCGGGACGGCGGCACCCGCCGATCCGGGCGTGTTCGAACCGGTCGTGCGGATCAAGAAGGAGCGGCCACAGGTCGCGGTGGTGGTGCTCGGCCCGGTGCCGAACCCGCGCGGCATCGCGGCCGCGTTCGCCGCGGGCGCCTCCGGCTATGTCCGGCACGACGAGCGGATCGAGGGCGTCGAGCGCGCCATGATGAAGGCGCGCGCGGGCGAGGCGGCGGTGGCCCCGCAGCTGTTACAGGGGGCGTTCGCGGAGCTGCTCAATCCCGCGGCCCAGCCGGACGACGAGGGAGCCCGGCTGCTGCGCATGCTGACCCCGCGCGAGGTGGAGGTGCTCATGCGGGTCGCCGAGGGCGAGGACACCCGGCTGATCGCCGCGGGCATGGGGATCGCGCCCAGCACGGCGCGCACCCATGTGCAGCGGGTGCTGATGAAGCTCGGGGTCGGCTCCCGGCTGGAGGCGGCGGCGCTGGCGGCGCGCACCGGCCTGCTGGACCGGGCGGCGACGCACCGCGGCGCCGCCCCGTAGCGTCGGTCAGCCCTCCGCGTCCCCGGGCCGGGCGGGGCCCTGCTCGGGGGCGGGGTGCGGCACGGGCAGCGGCCTGAGCCTCATCCAGAGCAGGAAGAGCAGGCCGAGGATGAGCATGCTGACGCCCGTCCACAGGTTGATGTTGATGTTCTCGGCCTTCTTCAGGCCCGCGTCGGAGACGGTGATCCCGGCGATCGTGACGATGATCCCGTAGATCACGAACAGGCCGCCGATGATGCGCCGTACGTCGAAGAGCCGGGCCGCGGTCGCCGACTTCCCTTCCAGCTCCTCGACTTCGTGCTGGTACTCGTAGTCGTCACTCATGGCGCGGGTTCCTTGTCCGCAGGAGGGTCATGGGGCTCACAGGGAGAACGGGATGTAGCACAGGGCCGCGAGGACGATCGCGCCCCAGCCGAGCAGGGCGGGCCGCCGGTACCAGGCTTCGTCGCCCGGCGCCGGGGGCTCGGCCAGGCCGGGGGCGGTGGTTCCGTAGACCAGACCGGCCAGCGACGCCTCCGGCTTGGGCCTGGTGAACGGGGTGATCGCGACCATCACCACCCCGCCGACCACGAACGCCACGATGGCGGAGACGAAGTTGGCGCCCTGGTCGCTGGGGATGGAGATGACGCCGTCCTTGTAGAGCCAGAAGTAGTTGATCATCGCGGCGACGGTGCCGCTGAGCAGCCCCCAGAACCCGGCCGGGGCGGTGGCCCGCCGCCAGAACATCCCGATGATGAAGACGCAGAACAGCGGCACGTTGAAGAACGAGAACAGGGTCTGCAGGTAGTTCATGATGTTGCTGAACGAGGACGCGATGAACGCCGTCCCCATCCCGGCCAGCACCCCGATCGCGGTCACCACCCGCCCCGTCAGCAGGTAGTACTCGTCCGCGCGGTCCTTCCTGAGGTACGCCCGCCAGATGTCATGGGTGAAGACGGTGTTGAAGGAGGAGACGTTGGCCGCCATGCCCGCCATGAAGGCGGCGAGCAGCCCGGTCACCGCCACGCCCAGCACCCCGTTGGGGAGCAGTTCGCTCATCAGCAGCGGGATCGCGTCGTTGTACTGCAGACCGCTCTTCGTGGAGCCGATGCCGGGCGAGATGACCAGGGCGATCAGCCCCGGGACCACCACGATCAGCGGGATGAACATCTTGGGGAACGCGGCGATCAGCGGGGTGCGCTGGGCGGCCGAGAGGTTCTTGGCGGACAGCGCGCGCTGCACCTCGGCGAAGTTGGTCGTCCAGTAGCCGAAGCTCAGGCAGAAGCCGAGGCCGAGCACGATGGTCAGCCAGTTGGCGCCCAGGGGGTTGTCCGAACCGATGCCGGTGCCGCCCCACGCGGAGGTGAAGTTGGGCCCGTGGGAGGCTTCGAGGGAGTCCTTGAGCCCGCCGAAGCCGCCGACCCGCTTGAGGCCGACGACGGTGAGCGGGATGAGCGCGGCGAGGATGACGAAGAACTGCAGCACCTCGTTGTAGATCGCCGAGGAGAGCCCGCCCAGGGTGATGTACGCGAGCACGAACAGCCCGGCGACGACGATGGCGACCCACTGCGGCCAGCCGAGCAGCGCCTCGACGACGATGGCCATCGCATAGAGATTGACGCCCGCGATCAGCACGGACGCCACGGAGAAGATGATCGAGCTGAGCAGATGCGAGGGCGGCCCGTAGCGGTGCAGCAGGAACTCGGGCACCGACCTGACCTTGGAGCCGTAGTAGAACGGCATCATCACCAGGCCGAGGAAGACCATGGCCGGAATCGCGCCCACCCAGTACCAGTGCACGGTGTAGACGCCGTACTGGGCGCCGTTGGCCGCCATTCCCAGGATCTCCAGGGCGCCCAGATTGGCGGCGACGAAGGCGAGACCGGTGACCCACGCGGGCAGTGACCGGCCGGAGAGAAAGAAGTCCAGGCTGGTCTTCACGCTCCGTCTGGCGGCGAAGCCGACGCCGAGGACGACGGCGAAGTAGAGGATCAGGATGGTGTAGTCGAGGGCGTTGGTGGGGAGCCGGAGCCCTGCTGCCAGAAGGTGCATAACGCACAATCCTGCTCTATTTGCACGGCTTCCTGGCGCATTGACGCCGCTGTTGGCTTGTGGTTCATTATGTTTAGTTGTGTTTGGTGGAGCTGACAGGAGCTGGCGGACGTGAAGAAGACGGCGACGCGGCTCGCGGACGGACGCGAGCTGATCTACTACGACGCGCGCGATGACGCGGTGCGCGACGCCGTCGATCAGCGGCCGCTCGACCCGATCTCGACCCGCTCCGAGATCCGCCACGACCCCCTCCTCGGCGACGACGTGGCCGTCGCCTCCCACCGCCAGGGGCGCACGTACCACCCGCCGGCCGACGAATGCCCGCTGTGCCCCTCGCGCGACGGACGGCACAGCGAGGTCCCCGCCTCCGACTACGACGTCGCCGTCTTCGAGAACCGCTTCCCCTCGCTGGCCGGTGACGCGGGGCGGTGCGAGGTCGTCTGCTTCACCTCCGACCACGACGCCTCCTTCGCCGATCTCACCGTCGAGCAGGCCGCCCTGGTGCTCGACGTCTGGACCGACCGGACCGCCGAGCTGGCCCAACTCCCCTCCGTCGAGCAGGTCTTCTGCTTCGAGAACCGCGGCAGGGAGATCGGCGTCACCCTCGGCCATCCGCACGGCCAGATCTACGGGTATCCCTTTCCGACGCCGCGCACCCGGCTGATGCTCCGCTCGCTCGCCGAGCACCGTGAGCGGACCGGTCGGAATCTGTTCGATGATGTGGTCGCCGATGAGCGGTCCGACGGACGGCGCGTCGTCCTCGACGGCGAGCACTGGACCGCCTTCGTCCCGTATGCCGCACACTGGCCGTACGAGGTGCACCTCTACCCCAAGCGCCGGGTCCCGGACCTGACCGCGCTGGACGATGCCGCACGCACAGAGTTTCCACAGATCTATCTGGAACTCTTGAAGCGCTTCGACCGGATCTTCGGGGAAGGGGAGCCGCCCACGCCGTACATCGCCGCCTGGCACCAGGCGCCGTTCGGCAAGGGGGCGGAGGTGAGCCGTGCGGACCGCGAGGAATTCGCACTTCACCTCGAGCTTTTCACCATCCGCCGCACTCCCGGCAAGCTGAAGTTTCTCGCGGGTTCCGAATCCGGCATGAATGTGTTCATCAACGATGTGCCGCCGGAGGCCGCGGCCGAGCGACTGCGAGAGGTAGCGAGCAAGTGAGCAATGCGCAGCAGAAGAAGTACCTGGTCACGGGCGGTGCCGGTTATGTCGGCAGCGTGGTCGCCGCGCATCTGCTGGAGGCCGGGCACCGGGTGACCGTCCTGGACGACCTGTCCACCGGGCACCGCGAGGGCGTTCCGGCGGACGCGGAGTTCATCGAGGGCCGCATTCAGGACGCGGCCAAGTGGCTCGACGCCTCGTACGACGGCGTGCTGCACTTCGCGGCGTCCTCGCAGGTCGGCGAGTCCGTCGTCGACCCGGAGAAGTACTGGGTCAACAACGTCGGCGGGACCACCGCGCTGCTCGCGGCGATGCGGGACGCGGGGGTCCGCACCCTCGTCTTCTCCTCCACCGCCGCCACCTACGGCGAACCGGACGAGGTCCCGATCACCGAGGACGCCGCGACCGCGCCGACCAATCCGTACGGCGCCACCAAGCTCGCCGTCGACCACATGATCAGCGGGGAGTGCGCCGCGCACGGCCTGGCCGCGGTCTCCCTGCGGTACTTCAACGTCGCGGGCGCCTACGGGGCGTACGGCGAGCGCCATGACCCCGAGTCGCACCTGATCCCGCTGGTGCTCCAGGTCGCGCAGGGCCGCCGCGAGGCGATCTCCGTCTTCGGCGACGACTACCCGACCCCCGACGGCACCTGCGTCCGCGACTACATCCACGTCGCCGACCTGGCCGACGCGCATCTGCTGGCGCTGGGCGGTGCCGCCGCGGGCGAGCACCTGATCTGCAACCTCGGCAACGGCAACGGCTTCTCCGTCCGCGAGGTCATCGAGACCGTGCGCCAGGTCACCGGCCACCCGATCCCCGAGGTCGTCGCCGACCGCCGGGGCGGCGACCCGGCCGTGCTGGTGGCCTCGGCCGAGCGCGCCAAGGAGCGCCTGGGCTGGCGGCCGAGCCGCGCGGACCTGAAGGGCATCGTCGCGGACGCGTGGGAGTTCGCGCAGCGGACCCACTAGGCGAAAGCGCGGCCGCCCGGCCGCGGTCGACGGTTGTACAAGGACAGGGGAGAGCGAGTGAGCGACGTATCGGCGGGGTTCCGGGAGGTCTACGGGACCGGCCCGGAGGGCGTGTGGGCGGCGCCCGGCCGGGTCAACCTGATCGGTGAGCACACCGACTACAACGACGGCTTCGTGATGCCGCTCGCCCTGCCGCACACCTGCCTGGCGGCCGCCTCGCCGCGCACCGACGGGGTGCTGCGCGTCCACTCCGGGGACGCCCCGGGCGGGGCCGTCGAGCTGCGCGTCGAGGAGCTGGCCCCGGTCGCCGCGGGCGGCGACCGCGGCGGCTGGGCGGCCTACCCGGCGGGCGTGGTGTGGGCGCTGCGCGAGGAGGGGCTGCTCTCCGGCGCGGCGGCGGGCGGGGCGGACCTGCACTACGAGTCGACGGTGCCCACCGGCGCCGGGCTGTCCTCGTCCGCCGCGCTGGAGGTGGTCACGGCCACCGCGCTCAGCGATCTGTACGGGCTGGGGCTCACCCCGGAGCGCGTCGCCCAGCTGTGCCAGCGCGCGGAGAACCAGTTCGTCGGCGTCCCCTGCGGGATCATGGACCAGATGGCCTCCGCCTGCTGCACCGAGGGCCATGCGCTCTTCCTCGACGCCCGCGACCTCACCCAGCGGCAGGTGCCGTTCGACCTCGCGGCGGAGGGGCTGCGGCTGCTGGTCGTGGACACCCGGGTCAAGCACGAGCTGGGCGACGGCGCGTATGCCAACCGGCGCGCCGCGTGCGAGTCGGCCGCGCGGGCGCTCGGTGTGCCCGCGCTGCGCGAGGTGGCGTTCGAGACCCTGGACGCGACGCTCACCACCCTCGCGGGGCTCGGCGTGGACGAGACCGTGCGCCGCCGGGTGCGCCATGTGGTGACCGAGAACCAGCGGGTGCAGGAGGTCATCGAGCGGCTGGACGCGGGCGACACCCGGTCCATCGGCCCGGTCCTGACCGCCGGACACGCCTCGTGCCGCGACGACTTCGAGATCTCCTGCGCCGAGCTGGACCTCGTGGTGGAGGCGGCGAACACGGCGGGCGCGCTGGGCGCGCGGATGACCGGCGGCGGCTTCGGCGGCTCGGCGATCGTGCTGGTCGAGGCGGCGGACGCGGACGCGGTGGCCAAGGCGGTCGACGAGGCGTTCGCCGCCGCCGGACACCGGGCCCCGCGGATCTTCCCGGCGGTCCCGAGCGCGGGCGCCCGGCGGCAGTAGGCGGAAGGGGCTCCCGGAGGGCTTCGCCCCGAGGGGGCCTCGTGGCCTTCGGCCGTTGAGCGATCAAATTTCGCCGTTCTCGGTCTCCTTACTCCCCAAGACCGAACACAAAGACCACCGTAAACAGGCGAGGCCGGGCAGTTTCGCTCATCCGTTCCGGAAGGCGGAGCCCGGTCGTACGCTGAGCACAGCGTCGGTGGGGGCCGACGTGTATCAGGGGGCGAGACAGTCAGGTACGACGCCCGGGGTGGGGTAGCGATCTCAGCACGGCGGCGGCCGTGCGGTTTGCGGTGACCTTTTCCCGGGCGCCGTACCCGTACTGGCTCTCGGGGTATCCGGGTGTATCCGGCGACGTGGGGGGTTCCGTGGCACGTATTCGGGTTCTGGTGGTCGACGACCATCGCATTTTCGCCGAGTCACTGGCCGCCGCCCTCGCGGCGGAACAGGACGTGGACGTGGCGGCGGCCGGAAGCGGCCCGGCGGCGCTGCGCTGTCTGGAGCGCGGAGTGGCCGAGGGGCGCCGCTTCGACGTTCTGCTGATCGACGCCGACCTGGGCTCGCTGAACGGGGAGCCGGTCCACGCACCGCACCCCGTACCGGCCGAGGCGGCCCACGGCGGGGCCTTGGGCTCGGGCCCGCCGGGGCGGGTCAACGGGCGGTCGCCGGACGGCATAGCGCTGGTCGGCGGCGTGCGCACCGCACAGCCTGGGGTACGCACCGTGGTGCTGGCCGAGCGCGACGATCCGCGCCGGGCCGCGGCGGCGCTGCAGGCCGGGGCATCCGGCTGGGTGGCCAAGGACTGTTCGCTGGTCCGGCTGCTCGCCGTGATCCGGGGGGTGCTGCGCGACGAGACGCATCTGCCGCCCGCGCTGCTCACCGGCGTGCTGCGGGAGCTGACGGCGGCCCGTAAGCACCGCACCGAGAGCGAGCGGCTGGTCGAATCGCTGACGCCGCGTGAGCGGGAAGTGCTGCGCTGCATGGTGGCCGGGCTGGGCCGCAAGGCGGTGGCGGAGCGGCTGTTCCTGTCCCCGCACACGGTCCGCACCCATATGCAGAACGTGCTGGGCAAGCTGGGCGTGCACTCCACGCTGGCCGCCGTGGCGCTGGCCCGCCGGGCGGGCGTCGGCCCGGCCGACCTAGCCGGGGAAATTGTCGAACGGGGCGGTCAGCTGGCGTAGCAGCGCCGCCAGTTCGGCGCGCTGGGCCTGGGACAGCTCGGCCAGGATCGCCCGCTCGTGATCCAGTAGCCCGGCCAGCGCCTGGTCGGCGCGGTCGCGCCCCTCCGCGGTGAGCCGGACCAGCACCCCGCGCCGGTCACTGGGGTCGGGCAGCCGCTCGACCAGGCCCTTCTTCGCCAGCCGGTCGATGCGGTTCGTCATAGTGCCCGAGGTGACCAGCGTCTGCGTCAGCAGCTGCCCGGGGGAGAGCTGGTACGGGGTCCCGGCCCGCCGCAGCGAGGTCAGCACGTCGAACTCCCAGGACTCCAGCTGATGCTCGCTGAAGGCGATCCGCCGCGCCCGGTCGAGATGGCGCGCGAGCCGACTGACCCGGCTGAGCACTTCAAGCGGCTCGACATCGAGGTCGGGGCGCTCTCGGCGCCATGCCCCCACCAGCCGGTCGACCTCGTCCTCCATGGCGATCAGTGTAGTAGGTCTGTCGACATGAAGTCTCTTGACATCAAGAGAGACTCTGGAGGACGGTAAGCCTGCTCGTACCGAACCGTACCCGTTCAAGGGACTTCGCCATGCGTACGTCACCCAACTGGGACCCGGACCAGTACCTCCGCCACTCCGGCCACCGGGCCCGCCCCTTCCGCGATCTCCTCGCCCGGGTTCCCCGGCTCCCCGCGGAATCCGGCCGCCCGCCCCGCATCGCCGACCTCGGCTGCGGCCCCGGCAACGTCACCGTTCTGCTCTTCGACCGCTGGCCCGACGCCCACGTCACCGGCCTCGACAGCTCCGCCGAGATGCTCGAACAGGCCCAGCCCCTCGCCGGTCCCACCACCGGCGGCGGCCGTCTCGACTTCCGTACCGTCGACGCCCTGCGCTGGGAGCCGGAGGAGCGCTACGACCTGATCGCCTCCAACGCCGCGCTCCAGTGGATGCCGGGCCACGCCGACGCCTTCCCCGGCTGGCTCGCCGCCCTGCGCCCCGGCGGCACCCTCGCCTTCCAGCTGCCCGGCAACTTCGGTGCCCCCAGTCACACGCTGCTGCGCGACCTGTGCACCGCCCCGGAATGGCGCGACCGCCTCGCCGACGCCCTGCGCAGCCCCGCCTCCGCCCTGGACCCCGTCGACTACCTCGACCGGCTCTCCGCGCTGGGCTGCGAGGTCGACGCCTGGGAGACCACCTACCTGCAGATCCTCACCGGGGACGACCCGGTCCTCGACTGGACCAAGGGCACCGCCCTGCGTCCCGTCCTGACCGCCCTCGCCGACGACCCGGCCGCCCGCGACCGCTTCCTCGGCGAGTACGCCGCGCTGCTGCGCGAGGCGTACCCCCCGGCCCCGTACGGCACGGCCTTCCCGTTCCGCCGGATCTTCGCCGTGGCCACCAAACAGACGTAAGGCGCCCCCGTCACGCCTTGCGGTGGCCTATCAGCCGCGGCTTCTGCTCCAGCCCGTCCAGGCCGTGCCAGGCCAGATTCACCAGATGCGCCGCCACCTCGGACTTCTTCGGCTTGCGGACATCCAGCCACCACTGGCCGGTCAGCGCCACCATCCCCACCAGGGCCTGGGCGTACAGCGGGGCGAGCTTGGCGTCGAAGCCGCGGGCCTTGAACTCCAGGCCCAGGATGTCCTCCACCTGGGTGGCGATGTCGCTGATCAGCGAGGCGAAGGTGCCCGTCGACTGGGCGACGGGGGAGTCCCGGACCAGGATCCGGAACCCGTCCGTGTACTCCTCGATGTAGTCCAGCAGGGCGAACGTGGCCTGCTCGCACAGCTCCCGCGGATGACCCGCGGTCAGCGACGTGGTCACCATGTCCAGCATCCGCCGCATCTCACGGTCGACCACGACCGCGTACAGCCCTTCCTTGCCGCCGAAGTGCTCGTACACCACCGGCTTGGACACCCCGGCCTTCGCCGCGATCTCCTCCACCGAGGTGCCCTCGAAGCCCCGTTCGGCGAAAAGCGCCCGACCGATGTCCAGCAGCTGTTCCCGGCGCTCCTTGCCGGTCATCCGCACCCTGCGGGGCCGCCGGGGTCCGGATCCGGAGGACCGGACGGCCCGGGCCGTCCGGTCCTTGCTGCCGCTGGTATTACTGTCGGTCTCCACGCCCTCTATCATGCCGCTTCGACAGGGGCCTCTTTACGGCGGGAGTCGATCCGGTCCGCGTTCGGCCACCGGACGTCATAAGCCCAGCCCAGCTTCTCGAACCAGCGGATGATCCGGGCGCTGGAGTCCAGCTGGCCCTTCATCACCCCGTGCCGGGCACACGTCGGATCCGCGTGGTGCAGGTTGTGCCAGGACTCGCCGCACGAGAGCACCGCGAGCCACCACACGTTCCCGGACCGGTCGCGCGACTTGAACGGCCGCTTGCCCACCGCGTGGCAGATCGAGTTGATCGACCACGTCACATGGTGGAGCAGGGCCACCCGGACAAGCGATCCCCAGAAGAACGCGGTCGCGGCGCCCTGCCAGGACCAGGTCACCAGACCGCCGATGGCGGCGGGCAGCAGCAGCGAGACGACCGTCCACACCACGAACTGGCGGGAGACGTTACGGATCGCGTCGTCCTTGACCAGATCCGGTGCGTACTTCTGCTGCGGGGTCTGCTCCTCATCGAACATCCAGGCGATATGTGCCCACCACAACCCCTTCATCAGGGCCGGGACCGTCTCCCCGAACCGCCACGGCGAATGCGGGTCGCCCTCCGCGTCGGAGAACTTGTGGTGCTTGCGGTGATCGGCCACCCAGCGCACCAGCGGCCCTTCGACCGCCAGCGAACCCGCGATCGCCAGCGCGATCCGCAGCGGCCGCTTCGCCTTGAACGAGCCATGGGTGAAGTAGCGGTGGAAGCCGATGGTGATGCCGTGGCAGCCGATGTAGTACATGACCACCATCAGCGCCAGATCCAGCCAGCTCACCCCCCAGCCCCAGGCCAGGGGGACCGCCGCGACCAGCGCGATGAACGGAACGGTGATGAAGAGCAGAAGGGTGATCTGTTCGATGGAACGCTTGCTGTCCCCGCCCAGCGTGGCGGAGGGAGGCGGGGTCGCCTGGGCCTTCGGCGCGTCGTGGGCCACGTCGGGGCTTGCAGTCATGGGATCCCTCGTGGGGCTCGGGGGCTGGGCTACGGATCCGTAACCTACGGCGACGTAAGTATGGCAGGGCCGAGAACCGGGGCAAGAGGGCTCTGGTGTCGCCCAAGGGGACGCCACCTATCCTGGGGGCGTCGGACAGCGCGGTCCGCACATGGCCGAAAGCACCGGGTGCGGGCCCTGCGGCGCCAGCCGCGCGGGGCTCCACCCCCGCTAGGAACCCCCGTTCACTGCAAGGAGCCCGCACCTGTGAGCAGTGCCGACCACACCAACGCCGCCCTGCGTGCCGATATCCGCCGTCTGGGTGACCTCCTCGGCGAGACCCTGGTCCGACAGGAGGGCCCCGACCTCCTCGACCTCGTCGAGCGCGTCCGCGCCCTCACCCGCAGTGACGGCGAGGCCGCCGCCGAGCTCCTCGGCACCACCGATCTGCCGACCGCCGCCAAGCTGGTGCGCGCCTTCTCCACCTACTTCCACCTGGCCAACGTCACCGAGCAGGTCCACCGAAGCCGCGACCTGAGCACCCGCCGCGCCGCCGAGGGCGGCATCCTCGCCCGCACCGTCGACCAGCTCAAGGACGCCGACCCCGGCCATCTGCGGCAGACCGTGGAGCACCTGGGAGTTCGCCCGGTCTTCACCGCCCACCCCACCGAGGCCGCCCGCCGCACCGTCCTCAACAAGCTGCGCCGGATCGCCGAGCTGCTGGACACCCTCGCCGCCGGGGGCGAGAGCCGCCGCGCCGACCTGCGGCTCGCCGAGAACATCGACCTGCTGTGGCAGACCGACGAGCTGCGCGTCGTCCGCCCGGAGCCCGCCGACGAGGCCCGGAACGCCGTCTACTACCTCGACGAGCTGCACGCCCACGCCGTCGGCGACGTCCTGGAGGACCTCACCGCCGAGCTGGAGCGGGTCGGCATCGAGCTGCCCGTCACCACCCGCCCGCTCACCTTCGGCACCTGGATCGGCGGCGACCGCGACGGCAACCCCAATGTCACCCCCCAGGTGACCTGGGAGGTGCTGATCCTCCAGCACGAGCACGGCATCACCGACGCCCTGGAGATCGTCGACGACCTGCGGGCCGCCCTCTCCAGCTCGATCCGCAACTCCGACGCCTCCGAGGAACTGCTCACCTCCCTCCAGCGCGACCTGGAGCTGCTGCCCGAGATCAGCCCGCGCTACAAGCGGCTCAACGCCGAGGAGCCCTACCGGCTCAAGGCCACCTGCATGCGGCAGAAGCTGGTCAACACCCGCGAGCGCCTCGCCAAGGACGCCCCGCACGTCCCCGGCCGCGACTACCTCGGCACCGCCGAGCTGCTGGCCGACCTGAAGCTCATCCAGGACTCGCTGCGCGCCCACCGCGGCGCCCTGATCGCCGACGGCCGCCTCGAACGCGCCATCCGCACCCTCGCCGCCTTCGGCCTCCAGCTCGCCACCATGGACGTACGCGAGCACGCCGACGCCCACCACCACGCCCTCGGCCAGCTCTTCGACCGCCTCGGCGAGGAATCCTGGCGGTACGCCGACATGCCCCGGGACTACCGGCGCAAGCTGCTCGCCAAGGAACTGCGCTCGCGCCGTCCGCTGGCGCCCTCCCCGGCGCCGCTGGACGCCGCCGGAGCCAAGACCCTCGGCGTCTTCCAGACCATCCGCGAGTCCTTCGAGCGGTTCGGGCCCGAGATCGTCGAGTCCTACATCATCTCCATGTGCGCGGGCTCGGACGATGTCTTCGCCGCCGCCGTCCTCGCCCGCGAGGCCGGTCTCGTCGATCTGCACGCGGGCTGGGCCAAGATCGGCATCGTTCCGCTGCTGGAGACCACCGACGAGCTGAAGATCGCCGACCAGCTCCTCGACGAGATGCTCTCCGACCCCTCCTACCGGCGCATGGTCTCGCTGCGCGGCGACGTCCAGGAGGTCATGCTCGGCTACTCCGACTCCTCCAAGTTCGGCGGCATCACCACCTCCCAGTGGGAGATCCACCGCGCCCAGCGGCTGCTGCGCGACGTCGCCCACCGGCACGGCGTACGGCTGCGCCTCTTCCACGGCCGCGGCGGCACCGTCGGCCGCGGCGGCGGCCCCACCCACGACGCGATCCTGGCCCAGCCGTGGGGCACCCTCGAAGGCGAGATCAAGGTCACCGAGCAGGGCGAGGTCATCTCCGACAAGTACCTCGTCCCCTCGCTCGCCCGGGAGAACCTGGAGCTGACGGTGGCCGCCACCCTCCAGGCGTCGGCCCTGCACACCGCCCCGCGCCAGTCGGACGAGGCGCTCGCCCGCTGGGACGCGGCGATGGAGACGGTCTCCGAGGCCGCCCACGGCGCCTACCGCGCCCTCGTGGACGACCCCGACCTGCCCGCCTACTTCTTCGCCTCCACCCCCGTCGACCAGCTCGCGGAGCTCCACCTCGGCTCCCGGCCGTCCCGCCGCCCCGACTCCGGCGCGGGCCTCGACGGACTGCGCGCGATCCCGTGGGTCTTCGGCTGGACCCAGTCCCGGCAGATCGTCCCCGGCTGGTTCGGCGTCGGCTCCGGCCTCAAGGCGGCCCGCGAGGCCGGGCTCGACGGCGTGCTGGACGAGATGCACCAGCACTGGCACTTCTTCCGCAACTTCCTGTCCAACGTCGAGATGACCCTCGCCAAGACGGACCTGCGGATCGCCCGGCACTACGTCGACACCCTGGTGCCGGACGAGCTGAAGCACGTCTTCGACGTCATCCAGGCGGAGCACGAGCTGACCGTGCGGGAGGTGCTGCGGGTCACCGGCGAGACCGAACTGCTGGACTCCAACCCGGTGCTGAAGCAGACCTTCCATGTCCGGGACGCCTACCTCGACCCGATCTCCTACCTCCAGGTGAGCCTGCTCCACCGGCAGCGCACCGCGCACGAGCGCGGCGAAGAGCCCGACCCGGTGCTCGCCCGGGCGCTGCTCCTCACCGTCAACGGAGTGGCGGCGGGCCTGCGCAACACCGGCTGAAGTCCCTGCGCATACGGCGGCGGGGGGGGGGGGGGGGGGGGGGGGGGCGGGGGGGGGGGGGGGGGGGGGGGGGGGGGGGGGGGGGGAGG